>NZ_JAVYAE020000001.1:0-938048 GCF_032334105.1 Paenibacillus hubeiensis
ACATTGACGACGATCATCGCCGCACCTAGAGCCGCATCCGCGGCAGCCAACAAATACAAGGAGCTTCCGCCTGTCGGAATGGCCGCAATAATGGCCACCACGCCAAAAATAACGTTAAACTCGGCGATCAGCATTTGCGGGTCGATGATCAATACTTGAAATGTGTATCTGGATAAGTATACCGTTTTTTGCGTTTGTTTGCTCAAATAATCCGGCTTTTGCGGAATCACGTCATTCAGCTCTACCTGCTCCAGCCATGGACTCATCTGATTCAATACATTCCCTAGCCCCGTGGAATCCATGATGCGTTCCATCAGTCCTGGTTTGCCACTGGCGTTCCCTTGAGAAGATGAAGACTTCGTACTCAGTACCGGAGGGGGCGGCAGCATCGCCTGAATTTCGGCTTCCGTTTTTCCTGCTGCTGTTTCTTTCGCCCACATCTCCTTGGATTGCTGCTGCCAGTTGTGAATGGCCGTGCGGTCGCGATCCATCTGATCGTATGTCTGCTGCTGCTCCAGCTCTGCTTGCTTTTGTTCTTTGCTTTTCTTTTCGGGCTCGGCGGCTGGCTGGTTTACGTATTTCTGTTGATAGACGTTTTTTTGCTCCTCCGCCGATTTGCTGCTCATCCAGGTCTTCGCCTGATCCGACAGATTGGGATCGTTTTTGGCCGTCTCGGCAACCTTGCTGCGAATGTCTGCACGTTGTGCATCCGTTAACTGGACCGCCGTTCGTAATTGCAGCGACAAATCCAGTTCCTCTTTCATGATCTCGCCATCGGCCAGCATGTCCAAATACAATTCTTCCAGTTCTTCTTCGGTCAGCAGTTCCATGAAATCCACGTCGACCTTTTGCAGATCCACTTTTTTGCTCTGGATTCCTACCCGGTTTCCATTCAGAACTACGTATTGGTCCACATTGGTTTGCAGCACAATCTGCTGCTCGGCCTGAATTCGGAAGGACTCCAGCATACCCTTGTCGCTTCCCGAGCCGACCTCAATCTGACTACTCGCAACGACCAGCAAATCTTCCGTGGCGTTCAGGCTAATGTTTCCCGCATCCAAATGCAGGCTGACGCTTCCCTTCTTGAACAGGACTCCGTCGTCGCCGAGCTGCATCCGGGCTTCTCCCGGCATTTCGAACACTTTGGTCTCCGGCTTCTGAAAAACCGTTCGGCCTTTCATCTCTTCGCTGCTGCCCCGGACGGAGTTAATGGCCATCGCCTGCTTCTCCGTTCCGCTCGGGAAGTACACTTTGATTCGTGCGCCTTCCTCCGGCAAACAGTGAAAGATATTGTTGCCTTCGCCCGAATAGGGAAACCACCAATTGGCGTGATCATCATGCTGGTCGTCGATGTCCAGATGAACCTTCACCATGTTGTTTGCCCGTTTGATGACGCGCCCTTCCAGGGACCTGCCCTGAAGCTGTTCATTCCGCCTGGATTTACGTCGCAAGCTTTGCCGTTTGACCAGCAAATACTCATATCTCAACCTGCCGGATCGATAGCTGATCACAGACTCGGACACCACCCAGATCTGTCCTTTAAAAGAAACATCATCTCCAACTTGGCAGAATTGCTCCGTCGTGACCCGATAGCTCACAAAATCGGACTCGATCAGTTGATTGGCGTCATCTCCTTCGGCATGGGCTTTCAGCTGCTTATACAGCCCCCTGTCTTTTAAAGCCGTATATCTTATGGCCACAATCTCTGTGCCCCACGACAAATCGGGTACACCGAAAAACACCCTCGGCGCATCCATCGTGACATCCGGCAAAATCACGGTTCCTACCCGCGCAGCAAGACGTTGGAGAAATTGCCAGTCCGTCTCTTCAGATTGCACCAGCAAGGCGCCGATCGATGACTGATCGCTCGTAGCCATGTTCTGGGCGTCCCCTCCGGGATACCTTCCAGCCAATTGGCGAACCGCCTCCGTATAGGTCAGGCGTTTATTCTGGTAGGAACGGCTCTTCGGTGTCATATCCATCACATAACTCCGCGAGAGAGCATGGACCTCCACCAGCGGAATTCCGTCCTCCATTTGGATGTCTACCTTCGTAATTCCTCCGGCAAACCAGCTCTCCGGCCTGGAATCCGTCATTTTTTGCAAAATCAGACTGTCGCTAAAGCTGCTATGCAACAGGCATTGCTCTGCCTCTTCTTCACTCATGCGAACGGAAAACACACACTTCGCATGTGCGTTAAACGCTCTTTCAACCCGAAAGCTTCGCAAGTCCTTAATTTTATACGGCCAGCTTAACTCGTATCCATCTCCCTGATAAATAACCTCCACCCATCATTCCCCCTTTACCGTTACCTGACCGAAAATTCAGGGGGAGCCGGGTCCATGCCATTCGTGAGCAAACCGATCTTTCCACCACATTTGCAATACAGGCAGGACTTGCTCGTGAGCGCAGGTACCCCTTGAATGGATACATTGGGACTGCCGTTGGTCCATTGAGCTTTCGCTCCGGTTAATGCATCCACCAGCGAATCAAGCATAGGCAGTGCAATCAGGGCACTTTGCTGCAAGGCTGCCTTCGCCGTAAACGGAGCCTGTGTCGGAGCCGCGGCCGATACCGTGGGCATCAGTTGCGGCGAGCATGGATATATGGATTTTCCCATCGTAGGTTCTGTTGGATCAGGATCAATCATATAAGACGGATCCGACATCGGTCCTGTTATCTTTTCAGCAAGCTTCATGGGATGCAGCTCACTCCGGCAATAACCGAATGAATAAAAGTTTCCGTCGATTTCCTGTCCCATTTTTGCAAAAGGAATGCCATGAATGGTTCCGGGTTCGGAGGTCGACGGTACACAATCATCCACCGTGAGCATCGGGCTCCCGTTAATATAGATTCCATTCGGCTCCAGCTTGTTAAGTACCTCTTCATGGGTTCCGAACGTACAATGCATATAGGCACCTGCAGTTACGTAGGTATCCTCGCTTCTCCAAGGAGAAGCAAGCAATTTGTTCCGTGTGTCCTTTTTTAGAATGGTATCTGTAATCCCCATCTACTCTTCCCCTTCTGTTATCCGAATTGGTCTTATGTTTAAGCCGTATATTCCCGCCTTTAATAACTTTTCTGCAACATCCAGCCGAACTATAACCAGATATGAACGGTAATAAGGAATACACCAGATTGAACTTTCCTCTAAGCTCCGGAGATTCATTTCCAACCCTGTCACTTGCCCGGCCTGAACGCGAATTCGCTCCGGGTCCATTCCAGACACTTTGGGCAGAGCGATCCAGTCGTAGAACGTTTGATTCTGCTGCTCCAGGTTCATGACGACCACTCGTTTCCGTTGAAGGTCAGGTTCAGCTTTAAGCATGATTGTGGCAATATTCTCCGTAAATAGCTGGACTGGATAATGGTCGATGACACAGGGAGACGAATAACCCTTGCCTGATTTCACAAACACGATTTCTTCATTGGCCGCTTCACTGTACCCTTGAAGCATTCGTTCCGGCCATTGTATGCTTTGCGCTTGCTGCAGCAGACGACGGTCATGCTCGATGATGTAATGCTCCATCCCATCCCTCTCCCTCTCCTCATTCTCCTAAACTTCAATCCACTCTACGGAAGCCCGCTGCTCGGGGGTTAATCCAACTCGAAATCGATCCTGTGCCAGCATCCGGCTGCCGGATAGGTCCGCTCCCGTAAAATCCGTTCCTTCCAGTATTGCACCTGCGAAATCACCCGCGATTCTGGCATATCTGAATGTTGCATGACTCAGATTGGCACCTTGAAACAGAACACCATGTATGCCATAAACAAGCCCGTGCGTCTCCACAAAAGAATCCCGCCCGCCCAGTGCCCCATCGAATCTGGCACCCGTCAGGTCACACTCCCGAAAATCCGCATCGAACAGCAGCGTTTGCCCATAATCGGCCTGCATGCAGCGACATCGTTCGAAACGTATGCCAAGCAGGCTTGCCCCTTCAAAATGACTGCCGCTCAGATCCGCTTCCTCGAATCTGGCGTAATTGAAATCCAGCTCCGCGTAATTTCCGTGTTGGAGATCCACTCCGGCAATATGCTCGTAAATATATTCGGACGGCAGGCGGCTTTCCAACCAGCCTTTACATGTGATGGAACTCCTCTGGATTCGGTTGACACGATACACGGATTCGGTGACATCATGATCCAGATATTCCCCCACGCGGACTTCAAAGTGGCCGTCTTTTCGGATGCCTTCAAAGGAATCCAAGGTCCGAATCGGTTCCATGGCATGACGAACGGCATGAACCATATACACGTGAAAAGGATACAACTGTCCTGCCTGCCATGAATCCAATGCCGCCTGGTCAATGCGATTCATATAACGTCTGCGCCCAAGCTCGCATTCCTCAAACCACTCGTTCATGAAGCGATAGATCCAGCCGGCATCATACAGAAATCCGCTCAAAGGGACTTCGCTTTCCCGGCGTCGATCGCTCGCATGCAGCATGTACGCAGGGTCCCCTTGGCTAAGCCTGGTCCGCATCAGCGAAACGTGGATCGTGCTGCAATCTCCAAGCTCTCCGCGTGCCTGCTGAAGTTTGATATTCTCACATAACGCGCCGAATAACGGAACAAGACCTTCCCTGATCTCGCCTCTGTTCGCCGTATAATATTCATGCAGCTCGCGTATTTTGGCATTCCGCCACGGCAGTGCTTCTTGCTCCAGAAATTGCTGCCATAGTTCTACCTGATGCATCGTTCAACCCCCGCGTATTTATTGGTTCATTAAAATCTCGATGCCTTTAATGACGACTTGTCCCTGATCAATCTTCAAACCCCCGTTGCCATCCTTTGTGGACATATCGATTTGATTGGCCTGCAGGGTCACCGTCTCCGCGACC
The DNA here is from genome assembly GCF_032334105.1 of Paenibacillus hubeiensis. NCBI lineage: Bacteria > Bacillati > Bacillota > Bacilli > Caryophanales > Paenibacillaceae > Paenibacillus > Paenibacillus hubeiensis. Next base: position 4,842 of record NZ_JAVYAE020000001.1, read on the forward strand.
AATTCCACCTGTTTGCTGGCCTGCAGCGTAATTTTGTTTTCACAGTTCAGGATGATGGTTCCCGCACTGGTCAATGTCAGCGTCGCTCCTCCAGTCGCCCCGGTGATCGTGATTCGATCCTCTTCAAAAGTAATCTTCTGTCCCGTCGGCGTAAGCAGGAATTTCGTATTGGGATTCGCCATCAGATCTTCCTTGAGGTCCTTGTCGAAGTTGACGATCGGTTGCAACTGCTGCTGCTGCACGATGGTTGTGGTTCCGCCCCCTGCGGCACCGCTGCCTGGACTCCCGCTCCCGCCGGCATGCGATGACACGCCAGATGCTGGAGATGCCGGAGATGCCGTACTTCCCGCACTTTCTTCAGCAGGCAGTTTTTGGCGAACCGAACTTAGCGCAATGCCTTCGTTTTCCCGGGCATTAGGGAAATAGAGGCGTATGCTGTCGCCTTTCTCAGGCATGCAGTACCATCCGGTCTGATCTTCCGATGCATACATGGTGGAATACGGGAACAGATGGGCCGTGGCCAGGCTCCATTCCTGATCGACGTCCAGGTGAACCTGGACCTCATCCCTCACCACGCCCATGATCTTTCCGGAAATGGACGCGCCGACCAGTCGGGAATTGTACCGCTTCCGACGATACGCCGATGCCCGGTGACCCAGCACATAGTGATGGACAAGCAGCCCCTGCTTCATCTCGGTTCGAATCTCGAATACATGCAGCGAATTTCCTTTGAACTGAACGATGTCGCCAAGCTGAAGCACACGGTCGCGAACCTGGACTTCATAGCGGATGAAGTCTTTTTCGTTCAGCTCGCCCTTCCCCGATTTGGCTTCTTTCTGATAGGCAAGCATGTCCTTATACATCCGGTAATGCGTGGCTTCAAGCTTGCCCGCATCGCGATGTTCGGGCAGTCCGAGATAGATGCGGATGCGTTCCTCCGTTGATACGGGAATAAGTACCGTGTGGTAATGCGAAGCGAGCCGTTTCAGAAATTCCCAATCGGTCTCTTGATATTGCAGCGTATAACCACCGAGCTTTTTTTTCTCGGTAAATGTATTGAAGACTTGTCCATCCGGGTAGAGGCCGCATATTTTCTGCATCACATAGGGAATCAACAGCGAAGCGTTCTGAAAGGAACGGGTTTCCCGCCGAAGATCCATGGCGTGTGAATGAGACACCGCCTCCCCCTCAAGCCAATACACCTTGTTCTCCACCCTCACGCGGAGCTTCAGAATGATTCCGTGAAACAAGCGTTGTTTTCGGCCCTGATCGTCCGTATACAACAATTCCACAGGCGTGCTCTCATCAGCCATTCGCACATACTGCTCTTCCTTTTCTTCCGGAATCACTCCTGTAAAAGCAAGCCTTCCGTGCTCGTGCACCTTCGCATGGAATGAAACTTCATGGATCCGGATTTCAAACGGCTGAATCTGCAATTGCTCATAACTGATCGTTACTGGGGACATAAAACCAAACACCTTCTTTTCTCTTAGATGTTTTAATTTACTATTTATCGTCTTTATCAGTAAATAAATTAATATTTTATCTTTATTTTCAATAAAAAGGATAAAAAATAAGACTTTATATACATATCTCTCCTTCATAACCGCGCACCAAAAAGAGGCAGTATCGCTACTGCCCCTTCTTCCAACCTACATATTCATTCATGTTTTCATACGCGGAAAATGGTTCTGCCGTCCCAGGCTTAGACCTCGATAATGATCGGTAAAATCATCGGTCTGCGCTTGGTCTGGGCATAGATATAGTTGCCAAGCTCGTCTTTCAGTTTGCGTTTGATGACGTTCCACTGGTTCACGCCCGCTTCGGTCAACTCTTCCATGCGGCCCGTGACGAGCTCATACAGCTCGTTCATGAACTCCTCCGAGTCTTTGACAAAGACGAACCCGCGCGAAATGATTTCGGGGGCCGTCACCATTTGTTTCTCGGTTTTGCTCAGCGTGGTGACGATCACGAGCATGCCGTCCGAGGATAGCTGCCTGCGGTCGCGCAGCACGACATTGCCCACATCTCCCATGATCAGGCCATCGACGAGACTGTTGCCGGACGGGATTCTCGGTCCCAGCGAAGCGGTGCCATCCTTGTACTGCACCATCTGCCCATTGTTGACGATAAAGACGTGATCCCCGTCCATGCCGACGGATTCGGCCAACAGCCGATGCTGGTACAGCATGCGGAATTCGCCGTGTACGGGAACGAGGTATTCGGGCTTCATCAGCGTAAGCATCAGCTTCAATTCCTCTTGGCTGCCATGTCCCGACACATGCATGCCTGTACTGCCGCCAGAGCCATAGATAACCTTGGCCCCAAGCACATAGAGGTTGTCAATGACATGAGCGAGATTGCGTTCGTTGCCCGGAATGGCTCCGGCTGCAAGGATGACCGTATCACCGGCGGCAACTCTAACGTGCGGATGTTTGCCTGAAGAGAGGCGCGACAACGCTGCCATCGGTTCGCCCTGACTGCCCGTACAGAGGACGACCACCTCACTCGGCGCAAATTGTTCCACATCGACAGCTTCGATAAGCAAACCTTCCGGCACGTCCAAATACCCAAGCTCACTCGCCACATCGACCACGTTCACCATGCTTCTTCCGAGCAGCGCCAGCTTGCGACCGGTCTGGAACGTAGCGTTAACGATCTGCTGCACGCGGCTGACGTTGGACGCAAACGTGGAGATGAATATTTTCTGCTTGGCACGAATGAATGCATCCAAAATATGATCCCCGACCACCCGCTCGGAAGGCGTAAATCCGGGACGTTCGGCATTGGTGCTCTCGGAAAGCAGCAGATGCACGCCTTGTTTGCCGATTTCGGCCATGCGATGCAGATCCGGATAAGGCCCGCTTGCGGGCGACATGTCGAACTTGAAATCCCCGGTGTGCACAACATTTCCAACAGGCGTACGGAAAAAGATACCCAGGCAATCCGGAATGCTGTGGCTCGTTGCAAAAAATGAAACGTCGAATTCACCAAGCGTAATGTTCGACTTTGCGTCGATGGTGTGCATATCCGTTTCCCGAAGCATTCTATGCTCTCTCAACTTTAACTCGATCAACCCTCTGGTCAATCTGGAAGCGTAAACAGGAATGTTGAGCTGTTTCAAAAAATAAGGGATCCCCCCAATATGGTCTTCATGACCATGCGTAACGATTAGCCCTTTCACCATCTCTTCGTTTTCCAGCAAATAGCTTACGTCCGGAACGATCAGATCGATCCCCGGCAGCGTTTCGTCGGGGAATTTCGAACCGCAATCCACCACGATAATATCGCGGCGGTACTGGATAATATACATATTTTTGCCGATTTCATTTACGCCGCCAAGCGCGGCAACGAACAATTTGTTGTCATCAGGGTTCACGTCACAGCCTCCTCTTCATCTAGGTCCAGGCTACGTATCGCTGGACACACCTATTCCTATTATGGAAAAATCCGCTGCAACTATGCATGGCGAAGGATATGAAGATCGCGGGATACGGCTTGGAGGCTGCAAAAAAGCCACCCGGAAAGATGTTCCCAGGTGGCCGAAATGAAAATTTAGGATAGCGGGGTATACTATTTACAAATCTTTTGCAAACTGCTGCCTAACCACGTAAACCTTTCAGAAACTCAGGCCGGTTTATTGCCGCTGCGACAATACTTCCTTTTCGTACGATTGAACGTCGGCAATCCATTGCTCGCGTACCGGCACGCCTTGCTGTGCGCAATAATAATCCCAGATCGCACCGAACGGATACGACTTGAACTCTTCGGTGAGCGCCAGACGCATGGTATAGTCGCCTTCCAGTTCAGCTTGTTTCAATGCGTCCACAGGCTCCAACATGGCGCGCAGCAGCGCTTTGATCGTATTGCGCGTACCGATAACCCAGGCAGCTACGCGGTTGATGCTTGCATCAAAGAAATCAAGGCCGATATGCGTCGTGGACAGCAAATCATGGCGGACAAGCTCGCGCGCGATTTCCAGCAGCTCATCGTCCATAATGACGACATGATCGCTATCCCAGCGCATCGGACGGCTGACGTGCAGCAAAATGCCGCTCGTAAACAAAGCGAGAGAAGACAACTTGTTCGAGATGACCTCTGTCGGATGGAAATGCCCGGCATCGAGGCAGATTAGCGTATCATTTTGCAGGCCATACCCCATGTAAAACTCATGCGAACCGACCACGTACGCTTCGGAGCCCAGACCGAACAGCTTGCTCTCTACCGCATCCAAATGATGCTTTGGATCAAGCTTCTCCGCAAATACTTCGTCAAGGGATTCTTTAAGCCGTTTGCGAGGTGCCATGCGATCGACCGGATTGTCTTTGAAGCCGTCGGGAACCCATACGTTCGTGACGCAAGTTTGCCCGAGCTGCTCGCCGAAGTAAGCGCCGATGCGGCGCGATGCTTTGCAGTGGTCAATCCAGAATTGGCGGATTTCCGGATCGGGATGGCTCAGCGTAAAGCCGTCGCTGGATTTTTCATGGGAGAAGCACGTCGGGTTGAAATCCAATCCAAGCCCTTGTTCTTTCGCCCATTTCACCCAATTTTCGTAGTGCTTCGGTTCAAGCCGATCCAATTCCACCTGCTCGTCCGTATCCGCATAGATGGCATGCAGGTTCACTTTATGTTTGCCGGGGATCAGCGAAAAGGCTTTTTCCAAATCGCCGCGAAGCTCCGCAGGCGACGTAGCCGCCCCGGGATATTGTCCCGTTACCGAAATGCCGCCGGTCAGCTCCCCATCCTTGTTAAGGAAACCTTTAACGTCATCGCCTTGCCAGCAGTGCACCGAGACCTTGATGTCCGCGAGTTTTTTGAGCACCTCGTCCGTGTCGATTCCATGTTGGGCATAAAGCGATTTGGCCGCTTCGTAAGCCTGTTTGACTTGATTGTCCATACCGATCGTTCTCCCTTCTTATCGCGTGAATGCTGCCGGTACGCCGCCGTCGATCGTCATCATGCAGCCTGTCGTTTTTTCCGATTTGGACGAAGCGAAGAAAGCGATGCCCTCGGCAATGTCTTTTGGATAAATGTTCACGAGCAATGTCGTGCGTTTGCGGTAATACTCTTCCAATTGGTCCGGCTCGATGCCGTAAGCAGCTGCACGTTCGTTTCTCCACGAACCGTTCCAGATCGCCGAACCCTGCAGGATGGCATCCGGCAGAATCGTGTTGACCCGAATGCCGAATTCGCCGCCTTCCGCCGCGATGCAGCGGGCCAGATGAGCTTCCAGTGCCTTGGCTGCGCTGTAAGCGGACGCGCTTTTGCCCGCATAGACGGAGTTCTTCGAACCGATGAACACCATGCTGCCGCCGATGCCCTGCTGTTTCATCAGCTTGAACGCTTCGCGGGCCACCAGGAAATATCCCGTGCCGAGCACGTTCATGTTCAGGTTCCATTCTTTCAGGGACGTTTCGTCAAACGGGCTCGACGTTGCCAGCCCTGCGTTGTTCACGATAATGTCCACGCCTCCGTATTGCACGGCAACTTCGGCATATGCGGCCTGAACGGCTGCTTCATCCGTTACATCCATTTTAAGGGCGTAAGCACGGTTTGCGCCATACTGGTCATTGATCTCCTGCGCTACTTTTTGCGCACCTTCGAGGTTCAAGTCCGCCAATACGACGTGGGCGCCTTCGGACACCAATCTGCGTGCCGTTTCACTGCCGATGCCGCCGGCGCCGCCCGTAATGAAGGCCACCTTGCGCGAAAATTCGGTTTCTGCCGGAGCGAGGGACAATTTGTACAGCTCGAGCGGCCAGTATTCCACGTTATAGGATTCGTTCGCACTAAGCGACACGAACTCGCCGAGGCTCGTTGCCCCGCGCATGACCGCGATCGCGCGATGGTAGAGCGCGCCGCTGACCTGGGAGAGCGCCCAGCTCTTGCCTGTGTTGATCATGCCGATGCCCGGGATGAGGATGACGCGCGGCGCCGCTTCGAACATGACGTCGCCTTCGTTTTTGTTTTCTTCAAAGTATTGCTTGTACTGCTCCTTGTAAGCGGCCACGCCTTGCACGAGCTTTTCTTTCAAGCCGTCCACGTCGTCCGCGTTTGGCGTCCAATCGATGAACAAAGGCACCACTTTGGTATGAACGAGGTGATCCGGGCAAGCCGCTCCCACTTGGGACAGTTTCGGGGAATTTGCACCGCCGACGAAAGCGAGCACGTCGTCCTGGTCATCGAAGGAAAGAATCATTTTTTTACTGTCCGAAACGGCACCCCGCAATGTAGGCATGACCTGGGCCACGATTTGGCGACGTACCTCTGCGGGCAGTGCCGTATGTTTCACGCCGCCGAACAGGCTGCCTTCATCCACGCGTGCTTCGATGAACGCTTCGGCTTCATTGATGATTTTGATCGTTTGCGCATAACATTCCTCGGAGGTTTCTCCCCATGTAACCAGGCCGTGCTTCTCCATCAGCACCAACTCGGCATTCGGATTGGAGAATACGCTTTCAGCAATCATCTTGGACAACGTGAATCCCGGGCGCACGTATGGGACCCATACGAAACGGTCGCCGTAAATCTCTTTGGCCAGCTCCTTGCCGTTATCCGCGCAGCAAAGGCTGATAATCGCATCCGGATGTGTATGGTCCACATGTTTATATGGAAGGAACGCATGCAAAAGCGTCTCGATGGAAGCACGCGGATGTTTCGCATCGATCATGCAATGCCCCAAATACTCTACCATCTCTTCATCGGTCATCGCTTCGCGTTCGATCAGCGGGCGGATATCCTCCAGCGCCAGCCCCGTAAAATGCTTCGCTTCCATGGAACCCAGGTCGGAACCACTGCCTTTGACATACATCACTTCGATATCGCGACCGCGGAAATCCTTCACGGTTGTTTTCGTGGACGTGTTGCCGCCATAAATATTACATACGCGGCGGTCTGCTCCGATCAGGTTGGAACGGTAGACCAACTGTTCGAGTCCCGTTGTTTTCTCCGAAGCCTGCGCTGAATTCCATAAACTCTGTACCATTCATTTCCCTCCGATAATGTTTGTTTTGTTCATAATCAGAGTGTAACATCTTTGTTTTGTTTTGAAAACAATAGATTTTAAAAATAAACGGAAATATTCAAAAGAAATACGTTGAAGTATGCGCTTTAATGCAAAAAACACCCTGACAAGGGTGTCAAGGTGCCTGCTTTGACTGTTGCCGGTCGATTTCGCTGATCCGTTTCAGAAAACCTTTCGGCGTCATCCGGTGGTACGAAATCAATTCCCCGCGATAAACGACATGAAAGACGCCGTAAGGACTTGGGGCCAATTCCATCATGCGCTCGCGTGTTTCGATCTCGATGATGTTTGGCTCAATACCGATGGATCTTGCCGCTGCGAGCAGGTTGTGGGTGGCAATTTCAAGATAAGGACATTGATCCGTGCGCAGCACGGTAAGGCCGTCCGGATACATGTCCAGCCTTTCGCGCCAATTGTCCGGAAACCGGGCGGGGGATTGCTGCATTTCCGCATCTCCGCGTAACGGATATACATATAGCCCGAATAAATCCATGGCTTGATCCGCCGGTACAAAGCCGTTTTTGACAAATATGGCCGGGTCGGGCGCCCATCCCGAATCCGTGCTGGTCAGCACGGCCACTCCCCGTTTTCCCTGCTGCCGGGCATCTTCGATGCAATGCCGGATCAGTTCTGTTCCAAGCCCGCTTCCGGTCTCGCCCACCCACAAACAGTGGATTACCAAGTACCCGTCCGCATGAACGACTCTCCACGCTTGCTCGCCTGGAGCATATTCGATGAATCCAAGCGTTTTTTTTCCTCGTTTCAACTGGAGATAGTTCAGTCCGGCACTCGCCTGCTTCTCCGTCCATTCGACTTTTCTCACGTAACCGGGGGATTGCTGCATGCTGCGCATGCAGTAGGCTCCCTGTTTCCGAACTTCATTCCGTACAAGCGTTATCTCCATGCATTTCACCCCCACTCTTTATTCATCACCCCCACTCTTTATTCATCATTCGCTGCCCAAGCCAAAAGACATGCACGAATGCATTCGGCATGTCTTTACCATATCATAACAGGCAGCCTGCCTACTATGATCGTTTTGTTATTTTGAACTTTTTCAATCTAGGCACAGCAAAAATAACGCACCCTTCTCGTATCCCTCTAAAACTCTACACATTATCCGTTCACGGTCAAACCAACCCGGTAATGAGGTACAGCCTCGATTCGGCGAAATTCCCCCAGCTCGATCCCATCAAATTGTTCGACGTAAGCCTGATTGACAAAGCTCGTTACCGTTCCCTTTCGAATCGGCGTAATGATTAATCTTAGCGGACGCTCTTCCAGCTCCATAACGAACTCCTTCAATCCGATTTTCCATGTATCCCCGTATTGAATATGATCCGTCAGCATCCGCCGGTGGAGATAAGCCTGTGCCACGTCTCCCTCATAATCCACTTCCACGAACACATCCTCGATCTGTTCGGGCCATGTGGTATTCATATGGAGGACGGCCGTGTGCTCCTTCGGATACTCGATCTGCAATTCGGGGGTGTAGACGGGAACCTTCAGCCTGTAGAGTCCGAACTGCCCTTGTTTTCCGCATGACAGTTCGGCAAAGGCGGACGCGGCAACCTGATCCGGCATGGGATATATCGCCAATTCCGTTTCTGCCGAACCCGGCGAAGTACAGATCAACTGATCGTGTTTGACATAAAGATGATTCTTGCCGATAATGAGACGTTCTTGACCGCCTAACCGAAAACGATACGTTTGCAGCGCCTCCTCGCGGGTCAGCGTGAACATGCGGATGATGCGTCCATTGGCCGTGGTCACCTTGATATCACTATCCTTGCCCGGCTCGGGGTAGATCACAACCATCCGGTCTTGTTCCTTGAAGCTTCCTCTCTCCATTTCAAGGCTGTTTATGGAAGAAGCTTCAAAAACATATTCCGCTTTCATCCCTTCATGCTCATAAAATACAACGGTAACCTCGTCGTTTTCTTCCGACACGAAACGGGTAAGCGGCTGCACCGTGGCACTGACCAGTCTGATGCCATATAGATCGAGATGGAACGGCAAAATGGCGGCGCACCCGCTTTTCAGCTGCAGGCTTCCCTCATATGGGTAATTCACAATGCCGTGGGGTGTATCCAACTCAAGGCGTACCTGCCGATCCGGCATCTGCACATGATCCTGATAATTGTTCAGGAAAACAAATCCCATACCGCCTTGCTGGCGCATGGACCAGCGCAGTCCTGTCGTATCGTCCGGCGTCAACGTTTGCTGCTCTTCGGGAATGACGCAGCCCATCGGCGCAAGCGTTTCGCCGTAAGCTTCCAGGAACATGGATAACATGCGGATGCGGTCATACGATTCGCCAACCCGTCCGAATTCGCCGAGCGGTGCCTGGTAGTCGTATGTCATTTTAGGCAAGGCATGCTCGTTCAAATAACCCTTTTGCGAGGCAGGATTGGTCCCCCCGTGATACATGTAAAAACCGATCAGGTTGCTGCCGTTCGCCAGCTTCACCACCGTCATCGCTTCCACGCTGCTTGCGTCGACGTAAGGCCGGGCATGATAGCTGACCTGCATTCCTCCCGCCAGCTCGCAGTAGGCTGCGGGGTATTCGCGGCTGTCATACTGCACCCGCTCCATCGGAGATTCATGCAAGTCGCGGAACAAATACTCCCCGCTTGGCGGTTGATCGGGAATCCACGGCGTATAGGCGTATCCTGCCAGCATGGGCAGCACGCCTCCTTCAGGCACGGCGGCCCCTCCCCAAGCCGTAGCGGTAAAAAACAATGGGCGAATGCCTGCATCCATCGCAATTTCGCGCAGCTTGGCCAGATGCTCTTCCCCGTCCCGCCCGGAAGTAATGTATTTGCCAGCCTTATATCCCCAAGCGTCCAAGGGCGCTCCGGCATGCATGTACTCGTTTTCCAACTGAACGCCGATGATCGGCCCGCCTTCCTGAAAGTACTGTCCCTTCAATTGCCGTGCAATCTGTCGATACAAACGCGCAGCGTAGTGCAGGTATCCGGAATCGTTCGATCTGACTTCGAAAGGATAACTGAACAGCCAATCGGGCATGCCTCCATTGCGGACTTCTCCATGACAGAACGGACCGATGCGGACGATCAGGGCCAGCTCATGTTTGCCGCAAAGATCCACGAAATGACGCAAATTCAGGTGGTTCGCCCAGTCGAACACACCCTCCTCTTCTTCATGGAAGTTCCAGAAAACGTAGGTAGCCACGATGTTGACCCCGCCTGCCTTCATCTTCAGCAGTTCTTCTTCCCATTGCAAATGCGCAAATCGGGCAAAGTGAAATTCGCCTACCACCGGAATATGGGGTTTGCCGTTTCGGGTCATATAATAGTTGGTAAAATCATAAAAATCGCCGTGCGGATTTCTGCCGCCTCGGCCGGACATCATTCCCGGGCGAATCTGCTTGTCCGGTTGATTCAGCGTATAACGGATCACGGAATCTCCCGTGTGCATGCCTGAACTCATTCATAATCACCTCGACTGAAAATGGGGATAGCTCCCCTCGTATAAGCTGATCATACGGCACATGCACCTGCCTGCACATTGACATTCAGAGGTTTATCATGGACGATTTTCGGATTAGCTCGCATCGGACCAAAAAGCAAACCGTGAAATGCAAAAAAACACCTGGGCCAGCACAACTCTTGTGCTGTACGTCCCAGGCGCCTGTTCAATCTTGTATATTGTTGATATATCATCCGTTCGCCTTGACCGGCGTACCGGGTTCATGCAAGCGTATGCTTTAAAAACCATTCGTATAATTCCGGATTGGCATACGTCTCATCCCAGGCGTTATGGTTGCCTTCCGGATATACCGTCAACCGCACGTCGGCATTCAATGCCTTCAAGGCATCAACGATATTTTCGGATTCGGACAATGGAACGACATCATCCTTCGCGCCATGAAACGCCCAAATCGGGGTATCCTTTAATCGCTCCGCCTTGGAGGGAGAAATGCCGCCGCATACCGGTGCGACCGCCGCAAACACGCCCGGATAATCCGCGGGAAGTCCCCACGCGCCGTATCCCCCCATGCTGAGTCCCGTCAAATACACCCTTTTCGGGTCCGCAGGCGTGTTCGCAAGAACATGTTCAAGCACGGCCATGACCACTTCCTTTTGCATCGCCCAAAAGTCATCCTCCGGGCACTGCGGCGAAATGACGATAAATGGAAAGTCATCATCCTTGCTTACAATGGCCGGCAATCCGTGCTCTTTTACCTTCTCCACATCATCGCCTCGTTCTCCCGATCCATGAAGGAAAAGAATGACGGGCCACGTCTTGTCCGCAGACATCTTGGCGGCCTTCGGGATATGCAGCAAATATTCGATCGATACCGTTTTGACAACCTGTTTGGTCAATCGGTTCGCCGTTTGGCTCATTGCACGACCTCGCTTCTTTTCCCGACTTGGGACAGTGCCGTCTCCAGCGCCTGAATGACATCATCGCACCATGCATCGAATTCCGGGTCCTCGACCTGAAGCTCGGGATGCGCCAAAATATGCTCGATCGTGCGCTTGATGCCCTGATCCGCCCGCGTCGTTGCCACGAAATCGGGAACAAGCCTTTTCAATTTGCTGTTGTCGAACACGACCGTATTCGCTTTGTCTCCCAGCAGGCTTCCGTGCAGGTCCTGATCGCTGCATGCCGCCAGGAATGCGGACGAAACGTGGACGGCATTCAACGGTTTGCCCAGTGCATCGGCGATGATGCCGTAAATTTGGTTCCAGGTGACCGACTCGTCGGAAGTAATATGTACCGAATCGCCGATGGCATGAATATTGCCCATAAGGCCGATGAACCCTTTGGCAAAATCACGGTTATGCGTAATCGTCCAGAGCGACGTGCCGTCGCCGTGAATGATAACCGGTTTGTTTTCGAGAATGCGCTTCAACACTTGCCAGCTGCCTTTGGCGCCATGAACGCCCAGCGGGACGGACCGATCGCCATAGGTGTGGCTCGGACGAACGATGGTTACCGGGAATCCCTCGTCCCGATACAGCTTCATCAAATATTCCTCGCAAGCGATTTTGTTGCGGGAATATTCCCAGTACGGGTTCGACAATGGCGTGCCTTCCGTAATCCGATAGTCCGCCAAAGGCGTCTGATACGCCGATGCCGAGCTGATAAACATGAACTGCTTTGTTTTGTTTTTGAACAAACGGTAATCCCGCTCCAGCTGTGAGGGCACAAATGCAATGAAATCGGCCACCACGTCGAACTCCAGATCTGCAACCAGCTCCGCAACTTTGGCCTCGTCGTTGATGTCTGCTTGAAGCACCTTTACTTCACCGGGCAGGTCCTCGTTCCGATTCCCCCGATTCAACAAATAAAGGTCCCATCCCTCAAGGGCAAGCTGGTTCGTAATCGCCGTGCTGATCGTACCTGTCCCACCGATAAATAGCGCTTTCATTTCATGCCACCTCCTGCATATTGTCCGGACCATTCCATGATATCACGCATAGCAAATAGGAGCAAAGCGCCGGCGAACCCGAATCTTTGCTCCTATCCTGGCCAGTCCTGCTTAGAGGACCTTGATCGTCCCATATTCCATGTACATGCCGCAATTGAATTCGTATTCCCCCGGCTTTACGTTGGGATCGATCGTATAGTAATTGTCGCCTTTTTGCAAATAAAAATCCATGCCAAGCTTGCTGGAAAGCACCGAATTGATATGCGTGACTTTCCGGGTCAGGTTAAAGTTGATTTTGGTCGGCACGCCAGCTTTGACTTCGATGACGTTCGGCACGAAGCCGTCATTGCTTACGCTGACATGGATCACTTCATATCCGGCCAAATCCTCCGCCGTGTCCGCTTTGGCAACTGCCGCCGTTCCTGTACCCGGGGACATATCTTTGCCCAAAAAGTACACGGCGAACGCTCCCAGCACGACAATGACACCAAGTCCCAGTGCAAGGTAAGGCCATCCTTTTTTCAACATGTTCATAGGTAACGCTCCTCTTTCCGTTCTACGTACGCAAATCCAACGATTCACAACCCTATTAGCATAACCGATTTACATCCCGATGAAAATGGCCCCACTGGGCTATGGTCTTGCAAGACTTCTTTGGAAAAGGAACATAACCCGTTGTCAGGAATACAGCGTCCGGGATCGTGCCGCCCGTAATTTATACAGCTCCGGCAATGCTATGCCAAGCAATACGAGGATGACGCCGAACCATTGCAAGCTGCTCACATGCTCATGCAATACAATGGAAGACATCAATACGGCGACGGGAAGCTCCGCAGCTCCGAGAATGCCCGCCATGCCTCCGCCGGTATGCGGTACGCCGAAAGCAAAAAGCACAGGCGGGATAAACGCGCCGAAAAATCCAAGCAGCAAGCCGAAAACCAGCAGCTGTCCCCAGATCAATCCGTTAAACAAAAACGTCGGCGGAAACAGAATGCAGAGCAAAATCAAACCGCCGGTAACCATCCAGGCACTGCGAAATGCCGGATGCGCGGCAGGGACTGCTTTACCGCTAAAGAGAAGGAACAATGAATAACTCACGGCCGACATCAAACCAAGGGCGATACCCCAGCCGCTGAATTCGCCTAACCCATGCTCCAGAAACCCTGCTGCCAGAAGCGTGCCGCCGAACAACACCAATAGTGTCAAAAACATGACTTTGTCCGGCCGCTCGCGTTTGCTTACAGCTTGAATCAGTACGCTGATCCATGTGAACTGGAATAACAGGATGATCGCCAGCGATGCCGGAATATACCGCAAGGACTGATAATAAACCAGTCCGGTCATGACGGTTGGCGTACCTGCAGCCATCAGCATCAGGCGGTGCTTCCACGTCAAGGACTGAAATCCTCCGGATTTGGCATCAGACGCCGCTGCCGATGCTTTGCCAGCTTTTGCACCGCTTCGTTTCATCCGGAATTTGGTATACAAAGCAAGCGCCCATGACAGGATGAAGCCTACAAATAACTGGCTGCCGACCACCTCGCCAAGTTGGTACCCCTGTCCGTAGGCCAAAACAACGATCGTAGATAAAATGCCGTAACTCAGCGCTCCCGCGAGAACGGCCAAATAATATTTCATTGCCGATAAACCTCCTGCCGTTTCGTTCGATGTCAATACGCAAAAAATCCTAACTCCGTCGCCGGGAATCGGCTGTGAGCCAATTCTTCAGCTTCGTAGTTAGGAAGTTAAGGCTTCCTGTAGAAACCCTCGCCCTGTGTACACTGACGGCCTGCGAGGTTATACGAATGGAATATGGATTTGTTATACGTTCGACTGAGCCTGCATCGGCTTATCCGAGCCTTCGGCCACAGTCCTTTGATGACAACGATTCATATATTACATGGCAGGTGAGGTGGTGTCAAGCCTCTTCTGGCAGCTTTGATTTACAGGCGCTTCCGAGGCCTAAATTACACAACCCTGTTTACATGACGCAATAACGTAATGTTATTCGATGAATATTTCTTGAAGCCCCTCGTTATGCATCCCACTCCAGCGTTTTCTGCAGCCCATCCCGTAAGCCAGGCAAGTCGAGCCCATCTGCGGCGAAAGCTTCACGAATTAGCGGGGGGGCCACGAATTCGTCATATTTGCCAAGGTACGGCGCTTCGTCCTCTGCCAATAGCGCAGATGCGTCAGAGGCCATCCGGCATTCACTCATGATTTCCGCCAGCAAAGTCCGTTCATCCACTTTGCCGGATACCACGAAATAATAAGGCTCCATCGGCACGACCGAACGTAAGCTTAGCTTGCCGGACAGGTTATGTTTCATCAGCCGCTCCAACGTGCGAAATGCCTTGCTTCCTACCCATGGCAGCACATAGAGCGAGTCTCCGCCCGCCGGAATGACGACTTGCTTCAGCAGCCCGCTTGCCCGCGCAAGACGCCGGGCGCGTTCCAGCCGATTCACCGCTTGAGGCGACAAGTACGGGTAGATCGCCGATTCCGACAGCACCTCGCGCATCTTTTGGATGACTGCCGTATGGATGTCGCCGCCCGCGCCAAGCCATAAAGTGTCCACTTTTCCCTTGGCCGCCTTCACATAGACCGACTTGTGCTTGTGATCCACCTCTTCCACCTTCCACAGCTTGCCGGCCAAGGAGAAGCAGTACCCCGGAGGCGGTACGGTCGTAATGGAGCCGATTTCTTCCGAGCCATTCAGCACCTTGTGCTCCTCATCATCCTTGAATACCGCATAAAAACGATAATTGTTCACCGTCTTCTCCCCGGTCAAACCAATGATCAGCGTTCGCTCTTCGGTCCACTGCAAATGGTCGGTATCGATCAGATAGTTCAGAAAAACATCATATTGCTCCAGCGTGATCTCCGCAAAGGGAGCCAACGAAAGAATCGCGTCGGCGAGTTCCCTCGGTTCGGCCTCGCCCATGCTTTTCAGCATGCTCATGGTCTGATGGTAGAGCACGCCGATCGGCATCCGTCGCGACTGCAGCGGCTCAACCCATCTGTGCCGAACGTACAGCTCGATGACGGCAATGGCCCTCAGCAGCGTCCATGGCATGCGGGCAGGCAGCTGGGCTTCTTCGTCCTCTTCTTCCGGGCAGACAAACAGCATTTCCGAGGCCATGTCCTCCCGCCGTCCCGAGCGACCCAAACGCTGTACGAAACTCGATGCGCTGTACGGTGCCCCAAGCTGCACCACCCGCTCCAGCTCGCCAAGGTCGATGCCGAGCTCCAGCGTCACCGTGGCTGCAGCCACGGCAGGACCCGGACCGCTTCGCAGCGCCGCCTCCGTCTCTTCCCTGAGCATGGCGGATATGCTGCCATGGTGCACGTGGAAGACGTCGCGTTCTTCCCTTCGGGCAGCCACGCGGCGCATCTCAAGAATCGTCACCTCTGCATCGGTACGGCTGTTCGTAAAGATCAGCGCTTTTTTGCGGTGGGTGCTCTCATAAATAAAATCGTAGTACGCCTTGCGCGCATGATGCAGCTGCTCGGCCTGCTCCTCGTCCCTGGCGTCAGGAAAAGAGAAATGCTCCACACGCAGCCTCAGCTTGCGGCCGCCCGGAGAAGTGACCACGTCAACCCCTTGTCCCGTTCCGGCACCAAGCCACGCGGTGGCCGCATCGTAATCGCTGAGTGTTGCCGACAATCCGACCCTGCGCGGCGCACAGCCGGCCATCCGTTCCAGGCGCGCCAGTTGGCTCAGCACCTGAATTCCCCGGTCTGCGCCCATGAACGCATGAACCTCGTCGATAATGACGTACCGCAGATCATGGAACAGCGCAGGAATCGCGTTCGGCCGGTTCATGAGCAGGCCTTCCAGCGATTCGGGCGTAATCTGCAGCACGCCGGACGGATTTTTCACGAGCCGCGTCTTCTCCGCCTGCGGCACGTCACCGTGCCAGTGCCACACCGGGATGTTGCCTTCGACCAGCAAATCCTTGAGCCGTTCGAACTGGTCATTGATCAGCGCCTTGAGCGGTCCGATGTACAGGATGCCTACCGATTTGCACGGACGTTCGTATAGCTCCGTGAGCGCGGGAAAAAAAGCCGCTTCCGTTTTACCGGAAGCCGTGCCGGCCGCAATCAGCATGTGATGCGGGGTGTGGAAACAGATGTTGCACGCTTCGATCTGGGCAGGACGCAGCGATTCCCATCGCTTTTTGTAAATGAACTCCTGCACGAACGGAGCCAGCCTGTAAAACGGGTTTTCGCGCTGGTTCTGGCCGCTCATAGCTCGAACTCCGCCAGGAAGTCGTCCATATCGTCCCGGTCGCTTTCCGCATTCGTCCCCTGTCCGGCATTTCCAGCCTTCGCCCCACGTTCCCCCAGCAGTTCCGCATAATTCACGTGAGGATTCTGATGCAGCGTATGGAGCACGTCCATGAAATCGCGAACGACTTCGCGCGTCGTGAGCAGCTCGTCCGCACCAAGGCGATTTACGGCCATTTGCATGAAACCGACCAGGTCATCGTCCGTCAGGCTTGCGGCATATCCGAAATGCAGGGCATGGATCTGGCGCAGCTTCTGCAGCAAGATCAGAATTTCCTCGTGCGACAGCATCGCCAGCTTCAGGATCGGTCCGGTGTAGTTGGCATACGCCTTGGCTGAATACCGACCGTCAACAAGCCTGGAACGCAGCGCTTCGTAGCTGAACAGGCCCCGGCGCTCATCCTCAACGAATTGCGGCGTGCCGCCCACGAAAATGCCCAAGTGTTCCGCCTTGCCCTGCATCGTATCGTTGAACATGGTAAGCAGCTTCTCGTAGTTGCTCTGGCGCGCGATGCTGTTGCTGATCTTGTACAGGTTCACGGCCTCGTCAATGAACAACAAAAGCCCTTTATATCCGATCCGGGCCATGAACTCGGACCATAATTTGAAATAGTCATACCAGTTGTCGTCATCGACGATGACGCCGACGGCCAGTTCTTTTTTCGCTTCGGTCTTCGTGGCGTATTCTCCACGGAGCCAGCGCAAGGCGGCTTGTTTCCGCTCGTCGTCGCCGAGCTTGTACCCGGTCCAATACGCGGCCAGCACCTTGGCAAAATCAAATCCGTGCACCAGGTTCTGCAGCTCCTGCGTCACGGCGTAGATCCGCGTCTCGACCTCGCTCGTCAATGCCGGATCATCCGGTCGCAGTCCCAAGTTCTGCATTGCTTGCTGCTGGAGGCCTGCGATCCATTTCTGCAGCAAAGGCTCCAGAGCGCCGCCATCGGGGCGGGTGCGCGTGGACATGCGCGTCATAAGCTCGCGATACGTAGCCAACCCTTGCCCCTTCGTTCCAACCAGCCTGCGCTCGGGCGACAGGTCCGCATCGGCCACCACGAACTCGCGGTCCATCGCGTAATTGCGGATCATTTGCAAAAGAAAGCTTTTTCCGCTGCCGTACCTGCCCGTAATCAAACGAAAGGCGGCTCCGCCTTCGGCGATGTTGTCCATGTCGCGCAGCATCGCCTCCACTTCCGGCTTGCGGCCGACCGCGATCTGCTCCAGGCCGATCCGCGGCACGACGCCGGCCGTCAAGGAATTCACCAGCGCGGTAGTCAGCCGCTTGGGGATTTTAAGTTCTGTCATTCAGCTTCACCTCATGCTCTTCACGTGTTCAAATGGGTCCATATATTCCTCCATAATGCGGTCGCCATCCACCAGCAGGTCTCCGATCGTCTCCATGGCGACGTCGTTGATTTCGTCCAGCAGAAGCGCAGGCATCGTGCCGCATTGCTCGGCGACTTGCATCAAGGCAGCGTCAGGCTGTTCGCCCAGCAGCGCCAAAATCGCCAGCACATGCCTTGGAGCAAGCGCTGCGGCAAATTGCTTCCATTCTTCATCCAGCTCTCGGAGCGCCGTTTCGTCCCAAAGCGTTTCGGCGCCGGCAAGACCGGAAGCGGTCGTTGGTTGGGTTTCAAACGTATGCATTCCCGGTATGTCTTCGGCTTCGAAGACCTCTGCCGCAGGATGAAGACCCGCAGCAGAACCTGCCGTCGTTTGCGCAGGCAGATCCGGCTGGTCTTCCGCAAACGTTCCAAAATCACCCTCAAGCAAGGCGGGGTCTCCGGCCTCTTCTACCGTCAAAGCTTGGCGCACATATTCGCTCTCTTCCTGAAGCACCGCGAGTTTGTCCGCATCAATGGCGATAACGGTTCGCTCGCCGGGCTTCTCCTGTCTGGCCGAATAAGCCTTGTCCAGGTAACGCTCGACCAGCTTCGCCAGTTCAGGTTCAAGGGAATTGCCGCGCAGCCTCCCCCGGAAACCCGACAGCTCGCGCAGTTTGTTCTCGATCGAGCGGAATAGCTGCGTGGCCAAACGGACGAATTCAGGCTGTTCTCCAATCGGGCTATAGGTTAGCAGCGCTTTTTTTCCATACAAACCGTCATCGTATACCGCTTTGCGGAACAACACTCGTTCCATTGTTTTCTCGCCGCTTGGTCCGTACAATTCCCAGATTCCCCCACCCCGGGTACGGGTCATGTAGGCATTCACGACAGCGATCGTTCCCGGAACGAACTCTTCCAACGCTTCGCAGCCGCCGTCCCTGTAAAATTTGCTGAGCGTGATGTCGTATTCAACATATCGCTGCAGCAGCTTCAAAGGGATATGAGGCTCAGCTTGCTTCAGCAGCCTGCACATCTCCATATCGAGCACCTCTGCGGGCAGCCTGCCATCGGCAAGGTCCACCAGTTCACCGAACGAACCGTCCAGACGATGGATCAGCGCATAATCCACCAACCATTCCTGCATGTACGCATCAAGCTGCGGCAAACGCGCTTGATATTGGGACCACAGCTCCTTCAATTGACCATAACCCGCTTCGGGCTGCTGCCAGCCGATTCCGTTGATCAGCTCGTAAACATGAACGAACACATAGGAAAGATCCGTATCGGGATATCTGCCTTGCCTTACCTCCGATCTCCAGAAAAAATACCATTGCCTTTGGGCATCGTCCATGACGCCATACGTCGGCCAGTAGCTCATGAAAGGAACCCGCTCGGCGGCCGCGACATTCATGTCGACCAGCCGTTTCGCTTCCTCCACAAATTTTTTTTCCGAAAACAAGATTCCTCCGCCCGAACGTGCAGGATACGCCCCTGTCTGGCGCAGAGCGGAACGATCCGGAATCGGGACACGAGGTATTTCGCCTTCCTCTCGCAGATCGATCTCCATGAACTCCAACTGGCCCGCATCTCTGTTTCTCATCTCCATCATTCACCTTCTCCCGCAAACATGCGAACACGTGTATCCATACACCCATTATAACATCTGCCCCTGCTTCGTCGAGATCCATTTATCAATGAAAGCTTGCTTGGATGCGACATTCATCGGGCGAGATTGCAACCCCCCCTCCGTTTCTGCACCCGAACATGGTACACTGGACAGAACATTATCTCTCACTGGAGGAAATCAGGATGAATTTCACTGTACGAGACATCATGCGCCACCTGAACGTCGGAGCGGAACAACGGGAAACCACGGTTGACCTGCTGATTGCAGGTTCGCCCGAACAGCAGGTTAAAGGCGTGGTCACGGCTTTCATGCCCACCCATCATGTCATCGAAGAAACGATCCGCTTGGGCGCCAACCTCATCATCTCGCACGAATCTCCGTTCTATAGTCATCATGGTCACACGGATTGGCTTGCGAACGATCCTGTCTATCAACATAAACGCAGGCTCATCGAGGACGCCGGAATTGCCATTTTCCGTTGTCATGACTCCATTCATCAAGCTTCGCCGGACGGCATTACGGAAGGACTGGTGCACGCGCTCGGTTGGCTGCCTCATGTTGAAAAGAGGATGAAAGAAGCGCACGTGCTCTCTTTTCCCGAAGAGTGGACCCTGCGGGACATGGCAAGCCATATCCGAAATGCGACCGGCATCGAGTACCTCCGGGCAGTCGGCGATCCTGGGATGGTTTGCAGGCGTGCCGCCATACTCGTTGGATTTCGCGGCAACGGCAATTTGACGATTCCCCTTATGCAGCAGGAACGGCTCGACCTCATTATCGCCGGGGAAGGGTTTGAATGGGAAACGCCAGAATACGTCCGCGATGCCGTCGGTCAAGGCCTGCAGAAGGCGCTGATCATGATGGGCCATGCCGAAAGCGAAATCCCGGGCATGCGCATGCTGGCGGACAGGCTGAAGGTCGCCTTTAAGGAATTAAACGTGCAATTCGTGCCGAATGAGCCGGTTTATCGGGTATTCTAAAGAAGGTTATGGAACTGGAACCCTCTGTTTAAGGGGGTTTTTACGTTTTACGCCCATCGAACCCCCTGAGGACATATGTCCTTGGCAATGGGGCTCATTTGTCATTTAATAGATTTCGAAGTGAATGGATAAGGAGAGCTTATACAATGAAAGGAATTATTTTCGCTATACTCGGCGGGGCCTGCATCACCTTGCAGGGGGTCGCCAATGCCAGAATCAGCAGCGATGTAGGTACCTGGCAGGCCGCGACGATTACGCAACTTACGGGATTTATCCTGGCTGCCCTTATTCTTGTGTTTGTACGGGACGCCAATTGGACGGGCTTGAAACAGGTCAATCCGTTGTATCTGGCAGGCGGCGCCTTTGCTGCGCTCATTATTTTCAGCGAGGTGACCGCGATTCAGCGCATCGGCGTAACGTTCACCATTTCTGCGCTGCTCATCGCTCAGCTGTTCCTCACGTTCGTCGTGGACGGCAACGGTTGGTTTGGCGTGGAAAAGCAAAAAATGAAACTGCCGCAGTTTTTGGGCATTGCCTTGATGGTTGCCGGCGTGATTATCATTAAACTGTGAACAGGTAAACCTATTCAGACCGGAGGTGCATCAAAGCCGTGGAGGCATTTTACGATGAGCAGCAGCTGCTTCACTATTTGAAACAATTCAACCTGGAACAAGTATTTGAAGAGAAACTGCGGCCGAACATGGATATATGCCGCTTTGACAAATGCGAGCTGATCTGCCGAGCCGGTGAAATCTCCGAGTATCTTTATGTGCTCGTGCAGGGGAAAATCAAAATTTTCACGACGTCCGCGCAAGATAAAACGCTCGTTCTCTGTTTCAAAACACCCCTTGAGGTTGTCGGGGACGTGGAATTTGTGCGCGAAAGCAATATCGTGAATACCGTGCAGGCCGTGACGCCCGTGACGATGCTGCGCATCCATTACCGATGGCTGGCTGAGCACGCTGGCGACCATGCGCCGCTGCTCCGATTTTTGCTCAAAATCATGACCGACAAATTTTACATCGATTCCAATTTTTCCAATTTCAATCTGATGTATCCCGTCGAGGTCCGGCTGGCCAGTTATCTGTTATCCATCTCGACCGAGGAAGCCGGCAACATCGTCCACGAAGAGCTTGATGCCTTCAATATGACGGACATTGCCCATCTGATCGGCACAAGTTACCGCCATCTGAATCGGGTTATTCAGAAACTGTGTGCAGACGGCCTCATCGAACGAAAACAGGGCTTGTTGCTGGTCAAGGATCAGGACGGATTGCGAGCCTTGGCAGGGCACAATATATATGACAGGAGTTAATGCAATGGTCATCACCGGAATTTTGCTGGCAGCGCTCGCTGGGGCGCTTGTCAGCCTGCAAACCATTTTCAACAGCAAGGTCAACGAAAGAACGGGTCCCTGGTCATCTACCGCATTGGTGCTGTTCACCGGATTTCTCGCCTCGTTTGCCATCTCCCTATTGGTGGAAGGAAAAGATACTTTCAGCATCCAACATATGAAGCCATGGTACTGGTTTAGCGGAGCGATCGGCGTCGGCGTTGTGTTCTGCCTCATGCAGGCGCTTAAGCTCCTCGGACCTACCTACGCCATTTCCATTGTGTTGACGTCCCAGCTGAGCTTTGCGCTGCTCTTCGACTCCATGGGATGGCTTGGTCTGGATAAGATCCCCTTCTCCTGGAATCAGCTTCTCGGGGTACTGGTCATCGTCGCAGGTATTCTGTTGTTCAAGCTCGGTGGCAAGAGCGAGAAACCAAATGCGATGGCGCCTAGCCGCGAGGGACAGTAACCGAAAACGCCGCAACCCGAAAGATTGCCCGTTTCCTTCGGTTGTGGCGTATAAGAAGAGTGGTTCTATCATGTGCAATCAGGCATAGAGCCGCACGCAAAAAGACTATCTGTTCCGATTCAACAGACAGTCTTTGTTTACATAATCCTCAAGAACATTCGCTTAAGACTATATCTTCTCCCGAAAATCAAATTAAGGAAATATATGATTTTTCGAATGCATGAAGAAAGGCTTCAATAAGAGAATGTGATAAGATGTTCCATGCCGAATGCTGTTAAGGGGGCGAGTATGTTGATAAAGTTATTTAATTATAACTGGATGGTAAGAAATGAATGGTTTGAGCGATGTACGCAACTCTCAAATGAAGAATTGCTTCGTCATCGAATTGGTGGGCCAGGCAGCATTCTTTATACCCTTTTCCATATCTCAGATGTGGAATATAGCTGGATTCGTGGAATACAAGGTCAACCTGATCTCCAAGTCCAATTTGAAAGCTGCAAGTCACTGGAACAAGTAAAAGAACTTTCTCATTGTTGGATGCAAGAAACAAAGGCATTTCTGGATACTTGGTCAGATAATTTCGAATACGAAACGGTTATAGTTCCATGGACGGAAGGACGTTATACCAAAGGTGAAATACTACGCCATGTCATTGCTCACGAAATTCATCATATGGGTCAACTATCCATATGGGCAAGAGAACTCGGGATTCAACCAGTATCAGCAAATGTAATTGGCAGAGGGCTGTTTTCAAGCTGATTCATCAGCACATAGAGCGAACAACATAAAAACTCACTTTTTGTAATAGATATCCCATACAAAAAGTGAGTTTAGAGTTACACCATCCTCATAACTCGGACACCAAAACGTACATCATCATAAAATCCACCAAGCAAAGACATGTACATCCTCACTTATTGAAACAATTGGCGGTTTTAAGAACAAATTTCCGTCTCATGCCTAGAGAAATGGCTAGGGCACGCCTTAATCTTCGAATTCTACGTTGTGGTACACCTGCTGCACGTCCTCAAGGTCTTCCAGCGCATCGATCAGCTTCTCGAATTGCACTTGCGCATCCTCAGGCAGCTGCACATAGTTTTGCGCCAGCATCGTCAGCTCGGCGACCGTGAATTCGGTCACGCCCGCTGCTTTGAACGCTTCCTGCACCGCATGGAATTGGTCCGGATCGGCATATACGATCACCGCTTCGTCTTCCTCCACGATGTCACGCACGTCAACGTCCGCTTCGAGCATTATTTCGAGCACTTCCTCGGAGGTTTTGCCTTCCACGCCGATGACCGCCGTCGGATCGAACATGTAGGCAACAGAACCGCTGACGCCCATGTTGCCGCCGTTTTTGTTGAACGCGGAGCGCACTTCAGGCGCTGTACGGTTTACATTGTTCGTCAGCGCGTCAACGATGACCATCGCTCCGTTAGGTCCGAAGCCTTCGTAACGGAGTTCTTCATAGTTTTCGTCTCCGCTGCCTTTCGCCTTTTCCATGGCACGATCAATGATCGCTTTTGGCACATTATATGTTTTGGCCCGCTCCAGAACCACTTTCAACGCGCGATTGGCTTCCGGGTCCGGCTCGCCCTTCTTGGCAGCCACGTAAATCTCAACGCCAAATTTGGCATACACCCGGCTCGTGTTGGCATCTTTTGAAGCTTTCTTTTCCTTGATATTATTCCACTTGCGCCCCATATCTTTTCCGCTCACTTTCAACATGTAATCTGCATTCTACTCTGTCATTATATCTTGTTAAGAGGGCTTCAACAAGTTTCTGAGGGGAAAAGATTGACCGGTAAACCGTCCTCTGTGCGGACTGTGCGGACCCGTGAACGGTAACATTCTCCGCTATCCTTTAATAAGCGCCTCCGCTCCGTCGATATATACCTCGGTCCCGGTAATGTGCCTCGCTTCGTCTGAGGCAAGATACAGCAGCAATCCGGCCACGTCCTCCGGTTTGCCGGGTTTGCGCGTCAGCGGAATGCCGTAATCGGGAATGTTGAACGGAAAGCGAATCTCAGACGTATGCTCCTCCTGCTCCTGCGACTCGAAAATGTTCGTGTCGATCATGCCGGGGCAGATTGCGTTGACGCGAATGCCGTATTGGGAAAGCTCGAGCGCGGCCATTTTGGCAAACGCCGAGATGGCTGCCTTGGACGTGCTGTAAGCCGAGAACCCGGCTTGCGCAAATTGGCGGTTGCCGCTGACGGAACTGGTGACGGTAATCGTTCCTCCGTGTTCTTTCATATAAGGGATGGCATGTTTGACCGTCTCCACCGTGCCGAGCAAATTGTTTTTCAGCGTGCGCTCGAACTCGCCGGGCGGAAAATGCTCGATCGGCGAAACGGTTCCAAGAATGCCCGCATTGGCAAACACTGTGTCGATCCGTCCTCCCCAACGATCGGCTGTATGCCGGATGGCTTCCTTTAACTTATCCTCATCACGGATGTCTATCGCGTAATGGAGCGCCTCGGCCCCCATTTCGTTCAGTTCGGATACCGTTTCCTCGAGCCGCTCGGCATTTCGGTCGATCAGGCTGACCTTTGCCCCTTCCCGGGCCAGACGGATGGCACCAGCCTTGCCGATTCCGGATGCTGCTCCCGTAATGATCGCGATTTTGTCCTGCATGATTTTCATGTTCATCATCTCCTGTCCCGGGGGATCATTTATTAAAGCCGCACAAATCGATCACAATAGGCCACTGCGAGTGCAGCACCATCTTCCAGCACTACTGTATCCCCCGGATGTTTTCGAACCCCTTTTCAAGGGGAAAATCCGGGGATAACGCCTATGCCTCCGATGCAGCTTTCTCTCTGAAAGCTTTTAAGCGAACGTTTTGCTTCTTCGGAGTTGGTTCTGCGTCTCCGTTTTACGTGCCTACGTTTTTGCGGTCTATAATAGCTGCTCCTTTCTTCTTACCCCGTTCAGGTCGAATGAAACGAAAACATACACGCCAAAAAGCACTCCCCTCGGGAAGTGCTCATTCTCTCTTGGCTAATATTCACGTTTTATCAGGCATGGAACTGCTGTCCGTCCAATACCTCGGGCACATAGCCGGAACGGATGACAAAGTCGCCGAAATGCTCGCCTTCGCTGCGTTCCTTCGCATATCGATGGATGATCGGCGTCAACGTATCCAGAATCTCTTTTTCGCCGATGTTTTCTTTATAAAGCTTATTGAGTCGATGTCCGGTAAAACTGCCGCCCAGATACAGATTGTATTTGCCCGGAGCTTTCCCGATAAAGGCAATCTCGGCCAACATCGGGCGTGCACAGCCGTTCGGGCAGCCCGTCATGCGAATGACGATCTCTTCGTCTCTGAGGCCTGCTTCGTCCAGCACAGGCTCCAGCTTGTCGATCAGGGATGGCAAGTAGCGCTCGGACTCCGCCATAGCGAGACCGCATGTCGGAAGGGCCACGCAAGCCATCGAGCTGCGGCGCAAAGCGGAGTAATGCGCTCCATCCGTCAAGTTGTACTGCTCCATCAACGCTTCGATCTTTTTTTTCTT
The DNA here is from genome assembly GCF_032334105.1 of Paenibacillus hubeiensis. Lineage (NCBI taxonomy): Bacteria > Bacillati > Bacillota > Bacilli > Caryophanales > Paenibacillaceae > Paenibacillus > Paenibacillus hubeiensis. The sequence goes on from NZ_JAVYAE020000001.1 coordinate 30,806, forward strand.
TTGGCTCGAGATATTTCCAATGATCAAGTTCTGATTCGCGGTCAGACGGAAATCGCCGGTATGGACTTTGGCAATTTCCCGCAATCCCGTCATCAGCGGGTAACCTTCAAAATCTTTTACGCGGCCGTTTTGAATGAACAAGGTGTAATGCCAGCGGCCATTGCTTCCTTTGACCCAACCGTAACGGTCACCGTTATGCTCGAAATGGAATTCGCGCGCAGGCTCCAGTTCCCAGCCAAGACGGTTATGCAATTCCTCCACGAACCAAGCGAGGCCGCGATCGTCGATCGTATATTTGAAGCGTGCATGCTTGCGCACCGCACGGTCGCCGTAATCCCGCTGGATCGTGACTGTTTTCTCCGCCACGTCGATCATTTTCTCCGGCGTGATGAAGCCGATCACCTTCGACACTTGCGGATACGTTTTGGAATCGCCGTGGGTCATGCCCATGCCGCCTCCGACTGCGACATTGAAGCCCTGCAGTTTGCCGTTCTCCACGATGGCGATAAATCCTAAATCCTGGGAAAAAACGTCCACGTCATTGGACGGCGGCACGGCAATGCCGATCTTGAATTTGCGCGGCAGGTAAACTTTGCCGTAGATCGGTTCAACCTCCTCGTCATTGTCGCGCGAATCGATGATTTTCTCGCCGTCCAGCCAGAGCTCGTGGTAAGCCCGCGTACGCGGATCGAGATGGTTGCTCACCTGGCAAGCCCATTCATACACTTCGGCATGAACGTCGGATTGGTTTGGATTCGGATTGCACATAACGTTGCGGTTGACGTCGCCGCATGCAGCCAACGTGCTGAGCAGGGCGTCGTTCACTTCACGAATCGTGGGCTTCAAATTCCATTTCAGCACGCCGTGCAGCTGAAAGGATTGACGCGTCGTCAACCGAATCGTGCCGTTCCCGTACTTTTGGGAAACCCGGTCCATCATAAGCCATTGCTCAGGCGTTACGATACCGCCCGACGCTCGCACGCGCAGCATGAACTGGTACGCAGGCTCCAGTTTGGATTTGTTTCGTTCGTTGCGCAGATCGCGATCGTCCTGCATGTAGCTGCCGTGGTGTTTCATCAAACGGTTGTCGTCTTCGGGAATGGAGCCGGTGATCCGGTCTGCCAGCGTTTCGGTCAAACTTCCGCGCAAATAGTTGCTCTTGATCTTTATGTCTTCCACATCGCTATTTTGGCGCTGCGGGTTGAGTAAATTGTTATAAGCCATACCGCTTTCTCCTCTCGCTACTTCGGGATCCGTTTCCGTCAAACTGCACTGCGGATTAATACACGTCCCGCTGATAACGTTTTTCTTGCTGCAAACGTGTCAGGTACTCCGAAGCCTCTTCTTCCGTCAAACCGCCCTCCTGCTGAATGATGGTCGCCAGGGCATGATGGACGTCATGGGCCATTCTTTTCTCGTCGCCGCACACGTACACATGAGCGCCTTCCAACAGCCATTGATACAATTCCTTGCTGTGTTCCAACATCCGGTGCTGCACGTATACCTTCTGCTCGGTATCGCGCGAGAAGGCTACGTCCATGCGTGACAGCACGCCATCCTTCAACCAGCGCTGCCATTCCGTCTGGTACAGGAAGTCCGTTGCAAAATGCTGGTCGCCGTAGAACAGCCATGTTTTGCCCTCGGCGCCCGTTTCCTCGCGTTCTCCGAGGAATGCCCGGAATGGCGCCACGCCCGTGCCCGGTCCGATCATGATCACAGGCGCATCGGGGTTGGCGGGAAGTTTGAAGTTCGGATTATGCTGAACGAAGATGGGCAAGCTGTCTCCGGCTTCAATCCGTTCGGCCAAGTGTACGGAACATACGCCATAACGCTCACGGCCGCGCGACTCATAACGTACGGTTCGCACGGTCAGATGCACTTCGTCCGGAGATGATTTCAGGCTGCTGGCAATCGAGTACAAGCGGGCCGGAATTTTCCGCAGCACGGCCAAGAATGAAGCTGCCGGGATGCCGGCAAGTTGATAATCCTGCACGAGATCAAGCAGGTCGCAGCTATGCATGACCTTGCGGAACTCCGATTCATCCGCCAGCAGCCCGGACAGGCCGCTCTCGGGCTTCAGCTTCGCCAGCTGCTCTACAACCGGCTTGGTAACGGCCGTTATTTCAAAAACTCGCAGCAATGCTTCGCGGACGGAAGCCTGATCTCCATTTTTGTTCACCTGTACAAGCTCGCCCTCATTCCAATCCATCGCTGCGATCAGCTCATCCACGAGACGCGGGTGATTTTCCGGAAATACGCCGAGGCTGTCGCCAGGCTCATACTGCAGGTTGGACCCTTCAAGCGATAACTCGATATGGCGGGTCTCCCGATCGGATCCTCTGCCGTTCAGGTTGAGGTTCTCAAGCACTTCTGCCTTGAAAGGGTTCGTGCGGCTGTACTCTGACTCCACGTTGCTTGCAATCGGATTCGCAGCTGCATTGGCGCTGCTAACCGCCCCGGCCGAAGCATTTCCGAGCGATGCAGCCACTTCCTCGATCCACGCCGCAGCAGGTTCATCGAAATCGACGTCGCAGTCCACGCGCGGCACAAGCACCGTCCCTCCCAGTTCCTGAAGACGCTGGTCGAAGTCTTTGCCGGTCTGGCAGAAAAATTCGTATGAAGTATCTCCAAGCGCCAATACGGAATATTGCAATCCGTCGAGCTTGGGAGCCCGTTTGCTGAACAGGAATTCATGGAACGCAATGGCATTGTCCGGCGGCTCGCCTTCGCCATGCGTGCTGACCACGATGAGGAGATTATTGATTTTTTTGAGTCCGTTCGGTTTGAAATCCCCCATGGAGGACAAGGTTACCTGAAGGTTCTGCCCTTCGAGCCTTTTGGCGAGCTTTTTCGCCAGGCTGCTTGAATTCCCCGTTTGCGAACCGTAAAGAACCGTTACTTCCTTCGGTACTGCAGGTACGCTTTCAGGCGCTGCGGCCGCCGATCCCGACGCTGCCAACTGCTGCGGTGCCGCCGGAACCGATGCTGCTGCACTGCCGAACGATGCCGTAAGATATCCGCTCAGCCAGATCCGTTGTCCTTCGTTTAAGGTAGGAAGCAGGCGGTTGAGCAGCTCAACCTGTTCCTGAGTAAAAGGGCTGTTTGTCACTTGAAGTTCCACCATTTGCCACCTCGCGCATTGCTTCAATTTTAATTCCTACTAAAAAGATCACATTTATTTCTGATATTAAGAACCTAACACACCCGCTGTTGGCGGTCAATTTCAAACCTTTTATACCATTTATCAGTTTCGCTGATAAACGACAAAAAACCGCAAATTCATGCTTGATGGTTTTTACAACGCCAAGAGGCTTATTCCAGCCTGCAATCAGGTTGAAATAAGCCTTAGGCATTCCGTTTGCCGCGTTACTTAGGCCATACCAGCTTATTCATCATCGCATACAGTAACACCGCCGACTCGGCACGCGTAGCTGTAGCCAAAGGTTTGACCTCGCCGTTATAACCACCAACGACGCCAAGCTGCACAAGCGTTGCAACACTTTGCCCGGCATAAGGACGGATCATATGCGCATCGTGGAAACGTGTCAGGACGTTCTCTGTTTCTACTGAACCCGGTTGAAGCAGTCCAGCCGTTTCAAGCGCTCTTACCGTCAGAGTCATCATTTCCTGCCGGGTAATGGCTGCCTCTGGCAAGAAACGCCCGTTGCCGGTACCGGTGGCAATGCCGAGCGAACGCGCAGTTCCAACCGCCTCGTAATACGGGGCGTCTGCCTTCACATCGGAGAATTCGTCGCCCGCTGGGGCATCCAAACCAAGCGCCGCGACCAGCCATTGCACATATTGACCACGCGTCATATCCTGTTTCGGCTGCAGATGACCTGCATCATCAGTTCCATCTGCATGGATGATTCCGCGTGCACCCAGCGCATGGATCGCTGTTCGGGCCCATGGAACGCTTCCCACGTCGGCAAATGTGCTCTCCACCCGTGCTACGGCATATTCTCCTGTACCTGATGAAGTGGTGAATACAACCTCGCCGCTCTGCTCGTCATATCGGCTTTGTGGCAGCGGTGCTGCCACTCCGTCCGCCCCGATCTTGAACGCAACAATGGCGTCAGGGTGCGCGCCTTGCAGCTTCCCATAAGGCATTCGAAGCGTCAAGACACTAGTAGATGGCCAAACTTCTCCATTCACGTCAAGATCCAGTCGCAATCCCTGTTGTGTGCCAAGCTGCCGTGCAGTCGGCTTCGCCAATGTTGTTTGCGTTAACCGCACCGTTACGATATCGCCGTCTGCAGCAACGTTTTTGCGCAAATCGGTCGGAAGCTCCAGCGACCCGAAAGCGGTCACGATCAAGATCCGGCGGGCCTTGCCGTCATCCACCAGCGAGGCGGCAGGCAGACGGAGCTCATATGCACCGGCCTCTGCACTCGCTTTCAAGCGAAGCTCCACCAGCGGTCTGTTCGAAGCTGCGGCAGGCACTGCCGCAAAAGCCGCTTCCATTGCGGATTCTTTCACCTCTGCTTGCGCGACGCCATCCTTGCCGGTCTCGGCCTTCACTTCAAGAAGAGCCCTGTCTTTTTGCGGTTGAGGTACCAAACGGTCTCCTGACGTGTTCGAGCTGCCGTTTTGACCTCCCGTGCCACCCGAAGTTCCGCCAGAGCTGCCGCCCGCACTTCCTCCTGTGCCGCCGCTTGAACCGTCGCTTCCCGTACCTCCGGATGAAGAAGCTTGTGCAGGCACTTTGACGATAAGAGGTACCGTCAATGCCTTGCTGTCGTCAGAGATGCGTGTAATCTCCAATTCCAACGTGACCGTAGCTTCTTCGGATGGCGGTACGATCGTGCCATCGACACGTACAACGTCCGGCATCGAACTCGAAGCGATCGCAATCCTGAACCCTTTCGGAACGGTCGGCAGCTTCAATGTTTTCGCGCCTTTGGCGGGCTGCTCCAGTGCTGTGATGGAAGCGGCGACTTCCTCGGCAGTGAGCTCCACCGTCTCCGTTTCGCAGGCCGTCGATAAACCGCCCAGTGATCCTCCCACCGCATCGAGCGCTTCCACTTTATAATAGTAATGCGTACCCGGCGTCAGTTCGCGATCCGTATATTGCCGCAAACTTCCGTTATAAACGACGCTGTACTCCCCGTCTTCACGCTCGGAACGATAAAGCTTGTAACCCGCCGCCCCAAGACGGGCATCCCAGTGGAGCGTAACGTCTGTTCCCGTCACCGCTTCGGCTCGCAACCCGGCGCTTTCGTCCACGGAAGGTGCCATGTCCGGTTTGGCGATGACGAGCCAACTGATCAGCGGATCCTGCGCTGCCGTATTGCGTACCGTCAGTTCCAGCTTGTTGTTCGAAACGGCAATGCCTTGATGAGCCCTCACACTAGATGGCGTATACGTGACTGCACCGGTATTCTCTCCATTAATATAGAAATTGGCTCGGCGCGACGTGTTCGTCCATGGATCATTGAATCCGGCATAGATATCGTATGTTCCGTTCGGTACGTCAAAGCGATAAGTCAGATCCGTGCCTTTGGGCGAATTGGTCACATTGCCGCCGTTCAAATAACGCACGGTCGAAAATATGTCTCCACCATTCGAACCGGAAGGCAGCGCATCCGCGCTGACATATCCCCAGTCGCGTCCCTCGCCCGGCGCATACATCTGGTCCGCCGTTCCCGGGTTGGCCAGCGTTCCTTTCATATAAGCACCCATCAATTTGTAATCGGCTGTCTCGTAACCCCCGCTATTGACAAAATAAAGGGCATTCTCGGGGACGACGTATACGCGCACCGCCTGTTTTTTGTTGCCGAACTCCGGCGTCCTCACCTGTAACGTGAGCGGACCCGGCTTCGCAAAATCTTCGGCCGTCATCACACGGTCGTTCACCGTCCAGACCGCTGGCGTCGGCACCAAGGTTTCTCCGTCGCGCACATTAACGGTTGTTGGCAACGCGGGAACCTTGCCGAGCGGTACTGCTTCCGGCAGCGGATCTGTAATATCCACCTTCCCCATCGAATTCAGCAAATCAGGCGTCCAACTGTCATACCACCGGATCGAGATATCGGAACCTATTCCGAATTCGATCGGCAGGAATACGTATTTGGCCCCGTCATTGGAGAAATTTCCGCCGTTCCATGTATCGCCCACATAAATGAATTTGCCCTTGGCCGGATCCACCGGAATCACTGACGTGGACTGCGTGCCAAACGCTTTGCCCGGATCAGGGTCGCTAGGCAGCGTGCGCACGAACGGATTCGTCATCGTAGACCACGGCCCGAAAATGTTGTCCGCCACGGTCACCTTGTTTTCGTTCGGCGACCAGCCGGTTGCGCCGGAGGTCAGCATATAATATTTGCCCTGATATTTGAACATGGCCGGAGCTTCGCGCTGTCCGCCAGGAAATACGCGCACGTAGTCTACACCGTATTCAGCCTGATAGGTAGAATCGCGCACGGGATTGCCTTTCTCGTCGGTCAACCCTTGCTTGTGCCATCCCGTGACGTCGCTGTAGTCATCCGTCAATTTGGAAATATACAACGTCAGATTTTCCTCGCTGGAGTAAATCAGGTATGCGGTACCGTCGTCGTCCTTAAACAAGTTCATGTCTCGTGCCATGCCCGGATTGCCTGGCTGGTAGTCCTTCTCCCCTTCGGGAGCGCGATCCATCCGGTAACTCTTCTGGTAGACGAACGGACCCGTCGGCGAATCGCTGATGGCATAACCAGCCTGCGCCTTGCCGTAGTTGGCGTTGTCGTTGTAAGGGTCCTTGTCTCCGTCCATGTGGGCCCACATGACGTATTTTTTCGTTTTGTCGTTGTAAATGACCTTTGGCCGCTCGATGATCCGGCCTCTGCGGATATCGGCCCAGATATCCACCCTGTCTTCACGGCCCGCGTACAGCTCCGAGATCAGCGGATCGTTGTCGAAGTCGTCCATGGATCGGATCATCGTGAGCGCCATTCCCTCATCCGTCCAGTTCATCAAGTCTGTCGACGAATATACGCGAATTCCCGCCGCCGGCCATCCTCCCGTGTGGTATTCGCCGTACCAGTAATACTTCTCCGTTTGCTCATCGTAAAAGAACCCGGCGCCATGGGCATCGATCGCCTTGCCGCCCAGGTCCGGCCATAATTGGCCTGGCGTAAAGCTCGTGCGAATCGTGGCGGCCCCAAGCGGCGTCGAAACCGGGGAAACAACGCCGTCAACTTCCGCCTGAATGTTGTAAAAATAACCGGTCCCCATCGATAATTTACTGTCCGTAAACGCAGTGTCGCCACCGCGATACACCTGTTGGAACGTACCGGCTGCACTTGTTGCTCTGGACACCGTATAAGTCACGTTCGAACCGGGTAGAACGTCCCAACGAAGAGAAATCGACGTATCCGTCACATCCGAAACGGCAAAACCGGTCGGGGAGTTGATATCATACGTTCTTGCTTCCGTTGTTGCAGGCGCGGATTCCCCGGCTGCGTTATACGCGGTGACGCGATAGCTGTAGCTGCTGCCAGGCTCCAGACCTTGATCCGTGTAACTGAGCGAAGTCCCCTCAACCACCTGCTCGTATGATTCGCTGCCAAGCAAAGCACGTGATACACGGTATCCGGTCGCCTTGTCTGCCGCAGACCATGACAGCTTTACACTGGTGGCATCGAGCCCGACCGCCGTCAAGTTGCCAGGTGCCTGCGGCGCCGTGGCTGCCGTCCGAACCTCCAGTGGCGCAGACCACAACGATTCTGTTAAGCCGCCATATTCGTAAGCCACTTTGTAGTAATAGTTCGTATCCGTGCTTAATCCCTCATCCACATAACCTGGAGACAGCGTGCTTGCCACGAAGGAATAACCGCTGTCCGGCAATGTGGAACGATACAGGCGATAACCGCCGGTCGCGCCTTCCGCTTCCGTCCATTGCAGCGATACCGAGGAGGCCGTCTGCTCGGCGGCAGTCAGCGCAATATCATTGGCGGGCGGCGGCTCGGCGACGATAACATCGTCGACTTGCACCGTCTGCCACTTGTTGCGAATGCCGACCGTACCGGCAGCATATGTATCGTCCGCAAGATCAAAGACGAGCCGATCGGCTCCGTTTTCCGTAATATAGGCACGAATGGATGTGCCCGACAGCACCAGCTTGAGCGTGTACCACGTATTTTTGGCAAAAGTGAAATCCGCCGTTTTCAACGTGGTATCCGTGCCGTTCACCCGCTTGGAAAACACAAGTTTGTTGGCAGGCACCTGCATTTGAAAATAATAAAAATGGTTCTTATCCTGAAAACGCGGCAAAATGCCTGGATATCCCTGCCCCGCCCCCGTATAAACACTTGTGGTCACGGTCATATCGGACATCCTATCACCAGTCGAAATGATGCCTTCCCCGGTATCGCTCTGATAGAGCGTGTTGTTGGAACCATCGAGCGGATCGGCAGCTATGCTCCAATTTCCTGAACTCACGATCCACTCAGGCGACACGGTATAATCCCCATCCGAAAAGTCATCCTGCAGCAGTATTGCGGGCATGCGGTCCACATCGGCAAAAACCTGGCCTGGCAGCATCCACGGTCCCGAAGACAGTGCCAATGAAGCCGCCAACACGAATGTAATCGGTTTCTTCAATGAGTTCAAATCCGTATCTCTCCTTTGCCTCGGAAGATCAAAACATGGATATAAGGGCACGGTGCTGTTTCCGGCCTGTGTTCAACACTAAAGCGCGCCAAGGGCGAGGGTCCGATCACCTCCCAGTTTCATGAAACCGGTTTCATTAAGGCGCAAAAAAAGACCTGTCTCCCATACTAGTAGCAATGTGCAAATAATAATTATCCGCCTTTTCCTTGCGCCTATATCGTGAAACAGGTTTCATTTTTATGCAAATGTAAGTGCTTTCCTGAATTATAGTATCGGCAAAACGAAGCTGTCAATCATTATTTCCATGCCAACATATTTCGTCACACCAGGCGAAAAAGCACGTATTACGCGGAAGTTCATCCGTGCAATGCGTGCTTTTCATTTCATCTTTGAGCATCTCTACGCCATGGTGTATTTGTATTATTCATCCAGCCCTTGAGGCGATGAGATCCTCCCCTCGCTTCACTGATATGCCGAGCGGCTTCCGGACTTAAAATACTTTCGTCGTCCACGATTCGCAGTTCCACGTATCCGTCACGACGTCGCGGTAAAATTCCGGTTCGTGGGAAATCAGCAGGATGCTGCCCTTATACGCTTTGAGCGCGCGTTTGAGTTCATCCTTCGCATCCACGTCCAGATGGTTCGTCGGCTCGTCGAGCACGAGCAGGTTCGTTTCGTTGTTGATCAGCTTGCACAGGCGTACTTTCGCCTTTTCGCCACCGCTCAGCACCGCAACCTTGCTCTCGATATGTTTGGTCGTCAAACCGCATTTGGCCAACGCCGCACGCACCTCAAATTGCGTGAAGGACGGGAACTCCTGCCAAATTTCCTCGATGCATGTGTTATAGTTCGCTTCTTTGATCTCTTGTTGGAAATAACCGATTTCCAGCAAGTCGCCGCGCTGCACCGTTCCGTCCAGCGCCGGGATTTCGCCCAAAATGCTGCGCATGAGCGTTGTTTTACCGATCCCGTTCGCACCGACGAGCGCAATTTTTTGTCCACGTTCCATACGCAGATCAAGCGGTCTGGACAATGGCTCGTTGTACCCGATCACCAAGCCTTTGGTTTCGAAAATCAGTTTGCCCGACGTTCTCGCTTCGCGGAAATTAAACTGCGGTTTCGGCTTCTCGGCCGCCAGCTCGATGACTTCCATCTTGTCGAGCTTCTTCTGTCTGGACATCGCCATATTGCGCGTTGCCACGCTCGCCTTGTTCCGGGCCACGAAATCCTTGAGGTCGGCAATTTCCTGCTGTTGGCGTTTGTACGCCGATTCGAGCTGCTGCTTTTTCATCTCGTAAACTTCCTGGAAGTGGTCATAATCGCCCACATAACGGGTCAAATCCTGATTTTCCATATGATAGATCAGGTTGATGACGCTGTTCAGGAACGGAATATCGTGAGAGATGAGGATAAACGCATTCTCGTAATCCTGCAGATAACGTTTCAGCCATTCGATATGCTGTTCATCCAGATAGTTCGTCGGCTCGTCAAGCAGCAAAATATCGGGTTTTTCGAGCAAAAGCTTGGCCAGCAGCACCTTCGTGCGTTGTCCGCCACTCAGATCGTTAACGTCCTTGTCCAGGCCGATGTCGGTCAGACCCAGTCCTCGGGCGGTCTCATCCACCTTGGCATCAATCAAGTAAAAATCCTGATTGGTCAGCGTATCCTGAATCGTGCCGACGTCTTCGAGCAGTTGCTCCAGTTCCTCGGGAGTCACATCTCCCATTTTGCCGTACATGTCGTTCATCTCCTGCTCCATGTCGAACAGGTATTGGAACGCGCTGCGCAGCACGTCGCGGATCGACTGTCCTTTGCTGAGCACGGCATGCTGGTCCAGATAACCGACGCGCATGCGCTTGGACCATTCCACTTTACCTTCATCCGGCTGCAGCTTGCCCGTAATGATATTCATGAAGGTGGATTTCCCTTCACCGTTGGCCCCGATCAAACCGATATGCTCACCCTTGAGCAGACGGAACGATACATTGTTAAAGATGGCACGGTCGCCAAAACCGTGACTCAATTTTTCCACGTTTAATATACTCATCATGACACCTTTTCTATATAGACTTATTCTTGTATATTATAAGCGTTATGGGCCGCTCAACTCAATGGCAACTTCAAATGGCAAGCTTGTCGAGAATCGCGCCGTTCCCTCCACCTTCATCACTATGAAATTCCTCTGCCCATTTGCCTAAATCATCGGAATCCGTTAAAATTTTTCTTTGTATACGTTAAGCTGTCACTGGAACAATAAATAAGGTGTATACACACTAATACAGAACGGAGCTCTTCTGAACGAGCATCAGGTGAAAAGCAATGATTGAAGTAAAACGTTCCCCCATTGGAGGAAGCGGAGAATTTAACCGCGGCGTATTCGCCACGGAGGACATTCCAAAAGGAAAGCTGATCCATCAGGCGCCGGTCGTTGCCTATCCGAATGAAGACCACCATCACATCGATGAGACCATACTCGGAGATTACGTATTCGAGTACGGCACGAACCATACTGCGATGTTGCTGGGTTACGGCAGTTTGATTAACCACTCCTATGAACCCAACGCGACTTATGTCATCAATTTCGACAATCATTCCTTCGATTTCTACGCTTATCGGGATATTCGGGCGGGCGAAGAAGTGTTGATCAACTACAATGGCGATGAAACTAACATGGACCCGCTATGGTTTCTCGATGATTACGAAGAACGCATGCAGCAGTTGAATCAAGCCGAGCAAGCTGCCGAGCGCGAAAAAAACGCTGAATGACGGCCTTCTGAACCCGGGAAAGGGCGGAAAGTCCGGACAGCACAAAGCCCACATGAACCTCAGAGAAGACAGGCGGAATCGTACGATGATTCCTCGCCTGTCTTCTTTCGTGTACCGTCTGTGCACCTATATCAAACGGAGGGTTCTACTCCTCGATCGGCGGATCAGCATGCAAGTCCACGTCCGGTGCCGTCTGCTTCCAGCGGAGGAATTCCACGCTGAAGCCGGCACGTTTCGGAGAGCATAGAAAAGGCCCCGCCTGTTTGCCTGTCGCATAGGCAAACCGCGCAACCCGGATCGTGCGCCATGGATGCTTGTCCGTTCTTGCGCGTATAATGACGGCATCGTTGCTCCAGGAAGCCCGGATCGTTACAATATGACCTGCCCACTCAGGCACAGGAGATAACGACCAGTCGGAAAAACGGTCCGTCACCACCACCGCTGCATGGGGTACGCCGTCGTTGACCTCAATGCCCGCTTTGATCCACTGATGCTGGTCATGCCACAACATCAAGCCCGCCTGATCATACAATTCGGTAAACGATTTTAAGTCAAAGGATACCTCGACGGCACGGTCTCCGTCCCATGCGGCAAGTAAAGCATGGCCATTCCGGTGGCAAAAGCCGTAAAACGTGTTTTCCCAAAAGTCGCTTCCCTCTGCCGCCTCGACGATCAGCCGATCGGATTGCAGAGCCCAAGATGCGGGCTCCCTTGTCCAGGCTGCTTCCGGCCATTGCCCAAAATGATTCATTGACATATGTACATCATCCCTTCAATCGACTTCCGGCATTTCTGCCCAACATCCCAAGTTCAGTATACCATCCATCCAATGTTCTGCGCGCATGTGTGCATCAACGTGATGCGGCTGCCTTTGACAGGAATGGTATACTATAGATATAGTTAGTTTTACATTGTTGAAGGTAAAACATTTCGATTCCGATCCAAAGGAGCGTGGCAACATGCGCATATCCATTACCGATCTTGCTGCAGAGCGCCTGACCGCAGGCCTCGGGGAGCAGCCGGGTTATTTCAAGCTTTTTTATGATACCGAAAATTGCGGATGCAACGGCGTGCTCGTCATCGACATCGTAGACCAGCCTGGAGCATTGGATGAACCCGTCGAAACGAATCTGGGCACATTCTACGTGGACCCCAAACAACAGCTTAACCTGGAGGAGAGCATGAAGCTGGATACCGAGCCCAACTATCCTTCGTTCAGGCTCAGCAGCGACTCAGGGGTGCTTAACGGCAACCTTCGCGTACGGGACGCTCGTGCCAGCGCGGTTGGAACGCCCGCAGCCATGAATGCCTGTGCCTTGCCATCCAGCAGATGATCTTTCTGCCAGCCATTGGCCTGGCCCATACCGAAACGGCTTTTGCGGCGACGCAGGGCCGTTTTTTTATTTTCACACATTTTGTTTACAAGTCGGAAACATTTGGAGAAACTATTGACATCATCCTCTAGTATACTCGGTTTATAGATTGATAGAACCGAGGAGGATGCAGCATGACCCCATCAATGAATCGCACACGCAAACATAAATCCATCATCTCCGCCCTTCTGGCCGGATCCGTCATTGCCGGGACGGCACTCGCCGCCGTACCTTTCACGTTCGGCACGGCAGCAGAAGCTGCGAGCTCCAGCTTTGCCCAATTCCTGCACGACAATGCACCATCCCGCACGATCAAAACAACCAGCAACGGCAAAGCTACAGTGACCAATCTCACGAGCACCGTCGTGCTGGTCAACAAAAAAAGAAACCTGCCGGCAAGCTATGAACCAAAGGATCTCGTCGTGCCGAACATCCCGTTCAGCTTCTCCGGCTCCAGCCCGAAAAAGCAGATGCGAAAAGCAGCCGCCACCGCGCTGGAGAAGCTGTTCGCAGCGGCCAAAAAAGACGGCATCGATATCAAAGCCGTTTCCGGATACCGTTCCTATGCCACGCAAAAATCGATTTTTGAACGCAATGCCAGCATCAAAGGCGAAGCCGTGGCCAACAAAACCAGCGCCCGCCCTGGACAAAGCGAACACCAGACCGGGCTCGCGATGGACATTTCCAGCGCATCCGCAGGTTACGACCTGCAGCAAAGCTTCGGCAGCACCAAAGAAGGCAAATGGCTGAAAGCCAATGCCCCGAAATTCGGCTTTATTATCCGCTACGGCAAGGATCAGGAAAAACTGACGGGATACTCGTATGAGCCGTGGCATGTCCGCTACGTCGGCGTATACATCGCAGGCGAAATGACGAAACAGAACCTCACGCTGGAGCAATATTTGGAGCGTGCCAAGTAAAAGTGACTGTGAATCAAGTACTTTTCTCGGTGAATAGAAATGATCCTATGATGGTCTGATCGTTACCACAAAACAAAAGGGAGAGAAAGGTCGGCGATCCGCCTTCCTGCTCTCCTGCAACGCTTCTTTTGACAGAGTGCGTCAAACCAAACCACTCTACGCACTGACGATGCGTTTGACAACTGCCGGGAGCCGTTTCATCCCTTCCGTCCCCGCCCAGGAGCCGACCCCAGCCAGCAGGGCATTATGAACCAGGTAAAAAGCTGCATGGTACGCCAGCGTACCCAGCACGATTTCCACGATGACAAACCGCTTCAACGTGGAGGATTCGATCACGTATACCCGAAATTCACGCGAGAATGCGTTGCTTTTAACTTGAGACAGCCATGCCTTCATCGGTCACCTCCACGGTTTATTTTCAGCGTATGGCAGCACCGACTTGTCTTATGCAAAAATTATACATACAAAAAGTAACCAAGTATGCTATAGTGAGTTTATAATTCAACCAAGCGAGGTACATACGATGAGTGATTTGGAGAACATTATCAAAAACCGCAGGTCTGCCGTTATTTTCGAAGAAGGCGTCGACATCCCCGAATCGGAATTCCACGAGATGTTTGCTTTGAACAAATTCGCGCCTTCGGCCTTTAACCTGCAGCACACCCATTATCTCGTGCTGACGGACCCGGCACAGATCGAAAAAGTCCATGAAGCTTCCCAGCAGTACAAAGTAAAAACGGCTTCTGCCGTCATCGTCGTACTCGGCGATATCAACGCTCACCATCACATCCGCACGATCAACGAAGGTTTGCTGAATCTTGGCGCTATGACGCCGTTTCAATACGAGCAGGAATCACAAAGCGTCACCGAATTTTACGAAGCCCGCGGCAGATTTTTCCAACGCGAGGATGCCATCCGCAATGCCAGCCTGTCTGCCATGCAGTTCATGCTGATTGCCCAGGATCGAGGCTGGGACACTTGTCCAATGATCGGTTTCGATGCCGAGGAGCTGCAAAAAAGCCTTGAAATTCCCGATCACTATGTGATCTCCCTGGTCATCACGATCGGTAAAAAATCGGAAGCCAAGCAGCGTCCGCGCGGTTACCGCAAACCGATTAACGAGTATGTGAGTTTCAACAAATTAAACGTGGAATAATGAATAACAAACCGAAAACAAACCATGCCAAAAAGCCACGATCATCGTGGCTTTAATACGTTTCATATATAAGCTGCTCCGACAGATGAAATGCTTCGTCAAACTCCGCAAACAGGTACAATTGCCCCGCAGGCGTTTCCCCTGCGTCGAATCCAAGCCGGAAATTTCCGTTTTCTTCGAACGCCACCTCTGCCAAAATCAGTTCGTCAACGTCCTCATCGGGATGCACTCCGCAATCTGTTCTAATGCGTCCTGAGTTGCGATGCCGTCGTGAGTTCAAAAAAAGGGCATGAAATTCATTTTAGTCCATGTTAGTATCCGAGTGGGCTTACAAGTCCATATACTTTCGGAAAGGGTTGAACCACGCATGTCCATTTCTCTCGAAACCATCTCACGTACCCGAATGGCTTATGTTCGTCAAATCGGACCCTATGGCCCTGCCAACAAACAGGCAATGGAAACCTTGAAAAGCTGGGCTCACGATCAACATTTGTTATCCGAAGCTTCCGTATTGTTCGGCATTCCGCAAGATGACCCTGCAACAACTCCACCTGAGGCATGCCGATATGACGCGTGCATCGTGATCAGCGACGATTTCGTTTTCTCCGGAAACGATCCCGTAAAGGAAGGAGAATTGGCCGGCGGAGATTATCTTGTATACCGAATCGCGCATACTGCGGAAGCCGTGATGCATGCCTGGACCAGCATTCCCGGTTTGGTTCGGGATCACGGGCATTCAATCGCAGATGGCCCCGTGATGGAACGATATAAAGGGGAACTTCTTCTGCGGCATCAATGCGAGCTTTGCATTCCTGTGCGCAGGGACGCTAACCTTTAGGTGAACAATTCCCATGTAAACATGAGTCATCGGGGCGCGCGAAGTTGTGGAATTTATCGAATGCATCGGTCAGGGGCTTAAACCCGCTTTCCAAGGAAAATGAACATGCGATAACTTCACTTGCCCAATAGATCGTGCAGCCTCTTCTCATCAGAGAAGATCAGGAAGCGTTTCGCGCAGACCGCACTAAATCAAAAAAGAGCGGATCATGCAGGCAGGATGGCCTACGTGATCCGCTCTTTGGGTGACGGGCATGCGAGAATTAGTTGTTGAACGCCCAGTTGCCTTTGCGGAATACCGGCTCGATCGTGCCATCCGGCAATTCCCCGTCGATATCCAGCTCTGCGGAACCGATCATAAAGTCCACATGGGTCAGGCTGACGTTGCATTCATGCTTTAACAGCTCTTCGTTGTTCATCGTGGTGCCGTCCTTCATGCAAAACGGATATGCGCTCCCCACCGCAAAATGGCAAGAAGCATTTTCGTCCACGCCGGTATTGTAGAAAATGCGGTTCAGGTTCGAAATCGGGGAATCATGCGGCACAAGCGCCACTTCACCCAGATAACGCGCACCCTCATCGGTGGAAAACAGGTTTCTCAGATGCTCCTCGCCGGATGCGGCGCTGAACGCAACGACCTGTCCATCCTTAAATGTGATCTTGATCTGATCAACCAATTGGCCATTCAAATTCAGCGGCATCGTGCTGCTGACATAACCGTTGACCCCGCTGCGCTTCGGCATGGTGAACACTTCTTCGGTCGGCATGTTGGCGACAAAATAGTGGCCTTCTTTATTCTCGCCGCCTCCGCCATGCCAGATATGCCCGTCGACAAGCTCGATCTTCAGATCGGTGCCTGGCGCGCGATAGTGAAGGCTTTTATAGTTTTTGGCATTCAGGATGGCGTTCATGTCGTTCAGCGTTTTCAAATGATTTTTCCAATTTTCCACGGCATCGCCGCCGTCGACGCGATTCATTTTGAAAATGGTGTCCCACATGACGCTGATCCGTTCTTCTTCCGGAATGTCGGCAAACACTTTGTTCGCCCACGCTTTCGTCGGCGCTTTGATCAAGCACCAGCTGATTTCGTGGTTGCGCGTGTATTTGGAAAATCCGCGGCGAGCGGTTGCCGCAGCCTTGGTTGCACGCGACACCTTGTCCGAATCGATGCCGTTGTACAGATCCGGATCAGGGACTTTGATCGTCAATGTTGCGCCGCCTTCGGCCGCGAACTTCTCCAGCATTTCCGCTTTCCAGGCCGGAAAATAATCGAAGCTGTCATCCGAACCGTGGATGAAACGGCTGCGCGTAATGATGTCGTCCTCGAAATCGACTTGCACGTATTTCGCGCCTGCGGCATAAGCCTTCTGTACGATCAACCGGGTCAGATCCAACGTTTCAATCGGAGCCGTAACGATCAGCACCTGTCCTTTCTGAATGTTGACGCCGACTCGCACGACGAGTTCTGCATATTGTTCCAAAGATTGTTCAAAGCTTTGTTCAAATGTACTCATGATCATTTCACTCCTGATGGTAGTAGTCTGGGCTGCTAAGACACCCAAAAACTGCGTCTATAGAAACCACGCTTCGCTTCTCCGGATTGTTCTGCCTCTCCGTTAACGTGTGTAGATTTTTTTGCAGATTAACCGTTGCGTTTTTCCTGCTCGCGCAGCTCGATGCGCCGAATTTTGCCTGAATTGGTTTTGGGCAGGTCGGCCACGAATTCGACTTTACGCGGATATTTGTAAGGGGCCGTCCATGTCTTCACATGATTTTGCAGCTCTTTCACCAGCTCGGGCGAGGATTGGGAAGCGTCTTTCAGCACAACAAACGCCTTGACCACATGGCCGCGGATTTCGTCCGGACTCGCCACCACGGCACATTCCCTCACGCTCGGGTGTTTCATGAGTGCTTCCTCTACCTCGAACGGCCCAATCGTATATCCTGAGCTGATAATGATGTCGTCGCTGCGGCCCTCGAACCAGAAATATCCTTCTTCATCCACGCTCGCGCGATCCCCGGTTACGAAGTAGTCCCCGCGCAGGTTCGCTTCCTTGCGGCCTTCATCTTTATAATACTCACGGAACAGCGCAGGCATGTCTTTATGTACCGCAATGTCCCCTACCTCTCCGGCTGGCTGCGGCTGGCCGTCTTTGTCAATGACCACGACCAGACCTGGCGCGATGGACTGTCCCATGGAGCCAATCCGGACAGGAGCCCCGGAAAGGCTGCCGATCACCAGCGTACTTTCGGTTTGTCCATACCCGTCCCGAATCGTCAATTCGAAATGACGCCGGAAAATTTCGATTACTTCCTGGTTCAGCGGTTCGCCTGCCGACACCGCGCTGCGCAGGCTGGACAGGTCGAAATGTCCAAGATCATCCGTTTTGGCCATCAGCCGATATTCGGTCGGCGTGCAGCAGAGTACGTTGATGCGCTGCTGCTGCATTAACTGCAAGTAACGCTGCGGATGGAATGACCCGCTGTAGATCAGGCCGGTAGCGCCTTTTCCCAAGACGGACAGGAAGGGGCTCCAAATCCACTTTTGCCATCCCGGCGCAGCCGTAGCCCACACGACGTCCGAAGGCTGCACGTCCAACCAGAGCGTTGACGCAATCCGCAAGTGGGCATATGCCCAGCCATGGCTATGAACGACACCTTTCGGGTTACCTGTCGTTCCGGAAGTATATGCGAGAATCGCGATATCATCGCGATGCGTCTCCACGGCAGGCAGCACATCCGGCTGCCCCTGCATCAGCTGCTGAACATGCAGCCAGCCTTCGCCAGGCACAGCTTCGTCTCCTTGCGGTCCGGCAACGATACGGTGTGTGAGCGATGGCAAGTCGGCGTCGATTTTCTCCACTTCCGACGTCGTTTCGTTCCACACGATGACGGCGCGGGCTTGAGAATGGCGGAGACGATATTCCAAATCTTTGGCACGCAGCATTTCCGAAGAAGGAATAATGGCAATGCCAAGCTTCAGGCAAGCAATGTATATAACGTATGCGATGATCCGTCTGGGAACCATGACGAGCACCCGGTCGCCTTTGACGAGACCCAGGCTGCTCAGTCCGGCTGCAAGACGGTTCGCCTGTTTAAGCAGGTCACCATACGTGATCTCTTCCATTTCAGCCTGATCGCTGATCCAGCGAAGGGCAACCCGATCCTGCGGGTGGTTCTCCATCTCCGAGGTCATGTTATAGATTTCCGGCGAAATCCACTGTTGAAAATTCATGGTGAAGCCACTCCTTTGTAATTCCGTGGTATGAATCGGTGTACATTGTTCCATTATACCCTAAATGCTAGGACCTGGTGCCATGAACTGTGCCTAATCCGCAAAAAAATAAACACCGGTCAAATACATGCCTGCATGATCTTACAAATATGGTTTCGAAAAGAATGATATTAAAGCCATGTTAGAGAAATTCATTTGAAAACCATCGTTTCAACATAAAAGAAGCAGCCGTTACAGGCCGCTTCTGATAAATACTCTATTCATCTCGCCAAAATCGTTCTAGACGCACGTCATTCTAATTACCATGCATAGTTTCCGATTCCGTCCAATACCGCTTCAATGTCTTGCAGCTCCTGCGTCGTCAGCTCTGGCGCCTGCAAGGCAGCCACGTTCTCTTCGATCTGGGATACACGGCTCGCGCCGATCAAGGCAGACGTGACCCGGTCCCCGCGCAGCACCCAGTTCAATGCAAGCTGTGAAATCGTTTGTTCTCTGCGGGCAGCGATAGCCTGAAGCGCTTCGAATTTGGCAATGCGTTCATCCGTGTACGCTTCCGGACGCAGGCTGCCCGATGGGTTTGCTCGCTCCTCTTTCAGTTTGTCCACGTATTTGTTCGTCAGCTGCCCCCGTCCCAGCGGACAGAAGGCGATCGAACCCACGCCCTGCTCGTGCAGCACATCCTGCAGGCCATCCTCGATCCAGCGGTTCAGCATGGAATAATTCGGCTGGTGCAGAAGGCATGGCGTTCCCAGACTACGCAGAATGCTTGCCGCTTCCTTGGTCTGGTCCGCATTATAGTTGGATAACCCGACATACAGCGCCTTGCCCTGTCTGACGATATGGTCCAATGCAGCCATCGTTTCTTCAAGCGGCGTATTCGGGTCCGGACGATGATGATAGAAAATGTCCACATAATCCAGCCCCATGCGTTTCAAGCTTTGATCAAGGCTCGCAATCAAATTTTTGCGCGACCCCCATTCGCCGTAAGGCCCCTTCCACATATAATAACCAGCCTTCGAAGAGATGAGCAATTCGTCGCGATAAGGCCGCAAATGCTTTTTGAGAATAATGCCGAAATTTTCTTCAGCCGATCCGGGCGGCGGACCATAGTTGTTCGCCAGGTCAAAATGATTGATGCCCAGGTCGAACGCACGCAAAATCATTTCTTCCTGAATATCCAAGGTGCGGTTGCCGCCGAAATTTTGCCATAATCCAAGCGCGATCTGGGGCAATCGGATTCCGCTTCTGCCTGAGCGGGCATATTTCATTTCATCGTATCGTTGTTCATTGGCAATATAAGTCATGAGCATCTCTCTTTTCTTTTCGGAATGGAAGCCACCTATTTATCTTAGACATTCCACCCGGGACAACGGTATGGCATCACGCTATATTCATATGGAAAAATGATCGTTAAAGTACTATAATACCGATAAATGATAAACATTATATGATAATACATATGTCAAAATGCAAGATCACTCTTTTATAATGGGGCGTGCAGCCTTGATTACGTACATGTTTCGAAACGATCAATTTCAGGATCTCCAGCTGCTCCATTACGGAACAGAACCTTGTACTCCCCGCCATCACTTCGGTCCGGCGATGAGAGATTATTATAAAATCCATTACATCCTGGGCGGCAAAGGGATCTTCAGAGTCAACGGACAAACCCATGAGCTGCGCAAAGGACAAGGGTTCCTCATCGTGCCTCACTCGGTCGTTTATTATGAAGCCGATGCCGACGATCCATGGGAGTACAGCTGGGTTGCTTTCGAAGGAAATGCCTGCGAAATGCTGCTCAGTCAAGCGGGGCTCTCCGAGCATCAGCCCGTGTTCAGCCTGGAGCATGATGAAGAAATGCGCTCCTGCCTGCATCGGATCGTGCACGCCCGCGACACCCGAAAAGGCTGGGAAATCGGCATGCTTGGTTTGCTCTACCAATTGTTCTCCATCTTGGCCGCGTCTTCCGAACAACGCCATGAGAGCAAAATAGAACCTTTTACGAAAGACGCTTACGTCACGCAGGTCATCGATTTCATTGAAACGAATTATGCCAATGCCGTTACCGTGCAATCCATCGCTTCCCAAGTCGGCCTGCAGCGAAGTTATTTGTGCTCCTTGTTCAAGGAGCGAATGGGCAGCAGCATCCAGTCTTACCTCGTCCACTATCGCATGCGCCGGGCGGCGGAATTGCTTTTGGATCAAGGATTCACGATCGGCGATATCGCACGTTCCGTCGGTTACAACGATCAGCTGCTTTTTTCGAAAATGTTCAAAAAAGTGATGGGCAGCGCCCCTTCGCGCTACCGTGAACTAAAAAGCAGCACCTTCCCCCAACGAAACGGTTGACGGGGAGGTGCTGCTTTGATGAATAGTTGAAAGATTACATGGACACGCCCACGACATGTACCCGAATTTCGTTTACGTGCAGCCCGGTGAAGTCCTGAACCTGCTCGCAGACATTTTGCTGCAGCTTCCGGCATACCTCGTGCATTTTGCAACCGTAAGCGACAACGACGCGCAGATGGATGGAGACGCCGGATTCATCCATTTTAATGTCGATTCCCTTTTGCAGGCCTTTGCCCAGAACGCTCTTGGCGATGCCTTCCGACAAACCGGCCGACATCGATGCGATGCCAACCGTCGTTTGTGCGGCCATGGCCGCTATTTTCGATACGACGTCATTCGTGACATGGATCGTACCCGCCTTTAAAGGTTGTGTTTCCTGTGCCGCCAGTCCATTCGTATTCTCTTCTTCGCTAAGGATCGATTGCGTTAATTCGTTCATGATTATCCACTCCATTTCTGCGTTTAGGCATTTTCCCATTTGTCTTTAAAGAATAATTGATAGATGCGAACCAGAATAATTTTGAAAGTCATGTAGACCGGGATGATGATGAGAATGGCGATGATGCCCCCCAGATCCCCGGCGCCCAGCACCAGAATAATGGTTGTCAGCGGGTGAATGTCCAGTTTCTTGCCAAATACATAAGGTGCAACCAGATTATCTTGAATCTGCTGAGCGACCAAAATAATGATAAGCGACCAGATCGCCACTGAAGGCGACTGGATGAGACCGATGATGACGATCGGTATCGCCGACACAATCGCCCCGATGAACGGAACGAAGTTCATGATCACCGCGATGACGGTCAACAATAACGCATACGGCAAACCGATGAACAGAAACCCGACATACATCAGCACGCCAAGAGCCAGATTCACGATCACTCGGCCCACAATGAAGCCGCTTAGAGCCTGATCGATTTCCAATACCACTTCGCGGCTGTCCTTCTGGAACCGTTTCGGCACGATATGAACCAGCTTGCGCCCGAATTTCTCCCCCTGCTTCAGCATGTAGAACAGAATGATCGGGAACGTAAACAAAATAATCGCAAAACTCGAAATGAGCGAGATCGCACTGGAAACATAATCGGTGACGAAGTTGAATCCCTTGTTTACATATTCGGTAATCTGGGACAACGGATTGGAGCTTTCAGGGAACAGGGTTGTAAATATCCCGCTCTGCTCCAGTTCCTTTAATTGTGCGCTCAACGCATTAATCATGTTAGGCGCGTTGTCCACGAGATTTTTCAGCTGATCCCTTAAGGACGGCCATAATCCAACGATGAACAAGGCCAGAATGGCTGCGGAGACCAGATAGATCAGCAGGATGCTGACGGTACGGTTGATCTTTTTCTTCTCCATATAATTCACCAGCGGCCGCAGCAAATAATAGAAGAATACCGACAGCATCATCGGAATTGTAATGACCGTCACCATGGTGACGAGTGGCTGAAAAATAAAGCTCACCCGTGACAACAGGTAGATGTTGATGAGCACCAGGGCAAGTCCGATGCTGATACGAACGAATGAATTTCCTTTAAACAAACATTTCCCCTCCAGCTATCCTTTTTATGGTTATCGGCCAATGCGTTTCTTTTCTGTATGGCCTTCCTATATAAACAGCAATAGTAATCACACTAGGCCACTGCAAGTGCAGCACCATCTTCCGATCGCTGTTATCCCCGGATTTTTTTCCAATCCCTTTTTTAAAGGGGAAATCCGGTGATAAGCCTATGCTTCCGATACAGCTTTCTTTCAGAAAGCTTTTAGGCGAACGCTTCGCTTCTCCAGATTGGTTCTGCCTCTCCGTTAACGTGTGTATGTTTTTTGCGGTTTATATATCTATCCTTTTTACCTATCCCATTCGGGTCACTTGTCTTCTACGTTTGAACGTCCGTCTGGTCTCTCTTTTTTTTGTGTCAATATTGAAATATCCTATTTTCACACGACAGTCTCTCCATTTCGTTCGAATTCACCTTCATTTTTTCTTGATTCTACTACTTTTTTTATATGTATTTGGATGAAGCGGCATCATGATCAACATATCCGGAACTCCCCAATAATTGTAACATAATCCACTAGCAAATTCCTTTTCCCCAAACCGATCCCCATCGCCCATTCAAAGGCAAACCAAAAAGGCGCCACTTCTGCCGCGGCGTGGAGCCATGACATGATGGGCGCCTTTTATGTTTTTCTTTACCAACTGCATTTGCCCCGACGGGTTCAAACCAGTTTGGTGTACATGTTTCTCAAATAACGCCAGCGCACAACCGCAAAGTACGCGAGCTGCATGGACGCAAACACCAGGAAAATGCGCAGGCTGTGTCCCAGCACCGAGAAATCGACCAGCTGCTGCAGCGCCACAAAGGCGACGGAACTATGGAACACAGCAACAAGTAATGGCAGGAAAAACATCAATACGAGCTGACTGGTCACGATCTTTCGCAATTCGGGACGGCTCAGCCCCATCTTTCCGACCATACGATACTGCTGCTCGTCCCGATCCAGGTCCGCATACAACCGGAAGTAAGTAAAGCTGGCCGCAAAGGTGAAAAACACGATGCCAACCAGGCTGCTAAGTATGAGAATGATCCCGTTCGTTTGCTTCGAATGAAGCCAATTCAACACGAGCGAGGTCGGATAGAAGTACCCCTCGGAAGTTGGCGTGTTCTGGATTTGCTCCAGCAATTCTGCTGCAAAGCTGCGTGTACGCATCCAGTCCTTGACCACGAATTGCGTGATGGTCACCCCGTTATATTCGCTGGAATCACCGCCAATGTAAATGGGGAACAACCTGTCGTATAACTTATCTGAAATGACATAGATGGACGAATTGCCCTCAAACGGCAGCACGATCTCCGTGCCGGGCAGCGTTAACGTCACTTTTTGCCAAACGTCCTCCACATTGAATTCAAGCGTTTCGCCCGTAAAGCTGTTCTCACCAGCCCGAATTTTTTTCCGCTGCTGCAAGCTGCCTGGCGTCAAAAATGCCTCTTGTTCCCCCAATTGCCTTTCCCCGTACCCAAGCGCGGAAGATAGTCGGTTATAATCCTCAAGTTTGATAAAGATCTCCCCATCATACGTATACATAGGTACGTAACTTCCCTTTTCATAAGAAAGTTCATGATCCACCAGCGCTTCCTCTACCATCCGAATATGTTTCGCTTCCGCCGCGGGATCGCCGGCCGCCTCATAACTGAATCCATATGGATTGGTCATGGCCGACAGTCCCGGATCCGCCAAAGCCAGCATCGTACCAATCCCCGTAAATGAAGAAGCCGAAATGACGGTCACCATAAAAAACATGACTGCATTATCCTTCATGCGGTAGGTCAGTTCTGACAGAAAGAGCAGGTTCGTTTTGCGAAAAAACAGGCCCGGACGTCTTTTCAACGCACGAATCACATATACGCTGAGCTGCGTAAAGAGCAGATACGTACCGACAATTACGGCCACCACGCTGCCCAGCAGCAGTGGGAAGGAAGGATTGTCCCATACGAAAACAAATACCCCCGCATAACCGGCTAGGATGGCCATTAGGGATAGCGATGCTAACCAAGGCGATGCTTTTGGCTCCGGTTTCGGTTTTTCTTCCGATTTGACAAGGTCGATCAACGTCCCCTTACGGATCAACAACGAAGAGGACAGCGCAATCACCGCAAACAAAACAAGGAAGGCAAATGCGGTGAGCAGAATGGCCTTGCCTGGAAAATAAAAGGGCAGACCGTTCTCCACGGCCAGCATGGAGCCGCAAATGAGCAGTATCAACTTGGAAAAGATCACACCCAAACCGATGCCCGCCATCGTAGCCGCTGCCCCGATGCACATGTTCTCCAAAAACAGCAACCGATTCATCTGCCTTTTGGTCATGCCCAGAATCAGAAAAATTCCAAAATCCTTTTTGCGCGTTTTCAGAAACGAGCCGACCGAATATAACAAAAACAGAAACGAGAACACAAAGATGACGATCTCCGCTACGATCATTCCCTGATTCGCCAGCATCGTTACCGTGCTGTTCGAACCTTGCAATCCGCTTTTCAAGTCCGGATGAAACAACAAAAGCGCGTAGGTAAAAAAAATCATGACGGAAAACGTGCTGCTGAGAAAATGAGCGAGATAGATGCGCTTGTTCCGAACGACGTTGTTAATGGCGAACTGGCGAAAATTCATGTCCCGTTCCCCCCATCAAAGACAACACATTGATGATTCGCTGGTAGAACGCAGGCCGGTTGTCCCCGTAATGAATTTCGTTGTATAGCTGCCCGTCCTTGATGAACACGACCCGGCTGCAGTAACTCGCGGCCACCGCATCATGCGTAACCAGCAGCATCGTGGCCCGGTCCTCTCGGTTCCGGCGTTCCAGCATCTCCATCACGTCGCGGGCGGCCTTCGAATCGAGGTTTCCGGTAGGTTCGTCCGCAAGAATCAGTTTGGGCCCGTGAATCAGCGCACGCGCGATCGCCGTCCGTTGGGCTTGCCCGCCCGATATTTCGAAAGTACGCTTATCGAGAATGTCCGAGATTCCCAGCTTATCAGCCAACCTCGCCGCACGTTCGTTCATTTCTTGGACGGATACTCCGTCCAGCGTGAGCGGCAATACGATGTTTTCCTTCACCGTGAGCGTATTGAGCAAGTTGAACGATTGAAATACAAATCCCAATTCCCTGCGCCGGAACAAGGCAAGTTCATCGGCATGCAGCGCAAACGGATCACGTCCTCCAATGTTCAGTTCGCCCGAGGTCGGACGGTCGATCGTCGAGATCATGTTCAGAAGCGTCGTTTTGCCGCTGCCGGACGGCCCCATAATGCCTACGAACTCGCCCTCCTGAATGCTCAGATCGATTCCGGATAACGCTTCGTGAGATACGATGCCTTTATAAATTTTGCTGATTTGCTTGACCGAGCAAATTTCCATGATTTTAGAACCCCTTTCTTTCCAAAAATCGGCTTGACTCAAACCGCCGTTTTATCGAAACGCAGTTTTCTTTGCTGATCCCAGTCTATCGAAGTTTCCGCTATTCTCCTATGGATTAACCTTTCACGATCATGACATTGTTGTAAGGTTACCACAAAAGAAAAACGTCCGCGCCTTGTATAGGCACTGACGTCTTCTTGGACAGCGTGTTTCCTAACCGCTTTAACTTTCAAAACGAATCCGTACCAATGTACCTTCCCCCCGGACGGATTCCAGCTCCACCGAATGATTCATGCGGGTCAGCACTTCCTTGACGATGTACAATCCCATGCCGGTAGATTCCTTGAAGTGCCGACCGTTCTCCCCAGTGAAAAAAGGTTGAAAAACCCGGTTCAGGTCCGATTTCGGAATGCCCACGCCCCGATCCTGCACCTCCAAAATCATGGCATGCTCCGCCCGGTAAGCTCGCAGCTTTATTTTCTGTTCGCTGCCTGCGGAGTATTTAATGGCATTGGACAACAATTGGACCAGAACGAAGCGCAGCCATTTGGCATCAGACTGTACGACCAGATCGTCTTCGATCTGCATGTCGGGATAAACATGGCTGCGAATAAAAAAACGCTTCAGTTCATGAACAGCGTCTTCGCCCACCGCCTTCAGCCGTACGGGTTCGACGCTGAAATCCTGTTCGAACGTCTCCAAACGCGCGACATACAATACGTTCTCCAATCCTCGCCGGAGTTGGTCGGCTTCCTCGCGAATGCTTGCAAGCCGCAGATCGTCATCCTCCTGACCCTCCACGGTCAACTCGATGACGGACAGCGGTGTTTTCATCTGATGCACCCATTGGTTCATGAACGTCAAATATTCTTGCTGTCTTTGCTCCATCCCGTGCAGCCTTGCATGGTAATGGCCGTATTGGGAGTCCATCAGTCGGTCCAATGCCTGCGTCAACGGGGCGGTTTCGTTTAGAGAGACGAATTCCTGCAAGGAAGCCATCGGTCTGGACATGCGCCGATAAAACTGGCGATGCGATAAATAACGATAGCACAGATAGCCCGCATACAGAAACAAACCCAGAAAAGCCGCATATGCAGCGGTAAGCCAGTGATCATACCCGTCATACCAGAATACGGCGATGACGGCGAGCAATATGGCAAAGATCCAAACCGTCAACGCGATATGTTCCCGGATGAACAGCCTCATGGTTCCTGAACCGCTTTCCAATGGTTGATTAACCGATAACCGGAACCCCTTACCGTTTCCAGCGCGTCCGAAATGCCAAGCTCTGCCAAGCGTTTGCGAACACGCGTAACGTTAACGCTAAGCGTATTGTCGTCCACAAAGGAATCGTCCCACAGCTTCTCCAAAATCGTCTCCCGGCTCACCAGTTTGGGACTGCGGCGCAACAGCGTCTCCAGCAAAATCGTTTCTTTTTTCGTGAGCTGGACTTTGGCGTCGCCCCATTGAATCTCCATGCTTTCAAGGTACAATTTCAGACCGTCCAGCTCCACGGTGCGTTCTTCATCCCTTGCCGCGTAGTCGCCGTAGACCCTCCGCAGCTGGCTGCGGATTTTGGCCATGACGATCTCATGCTCGAAAGGTTTGGTGATATAATCGTCAGCTCCGTTTTCGAGCGCCATGACCTGGTCCATTTTGCCGCTCCGCGCCGAAATAAAAAGGATCGGACATGTGGAAACCGTGCGGATCTGCCGACACCAGTAAAACCCGTCATAGCTTGGCAAATTGATATCGAGCAGCACAAGATGGGGCTGCAGCTGCTCAAACTGCTGCAATATTCCTTCGAAATCCAGCGCCTTTACGGCCCTGTCCCCGTATCGTTCAATATGCGAGCATAACAAACCCGCAATTTTGGGATCATCTTCGATAACCATTATGGTATACATCAAGCAGTACCACCTTTAACTTATATCATCTATATAGGTTGAACCAGAAATTTACACAAAAACGGAGGGGGCAAAAAGAATCTGCAGAAGCGGAGCTAAAAGCTTTCTGTAAGAAAGCTCCATCGAAAGCATACGCTTCGTGTTTATCACCGGATTTTCCCTTTGAAAAAGGGGATCAAAAAAATCTGGGGATAATAGCGATCGGAAGATGTTTCGCAATCCACTCCAGCACAAATCATATCACAACTGTCCCATCTGGCAACCTAACAGCGCAAATAAATAAGCGAAGGAGCCCCTGTGCGCATAACAAAAAGTGCCGAACAAGCCCCCCCATGCACGCGGAAAGCTGCCCGGCACGAATGCCTTCGTTCCATATCCTCATCGGATTTCCTCAAATGTTACATCAACGTGCTTCCACCTGTTTGCGCCAGTTCGTAATGTCTTTATTCAACTGGGTCAGATCGCCGGAAGCCTGCCTTTCGTCCGACAGGCCCGCCTTGCGTTTCAATGCCAAAATGCGATAGACGCTCTCGTCGATGCGGGATTCGTCGAGCTTGCCTTTTTTTACCGCATCGATCAGCGTATCAAAAATCGTCTTTGCGCTTTCGTAACTGTGGGCGACGAGCAAAATATCGCTGCCTGCACGGACAGTTGCCAGGGCGGCTTCATCCAGCTTGAAGTTTTTGGCGATGGCTCCCATGCTGAGATCATCCGTGATGACGACGCCTTGATAATTGAATTTGCCGCGCAGATGTTCGCCGATAATGACGTTAGAGAGCGATGCCGGGTACTTGGAATCAAGCTTCGGAAATAAAATATGGGCCACCATGACCGCCTCGGCGTTCTCCTTGATCGCCGCTTCAAAAGGAATCCACTCTAGCTTTGCCAATTGCTGCTCCGTTTTGTTTACCACAGGCAGCTCCAAATGGGAATCGACCGACGTATCCCCGTGACCGGGAAAATGCTTCACGACCGGAATGATGCCCTCGCTGCGCAGCCCCTTCATCTCGGCCACGCCCAGACGGGACACCAGCTCAGCCGTGCTGCCGAATGAACGGTCGCCAATGACCGGGTTATTCGGGTTGCTGTTTACGTCCAGCACCGGGGCAAAATCGAGATTGAATCCGGCAAGCTTCACCTGCCTTGCCAGCAGCGTGCCCATCTCTTCTGCAAGGCCTGCGTTCTTGGTTTTGCCCACCTTTCCATTGGAAGGAATCGACTTCACCTCATCGGGCATGCGGCTTACCTTGCCGCCTTCCTGGTCTACACCCATCAGAATGGGAACAGGATTGGAACGGTTCGCTTCTTTAATGGATTGCACGAACTTCGCCGTTCCATCCAGCGTTGTCACGTTGTTCGCATATAAAATAATGCCGCCAACCTTTTGGTCTGCAATCATGCGGCGAGCCTGGTCATCCAGCACAGTGCCTTGAACGCCGGCGAGGATCATTTGCCCCACTTTTTCCTCCAGGGTCATCTGATCCAACTGCTCCTGAACGGGATCATGGTTCTCCTGGGATGGCGTCGTGCCTTCCTCTGACTCGTTCCCGGGCGAGTTCCCCGCTTCCGGTTGGGAGCCGCTCCCGGCAGATCCGGCTTGGCCGCTGCTGTTCCCGGTTCCTTCCTGGCCTGTACCGGCATCGGGACTGGCCGAAGGATTGGGTTGCCCGGATTGTCCGCAAGCTGCCAGCATAATCATCGTGCCCAGCAGCAGGAATAGAACGAACCCCCTGTATCTCTGTCTCGTGCGGTGGTTCTGCTCATTTTGCTTCATATTCAATGTATGTTTGCCTCCTTGTGCGTATCGTGAAGCGAATCAAAGGTTCAGGCCTACCATATCATATGTATCCGTTTTTTCAAAACCAATCTCCCTTGTTCCACCTGGCCATATGTTGCATTGGGTACGACGTTCTGCAGACATTCACGTTATTCGAAGCGCGGGAACCGATGCTTGGTTTAATGTGCTTAAGAGCGTGCGCGGAAGCTTGGTTTTCTATTATGAATTTTTCATATATTGAAATTAGCATTATAGTCTCGTAAAATAGCCGCCAATACGGCGGCTGTACGTTGGTTTTCCTTTAATTCCATCGTAATCCTTCATCCGGGTTAAATTATATCTTTGGAATATACTGGCTTCGAACCCGCAGCAATTTTCCTGACGAGGGAGAAAGCACATCCGGATCCGTGCCCAGACCGAAGTAGAAATCACCGTCATATTCCTCGAACGATTTGGCGTACGTGTCCTGTTTAAAACGCAGCACCTCGTTCCATGTGTCCAAATCGGTCGTTTGGTATACCCGGTTGATATATGAGTTGGCGCTTAACCGCGTATATGTCAAAACGTACACTTTGCCGTCGCGAGCGAGCACATCCGTCGGCAAAGCTTTTGCATCAGGCAGCGCAACCCTTCGGGCCTGATGGATATCCGTCATAACGTTCAACGATTTGGGCAGCAGTTGATGGTCGTTGAATACGCTGCCAATAATGTAGACCAGTTTGCCGTTGAAATTCACCTTTTTGCCGATTTTGTTATACGGAACTGTCCCTTGCTGGTACGTCAGCCCAGGGAGCAGGTTTTTCCCGTACACCACCACTTCTTTCTTTTCCAGCTTTGCGTTGATTTCCAGAATGTTTGTTTTGTCGCCCCATATTTTGTTGTCCGGATACAACATGGCGGAAGCATACAACTTGCCGTTGATTTCGAACAGCGAATAGGCACGCATTCCGAGCGCATTCATCGTTGCAAACACCTGCCAACTTTCGCCCATGTCGTGGGAAACAAGCACTGTCGGTTTACGATCCGTACCGATGGCGGCAAATAATTTTCCTTGATACAATGCCATGTCATATACATGAATGCCCGAAGGCAAATTGCGGTATTTCGTCCAAACGTCCCCGTCCAATCGATAGAAATTGCCTAATGACCATTCTTCCCCGTCCGAATCATTTCCCGGAATATACAGTTTGCCGTCAAGCACTTTGAATATGTCAATCTGCTCTTCGTCGACTGTCTTTTTGGGCGCAGACTTCAGGGACGGGTTGCTGCTTTTTACCGATTGGGTCGTAAACGACGAACCTGCGGCATCATAGTAGATGATGGGAATGGGCCCCGCATTCGGAGATGGACCAGTGTTGCTGCTGTTCCCAAAGCCCAAATAAATTTTCCCGTTGTACAGCTGCATATCCCAAACGTTGTTGGCATAAGGCGCTTTGTTGAACGGTTTGCCCAGAAATTCGATTTTGGAAGTCACGTCGGACGAAGGCCCCGGAATGCTGGATACCTTTGCCTTAGCCATTACCTGCTCTCCCTGCGGCGGCAGTTCCTGCGGTACATGTGATTTCGTCTGAAATTTCCCTGCCGCCAACCATCCCAAGCCCGCGGCAATGGTCAACATGAACGCAATCCACTTGCTATTGCTCTGCATGTCCACTTCCTCCTTCTTGCGTATTCTCATTGATTCCGAGCTATAAACGATACATTTTGTATCCTTTTATACTATGTGAAACCGTACATGCTTGCAACAAAGTCCGCCCACGATGCGCAAAAAAGAGGCAAACTATCCGCTGCCGCCGATAGCTTTGCCTCTTGTAACGATTGCAATATACGTGATACCCGCCTACTTGATAGACAGCTGTACCGCGTCATTCCCGTCTTGCAAGGACATTACTCTGCTTTTACGAGAATCTTAACCTGGTTTTTCTCTTTCAAAAGCGCTTCGAACCCTTCGCTCACGACTTCATCCAAAGAAATCCGTTTGGTAACGAGCTTCTCGGCAGGGAAGAACCCTTTATCCATCAGGCTGATGACGGCCGGGAACACGTCGCGATAACCGATGATGCCGTTTACGGTACGTTCTTTCATGACGATGGAATTCGGCATGATCGGCGCTTCCTTTTCGAAAATGCTGACAATCATCAATTCGCCGCCAATGCGGGTGGAGTTAATCGCCTGCTGCAGAACAGGAGGAACGCCTGTAACCTCATAAGCTACGTTGACGCCGCCATTCGTCCGTTGATGAATCTCATCCACCACGTCGAACTTGGTTGGATCGATGACGATTGCGCCAAGCTCTTCTGCCTTCGCTTTGCGCTCTTCAGACAGCTCGACCACATAGATCTCGGAAGCGCCAGATGCTTTCAGTGCCTCGATGACGAGCAAACCGATCGGACCTGCGCCAAACACGGCTGCGGTGTCTCCTACTTTCAGTTTGCTTTGGCGTACTGCGTGCAGCGCCACGGCTGAAGGCTCAACCAGGGCACCCTGTTCGTACGAAATGGAGTCGGGAATCGGATGGACCATGCTTTCCCATGCCGTCACATATTCGGAGAAACCCCCGCCGCCGCCGGCAAGACCCAGGAAGCCCATCTCATCGCACAGATTGTATCTTCCTTGTTTGCAGGCTTCACAGTGTCCGCAAGCATAGATCGGCTCAACGACTACGCGATCGCCTGCCTTGAAGCGGGTAACGCCTTCGCCAACCTCCACCACTTGACCGGAAAACTCATGGCCCATAACGATCGGTGCTTTCTCCCCTGTTAGCGGATGCGGATCCTGCGCGGGAATGAAAATCGGCCCGGCTGTATATTCGTGCAAATCACTGCCGCAAATCCCGCACCATTCTACTTTTATTTTAACCTTTCCCTTGACAGGGCGGGGTTCTTCAATGTTTTCGAGACGCAAATCTTTAACTCCATGCCAACGAAGTGCTTTCATTTCTTTCATCTCCCAGATGATTTGTTTTAAATTAATTCCGGAAACGTTTCCGTAGTTAAATATGTCACACTTTAGATAACATGTCAAACTTAAATTTCCTTTTATTTAATTAAAAGTTGAACCATTCTCGCGATGAACTCCATGTGAAATAAAGCACTTTCATTGAAGCCTATTCATTTTCTCCACAGCTGCAATATTTATGCGGATACATTCGCGCTGCAAGTGTTATAATCTATATATATCCATCGTTCCATATATTACTTCGAACCAAAAATCGGAATCGTTTCCGATGAAATGAGGTCAGATTTTAACGTGAGCAAAGAACGTAAAGTGACAATCAAGGATGTGGCCGAGCGGGCTGGCGTAGGCATCGCCACCGTCTCCCGCGCCATCAACAACTCGAAGGGCATCAGCAGCAAAACGAGGGAACGAATCATGCTCGCGATTGAAGAACTCGGTTTTATTCCCAATACGTCCGCGCAAAGCCTGAAAATTCGCCAAACCAACCAAATCGCGCTCGTTGTGCCCGATATACGCAATGCCATTATTCCGGAAATTTCGTGGTCGGTCGAGCAGACCGCCAAACAGCATGGTTACCATGTGGTACAGATTAACACCGCCGGCAATGCACGCACGGAGCTGGAAACGATCCGTCATATTAAAAAACTGCATGTCGACGGGCTGATCATGATGCCCCTGGCCTACCCCAAAACATTGCCGTCCCTGATCAACAAAGCGCCATTACCCATATCCCTGATCAATTACGGCAAAAAACTGGAACAGGGCATTCATGCGGATATCGTCTCCCTTTCCCAACCTGAAGGCAAACTGATCATGGACCATCTGATCAAAATCGGCCGGACCCGCATCGCTTATGCCGGCGCTCCCAAAGACATTATCGAGGAACGTTATCGGGCGTACGAGCAAGCATTGGGGAATGTCGATATCTCGCTGGTTTACTTCGGGGAGGATTTTTCATTACAGACCGGCGCAAATGCGGCGGACTATTTTTACGGCCTGACCCGTATGCCGGACGCCGTCTATGCCATCAATGACATGGTGGCCATCGGCCTGGTCAACCGTTTCAAGGAATTGGGCATTCGCGTTCCGGAGGATGTAGCCGTCGTTGGCGTGGATAACAACCAATGGACCACGGTCAGCTCGCCGAAGATCAGTTCCGTGTCGATCATGGGCGAAGAAGTGGCCAGGCTGGCAACGGAATTGCTCCTTAAACGCATTCGGGACATGAGCTCCAGCGACTACGAACGGATTCAGTTCGAGCCCAGGCTTATCGTACGCGAGTCAAGCGTCAGCATGACACGTTCGACGCTGAGGGAATAAGGCGATGAAGGCATGAAGCGTTCATGCTGCCCTTCCCGGCAAAACGCCGGTCATCACGCAAACAAGGTGCTCCCGACGCGGGTCAACCCGTCGAAGAACACCTTGTTTGTCGTTCTCTCTACTTTGAAATGCTATGCCTTACGGCGTTCCCTTGGCCCCCTGCCAACTCGTTTGAAAAGCAGCAATTGCCTTCGTACCTATGTAATGATTGAAAACTTGAGCTCTACCCGGTCTGTGTCTGTGATCGTCGTGCAATCGGCATTGCTCCAACGTTCTGCTGTGATCTAAAAGAAATACCAAACCAGTTTGAACAAAGCTGCCGTAACGAGTATGGCCACCAGTACCTGAACGATGGCACGAACCTTGGCATACAAAGCATCCTGTTTGGATTGGTCGGTCATTCTCAAGGTTGCCTCAATCACGACAAGCGCCAGCACGCCCAGCGTGACCAGCCCAAAAGTGACCATGCCCGTATTGCCCCACGTCGTGGAAAGCACGCCTACCAAGTAAAATGCAATCAACATGATTCGGTTAAGTACCAGCCGCATGTTCCCCCTCCTTATCTGCATTCAACGTTATTCGGGAAAGATACACGTCTTTGCCTTTCATACGTTTGAATATACATAAAGTTTCATAAAGTTACAGATTAAGGGTAAGAGAGTCAGCGGCGTTCACCCTGTTCCAGTTCTAGGCTAATGCACATCTCCATTTTGGAACGAAGATCGCTATAACGGTCAATCATGAAATGATTTATGCCCAAATCGAATCCAATCCGGCCCATAATGGAATCATCTTCATGCGGCGTGCTCCATGCAAACAACTGCTGGTACAGATCTTCCATCGATTCCTGCAGCTTTTGTGCATGCCGAAGCGGATGATCCGGAGCTTCCATTGTGAATTGCAACAAATCATGAAGCACCTGATATCGGTGCACTGCCGAAAATTGGGCAGAATCGCTCCTGTTTGCACAGGGTGCAGACGCCGGATGATCTGAAGCCGTGTACGGTTCGTTTAGCCGCAGCTCGGCGATCAATTCACGAACACTCAATCCTGTCAATGGCATCGCCATATATGCCCACCAATGACTGCCTGTTCCGTTCTGGCACAAATCCCAGCGAGGCTCCAACAACAGACGTTTAAGCACCTCTTTCTGGGAGGGGCCGTACAGGGCAATTCCCAGAACCAATCCTGCATTGCAGTCGGTCGATGCACGATTCCCCCACTCGACAAGTCGGGGAACCATATCCGCCGCAGGAGCCCACTTCACGCACAATGCAGGCAAAAATTCCGAGAAAATCGCCTGCCCGACCACTTGTTCCACCGCCTCTTCCAGCCGGTGGTGTTGCTCTTCGCAAGACAAATGCAGCAAAGCAAGGCACGCATCTTTCGACAGGTACCAATCCCCTTCAAGTACGCAATCTACCAGGTAATTCGTATCCAGGGGATATTCCATATAACCAAGAACATGCAGAAGCTCCGACGGCATCTCCGGTTTCAATCTTCCGTGTTCGAACGCGAATCGGTACAATTGTTCCGCCAAATCCCGGTCACCACATCGCATCACTGGTCCAAGCAGCGCGGTATAACGATAATCCTCGGGCCGCTCCATAAAAACTCGCAGCAATGCGGCAGCGTCCGACCGATCCCCGTAATTTGAAATCACTTTGCAATGGGCGTCAATGATCGCCGCATCCGGGGCTGTGTTTGATTTCAATCGCTCAAGCAGCTTGCTCGTCGTTTGGATCATCGCTCTCCACCTTCCAGCACGGACAGCGCCATATCGATGCTCTGCCGAATAAACGTCTGATCCGGTCCGGATTTCATCATGACCGTCAGACCAATCATCGAAACGACGAGCGATTGAGCCACGGCATGTGCATCCAGCGTCCCGGATAGTTCCCCCATTTCCTGCCCCCTCGCGATCGCTTCTTTAAAAATGGCGGCAAGATACATCTGATGCTCACGCGTAAGCACGGCAAACCTCGGATTATGCGGAGCCAGTTCAACCATCGTATTAATGCAAAAACAACCTCTATTTATCCCCGTTTCTTCCTCAGCAGTCCCGATGCTTTCGAACAAGGTGCGGAACGAAGCTCGAACGGAGGACTCCTGCTGCAGCTTGGCTTTGATTCGGGATGCATGCAGGGCGTTATATCTGCGCAGCGTGCTTTCGAACAGTTCTTTTTTGTCCCCGAAAGCCGCATAGAGGCTGGGACGCTGAATGCCCATGCTGCTGGTCAAATCGCTCAGCGATGCAGCTTCGAATCCTTTTTCCCAAAACACATGCATGGCCGCATCCAACGCTTTTTCGGTATCAAACTCGCGTGTTCTAACCATTGACAACCCACCTTTTATTACCGTTCAGTATAATTCATATTTTAAAAATTTTGACGTTCACCGTCAAGTCTTTACCATCCATTTTTGATGATTAGAACTGGTTACCTAGATTTTTATTGACATTATATCCGATCATGCCTTATCGTCTTATTCAGCTTTATTATGTATCGATCGGTACATTATAAGGTGAATCCTTACTATTTTCACATCCTGAAGGGAGCTTGATCATGAGCAATTCGGTGCGACAAGTTCGTATTTCCAGGGAAACCCCTGCTGCTTTGCCCGGATACGTCGTTCTTTTGTTAGCCCTCTGCAGCGGCCTTTCCGTCGCAAACATTTATTATGCCCAGCCGCTGCTGGACTCCATTGCCAGCGACTTTCATGTCTCGGCTTCCGCGATCGGTATCGTCGTTACCGTAACCCAGGTTTGTTATGCTGCAGGTCTGCTGCTGCTGGTACCGCTCGGCGACTTGGTTGACAAACGCACACTGATTGCCGTTCAAATGGGCATATCGGCTCTGGCCCTGGTGTGGGTTTCTGCTTCTACGTCCATAACCGCCATGCTCATCGGCATCGCCGCGGTCGGCACGCTTGCCGTCGCTGCACAAACGATGGTTGCTGCCGCAGCGACGCTTAGCCCGGAAGCCAAACGCGGACGCACGGTAGGTTTGGTGACCAGCGGCATCGTCATCGGCATATTGCTGGCACGCACCGTTGCCGGGACGTTGAACGACTGGCTGTGCTGGCGGTCCGTTTACCTTTTTTCCGCAGGTTTCACGATTGTATGCGGCATCGCTTTGTTTGTCTTGCTCCCAAAACACAAGCTCCCCAAGTCAAAGCTGAGTTATGTGCAGACGATTCGTTCCGTATTCCGGCTGTATCGCGAACTGCCGGTGCTGCGCGTGCGTTCTCTGCTCGCCATGCTTATTTTTGCGTGTTTCAGCATTCTGTGGACTTCGATGGTTTTGCCTTTGAGCACGGCACCGCTGTCTTTATCCTATACGGCCATCGGCGCCTTCGGCCTCGCCGGTGCTGCCGGAGCTTTCGCCGCGGCTCAGGCCGGCAAACTGGCGGACGCCGGATACGGCCAGCGCGTCACGCTGATCGCGGTGCTCATTCTTCTGGCCTCTTGGCTGCCAATAGGTCTGCTGTATCACTCCATTGGCTACCTCATTGTCGGCGTCGTGCTCCTGGACCTCGCCGTACAAGCCATTCACGTGACGAACCAGAGCCTGATCTACAGGGAGCGCCCCGAAGCCCAAAGCCGCCTCACTGCCGCATACATGGTGTTTTATTCCATCGGCAGCGCCACAGGCTCCATCGCCTCTACGCAAATGTACGCATGGGCAGGATGGAGCGGGGTTAGTTGGCTTGGCGCTTCCGTAAGCGGCCTAGCCTTGTTCGTATGGGGTTATGAGCGCACACGCCAACGAAAATAGTAACACGGCTCTGCATTCTCCATCACGCGATGTCATACCTGCTTCTCAAGTTTGTTCCACACCACGATAAACCGTGTTGCGAGCGGGCCGCACAGCCGCGAGATCAGAAACCGGTTCAGCCCGCTTCGGTTTTTGCCTTGTGCGAGCCCTGCATTAATCAAAGCTAACGTACCCCAACCGACGAAATATTCATTTTCCATAGGTTAGCCTCCGTTTCAATCATTTGACGTAATATACCATTCACTTTCCAAAACGTTTTTCAGCCGGGCATTTCGGCTTTTCAGAAAGGCATGCATGTATTTCCGAAGGACCAATCGCTCGGCGATCATACCCAGAACGCCTAAAGGCGCCTCAAATATTAGCGTATCCCTCATGCAGATGGCCTGATTATCCCGTTGTTCAAACGAGTGCACATGGCGCATGCTCTTAAAGGCCCCTTTCTCCATTTGGTCCACGAATAGAAAAGGCCGGTCAAACTCTACAATGCGCGAAGTCAGCCGCTGCCGGATGCCGAAGTGGGTTGCTTCAAACGTGACGCTCTCCCCTGCGCCGATCAGGCCTGTGGTCACTCCTGCGACTGCCCGTTCCCGCGTATGTTTCCAGACCGTTCGGGTATGCAAGTCAATGTTTCTGGCCGCGTCAAAACAACGCTCCATCGGAGCATGGATCATCGTTTCTGTCTGGACTTCAATCATCGGAACAACTCCCTCCACCGGTTCCATTTCCTGGTTTCTCCTAGTATAGTGCTTGCCCTGAAGCAAACACAATGAACCCCAGGCACGCAAGCCAAAAACGGGACTCCTGATTTGGTGCAGGAGTCCCGTTTCATATGAAGCAAGTAGCCAGTGCCGAGAAGCGTTCCTTTGCTAGATCTTCAATTCCTTAATGTCGATATTACGCTCCTTGGACAAGTCGCGATATTGGCCGGATTCGACCTTGACAAGCGGTTTGAAAATATCTGAGCTGTTATTCATGATAATAACACCTTTCTCCGCATTGCTCAGTACCACCTGTTTGCCGATGAAATTAGGCATTAAGTGCTGCATCAAGGCTTGAACGGCCTTCCCGTTCAGTTTGCCGAAACCCATCGCATAGATATCACGCAAATTGTTGATCAGGTTTGGATTGCTGCTGCCGTGTTTGCCGGATCTCATGCCGATATACACATCGGCCACGGATACGATTTGAGTGTATGGATGGATGTCCTTGTGGTCAAGCATCTGCGGATAACCCGAGCCATCCTCACGTTCATGATGCTGAAGGGCTACCAGCGCCGTTGTTTCGTCGGTCATGGAGCTTTTGATAATATCGTGCCCGTAGATCGTATGACGCTGGTATTCAAGCTGCTCTTCAAGCGTAAAAGGTTCCAGCTTGTTGCGAATCCGGTGGGATACCTTGCATTTGCCGATATCGTGCAAATACCCGCCGCGACTGATGACATAGCTCTCTGCCTGCGAATAGCCAAGCCAAGTCGCAATATAGAACGACAACAGTCCAACCTGAATCGAGTGCGTATAGTTGTTGACGTCATCCCGCTCCAGCATCATCAGCAGATGAACGACATCCTTCTGCTCGTCCAATCCGTCGACCATGGGTTGAAGCGCATCGTCCACCATCGTGGCGTTGAATTTGCCTACGGTGAGTGCTTCCAAAAAAGCATTTTGATAGTTATGTACGGTTTGAACAAATTGGGGCTTCATTTCCTCTTCCGGCGGTTCTTCCTTGCTGATTCCAGGGACATCCACAGCTGCTGTATCGCCATTTGCAACAGGTTCTCCTTGCTCGCGGTCCACAATGTCGACGTACTCCACCCGATGCTGCATCAGCAGGGTGATGTCATCGCTTTTGAGAACCGTCCCCTTGCCCAGAACGTGCAGTCCTGCATCGCTAAATGTATCTGCAGAGAGACGATCGCCATCCTGCAAACTCAAAATATGTATTCTCAAATCCGCTTCCCCCTGAACGATCATTATAGTACAGTCCCCAATGCAACAGGGCCTCGAAACATCTATATTACTTAATATCGAATATTCAGCGAGGTTTCTCCATAGTTCTAATGACCTTAATCACGGTGGGAAATATGAACGAGTAAGACT
Organism: Paenibacillus hubeiensis; assembly: GCF_032334105.1. Classification (NCBI taxonomy): domain Bacteria; kingdom Bacillati; phylum Bacillota; class Bacilli; order Caryophanales; family Paenibacillaceae; genus Paenibacillus; species Paenibacillus hubeiensis. The sequence continues at coordinate 70,777 of NZ_JAVYAE020000001.1, forward strand.
TTATTCTCATTTCGAATTTGAAATAAATCCCGGGTCTACACAGGTCATTGGGACCATAGGAAAAAGCCCAAACCTAAATGTCTGGGCTTTTTCGCGGAATCAAATGTTGACCGAAGCCAGGCTTCCACCCTTGGCGAAAAGTCGTTCAATGCTTTTCTCCACGGCGGGATCCGGAATCAGCGGCGGAGCTTGATGCGGTTTGACGCGTGCATCGATAATGACCTGATCACAGCCCCAATGTTTGTGGCTATATCTGCTGTTCACACCATATATGTCATGGGAAGGATTGCTTCTAGTAAATGTAGCCCATAAAAAATTGCTCAGATTCGCACTCATGAAGGTGCTGTCATCGCACAGGATGATCATGGGACAGCCGTCTTCCGCTCCCCGTTCCTGGAGTGCATCGGTCAATTGCCGCATTTGCTGCTCCGCGTCTGCGTAATCGACGAATGCGTCCGTTTGCATGCAGACCACTCCCGGCATGATGAGTCGCGGGTTCTCGTATCCGCGAATCTCTTTCAGCGATTCGGGAACCTCTCTGCATAATTCGCGCCGCTTGTCCCCGTATGCCGCAAACACGACTTTGCTGCCGCTGTTCAGTCCCGTCCCGGAATAATCGAGCGTATCGATCGTAGTATTCGTCTGAAAATGGATGTCGCGCTGCAAATCCATGCGTTCCAAAATATAGGACAAGAATTCGATCTCGCGATGCGTGTCGAGCGGCTGCTCGTCCTCGGCCGTAATGAAAAGATACTTCGCCAAACTAAGCTGCCCTGTACCCAGAATGCGGTTGGCGATGGTCAACAGCTCCGTAGGCTGCTTCACTTTCTGATACGGCGTATACCGCTCGCTTCCGATGGCAAAGAGCAAAGGGTGAACCCCTGCGGCATCCACCGCATGGACTTCTTTGACGCCGGGAACTTCCTGTTTGACGGCATCGCCCGTTATTTCGTGAATCAATTCTCCGAAAGACGTATCCTCCTGCGGCGGACGGCCAACCACCGTGAATGGCCAAATTGCGCCTGGTCTGGCATATACTTTGTGCACCCGCATGAGCGGAAATGGATGCGTCAAGCTGTAATAGCCGAGGTGGTCACCGAACGGGCCTTCCGGTTTCGTCTCACCTGGGTAGATCTCCCCCGTAATCACAAAGTCCGCGTCGTTGCTGATGCAATACCCGTCCTTGTAACTGTAGCGGAAACGGCGGCCGGCAAGCAGGCCGGCAAAGGTCATTTCGCTGAGCCCTTCCGGAAGCGGCATCACGGCCGACAGCGTATGCGCAGGCGGACCGCCGATAAAAATGCTGACCTTCAGCGGCTCTCCCTTTTTCACGGCCTTCGCCTGATGAATGCCGATGCCGCGATGGATCTGGTAATGCAGTCCGATTTCCTTGTTCATCTCATACTCGTTCCCGCTCAGCTGCACCCGGTACATGCCAAGATTCGAGTTCATGATGCCCGGCTTGTCCGGATCCTCCGAATACACCTGAGGGAGCGTGACAAACGCCCCGCCGTCCATGGGCCAGTGTTTGATCAGCGGAAGATCGGAAATCTGGATCTCTTGTGCGGCCACCGGCAAACTGATCGACTTCTCTTTGGGCAGCGCCTGCCAAGCTGCGAGGGCTGTGCGAACGTGTTGAAACGGCGACTTGAGCGCCTTCATCGGATCGTTCCTTACGCCAATCACACGCTGTACGTCGTCCAGCGTGCTGCGGAACATGAATTTGCTGCGTTCGATCGTGCCGAACAAATTCGATACGGCCGGGAACTTGGAGCCTTTCACATTTTCGAACAGCAGCGCCGGCCCTTTCGCCTCGTAAACCTTCAGGTGGATGGCAGCCATCTCCAGATGGGGATCAACCTCTTCCTTGACCCGGACAAGATGCCCGTGCCGTTCCAAATCGATAATGCAATCTTCCATGCTGCGATATTTCATCGGATAACTCCATTCTTGATAAAATAGTGTTCATTGGTTGCCTTGAAAAACATGTTCAACGATTCACATAGAGGTGCATCACTTGCGTTATCGATGCGGTTATTCGCCAGACGAACCTTGTCCTGCGAAATTGAATATTTTATCAATATAAACCGCAATAATCAATCACACCAGGCCACTGCGAGTACAGTACCATCTTCCGATCGCTATTACCCCCAGATTTTTTTGAATCCCTTTTTTAAAGGGGAAAATCCGGTGATAAATGCGAACGCTTCGCTTCTCCAGATTGGTTCTGTCTCTCCGTTAACGTGTGGATGTTTTTGCGGTTTATATATCATTGCATTCTGACGATTCTTTCAACATCACATCTATATTATCAGATGATCCTCTGCTTCGACAAACGGGATATATCCTGCATAAAAATTCATGATGTGGCGCATTCAAACCTCGCGCTCAAACGCTTATGACTTGAAACACCAAAAAACTCCGAGCCTTTAAGGCCCGGAGCATACTCTGCGACAATAGGAAATTGCACCAAACGATGATTCTATCATATTCCTTCGACGATCCGCGCTGCCCGTTTTCTCGCTTCATGCAGCACGATCTCTTCGTCCAGCGTCAGCAGTTCGCGGTGTCTCATCAACACGCGTCCGTTCACGATCGTTGTGTCCACGTCGGCTCCATTCACGCTGTAAGCGAGCAGCGATTCGACGTTGTGCATCGGCTGAAGGTGCGGCTTTCGCAGGTCGATCAGGATCAGGTCCGCTTTGCGGCCAACGTCCAGCACGCCGACGTCTTCATGCAGGTTGAGCAGATAGGCGCTGCCGCTCGTCGCCATCCGCAGCACCTCCCGTGCCGGCAGCTTCGTAGGGTCGCCATGGTCCAGCTTTTGCAGCCACGTCGCAGCCTTGATCCCTTCGAACATGTCCACCGTCGTTGCGCTTCCGGCACCGTCCGTGCCCAGCCCCACGGCAACGCCTTGGGCCACCATGTCCGTGATCGGAGCGATGCCGCATCCGAGTTTCAAATTGCTGACCGGGTTATGGGCGACGCCGCCGCGCATGCCCTTTAACCTGGCGATGTCGCGGCGGTTCAAGTGCACCCCGTGGGCGAGCAGCACATGCGTTTTTTCAAACAAACCTGTGTTCTCCAGATACTCGGCAGGCGTCATGCCATACTTTTCGCGAATCTTGACCGTTTCTTCCCGGGTTTCGGCCAAATGGATATGGATCGGCACCTGTTCGCTCCCCGCCATTTCAATCACTTCGCGCAGCGGCCCGGGCGGGCAAGTGTACGGGGAATGCGGGCCATACATTGTCGTAATGCGGCCTTCTGCCTGGCCGGACCAGCGCTGTACGAGGTCCACCGCCTCCCGCAGCCGGGCTCCCCCATCGTCTTCCATAAATACCATGCCCCGCGTAAGGGAAGCACGCATGCCTGTCTCGGCAACCGCCTCCGCGATTTCGTCCATATGAATGTACATGTCTGCAAAAGCCGTCGTCCCCGACCGGATCATCTCGGCCATGGACAGCTTGGCGCCCCAGTAAATGTCTTCCGGCGTCATCCGGGCTTCCGCGGGCAGCATCTTGCGATCCAGCCAGTCCATCAGCTTCAAATCGTCGCAGAACGCCCGCAGCAGACTCATCGGCGTATGCTGATGCGCGTTGATCAATCCCGGCATGGCGAGCATTCCGTTCCCTTCCAGGATGTCGTCTCCCGGCTCGGCGGAGACTTGTGAACCCATCGCGACAATCCGGTCTCCCTCCATCCGGATATCTCCCAAATAGGCACTTTCCTCATCCTTCATGCTCAGAATGTTGACCTGCCTGATCAATATCCCCATCGTTTCACGGCTCCTTTAGTTTAGAATGTCGATGCTCTAAACCGAGGATAAACCTTGACGCAGCGGAAAGGTCAAGGGCGCTTTTTCATTTTGATTAAATGAAACCGTTGAATGAAGGGTCTGGGGTCTACATGCACCATGTAGGGATACACTCCCGTGCTTGTGTGCAAATAAAAGAAACCGCCTTCCTTTCCCATTCGCCGGAAAGACATATCGAACACGTTGACGAGGTCGAATTCCCGGTATTTCGTCACGATTCGATCAGCATATAACACCATGGAACGATGGCTCAGGAGCACCTCCTGCGAGATGCCCGTCACCTCGCGCTGCACTTTGTAATACGGCAATACCGCAATGGGTTCCACGTTCTCCCCCCGTCCCCTGTCTTCTTTGTCCCATCATAACAGATCGGGAACGGCGGCAAAAACATGTTTGCGCTTAAATTACCTTAGTCGTGACTTCTAGAGGTTCGGCAAGCTCCTTCTGAATGTCATCCAGCGTAAAACATTGCTCCAGATGATAGACGCCATGCGGCGCTCTCTCCCTGTACATGCGTTCGGCCACGGCCGCTGCCACGGCTGCGGTCGCATCCGCTTCCCGGCGTCCGACCAGAAGCTGCTCCACCTGAACGTCTTTCCCGTGCAGCTTGCCTTTGGCATCGACTTTGACGGCGTACATCTCTTCACCGCCGGGCAGCAGGTCAAACGCTTTGACCGTGCCGTTACGGATCGACGGTACGCTTAGCAAACGGAACATGCCAATATTGCGCGCCAAAGACATCAATCCGGTCATGAAGCGGGAATCCAGGCACAGCCGGGTAGATACCGTCGGAATTCCGAGCGTGCGGGCAACCGTGTGCTGGTCGGAAAAATTAAAGCGATAGGCTTTGCGCTTCCCGAGCTTTGGCCCGAAATCAATGGATTTGCCGTCCATAAAACTGCGAACAAGCACGAGTTTGTCGTTCTCCATAACCTGGTACGAGGCATTCAACTGATCTACGGTCCATTCCACGGCTGCTTTGCCGTGTTTCTCCCCCAGACCAAGCATGACCGTGATATCCACCTCAAGCACTTCGTCGATATGGGCTCCGGCTGCGCGCACCAGCAAATTGGTCACCCCCGGCGACAACCCGACGCTGAGCATCGCGGTCGCTTTGCCTTTCTGCAATCTTTGGTGCAAAGGCTCCACCAAAGCCAGAAAATCTCCTTTTGCCGATATGTCCATATAATCCGTCCCGGCCTGCGCGCAGGCTTCCACGAATCGTGTATCCATCTGGTCGACGCACATGACCACCAGCTTGACGTTTTTTAATTTGGCGGGATCGACTCCCTTTCTTACGTCCAACAGCAAAGGCTGAACTGCTCCGCCCGTGGAGCGGCTGAATTCTATGGCTTTTTCCAGCCGCGTGCCTGCCGCCCATACTTTGCCTGGAAACGAACGGGCGAGCACAGTGCAAACCATGCTGCCGACTTGGCCATAACCGCCGATGACCCAAATTTGATCTTTTTCGGCCTGATAATCATGCACGGATGGCATAGTACCCCTCCACCCAGAACGCTCCAAAATAGCGTGTACTATTTTTGTATCCGCAGTCCCTAAGCAAGCGAACCAGCTCTTCGCCCGAGACGGGATCGGATTCATGACCTAATGAAGCAGCAAAACGCTCCCAATCCGAGGCGGGAACACCCGCTTCAAGCATGTGCCTTTTCCAGGCATTCATGACGGCCGGGTAGGCTGGCGAGGCCAGATCTGCATTCACGGAGGAAACGATCAAGGGTGCACCTGGCTTAAGCCGATTCGCCACCTCGTTCAAAAATCGTCGCTTCGCTTCCAGGCCCTGGATGAAATGCAGCATCAACATGCTTGTTGCCCCATCATACCGATCGCCCGCTTGCAGTTCCTCCAGCGTCACATCGTGCAATTGAACCCGGGATTCCAAGCCTGCTTCGTGAACCCGCTGCTGCGCAAGGCGAATCATCGGAGCCGAGGGATCCACGCCGACAAACGTCCAGCCTGGATGCCGTTTCCCGAGCAGCGTGATTTCTTTCCCTCCTCCCGCTCCGGTTACCAGCAGTCTGGCAGCGGTTTGGTTTTCCAGCGTTGCGGCAAGCAGCCGCTCCATCAGCTGATGCATCCGGTCGTACCCCGGTATTTTATGCGCGATCGATTGCTCGTAGCGACGTCCGTCAACGGTATCCCAACTCATCGGGGCAGATTGTTCTTTCATGGGTGTCACCCTCCTTCGGTTGTAAGTTCGGCTTGACGGCTATATGCCCTAAATTCATTATAGAAGGATGCATATGAACAACCATCCCAGAAGGCTGGGATATTTCCGATAAAGGAGGTCTTCGTTTGATCGCATACCCGGACCGCAGTTTAAATCGCATCACCTCTCTCGAAAAAGAAACCTGGACATCGCGCACCTATCGGGAAACCGTATTGCATCGAATTCAAAACATCGTTCCCTATGATGCCTACTGTTTTACGACCGTAGATCCCCAGACGCTTTTGTCCACAGGGGCGGTGACGGAAGCCGGCATCGAATCGATCCATAACCAACTGTTTCTGAACGAATATGCCGAAGAGGACCACCATAAATACGCGGATATGATCCGTACGGGGAAACACGCGGCCCGCTTGAGCGAAGCGGTTCACGAACGATCGCAATACAGTCCACGCTATGACCGCATTCTGCTGCCTGCCGGATTCGGAGACGAGCTGCGCACCGTACTGGTCAGCGAAGGCGCATGCTGGGGATATCTGACCCTTTATCGCAGAGCGGGTCAACCATGGTTTACCGAAGAAGAACAACAGTTCATCGCGGCAGCGGCAGAATCGATGGCGCGCATGCTGCGCTTGACCAGCCTGACCCTGTTGGACGAAATCCGTAGTGAAAGCCCCGTCGAGCCGGGTTTGATGATCGTATCGCATAAACTCGACCTGCTGTCTATTAACATGGCCGCCCGATACTGGTTAACCCAGATGCGGCTGCTTGAGCAGATTGGCCCCGACGTCCTGCCTCGCCCGGTTCGGGCCGTCAGCTCCCACGTCATTTGCCGTGAGGCCGCTGCCTCCCCTTCCAAAACCTGTTTTCAGCTTCCGGACGGACGTTATTTGGTGCTGCAAGCAAGCCGTATGCAAACGTCGTCCGGTCCTGACCAGGTTGCCATTAGGCTGGAGCAGGCGATGCCGCAGGAACTGCTGCCTTTGCTGGCGGAGCGTCATGGGCTCACAACCCGCGAACGGGAGCTGCTCGGATTTGTCCTGCGCAGCTATTCGTCCAAAGACATTGCCGCAGCCATGCACATATCGGCATACACGGTGCAGGATCATCTGAAATCGATTTTTTCCAAAACGGGCGTCTCCTCGCGGCGGGAGCTGATTTGGCATTTTGTCTCCCGCTTCCAATTATCCGACGGGTCTGCATGATGGTCAATTGCCAGAAACATATGTTATCCCGAAACCATCGATCCTGATTCTTCAGTCAAACCAGGTGGCAATGAGGGGATACAAAAAAAACCTGATCCATCACGGACCAGGCTTTTTTGCTATAGCCATTGGATTACTTGTTCTTCATATTGTACTGCGCCTATGCCAAACAACTTAGGATTTCGCCGGTTTCGCTTTTCCCGATTTGACCTTTTTCGTTGGCACCTCTGCCGGCTCTTCCGGAACGTCCACCGGATACAGCTTGCGGAACAGGAGTGTCTGCAGCAGCAGGAATGATCCGCCGACTGTCCAATATAGCGGCATTGCGGCAGGAGCAGAGAACGAAAAGAAGGCCATCATCAGCGGAGAAATGTATCCCATGATCGCAAACTGTTTTCGCTGCTCAGGCGGCATGTTGGCTTGCGATACTTTGGACTGGATCAAATAAATGACCGCTACCACGATGGCGAGCGCAATGTCGGGCGAACCCAGCTTGAACCAGAGAAACGAATGCGACGACAGCTCCGGCGTCAACCGGATGGCTGTATAGATGCCTGACAAGATCGGAAGCTGGATCAAGAGCGGCAAGCAGCCGATATTCAGCGGATTGAAATTGTGCTTTTTGTACAAGGCCATCGTTTCTTCCGAGAGCTTCTGGCGGCTGGCCGCATCGGACTTGCCTTCGTATTTCTGCTTGAGGGCGTCCAGCTCCGGCTTCATTTTGTTCATGATCGCCCGTGTCCCCTGCTGGGACTTGGCCTGTCTCATCATAAGCGGAAGTAGGGCAAGACGAATGACCAGCGTAAGCAGAATGATCGCTACCCCATAGCTTCCGTCAAAAAAAGTGGCGATATGCTGAATGAGATAGGACAGCGGGAAGACCACGTAGTGATTGAAAAAGCCAGGCGTCGATGAGTTGATTTCCGTCACGTTGCCGCTGCAGCCGGATAATACCAATACCGCCAGCAGCGCCGCCATTAAACCAAGTATACGTAACCGTCCAGTATTAAGCGTGAATCTCTTGTTCGATTGATGCTCCATTTAAATCCTCCTCGTTGTGTGTTGTCCATCCGTCCATTCAACGAGGAGTGACAATCGGGTTCATCGTCATCCGGGGCCTGTCTGCGTCTGACCTTGCGACAAAAACTTTCGGGCTTATGCTGCGTTTCAATCGGCATCGCCGGCGGGCCGGAGCCCCAATAATCACCGGCTCCGCCCTTCACCCAGAACTCGGCCAGTCCGCAGTGCAAATGCGCAATATATGCGTAACTCACCGTGACGATCAGGCCGATGGAGAAAATATACGGCAACCATTCGTGAAGCTCAAACAAGAGATTCACCCCCTTCATATATTCGTTTTTACATTATAACACTTACATATCGATTTTGCATAAAATCACGGCAACATTTGTGTTACTCTTCTGCTGCCAATGTTTGCAATTCATGCAGGGCCCGATATTTGGCAATGTTGAACGAAGGCCATGAATGAACCGAGCCATCCGCCTCCAGCTGCTGCCGCCGCTCCAGCAGCAATGCTTTCAATTCCTCGTTTTCTTTCCTTGCAAAGTCACTCAGCAGCGGAACGGCATCGGCAGACAATCCTGCCAGATAAGATGCATCCACGTCCCCAGACTGATGGTAACGCTCGATATTCCGCTCGGCAATGATTCGATCCATGCCAACATAGTTGACTGCGACATAGGCCGTCAAGGAGAGCGCCAGAACCCAGCGCCACATCGGAAACGTTGTGCGTACAATGCGCAAACTGGCAATCAGCAATAGAAACGCAAGAAAGATCATAAACGCATGTACCAGAAAACGGATGTAGGTGTAGCCGTAAGCCTGCTCATAAAGCAGCAGACGCGCAAATGCCGAGTAGAGCATGATGGCTGAGCATCCAACCGTAATAAACAACAGCACTTGATGGACACGCGTGCCCACGCTTCCAACCGTGTTGGTGAACTGCAAAGCGATCGTCAAAATGACAAAATTGATGCCCGTGACCAATACCAGCTCCGCAAAGCCGCTGCGAGCATATTCCGCGTACGTCATTCCCGATGGCAGGTTCCCTTCCCCCGCCCCGAACAGGTACGCAAACTGCACGAACACAAACAGTACATACACGCTGTTAATAACCACAAGGATTGTCCCCATGATCAACGGATCCAGCTTCACGGGCTGCGGATTGGTTGACTGAGCTCCATAAAACTGGCCTGCCACTGCCTTTTTAGTAGCTGCGTCTCCCGCTGGATCCGTTTCCGTTCCCGTTTCAAGCGGCATTGGTCCGTAAACCTTCATTCCGTTTTTCCAATGAGCATTCTCTCTTTTCTCGGCCTCATACGTCATAGGCTGCACAAATCCCCATACGTATCCGAAAAACAACAAGCTTGCAACGACCACCCATACGATTCGCGGGAAACCTTCCCCAAACGATAATTGATCCAGCCATTGCGGAATGCCGGAAACAAGTTGGCTGAAAATGCCGTCCGCCGAGCTGAGCAATGACAATACGATGATCAGGATCGGAAAAGATATCGCAAGCCCTGCCAATATTTTCAGCACAATCGCTTTTTGCGTCCGGTTTATGCCTTTACCTTTACCGCCCGTTTTGGATGCCATCAGGACGAGCGTTTTCCAGTGCCGGATGGATTGCGGCAGCAAATGGTCCAAAGCCGTTCCGATCAAGCCGGGCTCCCACCAATTCCGCTTTTTTCGTCCAAGCAAATATGCCATATGTAAAGAAACAAGCCCAGGTACGGCCATAACATTAAGAATGCGGAACAGCGGGTTATCAAATAACACAAGCGTTAGCGATAAAAGTAGAATACTCCCGGCGAAAAATAAGTCCATATACGTCTTCGCCCGCAACCGGTCTTTGGCAAAGGACAACATAAAGCCGTAAAACAGGATGACAAAGAGCGGATAGGATATCCCCGGCGTTTTCTCAAAAAACAAATACTGGTGTAGTATAGCCAGCACGATCGCTGCCAATAGCGTAATCGGCGCCCTTTTGGGAGACGACAACATGTTCTCAATCATGGAAATGCCCTCCATTTAGATGTTCTTCTCTCCATTCTAGATGGTAAAATAAGAAGATAAATAGAAAATTCGATTCGGAAAACTTCTTATTTTACAAACTACTATTTCCCGGACTGGAGGCATTCCATCATGAAACTCGAGCAACAGTATTTGCAGCTGCATCATCGATATGGTCACGCGGCCAGAAATGAAGTGACGCTCGACGAGCTGGCCGAGCTGCTGGACTGTACGCATCGGAGCACACTGACGATCGTCAAGAAAATGGCAGCCGCCGGCTGGATCGACTGGGCCTCCCGCCGTGGCCGTGGACAACGATCGACGCTCACCCTTCTTGCACCTGCGGAACAAATCGCTTCCCAGTACATGCTGCAAGCGATGAACCGCCGCGATGTAAAACAGGCTGCCGAGCAGATTGGCACGTTTGTCGATTCTGGCCTGCTGCAGGAACAGCTGAACCAGTGGCTGCTCGGTTATTTGGGCCACCACACCGAGGCGGGTAGCAACAACCAACCGATTGATACGCTGAGACTGCCGCTCAGGCAGCAATTGCACGCACTCGATCCGCTCTATATCAATTTGCTGGCCGAATCGTTTGTGACGAGCCATATTTTTGATGGCCTCGTGCAGCGTGGGGAACAGGGGGAAATCTCTCCTAGCCTTGCCCATACTTGGGATGTGAGCGCGGATCGGACAACCTGGACGTTTTATTTGCGCAAAGGCATTACGTTCCACCACGGCCGGACATTTGGCGCAAGCGACGTGGTGTTTACCTTCGAACGGCTAAAGCGTACCGAACGCCGCACTCTTTACCGGGATGTGAGCAGGCAGATTCAGACGATTGATGCGCTTGATCCCTTAACCGTGCGCTTCAAGTTACATACGGCGCATGAACTGTTCCTGCCCTTTCTATCGACGAGTCGGGCTGCCATCGTGCCTTCCGGGCAGTTTCCATCGGATGCGGAGACTGCGGCGGATGATCCGACCGCCATGTCTATCCCCATCGGAACCGGGCCATTCAAAGTCACCCGCTGGGACCGGCATGTTTGCATGCTGGAAGCATTCCCGTCTTATTTTCAAGGCAGGGCGCATCTGGACCGGGTTGAAATCTTGCAAATTCCTTGGAGTTCGCGCCATGAACTGGCAGAGCATCATAACGAAGAAACCCCATTTTTCCATCTGGTGCATAATCCGTCCAACCCTTCCGGGAACGAATGGAGTCAAGTTGGAGCAGGCGTAACCGTGCGCAAATTGATGACCTGCAATACGCAAAAAACCGGACCGCTTCGCGATCCGGCCGTACGGGCACGCGTATACGCTTGCCTTACAGGCGTTCTTTCCGAGAGAAATGACATTCAGACAGCATCGTCTTCCGCTTCGCACAAGTTCATGGATGAGCTCCCTTCAGCGAAAGATGCTGCCGATGGCTCTGCGCCCCTACTCGTCATTGCAACCATTCCGCAGTACAGGCAAAACGCTGCGATCATTGCGGAGAAGCTGCAGCAGCATGGTTTCAACTGTACCGTTCGTTCCGCGCCCATGGAACAATTCAAAGGAGAACTGCGGCTGGAATCGGATCTGATCCTCTTTTCGCTGATCCGCGACCGGGACGAAGAGCTGCGCAGGTATGACCTGTACCTCACTTTGTCGGAGCATTTGCACGATACGGCCAAACACGTTATCCAGAACATGCTGCGATTCGTCATGACCTCACCGGAAGGAGATGAACGCATGTCCGTTCTGGATAAGATCGAGGAAGAACTCGCCAAAGAACATTTACTCATCACCCTTTCCGAAAAACCAATGGAAACGGCTTATCTACCCTCAGTACGAGGGTTGTCGTTTAACAGCCAAGGCTGGGTGAATTTGAGGCACATTTGGTTCCCGTCTACATCGACGCAAGGGTGAAGCCGCTGCTGCTGCAGCTGGCATCGCCCGTATGTTCTTATGTAACGCTAAAAGTCATTGTATTGAAACATGATTTCTTTAAAGATAGGAACGATGCTGTTATTTGCTCTCTGTTAGCCTTCCCTCCTTGCCGTATGCGAGAGAAATCGTGTCTTTGCGACGATATACGCCGAGCAGCAAGCCAATCATGGCATATTCAAAAATCAACCGACTCCCTCCATAACCGATAATCGGGAACGTAATACTAAAAATAGGCACCCATCCTGTGGTTAAGGCAAGCGAATATACCATTTGAACCATAAACATTAGTGTAATGACCACTATGATCATCTGTCCAAACTTGTCCTTGACACGTAAACTAGCTTTTAACATGGTAACCACGAACCAGATGACGCCGATCAACAGGGCAATACCTGCTGTCCAGCCAAATACGTCAATAAGTGCAACGCCGGGGTAACTGTAATACATGGATCTGAATTGGTTAGATGCAATATTCAGACCATTGCCCCACCACCCGGCAGATTTTAAAATGTGGAGGATATTGTAATTATAATACCCCTGTCCGTAAGGGTCAGTCATCCAATTGGGGAGCATCCTAAAACGTTCAAAAGGACCATACGAGCCAGAAATAAACATGATTATGGTTGCGATCACTCCAGCTGAAATAACCGCAAGCAAGCTCAGTATCCATGTCCTCGTAATCCATGCAAACATCAGAACCGAAATCATTGCAAACAACAAGGCCCTTACCCAATCATTCAGCTGAATGAACAAGTGTACGGGTAACGCCATCAGCCCCAAATAAGCGAGCACAGACTGTTTGTTGACTTCAACACTCAATTTATCCAACATGATTGCCCCGATACTGAGCGGCAATATCCAGGCTGCCGCCGTGGAAAGATCTAGGGAGAATCCAAGGGGGAGGGAAATATATCTAAAACTGTTGATAATATTGGTGACTGAAGATAGCCATGGATTTATCCATAACAGCACAATGATCAAGATGTACAGGCCCCAGGCCGCTTTTTTCCACTTCCGGTAATCATAAAACATGCAGAAAAACAATCCAATGATCCCAATGCCGCTATAAGCAAGATAATTAACGTAAAGCCCCTCATACGTCGGTACCGCCAAACGTGTTGCATAAATCCACATTAACAGCAATCCCACCGAAAACAAGGCAAGCACCCCCAACACCACGCCCCAATGGATGCGATGCCGGTGAAGCCGGTGCATGCTTTTGCCGATGGTCAACGGGTCTCCCATCTGTGCAATAGCATAAGATGCTGCTTGCTCCGGCGTGTCCCCCTCCTGCTGCCGCTCGTAAAAAATCTCGTCAAGGTGGCTGCCGATCTCATCCCTTAGATCCGGATGAACCTCGCGAGCCTTGACCTGCCGGCAGACTTGATCCAAATAATGCTCGATTCTCGCATCTCTATGGCTCATGTCAGCCCTCCTTCTCCAAGCACCCGATCGACGGCGCGCCGGAACAGACGCCACTCCGCTTTTTTATGCTCCAACGCCTGAATGCCTTCTTTGCGGATCGAGTAGTATTTGCGTTTGCGGCCCTCGACCTCTTGCCAATAGGACTCCACCCAACCTGCGATTTCCATCGCGTGCAAAATCGGATATAACGTGCCTTCCTTCAGATTAAATACGCCATCGGATTGGCGATGCAGCTCTTTGATCAGTTCGTAACCGTACAAGGGCTTATCCTGCAGCAATGTCAGAATAAGCGTTTCCGTACTGCCTTTGATCATCTGTTTGTTTACGTTCAACGTATGCTCACGCCCCTTTCTCCATCATTCTGCTCCTTCTGCATCAGAATGAGTTCCAAAATATATACCTCGGAAAACTATGCATAGATATTCTAGGTATGATATTACCTGATTCTCCCTTTTCTGTCCAGCGCGCCCCCATGAAAACTATCCTATCCCCTTTTTGTCCTGATATAATAAACGAATTATATAGACTGCAAAAAAACATACACACGTTAACGGAGAGGCATAACCAATCTGAAGAAGAGCGAAGCGTTCGCCTAAAAGCTTTCTGAACGAAAGCTTCATCGGAAGATGGTACTGAACTCGCGTTGTGCCTTCGCGTGTGATTCATAAGGGAGGCCTATGCCCATGAGCAAACTGATCTTTTTCCTCGGCGGTGCCGGAAGCGGCAAAACAACGCTCGCCAAAGCGTTGTCCCGCCAGCGCAAAGCTGCATTTTTCGATATGGACATCCTGCTGCGCCCAGCAGCCGAAGCAATCATGACATTACAGGGACTGGACCCGACAGACCGCGATTCGCCTGAATACAAACGGCTTTGCCGGGATCTCGGCTATCGCATCACGATGGATGCCGCTCTAGACAACGTAGCGCTTGGCATCGACACCATCGTTGTCGGACCATTTACCAAAGAAACACAGACTCCGGACTGGATCGAACAGGAATTGGCCCGTATCGGGCGTTCGCTGCAAGATACCGACGTGCGCGTAGCATACATTTATTTGAACAGCGAAGCGTTATACAAAGAACGGATTAGAGCAAGGCAATCTCCTCTAGATGAATGGAAACTCGCCAACTGGGACAAGTTTGCAGCCTCGCTGGCACGCAAGCAGGTTGCATGGCCGCTTCCTTCCTCTTCCATCGCTTACATCGATAACTCAAACGAGGATATCTCCATCGCGTTGAACGAGGTTGAACGCAGCATGTATGCGTAAACCCCAAAAAGGGGATGTGCTGACCATCTCAAGACAGCAGCATCCCCTTTTGGCATACTTGTTTCTCACATCATTCCATTCTCTCAACAAAACTTCAATGCAAAGTTCATCCGATTCGCTGTCTTTCCAGGCACATACCTGTAAACCATTTCGGCATGCTCCGTAAAAAACAACATTTCCGGTTCCGGTGCGGCCGCCTGCACCTCACAGCTCAAGCCAGGCATATTCCACCGTGCCGGCGTAAAGTCCTCAGGACGAAGATTGGGACCTCGGATTTCGAAGTACACCTCGATCTCCTCCGTCGTGTCCAGCGCGACCTCGACCGTCAGCGCACTATCGCTGACATCGGCATCAAAGGTAATGCCTCGAAGATGGGTGTTCCATCCTTCGCCGACCTCGCGCCGGATCAGTCGCAAATAATATTTCTCGCCCTGATCCGTCCGCCAATGGACGGTGGCCGGATGCATCTGGCCATTCGTATTGCGGCTCCCGGACATCGCTCCGACCATGCGGTTTGCGCCGATCCAGGCCTTGGCCGTGCAAAGCGTGCGATTGTCTGTTGGATCGTTGCGCTCGCATAACTCCAAAAACTGCTTGACCACCAAGCGGTCTCCCGGATGGGACCGAAGAAATGGAAGCGCTTCATCCGGGACGTTCACCCCAACCAGCGCAATTAACGGATCATGCCCTGATTCGCAATTCATGCCTGCGAGATATTCGTAGCCTTCGCCAAGCACCATATATAAAAATACGCCGATGGAGCTATGTTCCCTCATCTCCATATCATACGCCCGGGCAAAAGGACCGGACAAATTTTCAAGGTTGGCATTATAATAAAGCGCGATATTGTTCCAGAGTCCTGCCTCCATCTTGGCGCCAATCCCTCTGAAACGTTCGGTGATCCCGTATCTTCTCCACATGCCCAGCACGGTCAGGTCCACCCCGTAATACGTCGTTGTATTAAACTCGGCAAACGATCCGTATTGATCAAATTCCCGCAGCAGCGCCTCTGCTTGCCTGTCTGCGTGTTCCATCCAATCTTCCCGCTGGAAGCGATGTCCGTAATAATGGGTGATGAACATATGCATAAGTTCGATGTTGGTGTTCATGGGGATCGCATCGGACAATCTGCGATCGATGGAACCCTGCACAGCCAGTTCCATCGCATGGTCCATGCGCTGCAAAAGCGATTCAGGCAGCACATCGGCAAATTCCGCCGTCGCGACCGCGCAGACGCAGGCAATGAACTCTCTCCAGTTCGGGTCATAGCTGATCCAAACCGGCGGCAGTACTTGATTCACGGCCTTCCTGAACAGCTGTTTCAGGCGTTTGGCATCAGCCGCGTCAGCGTGGATGACTCCCTCTGCCTGCAAGTCATGAGCCAGCTTCGCCGATATTCGATCGAACGTTTGCTCCAGAAAATGTGCTGTTCCCGGCGCAAAGGATTTCCATTGATAATTGCCCTTTGGCGGGTCTGCCGCATCCGGCCTCGTCCGAAAGGTTCCGTGATAAATTTCTTCGGGAGCATCGAATTGCATATCGAGTACGTTATGCAGCAGACGAATCGCACGGTCCAAGTCGGCTGTTTCATTACGTATCAGCAAACCCAGCGCATAATGCGCGCTGGCACGCGTGCTGTACTGCGCGGAATTCTCTTCAAAACTGCGGAGCAGCCCTGCCTGTTCGTCATAAAAGCGGTCCATCATCGCCATGGACTGTTTCACCAAATACTGCTGTTCCTTGGACATCCGTTCTATCGTTCGCTCGGCCATGATTGTCATTCCCCTCTACGGTTAAAATCCGGGCTTCGTATCCAGACCCTTCGTATAAACCGCACTAGTCATTCACACAAGAGCACTGCGAGGGCAGTACCATCTTTCGATCGCTGTTATCCCCGGATTTTTTTGATCCCCCTTTTCTAAGGGGAAAATCCGGGGATAAAGGCGAACACTTCGCTTCTCCAGATTGGTTCTGCCTCTCCGCTAACATGTGTATGTCCTTTGCGGTTTTTAGCCGATGAGTCCGGTACAGCTACAATTGTAACGAATAACGGCGAAA
Source organism: Paenibacillus hubeiensis (assembly GCF_032334105.1). Classification (NCBI taxonomy): domain Bacteria; kingdom Bacillati; phylum Bacillota; class Bacilli; order Caryophanales; family Paenibacillaceae; genus Paenibacillus; species Paenibacillus hubeiensis. Next base: position 87,700 of record NZ_JAVYAE020000001.1, read on the forward strand.
TTGATAATACAAATGGACGCCATCATGCGAAAAAACATCCCCAAAACGCCGCAAGCAGCTATTATCGTATCCATCTATCCCTTAAGCAAAAAAGCCGTGGCGTTATTGCGCCAGGGCTTCCTTAAAATCCACTTATTTTTCGTTCCACTTACGTTTTCGACAACTCAATGAAGCCTTCCCCGAATACGTCGCGCACGTCATGGATCGTAATGAAGGCATCCGTATCCTCTGCCCGCACGATCTTTTTCAACATAGGCACTTCCTGTTTGCTGATGACGATATACAAAATTTCCTTTGGATTTTTCGTGTAATACCCATGCCCGGAAAGCACCGTAACCCCGCGGTCCATTTTCTCGATGACCTGACGGGCGATATTGTCCTGTTTGGTCGAAATGATCGTTACCGCCTTTTTCGGATTGAGTCCTTCAATGATGAATTCCATCATTTTTGTCCCGACAAACAGCAGAACGATCGTACACATCAAACCTTTGGCCCCAATAATAAAGAACGACGAAAACGCCACGATCAGGTCAAAAAACAACAATGCGTAACTGATGCTCCAGTCCAAATATTTGTTGGCGATCCGCGCCAGAATGACCGTTCCCGCCGTCGTGCCGCCCACGCGTACGATCAATCCGATGCCGAGACCGGCAAATACCCCTGCAAAAATCGTATTAATCCACAGCTCGTTGGAATCGATCGTCCAGCTCTCCGTGAGATGCAAAAACAACGAGTTGAACAGCACGGTAATAATCGTATACACCGTCGTCGTTTTGTCCAGAAACTTATAACCAACGACCAGCAAAATGCCGTTCAGAATCAGGTTCATCAACCCTGGCGACCATTCGAACAAGTAATATAAAATGATGGTAATTCCGGTTACGCCGCCTTCGCCCAAATCATTCGGGATAATGAACAGGTTTACGGCCAGCGCAAACAAGAAAGCACCGACCATCAGATAAGCGATATCCGTTATTCGTTTTTTCATCCAACATTCCTTCCAATCATCAGAAAATCAGCTCTCGCTGTCATGTTATTTTTAATCCATTGTCATATTACCACGTATACCCAAGCATTGATTCTATCATGTCCCGCGCAAAATTTGTATACAAAATACAAAATGTTGCGCGATTTGTGCAAAGGATTTCTCTTATTAGCCCTACACCCATGACAAATGTCATGCTCCGTCCCTGATGTTTATCATGATCAGGCGCTGACGTTTATGACTTACCCATGATACGCCTTTCCCTTTACAATGAAAGCGATTCGATTCAAGGAGGGCATTCATCATGAACAGAACCAAAGAACTTGCATTGAAAAAAGAAGTCATTCCGTTTGAAAAGCATGATATGCATCTAAGCATTCGCCAATTGTTCAATACATTGCTTCCACTCTTTCTATTATGGGCGGCGGCCTACTTCAGCCTGTCCGTGTCCTACTGGCTGACGCTGCCGATCGCGATCGTCGCTTCCGGTTTCGTGCTGCGGACATTCATCATTTTCCATGATTGCTGCCACGGCTCCTTTTTCAAAAACAAACGCGCCAACGATTGGCTCGGAACGATCACCGGCGTATTAACCCATGTCCCTTACCAGCAGTGGAAAGCAACGCACGCCATCCATCATGCGACCAGCAGCAATCTGGACAAACGCGGCATCGGCGACATCTGGGTCATGACCACACAGGAATATCGGGAGGCCTCCCCGTGGCTGCGGCTGCGTTACCGCCTTTATCGTAACCCGCTCATCATGTTTGGACTTGGTCCGTTCTATGTATTTCTGCTGTCCTACCGGTTCAATCGCAAGGGGGCCCGCCGCAAAGAGCGGATGAACACGTATCTGACCAATGTGTTGATTGTGGCCTTGTACGCGCTAATGTGCTGGGCCGTCGGCTGGCAGGCTTTTGTGCTTGTCCAAGCTCCGATCTTTTTCTTTTCCGGTTTCTTCGGCATCTGGCTGTTTTACGTTCAGCATCAATTCGAAGATACGTACTTCGAGCATGAGGACGAATGGAGCTACGTGAAGGCCGCTGTTGAAGGAAGCTCATACTACAAGCTGCCGCGGTTGCTGCAGTGGATCAGTGGAAACATCGGATTCCACCACGTCCATCACCTGAGTCCGCGCGTCCCCAATTATTACCTGGAAGACGCGCATAATGCCACGCCGCCGCTGCAGCAAGCGACAACGATCACCCTGCGCACCAGCCTGGCCGCATTGCGCTTTCGTCTATGGGACGAGGACAGCAAACGTTTCATGACCTTTGCCGAACTAAAGCGAAACAACCGAGCTCTCCCGGCACGTTCCACTTCCACCATACGCGTAACCACGCAAGCGAGTCTGACAGAGAAATCCTAATCTCTGTCCGTTTCGTTTGCTTGTATTCGAGGCCGAGTCATGCTACAGTCAGGCTAAGTTCGGTTGCGTTTGATGCAGTTTAACGTTTCAAGGAGGAGAGTTTCATTCAGAAGTGGACGCAGCTTTTTTATAAAAACACCGGCTTGAACCCGTACGTCTGGCTTGTCTTTTTTATCCTACCCTTCTATTATATATCGCAATATTCCGAGCTATGGACGATGATTACGGGCATTGTGATGATTCTGGTTTTCTTTGCCTGTTATCTGCTGGCCTCCATCACTCGGGGGTGGCAGGTTTACATGTGGATCGGACTGCTGATTGCCATCTCCATCACGATGACCATTGTTTACGATTATGCGTATTTCTCGCTGTTTCTGGCCTTTTTTATCGGATCGATCAAAAACAGGGCCGGCTTCATTTCCCTCTATTTGATTCATCTCGTGACCATGTTCATGACGGTGAACTATGCGGTTATCAACCGCAGCACCCTGCTGCTCAGCCAGCTGCCGTTCGTCTTTATCAGTCTCGTGGCCTCCATCCTGCTGCCCATCAACATGTATAACAAAAACAAGCGCGAACAGCTCGAAGATCAACTGGAGAGCGCCAATAAACGGCTGGATGAGCTGGTGAAAATGGAAGAGCGGCAGCGCATCGCGAGGGATCTGCACGACACGCTTGGTCAAAAGCTGTCCCTGATCGGCCTGAAAACCGATCTGGCCAAACGACTGCTGCGCATCAATCCCGATCAGGCCGAATCGGAGCTGAACGACCTGAGGCAAACCGCGACGACCGCACTCAAGGAAGTGCGCGAGATGGTTACCACGATGCGGGGCACACAGCTGGTCGATGAGCTGCATCGTGCCGAGCAAATATTGAGAGCAGCTTCGATCACGTATGTGTTTGAAGGGAATCCCAAATTGCAGGATACGTCTCAACTCAACGAAAACGTCATGGGCATGTGCCTCAAAGAGGCCGTAACCAATGTCGTCAAACATAGCCAGGCCACCGTTTGCCGCATCCGGCTTGACGAAACGCCGTCGGATAACCTGCTCAGCGTGCAGGACAATGGTGTCGGCATCGAACAAACCATGAGCAAGGACCGCAGAGGCACGGGCATTCTCGGCATGAAGGAACGGCTTGAATTCGTCAACGGCTGCCTGGATATTCAATCCGGTGCGGATCAGGACGGGACCACACTCGTGATCCGCGTCCCGAAACTGACGCGCAAACCGATGAAGGAGGAAGAAACATGATACGAATCGTCGTCGCCGAGGACCAACGCATGATGCTTGGCGCCCTGTCCTCCCTGCTCAATCTGGAACATGACATGCAGGTCGTCGGACAAGCAAGCAATGGACAAGAAGCGCTCGAGCTTGTTCGCGAGCATGCTCCCGACATTTGCCTGATGGACATCGAAATGCCCGTGAAAAGCGGCCTTGAAGCTGCGGAGGAACTGAAAGGCATGAGCTGCAAGGTGATCATTCTGACCACGTTTGCCCGAACCGGTTATTTCGAACGCGCCCTGAAGGGCGGCGTGCGCGGATACCTGCTGAAGGACAGTCCGATCGAAGAACTTGCCGAATCGATCCGCCAGGTCATGAACGGCAGGCGCATTTTTGCCCCGGATCTGGTAGACGAAGCCTATGTTGAGGAAAACCCTTTAACCGAACGCGAGCATGCCGTACTCGGTTTGATGGCCGACGGCAAAAACACCAAGGAAATTGCGGGCCACTTGTTCATTACGACAGGCACGGTTCGCAACTATATCTCCATCATTCTGGGTAAGCTTGGTGCAAGCAACCGCATCGAAGCCATCACGCGCTCGAAGGAAAAAGGCTGGTTCAAATAATGCAATTCCAAAAAAAAGCTTGGCCGGGGTTTATGTTCCGGCCAAGCTTTTTCGTTGCGACCCGACTGTCATAGAAACTCGACTCAAGTCTATTTAACGGAGGCTACCATGCCAAGCGCTTCGTTCGGCACCTGACTGGTTTTGAGCTGATAGATCTGTTTGCCCGCTTGCCAGGAGATGGCGACATTTACGGACTTGCCTCCGCTTGGATAGTGTACGTCTACAAAACCTTTGTCTTTGGGAGCAGGCAGCTTGTGCGTTTCCAAAAATTCCACCATTTTTTTCGCAATGCCCGGGTTGTTCATTTGATCCTCGGAGATCGACTGGATGCGCAGCGTCCATCTGCCCTCATTCCAGGTCAAATATTGTGATCCGGCCGCGCCTTCGGCAACGCCTTGAATGCTGTGCCCCAAATCCACTTTCATGTCGTCCGGCACATTACCCGTTTCCTCATCCGGGAAGATATCCGTGCTATTCGGATCTTTGTATGTGTTTACCTCAAACGTTGCGATGACAGCCGCCTTGCTGCCCGATTTTGTCAGGGACGAATCGTTCAGGGCCACCGGCTGATCCACGGCATAGAACGTGACTTGGAAGGCATTTGACGTATTGGAATCGATCGAAGCCGCCAAGGTTTTTCCTTTGTCGAGCGGGAAAGAAGTCGGCAGCAGCGTACCGTTCAGCTTCAACTGGCTGCGCACTTCCTTGATCACCTTCGATTGGCTTGACTCGGAGGAAGACGATGCATTCCCGCCGGATTGTCCCGCGCTGGCGCTCTCTCCTTTTCCGGTATTGGCACTGCCTGACGAAACCACTGTTCCCGCAGTGTCTGTTGTGTTTGTCGACGCGGCATCCTTCGCACCGGAATCCGAGCTGACGGATGGATTGGCTGACGATTCGGATGTTTGTTGTCCTGCCGCAGCAGATGAGGACGAGTTGGCTTCGGCAGGCTTCGTATCCTGTCCGCCGCAACCGGCGAGAGCGAGAAGAACCGCCGTTGTGACCGGGATGGTTACCCATACCTTTTGTTTTTTCATGTTGTCGTCCTCCTTGATGTTGGTCGTTTAACGTTTGTCATTCCAGAAATTGACCGGCTCTACCTGTTTGGTTAAAATTTCGAACTTGTATCCTTCCGCCTTGAGCGATTTCAATACCATCGGCAGCACTTTCAACGTAGCTTCCTGATCATGCATCAGGACAACCGGCGTTCTGCCGCTTTTTTGCACGGTATGAATTTGCTTCATGACGCTGTTATACACTTTTTGGTGATCTTTTTTGTATTTCCAGTCTTCGGAGTCCACATTCCAGTCCCACAAATGGAACCCGCCCTGACCCAGCAATACATCCCGATAAGTCGATTTCAAATAAGGTTTGCTGCCATAAGGCGTTCGAATCAGAGTTGTTTTGACGCCAGCCACTTTATACAGGCTGTTGTTCGCCTGCTGCATTTCTTTCAGACCGCTGTAGGCGGAAAGGTAGAACTTGCCAGGAACATGCGTCACGCCGTGAAGTCCCAATCCGTGTCCGTCCGCAACGATGCGTTTGGTTGCTTTAGGGAATTTCTCCATCTCAGGTCCAAGCATGAAAAAGGTTGCTTTTGCCTTGTATTTGTCCAGAATGTCCAGCAATTGGCCTGTATGAGCCGTCGGTCCATCATCGAAGGTCAGATAGATGACTTTGGCACCGGTCTTCGCTTGCTTGGTGCTGGATGCGGCTTTAGCCGAAACCGACTGCGGCAGAAGCAACGGAATCATCAGTATAATAGCGAGTGTGATCATCAAAGATTTGCGGATTTGTTGCATAAAATAAAGCTCCCTTGTTGGTGTATTTCCCCAGCTGTCTGCAATTCCACGTCATGCATCCTTCGGCGATAATCCTAATTCTAGCAAATCGAATTTTCCACATTCTAGCTTCAAAGGCTACGTTCGAGTTACACTTTTGTCAGAATAGCACTGAAAATAAAACGATTTTGATAGATTTTGTCCGAAAGTACATTCACTGAGGATAAATCAATTTTGACATAATCCTTATTAACCCGTTCGACGTCGTTTGATAGATTCACGGGTGAGATTTATGGCAGGCAACGAAAAAAGCCTGCGCGAGGCAGGCTTCCTGTTCATTGAAATGAAAGGTTCGAATCACTGCTTACATATGTATCTATATAAACCGCACTAAACAATCACATGAGGCACTGCGAGTGCAGTACCATCTTCCAATCGCTGTTATCCCCGGATTTATTCTAATTCCCTTTTTCAAAGGAAAAATCCGGTGATAAAGGCGAACGCTTCGCTTCTCCAGATTGGTTCTGCCTCTCCGTTAACGTGTGTATTTTTTGCGGTTTATCTATCATGCGACCCGATTCCCTATCAAAGGAAAAGATCGCTGCGCCCTTCCGTCTGCAGGCGCGAAATTACTCCGCAGGCGCAGTGAACGAACGCTGCGCAAACTCCGCGTCGAGCATGTAAAATGCGTTGCTGTCTTTTTCGATGCGGCGCAGCTTTTGAATGATGTTGTCGAACAATGCCTCTTCCTCCACCTGCTCATCGATGAACCATTTCAGGAAATACATCGTGGCATGCTCGCGCTCGTTCAGCGCCAGATCGGCAAGGTGGTAAAATCTTTTCGTATTTTGCTGCTCATGCGCATAACCGTGTTCGAACACGTCGAGCATGGAAGCATACTCGTTTTTCGGTTCGGGCAGTGCGGCAAACGTGGCACGATGCCCGCGATCGTTCAGGAATTTATAGATTTTCATGCCATGGAAACGTTCTTCCTCTGCTTGCACGAGGAAAAAGTTAGCAAACCCGTCCAGGCTTTCGCCGGAACAATAAGCCGCCATCGCCATGTACACATGGGCCGAATAAAACTCAAAGTTCATCTGCTCAATCAAAGTATCCGTCAACTCTTTGCTCATTTTGTAGATACACCTCATGCTTTCTGTAATAATAGCTACATCATATCATATCGGCTGTCATGCGGACATGGATTATATATGGATTTCGCCAATGGAGAATGACCGTGGATTCATATATTGGGCAATTGGGCAACCGCATAAATAATCATGCCCTTCAAAAGCAAAAGAAACGGTTTCCTTGCGGCATGAAAGACAAGTCTTCCATATTCCCCAGGAACCGTTTCTCTGGTTATCTGTAGAAACCGCATTAATCAATCACACAAGGCCACTACGTGTGCAGTACCATCTTCCGATCGCTGTTAGGCTGAAGAAATCGTTATGAGTGCTTCATGCATGCTTATTTCGCCATTTTTTCCTTGTAGGCATCCAGTTGTTTTTGCAGCTCGGCTTTGACCTTGTCATACCCCGCCAGCTTCAGCTTTTCGCGGAATTCGTTCACGGCCTGCTCGGGGTCGGTGACTTTACCGAAGTTGATCGCCGGTCCAAGCTCGCCTGCAACCTGTGAAATCGCCGTCAATTCGCTTTCCACCGGCGTTTTGTCAAATACGAATTGTCCATACGGATACGCAATTTTGATTTTGTCGTATTCGTCGTATAATGTATCGATTTGATCCCAAGTCGTATCGCTTGGAATCTCGAATTTGTCGACCCGTCCTCCCCAGAAGTCGGAGTAGAAATTGTCGCGGGTCTCGTCATAGCCTTCCGGCCGAGTGCGTTTTCCGTCCTTGATTTCATATTGCACGCCTTCGATGCCGTAGTTGATCAGGTGATAGATTTGCTCATCGTTGCGAATGAGGTCATACGCCATCAGCGCCCGTTCCGGATTTTTGCTGTGGGAACCGACCGACGTACCGCCATGGGTGATCGACAGCTCCATCAGGTTGGTGCCGCGCGTACGGTTGAAGGGGAACATTTGCAGCTCGGAACCCGGTTGTGCTTTATCCATGTCTACGCGCAGGCCGGAGAAGGTTTGGGTATGATGCTGGTCCAGTCCGGACAGCCCTGCTTTGAGCGCATCGCGGTTGTTGTTTTTGTTGTTGAGCGCGTCTTCGCGCCAGAAGCCGCGATCTGCCCAATCTTTCATCAGTTTGGCATAATTCAGGAACGTATCGTCGAATACCGGCTCGGCTACCGTGTATTTCTCGGCATCCGATTTGGCCGTAAATACCGGCATGTAACCCGTCGAGATCGGAAGCTCCAGATTATCCGTGTAGGATTGGACATAACCGCCCCATGTCATTGCGCCGGAAGCCATATCCCAAGGGATGACATCAGGTTTGTTGTCTTTGATGTATTGCAGATACTGGCCGATTTCTTCCCAGTTTTTGATCGGTTCCGTCAACCCTGCTTCCTTCGCCCAGTCTCCGCGATAGAAAAAGCCATGGTTAACCCATTGCGTGTACTGGTCTTCCGGAATCAGCACGATATTGCCGTTATATTTGCTTTCGTTCCAATGGTCTTCAGTTACTTCTTTCCATGTGATCGGCGCATAGGTCGGCAGCAGTTCGTCCAGGTTCATGAAGGCTCCGCGCTGCGCGTTGGCCCATGTATCCAGCCAGTCTGTGCCGATCGTAATCAGGTCAACCGGTTCGCCGGATGCGAGCAGCAGATTGTATTTGGTTTGCCAGTCTGCCCACTCCACCCATTTCCACTCCAGCTCGGCGTTGATCTTCTCTTTCATAAGTTTGTTGACCTCGGCGAGCACCTTGTCGAACTGATCGTTCTTCGGCTTATCGCCCAAAACGACATAACTGATCTTCACAAATTTGGAGACATCGATCCCGTTGTACGTTTTGGCTCCACCTGAAGCCCCCTCGCCCCCGCCGTCGCTTGTTCCGCTGCTTCCGCACGCGGCCAGAAGGCAAAGCACCGCAACCATGAGGATGGATAACAACGTTTTGGATTTACCCATTTGAACTCCCCCTTTATTATGGATGACCTGAAAATCCTATGCATAAGCAAGGCGACTGCCGGCTGCGATGCATCAGCCTTTCACCGCTCCCACTGTAATGCCTTTAATAAAGTAGCGTTGAACGAAAGGATAAAACAGGATGACCGGTCCCGTCGCCACGACGGCTACGGCCATTTTCATCGATTCGAGCGGAACGTCGCGAAGCTGCACGTTGGAGGCCGCTGCGGAGTTGCGTACAAAATCGGCGCTTGTGACCACGTTGTACAGGAAAAGCTGCAATGGGCGGTATTTCATGTCCGCCGACAGGAACAGCATCGAATTGTACCATTCGTTCCAGTAGCCGAGCGCAATGAACAATCCGATGGTGGCAAGCGCAGGCGTTGCCATGGGCAGGATCAATTTGACGAAAATGGTGAAATCGCCTGCCCCGTCGATTTTCGCGGATTCCGTGATGGCATGGGGAATGGAACGCACGAAACTTTTCATCATAATGATCAGGAACGGGCTGAGCAAGCCGGGAAGAAGCACGGCAAGATAATTATCCTTCAGATGCAGGTATTGGGTGATAAGCAGGTAGAACGGAACCAATCCGCCGGAGAACAGGGTCGTGAAGTAAATAAAAAACGAAATTTTGTTGCGGTATTGAAAATCCGGACGCTGAAGCGCGTATCCCGTCATGGATACAATCAGCAGACCGATCACCGTACCGACCACCGTAATTCCGATCGTGACCAGATAAGAGCCGATAATCAAATTAGGGTTCTCGAAAATGATTTTGTAGGCAAACAGGCTGAATTCTTTCGGCCAGATGTTAAACCCGAATTGTTTAATCGCATTCTCGGAAGTGAAGGACGTCCCTATGACCAGCAAAAACGGGAACAGACATAACAGGGCAAACGCTCCGATGAAAATATAGCTGAACCAACGAAGGAAGATACTGCTGCGATCCGACCGCAGGCGATCATGCTCGAACTGTTCATCCATGAAACAACGCTCCTCTCTCCCATCGATTTAAAACAAGGAATTTTCCGGGGACAGCTTCTTGACCAGCCAATTGGCGCCCAGGACGATGAAGAATCCAAACAACGACTGGTACAGGCTGACCGCGCTGCCCATCGAGAAGTTGAAGTTGGTCATGAGTGAACGGAATACGTAGGTTTCGATGATGTCCGTCGTTGCGTACAGCGCGGTGTTGTTCGCGCCGACCAAGTTATAGATCAGGCCGAAGTTGCCTTTCAGGATACCTCCAAGCGAGAACAGCAGCAGAATGATGAATGTTGGTTTTAACCAAGGAAGGATGATGTATCGAATGCGTTGGAAAGCGTTGGCGCCATCGATTTCGGCAGCCTCCACAATTTCGTTGTCAAGTCCCATGATCGCCGCGAAGTATACGATGGAACCATAGCCCGTCGATTGCCAAAGATACGTCAGTACGATGATGAACGGCCAGGCTTCAGGGCTTGAATATGCTTTGAACGGTTCGAAACCAAGCGTGCGAAGCAAGGAGTTCAGCAGACCATAGTCATAACTCAGAATGTTGTACGCGATGAGGCCGATCAATACGGCAGACACGAAATGGGGCAGAAACATGATCGTTTGGGAAACTTTTTTGAACCACTTTGAACGGAGTTCATTGAGCAAGACCGCCAAAAAAATTTGAAGCACGTTTCCGAGCAGGATAAATGCCAGATTGTACGCGATCGTGTTGAACGTTAATCGCCAGAGGTCTCCGGTCATCACCAGGAAGCGAAAGTTTTCCAAGCCGACAAACGGGCTCTTGAAGATGCCGTCGGTGTAGTTGTACTTGACGAATGCCAAGTAAATGCCCGGCATGGGGAGGTAAGCAAAAATGATAAAAAAGACAATCGCCGGCAAACACATGATCAGCAGCGTCCGGTTGTTTCTCCATTTTTTCCAACGTCGCTGCATTACGCTTTCCCGGCTAACCCCTATTTCCCTTTCCGATACTGTGGACAATCGCATTCCCCTCCTTCTGTAATTGCACGGCAACCACAAATGAAACCGATTTCATGAATGGGCGGATCAACAATGCCAACAGGAAGATCATTCGGTCTGCGCAGCGTTGGAAATGAATGAGTGAATGAGGTAACCTCTGCCGGATTTCGTCCAAAAACCACACCCATTTATGAAACGGGTTTCACTCGAGGTCAAAAATGTAAGGGCTTTCTTGAAATGAGAATAAGCCCTCACGCGTCCGTTGTCAATCACTTTTATTCAAGTTTTATTTCCCGCTCCTGTAAATGGTGCGGTCGATTGCCTGACTATAAGCTCTGGCAGGATCGTCTGCAGCTGCGGCACCTTTTTGCCGGAAATCAGGCGGTCAAGCGTATGCGCAGCTTGGCGCCCCAGCTCTTGAGAACGCAGTGAAACCGACGTCAATTCAGGGATGCTGTACGAAGCAAGCGGAATGTCGTCATACCCCACGATCGACAGCTCGTGAGGAACGGCGATTCCTTGCTGGTGTGCGGCTTTGAGCGCCCCGATGGCGATCAGGTCGTTCAAGCAGACAATGGCCGTGGGACGCTCGGCCCTCTGCAGCAGCCTTTGGGTTAATTCCAGACCGCGTTCGACCGAAAATCCGCCGACCAGAATCCACTCCTTCCGGATGTGAAGATTGGCCTGCTTCATCGCTGAACGAAATCCTTGCAGCCGCTGCTGGGTATTGCTCATCTGTTCAAAACCGCCGATCAAGGCAATATCCTTGTGCCCCAGGTCGATCAAATGCTGAACGGCCAGCTCCATGCCCCGTTTCTGGTCTACGGCCACCCGTGGAAGTTTGGTTTTGGGAAGCGAGCCGTTCAACAGCAATACCGGAACCCGCTTGGCCGCCTCCTGGATTTCGTCGACGAGGGTCTGGCCCGGCTTCGCCAGGTCCACCCGTCCTCCAATGATGACAATGCCGTCGACCTGTTTTTCCATCAGCAGATTAAGGTATCGTGACTCGCGTTCGTATTGCAAATGACTTTCCCGATCCGAGGACATCGTATCGCACAAAAAGAACGTGTACCCCATCTTGCCTGCTTCCCGATCAAATCCCGCCAGGACTTCCGGAAAAAAAGGGTTCGTAATGTCCGGCAGGATAAACCCGATCGTTCCCGTTTCCTTTCGGAGCAGGCTGCGTGCCAGCGCATTGGGCTGAAACTGGTGTTTTCGGATCAACGCGTCGATTTTTTCGCGCGTCTCCTTCTTGACGGGAGCGGTATTGTTCAGCACCCGGGACACCGTGGCAACAGAAACGTTGGCTTCTCTTGCAATATCGTATACAGTAACCGGCCGCATTCGTACTCCTCATTCCTTCATGGATTCCCTGCATGACGACGTCTTCAACAGGGTTATGTAACGGCTTTCAATGCTGAGATTGTGAGTTATTATACGCTTTCATTTTGCGGGGCGCAATGTGCATTTTCAATGAATGGTCCATCTGCGGTGATATCTCCTTTCTCGCGCTCCCATACCATATTATAACAAAAAAAGACTATTCGTTCGTAAATTCTACCCTATTCTGCTTATTGTGAACGAGAAAAAGCGATGCCGGGACATTTCTCCCGAACACCGCTTTCCTTAATGCTTTATTCGACAAATTCGGCAAGGCGTAACAGCTTCCTCATCTACGTTTACAGGCCGTTATACCAAGAACGCTTTGGTGATGATGACCAGCAGGATGAAAAGAACCAGAATCGCTCCGACGGAAGTGAAACCACCATAGCCGTAGCCTCTTGTGTCTCCGCTCAATACTTCGCTCATTCAACGTACCTCCTCTGCAACAGGTATGGGTTATCATATGCAGGAGAGATACCGTTGACAGGGCGGATGCCCTATTTGTTCAAAAGATGTTTGGAATTCGTTCAAATAAATGTCGTTTCAATACCGTGGATAGTCCACACGCATGATGTCAAGGAAAGGGACTTTGGCCACCTTCGGCATGAACTCTTCTTCCAAGTCTTCCACATGCACGAGCCTTGTGCGCGAGTCCAGTTTAACGATGACGCCCTGCAGCTGTTCTTCCTTTCCCCACACCGTTAACACCACGACCGACCGTTCACGAAAGGCTTCCACCAGTTGATTGCCCAGTTCCTCAAGTTCGAATTCATCGCGGGTAGGTCTTTTTGCCACTTTTGCTTTTGCCAATATGCAGCCTCCTCTTGAGCTATTCAGACGTCCCGATCTGCAATGACATGCCGAGGACATATGGTACAAGTATACCATTCATTCCCGATTCTTGTAATGCTGAGATGAACTTTTTCCCAAATTTCCCATGCAAACCTACCGATTACTCATCCATGTCTTCGATCTGTATGGAATACGCATTGGACGTTTCCTCTCCTGCATGCCGCTCCCCGTTCCATTCGTAGGTGTAGGCTCCGAGCAGCACGCCCTGCACCAAGCCCGGCTGCGTACGGGCAGACATCTGGACTTTGTAGCTGATGCGTCGTTCGGAACCCGGCTGCACTTCGCCCACATGCAGAAATTTGGGCGCAACATGTTTGGGTGGACCGCCTCCTTCGTTAGGACCAAGTTCAAGGCGCCAGGTCGATTCCGGCGGAAGAAAGTCGAACAATTGCACGCGGGCAGCCACATTGCCTCGGTTAGCCACACCTACATGGAAGGTTACGATTCCTCCCAGTTCAACCAAATCAGGCACTACGACCACATGAACGCCAATGATCGGTCCCTTCAGCTCAACCACGGCTTCGTTGGAGGTTAGCAGCCGGCGAACGGAACGGGAATCGGGCAAACGAAATGTATAATTCAATCGGGCCTGATTGCTCAGCTCGAACGGAATCGGATTTTGACGCTCAGCCGCAATCCGTGCCTCGAATTCCACATGCACGTTGGAACGGGCGGTGAGCGTGCCCAGATGTATGCCTCTTCCCGGGTCGAGCCCTGGACGTCTCACGCCATTTAAGCGAGTGCTTCCCTCCGCATAAATCATGCCGGGCGGAAGCGCGTCGGTGATAAAGGCATCTACGGCGAGCGAAGCTTCATTGGATACAATCAACTCATATTGGACTTTGCTCCCGAAGGTGGCAATTGCCGGCGTTGCCTTTTTGCTGAACGAAATGTGAGGGTTCACGACCTGCAGCACTGCCACATTGGAATCCGAAGCTTCCGCTTCCCCACCCGATGCATAGTGAAGGATGGCTTGCGCACTAAGTTTCCCATCCGTTCCGGCCCCGGTAACCTGCACGCGGAATTGAATGATGACGGCGGCCTCGGGCAGCACTTCCCCGAGATCGATCCCGCCATCAGGTGTCACCTCGGGCGCGAACATGTCATCGATCACGACACTCCCCGGAATGAAAGACAATCCTTGCGCCAACGAAACGATTGCCCTTGCCTGCTGTGCGGCTACAAATCCGGGATTTCGCACCGAAACACTGTACTTCACGATATCGCCGACAAATGTTTGGGCGCGGTCCACCTGCAGCGCAACCAGCAATTTTGCCGAAACCAACATGACCTCGACGGTGTTGGAGTATTCCTCCCCCGTGCCTTCCCTGCCCTCCGGCGTCAAAAAGACATACTGCACCTGTGCCTGGTTAACCAGCTTCAAGTCGGGGGGAACAGCCACAATGATCGCCTGGAAATGGAGCCGCAGCAGCGCCCCTGCAGCGATCTCCAACCATGGGAGTCCTTCCGCCGGCGACGCGCCGGGAAGCGGCACCCCGTCCCGCAATACCGAATTGGGAAGGAACGCGATACCCGGGGCCAGCGGGTCAATGACCCGCACCCTCGCATCAAGATTGCCTTCGTTCTCGATCTCGATGTCATAGATCAACGTTTGACCTAGAGCAGCCTTGAACAAGTTGCACCGTTTGCGGATCATCAATTTGGGACCGATCCAAGGCGTAACCACGGTATTGGAATACGAAATTTGCTCCGGATCGTCCACATCCGTGTTGAAACGAACGAGCGAGCGGTTCTGCAGATTAAAGGACAACGATCTGGATTCCGGACTCATATGACAACAACCCGGACCTGGAAGGTAACCGTTACGGATGCGCCTGGCTGAATCGTGCCGAGCGTGATGCCGGTGTCCGGATTGCCTGTCGGACGAGGCGTACCGTCCACCGTTACGCTGCCTGCCACGAACACCGCTCCCGCAGGTATCGGATCGACCATGACCACATTGTTGACGGCTTCGATTCCGCTGTTCGTTACAGTTATCGTATACGTAATGACATCCCCCACGACCGCGTCTACGGCGCTTGTGCTTTTGCTGACAACCACGTTCGGAGCGGATACCGGAATGACAAGCACGTTGGAAGATACCGTACCCGTGAGTTGACGGCCATCCGGCGGACTATACGTGTAGCTGGCTACCGCCTGATTGGTCAGCTGCTGGTTCTGAGGCAGCGTATCCACCGTAACCTGAAGCGTGACGGTGACGTTGACTGTACCTCCTGCCGGAATGGTACCCACGACGATGCCCGTATTCGGATCTGCTCCCGGCTGCGGAACGCCGTCGACCAGAACGCTGTTCGGGACCAGCACGGCCCCGTCCGGAATGGAGTCGGTTAACGTGAGCTGAACAGGCAAATTGCCCGTGTTCGTGATGGTGAACGAGTATACGATGGTATCGCCGATGGTGGCGTTCGAGGTGTTGGCTGTTTTGGTTACTGCAACGATGGGCTGGTAAATCGGCGTGATCACCGTATTGGAATACGCCGTTCCCGAAAACGCGCCGGAAGTAAAGCTGACTGCCGACTGGCTGCTGACTTGCGGCGGGGTCGGAAGCGCATTAACTCTGACCGCATAAGATACGGTAACCGAAGCGCCGGGAGCAATCGTGCCAAGCGCGATACCCAGGGCCGGATTGGCCTCAGGCCGCAGGACTCCGTCCACCTGCACGCTTCCGGCGACAAAGCTGGTGGACGGATCGATCGGATCCGTCAGCACCACATTATCCACATTCTCGATGCCGCTGTTCGTAACCACCGTTTGATACACAATCGTGTCCCCGACCACCGCATCCGTAGAAGCCGTCGTTTTGACAATCTCGACATCCGGTGCAGACACCGGGATGAGCAGTGTATTGGACGAGATCGTGCCGCCCAATGTCCGTCCATCCGGCAGCGTATACGTAAACGTCGCCGTCGCCTGGTTTGCCAGCTGCTGGTTTAACGGCAAAGAGACGATGACCACCGAGAACGTCACGGTAGCGGAGGTGGTTACTGTGCCAAGCGGTATACCCGATGCCGGATCGGCCCCGGGAACGGGAGCCCCGTTCACGATGACGCTGTTCGGGACCAGTTCCGTGCCCGCCGGAATGGTATCGGTCAATGTAACGGAAGCACCATAATTCCCGGCATTGGAGATCAGGATCGTATAAACGATCGTGTCTCCCACCGTGGCGAGCGTTTGATTCGCGCTTTTGGCTGCCGATAAGATAGGCTGGTATACCGGCGTGGTGACCGTATTGGAAAACGCGGTAGCGGAGAATGAACCCGATGTAAAGCTGACCGACGACTGATTGCTGATGGTTGCCGTAGGCGGAAGCGCATTGACGTTAACACTAAAGGCAACGGTGACGGTGGCTCCAGCTGCAATGGAATTCAGGATAATTCCCGTCGAAGGATTCGCGCCTGGACGCTGAACGCCATCGACGAATACACTGCCGGGCACGAGGGATGTGCCTTGCGGAAGCGCATCGGTAAAAACCACGTTGTTGACGGCGGCGATCCCGTTATTCGTGACAGTGACGGTGTAGGCGACCGTATCGCCG
The DNA here is from genome assembly GCF_032334105.1 of Paenibacillus hubeiensis. NCBI lineage: Bacteria > Bacillati > Bacillota > Bacilli > Caryophanales > Paenibacillaceae > Paenibacillus > Paenibacillus hubeiensis. Next base: position 104,476 of record NZ_JAVYAE020000001.1, read on the forward strand.
ATAGATGCGGCCGTGGAGGACGTCGATTTGACGACGTCGACGTCAGGGGCCGATACGGGAATGGTTAACGTATTGGACTGCACGCTTCCCGTCAACGTTCTTCCGTCCGGCAGCGTGAACGAATAGGCTACGTTTGCTTGGTTGACCAGCTGCTGCGGCGTTGGCAATGAAACAATGACGACGGAAAACGTCACGGTCGTCGCAGCTCCGGCGGCAACGCTTCCTGCCGGAATGCCTGTACTTGGGTCGGCTGCCGGCTGCGGTTGGCCGTTCACGATGACGCTGTTGGGTACAAGCGTTGTGCCGGCCGGCAAATTATCCGTTACCGTAATCGTGCCTGGAAAGTTCCCCTGATTGTTTACGGTAATGGTATAGCTGACGGTATCACCTACCGTTGCATGGTTTGTGCTGGCACGTTTCTGCGCCGTAAGAATCGGCTGGAAAACTGGCGTAATGAGCGTATTCGAGAAGGCAGATCCCGAGAAGGCCCCTGACGTAAACGTCACGGAAGAACGGTTGCTCAGCTGGCCGTTCGGCGGAATGGCATCGACCGTGATGCTGAAGGTAACCGTCGTTGAAGCTCCCGGAGCCAGCGATCCAAGTGCGATGCCGCTGTTCGTCACAACGATGGAATACGTGACCGTGTCGCCGATCGCGGCAGCCGTCGAGGCCGTACTCTTCACCACGGCAACGTTCGGGGACGATACCGGGAACGTCACCGTGTTGGACGTAGCCGTACCCGTCAGCGTCCGCCCGTCCGGCGGGGTGAACGTATACGTGGACGTGGCCTGATTGCTGATCTGCTGCGGAGAAGGCAGCGAATCCACCACGACAGCGAAGGTCACCACCACCGTGGCGCCGGCCGCCACCGTTCCAACAGGAATGCCGGTTACCGGCGATACCCCTGGCAATGGCGTCCCTGCCACAACGACGCTGTTGGGCACAAACGTGGTTACGGAAGGAATAGCATCCGTCAATGTAAGATTGGCCGCCAAATTTCCGCTGTTGCTGACGTTTACCGTGAAGACAACCGTATCTCCAACAGTAGCGTTGTTCGTGTTTGCCGTCTTGGCAAGCGAAATCTGGGGTTGAATGACCGGGGTCGTCGTTGTGTTGGACGACGACGTTCCGGAAAATACGCCGGACGTGAAACTTACCGTCGATTGGTTGTTGATCTGTGAAGGAACGGGCATAGTTATCCTCACCTCGAAAGTTACGGTAGCCGTGGCTCCTGAGGCCAACGTACCGATTGGAATGCCGGCGGACGGATTGGATTGCGGGATTGAAACCCCGTTCACAATGACGCTCCCGGATACGAACGTAGCATTCGCTGGCAGTGGGTCGGCAAGCACAACGCTGCCGATTCCCGCTGCTCCGTTATTGCGAATCACCGATGTGTACGTTATGACGTCACCGGTTACCGCATTGCTCACATTAACGCTTTTGAGGACCGATACGTCCGGCAACGATACAGGGGTCGTTACTGTATTGGAGATAGCGTTTCCTGCAGCAGTCCTGCCGCTCGGCAATGTGTAATTAAATCCTGCCGCAGCCTGATTCACCAACTGGCGAGCAGCCGGAAGGCTCGTTACCGTTGCCACGAAAGTGACCGTTACGTTTGCTCCCGGCGTAACAGCTCCAACCTGGATTCCCGTGTTCGGGCTGACGCCGGGTGTCGGAACGCCATTTATGATCACGCTGTTCGTGTTGAAGATCGCTCCGGCGGGAACAGGATCATTCAACGTGACGTTAGCAGCGATGTTCCCCGTATTGCTGACCTGGATCGCATAGTTGAACGTATCTCCTACGGTCAGATTCGTGGTGCTCGCCAACTTGGCCAACGTAATGACAGGCTGATACACGGGCGTGGTGACGACGACCGACGACGACGTACCGTTGAAACTGCCCGAAGTGAACGCGGCGCTGGCGCGATTGCTAACGTTTCCCGTACCGGGCACAGACGTAACCCTGGCTTGATACGTTACCGTAGTCTGGGCTGGAGGGGGCAAGGTGCCTAGCGTAATGCCGGATATCGGATTGGCGGCGCTTACCGATGCCCCATTGACGGTCACCGTGCCCGAAATGAACTGAAGGCCTTCTGACAGCACATCCGATAGGATGACGTTTTGGACTGCGCCGGAGCCTGCATTCGTAACGTTAACCGTATATGTAAGTGCATCACCTACAGTGGCATCTGCGGCATTTACCGTTTTGGCAATCGTAACGTTCGGCGCAGAAGCAGGAATGACAACGGTGTTGGAAACGGCGCTGCCCGATAAATTTCTGCCGCTTGGGAGTTGATACGTGTAATCGGCCGTCCCTTGGTTGCGCAGGATCGGCGGTTCGGGAATCGACGTAAGCGACGTCCGGAAAGTAACCGTAAACGTCGAGCCCGGGTTTACGATCCCTAAAGATATTCCTGTAAGCGGCGAACTGCCCGGACGGGCCGTCCCGTTGACCGTCACCGAATCGGTAATGAACGACGTCCCGGAGGGAATCGTATCCGTCACGGTAACTTGCGCTGCGATATTGCCCCTATTGGTAACAACGAAGGTATACTGAATCTGATCGCCCAATGTGGCATTTGTTTCATTTGCAGACTTGGCTACATTGATGACCGGCTGATAGACCGGAGTGCTTACCGTATTCGAATTTGAAATTCCGGAGAACGCACCAGAGCTATAGGACACCGAAGCCTGGTTCGATAGCGAGCCCGAAGCAGGCAGCGATTGTACGGCAACCTGAAAGGAAACGGCGACTGAAGCACCGGCAGCAATGGTTCCGAGCGAAATGCCGCTGCCTGGATTGGCCGAAGGAGCTGCAATCCCCCTCACCACGACGCTGCCTGCAACAAACGCAGCGCCGGAAGGTAGACTGTCTGTCAGGATTGCATTGTTGATGGTCTGAATGCCGGCGTTGGATACGCTCAGGTTATACGTAAACGTCTCTCCTACCGCTACATCGGTCTCTGTCGCCGTTTTGCTCACAGTTACATTCGGCAACGCTACTGGAATGGTAATTGTATTGGAAGAAACGGAGCCTGTTATGGTGCGGCTATCCGGTGTAGTGAATGAATAAGCGGCCGTTGCCCGATCCGTAAGCGTGGGCGGTGCGGGAAGGGAAGTGACCAGAACCTGAAACGTCACCGTGCTCGTCGTTCCGGCCGCAACGCTGCCGATATTAACGCCCGTCGCGGGATTGGCTCCCGGGACGACCGTTCCGTTGACGCGAAAACTTCCCGCGACGTATGAGCTCCCGCTAGGAATATTGTCGGTCAGGGTCACCGTTGCAGCCGTATTCCCGGCATTGTTGACCTGGATGGTATAAGTGACTTGGTCTCCCACCGTTGCGTTGGTGGTGTTTGCTGATTTAATCAGCGCCAAGTTAGGAGAATACACCGTAAGCGTATTGGCATTGGACGGGATCACCCCTGTGATGATGGATCCCCCGGCAACGCTCTGAAACGTGAAGGCCGCGTTCGCGGTGTTCACCAGCTGCAAGATGCTGGAATCCGAAGCAATTTGCGCGCGATACGTGACTACGATGCTGCCGGACAGATTCAGGGAACCGAGCGGAACCCCCGCGTTGATGTCATACGTCGGTCGAGATACCCCCGCAACAGTAACGCTTCCAGGGATAAAGGTGAGTCCGGAAGGAAGCGAATCCGACAAAACAACGCTGGCCGCATTGGCCGTTCCCGAGTTGTTGACCGTCACGGTGTACAGTATGCTGTCTCCGGCCGCCGCACCCGTCGCTGCCGTAGATTTCGAAAGCGTGATCCTCGGTGCGTTGATGTCCACTTGGATGGCGTTACCGTTGACGATGTAAGCATCCCCGGACGTGGTCAGCGTCAGGACTGCGGTCGACTGGTTATTGACCAGCCGGGCAGACACATCCACATTCGTAATGTCCCAGCCCTGCCGGCCTCCGATGATATTGGTGCCCGGCGCACCATTGGTTTGGTTTCTCGTTCCGAACGTTCCTGTTGTGTTTAAAGCTCCCGTATCCCCATTTATCTGAGAAGCGAAAAAGTTGTTGGCAAAGTTATTAGGACCTGACAAAGCAACGGAAGTCGCCGATGTCGGACCGAACAGTGCCTGATCTCCCGTTCGGTTCGCATCCCCCTCCTGTGCGCTAAACAAGGCTCTTCCGCCCAACGCCCCGGATATGGGCGTCGCAAATCCGGTAATGGTCGTTACTACAGGTGCGGAAGTGGATTGAACCAGTACTCCCCCGGCTCGCAATGACATGTTGCGGAAGGGCAGATTCGGATTCTGGTAAATGACGCCAAGCGTCCAGCCGGCATGGTTGGCCGTCGGATCGTTTGCAACGACGATCGTACCTACGACCCCGCCTGTCGTATATGTACCCGCCCCGCCATTCTGAACCAGCGTCGTTACGTTGGCGGAACGCACATAGCCGGAGGCGCCGTTTCCAAGATCAAACTGATTGTACGTGGCTGGGTCCGGAGTGACGCTGCTTGTGCCTGCAGGGGTCGTGAAGGTGACGGGGTTGTTGATGAATGCGCTAAGATTGATCGTTCCGTTAATGTAACTTCCGCCCCAGATGAGCTCGGCGTACAGCACCGTGCTGCCTGCGGGGAGGACAAGGGTTGCAGAAGAGCTGTTGCTCTGGTACTGGCTTGTCGTGCCTGCCGGATAGGTGCCATAGGTTAAACTGGTATTCACGGTCGTAAACGCGCCGATGCTATCCTGGGTACCTGGAACCGCAGCCGTATCGGACCGGCTTAGACCAAGGGTATTTCCCGTAAATGTAATCGCTCCTGTTGCATTGACTGTTGAACGGACGATAAGAGGAATTGAATCCACCCCCCTTCATCTAATTGGAATCATCATGTCTTGGAGCCTACATCTTAGGTTATGACGGTAATCATGATTTTTGTCTGTCCTTTATGAGAACGTGGAGAATTGTCTCCCTGATCGATCTTCCAACGAAGAAATATAATCATTTGCGTTTCTTCGGTTGTGCTTTATAATTACTCTATACGAGAGTCCATTCTGTCGTATCATTATGATGCAGTCAGCGGTGATATATTGAGAAAACCCAATACGCGTAACAGCCGCATACCCGCGGAGTACGAATTCAAACATGCCATTTGGATCAAAAGGATGTTGCGTTCCTACTGGGTAGTCGTCATTAGCCATGCGGTAATCCAGGTAGCATGTTATCTGTTCATGGTCTATGATCGCACACCCGAAGATTTCATCCTTAATGTGCTGATATGGCCCACCCTTGCGGGTGGTATATCCAATCTGCTGGCCGCCTGGGTCAACCGGCGTTTCAAAACGCTAACCTTTTCGTTCTACGCAATGACTGTCGCCGGCACGGTGGTCGCCTGGACCATTATTCGCGTCAATTATGACATTCGGATTATTTTGGCGATCTGTTTGCTGCCGATCCTCTCCTCCGTCCTTTTTCTGAGCAAGAAACGAGTCTGGACAACTTTTCTCATGCAATTGACAGGATACATTATCGTGTTGTTCGACCCGGGATACAGAGCGTACCTCTCGTCGTTTGACATGGTTTCGATACCTGCCTTCCTCATCATCGGCACCTACGTGGCCCAACTGATCGTGACCAGTCAAATGGAGGTGCTGGAAGACCTCAGGCAAAGCATGCTCGCCAAGCAGGAACTGATCGTAAGAAATGCCATCATGGCCAAACAATCCAAGACGGACGGATTGACCAAGCTGTACAATCAAAGTTCTTTCAAAGACTATTTCGAAAAAGCATATGAATATGCCAACGATGGCATGAGTCTTCATCTCGCACTGATCGATATCGATAATTTCAAATCCATCAATGATACATATGGCCATCGCGTCGGCGACATCATTTTGGAGAAGGTATCGCTGGTTATTCAGGAACAAATCACCTCCAGCGATATTGCTGCCCGGTACGGCGGCGAGGAATTTGCGGTTCTGATGTTTGAGCAATCGTTCGAACAGGCCTATGCGGTCATCGAGAAAATCCGCAAGGGCGTGGCCAGAATGGTTCTCGCGGAACTCGGAGGAGCTTACGTCACAGTTAGCGCCGGACTGCAAAGCTATAATCATCAATTAACCAAGGACAAGCTGTTCGAGGAGGTTGATGCCTGCCTTTACATCGCCAAGCGGACGGGAAAGAACAAAACCGTTACTTCGCTGGAAAGCGCATAAATGTTTTCACCAAAAAAAGTTGTGATGCTCGCCGTAATAACGGTGTGCATCACAACTTTTTGTTTTGAATCTCTTCCCGATTATGGTTCCGCCCATTCCCATCGGTTCCGAAACTGCTCCAGCCGCGGATGAACCGTTTCGGGAGAGCCGTCGATGATGATGCGCAGCCGCTTGATCCATTCCTCAAATGAATCAAATGACGCAAAACGATTGGCCATGTCTGTGGTTAATATCAAAAAGATCGGCGCAGGATACAGATCCGTCAGATGGCGCAATGCCGTATCCATAGGCGTATATTTTTTCCGCTTGCCTTCGAGGCCCTCCACTTTGATGCTGGAGTCATTATGCTCAACTCTCCAGCCGTGAAGCCGATCTTCCCTTTTGTAATACGGCCGCACTTCTTCCTTGCTCCATCGTTTAACGGTGCTTTCATGCAGCGGATACAGCACCAGCTGCTGGAACGAACGCGATTCGGCGAGTTGTGCGGCCCGCTCCAACTGTTCATCGGTGATGTGTTCAAACGAGTCGTAAAACACCAGCGTGCCTTTCCGGCTGGCCGGGGGCGGTTCATAACCGAAAGGAACCGTCTTGTACGTGCTTGTCATGTTCCCTTTCCTCCTTTGCTGAACATATTTCCATCTTCCCCTGATTTTATTATGCTCGATCCTCCGCATGCAAATCCGAAGTAAAGGTCACCCCATGCAGATCATGGAAAAGATTCTGTATCGCCCCACCTGGTTATGAATATAGAAAGCAACCTGCCTTCCATGCGATCCTTCAGCAGGTTGCCCTGAGAACATGTCCCATACCAGATTTGGAGGTGCAAACTTTGAGCCTGCTTCACATCGCCGTTTTATTCCCTTTCGTCGCAGGCGTTGCGCTTGCCGCTTGTTACCGTTTGATCCGCAGCATACATCCGGGATGGCCGGTCATGTTCGTCCCGCTCGGTTTATTTGCTTATTTCGCAAGCCGCGTTCCCGACGTATCGAACCGAAATCCGGTTTCCGGGTCTCTTCCATGGATTCCTTCGCTCGATATCGGATTGAATCTGTACCTGGACGGGCTCAGCCTGCTCCTTTCCTTGCTGATTAGCGGAATCGGAACGCTGGTTGTGCTGTATTCGATTTATTATATGGACCGCAAAGATGCGCTAAGCCGTTTTTATTTGTACCTGCTCATGTTTATGGGAGCCATGCTTGGCGTGGTGCTGTCGGATAATATGATCGTGCTCTACGGTTTCTGGGAATTGACCAGCATTACTTCATTTCTCCTGATTGCCTTCTACCACAAACGCAAAGCCTCCACCGCCGGGGCGCAAAAATCGTTCCTGATTACCGTCTTCGGCGGTTTTGCCATGCTGGCCGGATTCATGATGCTGTATCTGATGACAGGCACCTTCAGCATCAGGGCAACTTTTTCGGAATGGGGCAATATCCAAGATAGCGCCCTGTTTGTGCCAGCCTTAGTCCTCATCCTCATTGGCGCGTTCACCAAATCGGCGCAGTTCCCGTTCCATATCTGGCTCCCGGATGCGATGGAGGCGCCGACGCCCGTCAGCGCATATTTGCATTCGGCGACCATGGTCAAGGCCGGTCTCTATGTCGTGGCCAGGTTCACGCCCATTTTTGGCGGGGAGGCCGTATGGTTCTGGCTGGTCACTGGCGTGGGTCTGCTTACCCTGTGCTACGGTTCGTTTCTCGCCGTGAAGAAAAACGATCTTAAAGCCATCCTCGCCTATTCCACCATTTCGCAACTCGGGCTGATCATGTCCCTGTTCGGAATCGGCTCGGCAGCCTTGTATTTCGGAAAAGGAGATTCGTCCGCAGTGTATGTGGTTGCGACCTCTGCCGCTTTGCTGCATCTGTTCAACCATGCGACGTTCAAAGCTGCCCTGTTTATGGTAGCAGGCATTGTGGATCACGAAACGGGCACAAGAGACATCCGCAAACTGGGCGGGCTCGCTTCCTTTATGCCCGTAACGTTTACGATCGCGTTGGTTGGTGCGTTTTCCATGGCAGGGCTTCCCCCGTTTAACGGGTTCATCAGCAAAGAGTTGTTTTTCCAGGCGATGGTTGAAGTCACGCACTTGCGCATTTTCGGACTTGGTGAGTGGGCTGTGCTGCTGCCTGTCTTGGCATGGCTGGCCAGCGTATTTACGTTGATTTACGCAATGATCCTGACGTTCAAACCGTTTCTGGGTCGCGTTCGCAGCGACATGCCGTCCGGAAAGCTGCACGAGGCTCCCGTGGGCATGCTTGTCCCTCCGATGGTGCTTGGTGTCCTGGTCCTTCTGTGCGGATTGCTTCCAAACCTCGTTGGCGGGCCTTTGATCGAACCGGCTTTGGCTTCGGTACTCCCTTCCCTTCTGCAAGGGCGGGAGCGGTTTGACGTACATTTTTCCTTGTGGCACGGCTGGACTCCCGAACTCTTTATGACGATCGGCGTCATTGGGTCTGGCGTGATATTGTACAGCATGCTTCCGAGATGGCGCGCCGTGTACGACCACTATCCTCAAGGACTGACCATAAACCATATATATCGCGTCATACTGGATACGTTGCAGCATTACGCGCGCCGGTGGACGGAAACCTATATGAACGGTTCGGTCAGGAATTATCTCGTTTACATTTTGTCCTTTACCGTCGCTTTGCTCGGCTATGCATTTTTCCGCTCGGGCGAAAACATCGTCTGGAATCTCAAGGGAAAGGCTCCTTTTTCCTTCTATGAAGCCGTTTTGCTTATCGCGCTCATCGCAGCCGCAGTCACGATTCCTTTTGCCAAAAACCGACTCTCGGCAGTCATTATGACCGGTGCCGTCGGATATCTCGTCACGCTGCTGTTCGTTCTGTTCAGGGCGCCGGACCTTGCTCTTACGCAGATGATCGTCGAGACGGTATCGGTCGCGTTGTTTCTGCTCTGCTTCTATCATTTGCCCGAACTGAAGCGAGGCAAGTCAAGCCGCGGCTATCTTCGGGTCAATCTGCTTGTATCCGCCGCCGTCGGCGTGGCGATGACCTTTGTTGCACTCGCGGCAAGCGGCACGGCCTCCCCGCAAAGCATCGCCGATTATTTCATCAGGGAGAGCTACGATCTTGCCGGCGGCAAAAACGTGGTCAATGTATTGCTGGTCGACTTCCGCGGCTTCGATACGCTGCTCGAAATCATGGTTCTTGGTGTTGCTTCCTTGGCCATTTATGCCATGGTCAACCTGAATCTGGAAGCAAGGGACCTTGGGGCAAGACTCACGTTTCCCAAAAAAGAAAAAGCAACAAGAACCGTTGAACCGTCGGAAGGGAACAAAGAAGAACACCGCAAAGCTCGCAAATACGGGCGTCACGAACACAAGCGGGTCCAAGCTTGGGATACCGTTCCGTTGCAAAGCAATGACGTGTTATTGAAAACGACGACCAAAGTTGTGACATTCATCGTTTTGACGTTTGCGCTGCACCTGTTCTTTGCCGGCCATCACAATCCGGGCGGAGGTTTCATTGGCGGGCTGGTCACCGCCGCTGCCCTCGTGCTTGTTGCGCTTGCCTTCAGTACCGAAACGATCCGCAAAGCGCTGCCCATCGACTTTCGGACGTTGACGGGCATTGGCCTCGGGATCGCCGCGTTGACCGGAACGGGCTCTTTCCTGTTCGGCGCGCCTTTTCTTAGCCAAACCTTCGGATATTTCGAACTGCCGCTGCTCGGCGAAACCGAGCTCACTACCGCGATGTTATTCGATCTTGGCGTTTACCTTGCCGTACTCGGAGTCACAATGAACATCATTTTGCAGATTGGGGAGGACCGTTGATATGGAACTATTGATGTGTGTTGCCGTGGGCATTCTGTTCGCGGTTGCCGTGTTTTTGATCTTGTCACGCAGCCTGCTCCGGATCGTGCTCGGCATGTCCGTCCTGACGCACGGCGTGCATCTGCTGCTGATCACGATGCCGAGCCTCAAAACCGGGGCGCCCCCACTGCTTGGGGAGCAAGCGGAACGATACGTAGATCCGCTGCCGCAGGCGTTGATTCTGACCTCGATCGTGATCAATTTCGGCTTAACCGCCTTTTTCTTTGTGTTATCTTACCGATCCTATTTGAAATTGAGAACGGACGACCTGGAAGAGGTCAGGGGGCGGGCCTATGAATAATGCCGTCGTACTTCCGATCCTGCTGCCATTACTGACTGGCATCGCCGTCATTTTATGCTTTCGCAGCGTTCGCGTTCAAAAATTACTCAGCGCAGCGGGCATGCTCCTGACGACTGTCGCTTCCTTCATGCTCATTACGCAAGTTGCAAAGCATGGCGTGCAGACTCTCGCGGTAGGCGGATGGAAGCCCCCTTACGGTATCGTGCTTGTCGCGGACATGGTTGCAGCACTGCTCGTCGTCGCCGCCTCCGTGATCGCGCTGGCTTGTTTGCTCTATGCATTCCGGAGCTTGAACGAGGAACGGGAGGAGCACCATTTCTATGCGTTCTTTGCATTTTTGGTTGCAGGCGTAAACGGTTCGTTCCTCACCGGAGACCTCTTCAACCTGTTCGTGTGCTTCGAACTGATGCTGATTTCCTCGTACGCCCTGATCGTGCTCGGCGGAACGGAAAGGCAGCTGCGCGAAACGATCAAATACGTGCTGATCAACATCGTTTCTTCGTCCCTGTTCGTGGCCTCCATTGGTTTCCTGTATTCGGTCACGGGGACGCTCAACATGGCCGACCTGTCCAATCGCATCGTGGAAATCGGCCAGAGCGGCATCATTACGGTCATCGGCGTACTCTTTCTGATCGTGTTCAGCATCAAGGCCGGATTGTTCCTGTTTTTTTGGCTGTCGGGTTCGTATGCTGCGCCGCCGGCTGTCGTCACGGCGTTATTCGCCGGATTGCTCACCAAAGTCGGGCTTTACGCCATCGTGCGTACGTTTACGCTCATTTTTTACCATGACCCGGATTTTTTCAATGCCCTCATCGGATGGATGGCAGGAGCAACGATGCTGCTAGGCGTCATCGGTGCCATCTCTTACCGGGACGTCAACAAAATCCTGATCTACAACGTCGTCGCCGGCGTCGGTTTCGTCGCCTTCGGCATGGCGTCGGCAAGCCGCTCGGCGCTGGAAGGACTGCTGTTCTACATGCTGCATGACATGCTGATCAAAACGCTGCTCTTCCTGCTCGGCGGCGCGTTGATTGCGGTGGCGGGCACATCCAGGCTTGACCGCATGGGCGGACTGATCCGTCGTTATCCGCTGCTGGGCTGGATGTTTTTTGTCAGCGCGCTGGCACTTGCGGGCATTCCGCCCTTTAGCGGGTTTCCCGGCAAACTGCTGCTGTTCGAAGGAGGGCTGGAAGCCGGATTGTACGGCTTGACCGGAATTGCGGTGCTCTCCAGCCTGCTGATGCTGTACTCCGTCTTGCGCATTTTCATTCAGGCCTTCTGGGGGGAGCCGCCCAAAGGATCCATCAGGCGCCCTTACGCCGTGAACGGACTGCTGATTCCTGCAGGGGTGCTGTTCGTGTTTATTCTGTCCATGGGCATTGGTGCCGAAGGCATGTTTCGATTGACGGCACGCGCAGGCGACATTCTGCTTCATCCGAATATTTACATCGATGCCGTACTGGCAAAGGAGTAGATGCCATTGGCCTTCCAAATCGTACTAAACCTGATCATTGCCTTTGTATGGATGTTTCTCAACAATTCCTGGAGCGGGGTTGGCTTTCTCGCTGGTTACCTGCTCGGTCTACTGCTCATCGGCAGCATGCGCCGTTTCTTTCCCCAACGCTTCTACATCGTGCGGGTATGGGCCATCGTCAAATTGTTGTTCCTGCTGCTCAGGGAGCTGATCCGGGCCAGCTATAGGGTGATCCGGGAAATCGTTAAACCGAAGTTAAGCATCCAACCCGGGATTTTCACGTACCAGACACAGCTGACTTCCGATTGGGAAATTACACTGCTTTGTTTACTGATTTCGCTGACTCCCGGTTCCCTTCCGCTCGAAATTTCGGGCAACCAGCGCACCCTGTTCATCCACGCCCTGGATATTCAGGACGAACAGCAGCTGAGAGAAAACATTCGGGACACGTTCGAAAAAGCCATCATGGAGGTGACGCGCTAATGTTATCGATGGTATTATTCATATCGCTGCTTATCCTGTCGCTCGCGATTTTGGGATGCTTGTACCGTGTCCTGCGCGGTCCTTCCATGGCAGACCGGATAACCGCCCTGGATACGATCGGCATCAACGTCATCGCCATGGTTGCCGTCCTGTCCATGATGCAGCACACGCAGGCATATCTGGACATTATTTTGCTGATCGGCATTCTGGCTTTTCTCGGCACGGTAGCTTTCGCGCGTTACATTGAACGAGGGGCGGTGTTCAAACATGAACGGGATCGTTAACGGAATAGCCGGATTCGTCATCGGGTTTCTCGTTTTGCTTGGCGCAGTTCTCAGTGCACTCAGCGCTTTTGGCCTCATTCGTCTGCCTGATGTCTATCTCAGGGCACATGCGGCGACCAAAAGCACCACGCTCGGCGTGCTGTGCGTGCTTGGCGGCACGTTCCTGTTCTTCTGGTTTTACGATGGATACATCAGTGCACGTGTAGTGCTCGGCATCGTGTTCGTTTTCATTACAGCCCCTGTTGCCGGGCATCTGAATGGACGTGCAGCATACCGCTCCGATGTGCCGTTATGGGAACAAAGCGTACAGGATGAACTGGAGCCTTTGCTCAAAGGCAAAAAGATGAATCATGAAGCGAAAGACAGGATAGAGTGAGATATGGATTCAATAGGATAAATCCCAAATCATCTATCTTTTGGAATAATTGTATAGTACGATAGAGGCATACGATTGTTCGATATCGTTAATATTCGGAGGCATGTAATACGATGAGCATCATTCTTCACATGGGAGTACATTTGATTACGGGTGCTGCAATCCTTCTTCTCACGCTTAATAAATGGTTGTCCTCACTCAAAACGTACATCAATGCAGGTATGCTTGGCGCGCTTATTTCCATTACTCCCGATATCACAAAGTTCTTCGGAGACGTTTACCTCCATTCGCTGATCACCGTGCCTTTCGTCGGTGCAGCCTTTGCATGGGTTATCCGAAAAACATTGCACGTCCGCTGGATGGCGGCTTGGGTCAGCGCCATGGCTGCCTTGTTCATCGGCCATCTGTTGATCGACTTTCTCGGTAATGGAGTCAATTTGTTGTATCCGTTCGTTCACGAAGAACAGAACTTTAGCATTTTGAATGAAATGAACGAACTTATCATCTCCATATTGTTTGGTATTGCGGTCATTAGCATGGTGATATGGAAAAAAAGACCTCCTGCCGCCACGATCGCTGTCATGCTTGTCATTCTGTTTGTGACCGCATTAAGCATCTCCAACGGAACGATTAACGCTATTTTGCATAAACGTTACGCTGCCGAACATCCTGAATACATTACCGTTTATCCCGCAAACGTACCCTTTCACTGGAATTACTACGTCCGGATTGACCATCTTACCATCATCCCCGGCCAAGGCCAGTATCTCCATATTTCGCAGTGAACGGAATACTGCAATTGCAGTAAAGTCTCCGTCATACAGATAGCCCCAGCAAGATGCCGACGCGAACCGTCGGTACTTGGCTGGAGCTTTTTTTGTTAAGGATAGGTGATGACCGGTGCTCCAAATTTCAAGGGTACGATGTTGATAAACATTAAAATCCGTTTAGCCCCTGCCTAGCCAGCTCCTCCGAAACGATCCGTGCCAACTGGGCGGCGCCTGCGCGATTCGGATGCAGCGTATCTCCGGCCATGTACAAAGCCAGCGTGGCATCCGGCCCGATGGCCGTGAAATATGCCGAGCTAAGCCTGTTCAGGTCCACCAGCATCACGCCTTCCTCTTGCGCCAACGCACGGGTGGCATTGCTGTACCAGCGGCCCTCCGCTCGGTGCACGCCGCTCGCGTCGAAGTCAGTCGCACGTCCCTGAGGCGTCGAAAGGACCACGGTTGCGCTCTTTCCCTTCGCTTGCTGCACCATGTCGCGCATGATCTCCTTAAACTCGGCTTCGGTCGTATTGTTTTTGGCGTTGGTGTCATTGATGCCCAGCTGCAAAATAAAAACATCGCCCGGCTTCAAATATTGCAGAATCGCCTCCATCTGTCCATCATCCCGGAAACCTCTCGCAATCTGTCCCCCTGAGGCCAAGTTGCGCACCTGGAAAACATTTTCGTCCACATACGCCGGAAATAACTGTCCCCACCCGCCCTGCACGCTGGTGTCCAACGGATAATAATTGGCAACGGTCGAATCCCCGCCGATATAAATGGTCCGGTTGGTTACGGCCTGGTCGGACAGTTTCCGGATTTCCAATGCGCTCAGCGTAAACGCCGTTCCTGCCTTCCCCTCCGTCACGAGCAGATTAAGCTGACCATCCGTCACCGGGATCTGAAATGAATCGACAGCACCGTTGCCCGTCATGTTGATCAATTGAAACACGCCTTCGGCGGCCACACTTGCTCTGGCCGTGTTGCCCAATACGACGTTTACTTCATATAATCCATTCGGCAAATCCACGTTAAACGTATTCGTGCTCTTTGTACCATACGTCAGGAACTGTACGGCATCGCTCGCAACGCCTGTTCCGGATGCGGACACATTGCGCATATTCCCGGGCGTATTGAATCCGTAACCTTTAGCGGCGGTATAAGCTTCTGTCGCCGACACGCCAATGTAACCGTTCTCAACGCTTCCTGCGCCGAAATCGAACTTGTACTCGCCCGCTGCCGCGTGCATAATGCCTGATCCGCCTGCACCAAATGGACTGCTTAACATGACAGCCGCCATGGCCACGCCAAGCAAACATGTTTTCCAACGGAACCGTTTCATCCAAACATCTCCCCTCGTTTTTTCGTTATAACGCGACTGCTCCACTTCCATTTCACGTCAGCATCATAAAACGCGATCAAGCCAGTCGTATGCCCTTGTCCCGCCAATTTCATGCCCACCCGCAAAAAAATCCGCATCCAGCACGGTTTCGGCACCCGCCTGACCATAGATTTCCTTCAATCTTGCATATGAATCCCTTGCGGCCGTTTGCGGGAATACCCGATCTTCGTCGCCCGATTCAATGAAGAGCGGCCTTGGCGCAATCAGGCCGATCAAGTCCGGCAAATCCGCATCCTGCAAAATGCCCGGAATATAGTTGTCCAGACAATGGTTTCTGTCCAGGATGCTGCCATGGAACGTGCTGGCATACCCGCTCACAACGGCCGCGCGGCATCGTTCATCCACCGCCGCCGTAAAAGCCGTGACCAATCCACCGCCCGATATGCCCATACTGCCGATTCTCCGGTCATCCACCTCGGAACGGGTAGACAAGTAATCGAACACCCGGCTCGTTTCATACACCCGATGGCCTGCAAGCGTGTGCCCGGCCATGAGCAGATGAAGGGCAATCCGCGTGCAGGAACTCGTTCCCGGCGGCGCGTCCCGATCCTCCTTCAGTCTGCGATCGCCGAAACCAAGCAGCTCCGGTGCAGCCACGACATGCCCTCTACGCACCAACGCAACCGCAAAATCTTTGTGCAGCCCGGGGTCCCCCGCCCGATCGGACCCATCCGGTTCCAGTCCCGATATTTCACGGCTCCCGTATCCATGCCCGTGGCACGCCACGATCGCCGAACGCGGGGTACCGGAAGCGACGGCTTCGTCGGGAATCAACAGATACAGCGGCATGCGCAGGCCTTGAAACGTCGTGATTTCGATGCGTTCCCGCGTATACCCGTCACACTTCGTGCGTTCCAGCAGGGCAGGGTCCAGCTCGGCGTGAACCGCAGGGAATCCGCCAAGCCTCGCTACCAGGCTTTCGCGCAGCAGGCTGCTCCAACGTTGAACAGACTGTTCGGGTTGATAAGATAATCGTCCGCTTGAACGAGTGTGTCTTTGCAAGTAAGCTTCAATATCCGACATCGTTTTTTCATTCCCTCCTCAGGTCGGCCGGAAGCCCTCTTTGAACATCAAGACATGGGCCTACCCTCTTTTTCCAATCATTATAGAACAGATTCCGGCGGCGGAAGTTGAACATCGTTGCCCTCTTGTCCGGTAAATTCAAGTTAGCTGATGGCATCGGAACGCACTTTGCTCCATCACCGTCTTTTCTCCCGAAATCCCGCGCAAAAAGGAGCTTGATGTCCTTGCCTGGACACAGCTCCTTTTCCCCCAACATAACTCCATGCCTTTTCTCGTAAATCATCCTTGTTCCTGTTCCAAGCTCCCCTTGCAGCATGAAAAATTCAGCTTAACGTCCCGGGATACGACCAGGCAGCCACCAGTTCCATCTGCCCATCAGTTTCATCAACGCCGGAACAAGGATCAGCCGGACGACGGTAACGTCGATGATTACCGCGGCCGTAATGCCGATGCCCAATTGCTTCACGCCGGACACGTCCCCGAAGGCAAACGGAATCGTCACCGCCAGCAAAATGGTCGCGGCCGACGTAATCAGCCGTCCCGAAGAAGCCAGTCCGCGCTGTACCGCCAGGTCGCTGTTCCCCGTTAGCCGATAGGCTTCTTGGATTCGCGAGAGCATGAACACGCCGTAGTCCATGGAAATGCCGAACACGAGGCCGGCGATGAATGCCGGAATCATGATGGCAATCGGCGTAGCCTCTATACCAAAGTGCCCCTGATTAAATACGACGGCAAGAATCCCGAAGGATGCGGCCAGGCTAAGCAAATTCATCAGGATCGCTTTGATCGGAATCAACAATGAACGAAATGCCGCGAGCAGCACGATGTAATTGGAAACGACGACAAACACGAGCACCTTGGGCAAACCGGCCTTCACCTGCTGCATGATCTCCGCCTGGTACACGGCTTCTCCCCCGTAAAGAACGTTAACGTTTGCGGGGATCGCCTGCGCATCCGTCGTTTTCATCCGCTCGATCCAATCCGTGGCTTCCGTGGAACCGGGCGCTCCTCGAATCACGGCGGACATACGGATGGCATGGGTCGAGGCATGGCTGCGCAGCCAAGTTTTCCGCTGCTCCGCAGACGTTTCCCCCGAACTTGTAAACCATGGCTTCCCGGTCATGTCTTCAGGAAAATCGACGGCCGATTTCCCCCACGGGCTCCCGACTTCAACCACGCCGTGATCCCGGGAGAGCCGCTGCACCAGCTCCGCAGCTGCCCTCCAGTCCGCCGCGGTCAATCTCTCTTCCGCTGCTCCGATCAGAATATCAATTACCGAGACATCCGGATCCGAAAATGACTGCTGCAAACGTTCTGCCGCGATGCGGGATTCCGCTGATGCGGGCAACGAGGCGGCATCGGGTACCGAAAGCTCCATGTGCCGAACCGGCAGCACGCACAGCAGCAGCGCGCCCGAGCCAAGCAGCGCCATGCGAACAGGATGTTTCATGACATAACCGGACCAGCGCTGCCATGCGGATTTGGAAGCCGTTTTATCAAGAACGATTACGCCGCGTTTACTGCCAAACATATGCCGCGCATACAAACATGCGATCGCCGGCAGCAAGGTAAAATTCAACAGCACCGATACAATCAACGCGGCGATGGCTCCAAGGGCAACACTTGCGAACATCGGCAGCCGGATCCATAACAAACCGATCAGGCCGAGCAGTACGCATACTGCGGAAAACAGGACGGCCCTTCCCGCGGTCCGAAGCGTCTGCTGCATCATTCGCTCCATGCCTGACTGCCCCAGGCCTTCCTCCCCGCGCCACTCTTCCCGACACCGTCCCAGCAGAATTAACGCAAAATCCAAACTCAGCGCCATGCCGACCATAGGAATGACGTTAATGACAAAATTCGATAATTCCATGCAATAACCCAGCAAAGCCAAAGCTCCCATGGCAACAACGACGGCGGAGATCCCCATGGATACGGCCAAGCAAGCTGCACGCAGTCCACGGAATGCATAACACAGAACAAGCAAGGCAAGCGGCAGCCCAAACCATTCGGCATGCTCCAGATCACGAAAGCTCAGGGCGTTTACGTCCTGCTGCACCACCTTTTTGCCGGTGAGGCTAATCGTTCCATGCGCATCCTGTTTCATGACCGAGCGAAGTTCGGCAAGCGGTGCCCTCATTTGCCGGGCAGGTAGATCGCCATAGTCGAGAAAGACCACTGCCATGTGCTCCTGAAACATCCGGTTCCCGCCAAGCTCGAAAGGCGAAATGACCGATTTTACGTCCGGCAGAGCGCGCATTCGCTCGATATGCTGGCTGATCCATTCCACGAACTCGGCATGAGGCGTGTGGGCATTTTTATCAAACACAACGATGACGGGCTCCATCGGCATGCCGAACTCCTGCTTCAAAGCACGCTGCACACGTTCCCCCTCACCATTAACCACCTTCAACCCGTGATCCTGCACAACGTCCGGCAGCCGCAGCGCCCAGACCGCTGACATCGCGATAATGAATGCCCAACAGACCATGATGAACCATGGATATCGGCATATCAAGAAAGCAAAGCGGCGATAAACCATATCCATGCTCCTTCATGATCAGATTCATCGTTCCGTTTCTTTCAGACGCGTTGCCCTCACCATCCAGCCGCGCAGAGGCGGGAACAGCCGAAGGGCTCCGGGAGCCATCTTTGTTAGAATTGGCACCCGGCTAGCTGCTTGCAGCAGTCCGCCAACCTTTAACACCCTTCCAAACTCGCGCTGCAATCGGCTGATATGCTTTCGTTTCCAACCGTCATGCGAAATGCTTCCGTTTAAATACAGCTCGGCGATGCTGCTTGCCTGAAGCGCCGAGCGGAGCGCAATCGACATCCCGTCCCCGCACAGCGGCGGGATGATCATGGCGGCATCACCGATATGCGGCACGGTTCCCCATGGCTCCGGGCGGGAGGTGATCCGGACAGGAGCCTGGGCCGTGGACGTGTCCGCAATCGGAATGCCTCCTTCGAGCCTGTCGGCGAGGGCCTTATTCGTGGATGCTGCCGCATCGATGATTTCGGCCACGCTTTTCCCCCATTTTTGAACGGTCCGCAGATCCAGCAGGGCGGCGACGTTAAGCCGCTGTTTTTCGATCGGAGCAATTCCGACGTAACCGCCCTCGCAGAAATACAATTCGACGGCCTCGCCGCCCGTGATCCCTTCATAATGGAGTTTTACCCCAACCTGGTCGGGATGTTGGCCCATTGTCGTTCTGCGGGCCGTTTTTCCCTTTACGGCGTTCTTATCGTTGGCCGGAAGCAGACGGCTCGGTCTGCGGGAGCCCCACGCACCGAATGCAACCCGCGCTTCGATGATGCACGATTGTCCATGATGGTCAACGTTCAACCGGTACGCCGTATTCTCCAAAGGATACCTGCTCCGTTCGCTCCGGATTTCGGCAATGTCCTCAACCTTGCATCCTTCCCATATCTCCGCACCCGCCTCCAAAGCAGCCTCATGCAGCTTCAAGTCAAGGGCGTAGCGGCTTATGCCCCATGCATTCCCGGGAAGCGGCATGCTGACGCGGGCTCCATGTTCGAATATCAAGGCAGCCTCCCGAATGATGGCCGGCTGCAGTTCTCGCGACAGATCGGCCAGCCCCAGCATCGCCAGCATCTGCCCGGTTTCCGGGCTCATGAACTCCCCGCACGATTTGTGTCTGGGGAACACCTTCTGGTCCAGCACTAAAGTGCTCCAGCCTTTGCGAGCCAAATCGATGGCCAGACTGCTGCCGGCAATGCCGCCGCCGATGATGGCCGCGTCCACCTGTTTTGTCATCCAGGTTCCCTTCTTTCGCCCTTCACTGTTGAATCCCGACTCCCTTCTCCCGTGCTGTGCTCATCTTTGGCAGGATGACCGCATATCTGAACAACGGCTGCCAAGTGTATTGCAGAGCTTGACCGTCAGGCATGGCGGCACGCAATCGTTCCCAGTCGCTTCCGCGAAACCCTTTGGCCACCGATAGCGGACCGTCGTGACGAATATAGCGGTTTCGCGAAATCAGCCTGGTTGTCATCCACACGGCGGCCCACGCCAACCAGTGGCGATGAATGTCGTTGATGGCCAGTCCGATCCGGGATATGTCCAGCATACGAGTGACTACGCGCGAAACGTCTTCCTCATGAAAATGATGCAGAAATTGCGCACAGGTCACAATATCGGCACTGCCTTTGTCCAGCTCGAAAACGTCATGCTGCCTGACCCTGATCCGCGGTTCATCGGCGAATAAAACCTTCGCCTCTTCACAGGCCTCCATGGTCAAATCGATCAGCTCGATGGTCATGTCAATGCGGTTGCCGTCTGCCCAGCGCAAGATGCGGCGGTTGATGTCTCCGGCACCTGCGCCGATATCTGCGATGGACAACGTCTCCGGTTTACCAGCATGCACCCAAAGGCGTTGTATGCCGTACAAGGTGGGGCGCGAAGCGGCAAAAATGTGATTCAGCCACCGCAGATGGCGGTGAGCCTGCCTGAGTTCCGTTCCTGCATCCATGGCCGGTTCATCCATGAGTTCCGGTCGGGTCGCTCTTTCTGCCAACCAGTTAAAGCCGGCCATGATGGACAGGCTCCGGTTCGGGCACTCGGGATGGAACGTAGGTAAAAGGCAACATTTCGGCCGTAATTCCCGGCCCGAACGCAAGCGCAATGCCGCGGGAAGTTTGGAGGGTATTTCTGTAGCCCTCTCTGATCGCATGAAGTACAAACATAATCGTGACCGACGACAGGTTGCCGTAATCCCGCAATATGCTCCGGCTGTACGAAACCTGCTCGTCCGACAAGCCGTACAGCTTCTGCACGGCATCCACGATGCCCCGGCCTCCCGGATGGATCGCCCAAATGTCCGGTCGTTCACCCCTCGCCAGCACACGTTCCGCAGCCTTCGCGAGATGATGTTCCAACAGCCTTGGAATTTGCGGAGACAGATACAGATCAAAGCCGGTATTGCCGACTTCCCATATCATTTCTTCGGAGCAGGCCGGAAGAAGCACGGAGTCTCCCTCGCCCAATTCGAACAGGTCGCCGTTTCCGAAGTCCGCTGATCCCACGATACACGCCGATGCGCCGTCGCCGAAAAACGATGCCGCATACAGGTCGTCCCGCTTGGCCGATGGCTGAAAATGCAAGGTGCAGAGCTCCACGCACACGATCAACGCCTTGGCGTTCGGGTCTGATCTTACGATGGCATTGGCCATTTGAATGGCCTTTAGTCCGGCAGCGCAGCCTTGAAACACAAGCGGAATGCGCTGTACGCCGGGATGCAGCTCCAGCTGTTGAACGATCCGTACGTCCAGGCCGGGCAGAAACTGCCCTGTGCAGCTCACCGTGATCAGGTGGCTAATCTCGGCAGGAGCCACCGCGGCGTCCTCCAGCGCGCGGGTGGCAGCCTCCATCCCAAGCGGAATGGCCGCCGCCTTGTATTTGTCCATGCGTTCCCGGGTCAGCGGAACGTTCTCTGATGAGGTTGAATACAAATACCGGCACCCCTCCACCGGTTCAAGCAAATTCGGCTCGCACGTATACCTCGTTTCAACGCCGCACTGATTGAAAATCCGTTTCGCCCACCTTCTGGAATCAGGCTCGTCCGCCAATGCCACGGCTAACCTTGACGCAACGTCCTTCTGTTCGATGCGATGCTCCGGCAGCGCCGTCCCAATGCCCAGAATTCCGGCGCTCGCCGTCCCTGCATGCTGGTTCATGTCGCTTGTCCCCCTTCATTCCGCCTTATTCTGACACATAAGTTCAACCAATGATTTTTACACGGAGCTACTACGTGGTCAGAACCATCTTCCGATCGGCCTTATCCCCAGATTTTTTTAATCCCTTTTCAAGGGTAAAATCCGGTGATAAGCCTATGCTTCCGAAGCAGCTTTCTTTCAGAAAGCTTTTAGAACGCTTCGCTTCTCCAGATTCTTTCTGTCCTCTCCGTTATCGTGTAAATGCTAGTTCAACCTATATAGATCACTCGTGCGTAAGATATGGTACAAGTCTATTCGCGTTTGAGCCGTATTATGTTTCCAGCGCAAAAAGGGGGGAAGCACATGCCTTGCGGCATGTGCTTCCCCCCTTCAATAACTAATATGCGGATAGTCTGTTTCTCGTTTCGAATGCATGATCCGAACGCTGAAACTATACCGGTCTTACCACCGTAAACCGCTCGCCAAGCTTGGCATAATCGTTTCCGGCTAGCCGGCTCACGGGCTTCAAGTGGTCCATCAAAATGTACCCGGTCGACGGATCGTATACCTTCTCGTCAAAATGATATTGAACGATCCGCACAAGCAGCAGGTCAGTGACCACTGTGCCTTCATCATTCAAAATCGGAATGTGCTGATGCAGGCGGCACTCCATGCGGATCAATGCCTCGGCGATGCCGGGCACATCTACGGCCTTGCTCGGCACGGTCGTCAGGCTGGTCCGCTCAAGCTCACTCTCATGCGGCTCGAGCAGCGCTGCCGTTTCGTTCATGTCCGGGACGATCGATTCGTCACAAATGTGCACAACGAGTTCCTTGCCGGCCAGCACGTTCCTTGCCGTATCCTTCATGCCCCCTGCCTTGCGCTGAATCGATATGGACAGAATCGGCGGATCGGAGCTCACCACATTAAAAAAGCTGAACGGCGCGGCATTGATCGTCTGCCCGTCCTCTGTCCTCGTCGTGACAAAGGCAATGGGACGAGGCACGACCGATCCGCTCATCAGTTTGTAATTTTCCTTCTGCGTCAATTGCTGTGGATCTAAAGTATGTGTCATGTGATCTTCCTTTCTTGGCCTGTAGTGATGGTCTCACCATTATACATGCAGCTGCCCGGATTCGGCCATTACGCGCAAAAAACTCCCTGGCGTCATGCGCCAAGGAGTTCGCTTTGTTTGTTCCGTTCATGCAGGAAACACATCTTATTTTACGATGCTGCTTTGAATATCTTCCATGATTTGCGTGTTGGCTTGCAAACCGCTGTACAGCCAGCTGCTGGAACGCGTAAATTCGAAGAGATTGCCGTTTTTCACCGCCGGGATGCTCTGCCACACTGGATCTTTCAGCGCTTCTGCCCCCGCATCCTTGTCGCTGTTCACAAAGAACAGGTAGTCCACGTTCATCTCTGCCAGCTTCTCCAACGAAATCGAGGACCAGTTGCCTGTAGCCGTAGCCGAAATTTCTTTCACCACGTCAGGCTCGGACAGGCCAAGCTCGTTGTACATCACTTCACCGCTGGATACATTGTCGCTGACGATGAAGAACTTGCCGCCCACCAGCCAAACTGCTGCAGCAGATTTCGTACCCCCGGTTACCGCATTGATTTTTTCTTTGTATTCTTTGGCTTTCACATCATAGTCATCAAGCGCTTTTTGAGCTTCAGCGCTCTTGTTCAAAATTTCGCCGATTTTCAGCAGCGCTTTGCGCCAATCACTGTTGATTTCGTCGCCAAGCACATACGTCGGAGCGATTTTGCTGTATTGTTCATATTTGCCGCCTTCAACCTGGCTCTCCGAACCGATAATGATCAGATCCGGGCTGTAACCCGCTACTTCCTCAAAAGGAAGATCGAAGGAAATCGTCGGAATGCCGTCCAGATCCTTGGCCAAGTAATCCTGGGTGCCATTGGTCACGGACCATTGAGCAACAGGTTTCACGCCAAGCGTTACCAAATGGTCTTCCAGATAAGAGGCGATAATGCGCTCCGGATGGGCCGGAATGACGACTTCGTGACCCATGGCGTCCGTCATCGTTTTTTCTGCAGGAGCTTCAGTCTTCGTTTCTCCTTCGGAAGCGGTATTGTTCTCTGTGGCTGTCGACGAATTTTCACCGGTTGCCGCGCCGTTCTCTGCCGGCTTCGACCCGCATGCTGCCAGCCAGATGGACATGACCATGACCGTAATCAGCAGCATGATCATCTTTTGTTTTTTTCCGAACAAGGTAGTGACCCCCTTCTATATGACCCCGAAAATTGGAATGTGATTATGCGAAATTGGGACAGGATTGTTCTAATCACATATATTCCTATATGTACATCATTCTTGTCCAAACCCATTGACAATGATAATTGTTATCAACTAAATTGTCAATCCCGCTCCATTGGCGTCCGGGGAGAAGGCCGTTGATCCATCGATTCGACTTTGTTCTCGGTTTCCGTCTTTTCCCGACAACGGGTATGCTGCCCAACACGCAGGTTTTGTTTGCGCTTTGCCGAGAAAAAAAGCGTTCCGACAGGCAGACCAGGCTGCCAGTTGGAACGCTTTTCGTTTAGCGGATGGACGCTACCTTGCTGCGAGCACCGACCATCCATGCATAGATCAGCAATGCGCCCAGATCCGCACAGGCAATGACGATCGCCATCGGCACCGCCGTTCCTTCCCCGCCCAAACCGACGAGTGGGGCCACAAGCCCGCCGAACAAAAACGTCATGACGCCGATCAGCGCTGAAGCGCTGCCTGCGGATTTCCCCTGATTGGCCATGGCTAACGCAAAGGAAGCGGTGTTGACAAGCCCGACGCTGGATACGACCAAAAACAGCGGGATCAGCACGCTGAACAGCGGTCCACCCAGCAATATCGCCACAAGCAGGGAAATCCCTCCGACCACGGCCATGACCAATCCGGCGACGAGCAAACGCGTTTCGCTCACCTTTCCAGCCAAACGGCCGGCCACCTGGCTGGCGATGATGATGCCAAGCCCATTAATGGCGAAGCAAAGGCTGAACATCTGCGGAGAAATGTCGTACACCTTTTGCAAGACAAACGGCGAACCCGATATGTACGCAAACATGCCTGCACCCACGAAACCTTGCGTCAAGGCATAACCCATAAACAGGCGGTCACGCGTAATATTGCCAAAGGTCGACAGCGTTTGTTTCAGACCGCCGCTCGACCTGCGTTCGGCCGGCAGCGTTTCGCCCAAACCGAAAATGACGGCAAGCAGCGTAAGGACTCCGATCAGCGACAGCAATATGAATACGCCTCTCCATGACGTAAATGCGAGCAATTGCCCGCCGATAACAGGCGCCGCGATTGGAGCCACCCCGTTAACCAGCATCAGCAGCGAGAAAAACCGGGTCAGTTCCGGTCCCTCGTAAGCATCCCTGGCCACCGCGCGGGAGATGACGATGCCGGCAGCCCCGGCAGCTCCCTGGATGAACCGCAGTACGATGAACGAACCCATCGTTGGGCTAACCAGACACAGCACGGAGGCGAGCGTATATAGAATCAGTCCGAAAATAAGAGGCGTGCGTCGTCCGCGAACGTCGCTCATCGGTCCGGCCAGCAGCTGCCCTGCGGCCAAACCTACCATGCAGGCCGTCAGGCTAAGCTGGGCATAGGACGGCGAAGATTGGAAATCCTCGGCCAGCACGGGCAGCGCAGGCAAATACATATCGAGGGACAACGGTCCAAAGGCGGACAAGGTTCCCAAAATCAGTGCCATGCGTACCCGCGACGCAGGCTGGGGAGTTAATGAAACCAACGTATTTTTCATCAATTGTTACAAATTCCTTTCCGCGGTCACCATTCCTGCTTGTGCTATTCCCCGTCTCCGAGCAATCTCAGCAAATTGGAAGGCAGCGTAAACTGCTGATTGTTGATGATGATGCGCCGCATCTGTTCTTCGTCGCGTTCGCTCTCGGCATCCTTGATCTCCTGGATTTCGTTATGCAGCCGTTCCATCTGTTGATCCAGGGCATTCGCCGAATCGGCCGCGCTTTTCAGTTCCTTGAGCAGACGCTCGGGCACTTCTTTGTTGTATTTATAAAAAATTTTGTGCTCCAGGCTGGCCCAGAAATCCATGGCGATGGTACGAATCTGGATTTCCACGCAGGCGCGCTCTTCCCCGTTGGACATATAGACCGGAATTTCCACCAGCAGGTGCAAGCTTTGGTAGCCGTTCGGTTTCGGGTTTTTGATGTAATCCTTTACTTCCAGCACGCGCAGATCGCTTTGGTTGCATAACATATCTTTGATCCGGTAAATGTCGGAAATGAACGAGCAGGTAATGCGCACCCCCGCAATATCCTTGATGTTCTTTTTGATGCTCTCGAACGTCAGCTCATGATTTTTGCGGAACATTTTGTTCATGATGCTTTCTGGCGATTTCAGTCTGGACTTGGTGTGCTCAATCGGGCTGTAGTCATGCAGCGACTGGAATTCTTCCTTCAGCACCTCGATTTTCGTTTCCATCTGATCCAGGGCGAATTTATAGATCATCATAAATCTCGTAATTTCGTATTTAAACTTCTTGAACTGGTCAATCGGATTTGGAGCGTTCATCATGATAGCTCTTCCTTTCTCTAAGCACGCAAAATGGTTTGGAGACAAGCCAGCACGCTTCTCTCCCGCTCTATTATAAAACATCTTGAGCCAATAAACGAATTTACAGCGTCATCCAGCTCCCCGCCAAGGCCAATGATGCGCCCTCCCTGTCCTGCTTTAGAGAGATCACCGACAGTTTGCACCAGCCTTTATTTTGGGCCTCATTGCGGTATACTTGAATGGTTACCGCTTCTCAGGAAAGGAAGATTGGCATGTCCCGAACGGCTCAGCAAAAATTCGCTCTATTATCCCTATGTATGGCAGCCGGGATGGCCGACGTTATCGGTTATCTTGGACTTGGACACGTGCTCACGGCAAACATGACAGGCAACATCGTGCTGCTCGGCATCGCGATTGCCCATGCCCAGGAAATCGTCGTGATCCGCTCCCTGCTCGCTTTGGCAGGTTTTATCGCAGGCAACGCATTTGCGGCAAAATTGATCGGTCCGGGCCAAAGCGGCTGGTCCAAACGCGTTACGCGTGTATTGATCGCGGAAAGCCTGCTGCTGCTTTTCTTTGCGATCGTTATGACGACTCATTTCAGCATACACTGGCCGGGCCTGGTCATTGTTGTGCTCGGCGCAGCCATGGGCATGCAGACGACGGCAGCCCGCAAAATCGGCATGGCCGGCATTTCGACGACGGTGCTGACCAACAATTTGGCTGCGGTCGTCGAAGACGCGGCCAACATGTTCCGGCGTTTCGGCAAGGTGGACAGACAGGCTGCGCGAAACCGTCTGTCAGGAGACGACAGCCTGCGCGTTATGGCCGTAGCCATTTATTTGACAGGCGTCATCATCGCAGCATTTTTGTTCCACCATGTTCCGAAAGCGGCAGTCTGGCTGCCCGTTCTGCTCGTCGGCGGCGTGGCGATCCGGGCCCGAACGGGCTTTGGCTCGGATCGACGGCAACCATCCGGAGCTTCGGGCAACTAAGGGACTACGCATGAAGCAGCTGGCATCTACAGTCCAAGCACGAGGTTGGATTCCACCGGCATAAGCATGTGCCGGGGTTCATCACTCTTTCCGATGCAGCTTGGCTGCCTCCTGCCGGATCAGTTCCACGAGATGTTGGGCGGCGGGAGACAGCTTCTCCCCGGCCCGGGTACAGACGGCCAGTTTGTTTTTCAAATGTACGCCCTTTACCCGCACGCGGGCCAGCCTCCCGTGCCTCACATCCTCCTTCACCACCAGTGAAGATATGAAATTGGCTCCGTACCCCGCTTTGACAGCACTGATGGTTTCGTTGAGTCCGTTGAACTGCAGCGCGATGCGGGGCGCCGCCACATTAAACGTACTGCAAAGGGAAAATAAACGCTCCCTCGTCGCACTGCCTTCCTCGCGCATGATGAACGGCTCTGCCACCATATCGCCAAGTTCCACCTCCTGCCCGGCATACCGGTGATCCGGATGGACCACGAACCACATGTCGTCTTCAAACAACTCGTCCCAATGTACGCCTGGTTGCGAAATTCCGCTTCCGCCATACAGCGCTACTTCGGCTTCATAACTGAGAAGCTCGTCGAACGCTTTTCGGGTGTTGGTCGTGCTGATCACCAATTCCACGTCTTCGTACAATTGCTTGAAACGGGCAATCCAGGCCGGCAGCAAAAAATTGGAAGGCAGGTACGTTGCCGTAATCCGGACGAGTCCCTTTTTGCCTGAGCGAATACCTGCTATATAGCCGTCCACTTCCTGCTCCAGCTTGAACAGCCGTTCCGCATACTCCATCAGTTGTTTTCCCGCGTCGCTGGCCTCCCTCTTTCTGCCTACCGCTACAAAAAGCGTAACTCCGAGTTCCTGCTCAAACTTGCGAAGCTGGGAAGAAACGGCCGGTTGGCTAATGCTGAGTTCCTCCGCTGCCCTCGTAATGCCGCCGTGCTTGACGACAGCATGAAACAATCGCAACCCGTGCAGATTCATCCTTTGGGCCTCCTTACATCCTTTTAACCATAACTTTAATATATGTTTACATATATAATATATATTTTATTTATATTCAATCAAGCGATATAGTGGTATCAGGAAAACAAAAACAGCTTCTTTGCTCGCAGAAAGGAAGATGAGCCATGAACCATCCGCATGAATCTGTCTCACAGCAAACCTGGACGCAAGTTGACGAATATCTCAATCATATCCTGATCCCGTCTGATCCTTTGTTGGAAAAAACACTGCTTGCCAATGCCCAGGCCGACTTGCCGACCATTGACGTAACCCCGAATCAGGGACGATTGCTGCAGCTGCTGCTGAGCATTCAGCATGCCGAACGCGTGCTGGAAATCGGCACGTTGGGCGGATACAGCACGATCTGGATGGCTCGGGCACTGCCGGAGCATGGGCGGATCGTCACATTGGAATCGGAACCCCATCACGCCGAGGTCGCTCGCACCAATCTTGAGCGTGCAGGACTCGCAGGCAAAGTTGACATGCGCGTCGGACCTGCGCTAACGACCTTACCGGACGTGTGCGAAGACTACCGCGAACCCTTTGACTTCGTTTTTATCGACGCGGACAAACCGAGTAACCCGGACTATCTCCGGTGGGCACTGCGCATGACCCGTCCGGGCAGCCTGATCGTTGGAGACAACGTCGTCCGAAACGGCGAAGTTGCCGATAAACACAGTACCGATCCGCGCGTGCAAGGCGTGCGTACCTTCCTGGACATGATCGGAAATCACCCCCGTCTGGAAGCAACGGCATTGCAAACCGTGGGCAGCAAAGGATATGACGGCTTTGTCATAGCACGCGTAATCTGATGCCGTGACCCACCCCGAAAAATAAACACCGGTCAATTGTTCCGAAATCCCCCTAATCCTGTTACACTTGAATGATCGCATGGGAGATGACTGGGGGAGAAGGCTTGAGAATTCCACGACAAATTACATCTGAAATTCGGGGTTGGCCCCGCAACATCCAGCTTTTTTTTCTGGCAAGCCTGCTGTACCAGATCGGAAACGGCATGTTTTCCGTCCTGTATAACTTATATATTCAGGGGCTTGGCTACAACGATACGATGAACGGCCAAATCATTAGCGTGCAATCGCTCGCAACGGCGATCATGTTCGTGCCGATCGGGCTGTGCGGCGACCGCTTCAGCCGCAAGCTGCTGCTGATTGCCGGCGCGCTGTTCAGCGGCATTTTTTTGGTCGGGCGCTCGTTCGACTACTCGGATAGCGGCCTGATGTGGTTCGCGGTATGCTCCGGCCTGTTCGCAGCCGTGTTTCAGGTGCTGGCCATTCCTTTTCTGGCCGAAAACGTGAAAAAGAGCGAACGGCTCAAAATGTTCAGTTATTATTCATCCTTGGTTCTGGCTTCACAGGTGCTCGGCAGCTTGGGCGGCGGAGTGCTCGCCGATCTGTTTCATTCCATGGGCATGGCCAAGGTCGCCGGTCTGCAGACCGTGCTGATCGCTGGCGGCATCGCCACCTTTGCTGCGTTCATCCCGCTGTTATTTGTCACGGAAAACAAGGAGCTGCCTTCGGCTTCCGAGCCTGAGCCGCTTTCTTCTGCAGCTGGACCGGACACGTCCGGATACAAGGATCGTCATCCAGCATCGATCAACCCTGAGAAGGCAATACTCAAGAAGGATTCTCGACTGATCGGTCAGTTTGTTGTTACGCAGCTGTTGATCGGCTTTGGCTCCGGACTTGTCGTGCCTTACCTGAACCTGTATTTCACCAACCGTTTCTCGGTATCCGTGAGCGGCATGAGTCTGCTTATTTCGCTTGGGCAGATCATGACGATTGTGTCGATGCTCATCGGACCAACGCTGGCAGCCAAAGTTGGCAGCGTGCGTGCCGTCGTGCTCTTTCAGGTCATGTCGCTGCCGTTTCTGCTGCTGACCGGTTTCACCAACCTGCTGTTCGTTGCTTCGGTGAGCTTCTTGTTCCGGCAAGCGCTCATGAATGCGGCCAACCCGATCCACTCGGCGATCCTTGTGGACAAAGTATCCGACGAGCGGCGCGGCATTGCCAATTCCCTGATGCAAACCGCCTTTATGATCGGCTGGGCCACGATGGGCCCTGTGCAATCTTATCTGGTCACCACGTACGGAACATACTGGGGGTATGCCGTCACGTTCAGCATTACGGGCGGGTTATACGTGCTCTCGTCCTTGCTATACTTCATGATGTTCAGAGAGCCCAAACCTTCAGCCAAGAGCCTGTACAAATTCAACACATAAACAATGCATTGGCCATTTTCCAACTAACCATGGGAGTCACGCCAAATGAAGAGATCCACAGACCCACACCCAGCGTGACGATCCGTTTTATTGTTCAGGCATAACCAAAGAGCATCCCCGGAACGTGCCGAAGGATGCTCTTTGGTCATGATCATTATAGGAGTGTTTTCAGTCCTATTGTCCGATGGGGGACGTCTCCCGTTCCAGCCAGGTCAAAATGTCGAATGCCTCCTGGTCCGTACTGCCGCACATCTCCATCGAAGCTTGCAGCTCGCCGCATACGGCAGGCCGTTCCTCGCGCCCAAACAGACGGCATCGGTTGTCATCCGTCAGCTGCACGCAGCGTACCCCCGCAGGTTTGCCGCCTTCCATACCTGGAATCGGTGAACTGATGGAAATAGCGATGCAGCATGCGGCACAACCTGTCCTGCATTCCATATCATCTCGCCTCCTTCAAATGTTTGCTGTACCTGCTTTCTCCTCATATGTCGATCAACCGTCAACCGTCCCGTCAGGGGCTACGATCGATTCACCCATGTCCAGATCCGTGCCAATCCTTGCGCAATCCTGCGATTCATCGTACTGCTGTCAAAATAACCGCTGTGGCTAAGCGGACTCCATTGGACAAGCCATCCTCCCGCATGGATCTCGATGTCCTCCTTGACTGCCGCTTCATAGGCAGGATCGATCGGTTTGAGCGGATAACCCAAAATATCGTTCCGATCATAAAAGTTCACCCATTCCCCTGATATGCCTGGAAGATAGGTATCCGCCAGAGGAGACGGCACTGCAATGGGCCGATTGAATTCGTGATATCGCAGGCTCCAGAGCGGCAGCGTTGTTCCAAAGGAATAAAAGGCGGTTAACGTATCTCCGCGTTCCAGCGCAGAATTGGGATCAATGATGCTGGGCACCCGGTCGGAAGGAAATTGCAGATCATAGAAAAAATTGCTGGCGATCACCGCCCCCAAGCTGTGTGCGATGACGCAAAGCGGCGTTTCCGGGCCATTGCGGCCGGATAAGGCGTGCATGGCTTTGGATAACGTGGCATGTACGGCATCGTAATGATGCCCATGGTTTTCTACAGGCTGATAAGCCACGGCGTCCGCCAGATAGTGAATGATGAAGCGGCGCAAAAGCTGATAATTCAACCCTTGGTCCTTGACAAGCTTTTGGTAAAGCTCCTCCTCTTTTTCGGCAAACACATCCGCCCAAAACACCGGCTCGATATCGAGGCAGGCGGCAGCCGCCCCAGGCAATACCATGACCTGATCGAATTCTTTGTTCAGCCGGGAGATCAAGGTATCGGCATAATCCTCCTTTTGCATGCCCAGTCCGTGAATGACCATTACCGCCACGCGTGTCATGGCACTCCTCCTCCGCTATTCCATCGATTCATGTGTCCTGATCGGCGTTTGTTGAACCTTATGAGCGAAACGGGACAAACATGCACATTCCGCCCCGAATGACATTCCGGTCCTTGCTGAGAAGCTGGACGAACCTTCGTGATTCTTCATCCTTGTTCCTAAGTGTACCATGCCGGCAACGCAAAACGAACCGGCTTGGGAATCATATGCTCCCATCCGGTTCGCCTGCGTACGACTGCGGTTAAACTCTTTTATTTTTTCAGATGAATATGGAGTACGTCTTCACGATTGTGAACGACACTGCCCGTAAACGACTCTACCCGCTCCACCATATCCTGTCCATCCGGCACGATGATCGGGGTAATGAGCGGATAGCCGGCAGCCTCTATCACATCGCGATCGAATTCCAGCAGCGTTTGTCCTGCCTTGACGCGGTCTCCTGCCTGGACATGCACTCGGAAGCCTTCGCCCTTGAGCGAAACGGTATTGATGCCGATATGGACCAACATCTGCACCCCGCTCGCATGCTCCAAAATGACGGCATGCTTGCTCTTGATGACGTGGGCGACCTGCGCATCGAACGGAGCTGCCACGCTGCTGCCGGAAGGTTCGATCGCGACCCCGTCTCCCATCTGCTTCTCCGCAAATGCCGCATCAGGCACCTGTTCCAGCGGCACGGCCGTACCGCTTAGCGGTGCACGTACTTCAAGCACGTTAATCGATTCGTCGTTTGCGTTTTTTTCGCGTTCACCGCCGTTTGCCGCGGCCTGCGATACCTCGGCCCGCCCGGTTTCGGTTGTCGGCGCGGTTGCCGTTTCTGCCTGCGCTTCCGAAGCTGCCGAAGCGTTCGCGACACGCCCTTCCCTTCGGACCTTCATCCTGCCAAAGACCACCGTGAGCGCAAACGGCACGATCAGCACGATCGCCATGCCAATGAAGAACACACCCCATTTATTCGGAAAAATGGATAGAAATCCGGGCACGCCGCCCACGCCGATCGACGTGGCCTGAACATCGTTCATCGTCAGCAGCACGCCGCCGATGGCCGAACCGACCATCCCGAAAATAAACGGATATCTGTAACGGATGTTCACGCCGAAGATTGCCGGCTCGGTGACCCCTAGGAAAGCAGAGATCGAAGACGTGGCGGCAAGGCCGCGCATTTTACGTTCGCGCAGCACCAGCATCATCGCCAATGCCGCTGAACCTTGAGCGATGTTGGATAAAGCCAGCATCGGCCATAGAAAGGTACCGCCTTGGCTGCCGATCAGCTGCACGTCCACGGCCAGAAACGTATGATGCATGCCGGTAATGACCAGCAGCGCATACAATCCGCCATAGATCAATCCGCCAAGGGCCGCATACGAATTGTAGATATACATGAGTCCGTCCGTAATCGCGTTTGCGATCGCAAACGTGACCGGACCGATGATCGTAAACGCAAGAAATCCGGTGATCAGCAGCGTAACAGGCGCAACGACGAGCAGTTTCACCGAATCGTGAACCCTTTTGTTCAGGAACGTCTCCAGCTTGGCCAGCAAATACGCCGATACCAGCACAGGCAGCACCTGACCTTGATATCCGATCTTCTCGATTTCCCAGCCGAACAGGTTCCAGATCGGCACGGTGCCTTCGTTGACCGCATCGGCATACCCGTAAGCGCTGAGCAGGTCGGGATGCACCAGAATCAAACCCAGCACGATCCCGAGCAACGGGCTTCCGCCGAATCTCGTCACGGCCGACCATCCGATCAACGCAGGCAGAAACGTAAACGCCGTGCTTGCGATGGTGTTGATGATCGATGCAAGATCCTTCCAGGCCGGATAAACGTC
Organism: Paenibacillus hubeiensis; assembly: GCF_032334105.1. NCBI lineage: Bacteria > Bacillati > Bacillota > Bacilli > Caryophanales > Paenibacillaceae > Paenibacillus > Paenibacillus hubeiensis. The sequence continues at coordinate 138,278 of NZ_JAVYAE020000001.1, forward strand.
AACGAGTGAACGCTCATCGAAAAAGATGCCGGGGCCGGTCAAAATGTTGTTGATCCCGAGCAGCAAACCTGCCGTAATAATGGCCGGCAGAATCGGGATAAAGATGTCCGACAGCGTTTTGATGGCGCGCTGGATCGGATGCTGTTTTTTGCCCGCGGCGGCTTTTACGTCGTCCTTGGAAGCACGGTCGCCGCCCGTAATCCCGATCATCTCATCGTATACCTTGTCTACGAGACCGGGCCCGATGACCACCTGGAATTGGCCTTGCGAGGAAAATTGCCCTTTGACCAGGTCGTTCCGGTCAAGCGCCTCGCTGTCGACCTTGCTTTCGTCGATGAGGGCAAACCTTAATCGCGTCACGCAGTGCGTGGCCGCTTCGATGTTTTCTTTGCCCCCGACCGCTTTCACGATATCTTCGACTTGTTTGCGATCCATCAGCTTCGCTCCTTTCCTGTGCCGTGATTCGTGGGCGGTTCCTCTTGGGAAATCAGCCACATGTAAGATGCAAAAGGCTCAAGGCAAAGCGTTGGTTCCAGTTCGGGAATCGTTTTCGTATTGCCGATCAGCAGTTCATGCCGCTTGTCTGCCACATGCGCCTGCCAGACCTCCTCCGGAAACCGGAAGCGGGATTGCTGTTTGCTGAAGCTGGAAACGACCAGCAGCGTTTCCTTCCCGTTCGAGCGGGCATAGGCAAACACCTCCGAATGCCCTTCATCCAGCCGTTCGTACAATCCATCCGTCAGCACTTGCACTTGCTTGCGCAAGGCAATTAATTTTTGGTAGTGGTAATACACGGATTCCGGATCGGCCAATTGTCTTTTCACATTCAACTCGGGGTATCGTTCATCGATTTTGATCCAAGGCGTGCCTGTCGTGAATCCCGCATTCTCGGTGTCGTCCCATGGCATCGGTATGCGCGAGTTGTCCCTTGAACGCGTTTTTACGATCTCGAACGCCTCGGCAGCCGACTTGCCGCCCTCTTGCTGCAGCAGCTTAAACATATTCGTGGACTCGATGTCCCGGAACTCGCTCGCATCCTGCCATACCGGATTCGGCAGGCCGATCTCTTCCCCTTGATAAACGTATGGAGTTCCTTGCAGTCCGTGAAGGGTCGTCGCCAGCATCTTCGCGCTTTCCGTCCGATATTCGCCATCGTCGGCAAAGCGCGACAACGCCCTGGGCTGATCGTGATTGTTCAGGAACAATGCATTCCAGCCTCCCCCCGCCTGCATGCCTGTCTGCCAATCGCTGAGCAGTCGCTTCAGCGCCTCGAAATCGTAAGGCATCAGCTCCCACTTCTGCCCGTTTGGATAGTCCACCTTTAAATGATGAAAGCTGAACGTCATCGAAAATTCGCGCGACTCCGGCCTGGAATACCGGATGCAATGCTCCAGCGTCGTGGATGACATCTCCCCTACCGTAACCAGCTGGTAAGGTCCGAACACCTCCTCGTACATTTCGCGAATGTACTCGTGCACCTTTGGGCCGTCCGTGTAAAAACGGCGTCCGTCCCCGGGCGGCACGCTGCCGTCATCGTCGGGAAAGCGCTGATCCTTCGAGATCAGGTTGATCACGTCCATGCGGAAACCGGCCACACCCTTATCCGCCCAGAACTTGAGCATTTTCCGCACTTCCGAACGCACCTGCTCATTTTCCCAATTCAGATCCGCCTGCGTTTTGTCGAACAAGGTGAGAAAATACTGCCCTGTTTGTTCGTCATACTGCCAGGCCGGGCCCCCGAACTTGGACTGCCAGTTGTTCGGCACGCCGCCGTCCGGCGCAGGGTCACGCCAAATGTAGTAGTCCCGATACGGGTTGTCCCGGGACGAGCGGGCCTGTTTGAACCATTCATGTTCTGTGGACGTATGGTTCACCACGATGTCGATCATCAGTTTCATGCCCCGTGCGTCAAGCCCTTCCAGCAGCGCATCCATATCTTCCATGCTGCCATATTCGGGATTGATTCGGTAATAATCGGCTACATCATAGCCGTTATCCCGCTGCGGGGATATGTATACGGGCTGCAGCCAGACGATATCGATCCCCAAATCGTGCAAATAGTCCAATTTTTCGATCAGGCCGGGGATGTCTCCCGTGCCAGAGCCTGTGGTGTCTTTAAAGCTTTTGGGATATACCTGGTACACCGTGGACGTTCTCCACCACGATGAGAGTGCTGTGTTTTCCGAACTCATGCTGCCGCCTCCATTTCCGTGTGGGGGTGTTATATTTTCCGCCTCTGGTATCCCTTACCCCAAAAACCGGGCAACCGTAACACCAACCTCTTCGTATGGAAGGCATCGCAGCCCGCAGTCATCGGAATTTACGCCGGTCCCCTTTGATTAATGCAGCGAGTCTTTTAAGTTCCATATTTCCGCATCGTCTTCTCCGGTTGGGAAAACTCCCTCAGCGGCTTGGCAACAACTTGCCTAATCAACAACGTACCCGTCATACCGATGGCAAATATGAGCCCAGCCATGCCGGCGGACGGCAGAAAAGCGCCGACGGTAATGCCCATTGCGGCAATCATGCGCGCACCCTGCATCATCATGCCGTTCACGGCCATATAGGAGCTGCGTGCTTCCACGCTGACCATTTCAGCCAGCTCCCGCTGGCGCAAGGGCGTGTGAATCAGCTCTCCGACGGTGGCAACCAGCATGAACAACGCGAGCAGCAACGGCTCGTTTGTATAGGCGATGACCGCAAAACCCGCAACGTACGCCACCGAACCCAGCGTCAGCCATTTCACCCGCTGCCATGGCCGGTCATAACGTTTGAGCAATGCATTGATGCCCAGCGCCATCACCACGATCAGAATCGTATTCTCCATTTGGATCAGCCCAAACATATGGATGCCATGGAGTTCCATCGCAGGCAGGAAAGGAAGATCTACCGTAAGGGGAACAAACTCTCGTTCCAATCGGACGCCGATATATTGGGTGAGATGAAACTCGGTCGATAACAACAGCAGCATGCCAAGGCTGTATGCCATAAAACGTTTGTCCTTGTAAACGGACTGGTACGTTTGGAGCATCATTGCCGCCCCCCTAAAGCGCATTCCCCGCTTCCCCTGCATCGGTCGAGGTTGATATGTCTCCTTCACCCGAAACGCGGTCAACAGAAGGATGCACAGACTCACCAAAGCCATGGCCATAAACAGCTCAAACCGGTAATCCTTAAACATCCACCCGCCGATGGCCGTGCCGAGCGTGATCGACAGGTTGATGGCCCAATAATTGATGCTGTACATCAGCGTTCTCGTTTCCGGCGTGCTGACGTCGATCAGCATGGCATCCGCCGCAGGAGCTCCAATGCCGTTCGCCGCCCCATGCAGCATGACCATGGCAAAGGTCAGCCAGACCGAATCGATCCCCGGCGCATTGGCTGCCGCCATCAGCACAGCGGCCGCAAACAGCACGCCTTCGGCATAGATCAGTACTTTTTTCCGTCCATATCGATCTGCCAGGTACCCACCCCAGAAGCTTGCGGCTATACGCAAAACGATGAGCAAGACCATCAGCAGGCCAGCCGTTTTCTCTCCCAGCTTTTCCGAAAAATAAATGGCCATGAACGGAAAAATCATCGCTTCGATCGTTCGTGTCATGAATACCGTCAAAATCCGAATACGTATCGTGGGGTGCAATTGCTTCAAGCTCATGTTCATTCTCCTTTGCCAAGTACATACAAGGTCGAGCGCATCGTGGCGCTCTCATGTATAATTGTATCTGGCAAAAGGAGAATAAAAAGTGTACCTTATTGCAACGTAATTTCACCTTTTATCCCATAACAGGAGATCTATCCATGCAAATTCATGAATATTACATGCAGCTTCATCAGCTTCGGGAGCATAGCGATACTGCTCCGGACGGCTCGTATGCCGTCACGATCGAACAGCTTGCCAAGCTGTTTCACTGCACGCCGCGAAACGTCAAGCTTGTGCTGCGCAAGCTTGAGCAGCAGCAATATATCCGTTGGCAGCCCGGCCGTGGGAGGGGAAACCCGTCGAGGCTTGCCCTGATTGGCGAACCCGCAGACGTGGTCCTTCCCGTACTGCATTCCCTGCTGCTGGAATCGCGTTTCAAAGACGCCTTCGCGCTTGCATCCGATGCGTCGCTCCCTCTCTCCGTAAAGCAAATGGCGCAATCCACAATTGCCCGCCAGCTGGGATTGCGGGTAGAAACCGCGTCCGGAGCACCGCTCGATGTGCTGCGGGTCATGCAGAACCGAGAACTGAAATCGCTGAACCCTCATGCGGTGTTTACCGTATTCGAAGCCTACCTGATCGATAATATATGCAGCACGCTTGTGGAATACGAACCCGACGTACAGCGCTTCGTTCCACGTCTTGCCCATGCCTGGGAACATAACGGGGATTACACCTCATGGACGTTCTACTTGCGCAAAAAGGTGTCCTTCCACCACGGCCATGAATTGACTTCGAAAGATGTACGTTCCACCTGGGAACGGCTGCGCGATGCATTGCCTGGGCCGTATACGGAGAGCCAGTACGTGAAAAACGTTCAGCTGCATGGGGATTATGCCGTTGAATTCCGCTTCCACAGAAGCAATCGCTTCTGGCTTCATTTCGCAGGCTCCATACAGATGTCCATCCTGCCTTCCGATTGGATGCCCGGGGAAAGCCGGTTGATCGGAACAGGGCCATACCGCATCGCGGAGCAGGACAAGCAAATGCTGCGCCTGGACGCCTTTGACGGCTATTACGGCCTTCGCCCGCTGCTCGACCGGGTGGAACTCTGGTTCCTGCCGGATGTGTACACGAACGAACGACACTACATGCTGCCCGATCCCCGGACTCCGGGCCCCGGCACGAGCCTGGAAACTTCGGGCAAACAAGCTGAGCGCGTTCATTGGCCGCAAACGACGGAATGGCAGCGCACCATGCTCCCCATAGCCCACGGTGCCCGCTATCTGCTGTTTAATTTCAACAGGCCGGGCATCCAGCATAACCGCGCATTCAGGCAGGTGATACGCATGCTGTACGATCAGAAAGCGTTGGTTAGCCAGTTAAGAAAAAATACGATGCGCCCTGCCGACAGCTTCCTGCCGGAAGTTAGCGAAACGGCGCCATTTCCAACCTTTTCATCCGACGAGGCACGCAAATTACTTCAACAAAGCGGGTATAACGGGCAGGAAATCCGTCTCTTTTTTCTGGCTAAAGAGGAGGAAACTTCCGAGGCAGAGTGGCTTAGGCAGCGCTGCGCCGACATGGGCATCCACCTGTCGCTCCATCCCATGCAGCAAGTGGATTCATCATGGATTCAGCAGGAGGCGGACATCATGCAGGCGGACGAACTGTTGGAAAAAGATCTGCAGTGGGGAATGTTCAGCTTCTTCATGAACCGCTCCAACTACATCCATCATTTATTGGAGGTGGAGCAACTGCGGCAGCTGGGAACGCTCCTCGAAGGATTCGTGCAGCAAGGCGAGCAGGAACGCTGGAACATCCTGCTGCGCGCAGAGCAGCTATTAAAGGAAAACCTCTGGCTGCTGCACGGAAGCCATACCCACAAAAAAAACCATCTGCATCCTGCGCTGCAAGGATTGCAAATGGACTCTTTCGGCCTGATCGACCTGTCTCAAGTATGGATCAAGCACGGAGATGCACTTTAGGAACGGACCGATCCCGGAGATGGCCACCCTTTCGCATGATCATAGAAGCGTGAGAAAAGGCAACCGTTGAACAGCCCGCTCGATGTTGCTGTTGCCGTTCCTTCATGCTCATTTTGGCACCTCAATCCGAAAAAAAGGCGAACATCCGCCAAAATTGCTGACGTGATATTCGCCTTTTAAACGCATTCTGGGGATGTTCACCCGAATCCATTCTACAGCCCTTACAAGGTGATGGAGTCCCCCGGTGCCATGACGCGTCCTTCCCGTCCTTTGGCAGCCAATTGCTGCACGAAGCGTTCGGCATCCTGGCGAATGACCGGGAACGTATCGTAATGCACCGGAATGGTCAGCTTGGCATTAAACCACTCCGCAGCCTGCAAGGCATCTTCCGGCCCCATCGTGTAGTGGCCGCCGATCGGTATAAACGCCACGTCGATCGAGTGGCGCTCGCCGATCATTTTCATGTCGCCAAACAGGCATGTATCGCCGGCATGCAGGACCGTTTTGCCCCCGATGTTGATGATGTAACCCGCGGGAACGCCCGCATACATGATCCGCTGCTCCTCTTCGAGCACAATGCCCGACGTATGGAAAGCTTGGATCATTTTCGCCTGCGCAAAGCCGAGATCCACCGTTCCGCCCATGTTCATGCCGATCGTGTCCAGCCCTTTCCATGACATGTATGTAGCCAGCTCCACGATCGCCACCACTTTGGCCTGATTGGCCTTGGCAATCGGTTCTGCATCCAGGATGTGATCCGTATGTGCATGAGTCAGCAGAACGACATCGGTTTTGACGTCCTCCGGCTTCGTAACGGCCAGTTCATTGCCGCGCAGGAACGGATCGATGAGCAAAGACTTCCCTTCCGTGCCCAGTTGAACGCTGGAGTGTCCATGATAAGTAATGTTTAACATTGCTGAAGCCTCCCGACCTGAGTGAATTTGAGAGTTGCGGGCCAGTACCCAACGTTGTCGCCACATTTGCGGCAAACTCACTACTTATTATAGTGCAAAACGCCTTTTAAGCGCAAAAGCGACAACGCCGGCACCTTTCATGCCTTGTTCATCCGATATACCCTGGCCTCGTAAGGCTGCAGCAGGATGGCACCTTCCTCTGTGGAATAGCGTTTGCCGACATTGCTGATCAGCAGCTTGGCTTCTCCTTCGCTCCATCCTTCCGGCCATTGCATGACCGGCTCCTCGGAACTGAAGTTGAGGATGATCAGCATCTGCTCGTTCTCCAACGAGCGGGTATACGCGTAAATGTGCTCATGATCAGGCAGCAGGAGTTCGTATTCTCCATAAATCAGCACGCGGTGCTTTTTTCGAAGCGCAATCATTTTGCGGTAAAAATGCAGAACAGATTGCGGATCAAGCTCCGCCTCTGCCACATTGATCTCCTTGTAATTGTCATTGACCTGAATCCATGGCTCCGCTTCCGAAAACCCGGCATATTCCGTATCGTCCCACTGCATGGGTGTGCGGGCATTATCCCGGCTTTTGCGCCAGATCGCCTCCATGACCTCATGCTTCGGCCTGCCCTGACCGATTTGCTGCCGATAATAATTCAGTGTTTCAATGTCGCGATACTGGTCGATCTCGGAAAACCGAATATTGGTCATGCCGATCTCTTCGCCCTGAAAGATGTACGGCGTGCCTTCCAGCGTGAGCATCCAGACAGCCAGCATTTGGGCTGATCGAACCCGGTACTTGCCGTCATCGCCAAAACGCGAAACCGGCCGCGGCTGGTCGTGATTGCCCATATAATTGGCGTTCCATCCCCGGCCGTGCAGCACCGTCTGCCACTGGCTCATGATTTCTTTAAGCTCGGGCAGCTTCCAGCTGCGGTACTCCCACTTTCCCGTCCCGGAGGATTGGGCGTCCACGAACATGTGCTCGAACTGGAACACCATGTTCAATTCGTCCCGGTCTGTGCCCACATACGCCAAAGCCTGCTCAGGTCCCAGCCCCGACGTTTCGCCAACAGTCATCGGGCCGTAAGGTTTGAGGACGTTGTCGTTCAACTGTTTCAGGATGGAATGCACCTGCTCCAGGTTGGAAAACAGTTGATATGCCGGGACGACCGGCAGATTACCGGGATTGTGCGCGCTGGGCAATCCTTCGGCCTTCGCGATATGGGCAACCGCGTCGAAGCGGAAGCCGTCGACCCCTTTTTCCAGCCACCAATGCACCATTTCGTACATCTCTTGTGCCATCTGGGGATTGTTCCAGTTCAGGTCGGGCTGATGCTCGGAATAAAGATGCAGGTAATACTCGTTCGTTTCCGGATCATGCTTCCACACCGAACCGCTGAAATACGATTCCCAGTTGTTCGGTACCTGCCCGTTTTTGCCCGAACGCCAAATGTAATAGTCGCGCCTTGCATTTTCCTTGGAGGAACGCGATTCCACGAACCAGGGATGCTCGTCCGACGTGTGGTTGAGCACCAGGTCCATCATGATCTTGAGCCCGCGGCGATGGGCCTCCTCCAGCAGACGATCGAAATCGTCCATCGTTCCGAACTTGCGCATGATCGAATAATAATCGCTGATATCATAGCCATTGTCGTGGCCCGGCGACTCATAGATCGGACAGATCCAGATGACGTCGATGCCGAGCGAAACCAAATAGTCCATTTTTTCAATGATGCCTTGCAAATCACCTTGCCCATCTCCGTTGGAATCCTTGAAGCTGATGGGATAGATTTGATATACGACGCTTTCCTTCCACCAAACGATAACCGCCACCTCATTTCAACGATTGCAAATCAACATAGGAGCGTGAACTCCGCGAGCTGATCGGATGCCCTTGATTATGTTTTAGCCGAAATGCCTGGTGTATAAACACCCCCTTATGAATGCATGAAAAAAAGACCTCCCGGGCAGAGGCCTAATTTCGGTATTTCATCACCGCGAGCCGAACCTTAATCTGACCCACCCTCTGCACATCGCATAGCCCAGCCAAGCACCCAGCGTATTCAGCATGAGATCATCCACGTCAAATGTCCCGACGCGGGTGAGCAGCTGGGTAAATTCTACCGCAAGCAGCAGCACGATCACCGCTGCCGTGAACCGGAAAAACGTCCGGAAGCTGCGAAACAGAACGGGAATCCATAAGCCGAGGGGGACAAATAATACGATGTTGCCGAACAGGTTTTTCACCCAAGCTTCGGTCGTAAATTTATGCTTTTCCAGCAGCAGCGGTTTGACCGTCTCAAACGGAATGAGATTGTATCGATAGCTTTCTCCCGGCACCCTTCCGTTCGCGAACAGCAGATTGCCCATGAACAGCAGGTAGGCAGCGGCAAACAGCGCAACGCAAAGCGTCCATCTCCGTGAGCCTGTCCATGTTTTCTTTGGCATGGGCGAAGTCCTTTCTGCCTGAATTTTCAACAAACCGGTGACTTCATTTTAGCGGAATATAGATTTTCATGTCCAACTGCTGCGGCGTGGATTTCCATACATCCGTCACTTCGAAGTCCGGTCCCTCCCTGCGTTCATAACCGGATTGGGGCAGCCAGCTGCCATAGATCATTTTGCGGATATCCTGTCCCGACCCTTCGACCGTGAATTCGGCATATAGGCCCCCGGGAAGTTCTATCCAGGTGAAACCCGGTTTCAGGTTCTGCCCATCGGCTGCCCCGCTCTCCTCGCCGACGATGAACGAGAACCCGCCATCGTCGGCGAAGCGGCACGCAACGCCATACGCCAGATCGGGACGCGACCGTTCGGGGATGTCCATAAATTTCTGCGATGCGCCGAACTCCTGATAGAACCCGGGGATTTCCGAATAATGCTGGTCATTGTTCAGGTTGGTCATGTACTCGTAGCCGATAATCCGGATCGGATTCAGCGTTAATAAACGGGGTGCTCTCATATACATATCTCCTCCAAGCCGTGAGCGATAATCGTTAAAATCAATGACCGACTGGCTCTTCAAGGAACAAGGCTCCTCCTGCATTTTTCGAAACCGCGCAGGTGTCATCCCCCAATGTCCTGCAAATGCACGCGTGAATGCTTCCTGGGATTGATACCCCCATGCAAGCGCAATATCCAGAATCCCGTGCTCCGATTCGCGCAAATGGCGTGCCGCTTCGGACAGTCGCCTCCTGCGAACGTATTCCAGCACAGTGAATCCCGTAATGGCTTGAAACAGCCGCTGGAAATGGAAGGCCGAGAACCCGGCAACCGCAGCCGTGGCCCGTATGTCGAATTCCTCCTGCAAGTGCTGCTCCAAGTAGTGAATGGCGAGCTGAATTCTGGTGTAATGGTCCATACCAAATTGGTTCCTTTCTGTATCGGACGAATGGGTTTAACGATCTCTACATCATTATGGCCGATGGTTTAACGCGTTTTTTGATATTGCGTGCGAACCTGTATTGGCAAACATCCGTTCTGCTGTTATGGTAATAACAGGATATGTATCGCGCGTCCGAATTCTATTTCAATGCAAAGGAGTCCGACATGAGCCGAAAATCCCGTCCACCATCGACTTCGCTCGCCTCGCCGGCAGCGGCAGCAGCCGAAATGAAAATCCAGCGCCCCAAACTGCCGCGCCAGCTTGAGCCGCGCTCCTTAGACTCACTTATTCTTCATGACGAAGGCACCATCCTGCCTGGCTTGTATGAAAACGGAACGATATCCGGGGGCGAAGCGGGTAAAGTGATGCTGGAGCAAACGCATTTCAAACATATCGTTTTCGACGACGTTTCCCTGCCCGGAGCGGAGATCACCGACGTCATCTTTGAGCAATGCGACCTGTCCAACGTGAACCTGACCGATGCGATCATGCATCGCACCCATTTCATCCATTGCAAAATGGTCGGGCTCGACCTGTTGGGTTCAACGCTCCGCAACATCCGGTTCACGCATTGCCTGGCCGATTATTCGACCTTCCGTTTTGCCAATCTGAAACAGGTCGCCATGGAAAACAGTTCGTTTACCCAAGCGGATTTCTACAGTGCCACGCTGAGCAAGGTCAGGCTGCACGAGATCAATATCGACAAAGCCCAGTTTTCCAGCACCCCGCTGCGGGACATCGACATCAGCACCTGCGAATTCCACAATCTCGGCATTACGCTGGAAGATCTGCAAGGCTGCATCATCTCGCCCCCGCAGGCCATCCTTTTTACCAAAATCTTTGGCCTTGTGGTGAAAGATGAATGACTGAGTCATTCCACCCTATCGGAAACGAAAATGCACTCGTGCTTAGAGAGCATTTTTTGCGTTGATGCAAAAGGGACACGCTTTCCAATTGAACGAGCTCATCAACCTGCCAATACCTTCAAATGATTCCGGCGACCCGAATCCCGATCCTCCCCGTGTTAACCGGCAAAAAGATCCCCATATTCCTGTACACGATAACAACGCGTGCTGGAATATGGGGATATGAACATGCACCACATTTAGACATACGCTCCATCATTCAACAATGTGGACCGCTTAGCATCAGCCTCTCCAAAATCCGGACACGGGTTCAATGCCCCAAATATCGGTGGCATACTCGCTGATCGTGCGGTCGCTCGAAAAGATGCCGGATTTCGCCGTATTCAACACCGCTTTGCGGGTCCATGCAGGAACATCCCGGTATGCCGCATCAATGGCTGCGTGCGCGTCTGCGTACGAGGCGAAATCCCGAAGCACGAAGTATTCGTCGCCATGGGCAAGCAGCGAGTCGTAGATATCCCAAAATTCGCCGTCCCGGCAGCAGAACGCACCGGGATGCACAAGCTGCTCCACCACTTGGCCGAGACGTTCGTCCTGTTGTGCCACCTCGCGCGGCCGATATTGCCCGGAACGATAATATTCGGACACTTCTTCTGCACGCAAACCAAAGATGAACATGTTCTCTTCCCCGACTTGCTCCGCCATCTCCACGTTGGCGCCATCCATCGTACCGATCGTGAGCGCGCCGTTCATCATGAATTTCATGTTTCCCGTACCCGAGGCCTCCTTGCCTGCGGTCGAAATCTGTTCGCTGACATCGGCAGCCGGTATGATCTTTTCGGCCAACGAGACGGAATAATTTTCAAGAAACAGCACTTTCAAATGGTCCTGAACCGAACGATCCTGATTAATCGTATCGGCCACCGTATTGATCAGCTTGATGATTTTTTTGGCAAAATAATAGCTCGGCGCTGCCTTCGCTCCAAAGATGAACGTGCGCGGTACGAGATCATACGAAGCATCGTGCTTCAAACGATTGTATAAGTGCATGACATGCAAAATGTTCAGCAGCTGACGTTTGTATCCGTGAAGCCGTTTGACCTGCACATCGAAAATCGAATCCGGATTCACGGTAACTCCCGCATGATCCAGAATGTATGCTGCCAGCCGCTCCTTGTTGGCCCGCTTGATCGCATGGAATTGCTGCTGAAAAGCCGCATCCCCGGCATAAGGCACCAGTTCATTCAGCAAGCCCGGCTGCGTGATCCAGTCCGTTCCGATCGTATCCGTAATGAGGGCGGACAGTTTCGGGTTCGCATGCATAAGCCAGCGGCGATGGGTAATGCCATTGGTCTTGTTGTTGAACCGCTCGGGATAGAGCGCATAGAACGGGGCCATCTCGCGCTCTTTCAAAATTTCCGTATGCAAGGCGGCCACCCCGTTCACGCTGTGACTGCCGACGATGGCCAGGTTGGCCATGCGTACCTGATCGTTCGCGATGATCGCCATCTGCTCGATGCGGTTCTGATCTCCCGGATAACGCTCGATCAGCATGGCGCAAAACCGTTTGTTGATTTCCTCAATGATCATGTAAATGCGTGGCAGCAGCTTGCTGACCATGGACACCGGCCATTTTTCCAGCGCCTCGCTCAGGGTCGTATGATTTGTATATGAAACGGTCCTTACTGTAATATCCCATGCCTCATCCCAGCCGTAACCCTGAATATCGATCAGGATGCGCATCAACTCCGGGATGACCAGAGTGGGATGGGTATCGTTAATATGGAAGGCGACTTTGTCCGGCAAGCGGTCATACGGCAGATCTAGTTTGTTAAACGTGCGCAAAATGCTCTGCACTCCGGCAGAACACATGAAGTATTGCTGCTTGAGCCGCAGCAATTTGCCTTCGTACTGCGAATCGTCCGGATACAGAAACTCCGAAATCGATTCGACGGACCGGCTGTAATCCAGATAGCCGTAGTAGTTCGACGGCGTATCCAAAGAAGTTTCGCGCTTCGGTTCGGCGCTCCAGAGCCGCAGCGTATTCACATGGGGCTGGCCGTAACCGATGACAGGGGTATCGTAAGGCACGGCTACGACCGATTCCGCGTCTCTGGTGGCAAACTGCATGCGGCCATCCTGTTCGTACGCCTCCACCCGACCCCAGAACTGAACCTCCACTTTTTTGTCCGGACGGCGCACTTCCCATTCATTGCCTTTGTCCAGCCAATTGTCCGGCAGTTCGACCTGATTGCCATTGATGATCTTTTGCTCGAACAGACCGTATTTATATCGGATGCCGCATCCATGGCCCGCATAACCGAGCGAAGCCAGCGAATCCAGGAAACAGGCCGCGAGCCTTCCCAAACCGCCATTGCCCAGCCCTGCATCGGACTCCTGTTCCTCCACCTGTTCGAGCGAAATTCCCAGCTCGGCCAAGCTGCTGCGCACCAGCTCCAATTCATTCACGTTGAGCAAATTGTTGCCGAGCAGACGTCCAATCAGGAATTCCAGCGAGAAGTAGTACACCTGTTTATCCTGACGCTGCTTGAATCCCTGATTCGACGCCGCCCAATCATGGCCTGCGTATTCACGGATCATGCTCCCGAGCACGTGGTATACGTCATCCAACGTTGCCTCTTCCGGCAGTTTGCCCAATTTGCTGATCAGATTCCGTTGAAAAATGCTTTTGAATGCTTCCTTATTGTCAAACAAAAGTAGGTTCCTCCCGGTGAAACCCTGTATATGCGGAGGGGGTTCGCCTCGCTGTGCGCCGGATGAACTCCGCCCTCCATTCGTCTTTCCCAAGCATATGCAGGATTTTATTTTGTAAAGGTTCAGCAAGTTCGGCCTGAATTTTAAAGGCTGGTGCTTTTCGCCAAAACGTAAGGACTATTCTCGTTGCCGATCAACGTCTGCCCTCCGCTGAGCCTGACGTCTTTATCCAGAATGACGTTCTCGAGCACGGTTCCTTCACCAATATAACATTTCTGCATGATGATGGAACCCTTGATTTTTGCCCCCTTGGCCACATGTACGCCACGGAACAGTATGCTATCCTCCACTTCGCCGCCGACGATGCAGCCGTTCGCAAGCAGCGAATGCTTCACCTCTGCGGTATCCAAATATTTTGCAGGCGCTTCGTATTTGATTTTGGTATGCACCGATTGTTCCTTGAACAATTGCTCATACAGCCCGTTATTCAGCAATTCCATGCTGTTCCGGTAGTAACTGTCCACGGAGTTGATTACGGCATGATAGCCTTCATAGGCGTACGCTGCAATGCTCAAGCCATCCGGATTCCTCTGGATCGCGTCCCGGAAGAAATGGCTCTCGCCATGCTCGATGCATCGCTGCACCTGGCGCAGGAACAACTCCTTTTCCATGACGAAAATTTCTGTATATATATTCGGGTGGCCAGCTTCTTGGTGAATGTCCAGCACATTGCCGTCCCCGTCATCTTCCACCTTGATGCAAGCTTCGTGTTCAGGCAGCAGCCGGTCTACTTTTTTACAAACCAGTGTAACGTCTGCGCCTTTGCGTATATGAAATTGATAAACATCCTGCAAATCCGCCTTGGTGACATGCCGGCTGCCGGCATGAACGACATATTGGCCCGCTCCCCGACGGAAGAAGTCCAGGTTGTTGTGAAAATGCTGCAAATCGCCCAGCGAGCTGTCCGTTGGATCGTTCCAATCCGGCGGCAGGATGAACATGCCTCCGTGCTTGCGGTCCAGATCCCACGGTTTGCCATCTCCCAAATGATCCATGAGTGACCGGTATTTGCGGCGCACGAATACGCCGATGCTTTCAATGCCTGCATTCATCATGTTGGACAACACAAAATCGATCAGACGGTAACGCCCGGCATAAGGCACCGCGGCACCGCAGCGAAAGTACGTCAATTCCTTCAGCTCTTCCAGTTCGTGGTCCAGATTGATAACGCCGATCAATGGTTTCATCGCTTGCACCGTCCCCTGTCATCAAATTAGGCTTTGCCTGCCATGCTTATCCGCAAACGTCGTTCCAGCTCTTCCTGGTCGACGAGCAGCACGTCGCTCTCATCCTCCGGAGACAGCCGCGCGCCGTCAGGAATGACCAATCCTTCGGCAACAATGGTTCTGTGAAGGCGTACATTGCGTCCGATCCGAACTCCAGGCATCACTACGGAATCAACGATCAAACTGCCTTCTCCCACCTCTGTCCCGTAGAACAACACGGAATGGTTGATCTCTCCATGCACAACGCTGCCCTCGCTAACGATGCAGCTGCGCAATTTCGCCGATGGAGAAATGTATTGGGCCGGCTGATTGGGATTACGCGTATAAATCCGCCAATCGGGATCATTCAGATTCAGCGGCGCTTCTTCATGCAACAAATCCATGTTGGACTCCCACAGGCTGTAAATGGTACCGACGTCCTTCCAATAGCCTTTAAAAGGGTAGGCGTATAACGATTTATCATGGGCAAGCAGCAATGGAATGATGTCTTTGCCAAAGTCATAGGAAGTAGATGGCTGCTGTTCATCGTGAATCAAAAACCGTTTCAGCACGTCCCACTTGAACAGGTAGATTCCCATGGAAGCCAGGGTACTTTTCGGCACGGGCGGTTTTTCCTCGAATTCATGGATGCGATACGTCTCGTCCGTATTGAGCAGGCCGAAGCGGCTCGCTTCCGCAAGAGGCACTTCGATCACCGAGATGGTGCAGTCGGCATTCTTTTCTTTGTGATACTGGAGCATGCGCTCGTAATCCATTTTATAGATATGGTCGCCTGACAGGATCAGCACGTGCTCTGGATCGAACTGTTCGATGAAATTCAGGTTGCGGTAAATGGCATCGGCGGTGCCGCGGTACCAGTTGCTGCCGTTCTCACGCTCATGGGGAGGCAGAACGTAGACGCCGCCGTTTTTTCGGTCCAGGTCCCAATCGCTGCCGATTCCTATATATGAATGAAGCACCATGGGCTCATATTGGGTCAACACCCCGACGGTATCAATGCCCGAGTTGGAACAATTGCTCAGGGGAAAATCAATGATCCGGTACGTTCCGCCAAAAAACACGGCCGGTTTGGCCAAAGATTTCGTCAAGCCTTTCAAACGCTTGCCCTGCCCTCCGGCGAGCAGCATGGCTACAACTTCTTTTTTTGCCATCGTTCAGCCTCCTCCACGTTCATTTTTACGCATCTTTCAAGCCTTGCTACGTTTTTCCGATGTGTGGACGCTGATGTGATGAGCTGAATTTTCCGCACGAGCCGTGCAGTCTATAATCCATGCGAAGAGTTCAAAGAAAAGCGGGACCATTTTGCGTTTGTGACTGTAGTGGATCGGGATGAATAAAATCGGGTAAGCAAACCTGGAACAGAAACTCGCTTAAAATAGAAAAGGGGAGCAAAGCACAAGGTGTAGTTGCATTGTGGGAAATCGCGATGTTTGCTTTCTCAACATTAAACCGGACTTGCAGAGGATAAACATGCAGATGGATGATCAGGCAATCGTTTGGGTCAGTCAGGATCACTCCCTTCTTCTTGCCATGGTGATTAATGTAAGTATTCGGTAAGGAATTTCAAAATCCTTTTGGTTCATCCCGAAACCGAACTGGAAAAATAAGTAATCCACAAAAATAAGCCGGGATTTCTCCCGGCAGCTTTCTTGCGTCACTTATACAATTTTGCGGAACAACTCCATCACTTCTTCTTTGCTCGGCTGGTACGGATTGCCCGGTGCGCAAGCGTCCTTCATGGCATTATCGGCCAACAGTTCGATATCAGGGTCCTTCACTCCGAGTTCTGAGAGCTTTTCCGGAATGCCAACCTCCCTGGACAACTGCCTTATGGCCTCGATCACGTATTCGGAGCATTCCTCGTCCGATTTGTTTCTCACATCCATGCCGATCGCTTTGGCGATATGGCGAAATTTATCCGGCACATGCTTGGCATTCAGTTCCTCCACGTAAGGCAGCAGCATGGCGTTGCATACGCCGTGAGGCAAATCATATACGCCTCCAAGCTGGTGAGCCATGGCATGAACGTAACCCAAACCCGCATTGTTGAAGGCCATGCCTCCCAAGAAACACGCATAGGTCATATGCTCGCGCGCCTCCAGATCGTTACCGTCCCTCACTGCACGGGGAAGATATTCAAAGATCAGTTCCACTGCCGCAGCAGCGGTTGCATTCGTGACCGTAAATGCCCCCGGCGTGACCATCGCCTCGACGGCATGGGTTAATGCATCCATTCCTGTGGCGGCCGTCAGGCTGGACGGTTTGCTGAGCATCAGTTCCGGATCGTTCACCGACAGGGAGGCAAGACAGTTCGGGTCCACCATCACCATTTTAACCTTGCGTTCTTCATCTGTAATCACGTAGTTAATCGTCACCTCGCTTGACGTGCCGGCCGTTGTGTTGATCGCCACGATCGGCACGGATTTGTGCTTCGATTGGTGCATACCTTCATAATTCCGAATATGCCCGCCGTTGGTTGCCACGATGCCGATCGCCTTGGCTGCGTCCTGCGGGGAGCCGCCGCCGATCGAAATGATGGCATCGCACCCATGCTTCTGGTACACTTTCAGCCCCTCATGCACATTGTGACATGTCGGGTTGGGCTGAACTGCATCATATACGATGTAGTTTAGCCCGGCTTTTCTTAATATAGACAGCACCTGATCAGCTACGCCGGAAGACATCAGCCCGCGATCGCTTACGACAAGCGCATTCCGAATTCCCATTTCCTGAATCATGTTGCCTGCATCCTGCAAGCAGCCTCTGCCCATCAAGTTCACGGGCGGAACATAATATGCATGGGTTGCCATCTGAACCAGCCTCCTGTATCCCCTGATTTACTGTTTTCATTGTACCTGAATCCGTTTTCAACTATAGTGAAATAAATCACAACCATTGCTGCAAATGTTACACTTTCGGGAATTATGGGTACTATATAAACCGCAATCATAAATTACACTAGGCCACTGGCGAGTGCAGTACCCTCTTCCGATGCAGCTTTCTTTCAGAAAGCTTTTAGGCGAACGCTTCGCTTCCCCAGATTGGTTCTGCCTCTCCGTTAACGTGTTTATGTTTTTGTGGTTTTTATAGACGCGAAAAAAGCGGCACCGAAGACTATGCTTCCATGCCGCTAAACCATCATGAATACTGTTCTTATTTTGCCAACAACTCTCGGATCGGCGCATAGTGCACAGGATATGACGCTCCTTGCTCAAATCCCAATTTGCGTGCTATCGCGGCAGAGTCGTGACGAAAATGTTCTGTCGTCCAATGCGGCGTACACCCATGTTTCAGGCAAGTCCGCACATACTCGTGAGCCATCGCCGTAGCAAGCCCCTGCCCCCGATGTTCCGTACCGTACACCACAATGCCGACCTCATGATTGCTTTCGTGAACAAATACCGAAATGCAGGTGCCCACCACCTGATCACGATATAACACACAAGTGCCGAATCCATAGCGATAGAAATCGTCCAAGGAGTGCCAAAATTTCAGGATCTCCGTCACGATCACACCACCAGCATCCTGACGAACGCTCTCTGGATCAACCATGCGAAGCTGGTATTTTGGGGATGATTCGATAGGACTGTGTTCATAATCATGGCTAAATTTCTCGAACATCTCCTCACGGAAACAAAACGGGATCCTCCATCCTTGCCGCAGTGCTCCCCCGAACATTCTGCCGACCACAGCGTCCCATTCCTGTCCGGGCAGCGGATATGTTTCCAGATTCAAGGTATCTTCACCGGCATGCAGAGCTTCCGGCAAAAGCCTGGATACGATCGTTTGTTCTGCAAGCCGATTAAAGCGTTCGTGACCAGATCGGCCCACCAGGTAAAACATTTCATTTCTCGCCCACACCAAGGCGCTTTGGGGGGCTCTGGCATCGTCCACATAGACCCGGCCGGCCTGTAACCCGGACGCCACACCGCCCATGACCACTTGACCATTAGTGTTCGATATGAGCGGCAGTACCCGTGTCCGGTCGGCAGGAGTCATCAATTCAACTAACATTCGAATAACCTCGCATTCTTTGCATGAGCTGCTTCAGGGATAAAAAAGGCTGATCAGCCGTCTATGCCTCAGAATGCTTTCGTGTTATCTTTCGTATCCGTTCACCCCTTTATACGGGATAATCGTCCATTCAACTTGCCGCATTCGGCATTCCATTACCTTACAACGCTTTGTCGTCGACTCCATCGAGCCAAGCTTCGATATCGCCAATGACGGAGGAAACGCATCCGTCCTGGAACGGGGAAATCAATCCGGCCAACTCGACCAGACCTGTAAAGGAACGGCTGCCGCCAGCTCGGCACAAGGTCAGGTAATCCGCCCATGCAGAAGCCATATCCTCGTTGCTGCGCTTCCAGAATTGGAACGCGCAAATTTGCGCAAGCGTGTAATCGATGTAATAGAACGGCGAGGCGAAAATATGGCCCTGCTTATGCCAGAATCCGCCGCGCTCCAAGTATTCGTTATCCTTGTAATTGATATGCGGAAGGTACGTTTTCTCGATATTGCGCCACGCCTGTTTGCGCTCGGCAGGCGTAGCGTCCGGGTTCGCATACACGAAATGCTGGAACTCATCCACAGCTACGCCATACGGAATGAACAGCAGCGCGGAGGACAAGTGGTCGAACTTGTATTTGTCCGTATCTTCCTTGAAAAACGATTCCATCCACGGATAGGTGAAAAACTCCATGCTCATGGAATGGATTTCTGCGGATTCATAGGTTGGCCAGTTGTATTCCGGCACTTCGAAGTTGCGGCTCTCATATACCTGGAAGGCATGGCCCGCTTCATGGGTCAACACGTCGATATCGCCCGATGTACCATTAAAGTTGGAGAAAATGAACGGCACTTTGTAGTCATTCAGGAACGTGCAGTAGCCGCCGCCTTGTTTGCCTTTTTTGCTGACCAGGTCCATCAGTTCGTTCTCGGTCATCATTTCGAAAAATGCACCCGTTTCCGGCGACAGCTCGTTGTACATTTTTTTGCCGTTTTCGATAATCCAGTCCGGGTCGCCTTTCGGCGTCGGATTGCCTGTAGGGAAGCTGAATCCCTGATCGTAGAAATACAACGTATCCACGCCGATCCGGCTGCGCTGGCGCTCTCTCAGCTTGGAAGCCACCGGCACGATGTAATCGCGGACCTGGGCTCTGAAATTCGCGACCATGTCGGCATTGTAATCCGTACGGTTCATGCGGTCATATCCCATCTCGACGTACGAAGGATATCCGAGCTTTTTGGCGATCTGCGTCCGCACCTTGACCAACTCGTCATAGATGCGGTCGAATTCGGATTCATGCTCGGCCATGAAAGCATAGCGGGCTGCCGAAGCGCGTTCGCGCATGGAGCGGTCCGTCGACAATTCGAACGGAAGCAGCTGCGGAAGCGTGCGCTCTTCGCCTTCGAACGGAATTTTCGCCGACGCGATCAATTGGTTGTATTCGGTCGAAAGCTTGTTTTCCTTCTGCAGGTCTTCAATGACTTCCGGGCTGAACGTTTTGAGCGAAAGCTCGGCCAAGCGGAACAATTGCGTGCCCCACTTCTCTTCCAGCTTGCTGCGGAACTTGGAATTCACCAATGCGCGGTAAAAATCGGTTACATACTCCTGAATGATCGGTGCGCTATCATCCAGAAAATCCTGCTCGGCTTTGTAGAACTCATCATTGGTGTCAATGGAGTGACGGATGTAAACAAGCTGTGCCTGCGTCTCGAAATCGCTGCGCAATGCATTGATTCGATCCATGTAGCCGCTCTGTTCTTCGAAAGATTCCGATTGTTCAAACCCTTTCAACAGTTCCCGAAAGGACTCTTTGATCTGCTCGAGATCGGGACGTGTATACGTATATTCACTGAATTTCATTATGTACACCCTTTCCAAATGGGAATATTTCGGGCAAACCCCGAGTGACTCCCCCTATTATACAAAAGAGAAACCTAAAAATCCCATCTTTACGAAAAATATTTATCCAAAGGTCAAATCTTCGGACATGCAGGGTGATTTCTTTTACGCTTTCATGTCAGATTCATCGATAGACCCGCACTTTTCGCATAGCAAACAAGCCACCCTCGCATGAATCGCGAAGCCGGCTTTATAAGCTTGTCCCTGTTTCAACTTTTCAAACAGATAACACTAGTGTTTCTCCTTGTCGACCATCTGGAAGAACCAGCCCATACCAGCCATGCCCACGACCATAATGGCAACCAAAAAAATGATGTAACCCATGAATGACCCTCCTTGCATCCGTTTATTCAACATACATAATATCAGTTTACACGGGGAAACGACATCTGGCTTAACCGAACATTGACAAAAATGCGACATCTGCAATTTTATTAAAAATCAGACGGAAAATCCGCTGCAAAAATGCGGTAGACCGTGATGTATCTTTCCCTTTTCGCAGGAATTCTACCCTGTTTTCAAGCAAATCGGCATCATGCGCGAATTTCCATACGGTCCGTGAACGGTGTATACTGGATGTCTGGATCGGGGAAATGGCCATTTCCTCATCCCCGAACTTATATACGAATGATTTTATCAGAAAGGTGAATGCAATGTCGATTCGCTTATCACTGCGCCAATGTTGTTTTGCAATGCTGCTTTCCATGACGGTGATCCTTTTGTCGGCCTGCGCCGACGGCGAGGCTCATTTGAACGTCAATCTGGACGGTTCCTCCGACCTGACCCTGAAGCTTGGGGTAACCGACTCCGCGCTTGGAAAGATCGGACAGGACAATTTGCTGCCCCTGCTCGGAGATGCACTGAAACGGAACGGTTTCACCACCGAAGTCACTACCGAGAAGGAACGCAGCCAGTTAACGGCCAAGGCCCACTACGAGAGCAAAGGCTCGACCGACTTTGACCTGTCGAACCTGCCTGCCGGAATTCAGATTGACTATTCCGTAACGCCCGGCTTCTTCTTTAACAGCTATCATATCTCCGCGGTTGCTGACCCCATGGAATCCATGCCAGACGGAGAAATCAAGGATCAGATCAGCAAAGTGCCCGAATTTCTGAGAAAGCTATTGCTGAAAGACGTCAACTTCGATTTCAAGTTAACCCTGCCGATCAAAGCCAAGGATTCCAATGCCGATGAAGTCGAAGATCGGGGCAAGACACTGGTCTGGCACGTCGATCCCCTTGGAACGAATACACTGGACATGACCGTGCAGGTCCCGAACATCCGCAATATCATCATCATCACCGCCATCGGCTTGGCTCTGATCGCAGGACTGCTCACGTGGTGGCTGGTTCGACGCAAACGAAACAAGGGCCGGCATCAAAGCTAGGTTAACCGAAAAATGCAAGAGAATGACAGCATTCGATTTGCGACTTGCCAAACGTTGTAAGGAATAGTAGAATACACCCGTACTGTGTGAACGGTCAATCGATGAAGGAATCGTTAAAAAGAGGTGAACCTTTTTCATGAACATCCGGGAATGCCCATTGCCTGGCATTGGAGTAAAGTATCAATTCTCCACCAAAAGCGGCAACCAGCTGGTCATCATCAAACATGAAGACGGACGACGCGAATTGTTTGCAGTCGATCCGGACGACCAGGACGAGCTTACTCTCATCGCGGAATTGGAGGACGACGAATGCGTAACGCTCTCCGGGCTTATCGGAGGCTGGTCCTAAATCCACGATGATCGCATCCTGAGAGATGCTGCCGGACAATGTCCCTTTATCCAAACGATATGCAAGATCCGTTGGGCAATGCAGCCCGTATGCGGCGCTAATCCTGACTTCCAAACCGTCATTCTGCATGCCGGACTGACCACGCAAAAACCAAGCCGATCTCCTCAGCGATCGGCTTGGTTTTTGATTGCGCAGATATGCATATGTGCCTTAAAGCTGTTCTGCATCTATGTCATACATCCCGCCGGGTTTGGGAAGCATTTCTTCCTCAGACGGACGTTTCAAGGACTGGTCTTCCGCAACAAGGATATGGAGTTCGGGTGCATGCGACTCCAATTTTTGCTTTTGCTCAGGCAAAGCAGCTTGCCGTCGATCTGCTTCAGATTCCTTCGCGCCTATTGAAACGGATTCCGTTTCGCAGTGGTCGTCGGACCTTCGCTCCAATTCCAGCGTGAATTGAAATTCGGCTCCTTTGTTGGTTTCGCTCTGCACGCCGATGGCGCCGCCCATCAATTCCACCAGCTTTTTGCTGATCGCAAGCCCGAGTCCGGTTCCTCCGTATTTCCGGTTAATGGCCGGATCCAGCTGCGAAAAGGATTGGAACAACTGGTGCTGTTTGTCCAGCGGAATGCCGATGCCCGTGTCCTTGACCTTAAAGACAAGCCGTGCCTTGCTTCCATCCGAGCCATTACCATGCAGATCTACGCTCACTTGAATGTTACCTCGATCCGTAAATTTGACGGCATTGCCGAGCAGGTTGATCAGCACTTGTTTAATGCGCGTCTCGTCACCGAACATGGCATCCGGAACGTCCTCCCCGATCTCATAACCGATGGCGACTTTCTTTTCGGCCGCCTTGGGAGTGAACAGATTCACGACGCCCCGAAGCATCGCTCGAATGTCGACAACGTCGTGGATCAGCTCCATCCGACCTGCCTCGATTTTGCTGAAATCAAGAATTTCGTTAAGAATGTGCAGCAAAGATTCCCCGCTCTGGATCATAATATCCACATAGCCTTGCTGCTCCTCATTCATTTCCGTGTCTTTCAATAGATGGGCCATGCCCATAATTCCGTTAAGCGGTGTTCGAAGCTCATGGCTCATCACGGCCAGGAACTCCGATTTAGCCCGGTCTGCATGCTCGGCCGCTTCCTTGGCGCGAATAATCTCGTTCACCGACGTCATGTCGCGAAAAACGAGCACGCCTCCGCGAACTTTTCCTTGGTCCATAATCGGCTTCAACTGGAATTCGGCCAGGAAACTGGACCCGTCCTGCCTCCAAAATATCGCCTCCGACCGAGGCAGGCTCCGGCCGTTCTTCACGGCCTGCAAGATCGGGTTGGAGCGTGACGAATACGGAATGCCCGCGCTTTGCATCTGCAGCATAATTTCCTCAAGCGGTCTGCCGTTCAGCGTTGAGGGGCAAAATTCCATCATTTGAACCGCGGCCGGATTCGCAAAAATCAAATGCCCATCCTGATCCAGGCCGATGACCCCTTCAGACATCGCATTCAGGATCAACGCCCGTTCATAGCTCAAATTTTCGATTTCTTCCACATACCGCTTGGATTCGGTAATGTCACTGGTAATGCCGTATACGCCGACCACCCTGTTTTCCATCACAATCGGCAAGTTGATCACGCTCGCTTCAATCCGGTGGCCATCCTTGTGAATCAAGCCGATTTCATAGCGCTGGGCCTTTCCCTTTACGGTCTCTTCAAAATGGTATTTCGTCTTGTCCAGGTCAGCGGGATCGATCAGTTGTTCGAAAGAGCTCATCAATAATTCCTCGCGGGTATGGCCTGTCAACTGTTCCTGCCCCATATTGGCTTTGAGCAGTTTGCCATCCAAGTCCAATGAGGCGACGCCAAGCGGATTGCAGTCGAACAAGGACCGATATTCTTCCAGACTGAGCTGTTGTTGTTTGCTCGCCGTAATATCCCGAGTCATCGCTATAATTTCCTTCAGCTCCCCGTTTGAACCGTAGACGTAATGGGTGATGGTCTCCGCCCAAATACAGCTTCCGCTTTTTCGGACAAGGCGATACGTGATCCGTTCGGGAACCAGGCCTTGAATTTGCGCATTAAGATACGTTTGCACAAGCGATATATCCTCCGGATGAATGCAGAACATGCCAGGCATGCCCACCATCTCTTCAGGTTCATATCCGAGCATATGGCGACAGGCTGGCGATACATATTTGAAGGTCCGTTGTGCATCGGCTTGATGAATGGCAATGAGGTCTGGCGAAACCTCCGTGAGCATACGGGAGATTCGGCCGCTCTCTTCCAGCTGCCCACGTTGTTCGCACATTCGCTTCTCCGCCTCCTTCTGCTTGGTGATATCTACAGCCTGCACAAGCAAATAGAGCGGTTTGCCGGATGTTTCATCTTTGACGATGCAGGCACGAACCGTCGCCCATACCAAGCTTCCGTTTTTTCGGATCAATCGCAGTTCCGTTTCAAACATTTGCGTGAGTCCGTTCGCCATGTCCCAGCATTCGCAGCGAAAGCGCTCCATGTCGACATCTTCAGGAAACAACAGATCAGTAACCGGAGTATCCGTCAACTCCGCTTCCTCATATCCAAGCATTTGACAGAATGCGGGATTCAATTGAAGCCACAGTCCATTCACATGTGATGCCACAGCAATGCCGATGGGTGCATGCGTATATAACTGCTCAAAGAGCGAACGGTTTTCGCTAATCGAATTCGACATTGCTCATCCCCCTTCTTTCCGAATCGGTTTTTCCGTAATCAACTGTCAGGATCAAACATAACATCATCTATAGAGTAGTACCCCATCCCTGGCTGTCCTTAAACGAGCAGAAGGCATTTTTTTTGCATGAATCGACATTACGGGATTGAAGGAGGTTAAAGCGCATGATTCTCGTAGCCAATCGGCCCATCCATCTGGATCGGCAGGAATGGACGGATTTCCAATGGCACTGGCTTCAGAAGCTCCAAGACAGCCCCCACGTCTATGCTTATCAGTCCATGGAGCATCTTCACTTTGAATGGGACCTCAGATCCTCCCTTGTAGAAGCCGCAGAAGGCTTGAATGCCAGCGGCGCCAGCTTCTCCACGTTCGAAAATTCGCGATGTAATCCGATGTTTTGGAATCGTACCCGGCAAGGTGGTTTTGAGCTGAAACCAAACGTGACCCCTGCCGCCGGTATTCGGGATATTTGGCAGAATGGCCACTTGTACGGATTTGAATGCGCGACCGCTGCCGTCATCGTCCTTTATGGCGGGGTACTGGGCAGCATACGGGAGGACGCTTTCAATTCGCTATTTCACGATCTGCTCCTGTTCGACTGGCATTATGACAGCGACCTGCGGTTGACCGAAAAAAACGGCAAGCAGTTTGCTCTCCCCGGCGACGTATTATACTTCAAAAATCCCGATGTTTCTCCGGAAACGCCAGAGTGGCAAGGCGAAAATACCATCATGCTTCGAGAGGACTGGTATTATGGACATGGCATCGGCATCGCGTCGGGCCAAGACATCATTCACATTTTGAACCAGAACCGTGTTCCCGGCAGCAGAACCTCCGCCTATTTGATGGATATGATTATTTATCCGGATTTCCTGTACCTTTCGCGCTTTGCCAAAAGCAATCCGTCGAACAACGCCCAGGAGGCAACCACCCCGGTCTTGCCTGGGCAGCTGTACGTACGCGTGGGTAGAAGCCGTTATTTGAGAGTGTAGCATACGTGATGCAAGTTCATATTGAAAAAGACCCCCGGAAAGCAAAACGACTGCTTCCTCCGGGGGTTGATCCGTTATGCCTTGCACAATGCGCTCCCATTACGTTCGGGGGTCGATCTGGACGGCAACCTGCTTGCCGCTGACTTGAATGCCGGTTGCCGGGCTGCCAAACTCTGCCAATGACTTGCACAACTGCTCTGCCCATTCCTTGCCGGCGGTACCTTCCTTTCCGCCTTTCACTTGAATGACCAGTTTGACCGAATCGCCATTTTTAAGAATCCGCTCCGCCTGCGTCTGTTTTACGTCCCGGTCATGGTCCTCCATCTGCAGATTGAGCCGGATCTCTTTTACTTTGCGTTTATCCGGTGATTTCCCGGCCTTTTTCTTCTCTTGCTCAGCTTCCTGCCTGGCCGCGCCTGCTCCAATCAGCCGGCAAGGCGGGGGGCTTGTCATCAGCGACATGCAGACAAGGTCCACTTTATGCTGTTTAGCCAGTGCGAGGGCTTCCCGGGTGGATACGATGCCAAGGTCTTCTCCGTTCAGCCCGGTCAACGCCACTTCGGTTGCTTTGATTTTTTCGTTTTTGATCATGCCTGTCCAGCCTCCTTATCATTCATGAAATGAAAACAAAAGCCTGACCTGACCCTTTGAGGATCAGAGCAGGCTTACATACGCGACAGATCGCGCTTGTACCGAATCCGATTACAGGTTGTTGAATGCTTCGGTCAGCACCGGTACGATTTGCGATTTGCGGGATACAACGCCTTTCAGCAGCGCTTTACTGTCGTTCAGCGTGACATTGTATGCTTTCTCGACAGCATGGGCGGAAGCACCGTATGCCAGGGCAACAGAATCGTTGTTCAAAATATCCGTTACGACAAATACGAACAGGTCCAGCCCTTTGCTGGAAATGATCGCCTCGATCGCAGCTTGAAGCTCAGGCTGCTTCACGAGCACGTCGTTCACGTCAACCGCATTGACTTGAGCGATTTCGACTTTGGCTTGTCCCATCGAAAATTCTTTGGCATCTAGGGAGATCAGCTCGGCAATCGTTTTTTGGCTCAGGTCTGCGCCGGCTTTCAACATATCCAGGCCGTAGCTGTCCGCATCCACGCCAGCGATGGCTGCCAGTTCGCGAGCTGCTGCAACGTCCTGCTCGGTGCAAGTCGGCGATTTGAAGAGCAGGGAGTCGGAAATGATCGCGGACAACATCAGGCCGGCGATCGGCGCGCTGATTTCCACGCCGTTTTCCTTGTAAAGCTTGTTCAGGATGGTTGCGGTGCAACCGACAGGCTCTGCACGGAAGTAAAGCGGCTGGCTTGTCTCGAAATTCGCGATGCGGTGATGGTCGATGACCTCAACCACGGTAACGTCCGCAATGTCGCTAACGCTTTGCTGGCGCTCGTTGTGGTCGACGAGGATTACGTTGTTCACTTCGTTGGCAGCCGTGCTAATCAAACGCGGAGCATCCACTTTGAAGAAATCAAGCGCGTATTGCGTTTCGCCATTTACTTCTCCCAGGCGCACCGCTTCGACGTTTTGTCCCAATTTTGTTTTCAGGTCGGCATAAGCGATCGCAGAACAGATCGTATCCGTATCCGGATTTTTATGTCCGAAGATTAACGCTTTTTCCATGTTCATAGCCCTCCGTCAATGATGGTTTGTCGTTATAACCATATTCTATAAGGTATCATACCTTTACTGATTATAGCGTCAATATGAGTTCATTCCAATCCCTTTACAACGAATTCAATGCAATTCATTCTCAAATGCTCATTTTCCAAAAAAAAATGTTGGAGTAACCGTGCTAATTCACTGCTGTTTTTGTGACGTTGGCGATCCGATGGCGGTCCAATTGTTCGCCGCTGCACAGCGCACGTACAAGCTCTCTGCCGGATTCGGGCGTCATGTTCCCGTACCAATCTCCCTGCGGGTACACAATGGTCACGCAAGCATCATCGCACCGTCCGTTGCAGCGCGTTCGCGTGGTGTGGATGAATTCGCCGGCCTGCTGCTTAGCAATCTCGTCGCGCACGGCCTGGGTAACCTCTTCTCCGCCTTTACGCATGCAAGAACCGCCGTTGCACAGCAATATATGATGCTGCAGATGATCCAAATTATAAATAGCCAGTCCGTCCATCCCCTTATCCTTAAAAATCGTATGTATAAGCACGCCAGAACCGCTTCTCCGAGCGTTTCCTGCAATACTGCTGAAAAATATAACTTAGCACACCGTCACGGGTTGCGCAATTCAAATCGTGTCATCTTCAACATGGTCCACGGGTTGCCTCGGTCCTGGATCTCGGGATTTATGCCTGCATGCACAAACACGTATCCCGCTGCTTCATGCATCAATGGCAGTTCGTTCCGAAAACGAAGACATGTTTCCAAATTAAAACCGGAGTCCCGTCTGGCAAGACTCCGGCCTGGTTCATCGTATTTATTCCCGCTTCGTCGGCATTATTCCTTCTTGAGGCCAAAAGCTTCGGCAATCAAGGCAAATGAGCGCAAGCGCGCTTCGAACGAATGAATGGCCGAGGCGATGATGACTTCGTCGGCTTCATGCCGTTCCGCCAGCGCTTCAATTTTCTCCTTGACTTGTTCCGGCGTGCCTATGATCGAAAAGGAGCGGCGCTGGCGAATCTGCTCCATCTCCATGGCCGTATACGGATAGCTGCGCACCGTTTCAAGCGACGGAAAGGAACGCTGCTCCAGCCCTCGTCCAAGCCGCAGGAAAAACAGTTCGTTGCTGCGCGCCAATTCGGCGGCCTCTTCTTCCGTATCCGCACAGAATGCCGCCACGGCGATCATCGAGTGGGGCTGATCTCCATGAATGGACGGTTTAAAGTGCCTCCGATAGTATTTCATGGCTTCTTCTCCGCCAGGCGTGCCGAAAAATTGGGCAAATGCATAGGACGTTCCCTGGGCAGCCGCAATTCTGGCTCCCTCGGAGCTGGAACCGAGCAGCCATACCTCAGGTACGGTTGGGACGGAGGGACCTGCCACGAGCGAAGCAAAACGGTGGTCCTCCGGCAATTGCTCATGGAAGTATCCGCCCAGATCCGCGATCTGCTGCGGGAAAAATTGTACGTTCGATGCCTTGCCTTCATTCAAAGCCCGGCTCGCAAGCGGCATGCCTCCCGGCGCGCGCCCGATGCCGAGGTCGATTCTGCCGGGGTGCAGCGCCTCCAGCAATCTGAAGTTCTCGGCCACTTTATAGGCGCTGTAATGGGGCAGCATTACCCCGCCCGATCCGACCCGGATGCGCTCCGTATGCGCGGCAACGTGCGCAATCATCACTTCCGGGCTGGAAAACGAGAGCGCTCCCCCGCCGTGATGCTCTGACATCCAGAAACGGGAATATCCGAGCTCCTCCGCATGCTTTGCAAGGGTCACCGTCTCCTGCAGCGTATCCTGTACGCTTCTTCCTTCATTAATGTGGCCGTGTTCCAATACGCTAAGCTTCATGTCGTCGATCCATCCTCTCTGTCTTTGCTCTTCCCTCCATTGTAACATTATTGATTACAGTTTCAAAATTTAAAAAAATAACGCCATCCTGCATGCATCATTTCGCAGGGTGGCGTTATTTTTCAACCGCGCTCCTTCCGAAAGCCTGTATGGAAGGAGCTATATTTACGGTGCCCGTTTCGGCAGCAGTTTTACGTACTCGTCGGACAATTTCATCAATTGAAGCACATGCTCGTAATCTGCACGATAAGGCTCCAGATCGGTTACGGGCTCATAGGTTTTGAGCGAATACGCCGTACCGTCCTCGAAGCCGGCACCCGGGATGAACAAAATCTCGTTATTGACGAACGAGCCGGTAGGCAGGTAATACCGAATCCCGAAAGCGTTGTGGTCCATATTCAGCAGATCGTGCCCAAATGCCGTGAATTTTTCTTCCGATAGCGAGACGCCCATCAGATTCATGACGGTCGGCAAAATATCAAGCTGGCCTCCCGGTTGCTCGATCACCTGGCCTTTGGCCTGTTTCGGCGTATGGATCAGGAGCGGGATGTTGAATCGGCTCACGTTGCCGTCATAAGGCACGTTCAAGTTATCCCTGATCTGCTGCGTGATCTCTTCCTCGGCAGGCAGACCGAAGTGATCGCCGTAAATCACCAATGTTGTATTGTCCCACAGACCGTTCGCCTTCAACTGCTCGATCAGTTGGCCGACGGCATAGTCGGTGTAATTGATCGCCTGCAAATAATCATGCAGCAGCGTATTGGTGATCGCAGCCGGAATCGTGATCCGGGCGCGATCTTCCGGAATTTTGAACGGCGAGTGGCTTGAAGCTGTAATAAACTGCGCATAGAACGGCTGATTAGCCGTCTGATGGGCAACCATTTTTTCGACGCCAACCCGGTACAGTTCCTCGTCGGATGCGCCAAAATCGTTAAACCGGTCATTCTCGAAGCTGGCTCTGTCGAAATAACGGTCAAAACCCAGTGCGGGGTACATCTTGTTCCGGTTCCAGAACGATACGTCATTGACGTGGAACGTTTCGGACTGATAGCCTTCGCTGCTCAACAATTTCGGCAAAGACGGCAGATCGCGGTCGCTGTATCCCGCGGACATCGGAACAACCCCTGTCGGATAGATCGACGTATTGGACATGAACTCTGCGTCCGACGTGTTGCCCTGACCGATTTGCTGGAAGAAATGATTGAAATAATAGCTCTCTTTGGCCAAATCGTTCAGGACCGGCGTGAGTTCCTGGCCATCCAGAGAAGCATTGATCGGAAAGTTCTGAAACGATTCCAGCTGCAGCACGATCAGGTTACTGCCTTTGGCCTGGCCGAAATAACGCGGTTGGATCGCCTGCCCTTGTTTCGTTGGATTCTGATATCCATACCGGCTCACCAATTCGTTGACGCGAGCAATCGTATCCTGGATATTGCCATTCGCGATGGCTTCGTTTTCCTTGCTGGTCAGAATGGCCGACGAGACTTGATAATTCAAAAATCCAAGGTTCTCCGCACGCACCAGTTCATTGTCGATCGATTCGCCCTTGACGATAAACGTACCGGACAACACCATGCAGAACGCGGCGGTAACGACCACGCCCAACTTGCCCCAATATTTTTTTCGATTGCTGCCAAACGTGAGTCCGTCGGTATTGCGGATGCCATAGCCCATGGCCGAACGGCGGCGGCGCGTCAGCAGCCAGACCGGCAGCACGAGCACGATATCCGCGAAGAACAGGAAGTGTGCAGGCCGCACCAGCGGTCCAATGCTGCCGCGCACCTGTGCCACCTGTCCCAATTCGCTCAGCGCCGTATACGTCGGCACGGAACTGAAATGCACGTTATATAACGTGGCTGCGAATAATAAAAAAGAGAACAACAAGTTAAAACCGCCGTATACGACCCATTTCCACCTTTTCGGCACAATGAGATCAAGGACGCATACCAAGGCCAGCGCAGCCAGGGCGTCCGTCACCAAACCTACTCCGGACAAACCCTGGAAAAAGAAATACCGCAGAAGCGTCAGCTTCAGCAGCATCAGAACAAATAATACGGCAAATAAAAGCCGTGAAGAGTTCCGTTCGCTCTTGAATGTAAACATGGTCGCTTTCAACCCTTATCTGAAATTTTACGTTCATTTTACATAACGCATATTCCAGTATAACAGTTTCGCGACCTCTATTCCATGAAGTCGTGCTGAGACTTCCATCCAGCAAATCGATCTGCGTTTGCTACGCCGTTGTCGTTATATTACCGTTTGAATACAATCGTTTCGCGGCCTCTTCTGCCAAGGTGATTTGGGCAGCCGCGATCCGGGTAAAGGGCAGCTGCTCCACCGGACTATTTACAACATTCGTTTCGTTCCGCCGGTCGTAATCCAGGCCCAATCCATAATACAGGTTTGATCGTTTTTCCGAGCCGGCGGTTTGGGATGCATGCTCCGGGCCATGACCAAGCCGGTATCGGCAGTGGCGCTTCTCCATACCCAGAATCTGTTCGGCGACATCATCAGCCAGTTCCGCCATAGCCTGGATTTCTTCATGATGATTCGCGAACATGAGCAAGATTTCCGGCCTGGCCCGCCAATTCTCGCGTATGATCTTTAATGCGGCGCGGAAAACCGCTTCCAGCTGCATATCCGTCCATTCGCGGAACCATTCCTCGTCCACGGCCGGCACATTCGAAGTCCGCCCCTGTTCATCACGCTCGCTGACGCTCTCCAGGTTGAATATTTGTTGCTCGATCCACCTTCTATCCAGCAATTGAATCGCGACAGGGCAACCGTTCATCGGTTCCAATACCTGTTCCAGATCGGCCTGCAGCATCGGCAGCAACCGCCACATGCCCTGTCTGCGATCCGGTATGCCGTTCGCTTGTATCCATTTCTGCGCATATGGCCATCTCATCGGTGATCGGAGACAATCTTCGATCCGGCAAAAGGCCCCGTCGGCGCCATACTCTCTGGCCAGCCTGGCTTCGCCCGGGTGCCGGATATGCGCAAACACCGCTTGTTCCCTTATTTCATCAGCCCAACCCAGCATGATCCGCCAATTCGGATTCAGGAAAAGTGAAATATTCCCGATGGTATCGTTGCGATTACGCATTTCCGCCGTTTGAACAGAATTGACGCACCGAAGGGCTGCGTCCTTTGTCATGCTTCCCTGTTTAACCATTTCAACCAGCATTTTCACCAAAGCGTCATTGGCGTCGTCAACTCGGCTCTTTTGCAGCACATGAAGCTGACCTGATTCTACGACGAACTCGACCGCTTGCCCGGACTCGCCTCCCTGCTCCAGCTCGCTGCGCATCTCCAGCAGCATCCGGTATACGTCCGGTTTTGTCCCGCACAACTCCTCCAATGCCGTACTTGCCGATCGATCGGCGTCCGACGCCAGATAGAATCCCTGCATTTCTTTCCGTCCTGGATCCGGTTGGTTTATAAACAGCATGCCTCTGCCGCTCTGTACGTCCAGTCCGTCATAAACCATGGCTTGAATCAGAGCAGGATTTTTCTTGTTGAAAGGATCAGGAAAAGCCTGGTCCCCACCATTTGCCAAACGATCTGCTGATTCCTGCACGAATTTTTGCATCGCATGCAGCGCTTCCTCCAGCTGCACCTCCGGACTTTGGGGAAAAGGCGTTCCTCCCAGCGTTTCAATCCACGTTTTGCATCGTGCAATGCTCCGTTCCAGCTCAGCCTCATCCTGCATGACATCGCTGCCTGCTTCTTCTTCAAACCTTTTGTCCATGATGCCTCGCACCGTTCTTCCGTACTGCAGCAGCGCATTCCGGTAACATTGAAGCGCATACATTCGATGGTTTGCCGCTTTGGCCAGCCCTTCAACCGTCGAGTCGTTCAGCCCGATATGCAGCAGCGGGGCAGGCGTCGTTTGGCCGTTTAGCGTCCCCCCTGACCTTACGGCGAGCAGAAGTGGATTGGCAGCATGACCAAACCTTTTACCGGAGCGCTGCTCCAGGTAACGTATGGCGTCAGCAAGTTCATCGTCCTTGTCGCAGGACGGTTGCCCCGAGTGAGCGCACGCCTGCCCGAAACCAGACGCCGCCACTACGAAGCCTGCGGGAACGGGCCAACCTGCCTGTACCATGTCTGCGAGTCCCGCCGCCTTCGGGCCCATTAGCTCTTTTAACGCTGCCGTACCTTCTTCCAGCAGAATGATCCGTTTCGTCATTGCCGCTCTCCCATCTGCCATTGACATCATGGCTGTACTTTAGACAAGGTGCTTGGTAGATGATCACACCTTCTCTTATCGTATGTCGCACTCTCCGGCTCAAGGACTGTTCTTTGGCAATATTCGGTCTTTCCCTGCGCCGGCTCAAAATATGAAAAAACCTTCTGATTGGTCCCGAATGAGCTTGCTGGGATCAGAAGGATTTGCTGATATCGTTCATCGGTATTATGGGAGATCCGCCCTGCGCAGCACTCATCCCAAATATCGCAGTATATCGTCAATTTTTTTGCCATGCGAAAGGATTCCGTAATTCATCCATGTCAAGAAATCGACCTCGTATATGCAGCCGTTTCTAACGGCTTTAAGCTGGCTCCACTCCCTGCTGTCCATGATTCCCCGCTCTTCGCCAGGGAACGTCGATTTTTCCCCGTCAAACGTCACGAAAAGATGATCAGCATTCAAACCGGGTAGTTGTTCCAGCTCAATGTTAATTCGGCGCTGCTGTCCGGCCCATTGGCTAACGCATGAATCCGGTTTAAGACCAAGATCTTGAAACATAATCGGCCCCACATACCCGTTGTTTGCACCATAAAGGGCAATGGTCGTTGCCGAAATACGCAGGAAGGCCACGGTTTGACTTTTTATTTTCCGTTGCAGTCTTGTTTTCGCTTCATATGCCTTCTCTTCGTATGTACCAATGACTTCCTGAATACGATTGCCCTTACCCAGAACATCGGCTGTTGATTTCAGGATACCGCGCCAGTCCTCTCCCTGATGTTTCAAGTAATATGTCGGTGCGAGCCGCTCCAAACGTTCCAGGTTCCAACGAACATGACCATCGTCCAACATAATGAAATCCGGTAGTTCATGTTCATCCAGCTTGGCATCCTGGCTGGTTACGTCAAATTCGGGCACATGATGCAGTTCCAGATAACCTTGTTTGCCCCATATTTGATGCGAATACTGCATCACGGGAGTGATCCCGAGCGCCAGCACGAAGTCCTCCAGAAATGGCGCAAACACGCGAACGTCCTGGCGCTGATGTCGCCTGTACACGCCCGGAGAAACCCCCGTATATTGTTTGAAGCGGCGACTAAAGTAGTATTCATTGCTGAAACCGACGTTCTGCGCGATGTCATGCAGACGGTCATCCGTCATCTGCAGCAGCTGTTTGGACCGCTCCAGCCGAATTTCGTTCACATAGTCCAGCGGCAGTTGACCCGTCGCTTCCTTGAATTGCCGAGTATAGCTGGCGCGGTTAAGCTGAATGCTGCCGGCAAGTTCATCCACCGTCATAGGTTGGTCAAAGTGCTCGTGGATATAACGTACGGATGTCTGGATTCGCCTGCGGCTGTCCGGTTGTTCGTGGGATGATTCGTTATATTTGATCAGCATGCTGAACCAATTCTGGAACGCAAGCTGTTGTTCCCAACGTGCCATCCACGAGTCAGACGTTTGTTGCCTGCCAAGCATTTGTTCCAAAGCACGGATGCAAGAACTCCACGGACTATAATACAATTCTGTCACGGCATCGACTCCTGAACGGGAGCCCGGCGAAGGAACGAATGCCTCCGACTTTCTCGCTTGACCGGATCGTGCCAGATCCAGCTTGAAATATTGAAGCTTCTGCCTCGGTTTTCGCGACGATTCCATCATAATCGTTATTCCTTCCGGAACCAGCAGGATTACGCCTTTTTTTAGCTTCCAAGATCGATCGGGGCAGACGGCCTCTCCCTCGCCTGCAGTAATCACAAATAACTGATGTGCATTCAGTACATCGTATTTCATGCAGAAGCCTAGTTCGTCTTGCCCGTGGTCCACTTCCTGCAAATGCTCCAGTAAGCAGAGCCAAGGCTCGGGCAATCGTTGTTCCATGGTAAAACTCATATTTCATCGCCCTCAATTGAGAATTGTTATCATTTAAATGAGTGTAAACGAAAAAAGAAAGCTCTTCAACCCTCGTTGAAGAACTTTCTTTTTGATGATCCGTAATTACGGCATCATTTTTTGCAGCAAATCGTCCATTTTCATCGAGTTGGCCGTCACGGCCCCGGATTGCCAGTGTGATCTCTCCATCATGTACACATGGTTATTTTTGACAGACGGCAGGTTTTTCCACAACTTATTGTCCAGCATCTTGAGCGCTTCCTGGTTTTCCGGCGAGTTCCAGTGCCCGTTGGAAGGGAAAATAATAATGTGGTCGGCATCCAGATCTGGAATTGCTTCTTCGGAAATCACCTGTTGATATTCTTCCATATTCGCTGCCAGCGGATGCGGCTTCAATCCAAGATCGGAATAGATAAACCCGGTGTACCGGTTCTTCACGCCAAAGAGTGCCAGCCCTTTATCTTGTACATCCAGGCGTACAACCGCAACCGTCTCGTCCCCGATCGTTTCTTTCAACTTCGTTTTGGCATCTTCGATTTTATTCTCGAACTGCGCCAGCACCTCGGCTCCCTTCTCGGGCTGTCCAACAACGTCCGCAATCGTCGTCAAAATCTGTTTGGAATCCTGCAGCACACGTTCCGGCAAACGGTAGGTAGGCGCCACTTTAGAGTACATCTCATATTGCTCGGCATTTACCCCTCCATCTACGATGATCAGGTCCGGGTCATACTCCAGCAGCACTTCCATGTTACCCGTGATGTCAAACTGGGGAACGTCCAGATTGAGGTATTCCTGGATTCCCCAATTCGGATGGTACCACTGGATCACTGGCGTAATTCCCAATGCCTTCAAGTAATCTTCCACGTAAATGCCTGCAATTCGCTGTGGCTTCGTCGGGATGGTGACCTCTCCGAACTCATCTTTTACTACCCGAGTCTCTGGCTCATTCACTGCTGCCGCTTGTGGTTCTGAAGCCGTATTTTCCGTCGTCGTGTTCTGTTCTGCCGTTGTATTCTGCTGCGCGGTTGGTTCGGCCTTTGCTCCACAACCTGCAATAACGGTCGTCAGCAGCAGCGCCAAAATCAACCACCCTTTTAATCCTTTGCCTGGTCTTGCCATGATCCCCTTCACCCCTATGTAATCTTTGTAGTATGTGACCTGAGAATGTCTCTATCATAATGATTATCATTCTCATTTGTCGCTAAGGTGAATTTTACGGCATCTCAGGCATGGTCTCAATGCACAGATGCAGCCATTTTTTTATACAAACGAGCATCCGACATGTACAGAAAGACAAGCCCCCCCTTTACCTCAAAGGCAATCTGCCACTCAAATAGCTTTCCTGCAACGTGTGCACAAAGCCGTCATGCACCTCGTCCCCCGCAAGCGCCGTACAGATCAAACCGATGTCATCGCTCACGTAACCCGCCAAATCAGGATCACCTGTCAGCGAAAATACCTGTTTAAACGCCATCTCCCGACCGGAACGAATATCCTCAGCTTCTGCCTCGGTGCCGCTCCCCTGCACACGCTCGAACGCCTGCATCCACTGTCCGGAGAACTCATCGTCCTCCCTCTCTGCCAAATAATCGTCCACATCCAGTTCTGCAAAGGTCTGTTCCGTAATCACTGTACCTTCTTTCAGCTTGGACAAAAAACGTTCAGCTTCTGCCTTACTCAAGGTCAACCCCTTCTTTCCCCTCTGCTTGATACATAGCCGGTATAACAAATCTCCTCATGGAAACATTCGGATCGGCGATAAAATGCATTTTCCCCATTTGCTCGTATTCCGTCATCACCTGTTCGAAAATGCGGGCGATCAAGCGGCAATCCGCTAATGCCTCATGCCGCTGCAAACCCGCCGTGTCGATGCCGTAGTAACTCACCAGAAAATCAGTGGAAACAACAGCATCGATCTCCGGATGAATGTAGGTAAACAATGCTTTGGTATCCAGCACCTTGTTCGTCATCATCGGCAAGCCATTCATTGCGCAATGGCGTCTTAGCATCGGCACATCATACTCATATCCTGCCTGAGTAACCAGCACTCGATCACCAACAAAATGCAAAAAGGACGGAAAAACGTCCTTATACCCGGGAGCGCCGCACATGTCCTCATTAGAAATGCCGGTCAATCGGGCGACAGCATCCGGAATGGGCTTCGTTGCCCGAACAAGGGAGGTAAACTCCGCTTGCTCCGTCGACCCCAACTCCAGATGAAGCGCTCCAAACTGAGTAATGCTTTCCGTTTCCGGGCGTATGCCCGTGCCTTCCAAATCAAAAATGCAATACTTCTGCCGCTGCAGATCCAACACCTGAAGCCCTTCAATGAAATACCGATCCTGCATAAACGTAATGTTCATGAGCTCACCCACAACCGTTCGATGCCAACCAACCGACGTTCCGCATCCATTTCCAGCTTATATATGTCCGGCATGGAGGTGCTTTCCCAAAACTCATAGCCGTAGGCGGGATCGTAATGGTTAAGCATCAGGGTCATGATATCCCCGTGCGTGCCGATGGCCACCTTTTCTCCCGCATGCTGTTGCAAGATCCGTTCCAGCACGGCCACGGCACGCTTGCCTGCTTCCACGCTCGATTCGCCGCCCGGGAAAGCAAATTCGGGATCAAGAAACACCCTCTGCTTGGCTTCCCGAAAGTTTTCTTTCCCCAAATCCTTTCCCGACAGCTTTCGCTCCCGCAAATCTTCTTCCATCGTGATTTCGCATCCGCAATGGCCGGCCAGTACCCGCAAGGTATCCACCGCACGCCGATAAGGACTGGAATAAAACCAGCGGATTCGCTCCTGGACCAACACATCGGCAATCTTCGCCGCATCCAGCATGCCACGTTCCGTGAGCCCGCGTTCCCGCTCTTGCCCTTCCACATAGACCGACTCCGCGTGCCGGACAAAATATAACGTTGTGTTGAATGCTTCCTTATTTGGGTTCACGACTCTGCACGCTCCTTCTTCTCGATCACGATCAAGCAGGTACTGTCCGGCAGCGAAGCAGGCATACCGTCCTCGTCCATGAAAACAATGCGATCGCTCAGCGCTTCCGTATACCCTTTCTGCAAAAAGTGTTTCAACAGGATAATGTCTGCCTGGTCGCCAAGCGTTTCTTTGATGCAGCGTTCGTAGGCGGACGGAGTAAATATGCCGAATTGCTCCTGGATTTCATGGACGTAAGCATCCGGCCCCCAGGTGTACGTATACAGAAATTCCATCGCATCATTCACGTTGAGCACCGCTTCGTTATCGGATATCCGGTCGAATGCAATGGACCTTCCCTGAAAATCGGCAGCATACCGCTCCAGCCACTGCATCCCGTCCGGCTCCATGAAACGGATGCGCCGTTTCTGCGTTTCAGGTTCCGTCATGATGCCGTCGCGAATCAGAATCCGGCCCCCCGGAGTCAGCACGTCAAAGGCGCTCCGGAGCGCTGCCGCCACCGTATTCGGGTTGAATCGTCTGCCCTCGTGTTCAATATAGGAGTAGAGCTCATGCAATATGGATGAAAAAATGACCGTATCCACCGTGCCAGGCTGCACGTATTGATCCAGCTGCAGAGCATCTCCCTTCATCACTTGCCAGCGGCGGCCTTCGCGCTGTTTCTTGCGTTCAAGCGCTTCGATTACATTGGCTGAAATATCGATGCCGATCGGCTCTACATCCGGCTTCTCCTGCTCGATCAAATCCAACAGCACGCCTCCGCCGGGCCCGATGTCCAGCACCCGCCGGCCCGCGATATAGTCCAGCAGCACTTTTTTGTAATCCCCCGAGCCGTTCATGTCGGCCAGATATGCTTCTTCGTTATGGAAACGGTCGTAAGCATCGCGCCTTAAGCCGAACAAATCAAACAGCATCAGCACGGCCCGTTCGTACAGCGGCGATTTCTCGGCTTCGATGCAGAAAGCGATCAGCTTCTCCGCAGCCGGCGAAAATTCGAACGTCACGAACGCCGTATCCGGCACGTCCTCGTATCGCTGCACGCGATGGGTCAAATGCGGATAATCTATGGCCTCCCCTGATGCCATCTGCTCCCAGGACCACTGCTCCAAATACTTTTCAATCATGCGCTTTTTGTACACATTCAGCTTTTTGGCACCTTTGTGGTCATAATACATCGTGTTCATCAGGGGTTCGAAGCTGATATGACGCACGCGTCCAGCCGTCCTGCCGCCGTCAGGCTCGTGCATTTCCAGGTCCTTCAGGGCGAGCCGGAAAATCTGCACCATTTCATTGAAGGAAAAGTGCTGCAAAGCTGCCTCCACGTACCATAACGTGCGATCCGCGAGCGGCGCCAGTTCCATCTCGACGTCCAGCGACTTTTCCAATCGTGCATAAGCCTCGTCCAGCGGTTCGCCCTGTTTGACGGAGGCGCTTCTGAGCCGGGACAGCCGTTCCTTCAAGGTCCATTCATGGCGTTCAGGCTCTTCGATGATCCAGCCGACAATACGTCGCACCTCGGATTGCACGTCCTGCCAAAGCTGTGGATCGACACCCGCAATCACGCATTCATTCAGCGCCAGCAGCAGTGTCCTGAGTTCGTCTTTGTCCACCCATCCTGCCGCAAACAGTCGACGTACCGGAAGGTTCTCGGCAAACGGAATTTCCCCGCGGATGTACTGCCCGATCAAACCATGCGTCGCGATCAGCGTGCGAACCATTTCCTGCCTTGGCGACAATGCCGGGACATCGTCTCCTTGTTCATGCTGGGCTGAAGAACCCGAAGTTCCCCGGATCGATGAATCGCCCGGAACTCCGGCGTATGTGCCCCCATCCTCATTTTCGCGCAGAACCGCAGAACCGGAGTTTGACGCTGCGGCATACCGAACGTACAGTTGGGCGGAACCGATGTTGTGCACAAACAAATTGATGCCTTCGGACAGCCACATCCTGCGCTGCTGCAATGTTCCTGCCTTCGCCGTTTCGGACCAGGCCAGCACTTCCTCCACGATCTCGCGTACCCAAAAGGAAACGTGCAAACCGTCCAGTACCTGAAGCGTTCGCTCCACATAGTCGAGCACCGGATTATTCGTTTCGAGCTCGGCGATGGCACGGACACGCTCCAGATTGATGTTCGGCCTTTCGGCGGCCAACAATAATTGCAGCCACGACGGAGACTGTCCCGCTACAGACAGGTCCCCCGATTTCCAAGTTTGAATCGCCTTCAACGCTTTTAACACGGCATCCACCTCATTCACCTATTCCAATTCTTACATGACCATCCAGGTTCAATGGGACGCCAGACGCTCCCTCACGAAACGCAGCACATGCCTTGCTTCCCCTTCCGGCAAATTTTCGTCCAGCCGCGCGGCGGCAACAGGTAAAATCCAAGCTTCCAGCTGCTCCCATGTCATGCCGGACAAACGTAAGTAATGCTCAATATAGCCGTCCAGCAGCAGGCTGCGCGCCGTCTCGAACGCCTGATGCAGCTCTGCAGCCGCCTGTTCCGGCAGGCTGGCGCTCTTCAATATGACCCATGTCCGCGCCACATCCCCTGCCGGTCCCCGGACATGCCTGTCATCCAGTCGATGACCCGGCAGCGCCCGCCGACCCGTTCCAACATGACGTTGTCCGGATGAAAATCGCCGTGGCAGATTTGGCTGTGCTCCGGCAGCGCCCGAAGATCGGCCAGCACCTTTTGTTTTTCCGATTCCCCAAGCATGGGCACACGCATCATCGCCTGTTCTAAAATATGTTTTTGCCCAGGCAGGGCCCGTTCTTCATCCTTCTGCATATGCAGCCCGTAATGGCATTCCGCCATCATTCTGGCCGTCTCCTCCGCAGATAGGATCTGTCCGAGCAGCATAGCAAGCAGCGTTTGCCCTTCGATCCGTTCAAAAACGATGCCAAGACGGTTTCCTTCTTTATGTAATAAGCGAGCCTCGGGGATGTGCAAACCTTTGCTGCCGACCATCTCCGTGATCCGAAACTCGTGCCGCACGACAGCCTCCGGGAAATCCGCATGGTGCAGCTTCATGATCTCCCCTGGCGAATATTCAAATATATCCGCGGTTCTTCCCTGCCCGATCAGCCTCAAAACGTTTCCTCCCCCATTGGATTGGGAATCAGTTGAATTCGACACCTCTTACTTTGGCAAAAACCATCGTGTCCACCAGCACGCCGTCCGGATCGCGTCCGGTTCTCCGCAAAATGCCCTCCAGCGTGTATCCGGCCCGTTCGGCGACTTTGGCGCTCTTTCGATTGCGGGCATCGCAGCGGATTTCAAGGCGATTGGCGTCCAGGTGCCGAATGGCAAACTGCTCGATGCCTCTAACGGCTTCGCCCATTAATCCTTGTCCGGAACGCGACGTTCTGATCCAGTAACCGATTTCGAAGGAACGGGCTTCCCAGTTCATGCGATGCAAACCGCTGCTGCCCACGAATTCGCCGGTCTCCTTGTCCAGCAAATAAAGGACCATATCGGTGCGTTCCATAAAGTTCAACCTGTTTTTGCGAGCGCGGATCTCGGATTGTTCGAGCGTGGGGAGCGTTCTGGCAAAAGGCAGCCATGGCGCCAACTGGTCGGCGCTTTCGTGGACGGCTTCGTTCACCATCCGGCCGTCTCCCCATTGCGAAGCACGAATGATCAGCCGCTCCGTTTCGAAACGTTCGGGAAATTCAAGCATAATCGGGTCGATTGAATGATCGGGTTGCGTCATTTGTCCTCTACTCCTTTACTTGGAAAATGGAATCGATGATGAGCGGCAGGTCATCCCTGACCGATGCCGCGCCAAACACCGATCGGGCGTGTACTCCGCGTTCGCCGAACACGTCGAGCATCAGGTCGGAGCAGCCGTTCAGCACCTTGTGATGCTCGTCATAGGATGCGGTAGCGTTAACAAACCCTTGGATTTTGACCACACGTTCCACCCTGTCCAGTGAACCGAGCACCTCCTGCACAACGGCCAGCACTTCAATGCCTGCATTCCGGGCAAATGCATATCCTTGATCCGTCGTGAACTTGTCTCCCAGCTTCCCGCGCTCGGCCGTATTCGGCCCTTTGCCCGATACGTACATCATGCCGTTCACAATAACCGCATTCGCATATTTGGCCGCCGGCGCGCTGGCCCGCGGCAATACGATTCCAAGCTGTTCCAGTCGCTGTTCAATCATCGAGATCCTCCCCTTTGCTTTGAAGCGAACGCTCCGCTTCTCCGTTTTGTTTCTGCCCTCTCCGTGAACGTGTGTATCTTTTGCGGTATATATAGTCAACCTATATATTTGCTCGCTGCCGCCATTTCCCCTACGCCCCGGCTTCCGAAAAGGTTTGCGTATTGGCCGAATAAAGCAATATGTTGTCCCTATAGTGCCATCCATGCTCCGACCAATACCGCTTGCCGGTCTCGTTGTTGTCCAGCACCATCAGATGGCACTTGAATATGCCTGCCTTCTTCAGCTGCTCCAGACAATGCCTGACCAAGGTCGTCGCCACCTGATTCCCCCGGTGGGCCGTATCTACAACTACGTGATACATGTATCCGCGTCTGCCGTCATGTCCGCACAGCGCAGTACCGACCAACTGATCTTCATCGTCCACGCAAACGTGGCTGATTCCCGGATTACGTTTCAAATATGCCGCGATTCCCTCTTCCGAATCCACCTCCATGCTGATGCCGAGCCCCGGTGTCCGGGCCCATAACAGCAAAGCCTGGTCATAGTGTTCAATCGACATCGGCTTGTATGTATACATTCTGCTCTCCTGCCTTCTTTGGGTATGTCTGGTTTCAGTTCCCTAATCTTAATTTCGATGGTTGGCATGCGTCAACTGCTGGGCGTATTATAACATCTTCGGATTAATATATGCATGAATTCAAATCATAAGAAAACATAATATTGTAATTTCAGTCAAACTCTTTTACGATAGTAGAACACGCTTCCATTTTGACAAAAACAAGGGAGGAAGTTTCATGG
The DNA here is from genome assembly GCF_032334105.1 of Paenibacillus hubeiensis. Taxonomy (NCBI): domain Bacteria; kingdom Bacillati; phylum Bacillota; class Bacilli; order Caryophanales; family Paenibacillaceae; genus Paenibacillus; species Paenibacillus hubeiensis. The sequence goes on from NZ_JAVYAE020000001.1 coordinate 181,894, forward strand.
GCGCACCTTTATTTCGAGATCCCATCTTTGATGGTGCAGCAGATCCGGTATTGATATGGAACCGCGCCGAACAGGCTTGGTGGATGGTATATACCAACCGCCGCGCAACAGCGGGCGGACCGAAGTTCGCCTGGGTGCACGGCACCGATCTTGGCGTTGCTTCTTCCACTGACGGCGGCAGCACCTGGACGTACCGCGGCACATTGACGGGATTGGAGCACGAATGGGGTCATAACACGTTTTGGGCACCGGAAATTTTCTGGCATGAGGGCACGTACCACATGTACGTGAGCTACATCCAAGGCGTCCCGCACGACTGGCCTGGACATAAGCGGAATATCCTGCATTATACGAGCCCCGACTTGTTGTCATGGACGTTTCACGGTACGCTGGAGCTCAGCTCGGACTACGTGATCGATGCCTGCGTCTACCCGCTGCCGGATGGCCGTTTCCGCATGTGGTACAAGGACGAAGCGCGCGGTTCCCATACCTATGCCGCGGATAGCGCGGACCTTTATCATTGGGAAGTGATCGGTCCCGTCATAACAGGTCGGCCTCATGAGGGCCCGAACGTATTTCGTTTTAAGGGCAGCTATTGGATGATCGTGGACGAATGGAGAGGACAGGCCGTTTACCGTTCCGACGATTTGGAACACTGGGCGTGGAACAGCCTCATTTTGGATCAGCCGGGCACCCGGGAGGATGACGGCGTCATCGGATTGCATGCCGACGTCGTCGTACAGGACGATCAGGCCTATATTTTTTATTTCACGCATCCGGATCGCCGGGAAGGCGTGGATCATGCCAGCGAACCTGCACGCCGCAGCTCCATTCAGGCAGCACGGCTCGACGTCGTGGACGGGATCATGATCTGCCCGCGGAACGAAGACCTTCGGATGAAGTTGCGGCCGGAGAACGAATCGCCGATGCGCAGCTCGTAAAACAGGTTTACATTCTCGAAGAAAGCAATGAGCCTCGGAAATGCATGACGGGCAGCCATCGCTGCGTCGTTTCCGGGGCTTTTCACGCTTATGACTGCCTTCGATCCTGCTTTGTATGCTGCTGGCGGTACTGCCTTGGCGATGCATTCACCATCCGTTTGAACATTTTGCCGAAATGGGAAAAGTTCCCGAACCCGGATCGCAAAGCGATGTCCGTAATGGGATCGTCCGTTTCCCGCAGCAAACGCTGCGCTTCCTTGATTCTCAGCAAGTTCAGATAATCGCTGAACGAAAATCCGGTTGTATGCCGAAATAATCGGCTCAAATAGTGCGGGCTTATACGGAACATGTCCGCCACTTCCGTCAGGGACTGCGATTCGCGAAAGTTTTCGTTCAAATAATGCACGACGGCCTGCGTTTTGGGATGAAGGACCGGCTCTGCATCTTCGGCATCCGCTACGGCCAGGTGCCGGTTGCGCCAGGCACAGAGCAGCAATTCCACCGCCCTGTGGCGGAGCAGCAGCTCGCTGCCCGGCTGCGGGTCCACCATCTCGTCCACGATCTCCACAGCCAATCGTTCCACCTGAGCATGGACGCGTGAAGGAAACCGCAGCACGGGCGGACTGCCGCGAAACAGCTGCATCAAACCAGCGGCCAAATCTGCGGGCACGCCCATGCCTGCGAACAGCTCCGGCTTCAGGTACAGGACCACCCGATCATGATCCGGCCTGCCGCTATCCAGCGTTTTGTGGACCACGTTGCGGTCTACCAGAACCAGGTCCCCTGCCATAACCCGGTAGGATCGATCTTTGATAAAGTAAATGCGCTCGCCCGACAACAGGTAATACAGCTCATAATGATCGTGCAGATGGTCCGCATGCATCGAAAAATAACCGATGCGCCGATCATATTCGATTGCGAGCAGCCCGGTCGGATCATGAAAGTCCGCGCGATATGGCCTGTTCACGGGCATCCCTTCCTTTTTTAAAAGGCTTCCCTTGGATTATAGCAAAATCGGCGGCATTTGAAAGCGATTTCGCAATAAAGGCGGCGAAAAACGTGCTTCCTTGTTATAGGCTAGAAGCATATTCAAGGAGGCGATGACATGAGTGACAAAAAACGCTATGCATTGGTCGGTACCGGAGGTCGTGCCGAATTCTTCTACGGATCGCTGGCCCGCGATTTCCGTGAAACATCGGAGCTGGTCGCATTTTGCGATATCAACCAAACCCGGATGAACTATGCCAATCAAATGCTGCGCGACAAATACAAATATAACGAAGTGCCTACATACCGTGCCGATCAATTCGATGAAATGATCGCCAGCGAGAAACCCGACTTCGTGATCGTGACAAGCATTGACCGCACGCACCACAAATACATCATTCGCGCCATGGAACTTGGATGCGACGTCATCACCGAAAAACCGATGACCATCGATGAGCAAAAATGTCAGGACATTCTCGACGCTACCAAACGGACCGGGCGGAACGTGCGCGTGACCTTTAACTACCGTTATGCTCCCCATCACACCAAAGTAAGGGAGCTTGTCATGAACGATGCCATCGGACGCGTCACGTCCGTGCATTTCGAATGGCTGCTGAACACTCGCCATGGCGCGGACTATTTCCGCCGCTGGCACCGCAATAAACGGAATAGCGGCGGTCTGCTCGTGCACAAATCGACGCACCATTTTGACCTTGTTAACTTCTGGATCGGTTCCCAGCCTCAAACGGTATTTGCATTCGGGGATTTGATGTTCTATGGCCGCGAAAATGCCGAGGAGCGCGGGGTAACCCAATTTTATACGCGTGCAACGGGCAGTCCGCTTGCCGAAGGCGATCCGTTCGCCCTGCATCTGGATTCGGATGCCCATCTGAAAGCGATGTATCTGGACGCCGAAGCAGAGGACGGCTATCAACGCGACCAGAGCGTATTCGGCGACGGCATCAACATCGAGGACACCATGGGCGTCCTGGTTCAATACCAGAACAAGGCTATCTTGACTTATTCCCTTGTCGCTTACCAACCTTGGGAGGGATACCGCATCGCCATCAACGGCACGAAAGGACGCATCGAAATGTCGATCGTCGAACAATCGTACGTCAATTCGCTCGGCGACAAAAACCTGGAAGGAGCGCTGATCGGCAAAACGCTGCGCGTACTGCCCATGTTCGGCGCACCTTACGAAGTGGAGGTCGAAGAACGCGAAGGCGGCCACGGCGGGGGCGATCCGGTCCTGCTGAACGACCTGTTCGGCCATCCGGAAGAAGATCCGTTCAACCGCGCGGCGAACCATATCGATGGCGCACAATCCATCTTGACCGGGATTGCAGCCAATCGGGCCATCGCCACGGGCCAGCCCGTACAGATCGGCAGCCTCGTTCGTTTCTGACAAACGCATACTGCCGTATTCAACGGCGGTCGCATATAAAGATCGGATTAGCTGCTGCCTTTACGATATCGACTCAAAAAACGCTCCTTCTGAGGAAGGAGCGTTTTTGAGGTGCACCGCACCATATAAATGTCAAATCGATGCATCCTCGGACTCACCTTGGCGTACTCCGCTCATATACTGGGTATAAACGGAAAACGGAGGAGTTCGCATGAACGTGCACCAGCTTCAAACCGGCAAAACGCTTCAGCAGCGCCTGGCCGAATTGCAGGGCCATCTCGCCGAATTGAACGCCCCCCTGTCCGGCCTTGAGCCAGGACGGATCGACCGGGTGTACCCGCGCAATTTCATCAAAGTAAACGGTCAACTTTTCGTGCCGCTAAGCCTGAATTCCATCCGGGTGTTCGGCATCCCTCGCACGCGGCGCGGCATATTCGTAGGCGTCCGTACCGCGTTCCCTACCCGAAATGCATTTCGCAATCTCCGCCTTGTCGCGGTGGGATTGAACTATATTGAATTGCAGGCCAGGGGGAAGTTCCCTTCCCGCATCCTGTTTCCGCTGAAGCAAGTCGAATCCATCTATCGGCCTGTAAGGGGAAAATGAACACAGGCTTGAATCCTTTATATCCGCAACCATGCAGGTTGGCCCTTCCAAAGCCTGAAATTAAGAAATTACAACAATGCTCGAGGCTGCCCCATCCATTTCAGACATTTGCGGCAGCCTGATGAGCATCCACTTCTTCAATTGCTTTATTCACAGTATCTTTTTAAATCCCCGTCCATACATCCTTCGCGTATCGCCCTTGCTGCTGCAGTTGTTCCAGCCATGCTTCCGCCTGCTGAGCCGTGCTGCCGGTTACGGTGGCGTAGGCTTCCTTCAATGTCGCTTCGACGTCCGGAGCCATTCGGCTGCCGTCGCCGCAAATGTACAAGTGTCCGCCTTGCTCCAGCAGCGAAACCAATCGTGATGCATCCTGCTTCATCCGATGCTGGACATAACATTTCTCCTCTCCCTGAATCCGGGAAAAAGCGGTGTGCAGCGTCACAAGCCCTTCTCGCTCAGCCTGCTCCAGCTCCTGTTTGTACAAATAATCATGCTCGGGATTGCGGCAGCCAAAGTACAGGTGTGCTTCGCCAAGCTCGGCTCCCTGTTCCTTCAAAACGCGACGAGCCTGCAAAAATCCGCGGAACGGCGCCACTCCGGTGCCCGGGCCGACCATGATGATCGGCACGCCTGCCTGCTCCGGCAGTTCAAAGCCCGACTCGGGCGTGCGCACGAACATCACGATCTCTTCGCCCGGCTGCAGCCTGGCCAAATAGTTGGAGGCAATGCCTTTGTATTCGCCCTCTCCGCTCCAGGCTGGTCCACGCACTACACTTACCGTAATGCTCGCCTGACCCGGCTGAACGCGGGGTGAACTGGAGATGGAGTAGTACCTGGCCTTCAGCGGAGGGAGCAGCTCCAGAAAACGCTCGAACGGCAGCTCGCATGCCTCGTACCGGATCAGAAAATCCAGCATGGAAACGCGTTTGCCGCGCACTTTCTCCAAATAAGCCGCTTCGTCCAGCAGTGCTTCAAGCTCTTTCTTGTGAGGCGGACAAACCGTATATGCGGCCAATTCGCGCAATTGCGCACGCGTCGCAGCCTCCTGCAATTCCACGCTGTGGGTCAGCAGGTCAAACAAATTGACCGGCTGGTTCAACGGCAGGTGAGCCGCGCTGCGCCCGGAAGCGTCCAGTACCAAATGCTCCGTGCCGTTGAAACCGTATCGGCGGAGCACACGCTCCACCAATTCGGGCGGATTATGCGGCAGTACGCCCAGATGGTCGCCTTCCTTGTAGACCGCGCCTTCCGGTAAACGAATCTCCAGATGGCGCGTGCTGCGGTCGCTCCCCGCATCGTGCAGTTCACGATTCTCCACGACCGTTGCGATATGTGCATCATAGGTTTCTGCCAGCGGGGTGACAGCCAAACCGTTGACAAATTGCACGGACAAGGAACTGCGTTCGCTCTCGGAGTTGACGTTCAGCTCCAGACCCAGCTTTTCTGCCAGTTCGGGCCATAAACGTTCATTCCAGCGATCGACCTGTTGTTCAAAATCACCGCTGGCATCGCTCTCGCCAAGCGGGGCAAGGCGCTCGGCCCCTTTTGCGGACAATAGCTCATCGATAAGGTGCGGAACGCGTTGATATGTGCTGGCCCAATTGTGGTCCCCGCATCCCATGACCGCGTAACGCACGCCGTTGAACTCTCCCGAATCCGCATGCTCCAGCCATTCGACAAACGCTTTTGCATTGCTTGGAGGCTGGCCGTTGTAGGAAGCGCTGACGATGATGACCACGCCTTCTTTCGGCAGCTTGCCGACGCGTTGATCCAGTGCGGCCACTTCACTGTGAAAGCCTTGATACCTGGCGGTATCGGCAATCTCCCGGGCAATGCCTTCCGCGGTACCCAGATTCGATCCGTACAGGACAAGCATGGGCGTGCGATGCGCATTCATCAGGTTCGGCTCTTTGTTTGCAGGCGCCATCGTCGCTGAGACCGGTTCCTGGACGGCGATGCCAGGAGCGGCCATGACCGGCTGGCTTTCGCGCACGCGCACACGAATGGTGAAATTGTCTGGCTTGAGCGTCAACGTTTCTTTCACTTTCAACTGGTAATCGGCATGATCGATGAGTTCAAAATGTTTCAGCACCATCCCCAGTACGAGCGTGGCCTCCTGCAAAGCAAATTGCTGCCCGATGCAGGCGCGCTGGCCGTTTCCGAACGGTTTGTACGCATCATGCGGCACCTTGCTCGGGTCTTCGAACCGTTCCGGGCGGAATGCCTCCACATCTTCGCCCCACGCCTCGCGATCCCGATGCAGCTTGGGAATCAGGACGCTGACGCTGTCCCCCTTTTGCAGCGGATATTTGCCTGCGAGCACCGTATCCTGCTTCGCGTATAACGAAAATGCGGGAGCCGTCGGCCATAACCGCAGCGCTTCGTTCAGGACCATGCGCACATATTTGAGTTCCCGGACCTGGTTATAACTCGGGAGCGGATCTTTCAGAATGCGGTCTGCCTCGGCCTGCGCTTTGGCAAGCTTGTCCGGGTTTTTCAGCAAATAATAAATGGCAAACGACAACAACCCGCTCGTCGTCTCATGTCCGGCAATCAGAAACGTGATGATCTGATAACGGATATTCTCGTCATCCAACGTTTCTCCGGTTTCGGGATCCTTGCCGCTAAGCATATGTGACAGCAGGTCATCTGCCCCCTCGACCGGCTTTGCCTTTCGCTCAGCGATGATGTGATCCACAAGCGAAAACATGGTGCGAATGTCCTGTTCGAATTGTTTCTTTTTCGCAAACATCAGTTTGTCCTGCAGCCGCAGCCGCTGAAGCGAGCTCATGGCTTCATCGAGCGAACGCACCATGCTGGTAATAAACGGATGCGGGTCCTCGCGATAAAAACTGTTGAACCGATAGTTGAACCCGCACAGGCCGATCGTATCCAGCGTCAACCGGGTCATGTCTTCCGGCACATTGACCGTTTCGTCAGGATTGAGGCGCGACCATTTTTGCACGAGCTGCACGGCCAAATCCAGCATTTTCTGATGATACCCCTGCATGGCGCGCTGACTAAAGCTCGGCAAAAGCACGTTATGAGCTTTCTTCCAGTTCGGCTCTTCCGTCCAACTGGTAAATAATCCGTCGCCGGCAAAAGCCCTTACCTTCTCCAAGGGTGCCCATACCCGCTTGTCAAATCTCGATTCGTCGCATACTTCGGCAACCAACTCGTGACCCGAAATGTACAGCTCGCTTCGTCCCGGCAGCTCCATGCGGAAAATGGGGCCGTATTCACCCGCCAGCTGCACAAGAGATTGAACCGGCTCTTCAAAATTCAACTGCGGCAAATTGCCCAGAGGTCCAAAGGTTTTCGGTTGAGGCACTGAATGTTGCACCATTTCTGTTCACTCCTCTTTCAAGGTAATGTTCTTCCAATACGGTACATCGATTCTGCAGACGTTTGGTTCTGACTCTCCTTATAGTTATACCCTATTTTTTCGCAATCCGACTAATCTTATCCATTCGATGAAAGATCATGATGGCGAAAGGCTGAGCCTACGATAGAACCAACTGACCATTTCGGTAAAACGGTCATTTCATCCTAAAAAAAGGAAGAGACGACCCCGCCTCTTTCTTTACCCTACCATTCCCATCATCAATCTTCAACAGGCCCATGGTCTTAGGACGATTGGAGCTAATCATTTTCCGGTTTCGTTCAGTAACCTCTCGATCATGCTTTCCATCGCTGCCGGTTCGATCGGAGTTTCATAACGGGCAGCGACCCTCCCATCCCGGCCGATCAGAAACTTGGTGAAATTCCACTTGACTCCATCCCCTGCATAAATGTCAGGGTGCTTCTCCTTGAGAAATTCGTCCATCCATCGGCCCTTTTCCGTAGATAGGTCAAATCCTGCAAAAGGGGCTTGTTCAATCCATTTTTCATACAAAGGATGCATCTTTGGTCCCCTGACGTCGATTTTTCCGAGCATGGGGAACGTCACCCGGAATTCGTTCCGGCAATACTCGGCAATCTCCGCATTGCTGCCTGGTTCTTTGCCATTGAACTGATTGCACGGGAATGCCAAAATTTCCAGCCCCTGCTCCCGGTATTTGTCATAGAGCTGCTGCAAAGCAGCAAATTGGCTGGAATAACTGCATCTGCTGGCCGTGTTGACGATGAGCAGCACCTTGTGGCGAAACGAGGACAGCGTCGTCGTGCTACCGTCCATGCAAGCCACCTCGCTGGAATATAAGTCCATGAAATCAAACCTCCTCCAATGATCATGGGCTCATTGTAGTCCTTTTCTAATGATAGGTAAAATATATATAATATATAATTATAATAGACAAAACCTATAAATCGATTAACAAAACAGCCTACCGAGCATGACTTTCGCTGCTTCATAGGCTGCTTCGTTTTTCATTTGTTTTTTCAAAAACGTCAGTAATCTGCTTAGTCCTATCCTACGATGAGTCCGTATACGATGCCCGGTCCATGCACGCCGATCGTCAGGTCATTTTCGATATCCGATGAACGGCTTGGCCCCGAAATGAAATGAATGCCTGCCGGGAGATTTTCCCTTCCGACTTCGTCAAATCGACTCAGCGTCTCGCCCAGCCTTGTATATAGACGATCCACAGGAATGATCAGGATGAGAACCGTGGGTAACAGGCTGACCGAGCGCCCTTTGTCCTTGGAGGACAACACCGTTACCGAGCCGGTATACGCCGTGGCATAATCCGCCATGACCACGCCGATGTCCGCTTCGGCGGCGCGGGCTCTCCAGTTTTCTTCAGGCAGCGAATTCCATACGGATACGCTAACGCCCTGCTCGAGGCTCGATTCAAGCGCCAAATCTTCAAGCTCTTTTTCGTTTTGCCGAATGATGTATTTTGCGCCAAGCTCCCGCGCCTTGCCAACGATGAAACCTGCCGCTTCCTCCATGCTCGGCACTCTCGCAATATGGGCCCCGACGCTGACAAAATTGTCCGTGAACGCCTGAATGCGTTTCTCCGTGTCCCACTCCAGCTTGTTCCAGAATGCCGGAGCACCGCGGAAAGGCTGGACAGGCGCTTGCATCTGCCTCGGTCTGCCCAGCCTGGATGCGATGCCGTTCATGAATTTCTCCTGTTTCTCGCGCGACTTTCGCTCCAAAGCGGCAAGCCAATCCTGATGCTCAGTGTGCATGCCCCCCGCCTCCTTTTTCGCGTTCCTGCAAAATCCGTTCCATGCGCTGCTTGACAGAGGCATCCATTTCTTTGGGCTGCCGGTTCAGTTCCTCATCCAACCTGTTCCATTCCTGGCGGAAGGATCGTTTGGCCAGGCTTGGCGCAACGCGATACGTATTCCAGCCCTTGAGCGGACCCAATTTGAGCGAAATGCCGTTATTGCGCACAACGGCTTTCTGGCCGATCTGGCCCATGCGGACTGCGGCAGCGAACCGTTTGGAGTTGGAGGCAACCGCGGCAAAGCCCTTCATGCCAAGGCCCTCCCACCGGTTGCCATTCCCGCTCTCCACCTTGCGCCTGCGCAGGTATACGAGCATGTCGTGCAGCGGTATTTTGACCGGACAGGCCTCATAACAAGCCCCGCACAGACTGGATGCGCTTGCGATATCGTTCCATTCGTCAATGTTGCCATTTAGGGCAGGCGTCAGCACCGCGCCGATCGGTCCGCTGTATGTGCCGCCGTAGGCATGACCGCCAATGTGCCGATATACCGGGCACGCGTTAAGGCAAGCGCCGCAGCGTATGCAGTTCAGCAGCTCTTGAAACTCCGGATTGCCCAGCTGCAGCGAGCGGCCATTGTCGACGATGATGATATGCATCTCATCCGGACCGTCGCCGTCCTCAGAGCGGCGCGGGCCCGTAATGCCGGACATGTACATCGTCAGCTTCTGGCCCGTCGCCGAACGCGGAAGCAGGGTTGCCATGACCTCCAGATCAGTCCAGGAAGGAATGATCCGCTCCATGCCCATCAGCGTAATTTGCGTTTTCGGCACGGTCGATACCATGCGGGCATTGCCCTCGTTTTCGAACAGCACCATGGAACCCGTCTCCGCAATCGCAAAATTGCAACCCGTCATGCCGATATCCGCTTCCAAAAACTTCTCGCGCAGTTTCTTTCGCACAAATCCTGCAAGCACGGTCGTATCCGGCTCCAGCGTCTCGCCAGCCTCCTTCGAGAGCAGCTCGGCAATCTGGTATCGGTTTTTGTGAATGGCCGGAATGACGATATGCGAGGGCGCTTCCCCTGCCAGTTGAATGATATATTCGCCAAGGTCGGTCTCGATCGCTTCGATGCCGGCCGATTCCAGCGCATGGTTCAAATGCACTTCTTCGGAAACCATGGACTTCGACTTGACGACCGAAGACGCCTGTTTGTGGGCGGCGATGTTCAGGGCAATCGCGGCAGCCTCCGCGGACGTGTCCGCAAAGTGAATATGGACGCCGTTGGCCCGGGCATTATCCACGAATTGGTTCAGATAGTAGTCCAAATGGGCAATCGTGTGCAGACGGATTTGCCGTCCGCGCTCACGCCATTCGTCCCAATTGCCGTGCTCCTCCGACGCGGATTTCTTGCCATTGCGCAATCGCTCGGTCGTGAACTTGACCGCTTTTCGCAAAAAGTCGTCGTTCAGCGCAAGCTCCGCCCGCTCCTTGACCGTCACTTCCATAGGTCCTGCCTGGCTCATCCTGTCTTCACCCCCTCATACAGCAATTCGGCCAGATGCATGACACGCACCGGCTCATTCCGGTACCGCAAATTGCCCGCAATGTTCATCAAACAGGCCATGTCCAATCCGACAAGCACCTCGGCCTCGGTTTCTTTCACATGGTCGACCTTTTCCGTGACCATCGCGCCGGAAATGTCCGGCATTTTCACGGCAAACGTGCCCCCGAAGCCGCAGCAATCCTCCGCAAACGGAAGCGGGACGAATTCAAGACCCTTGACCGCCTTCAACAGCGCCAACGGCTCATTCTTCACCCCGAGCAGCCTGCTGCCATGGCAGGACGGATGATACGTGACTTTGTGGGGAAAATGGGCCCCCAGATCGGTGATGCCGAGCACGTTCACCAGAAATTGCGTGAACTCGTAAGCCTTTGCTTCCAAACCTTTGGCCTTCTCCAGCCATACCGGATCGTCTGCGAACAGTTCCGGATAATGATGGATCATATACGTACACGACCCGGAAGGACATACGACGAAATCGCTGTCGTCAAACGCCTCCAGAATCGTTTTGGCCGCTGCCCGCGTCTCATCCCAATACCCGCTGTTGTAGGAAGGCTGGCCGCAGCACGTCTGTATCGGCGGGAACTCCAGCCGTATGCCGTGAGCGGCGAGCAATCTGACCATGGCTTCCCCCACACGGGGATAGATGGCATCGCTGAGGCAGGTAATGAACAAGGAGACCTTCATGATTACACGCTCCCATTATGGATTGATAATTTCCTGCACCGCATCTATACGGTGGTGATCGTAATGTTGTAAACCTTTAGCCGTTCGAGCATTTCAGGATCGGGCACCTGGTCCGTAATAATGTTATGCACGGCCTGCAGCCCGGTCACTCTGGCAAAAGCCCGAACGCCGAACTTGCTGGCGTCGGCCAGCAGAATGACTTGATCGGATATGCCAACCATTTTCTGTTTCAGCCTGGCCTGAAGTTCGTTCGACTCGCTGATGCTGCCGCTTTCCGGATGAACGCCCTTGCAGGACAAAAACAATTTGTCGACATGGTACGTCTCCAGCGAACGTTCCGCAAGCGGCCCGACAAAGGACAGCGACCGCTGCGCCAGCTGTCCGCCGGTGGAAATGACCTCGATCTTGTCCTTGCTGCTTAGCTCCGTCGCCACCTGAATCGAGTTGGTAAGCACCGTCAGCGGGATGTCCGGCATGCTGGCGGCCATGTACCCGGCGGTGGTGCTGGCATCCAGCAAAATACGGTCCCCCGGTTCAATCATGGAGACCGCCGCATGGGCAATCCGCTTTTTCTCCTCGGCCTGCGTTGTCTCCCTCACCCGGTAAGGAATTTCAGGCTGGTCTTCTTTGACGCTGACGGCGCCGCCGTGCGACCGGCGCAGCCGTCCGGCCTGTTCCAGCCGGTCCAGATCGCGCCGGATCGTTTCCTCCGTGACGCGGCAGCGCTCGCTCAGTTCGGATACGCGCATGCTGCCGTTCAGGTTCACCAGCTCGACGATCCGGTCGTATCGCTCTGCCGCCAGCATGGCTACACCTCGCTCCCGGTACGCGATTGGGCCAGGCCGGTCACCTGCAGGAATCGGCCGTATGCATGGTCCCAGACGGAGCGCTGCTCCGGCTCGTACTCCTTCACCGGGAACGAATCCCGAATGACTCGGCGCGCCTCCCAAATATCCTTAAACGCTCCGCTGGCGATCCATTGCACTGCCATGTTGCCGATCGCGCTGCCTTCGGCCGGCCCTGCCCATACCGGCTTGCCGATCGAATTGGCCGTCCACTGGCATAACAACCGGTTCTGGATGCCGCCGCCAACCATATGCAATCCGCCAAAGGATTGTTTGGACAAACGCTCCGTCCATTCCAGCACGATGCGGTACTTCAGGGCCAGGCTCTCCAGGATCGAACGCGCAACCGCGCCTTGATCTTGCGGTTCAACCTGGCCTGTGCGGCGGCAGTATTCACGGATGCGGCTGGTCATATCGCCAGCAGGCAGGAACAGATCATCGTCGGGATCGAACAAGCTCGCGAACGGAGCTGCATTCTCCGCCTGCTGCAACAATTCGGCATAACCGATCGCCTGCCCCTCGCGCTCCCATTCCCGCATGCTTTCCTGCAAAATCCACAGACCCATAATGTTTTTGAGCAGCCGGAATGTGCCCCCGGCACCGCCTTCATTCGTAAAGTTAAGCGCCAAGCTCTCTTTGCTAATGGCCGGCCGATCGAGCTCCGTCCCCATCAGGGACCATGTTCCGCAGCTCAGATACGCAAACGAACGCTCCGTAGCGGGGACTGCAACGACGGCAGAGCCCGTATCATGCTCCGCTACGGCGACGACAGGAATGCGTGCAATGCCCAGATCACCGCTGATGCTGCCGCGCAGCTGTCCAACTCCGGTACCCGGCATGACCGCTTTTCCGAACAAATGCTCTGCCACACCGATGTGCGCCAGCAAGTCGCGATCCCAATCTCCCAAGACGGGATTGTACATCTGGGTCGTCGTGGCGTTGGTGAACTCGTTCACTGCATCTCCGGTCAGGAAATAACGCAGCAGGTCAGGGATCATCAGGAATCGCTGCGCGCCATCCAGCAGCGGCGAACCGCCGCGGCGCAGCGCAGCCAGTTGATAGAGCGTATTGAAGCTCAGGAACTGAATGCCCGTTTTTTCGAAAATCGCCTTCCGACCAAGCTCCTTGCACACTTGTTCCATCATGCCGCCAAATTGCGTATCCCGGTAATGATACGGATTGCCCAGCAGTTCGCCGTGGCTCCCGATCAGCCCGAAATCGACGGCCCATGAATCGATTCCCAAGCTCTCCGGCTGTTCCCCGCGCTGCTTGACCAGCGTAAGCCCGGTCAGCAGTTCATGATGCAAACGCAAAATATCCCAATACATCCGGTCCCCGACCTTTACGGGCTCGTTCTTGAAACGATGGACTTCCACCGTTTCCATTCCCCGGTCATTCAGATGACCCAGCAGCGCTCTCCCGCTGCCGGCGCCCAAATCGTATGCCAGCACACTCACTGCTCTCCACGCCCTTTCTCATTCTTTGATTTCAGAAAAATCAGTCTTCATTCTGTTACGTTTTCTGTGATTTATTGTTTGTTTGTTTTTGTTTAATACTGTTTAACTTTATTTTATGAGTATAACATCATTGTAAGCGTTTGAATACCCTGCGATTTGTTTTCTTTTGGGCATCACAAAAACGGCCCTTTCCAAAGAAGAGCCGTTCTTGTCCCAACCATTGGCTTAAAATTGTCCATGTCCGACATCGGATTGCGTCTGTTCCTCGCGTTCAAAATGTTTGAAGCGGGTCCCCTGAAACGTCAGCATCCCTTGGTCTTGCTCAACGATCCGGCCGTAATCGCTGCCGCTGACGCGAAATTCTATTCTCTCGCCGTTATCCAGCTCAAAGGTCAGGAAGTACGAGGTCGATGTCCCTGTGTCCCCGGCCCCCCCGCTGACATTTGTACGCTTCGCCACGACGGTGGAATGCAAGGTCAGAAGAGGTGACGCATTGTTGGAAGACCAGCTGCGCAATCCGGAGATAATGGCATAACCGATCGTGACTGCGATGATCACGAACACAGCGCCGATAAAGATCGTGCCGAACGTCTGCATGGTGTTAAACTCGTTGACTTGGGAAAAAAAGCCGCCATTTCCTTCAAAACCGGGAACATCATTCATATCGTCGAAAACGCCGAAACCGTCCATGATCATCGTCCCTTCCCTGCTGATCTTGTCCGTATAACTATATGAGCCTAATCAGGAATACAGACGTTCAAGTTCGTCCACCAGGCTGCCTACGTAAGCTACCGCGGTACGGATTGGATCGGGACTGGTCATGTCGACGCCCGCTAACTTCATCAGTTCCTGCGGAGAAAGGCTGCCTCCTGCCTTGAGTGCTTCGAGCCAGCGGTCCACCGCAGGCTGTCCCTGCTCCCGGATCTGCTGTGCTGCAGCCGTCGATGCCGTCAGCCCTGCCGCATAGGTGTACGGGTATAATCCCATGTAGTAGTGAGGCTGCCGCATCCAGGTCAACCTGGCGGCCTCATCCACGATGAGATCCGGCCCCCAGAATTCGGACAAAACATCCCCTTTGAGCTGGCTCAGCAGCTTGGCCGTTACTGGCTCATCCTTCATCGCGCGTGCATACACCCGGCGCTGCAGCTCTCCCTCAAGCAGATGGGTCACGTAATTATGGTAGTACGTGTTCAACAATTGCGAAATGACCCAGCGCTTCATTCTCGGATTGTCGGAACGCTTCAGCAAATGGTCTGCCAGCAGCATTTCGTTCATCGTGGATGGAGCTTCAATGAAATAGAGCGACGGACGGGTATTCGTGATTCGCTGGTAACGACCGGCCAGCATGAAATGGCCGGCATGGCCCACTTCGTGCGCCAGCGTGAATGCTCCGCGCATGTTGTTCGCCCAGGAGACCAGAATGTAGGAATGTGCGCCGTAAATGGAAGAGCAGAACGCCCCCGTCGATTTGCCCACATTGTCCGCATAATCCACCCAACGCTCGCTGAATGCCCGCGATACGATCTCGCTGTATTCGGGACCAAGCACAGCCAGCGCTTCTTGAATCAATTCGCAAGCTTCCTCATAACTAATGGCAGGGCTGAATTCCGGATCAAGCGGTGCCTTCAGGTCGCAGAACATCAGTTTGTCCAAGCCGAGCTCCCTCTTTTTGAGCGCGGCTAGCCTGCGCATATGCGGTGCCAGCTCTGCCTGGATGATGTCCAGCACGTTATTGTACATCTCTCTGCTTACCTGCTGCGGATGAAGAAGCATCTCCGTGACGTCTTCATATCCGCGCAACCGGGACAAAACGACCTGTTTCTTCACTTCGGCACCATATGCCTCGGCAAACGTGTTTTTGTACTCGTTCAGCTTCGCCCCAAAGGTTGTATATGCCGAACGTCTGAGCTCAGTGTCCGCGGACATCTCGTAATTATTTTCATAGAATGACCAGGAAAGCGGCCGCTCGTTGTCTTCCCCGTCCGTCACGGGGTCAAATGTCATGTCGGCAAGTTTGCCTCGCAAATAAATGCGATAAGGCGAATCCATGAATTCTCCGAGCGAAGCAAGCACCTTCTCCGTCTCTGCCGACAGGCGATGCTTCTTTTCCTTCAGCAGCAATTCCAAACTGCGGGCATACGGCTCAAGCGCCGGCAATTCACGGATATACCTCTCAATCGTTCCATCGGGAAGATCGCTGATTTCGGAAGAAATGAACGACAACGCGGACGACAGGCCCGATACGATATCGCCCGCTATAGCAGCGTTTTCGAGATTCACCGGGTTGGTGCTGTCCTCCGACTGTTTAAGACGGGCATAGGCCGCAGCCTTGCCAATCCGTTCCTGCAGCGCTTCGCGGGCGTCCAGGCAGCCAAGCAGCTGTTCAGGGCCTTCGCCGAGGCGTCCCTGGAACGCTTCGATGATCGTGGTCGCCGCTTCCGGAAGCGAACGGATTTCTTTCTCCCATGCTTCGTCGGTGGCAAACAAATCCTGCAAATTCCATGTCGATTCCAGGCTTACTTCAGCTCGTGTACGTATCTTGTCCATTGTATATCTGATCCTCCTTTTATTTCCAATACTCTCATCCTATCATATTCGGATCGTTAATACCTGACATTACTACATTGAACCCTCTGAAATTCGGCACGGCTGCTGCAGCTCATTGGTCACGTTAATGAAAAAAACCGCAGGATCACGGGAATGAATCCCCTCCTGCGGCTTTGCTTATCGCGCTTCGTTGCTCTATAAATCCGACTTATGATGACGGCTCACGATTTCCAAATGACGTTTTCCCCGTAATTTTTGCCCCAATCGTACATGGCGTGCAGCACGGGCATCAGGCTCTGTCCATGATCAGTCAATGAATATTCCACCCGTGGAGGAACTTCCGCATAAACCTTGCGCTCGATCAATTGGTCTTCCTCCAGCTCGCGCAGCTGGTTCGTCAGCATTTTTTGCGTAATGTGGGGGATCAGACGCTTCAGCTCACTGAAACGCTTGGTGCCTTCCAAGCCGAGATGCCACAATATTATCAGCTTCCATTTGCCGCCGATCACGGCAAGGGTCAGCTCTTTTTCGCAGTTGATTTCCTTCAAGTTGATTCTTTCCTTGACTTCGGCTGCCATTCTCCGAGCCTCCCATCCTCTTTCGTTATGCGAATAAAAACAGTATCTTCATTCTACTATAGCAAGCAGCGGATGCAAAGCGCCGTCGTCGTTCATGCCCCTTGCTATTTGGGGACGCAAAAAAAGATCGGAGTCCCGACTTTTTTTCGGGATTCCGATCCGCCTTTATGCTATTCCAGGTTCGCGTGCCTGCCGAACATGTCCGCTCCGGTCATGCCCTTCATGTCCATCAGTGTCAGCACCAACGCGTCCATGCCTAACAACAGTCCCTGCTCAAACAGGGAACCCATCGGCTGGCTCGTGATAGCCGATCCGGACGAGGCCGTCTCTTCCTTGGCCGAGGCCGGGATTCGAACGGTCGTGTCAGCCCATTGGCCGATCGTGGATTCGGGCTTGATCGTGATCAGCCCCACTCTCGCTCCGGCGGCCGCAGCCTTTTTTGCCATCAGCGTCAGACTGCCTGTCTCACCCGATCCGGAGCAGAGCAGCAGCAGATCATTCGGTCCAATTCCTGGCGTCACGGTTTCGCCGGCCACATAGGCTTGCATCCCCATCTGCATAAGCCGCATAGCAAACGCTTTGCCCATGAGTCCTGAGCGGCCTGCGCCGGCTACGAACACCTGCCCCGCCTGAAGGATGTGCTCGGCCATGGCCTGCATTTCGGCATCGTCGATCTGGCTGAGCGTGCGCTCCAGCTCTTTCAGAATGTCAGCCGCATGTTGTCTGCTGCTCATTCCGCTTAACCTTGTTTGACCAAACGTTGGATTTCGGACGCAACCGCTGCTTTGTCAGCCGCGCCTGTAATGCCGCCGCCCACGATTACAAGATCCGGTCCGGCCTTGATGACTTCTGGCAGTGTTTCCAGTTTGATGCCGCCTGCAACAGCCGTTTTCGCGTTGGTTACCGCGCGTTTGATCGTTTGCAGATCCTCGAACGGGCTTTGGCCGGCAGCCTGCTGGTCATATCCAGTGTGCACACAGATGTAGTCTACGCCAAGAGCGTCAACTTCACGCGCGCGTTTCTCGAGATCCGCCACGTTGATCATGTCCACCAGAATTTGTTTGTTTTGTTTTTTCGCTTCTTCTACGGCACCTTTGATCGTCAAATCATTCGTTGCGCCCAGAACCGTTACGATATCGGCACCTGCTTCAGCTGCTTTCATGATTTCGTAACCGCCCGCATCCATGATTTTCAGGTCAGCCAGCACTTCCAGGTTCGGGAATGCTTCTTTCATAGCTTTTACGGCATGCAAACCTTCGTTGATGACGATCGGCGTACCGATTTCGACGATGTCCACGTATTGTTCTACTTCTTTCACAAGCGCGATTCCGTCAGGGATGTTTACGAGGTCCAGTGCCAATTGCAATTTCATAGTATGGTCTCCTTTTGTCGTTCGATTATAATGGGTAATGGGTTAGCTTGCACGTTGAACGTTCACCCGATGCATGCAATGTTCATTTGGTTCACTTCATCATTGTAGGACCGAACTTTCCGTTCTGGAAGTACGCACTTTGAAGTGATGTAGTTACCTGCACGAAACTATTAACCATATTGCGTTGTTATACGAAACGATTAAGCGCACAAGTTCACTTCGAACTCATGCCTTCCATTATTGCTTCTGGACCTGGATTCGCTCCGTTCGTCCATTCCAATCGATCTCCAGAACAAATTCGGGTTCATCCAACAACGCTGTGATTTGATCACCTCGCCGTTCGATCACGGGGTCAAAAGGCAAATCCTCTCGCACGCTGATGTTTCTGCTGATGAATTTGTATTTGATCCGTTCGATCGTGCCAGCGTCTTCCCCGATATATTGAATCGTATAGCGATAGCTCAGGATATCGTCGTTTCCTTGTATTGTGCTGTTGGCACGCCAGTTCTCGCTTTCACCTGCGTACGTGTACAAATGGGAGCTGGAACAGCCTGCTCCGAACATCATCAACATAACCATGAAGCAAGCAGCGCAAATGTTTTTCATCCCTTTTCCTCTCCTTCGTATCGATTGTTTCGGAACGCGGAGTGGGGTCCGATAATGGATTACGGCAGTCTTCTATTCATGTAAAGCGTTCTCTCGTCTTTATTTGGTACCAAACATCATAAGCAATGTCCCGTCCTCTTTGGCCAGAGCAAAGTAAATGACGCCTCCCATCGTTCCTGGAGGGAGTGTTCCTTCAATTATCCATGCTTCCGCAACCGGATTATAGCTAATCGCGAACGGTGTCTCCCCCAGAAAGCGAGGAAAGTGCTCCGCCAAATATGGAAAGATAGCAGATGCAGCAGCGTGTTCATTACCCAGCTCGCCAAACGCAGTTTTCACCTTCATCCGGTCCTGCTGGGCAAGAGTTTCCCGATCAGCAAAATAAAGCTGGTGTCTGCCAAGCAAATTTTCATCGTGTAAATCCCGTTCCACCAAACCGTATTCGATGACCGAATTTTTCTTGCGGACGTGATGTTTGCTTTTTTTCTTATCGTCGACTTGTACCGTAATTTGATGGACTCGAAGACGATCGCGCTCCAACTCTTGCTCTTGGATCATTCGCTCCCAATGTTCCATGAAATCCATCTTGAATCACCCTCTAGAGCTTTATTTGTACAAATATCTCTCGAAACCATCTTGCATCCCGAAGTGCCTGAGATAATATCCTTCTCTGCATCGGGCCATCAAATCATTCAAAAGTGGATCATTGTCGAACTGAATGTACTCCGTCAAATAAAGGACGATCAAATATTCCTCAAAACGCAAGTTGCCGAGTACCATTTCCTCTTCTTCCATACCGTAAAATACATCGATTTCAAAAACCAACACATTCGATATTCCACATAATGTTGACCCCATTATCCAGGCAAATTCCATCGTTTCATAATCAATGTCATCATCCTTGTTCAACTGGATTAATGCTTGGATGGCCTGTTTGTCCTCAAACACATAGGCCCCTACGGCCTGATCAAATCCGGCATAAGGATCATTGCGTAAGTACGAGAACCGCTCCAAATCGACCTTTTCGGCACGATACTTCTTGGTTAACCGATCATGGATCTGATCCAAGTTGAACGGGTTTGGAATATCCAACGTCAGGTATTTCTGATAGAGCTTCTCGATATCGATTTGCATCATGCCATTCCTCTTTTCGAGTTACATATTATATGTATAATCATTATTAGAAGACTACCAACATTTTCTATATTAACAATCTATTATGCCATACACAATGTAATTGACCTGATATTTACATTTTGGATACATCTCAAATGAATCCACACAAAAGGCCGCTCCCTTCACGATGGAAGAGAGCGGCCTCTTGAATAATTCACCCCTTGCCTATTAGGCAGGGTACCTCATCTAAGCGTTATATGCTCAAACTTGCTTACAGGTATACCGGTTTAACACATACAGGCTTGGATACCCCTGTGCTGTGGCCTGTATATTTCAGGCGGCCCGATTCTTGGTCCACCGTAAAGGTAACGATGTTGTTGGTGTCGCGGTTAGCCGCGATCAGCAGCTTGCCGCTTGGGGTCAAAGCAAAGTGACGCGGATGCTGCCCTTCAACGGATACTGTCTCCACATGCGTCAGATGGCCCGTCTCTGCGTTCACCGCGAATACGACCAGGCTGTCGTGACCACGGTTGGAACCGTACACGAAACGTCCGTCGTTGGAAACGACGATTTCAGCCGTCGTATTTTCAGCGCCGTCATAACCATCCGGCAGTGTCGACACGCTGGCGATCTCGGTCAAAGTGCCTGCTTCCGCATCATAGCGATACGAAGAAATCGAGGAATCCACTTCGTTGATCACAAACGCGAACTGGCCGTTCGGATGGAATGCCAGGTGGCGCGGGCCAGCGCCCGGATGCGTTTTGGTTTCGCTATGCAGCACGAGTTCGTTTTTGTCCGCATCGATCGTGTAGATGGCAATTTTGTCGGCACCCAGATCTTGTACCATCAGGTATTTACCGTCCGGCGAGAAAAATGCGGAGTGCACATGCGGTTTTTCCTGACGTGCAGGGTTTGCGCCATGGCCTTCATGTTTTTTCTCATCCAGAAGAACGCCGACTTCGCCGTTGTCCGTCACCGATTGCAGCCCAACAAGCCCACCATGGTAGCTGGACAGAATCAGATAACGACCGGAAGGATCGCGCTGGATATGGCAAGGCGGAGCGGTCAAGGAGTTATTGCGGTTAACGAGAGCCAGTTTGCCCGTGGACGGGTCAATGCTGAGCGCTACCGCTTCGGACATTTTATTTCCTTCGGCAGAAACGGCTTCACCGATGGCATATACTTTGTTGTTTGCTGCATCCACGTTGACGAACGTTGGATTTTTTACGCCGGAGATCCCGTCCAGCTTCGACAAGCTGCCTGTATCCTCATTCAATTCGTATGCATAAATGCCCTCATTTTCAGTTTCGGCATAAGAGCCGGCGATCACGAGCAAGCGTTTGTTTTCACTCATTACGGTATCCTCCTAGTATGTGTATGTAATCTCGTTGTACCTCTTCTATAATAAATCTGCCATATCAAAATAGCAATCCAACTCCCGGTGAACACCCTGATCGGCCGTGTGAAAAAAGCCCGTTTTCTGCTATGATGGGATAGGCTTTTCCAACTAGAGAAGGGATTGAAACGGATTTGTTGCACTCATTTTTATTGACACTGTACCACGTATTTTTGCCCATTTCGCTTCCGGTCATCGGAGGCATGCTGCTGAAAAAATTCAAAAATTGGGATACGCGTCCCCTGTCCGCTTTTTCCCTGTATATTTTGAGCCCGGCGCTCATCTTTGATACACTGCTACATGCCGAAATTACGTGGACCGACGTGTGGGGAACCCTCTGGTTCTCGATTCTCAACCTGCTTGCCCTCTGGCTGCTCGCCGCCCTGTTGAGCCGCATGTTCCGGCTGGAAGCCAGCGAAAAAGCAGGACTCACGCTCGTATCCACGTTTACCAACTGCGTAAACTACGGGCTGCCTTTGGTGCTGCTTGCTTTCGGACAACTGGGGCTGGACAAAGCCTCCGTATACGTCATCGGACAGATCATCATCGTGAATACGCTGGGCATCTTTTTTGCCGCAAGATCGGAATTTTCGGTCAAACAAGCCGCATTGTCCGTCTTTCGCATGCCATCCATCTATGCGGCGGTCATCGCCATCATCCTGAGGACGTTTGATCTGCATCTGCCCGAAGCCGTCGACGGCGGCGTTAGCATGATCGCTACCGGTTATGCACCCGTCGTACTAGCCATTCTGGGTGCCCAAATGCTGCGCCCGCGCGGTACGTCAGAACCTTGGCCCGCCAACGTGCGCCGTGCCTTCTGGACGGGTATTGCCATGCGCCTGGCTGCGGCGCCGCTGTTGTCCTACGCGATCTTGAAAGCACTCCAAGTGGAAGGGACGCTGTTCAGCGTGCTGCTCATCCTGTCCTCCATGCCGACGGCAGTCAATGCCGTCATTTTGGCTGAGCAATTCAATGCGTCCCCGCAGTTCGTTTCCCGCTGCATTTTGTGGACAACCATTGCTTCGATGGCCATCCTGCCCTTTATGATTGTGGCTGTTTCCTGATCAGCAATGATGCGGGCGAGTGGGAAGCCGCCGCCTGGCGCCGCTTCTCCAGCCTGCGTTCATGGCGCCGTCTGAGCGCCCGTACATACAATATCTTCACCACGAAGTAAGAAACAAATCCCAATAACACCCCGAAGACGGACATGCCTGCCAAAATGTCCAACCCCCCAAGCAACAGTTCCTTCAATGCAAACCAATTGCCGCGGAACAGCTCCATAAAAGCATTTTCATGCAAAGCTCCCTGCCCCATGCCATGGGCAGGCAAAATCCATGACCCAATCTGTTTCGCCAAAGGCATAAGCAAAATGGGCAAAAACGTAAGTTTGCCGATCACGTTGCCAACGATAGCTGCCGGCAACGAACCGCCGGACAACCGTACGATCGGATAAAATGCAAGGTAGATCAGGGATGCCGTCGATATGACAATCAGCTCCAGGCCAAAACCAAGAGCAAATCCGATGGACACCTTATGGGCGCCTCCCGGTGCACGCAAAAGCTTCACGAAATTGAGCTTGAGCGCACGCCCGAGGCGGGCCAACCGGGTAGATTTCCGTTTTTGTGTGTTCATGCCGTGCTTCCCCTTAGTTCGACAAATAACGACAAATCCCGTCGTCTTCTTCTCAGTATATCACACCGCTCCCGCTTCTGCCGTAGTGATGACAGGCTGCGTCTCGATCGTTACATTGCCTGCGACCGCTCTGGAAATCATGCAGGATGCCTCGGCCTTGTGCGCGAGCCGTTCTGCCTTCTCAAGCTGCTCCTGTGCTGTATCGGCCTGCAGTACGACATGAGGTTTGTGAACGATCCGCTCATACGTGAAAATGTTGTTGGTCACGTCCACCGTCGCTTCCGATTCCAGCGTCAGCTCTGCAGGTGTAATGCCTGCTCGCTCCAGCATGGCAGCCAGCGTAATCAAATAACAAGTGGATGCGGCGCCAAGCAGCATTTCGTCCGGGTTGGTGCCCGTACCCGGACCGCCCATTTCCTGCGGAATCGAAATAACACTTTTCAGCCCGCCCGCGTCGATGTGCCCCTCGCTGTTGCGGCCTCCGTTCCATACCGCTTTCAAGTGAAAAGGATGTTTCATTATATTCATTCCTTCCTGTGTTTGCTGCATCGGAGTGTTACCCGACTATACGCGTATGCATTCGATGGATTGTTCGGCCAGGCTCTCGACGATCTGGCTGTCAATGCCTTGATCCGTCACGATGGTGGCCACGCTGCTGAGCTTTGTCACTCGCGTAAATGCCTGGATATTGAATTTGCTGGAATCCGCAAGCAAAATCACTTCGTCCGCAATGCTGATCATCTTCTGTTTGACGAGCGCCTGCAGCTCGTTCGATTCGCTGATCCCTTTGGTTAAGTGCACGCCTTTGCAAGAAAGGAACAGCTTGTCCACATGGTAGGCATCCAAAGAGCGTTCGGCCAGAGGCCCGACGAAAGACAGCGATTTGGAGGCCAACTGCCCACCGGTCGAAATGACTCGGATCTGTTCCTTGCTGCTTAGCTCGGCAGCGACCTTGATCGAGTTGGTCAGCACCGTAAGCTGAATGTTGGGCAGTCCCGCAGCCATATACCATGCCGTTGTGCTGGCATCCAGTGCAATGCGGTCCCCTGGTTGTACCATTTTCACGGCTTCGTTCGCGATTCTCCGCTTCTCGTCCGCGTGTGTAACCGCCCGCTCCGGGTACGGAATTTCCTGCTGTGAATCTTCCTTGTATTTGATGCTGACCGCACCGCCGTGGGATCGCCGCAACCGACCGGCCTGCTCCAGTTTGTCCAGATCGCGGCGGATCGTTTCTTCCGTTACGCCGCAGCGCTCGCTTAGCTCGGTTACGCGCATGCTGCCTTGCGCATCCACCCATTCCACAATTTTTTCATAACGTTCTGCAACGAGCATGTTCTTCACTCCACATCGATAATTTCCATGGCCAAGCCTGTTCACCCTATCATACCACAGCACTTGCCTACGGAAAATTTCAGGAAGTACAAAAAAAGGGGGACATTGCCCCCTTCAGTTACAATAATTCCCTCCATATACCTCTCGAAGGGAGCGCTTATTCAGCTACCGGGAACCATCCTGGTGTATTGATGATCGCCTGCCACAAGCCGTCTGGGATGACAAGCCGCTCCTGGTCCGATTTGGTCAGCACCGTCTCGATATCCTCTTCGCGACCGCTTTCGATTTTTTCTACCCAGTCCGGCTCAATGATCAGTTCGCGGCCGAGAGCAAGCAGCGGCAAGCCGGTTTGCAGCGCTTCTGCCGCCTCGTCCGCCGTATGAATGGAACCTACCCCGATGACCGGCAATTTGCCGCCCACGCGATCCAGGATGAATTCGATGCGGGAACGAGTATCAGCTTCGCCGCGTCTTGGTTTGGACCAGAATTCGTTCAGTGAAACGTGAAGGTAATCCAGGTTTTTCTCCTTGAGTGCATCTACCAGAGCATAGGTTTCCGTCATGGTCAGCCCTGGCGTTTCAGGTTCTTCCGGCGAGAATCGATAGCCAACGATGAATGGCGATTTGGCATGATCGGCCACAGCCTTCTGTACTTCGTCGATCACGGCCAGAGGGAAGGTCAGACGTTTCTCGATGCTTCCGCCCCACCGGTCTTCGCGGCGATTGGAATGCGGGGAAACAAATTGCTGGATAAGATATCCGTTCGCGCCATGAATTTCAACGCCGTCAAAACCGGCTGCGATGGCACGGCGAGTCGCTTCACCGAAGTCCTTGATGATGCCGTTAATCTCTTCATCGCTCAATTCTCTTGGCAGCGGAGATCCCGGGCGTTCGCTTGCTACCGCGCTCGGTGCCACGACCTGACCCGCGGGAACGGCCTGCTCGGGCGTCAAGCGGCCGGCATGGAAAATTTGCAGCACTGCTTTGGAACCTTGCTGTTTGATCGTCTCGGCAAGGCGGGTGAGGCTTGGAATGAAACGATCGTCATACGCGGCAAACTGTGCCGGAAAACCAATGCCGTTCGGCGTAACGTATGTAACCGCCGTAACGGACATGCCTGCGCCTCCTGTGCGGCGTGCGTAGTATTCCAGTTCCGCATCCGATACGGTGCCGTCCGGATTGGAGGACATATGCGTCATCGGAGCTAACACGATGCGGTTTTTCAGCGTAATGCCGTTCGGCAGCGCCACAGATTCGAATAAGGGAGCGTATTTGGGATTCATGAATGGTTTCCTCCTCTTATATAAACCGCACTAATCAATCACACAAAGCCACTGCGAGTGCAGTACCATCTTTCGATCGCCGTTATCCCCATGATTTTTTGATTCCCCTTCTTTAAGGAGAAAATCCGGTGATAAGCCTATGCTTCCGATGCAGCTTTCTTTCAGAAAGCTTTTAGGCGAACGCTTCGCTTCTCCAGATTGGTTCTGCCTCTAAGTTTACGTGTGTATGTTTTTTGCGGTTTATATATATCTTTTTTTATAGATATACGAATATACATTTCAAATACTGTAATTATTATAGTTACTATTCAAACACAATTCAAGTTTTCGTTTGAAATCATGCCAAAAGGACGGAGGCACCAGGCACTCCGCCATATAAGTGATGTTATAGTGATGTAACTGGCCATCGCTGACCGACAGCGAGACCGAAGGTGCGGCATACGCGCGCTATGTGCTCTTTAACTCGCACCCGTCAGTGGCGTACATAAGCCAGCTTCAGTTCCATCTCCTCCACGCACTCGTAGCTGTCATGATCATCATTGGCTACCATCGGCGTCACCGGATACATCTTCATCTCTGTGCGATTGTAGGATTTGAGCAGCGGCAGCAGCTGCGTTACGCGTGTATTGGCCGGATCCAGCCAAGCGTCGATTTCCTCATCGGACAGGATGGCCGGCATTTTATTGCCGAATTCGCGCGTAATCAGGTTGGCGCCCGTCATGATCATGGTGCACGTGCGAAGCGGCTGTTTACGGGTATCTTTCCACACTTCGTACAGACCTGCGATGCCGAACAGTCCACGATCGGGCATGACGACACGGACGGCATAGCTCTTTCGGCCTTCCTTTCGCCAGTAATACAGACCGTTGCACGGTATGACGCAGCGTTTGGTTTCGACCATTTTCTCGTAGGAAGGGTTCTCGTGCACCGTCATCAGATTGGCGTTTACGGCATCGCGTCCCCAGAACGGAATGAAACCCCACCGGAATTCATCCAGTACGCGTTCACCATCCTGATGCAAAATAATCGGCGTATGTTGAGTCGGGCTGATGTTGTACCGGTTTTTGTAATAATACATTACCCGCTCGATTTTGAAGTGATCCCTGACCTCATCCAGATCGGCGGCTAACGAAAAGCGGTTGCACATGAAAATCGCATCCTTTCCCTGCTTGGTGTTTCATGTATTGTTTGTAATTTAAGGGAAATTATGCATGAAATGCTGCAAATCCGTTCTTAAGTCAACCTTCCGTGATGGAACCGGGATCAAGCTGCCCGCCATTGGACGCAATGACGTCCCTATACCAGTAAAAGCTCTTTTTCCGCGTACGCTTGAGCGTGCCGTTCCCCTCGTTGTCCTGATCGACGTGAATGAACCCGTAACGTTTGCTCATTTCGGAGGTCGATGCCGACACCAGATCGATGCAGCCCCAGCTTGTATAACCCATCAGTTCCACGCCGTCGCGAATGGCCTCCCCCATTTGCCGGATATGTTCTGCAAGATAATGGATACGGTAATCGTCGTTGATGCTGCCGTCCGCTTCCACATGGTCGAGCGCACCGAGTCCGTTTTCCACCACGAACAGCGGCACCTGGTACCGGTCGTACATCTCCCTCAGCACCACGCGCAGCCCGATCGGATCGATTTGCCATCCCCAATCGGATGCCGGCAAGTACGGATTTTTCAATCCTGAGGAGAGATTGCCTTGCGCCGTTCCCGTCACCGCCGGATCTGCGCTGGTTGTCATCGACATATAGTAGCTGAACGAAAGGAAATCAACGGTATGATTGCGAAGCACGTCCTCGTCGCCCGGCTCCATCCGCACCTGAATGCGTTCCTCATCCCAGACGCGGCGAATAAAAGAAGGATATGAACCGCGTACCTGCACGTCCGTGCAAAACTGCGCCATTTGATTCTCGGTTTGCGCCTTCAACACGTCTTCCGGGTGACAGGTATACGGGTACAGCAGTTTTCTCGCCAGCATGCAGCCGATCTGGGCTTGCGGCTGGATCTCCTTGCCGCGCTTCACCGCAAGCGCACTCGCCACGAACTGATGGTGCAGCCCCTGAAAAGCGATCTGCCGCGGATGCTCCCGCCCTTCCGTAATGATGCCCGCTCCGAGGAACGGCGCTTTCAGCGTACAGTTGATCTCGTTAAAGGTAAGCCAGTACCGCACTTTGTTTTTGTAACGTTCGAACAGCGTTTCGGCATAACGGACGAAAAATTCGATCAGTTCGCGCGACTCCCAGCCGTTATACTTCTGCACCAGATGCACGGGCATTTCATAATGCGAAATGGTAACCAGCGGTTCGATGCCATGCTTCAAGAGCTCGTCGAACACGTCGTCATAGAAACGCAAGCCTGCCTCGTTCGGCTCAAGCTCGTCGCCCTGCGGAAAAATGCGCGGCCAGGAAATGGACAACCGGAACACCTTGAAGCCCATCTCGGCGAACAGGGCGATATCCTCCTTGTAACGATGGTAAAAATCGATCCCCCGGCGCTTCGGATAATTGCCCTGCTCATCCTGGATCGCCGCCTCCAATTGTCCGCGGGTCATGGATAACAGCTCGTCCAGCGTGCCCCGCTCTTCGGGCGGGCAGTATTTCACGACATCTGCCGTCGACAACCCCTTGCCTCCTTCACGATAGGCTCCTTCCACCTGGTTGGCCGCAGCGGCCCCTCCCCACAAAAAATGCTTTGGAAAAACGGTTTTCATCTGATGTTCCCCTCTCTGCTAAAGAAGCCGAAACCCATGAGCCCCCAGGGCTCCGGCATTCCGGCTCCTTTCGTTTCGTATTCGTAAAAGCCTTGAGGCATGTGCCAACCGTTCCGTCGATTAGGCTTTGGATGCTTCCGCTGCCTCGGCTGCGGCTTGCTCTTGCTGCAATGCCTCGGCATCGGCCTTTTTGAAGAACGGGTAGTACATCGCAAAGCTGATTGCGATCAGCACCACTTGGAACGCGCTGACCCGCCAGCCGCCCGTCATCCAGCCATTGAACAGGATCGGTATGCCCAGCGGCACCTGCACCCCGTTCAGTACCGGCAGCACACCGATGGCCGTCAGTAGAATGGCCAATCCGCTCGTGATCAGCGGGGTCAGGATGAACGGAATCATCAGCCGCACGTTCAGGACCAGCGGCAAGCCGAAGATCACCGGCTCGTTGACACCGATAAAACTCGGTACGATCGCCAAACGCCCGAGCGTTTTATAACGTGCCGACTTGGCAAACAGCATCGCGATGATCAAACCGAGCGTCGCTCCGGCCCCGCCCACGAGAACGTAAACCGGGAAGAATGGCGAACCTACGATGTTGACCCCGTCCAAGCCGTTTTGGTATGCTTCCAGGTTTTCCAAACCGAGGGCCACCCAGATCGGTCCCACAACCGAATAGACGACGAGTGTGCCGTGAACGCCGAAGAACCATAACAGGTGAATGACAAACACGCAGACCAGCATCGCCCACCAGGAACCGCCGAGATTCGTGAGTGGAACCTGAATGATCGAAAAGACGAATTCATGCATGTTGCCGTATTTCGTGGCCGCAAAGATCGCTGTCAAAACAAGCATCAAAATGGCAATCAGGAAACCGGGCGTCAGCGCGGCGAACGACTTCTCAACCGTTGGCGGAACGCCCTTCGGCATCTTGATGTAAAGCTTTTTCTCCAATACAAAGGTATAAATTTTACCCACGATCAACGCAATGATGATGGCTACAAACAAACCTTTGGCACCCAACCACGAGTATCCGAACGCTTTGGTTACCCCATCTTCCAGCAGGCCTTTCGGCGTGACGAGCAGAAAGCTCATCAGGGCCAAAATCCCCGCGGAAAACCCTTGCTGTTTATGCTGTGTCGCAAAGTTGTACGCAATGGAAAACACCGCATACAGCGCAATCAGGTCGGTCGTGACCGAAGCCGGAACCGAAGTGTAATCCTTCAGTCCTGTTTCGACGAGAAAGTTCTGGTAAGGCTCGATGCGAAGCGCATTGATCAGGGAGAAGATCGCTCCCAGAATGAGAATCGGCATCAAGGCCATCAGGCCATTGGAAATGGCGCTAATATAGGTATTCTTTTGAATCTTGGTGCTCACTTTCTGTATTCGCGTTCTCCATTCTGCACCGCCAGCCATGCATTTAAGCCTCCTTGTTCATCATGTCGATGGCCGTATCCAGCACTTTGTCGCCGTTCATCATGCCGTAATCCATCATGTCGATCGTCGTTACGGGAATACCCGGATATGCTGCCGCCAACTCATCTTCGGCGTGTCCCATCTGTGGTCCGAGCATAATGATGTCAAACGGCGTTTGGCTGGCGATATCGCTCTCCGCCACCGCATCGATGACCACTTCGATTCCGCGTCCGCGCGCGGATTCCTTCATACGTTCCACCAGCATACTTGTCGAGAATCCTCCGGCACATGCAAGCAAAATCTTTTTCATTTTATTTCACCAATCCTTTCACCAATTGTTCGAGCTCCTTGCGGGCTTTGATCTCTTCGATTAATTCGGCGGCCACTTCGCGGACCGTCAGCGCATTCATTAAATGGTCCTGGGCGTGAATCATCAGCAGCGTAATTTCGGTGCGTTCCCCGCGTCCTTCGGCTTGAATCAAGCCTGTCTGCACTTTGTGGGCTTTGGTCAGGCTGCCTTTCGCCTCTTTAATGAGCGCCTCGGCTTCTTCCAGCTTGCCTTCTCTCGCAACGCGAATCGCTTTCAGGCTGTAGCTTCTTGCCTCGCCGCTATTGGCGATGATTTGCATGACGGTTTGTTCGTAATCCATGGGTTCTCTCCACTCCTATATAAGACTCTCTATTTCTTTGATAAATTGTTCGTACGTGCCCGCCTGCAAAATGCGGCTGCGGCTTTCTTCTTTTTCCATGAAGATTAGTAACAGCTTGCTGATTTCCTTGTGCAAAAAGAGCTGCCCTGGCCGCAAGTTGATCAGGAAAATGAGCTGAACCGGCTTGCCCTCATGCAGGATCGGCCGTTTGAGCACGGTGACGTTGATGCAATCCTTGATCGCACCCATACGCATCGGATGGGGACCGGCGACGCCGTTTTTGTAAATGGTCGTAAATTTGCTCTCCCGCGTCAGCACTTGTTCGGGGAAATCGTCCGCTGCATATCCTTTGGATACGATCTCCTCGCAGCGGTTTTGCAGCAATTGCATATAATCGCCGCCTTCCGTTACATGGAACAGCTCCTTGCGGAACAGCTCCTTGAAATCCAGCAGCTTATACGAGGTCTGCACCGTGGCCATCTGCAGGGAAACCGTTTCGCGAATGCGCTGAATTTCTTGATCGTCCAGCCAATTTTTAATGTGGATGACCGGTTTGTCCGCCATATCCCGAAGTTCCTGTTCAAGCGGGACCGTCGTTAAAATCAGATCCACCGGCTGCTTCATGATATCCGCAATTTCGTTGACGGAGGCCGTGACCACCGACGCTTTTGGAAACAGTGCCTCCAGCCTGAGCCGGATCAAATGCGCGCTGCCCGCGCCGGACGAGCATATGACGACGATTCGTTTCAGCTGCTCCAAACGCGACTGCTTCATCCGTTCCAAATGCGTAGCGAAGTGAAGGGCGACATAACCGGCTTCGTCACGCGACATTTTAAAGCCGTACCTGGCCTCGATGAACTCGGCAAATCGGAACGAAATGAGAAATACGTTGGCATACTGGCTGTACACGTCCTCGACCAGCGGATTGCTGAGCTGCAGATTGTAATAGAGACGGTTCAACAATGGGAACATGTGCAGCAGCAGCGCATTTTGCAGATCGTCATCCCGGCTGAAACCAGTGAGAAACTCCTGATCCAACTGCGATAATATTTCGAGGATACCTCTGCGCAGCTGCAGCTTCGACTGTTCGGACACATGCTCCACGATCGTTTTGCCCGAAATATGCAGCGCCAAATAGTTGATTTCGTCCTCGGGCAGCTTCATGTTCAAATGCTCGTCGATCCACGCCGCAAGCTCCTCCGCAATGTCACGGTACAGAGCCTCCGGCTGTGGAAGCGACGTCTGTCCCGGCACGATGTGATTATGCTTGGATATGCGATATAACAGAATCAGCAGATGTGTCACCAGATTGTTCAGAAACACATCGGATATTTTCAGTGCTTTCGTTTTCAGCACGTGCAGCAAATGGTTTTTCAGTCGCTCCTTGTCCAGCTTGCGGCTAAAGTCGTAAAACTCCCTGCTCTGTTCGACAGGCTGTTCGGATTGCAGCACGTAATGAGAAAACGCTTTGCGGAAATTCTCTTCGTTTCCCTCCACCCGAATGCCGTAGTGTGCCCGACGTGTCAGGTTTAATCGAAAGACGGCCAAGCGTTCCTCCACTTCCTTCAAATCCGCGAGCAGCGTCGATCGACTGATGCCCATTTCGTCGGCAAGCCGATCCATCGGGACGTAATCCTGGCTTTGCAGCAGACAGAATAACACTTGCTGCTGTCTCGCCGACCTGTCGTTCAGATCGATGCGGTGTTCCTCTGTCGTTTCGTTTGCCATGTATGATCGGAATCGTTCAGGGGCGGTCACTTCGAGCGCGTAACCCTGATTGCGAATCATGCGAATGCAGTAGCCGTGCCGCTCTCCTGCCTGGCCAAGCTGGCGAATCGACTCGCGAACGGTCCGTTCGGACACGCCCAGCGCCGCGATCAATTCGTTCATGTGCACCGGCGTCTTGCTGTCATGGAGCAGCATCATCAGTTTGTGTTGCCTCATTAGAAATCCCTCATTTTGATACTAGTATCGGTAAAGCCACCCAGCTGGTTCTAACCTTATGATAGGTGAAAGCGCTCCCCGTAGAAAAGTGTGTAATTTGCCATGTGAAACGGCAAAAAGTACAGCATACCCCCTTTTCCGCAGCGAGAACAATCCCTCCCCCTTCCTGGATGTAATGTGAAAAAAAGAACAAGAAAGGACGCGCAAGGAATGAGGTAGTGCAGAACCACTTCACAAATGGCAGATTTGCCCCCTTCTCAAGATCAGTCACCCTCAGTCGAAAGATTGGAATGACGGGGAAATGTTTTGGTCAGTAAATCCTGGACTAAGTCTCCAGTAATAACAGGATGGTGTGTTGATACTAACGGAACAATATCATGGGTAATGCCCGACTGTGGCATCCTTCACTGTATTTTAACTACCAAAAGGCATTCTGCGATCGCAGAATGCCTGTTTCATTTACCTATTTTCAATGACATTTACCAGTTCATAAAATTTTTTCAATCCACTATTGGGCCAGCTTAAGCCTATGCCTGTACGTTCTAAATGCTCTGAATTCGCTGGATCAAAACACTCAAATGTTTGAATGTCATTACATTCGTATGTTTTGCCATTTATTATAAACTCTTCAAAACTGGTAAAAGGACAAGGCAGCAACCTGAAAGAACTAATATACCCTTTTTTATGAACTGTGGGTTCAAAAAATACATGCAAGTATTCTTGGTCTATTCGATATTGAAAACCATTGAACTCCCTGATCTTGCCCATCTCTCACAGCTCCTTTTGATCCATTTGTAAAATACAGGATACTGGCCCCATGCCCTTGGATGAACTCCTCTCACCCGTCCATTCTCACTATCGGCAGAACGAAAGGAGACAAAAATCAGTTGTTATTCGTCTCTTTCCGCTCTCCGAACAGCCTGAGCTCGGCCATTTCAAACATCGTGCTTGACGGATCGATCATGTGTAATTTCAAGAAGCGGAACGATGCGTTTTTATGCTCTTCGCCGACTTCCAGTTCT
The DNA here is from genome assembly GCF_032334105.1 of Paenibacillus hubeiensis. Classification (NCBI taxonomy): domain Bacteria; kingdom Bacillati; phylum Bacillota; class Bacilli; order Caryophanales; family Paenibacillaceae; genus Paenibacillus; species Paenibacillus hubeiensis. The sequence continues at coordinate 215,108 of NZ_JAVYAE020000001.1, forward strand.
TGCATATCCTCTGTGACTACGGTAAGTTCCGGCGTTAACCGGGTCCACGTCGTCATATCATTAGAGCCGAACACGGCCACACCGCCGATTCTTTCGGGAAAACTCGCTCTGACTTGCATAGCTATTTTATCCAGCGATATGTTGAACTCACTTCCGAAATCCATCGTGTAACTCAGGTGATCCGCCAAATAATATCCCGCAAAGCTGTCGGAGGCACCATCCACCAGATTGATGATTTGGTTTCCGAAGGTAGAGGCAACAACCATATCGACGTAATTGATGCTGCCATCCTGCATGAGAGGGGTTAGTTCTTCCAGACTTTCAACAGCCGCGTTCAGCTCCACTAGTTTTTGATAGAATTGTTCATCCGAAGCAGTATTTAAGGCATTCATTACATCTTCATACACTGTCCTATACGCTCTCAAAGACGATGAAATGTAGGACTTTTCCTGATCATATGGCGCAATGACGGCTTCTATCGCAGATCGACGGTCGTAAGTTACTGTAACGATTACAGATTTAGCGGTTACCGTAGTTCCGTCCGTCGCGCTCACAACAAAGGAATAGGTTCCTGCCTGATCAGGCTGCCAGCTAAAAGCCCCGGTACTCTCATCAAATACCGCGCCTTCCGGCTTGTGATCAAGCTGATAAGACAACACTTCACCCGGTCCTGAATCAGTGGCCGAAAAGTCATAGTGCAATGAAGCTTCGGATCCGGTATACGCATATAGATTCAATGCAGGGTTCCCTGTATCGAAAACGGGCGGTGTTAGTCGTTCCGCTGCTTTCAAATGAACATGGTCAATATCTACTTGGGTTCCGGAACCCGTAACTTTGATATAGATCAGATCACCCAGACCCTGAAATGCATCCATCGTAAACGTCACGTATTTCCACTGGCCTTTTGTATCAGGCAGCACCACTGCATTTTCCGTCCATCCATTGATCTCCAATTTCGCTGTACCGTCGGTCCGCACTTTGATCCCGACAGTTTTTTCACCTGTACCGGAAGCAACGACCGCAGCTCTGCTGCCATGTTCTGTTGCGGTGATCCTTAGATAGGAAGTGTCGCCTTCTTGACCAAGCTCTGAATAATGATCCAGCGAAGTCGTTCGCAGCTCGATTTCATTCAAGCTCGGATCAGGAGATACCTTCGGAAGAGTCGCGGTTCCTTCGCCTTCGGCCTCTTTAGGAATAAACATCCAATAATCGGCTCCTCCATCCGGCGACTCCCACCAGAACGGATGGCGTTTGTTAAACATGTCGGTATAGTAGGGCGCAGCCTGCTCCATGTCCAATCCCAGCTGATACTTATAATAGTAATACTGACCATAAACGTTGCCGCCAATGCGGCCTCGGTATGCCCCCGATATATTTTTATAAATAATCGTCGGATTCCCTTCGATATCCGTATGGGCTGCGACCGGTGTCCAAGGCGGATCATAGCCTATCATGAATTGCGCGAAATAATCGGCCGCTTTCAATATACGATGGTCCAAAAACTCGTAAACACTGACTGCGTCTTGCGCCGTCGACAGCGTCCCTTCAACGGGATCAACTTTTGTTCGCTGAGCCTCCAACAATCGTCCCAGAATCTCCACGTTGGTAAGATCGCCGGCGCCATGCGCCTGATCCCGTCCCATTTCCACGTGTTGGACTCTTGGAGGGGTTACCGCTTCCCCTGTCGTAATATCCTCAGTCACCCATCGGAACAGCTGCTTGATTGAACCGTTTTGTCCCTGGTCTATTGCGGTTCTGTTCACGGTAAACCATTCCACGCCCTCCTCATATCTGTCGAAGTTATCCGTGAATATATAACCGGACATGGCACCTAATAATGGGTAAAGATGCTGATTCATGAACTTGTCATTAAAGTGCAAAAAGGTTTCCGTCATTGGAATAATCAGATTCGTAGTGAACCGGGCCGTATCCTCTTCCGTCCACGCCCATTTCGGGTCTTCATTCTCTGCACCCGAGCAGCGCAAAAGCTCTGCTGCAGCAGCCATCCGGTGGAGAGGTATGCCCATATGAATATGGGAATCCGTAAAATAGGTATATTGATCGGGATCCATCTGCTCCCATAAACGTATGATTCGCATCGCATTGGCCCGATAGGCTTCGTCCCCGGTAATATAATACATAATGGCTTGGGTGTACGCTCTCAAACCGTCTGCGACGAATGCTCCTTTACTGTTCACAGCACGTGTTTTAGGGCGATCCGTGCCATCCGGATTGGAACCTGCGTAAATATTGGATGCAAATGCCTTGGAAGCATATCCGGATTGGGACATCCAAACGTAGTAGGTATACCACGGATCCTTTTTGGCAACGACCTGCTCACGCATATTTTCCAGTATTCCCTTCGTTAATCCTATGCCGGGATGCGTAAATCCCTCATCGGAAACGACCTCTGTAATGATTACCTTCTCTGTCCCGGCCGGTATTTCATTCGCAAAAGCGGTGTCACCCCCCATGGGCAGATAGGATGCAATCATAATCAAAAGCAGAAACATGCCAATGGCCGTCGTCGGCGCTCTCCATATTCGATTTCTTTGCTTTTTCATCCCCAACCTCCTCATAGTAACGTCCAAAATATGCCTGAAACTATAAAGTCATTGCTGTGATTGCTAAACGAAAAAGGAGATCTCTACTTGCAGAAATCCCCTTGCTATATATCGAATGAATCAATGTACAGATTCAAGCTTCCATTGCTGATGCTTTCCAAGCAAGTATCGCCACTGGATGAGTGGTACTGATTCTTCAGAGGATGCGTTCAGAACGTCGACCGATAGGTTCGTGTGTATAGGCGTAATCCGGTAATAACCGTCACCGACGGGGATGAACGCGAATTTCTGACTATTTCCTCCCGTACTCGCGGATAACGCAAATTGGGCGCCACGAGCAAGGGAGTCATTTGCTACCCCTAAATAAAGACCGCTCTCACCATTTTTGATGCTGTACTGGCCTCCGCCGATGTGAGTTACGGCCCATTGCTGATGCGTCCCCCCCGTATATGTCGACTTCTGCACAAGATTGCCACTCGCTTCCATCGATTTGCCATCAAGTCGTACTGTGAATCGGTAAGTGCCATCGGCAATATTTTCTGAGGGGAGCGCTGCCGATCCTCCGCTGCCTGCCGGACGCGTGTATAGCAATGTTCCGAATCCAAGGTGATCGAATGTCGAAGGATACTGCGGGTTTGGGCCACCTTCCGTTCTCATCAAAGCAGCGCGGGCAGCAATGTTTGGAACGTTCATGCCTTTTCGATTCGCATAATGATTGTAGATCATTTCCCAGATCGGGCGAAATTCATTGCGTCCGGCACCGGATATGACCGTGTGGGTTTGAACGGCACCATTGGTTCCGGAACCCCATTCATAGGATGCAAAGGGAACATCATCATCTCCATTATTGTACTTTGCCACATATTCGGCAGCTTTCATAAAGCGGTTATCCGCCCAGCCATATAAGTCATCGCCCTGATTCCATGCCATTTCATTGATCGTGGCCATTAAGCCGATGCCGAGCTGGGTATGTGCCTGATCACGTCCGGACTCCTGCCATTGGGCGAGCCCATCCGGATGCAGAAACGGGATCGCATTGTAAATCGAGCCATTTCCAGCTCCATGCTTGAAATATTCTATCCCGATCTCATAGATATCTTGGCGATCACAGAACACTCCGATGGCAATGGTTGCTGCCATATTGCTCAAATCCCAGTTTGCCCAGTAGTTTTGAATGTAGGCGTCGTTGTGGTCCCGGCCAAATTCATTACCGATCAGGAAACGCTCGTTAAGAGGTTTATAGAACACGTTAAGCAGCATAGCCTGCATTCCTTGTACATCAAATCCAGGGTAATCTCTCATAAGCTCAGCCGCATTAGCCAGTTGATATCCTTGTAAACCCGCAGCTAAATAGCGATCGGCATTGCCCGTAACCGTTGTAAGCGTGGATGACCATGCATTCAAAATGTCCCGTGCCGTATCTCCGTGTGCCGTGTCTCCGGTGATTTTCCAGCGCAGTGCATTCTGGTAAGCACGGGCTGCATCATTGTAGAGCAAACTCACATTATCGCCCGTGCCGCCTCGAATGATCGTGGCCGTGGCCCGGGGAGTCCAACCTGCCGCAGAAAGCGGGCTGTTCACTAACTGGTTCCATCCGTCCAAGTAGGGTTGTTCCCCGGCCGCCACCATTTGCTTGATACGAACCAAATCTTCCTCAGTATGCAAAAGTCCGGGATGCACAAAATCCGGTTCGGCAGCAGCGATGTTATCTTTCATTCCGAAACAAAACATGCTTCCTATAAAGCTGAAAATCAAGACCATGAACCAAAATTTTCTCATCATGCATCATCTCCTTAGATTAATGACAATCCCTCAATCCTCTCTCCCAAAATTAATGGTTGATTAGCTTCACGCCATGCACATGATTTCCGAGCACGACATAGTCATGATTCAATGCAAATTTTTCGCCATTTACCGTCACGTTTTCGAACGTAATATGGCTTACCGTTCTGCTCTCATCGTAGCCTTCGATATGCGAGGGATTGTTGCAGGTCCCGCTGTAATGAATATTTTTAAAGTGAATGTTCTCAATTCGTTTGCCCGGAGCCGGATTATATTTTTCGTTTTTCAACACGCGAAGATTAAACAATTCGCCCAGTTCAAAATCCTCAATCCGGATATCTTCATAGGTTACGTTCCGAACCGTGTTGTTGTCGCCTGCATTGATGGCCAGGCATCCCCAATAGTCCGGCTGCGGCTCATGATGCTCCAAAATATCGATATCCGCAAAATGAAGGTTCTCTATATGATCGCCTTCACTGTCATAATTGCCGTGTGTGCCGATATTGATCGGATGAGCAACGTCAGCCCATAAGGTTGAACCCTTCACGGTGACATCCTGGGTATTTCCCTGAAATTCTCCCCGGGAGGCATATACCGCAATGCAATCATCCGATGTACGTAAAAACCCGCCTTCGATGAGGACATTTTGGCATGCCATCATATCTATACCGTCACACCAGCCGCGCGTACTGAAGGTCTTCAGGTTTCGGATTCGGATGTTGTCCGACTGACCAAGGAGAACCGTATAGTGAGGCGGATCAATCACCGTAATTCCTTCAATATGGATGCGGCTTGAGTATTTAACTTCGACGCCTCTGTAATAAGTCGTTTTTTCAAAGTCGGACATATATAATATCCCTCGGCCTTTAATGGTTACATCCTGTACATGATTGCAGATCAATCCGCCGTAAATGACTGCCCCGCCTGCAACGCAAACCGTCGTATGCGAAGGGATTTCCAGACGGGATTCGTCCAGACGATGTATTCCGGGGCCAAATATAATGCGGGGGCTGGACATATTTTTCAAGGCTTTGTTAAGCTCTCTAACCTGATGCATCCCGGGCTTTAACACCATAGTCTCTTCGCCTTCCGATTCTACAGGGACCGGGTCATCGCTTAACGGATTTGCAAATATATGGAGATTATTAAATTTCCCCCCGTTCACTTCTAAAGACAACAACCTTGGCTGATCGATTTTAAATGTAACCACTTGCTCTTTGATATCGCACTTTATGCCGTAGGAGAACGGACGAACAACGGCATTCCGGACCCGTCCAACATGGTAATGCACCTCCATTTCAACTTCGCCCGAACAATCGAACATAACCATGGATGCATTACGAACATCATGCATATCCACCTTAACGTTATAGCTGAATAAGGACTGCCATTCGCCATCTGCCGTCCGCAGCCTTACGGAATAATCCGAATTGCCCACTGCACCCTCGGGTGCAGGGTATGTTTTTACGGTATGTGCCGACAATCGAACCTCTCCTCCCATAGAATCGAATACACCGAAAGACAGGGTTCCACCAGATTTGAACTGCCTTCAGAAAAGGTAAATGCGGTTCCCTGACTACGGTGTATTATTCGTCGTTTATTTGTGTTGTTGACGGGCTTCATACACTTTCATCGCTTCATCTAATACTTGTTGGCCACCGCTCTTGAGCCACTGATCTTTGAAGTTCTGGAATGCGGCATCGAGATCATTATTTTCGATAATGGCCTTTGTATAGAACTCATCCTGTAAAGTGATCAGCGTCGCCCAATACACGCCCTTACTCTCCAGGGAGGTTGGTCCGAGAACATCCGAGATTGTCTTCATTCCCTCGTTAACCTTTTCCCTGAACTCCATTTTTTCTTTCGAGAAGTGATACTTCCACATACTTACATCGCGTTCCACCAATGGATTGTAATAACCGCCGTACCCCATCAGACGCGCGTCATCGGCAGAACTTGCATACGGTTCTTTCATAACAACGGCACCATCGACCAAGTCATAAGATACCCCTTCTTCACCAAAGACGGTACGTAGATACACTTCATCGACCGAGGTCAATTCTTCAAGCATTTGAAGGATTCGAATACGCTTTTCGTCGTCCTCCTCGACTTGTTTGCCGAAAATTAACGGGACCTGCAAAGCACCATTGGACATCACGAGTGATTCGCCGGCCGGACCGATGAGACCTTTGCCATAGACCGGAAAAGTTCCATTCGTTTTATCGCTTTCTTGGGCGCCAAAGAGATGATGGTACATCATGTTGTCCATGTATCCGATTTTATGACTGCCCCACTTTTGACCGATCAGCTCCCCGTTATCCGTCATAAACTCCGGATCGATGAGCCCTGCTGCATACCATTTTCTCAGCAGTTTTGTAGCTTCCTTGGCCTCATCCGTAATGCCGCCCCAAGTCACTTTCCCCTCATCCGTCAACACAAACTGGTACGGGTTTACACCATATGCCGCGTATATGGAGTTGAACATTTGTGCCCTTACGTCCTTTCCGCGTCCGCTCATACCGTAAGTATCCATTTTGCCGTTGCCATCCGGGTCGTTATTGCGAAATTTGGTAAATACATCTTCCAATTCTTCCAATGTTTTTGGCGGTTCATTATAACCGATCGCTTTCAACCACTTGCCGTTATAGGTAGGGATAAAGCCGTATGATCCGTTTAGCCAGATGCGCGGAACGCCGTAGTTTTTTCCATCGATCATTCCAACATCCCAGGCATTCGGGTCAATTTCTTCCACTTCCTTGACATAGGTAGGCATATATTGTTTGATTTCATCCACAGAAATGCTTGCAATGACACCTTGTCTGGCCCAATTCGTCATATCCGCTTCACTGATGTTATGCGGGAATATATCCGGGATTTCGCCCGATGCGACCTTGATTTTGAAGTTCTCATCATTGCCTCTCATATTGACGAATTTGACGTTAAACCGCTCCTCCAGATACTTTTGCGTTGGGTTCCCATCTTCCGTAGGTATATCCCAAGTCGAAGCATTGGTCATGATGACAATGGGGTCATCTTTCCCCTGATTTTCTGCATCCTTGCTTTCGTCGCCGCTTGAGCTGCAGCCTGCCCCTGCCAAGGAAACGGACAATACTGCCGCCATGCCGAATCTCATCCATACTTTCATATTCAGACCCTCCTCTATATCATCCACTTGCTGTACAAACAAGAGCGGCGGACACCTGCCCGGGTCATCACCGTCATCCTTTTAATGAACCAATCATCGTTCCCTTCACAAAATACTTTTGCAGAAACGGATAAACGATCAAAATCGGAAGAGCAGCAAACATGATGGTAGCCGCTTTGATAGAGGACGTATATTGGAAGTTCCCCACCGCCGACCGTCCGAAAGTTTCAGCGTCCGTATTGGTTATAACAATCTCTCTTAAAAAGAATTGCAAAACTTGTTTCTCCGGATCCGATACGTAGAGCACGGCATCGAACCAGGCATTCCAGTGCCCTACAGCGGACCAGAGCGCCAAAGTAGCGAGCACCGGCTTCGATAAAGGAAGGATTATTCGGTACAAAATACTGATATCATGGGCACCGTCAATTTTCGCCGATTCTTCCAATTCCGTTGGGATGGACATAAAGAAATTACGAAGTACAAGCATGGAGAAGACAGGGATAAGTCCAGGCAGAATGTAGATCCACCGGCTGTCAAGCAAATGCAGCCACTTCATCAATAAGTAGGTAGGAATGATCCCCCCTCCGAAGAACATCGTAAACAGAATAAACATGGTATAGAAACTGCGGTGGGGCAAATATTTGCGTGATAAAGGATACGCGCACATGGACATGGCAATCAGCGACAACGTCGTTCCCACGACTGTCCTAAACACCGAGTTGCCGAATCCGGTCCAAATTTTGCTTTGGCTTAACACTTGGCTCCACGCGAAGAAATCAATCTCCCGAGGGTAAAAATGAAAACCGAACCGGCTCGCTTCGCTTGGACTGCTAAGGGATAAGGAAGCAATATGCAAAAAAGGATAAATCGTGATCAGGCACAACAGCGATATGATCGTGATCAGGATGCATTGAAAAATACGTTCTCCCATCGTAAGTCTCATATTCGAAAAACCTCCTTTCTCCCTTGTTAGAGGACGCCTTCCTGCCCCATTTTCTTCATCGCATAGTTTGTGCCGAGCACCAGTGCAATGCCTATGACGTTTTTGAATAATCCGACCGCCGTCGTCAATCCAAACTGTCCTTGTACGATACCGGCACGGTAGACATACGTATCAATGACGTCGGCAACCTCATAAACAGCCGGACTGTATAAATTGAAAATTTGGTCAAACCCCGCATTAAGGATCCCGCCGAGCGATAAGATAAACATGATGGAAACAACGGGCAGAATCGACGGAAGCGTAATGTGAAAAATTCTTTTCCACCTCCCTGCGCCATCAATGACGGCTGCTTCGTATAAAGTAGGGTCGACTCCTGAGAGCGCTGCCAAATAAATAATCGTGCCCCAGCCGATCTCTTTCCATATCCCCGTTGCAACCAGAGCCGGCCGGAAATAATTGGGGTCTGCCAAGAAGTAGATCGGTTCCATGCCAAACATCTGCAATATAAAATTCACAGGTCCCTCGGACGGCGATAACATGACGATAATGATTCCCGAGAGAATGACCCAAGAGAAAAAATGCGGAATATAGGAAATAGACTGCGCGAACCGCTTGAACAGGTTGGAACGCAACTCATTTAACAGGAGTGCCAAAATGATTGGAGCCGGAAAACCGAAAATAAGGTTGTAAAGACTGATCAACAACGTATTTGTAAAAATCCTCGCAAAGTCTGGCGACTGAAAAAACAAAAACCGGAAATGGTCCAATCCCACCCATTCACTTCCCCAGATTCCTTTTACGGGACTGAAATCTTTAAAAGCCAGTTGAATCCCGTACAGAGGGCCATAGTGGAAAATCGCAAACCAGACCAATGCGGGAAACAGCATAATAAACAAGTGTTTGCTTTTTTTATATTCTTTTAAAGTCTCCCTCCATTTGTTCGGCCTTTTCAGCACAACGTTGGTACCGTTTTCATTTCCTCGGATCATGTTCGGATTATTCAACATGCTGCACTTCCTTCCAGCGATTCTAGGAGACGAATCCCCGATCGGTATGGTCTTCCCCTTGATTAGTGCGGTATCTTCACCCTCATCTAACGATGTATATTTTCATTTTATCTGTTATCCGTTTTCAATAATGGTGAAAGAATGCAACAAAATGTTTATTTATTGTGGTGCTTCTCACTTTTCGTTGTATGAAAAACCCGCTCCCGCCGGTTTGCCATCTTCTTGTACGTCATCGAACTGCAAGAACCTTGTTCGGTATTTAAGCGGGGTTGTACCCACTTCTTGCTTGAACACTTGGACAAAGTATGACGGGTTTGCGAAACCTACCTCTGATCCGATCCATTCGACCGACTTTGCCGAAGTCTCCAGCAATCGGCATGCATGCCTCATCCGTTTGGCCGTAACATATTCCTTAAGGGTGCTGCCTGTTTGTTCATGAAAAAGTTTGGACAAATAAAATTTGGATAAATGCATGACTTCGGAAAGGTCATCCAAACGAAAGGATTCCTGATAGTGTTCATCGATCCAACTCATTACCTTTTGCGCGTAGCCGTTTGATTTGCGATCCTCCGCCGGGATCGGTCCGCTCATCCCCGAATGATGATCACGAATGAGAATGTCCAGAAGCCGCAGAATCATCATAGCGATCTCTTCCGTATCTTCCCCCCTGCCTTCCTGCCTTGAATGATCATAGTCTTCCAAATTACGTTCGACAACGGACTCGAAAGATAACAGGTCAAACGCTTGAACGATGGAGTTGCCGTTGCATAAAGAGGTAAACAGCGCTTTGCGTTTAGGCAAGGACTGCAGCATATCGTTAACCAGCTGCATGTCAAAGTGAAAAATGGTTCGGACGTAGGGGTTATCCGAATTCACGCTGGCATATACATGGTGCAGCTGATACGGCCGGAAAAAGAACAGCATCCCGCGGCGGATCGGGTATGTTTTACCGTTGACCACGACGTGCCCCGTTCCATCATGAACGTATAATACTTCGCAGCACTGGTGCCAATGATAGTAGCCTTTGTAATGAGTCGTATTCGTAAGCCGGTAGTCCCAAAACAGCTTGGAACCTCCGAAAATGACAGCCTCAAACATGCGTTTCATATCACTGCCCCCTATCCGAGTTCATTCGAGCCTGGCATCATTCCAATGTTCAAGTTGACCTTACCTGCTGCGTTGCGTCATTTACCAAAGATAAAGATCTTTTCCTTTGAGCTTGAGCGCAGCCTCCAAAAAAAAGAAATCCCCGTAAATCATGGGTTGATGGTGAACATTCGCATGATATGCTGCTGAACCGTTTTGAATGATGGCATCCGATTGGTTCGTCCAATTGCTTCGTGACTCCAATGCCTTTAACAGCTTTAATGCTGCTCTGAGATAAATGTTCTTGTCGTGCATTTCAACCGTCTTGGCCATTTCAATCAGACCGCAAGCCGCAATGGCCGCAGCTGTATCGTCCTCCAGCCGTGGTTCTGACGGCTGCCTGAAATCCACAGATATCACCCCGTTCTCAGGAATGTTGGATATAAAGTAATGTGCGATCCGCTTGGCCGCATTCAGGTATTCGATGTTCCCCGTATGATGATAACTCATCATGAATCCATATAGCGCCCACGACTGGCCTCTTGTCCACGAAGAGCCTGCTTGATAACCTTGACCGCCATGCGTTCTGATGATCCCGCCTTTGAAGGGATCGAATTCTACAATGTGGTTCACAGACCCGTCTGATCGAACGAACGCCGTTATGGCTGTATCCGCATGCATATTCGCAATGTGTCTGAATCTAGGATCTCCCGTTTCTTCTGCCGCCCAATACAGCAGCGGGATGTTGAGCATACAGTCAATGATTGCCCATCCCCTTGTATCCTCCCCTTCGATATCGTTCCAGGCTCGGAGGAAACCTCCGACGGGATTGAATCTCCCTGCCAAGAGGGTTGCTGCATGCAGGGCCCTTTTGCGGGAGTCCGAGTTATTCGTAAGTTTATAGTTGGCTACGCTCGTGAGCTGCCACATAAAACCAACGTCATGGTGCAGTCCATAAAAATCATCAAAGCATTTGTCCAGTTTTTCCTCTGACACCGAAGCAATATCTTTATATTTTTCCTGTCCCGTAGCATGGTACATCAGCCACATTATGCCGCCCCAAAAACCGTTGGTCCACCAATTGATTCCATCGGTGACTGTCCCTGAGGGGTTATGTACAGAACGATCGTCATGTGTCCCGCCAATGGTCGTATAAGGGATTTTATCCCTTGATTTTTCGCTTACCCAAGCCAATTTATGATCAAACTTGGCGATTAATCGCTCCAGCCATGACTGGTCTTCAACATTCAACATTTGCATTCCTTCTTTCTGTATACGATAACTTTTACTAAATAGGTTGAACCAATGATTTTTACACAGAGACACTACGCGGTCAGAACCATCTTTCGATCGCTGTTATCCCCGGATTTCTTTGATCCCCTTTTTCAAAGGGAAAATCCGGTGATCAGCCTATGCTTCCGAAGCAGCTTTCTTTCAGAAAGCTTTTAAGCGACCGCTTCGCTTCTCCAGATTCTTTCTGCCCTCTTCGTTATCGTGTAAATTTTCGGTTCAATCTATATAGTTATTGTAGTTCGTTCAGTAAGAAATAATTTTGAAAACAAGTAATGAAATGTTGATTTCTTGCAGTATTGCGGCACGGGGTTTACGCTTCATCCAAAAGCAGGGATGCCGGGTCACAAAGACCTGTTTCCCCGCTCGGGAAATGAACTTGATCATTTGGCGACTTTCTTCGTAGAACAACATCATGCTAACTTATCGCAACATATTGTTATATCTCCCTGGTCTCAAGCAATATACAATGAGGAAGATGCGCGATTCCGCTCCTATAGCGGTGAGGCGCAAGAACGATATCCCTACATTTTTGCCTGCAAAGGAGAGCTGACCGACATGACATTGAACCGTCCCGTACAGATGGGCGTTGATTATTATCCCGAGCATTGGCCGCCTGCCATGTGGGAACAGGATGCGAGGCTGATGGCCGAAAGCGGAGTTCGCATCGTGCGCGTCGGTGAATTCGCCTGGAGCCGGATGGAACCTTCGGACGGAAAGTTCGATTGGACTTGGTTAGACGAAGCATTAAATACACTTCACCGCCACGGGCTGCAGGTCGTTATTGGCACGCCAACGATGACCCCGCCTCGCTGGCTTACCGAAAAGTGCCCGGATATTCTGCCTGTGCTTCCAAACGGACAGATCAATCACGAAGGCGTCAGGGGCCACCGCTGTTATAACAGCCCCAGCATGAGAACTTACAGCGCCCGGATCGTGCAAAAGCTGACCGAGCGCTACGGCCAACACCCCGCGGTCATCGGCTGGCAGACCGACAACGAATTCAGCTTCACCGATTGCCAGTGCGACGCCTGCGCCGACGCGTTCCGGGAATGGGTCCGCTCCCGTTACGATACATTGGAGCAGCTCAATGAGGCTTGGGGAACGGTCGTATGGAGCGGAGAGTACAACGATTGGGAGCAAGTTACGCCGCCGTACGGGGGCTCCCCGTTCCAGAATCCTTCGCTGCTGCTCGATTACACCCGCTTCCAGTCGGATTCGATCGCTGCCTTCCAGCAGATCCAAATCGCGCTGATCCGTCGGAACTGCCCAGGTCATGCGGTTACGCACAATTTTCATACGTATCCGCAAAAAGCGGACCAATACAGCATCGGTCGGGAGCTGGATTTCGCGTCTTTCGATTATTATCCGAACCCTTCGCCGGGCAAAACGGAGACATCTCCTTACAGCGGCGCGCTGTCCCTGGATCTCACCAGAGGCATTAAACGCCGCAATTTCTGGATCATGGAACAGCTCAGCGGACCGCCGGGATGCTGGTTCCCGATGTGGCGAGCGCCCCAGCCGGGCTTCCTGCGCGCCCATTCCTGGCAGGCCATTGCTCGCGGAGCCGATGCGGTCGTGCATTTTCGCTGGCGCAGCGCCGTCGCGGGCGCAGAACAGTTTTGGCATGGGCTGATCGACCACAGCAACGTTCCCGGCCGCAGATTCCGGGAGTTTCAGCAGCTCTGCGCTGAAGTGAACCGGCTTGGCGAGCGTTTGCAAGGATCAACCCTGCAGCATCAAGTAGCGATACTGCACTCGCACGACCAACTGAACGCGCTTCATATCCAGAAGCAGGCGGAGGGTCTGGACTACTACGAGAACATCAAAGTCTGGCATCGCACATTAACTCAACTCGGCATCGGAGCCGATGTCATTCACGAAGCCGAATCGCTGGACGGGTACAGCGTCGTCATCGCCCCGCACCTGTATTTGCTGGACCAAGACAGCGCTGAACGGCTGCAAAGCTTTGCCGCTGCGGGCGGCACGCTTGTGCTTACCCATCGTTCGGGCGTCAAAAATAACAGCAACATCTGCACCATGTCTCCTCTTCCCGGCTTGCTGTCGACCTGTGCGGGGGTCCGGGTCATCGAATACGATCCACTCGGCAGCGACTCTGCTACAATATTGGGAGACCAAGGAGAACGATACTCTGCCTCGCAATGGGCCGACGTTTTGGAGCTGGATACGGCAGAAGCCATCGCCGTGTACGCCGACCAGTTTTATGCGAAAACCGCTGCCGTAACCCGGAACCGCTGGGGACAAGGGAACGTCTATTACATGGCCACGCAACCGGAGCAGGCCTACCTTAGCCAACTCCTTCGATCAATTGCTGAAGAACACGGATTATCAGAAGTACAGTCCCTGCCTCAAGGCGTACAAATGACGACCCGCACCGGGCCGGGCGGAACGTTCCGTTTCATCCTCAATCTCAGCCCCGAATCGGCCGTCGTCGACTTGGGTGCAGAAGCTCTTTCTGCATTGGATGCATCCCGCCTTGGGCCGAAGCTGGAGCTTCCTCCCTACGGTGTGGAGATTATTGAGGTCCGACCATAAGCGGATCCATGGAGATGCAAATAAAGCGAGGGTGCACACATGATGTGTGTACCCTCGCTTTTTGGGATGAACGAATGAACGTTGAATTAGACCGGCTGGGACGTCAGTTTGATGAAATCGGCCATCGAACGGATCTGAACGGCGCCTGGCCCCGTATTCCCGCCTGCGCCCTGCAATTCGGCTCTGGACACAAATTTCACCTTCACCGGAATGCCTGGGATGACGTCAAAGAAGTTGTCCGTGAAGACGCCTTCGTTTTCGGAAGAGATCCACACCTGTTTGGCCAGCACGTCGCTATCCAACACCAAATAGTGGCCATCGGCTTCTTGCACTTCGGTCACACGAAGGTTCGCCGGTTGCAGCGCAATATCCTTCGAGGCGGCAAAATAATGCTCTTGCACGATATCCTCCTGTCCATCCTGCGTCAGATCAAGACGCAGCAGCGTTGCAGACGCATCGCGTCCCTGCAGCCATTCGGCCTGATTCAACGTCAGCACGTTTTGCCCGGCATTGGCAGCCACGGACACTTCATGCGTTTCCTCGCGATAGACGGTGCCGTCAAAACCGATGAGGCGAAGGCGCAGCCTGCCTTGTACCGGCTTAAGCAAATCCGTGATCAAATGGATATCGATGACGTTATCCTTCGTACCGTCCACGGAGAGCAATACGTCGCTAAAGCTGCGTTTGGCATAATACTGCAGCGCCTTCCAGCGTCCGTAGTAATCCATGCCCGCCCAGGAAGCGACCGGCCAGCAATCGTTCATTTGCCAATATAATGTCCCCATGCAATACGGCTTGCGGCGACGATGAGCTTCGATCGCCATCTTCATCGCTTCAGCCTGAAGCACTTGGCTCATGTACAGGAATGACGGGAAATCCTTCGGCTCATGCAAGTACATGTCCATGTATTGCTTGATCAAACGGTTGCCTGCTCCGTTTTTCTGGTGAGCCAGCATTACCTCGGATTCCAGCGCCAGATCCGCTTCCTCCGCATAGGTGCGGACGGATTTGTATTCCGGGAACGACTGGAAGCCGTACTCGCTCATGAAACGTCCCACGTATTTGTTATAGTTCTCAAATGGCTCGACACTGTGCCACACGCCCCAGTAATGGATGTCCCCTTCCGACGTGGACGGATTGGCATGCTGGCTGGCGTCTCCGGTCAGGGAGACGAGCGGCGAGGAAGGCCAGTAATCGACGCCCGGCGCGTACGCTTCCACCACTTCCGGCAGCAGATCATGGAAGATGGCTTCATAATCGGCCCAAATTTTCTCCCGCTGTTCTGGCGTAAAGTCTTTTTTCCAACCCCATCCGCCTTCTTCAATATAGTGGGCCCAAGCCGAGTCGATCTCGTTGTTGCCGCACCACAGCGCGATGCTTGGATGGTTGCGCAGACGTTTCACGTTATCGATGGCTTCATGTCTCACGCTGTTCAGGAATGCTTCATCCCCCGGATACATGCTGCAGGCAAACATGAAGTCCTGCCATACGAGCAGGCCGTATTCATCGCACAATTCGTAGAAGACGTCTTCTTCATAAATGCCGCCGCCCCATACGCGAAGCATGTTCATGTTGGACTCAGCCGCCGAAACGATCTCGTGCAGGTAGCGTTCCCGCGTGATTTCGGTGGTGAAGCTGTCGTTCGGAATATGGTTTGCCCCTTTGGCAAACACGGCAACGCCGTTCAATTCAAAGTAGAAAGAGGCTCCTGCTTCGTCTTTATCGCGAACGAGCCGGATGGAACGCAATCCTGTTTTCACTTCGGCATTCGCCAGAATCCGCTCGCCCTCAACCACTTCGGCTGCAAAGCTGTACATGTGCGCTTCGCCCAAACCGCGGCTCCACCACAGCTTCGGTTCGCTGATCTCCACCGGAATCTCGACGGTTTGCAAACCTGCCTGAAGCGAAAATGATTTCTCCCAGCTCAGTCCATCCGTCTGAATGCGAATGACCGCTTCGGATGCTGCCGGCATTTCTACTTCCACAACGGCAGTCAGCGAAGCGAGGGAAGCGCTTACCTGATCTTGACGGATAAACACGTCGTGAATGTTGGCTTCCGTCCAGCCCTCCAGCCGTGCTTCGCGCCAGATGCCGCTCGTTACGAACCGTGGACCCCAATCCCAACCGTAATGGTATGGTGCCTTACGGGCGAAGATGCTCACTCGTTTGTCACCCAGTCCGCCTACGTCGGATTGGTCATTGGATGCAGGCAATGCATAACCCAGCTTCTCCAGTTTCGGCAGATCCTCCTGGATCGGAGACCTGAACCGGATATGAAGCACGTTGCCGGTCGCTTTGACGTAAGGTTTTACATCGACGTTCCATACGCGGAACATGTTGTCGGCGGACAGCACATGTTGGCCGTTCAAATATACGTCTGCGTAAGTGTCCAGCCCGTCAAACACCAGTTCCAGATGCTCCTGGGACAGCAACGCATCCTCGACGCCGAATTCCGTCCGGTACTCCCAATCTTTCTTGTCGATCCACTGAACCTCTTTCTCGTTCGTTCCGTAGAAAGGGTTCGGGATTTTTTCCAGTCTCAGCAAATCCGTATGCACGCAGCCCGGCACCTTAGCGGGCAGCCACTCTTGATCGTCGCAAGCCTTGAAGGTCCAATTTTCAAAAATCAGCGATTGTTTGCTCATAACAGCCTCCGTTAACGTGTGTTTGTTTTTTGGCGGTTTATATCGGTTATCTTGTTATGTTCTGTTATTATAAAACGAAATAACTTACAAAACAAAATTAACATGTTTTTATCTATTCAGTCAATCTGTTTTGTTGGCGTTTTGCAATTGTTCTGAATGAAGTATCGCATGGTATTCTTTCCTTACCACAAGTTCGGAATATATAAGCTTACGTTCTGCCGGCACGTCAGGGTTTTCCATGCGCCATAACAACTGGTCCACGGACCGCTTTCCCAGGTTCTCCTTGTCGACGCGAACGGTAGCCACAATCGGCTCGTCGGTTCGGGTGTCATCGAACCCGGTTACCGCGCAGCGTTCCGGGACCGGCACCCCTTTCTTTCTTAGTGCACCCAGCACGATGGAAGCCGTCAGATCGTTGTCGCAAACGAAGACTTCCGGAAGTTCCTCGAGCGGCATTTCGCCAATGGCTGCCTCAATATGTCCATGATCCGGTCCGAGCAATTCCGTCCGCTGCTGCCCCTCGATCTGCATTTCTTCCAGCATGGAACGATAGCCGAGCCAACGTTCCCTGAAGCTGGCGGCATCCGGCAGTTTCCCGGCAAACTGGAAGCGCTTGTACCCTGTGCCGATCAGCATCAGGACCAACTCCCTCATGCATTTCATGTTGTCCGTGAATATCGAATCGGCATGGATCGCCGGCTCCTCGTGGTCAACCATAACCAGCGGGATGTGCAGCCTGTATACCTCCAGCAGCATGGAGGTCGAAATCGAACCGACCGTAATGACGCCGCTGATCGCTTCGGGATTCAGCACCGAGAACATGCGCTCCGAGGACGGTTCGGTCAGCGTCAGGATGTCCATGCCCAGCTCGTTCAGGCGAGCCGAGATGCCATCGAAGACCGGTCCCCAATATAGGGATGAACGGTTCTGGGAGCGGATGTTGGGAAACAAGATGAGAACCGTTCCGCTTTGCTCCCCTTTGGCGTCCCGCTCAGGCTCTCCCCCCAATGAAGAACGCTTCGGCTCGGCCTTGAAATAGCCCAATTGCGCAGCGGTCCGCATAATCATCTCCCGGGTTTGCTCGCTTACGCCCGGTTTGCCGGTCAACGCGCGGGACACTGCAAATTTGGATACCCCTGCCGCATCGGCAATCTGCTGCATCGTTACTTTTTTGCCCATCCCATTCACCCTGTTTTCCTTTTTTTTGTTTCCAGTGTAGCACAAAACATTATACATAACAAAACAAGTTATCATTTTGTTTGTTTTGTTATGTTCTTTCCCGCTAACAGCAATCATTAAACAAAAAAAAGCCGGGGGCGGCCTTTGGCAGGGCGACTCCCGGACTTCATCCGTTTCCATCATATATGCATTTCGTTCGCAGACGTGCTCCTTTTCCGCCGTCGGTACATCGCATCCAATCCTTTAAGCTCCGCAACCAGCACGGCAAGCAGCATTAAAGCTGCTCCGGTATATCCTTGCAACGTTAATTGTTCTCCTTGAAAAATAAACGCAAAAGCTGCGGCAAACAGCGGTTCCAGCGAAAAGATGAGGCTTGTTCTCGCCGGAGAAGCATGGCGCTGGGCCAACGTCTGCAGAATATACCCGATCCCGCTGCACAAAATGCCAAGCCCCAAAATCGCTGCCCACGCTTCCGCGCTGTCAGGAAGGTGCGGCGTTTCGAACAGAAATGCTGCAGCGATGCCCAATCCGGCGGCCATGCCAAGCTGAATCGTTCCCAGGGTAAGCGGATCATGTTTCGGCGTGTATTTACCGGCAATGATGATATAAATGGCATAAACCAATGCGGCCAAAATGCACAGCACGTCTCCGATGTGCAAACGAAGCTCATGCTGCAGCGTAAGCAGCCCCAGCCCGCTCACGGCCAAAACAATGCTTGCAGCGAGCCGTACATCCGGCATTTTTTTATGGATGATCGTCATCAGAATCGGCACAAAAATGACCGCGAGACTAATCAAAAAACCTGCCTGCGACGCACTGGTCCGCTGCACCCCGTACGTAATCAGCACAAATGCCGCAAACAATACCGTACCCATCACGGCTCCCGCGATCCACGTTTTCCGATCCGCCCGCAGCAGCCTCCGGTGAAAGATGACGGCTGCAACGATAAACGCGATGGCGAAACGCAAAGCAATCAGATTCAGTTCCTGAATCGATGCGAGCCCTGATTTCATAAACAAATACGATGATCCCCAAATGATCGTGGCGAGCAGCATTTGCAGATCGGCCCTTCTTGCTGCCTGCCCCCGTGTTCTCCCTGATGATGATTCCATTCTGTCTCTACCTTGGTCCCATATATTTTGTGATGCGGAATATGTATTTGGCATTCTCGCCTTGGCAAGTATATCCGATCTTTTTGCATTATGAAAACGAATGTTTATAATGGATAACATGAAATCATTTCATGTATTATTCAGGAAAGGTTCGGGTCTCCATCATGTCGCTGGTTAAATATGAAATTCTGAATGCCGTCATTGAATATGGAAGTCTGACAAGGGCTGCAGAGGCGCTAAATATTACGCAATCCGCGGTGAGTCACGCCATTTCCAGCCTCGAATCGGAGTGTGGATTCTCCCTGCTCCATCGCGGGCGCTCCGGGGTACGCCTGACGGCCGACGGAGAACGGATGATCGTGTACATCCGGGAGATTTTGCGCTGGGCCGAGCTGTTGAATCAGGAAATGTCGCTCATCCGCGGGGCAGAAACGGGGACGGTACGCATCGGAACGTTTGCAAGTGTGTCGACGCAGTGGCTGCCCGGCATTTTGAAACAATTCCGCGTGCAGCATCCGGGGATCGGAATCAAATTATGGGAGGGAGATTATGCGGAGATATCCGCTTGGCTGGCCAGTGGAGCCATCGATCTCGGTTTTCTTTCTTTGGGAGACTCCCTCCCTTACGACTCCATTGAGCTGCGCAAAGATCGGATGATGTGCATTCTGCCCCTGGATCACCCACTCTCGACCGCCGAAACGCTCCCCTTCGAGCTGCTGCTCTCGGAGCCGTTCATCATGCCGAAATGGGGCGGGGATAACGAAATCGAACGGCTGATCAGACAATATGCTGCCAAACCGGACATCATATATGAGGTAGCCGAAGATCAAGCCATCATGGCGATGGTGCAGAACGGCCTTGGCATCAGTTTGCTGCCGGAAATGGTCCTGCGAGGCCACGAGCATGAGCTCGCGCTGATTCCTCTGGAAGGGGATCCGTTCCGCACGATTGGCCTGACTTGCCCGTCGCTCGACAATCTTTCTCCAGCAGCTCACCGCTTTATTGCAGCAGTTCAGGATTGGCTTGCCTTAGAACATTAACTTTCAAAGAGACGATTCAGGTATACCTCCCGATTGTTCAGAAAATCGCGGGTCAGGCGAAAATGCTCCGTCTCTTCATAGTCCACGGACTCCACACCATTTTCGTTGAAGTGATAGATGGTCGCTCCGGGATAAGACATCAGGATTGGAGAGTGCGTGGCAATGACGAACTGGGCTTTGCCGCTCCGTTCCAGATCATGCATCATGCGTAATAGAACAAGCTGATTTTGCGGCGACAGGGCCGATTCCGGCTCGTCCAGCAAATACAATCCCTTCTCGCTGAATCGTCCTGCAAAAAACTCCAGAAAACCCTGACCGTGAGAGCGTTCATTCAAGGAAACACCACCGTACGGGGCATACGCCGCACGCCCCACAAATGGCTCTTCAGCCAGTTCATCGATATATTTGGCAAAGGTGTCGAACGTCTCTGCCCGAAAATAAAATCCCTGATTCACCTTGGGCAGCCATTGCAGCGTCATGATCTCGGACAACGATGCATCATCCTTGTCACGACGAATGACGAGATCCCTGCCGCCGACAATGCTGAAGCCGCAGGATACACCCATCGCTTCCAACAGCGTCGATTTGCCTGATCCGTTCTCACCTACAAGAAACGTGACATTGTGCGAGAATTCCAATTGTTCGATCTGACGCAAAGCCGCGATGTTATAAGGGAAATTATCGCGGTTCATGGGTGGGCGTGCCGACCAGTCCAGCAGCACTCTTTTCAAAAAAGGCATGCCGTCCCCCCTCTCTCATCCATTGCTTACGAATTGCAGAACTCCGATCAATGTCATTAAAACGAACAGCACCGCAACGACAACGCCAAATCCGATCAAAAACCTGGCAGCCCCGGAACGCTGCGGTCCAAAGTCCTGCCTGTTTCGAGCCAGTTCATCCAGTTTTCGTTCCATCCGATCCAGTCTTTCGTGGATTTGTTGCGTTTCCTTGTCCATTCCTTCGTCTCCCCTCCGCTAATGGACTTGCTATTCCCACACCCGATCCAGTTGCTCCGAGTAAAAGCGAATGGCTCTGTTATACGCTTGAATGCCTGCGTTGCTTGAAGTGTCGGCCAGCATGAGCAGCAGCCGCTTCATCGCTTCGGCATGCTCGCCAAGATTATGCAGCACCATCGCGTAAAATACCTCGAACTCGCCACGTTCCGGGAATTCATCGATCCCCCGCCCCAGCCACGCTTTTGCTTCCTCATACTGACCCAGCGTGCGATAGGTGCTGCCAAGGCCAAGCATGGCTCCGGCACGGTCTTCTCCGACAAGGCCAAGATTCAACGCTTTCTCATAATAAGGAACGGCTTCCCGCTCCAAACCAAGTGAATCATACGCCCAAGCCAATTGATACCATACCTGCGCATTATCGGGTTCGCGCAGCGCAATCTGCTGCATGGATTTAATGGCGTCTTCCGCCTTCCCCTGCTCTCTTAACAAAATAGCCTGCTCTAATGCCGCCATTCTGACACAACCCTTTCCATGTCGATCTCTTTAATTATACAAAAAATTCCTTATCAGGTCATTACCATGAAAAAAATCTGGTGCATTTTATATTAATCCGGTGACCCGCCTATGCTTCCGCTTCAGGTTTCTTTCCGAAAGCTTTTAAGCGACCGCTTTGCTTCTTCAGATTGGTTCTGCTTCTTGAACAAACCAAAAACACCCCGCCGTGAGCAAGGACACGGGCTGAAATCCACCCTCTTCCTTGTTGCGGGATGTTCGATCATTCTGTGGTCTCGCAGGACGAAGGCAGCGTCGCAGTCGTAACTGCCATCGTTCCCCCGCATGTTAAGCCCAAGTTGTATTCGCTACCATAACGATAAATACCAGCATCAGGTAATTAACGGAAATGAGGAAATTCGTTTTCGCCCATTTCTCATCATCCTGGGAGCGTAACCCGGAGAGCGTATGTACCAACCAAATCAATCCCCCCACCGTCGACACGATGAGAAAAACGATTCCAACGTAATCGTAATGATAAAGCAGAATAACTGCAGGCAGCAAAAGCAGCACGTAAGGAATCATCTGAATTTTGGTCCGTTTGATGCCTTTCACTACAGGCAAAAGCGGGAATCCGGCTGCGCGATACTCCTCAACTCTGCGGATGCCAAGCGACCAGAAATGTGGCGGCTGCCACAGGAACAGAAGCGCAAACAGCAGCCAGGCGCCGGCATCCACCTGTTCGGTCACTGTGCAATAACCGATGACAGGCGGCATCGCGCCCGCGATTCCGCCGAGCGAGGTGCTCCATGTGGAGCTGCGTTTAAGCCAGATCGTGTACACGACAATATACGCAAACCATCCCCCGAGAGCAAGCCAAGCCGACAACGGATGCACGAGCACATACAATACGGCAAAGCCGGCCAGCCCCAGCACGAGGCCGTAACCCAACACAAATCCGGGGTTCAGATGATTGATGTACTCGATCCGCTTTTTCGTCCGTTCCATTTTCTGATCCAATTCACGGTCCCAATAGTTGTTGATGACGCATGCTGAGGCAATGACCAGGGTAGAGCCAATAATCACCATCAGCAGGGATAACCAGTCGATATCCCACTTTGAAGCAACCCAATAACCGACCACCACAGCAAACACATTCAGCCGCAGCAATCGGGGCTTCGTTAGTGCAATCATGTCTTTAAGCATGAATAAGCAGCCTCCTGAACGGAATACAAACACCATTCCAATAATGATACATGCTGTTCCTGACAATTACAATGTTTCTATGATTTTTCTCATACCGTCTTCCGTGAAAAATGGACAAAAAAAACTCCGTTCAGAAAACGGAGGTCTTTTCTTTGAAAAGCTTTAGGCTTCATGTATATTATGGAATATATTGCTGTACGATTTTGACCACTTGTCCATCCTTCACCGTCAGATGATACGGAAACACGGACAGATCCACGATGGTTTTGTTGTCATACAACGATTCGAATTTATTCAATGTCACAGGTTCGTTCCACTGAATGTCCGCTCCGGCATATGTACCGTCCCGGTCATACAGCTGCATCAGCACTTCGGCATCTGCTTGAACTTCAACCTTTTCCTGTTCTTTGCTGTCATTCACAATATAATAACCATCCGGGGCTCCATCCAATCCCGAATCGGGGTTGCGCTGCTCGAATATGGTGTCAGCCTCTTCGCCTTGGTACCAGCCGATTTTGTCTACGATCAGGAACAGCTTGCCGTTCTCCTGTTGTATGCCATCGACGTAAGCGGTGTACGTCTCCGAATTGGTTGCCAACGTTTCCTTTGCGGTGGAAAGCGATGTTGCCGTGATTCCCTCCGCTTTGGCCGGAGTCCATAAATATGCAGCAATCACCATGATGCCCAGCAAAGCAACGCCTGCGCCAATCCACCGAAATTTCCATTGTTTTGCCGCGTTCTTCATAGCAGCATCTCCCCTTAATCACTTTACTTCCTACATCATACTTCAGTTATAAAGATCAAAAGTATCATATAAGTTGAAAAATGGTTACAATCCGGCTTCCATGAACAAGGAACCCCGGGCGTGCTTGATTCAATCCCAGGGTTCCTTGAGAAATCTCCCGATTAATGATTAATGTGTCAATGTGCCCGTTGGGCCAGACGAACCAGCATGTGTGCAAGCATATGCTGTTCCTCTTCGCGGCCTACGCTCCAAAGCTCCTGAAGGAGCTTCTCTTCGCTATTGCGCGGTTCCTCGTTGGCCGCAAGATAATCGGCAACCTTCTCCGCGATGCGAGCCATCTGTTCTTCCCCGAGGCCAATCGCTTCGCCTACGGCAATGCGTTTAGCAAGATACTCCTTGAAAGTTTCGAAATTGTGCAGAATCTGCTCGCGTTGTTCCGGAGCAATCCGGTTTACGGCATCCTCTACTTGTCCCAGTTCCACCTGGCCGTCTTTGCGAATAACATGATTGTCTTCATTCATCATGGTTGATTCCTCCTAAGCTTGTCGGATTTGGTCTTGCCCATACCGTTAATATAAACGTCTTGGCGAAGATTAATCAGAAAGCTTTGGTTCGATCAGGCGATTTCGAATTTTGCCCATTTATTTACACGGATGGTTGGCTTGCGCGCCATACCGCTATGCCGGACATCACATACAAAAGAGCGCTCAGATAAAACAAAACATCAATCGTCAGCCAATCAATGAGCATACCTCCCATAATAACGGCAAATCCCGAAGCGGCCGCGGTCCAAAAGTGATAATGTCCTACAGCGTGCCCCCGCCGACCCGGTTCCGTGTAGTCCGCGAGCAGTACCCGCTCGCTCATGCGCTGCATGGCATTGCACAGCCCCATCAACATCTGAAGCAACAATACCCAAATATACGAGCCTACCCAAGGAAATGCAAGCATCGCTGCGGCCATGCCGAAGGCACTGACCGCCAGCATCTGCCTGGCCTGTCGATCCATTCGCGGAGCGAGCCACTGCGAAACGGCAGCCGAACTGATCGTAAACACGGCAAAAGCCAATCCGTACTTGGAGTAGCTGTTGCCGAGATTTTTGAGAAAGAGGAGATAATAGGGATAGATCATGCCGGACGCCAGCGTGACGATGCTCTGCGAACGGACCAGCCATCTGATATTGTTCATTGGTGATCTCCTCCGTACTGTTCCATAAAATAATTCATAAATACGTGCTGCGGATCATATCGGTCCTTGGCCGCAAAAAATTCGCCGCTCCGCGTATAGGCTCGCCTAAATTGGGACAATGACGGGTAAGCATAATAAGGCAAATAATATGTGCCATCATGCCGGATTGCCGCATCAATGATCTTCCGAAGCCCTGATTGAAAGCGGTCCTGCTCCTCCTTCGAAAGCGAGGCATGGAAAAGGCATACGAGTCCGAACATGTCTTCGGTCGCGTAGGACAGCACAGCTTCGTCATCTTTTCCAACGTAACGTACCGTGACGTTCAGCAAATCCAGGTTTTCTCCTGCAACGATCTCCCCCATCTCCCGCACAAATGCCGGAAAAGCATCTACAGGGATGAAATATTCCTGCAGCAGATCATTCTCCCCTGGCTGATGATATTCCATAAACGCCGATTCGGAAGCCATCGCATTGTTTCGGCTTAACCGCTTGCCTTCCTGCGCTTCGAAATACCGCTGCTGCAGCGGCCAGAACCAGGCCCGTCCCCATGCAAATTCGCGATTTAGGTTAAACAGAATTTTGGCAGGAAGCACCCCTTGCTCGCGGCCTTCAAGGCGACGATAATCGTTCAAGTCCGCTTCAGGATCGGTAACGTAATTGAGAGCATACATCTCCCTGAAATATCCTTCACCTGGCTGCACCGATAATCTGGCCAAATGCAAACGTACACGCTCGTCCCCCAGCACTTGGCGACGGAAATAATCGGGGTATTCTTCGGCCTGCAAACGGTCCGTCGTCAATTGTAGAACCTCATCATCAGTCAGGCTTAAGGTCACATCGAGGATCAGGCCAAACAAACCGTACCCTCCCAGCGCCAGCGGAAACAACTCGGCGTTATTGGCTCGGCTGACATCCCTGACCCGGCCATCCGCCGTAAGCAGCCGAAAAGATTGCACGCTCTGAATTAACGACCCGTTACGGAGATCGCGCCCATGCGCATTCACGCTGATTGAGCCACCGACGGTGAAAATGTTTTGCGACTGCATGTTCTTGACCGAAAGGCCATATGGATGAATGGCATGCTGAACGTCCGCCCAGGATGCTCCGGCTTGAACGCGAATGGTGCGGGCCTCGGGATCAACCTCCAACACTTTATTGTATGCGGACATGTCAATGACGATGCCGTCCTCGTAATAGGTGTGCCCTCCTTGGCTATGACGCTGCCCTGCAATGGATATCGTCAAATTCCGTTCCTTCGCTTCGCGGACGAGTTGGATCAACTGCTGCTCCTCCCGTCCTGACACAACGCGTTCCACTTTGACAGGATGCAGGCGGCTATAGTCCGTAATGAGAAACGGATTTTGATCATCGCCATCTGTCCGCCAATAGGTCCAAACGCACAGGAATATGAGCAGCAAAAGGGCGATCGTTTTCTTCAGGCCGTCCCCTCCTCCCTTTTCCCAACGTTTCAAAGCAACAACCATGGTTAATGTTTATACATATAGATTACAACGGCTGGAGATGTTAAGGAATACCCAGATTAACCAAAATGAGGAGGGAATGCATAGTGAGCAACCATGAAAAAGAACATAACAAGCACGAATGGGAGCTGAAGCCTAATGTCAACGAGATGTCCGACCCTGACGACTACAATCCGGGACCTACGGATATGATCGAGAATGCGGTTGGAGAGATTATGGACAACATCTCGGGAGCAAACCGTAAAAAAGGCCATTCCAAAGAAAAATAATAAGTATATTTAAGATGAAACGTATAAATTCCACAATATCGCCTTTCCCCCGCATGGGGGAGGGCTTTTTGGCTTTTGAATTTTTTCATGACGATCGGTTGGACATTTACAATGGAAATGGATAAAACGCCATCGTTCTGATAGAATGTTCGAAGATGATAAACAGGAAGGAAGAGTATCTTGAGAAAAATGATCGTTCTATGTTGTACCATCCTCGTTGCATGGCTGACACTCGCACCATTGAGTGCAGAAGCGGCCACGGATCCAAAAGCGTTACTGAAAAAGAAATATCCTAGTGAAACAGTGACCCTGTTAAAATCCGCAGATTTGAACGGGGACAATAAAAAAGAGCATTTTATGCTGACGGCATCCGGCAACTTTTATCTCGTTAACGCCAAGGGAACGGTCGTGCTAATCGATACCGATATTGTTGGTGACGAAGAATTTGAATCCCCGAGTATACATATCTATCAAGCTTCTAAAAAAGAAAAACATGTAGCCGTTACATTTGGTTACTTTCCGTCTAACACGCAACTGTACGCCTATAAATATAAAAATGGCACCTTGCAGAAAAAGCTCTCTGTGATGGGAGATCAAGGGGTTGATATCCAAAAAGACGGGAAGATCAAGCAATCCTGGAAAAAGTACCTGCCCGAGGGCGGATGGAATTTGGCGGCAGCCACATACACATGGAATGCTACAAAAGATAAATATATCGCAGCCGGACAAATACCGTAATTTCATTCTTTGTAACTGCTGCGTGTCTAACAAATCGTAAAAAAGGATGGGTTTCGCACCCATCCTTTTTAATGTTCAATGTCACGAACGCTGTACCCGGAAACCCTCGCCGCTTGTCAATCGAATTTTGCGCGTGCCGGGACATCCGCCATTTTCGACTGGAGCTCCTGCTGCTCCTGCTGCCGCAGCTGCTTCAACGCTTTGTGAATCCAGATGGCTGCAATGGCGCCTTCGCCCATCGCAACGGTAGCCTGTTCCGCATGGATGCCGAGGTCCCCTGCAATCCACACCTGCGGCGCAGCTTGCATGCTCCTCGGGTCAGCATGGACATGATCGTTGTCCGCGATTTTCGCACCCAATTGGCGGGCCAGACCGGAGTGAACCTGATTGCCGCCGAAGGCGACAAAACCGCGCTCTGCGTCAAAATGCTGCCCGTCCTCCGTCACCACGCCTTGAATCCATCCATCTCCCGCATGCCGAACCTCCTTTACCGCAGCCTCCAGGTATCGAACGCCAGCCTGCTTCATGCTCCGATGCAATTCAGCGGAGATCGGCATCTGTTCATGGTTAATATACATCAGCTCACGCGTACGCTCAATGAGCGTCAACGCCATGCTCGCCCCGGGCTCCCCGGATCCCATCAGAATCGTTCGGCGGTTCTGTATTTCGTATCCGTCGCAGTCCGGGCAGACATACACCGACTTGCCCAGCGTGGCCGTGATTCCGGAAATGTCGGGTATTCGATCCGAAAGGCCTGTGGCAAGCAGCACGGCAGAGGCCGTGTATTGGCGTCCCGCAGAACCTGCAAGCCATATCCGTTCCCCTCGCCGTTCGGCGCGGACAATGCGGTCCTGTTCGAAAAGAACGCCTGTCCGTTCCGCCTGCATTCTGCCTTTGGCTCTTAATTCGGCGCCCGAGACACCTTCGGGAAAACCAATGATGTTATGATAAGAACGGCAGCGCGATGAACGCCCTTGGCCGTCATCCACGACCAACACTTTATGGACGCTGTACCGTCCCAATTGTATGGCTGCCTGCAATCCTGCAATGCCGCCACCCACGATGATGCAATCTGCATCCCGCATGATTCTCTCCTCCAATCACTCTGCACGCTGTTATATATTTTACACCAAACGAAAACAACCCAAACGCCCCGATGATTCAAGGTTCGTTCAGGTTGCTTCATCGCTTTTATAAATGAATATGGATTAGAACCGATAGGATTCGAAGCGAATTGCATTGGAGATGGCCTTCCATACATCCTCGGTTTCCCCACCCATGTACCAATACGCCAAACCCGCAATGCCGCGCTCGCTGATCATGCCGGTTTTGACCGAAAGGGAACGCGCCTCTTCCGCCCAGATCGCCCTGGACGTGCCGTTTGCGACATATTTGAGCACATATTGCCAAACGTCGTCATCCCAATGTTTCGTCGTGCCTGCGGTACGCGACCTGCTCCCTTGTTCGCCAAGCGTGATGTCCCATGAACCCGTGGCAGGCGTAAGCAGTGACCAATCTCGCGTATAAAGCGGCAATGCCACAATGATTTTGGCGCTGTCCATCTGCGAAAGCATCGTGTCCAATGCCTGTTCGAGCCAGGACAGCGAGGCCACGGAGCCAGCGTTGGGAGAACCGTTCCAATGCTCTTCATAACCCATCAGGATCATGTAATCGGCGACTTCGCCCAAAGCGGCATAATCGAAAGCTTCTGTCCAATCCGTGCCCAGGTCAGGGGAAACGTCAACAGAAACGACAGCTCCTGCCGCGTGCAGCGAAGCGGTTAACGCAGTAATAAATACGGTCATGTTGGCACGGTCTTCGGGCAGCACATTTTCAAAATCAACGTTGATGCCTTCCAAACCGTATTGTTTCACGTACGCCGTAATTTGGGAAATCACGAAATTCCGGTTGGTCGCGCTGGACAGCATCTGATGGGTTAACGCTGCATTCGAACGGTTGCCGAGCAGCGGCCATACCTGGCGTCCCGTTGCCTCTGCCCAATTCAAAAGCGAGGAATCCGTCTGATTGGTCAGCTGCATGCTGCCATTCAGGAAAAACCATCGCGGAACCAGCGTGTTGACGGGAGATCGGGCGACTTGCTGCTTGAATTCGGACGTTGTGGAATCATATTGCCACCCCAATTGAATGCCCTCCGAGACGGTACCCTTCAATTGGCTGTACCACACCGGCTTCTGCAATACGGCGGACAGCATCATCGCCGCCTCTTCCCTGGTAACCTTGTCCTTCGGACGGAACAAGCCGTCGCTGCCTTGCATCAATCCCAGCACATAAACATTTTGCACATAGGGCCGCGCCCAATCGGAAATGCTCGCAGCATCCTTGTATAGCGCATTCAGCGAAGCGCTGGACGTGGACTGCCGTTTAAGCATTCTGGACAGCAATGCCGCCGCTTCTTCGCGGGTAATGGAAGCACCGGGCTGAAAAGTCCCTTGTCCTTTTCCTTCCAATATGGACAAATTCGTCATGGCGGCCACGCTGCCGTAGTACCATGCGCTTTTGCTGATATCGCTGTAAGGGTTAATGTCGTTGCTCACGGGCTCCAACCCGAGCAAGCGAACTGCAAATGCGGCAAACTCCGCGCGGCTGACCGCTTTTTTCGGTTCAAAACGCGTGCTGGATGTGCCTGTCGCAATGCCTTCGCTTACGAGCAAATCGATCGCTTCCTTCGCATAGCTGTTGGCGGTATCCGTAAAAAAGGTCTTGGCAGCCGCAGCTTGCACGCTCGGTGCCCAACCCGTAAAAGTGGATATGGACATGGAAAATACGCCCAGCAGGGCTATCGCCGTCCGGGTCCATCGCCGGACTTGCTTTATCGGTTGTTCGTTCACATGCAAAAGCCTCGCTTCAATGGTTTACGATCTTGTATCATCGTATCAGATTGAAGCGAGGCCGTATGTGTGTAAATGTTGGTAATGATTCAAATCCGCGCCAAAGCCGTTAGCGGCTTCATCCGTGGCTTAGTTGTATACTTTTACGCGCTCTTCGATCGGTTGGAACTCTTTATCGCCAGGGGTAGCTGTCGGTTTGCCAAACGGCATTTGCGCGATCAGTCTCCAATGCTCCGGAATGTTCCATTCTTGTTTAACCTTTTCGTCGATCAGCGGGTTGTAGTGCTGCAAGCTGGCGCCGAGTCCTTCTTCTTCCAACGCCGTCCAGATCACCAGTTGAAGCATGCCGTTGGATTGGTTCGCCCAAATCGGAAAATTGTCCGCATAAGAGGCGAAGTTTTGTTGAAGCTGAGCGATGACATTGTTGTCCTCGAAGTACAGTACGGTACCGTATCCTGCGCGGAACGAGGCCATTTTCTCCGCAGTCGATTGGAATGCTTCTTCGTTGCCGACTACTTCGCGCAAAATTTCTTCCGTATGGTTCCACAATTTATCATGCTGCTCACCGAGCAGCACAACTGCGCGGGACGTCTGAGAGTTGAACGAAGTTGGCGTGTATTTCACGGCTTCTTCAACGATTTCCTGAATTCGTGCATCCGAAATGGTGGATTCTTTGCTAATGCCATAAAACGATCTTCTTTTTTTCAAAGCGTCAATAAACGTGGTCACTATCCATTCGCCTCCCAAAATTTTCATTATGCTCTCTTGGTAACTATAATATAGTAACGAACGTTAGTCAATAAGCTATATTATTTTACCTTGGATTTAAATCCAATGTTACATCGAGTTGCATTCAATGGATTACCTTCTGGATTATAACCATTATCGCTTGCGATAATCCGCGCGGTATTTCTCCTCGGTAGACGAATTGGCCTTGGTCGCGTCCTTGTCCTGTTCCTCCTGCTGCTCCATGTTCAGATCCTCAAGGGGGATTGGGTCTACCGTCTGCTCCTCCTCGAACCGGTCCAGCATATGTCGTTCCTCCGTTGGGAACTGCTCCGGATTATCATGGTTAGCCTGCTGCGGGGATTCCTGCCGTAATTTCGATGGTTCATGCTTCATGCGAAACGCCTCCTCTAAAGTGTTACCCATTCTTTACCTTTTCTTTCCGCGATCTAAACACGGCAAATAAGCCATCCGCATATGCGAATGGCTCGGTTACGGCAAATGGTATTAACGACTCGTGTCTGCTTCGTTTAAGGTCAGTCGGGCTTCGAAAATCGTACCGCGATCTTCCGGAGCCATTCCTCGAACCCAAATGCCGTTATCCACAACGGCGCTTCTTTCCACGACGACTTGTTCATGCATGCGCACCTCGCGATGGTACGATATTTGCAAACGCCGGATTCCGGTTTCCAGCTCTTCCGTCGTGAGCGTATCGCAACAAAGATCAGCATAACGGGCATTGTTCATATGACCGTTGCTGTCCGTGCTGCTATATCGAACTTCAAATCGATCGGCTTCCCATGTTTGCAGCGAATCCGGCAATGATACCTTCGCAGGAATGTCGCCAAGCGATCGGGCGGGATGCGATCGAACTTCGAAGGGCAGCGCCGTTGGACGCAGCAGCTTTCGTTTCTGCATATCGACCAGTGCCCAAGTGGTGCGTGCTTCCGCAATGACGTTTTCCTGGTTGTCGGACAACACAAAATCCCGCAGCCACATCACCCCTTTATTGCCTTTATGCCAAGTCTGAAGCGAAACCTCTTCCTCCAGCCGCGCCGGACGAAGTATCGTCAGATCCGTGGTCAGCAGCATCCAGCCCAGACCCTGCGCCAGCATTTCGGACACGGTGATGCCCATGGAAGAGAGATCCCCGTCTGCGGCCAACTGCATATGTTCGAGCAGCGCCGATGGACGATAGAGCGACATGTAATCCGAATCGGCTGAGCCGATCCGATATGCGCGGGTGTACAATGATTCCGTTGGCACGGAGCTCCCTCCTTTTACGATTTAATGTTGCGTGTTCGGATGTCCGCCTTGTCCCGATCAGCAAATCACGCCATATCTTGACCGCCTTGGATGCGAGTGCGGTACAGATCGGGCGTGCAGCCCACCGATTGTTTGAACATCCGGCTGAAATGGGACAACCGTTTGAAGCCGGATAAACGACTTACCTCCGTAACGCTAATTTCGGGGTCAAGCTGAAAAAGCAGCTTTGCCTGATTGATGCGGCGATCGAACACGTATTTGAAGACGGTGCTGCCCGTCATCTCTTTGAACAGTCCTGCCAGATAAGGCTTGGACAGATGCAATTCGCCCGCCAGATCATCCAGGCCGATATCGTCCATGTAATGGATGTCAATGTAACGCAGGATGTGCTGGACGTGCTTTTCCTTTTCCGAGGAAGGACGGTGCTCCTTCAGACTGCTCCGGCAAAGGTCGGCCACAAAATATAACAGATCGCAGAGCCGAATGTTCAATCGTTCCTGTCGGAAGCTGCCCTTACCTGACAACATTCGATGAAATTCAAACAACAGCCCTTCAAATTCCGTGCGTTCTTCGCCTTGCAGGTTCAGGCGGCAATTGCCGAGTTCCTCAAAAGGTTGAAGCACCTCAAAGGCCCGATCGGGATGCAAGCTGCCGCGAATGACGGATGGGTCGAAATGCAGCGTCGTCCGTTCATAGGTCGTATCCGGCATTGGATGCGGACGATGCAGCGTCATGCCGTGCATGAGCACCAGATCGCCCGGCGCCAAAACATACACGCGGTCTCCGATAATGTATGTGCACTCCCCTGCGTGGAAGTAGTATACCTCGTATTGGGGATGGGAGTGAAATCCGTCTTCGACCGGCAAATATGCCGTGGTGGAACGGTAATTGTATTGCAGCGAAGCTCCGATTTTCAGTATGCGCGGCATGCAGAACACCTCCTGTTGGAAGGATGGGACCGTTGCCAGAAATAAAGACCATGAGACGTCATCCGCATAACGGTGCATATCATGGCCCTATTTTTGGAGACTGCGACGAAATAAAGTACAGCTAATTTCCCGCAGCTCCTTCGTGGCGGTATCCGGTTACGGCAAAACCCGTTCAATGCTGGATTCGATCTCTTCCATCGTGGCTATAGGCTCGAATCGTTGAATGACGCGTCCTTCGGCATCGATCAGGAATTTGGTGAAATTCCATTTGATGGCGTCGCCAAGCAGCCATTCCGGCGCCTTGTCGGCAACCATCAGCTTCAGCAGCTTCGCCTGGATGTCCGATTCGTCGAATCCGGCAAAGGGACCTGCCTTTTTGAGAAAATCGTACAACGGGTGTGCCGTCTCCCCATTCACGTCGATCTTCGCGAACATCGGGAATTTGACGCCATAATTGATCTGGCAGAAGGATGCCGCCTCCTCGCTTGTTCCCGGCTCCTGCTCCGCAAATTGGTTGCATGGAAAACCGATGATCTGCAGCCCTTGGTCCTTGTACTTGTCGTACAGCTTTTGCATATCGTCGAACTGATGCGTATATTTGCATTTGCTTGCCGTGTTGACGATCAGGACGGGCTTGCCCTCGTATTGATAGAGCGGGAACCGTTCTCCGCTCGTTTTGGTAACGCTGAAGTCATAAATGGTTGCCATAGGTGCACCTCGCGATTTTATGTAAGTTGATTTGTTTCAACATCTAGTGTGCATCCATTATATACGAAATCTATCCTCTTGTATTGGTTAAGATAAAACGAGGTACTTATCATTCTGTCAGAATGTCACTCTACTACTTTAATGTTAATAACAAACTTCTGTGTGGCAAATATGTGATCTCTAAGACCTTCGTCCGGTCATGCAAGGAACTATCGCTCTTTGTGTTGATCAATTCAATATTATTTAATTCAATGGTCTGTTGCCTCATCTTTTTGCCCATAGAACCAATGTAATCCGGAACACCCTGTGGTTGTTTTGTAGTCCTTCAAATAATATGCCTTCAAGTCCAGTACACCTGCAGACGCCTCCGGATACATTAGTATAATTACCACGACTCCTACAACAACGAACAGAACTCTACAGCAGACTCTTTTAAATTTATTACCTATTTGTCTCAGTGAGAGAAATAAGCCCGAAACCGTGAACACTATTCCAAATGCAATTCCAAATAGACGTGTGTAAAACCATGCAGGGAAAAATCCAAAAAACATGTTGGCTAAAAAAAATGGCAAAGCAATTGAAAATACAATAATAGTGCTGAGTATTCGCTCCCGGTTATGCTTGTACCTCTTCATGTGTATAAAAATCTGCCCCCTACCCTCCAAAATCCAATAAAAGTTATTATGAATTCGCCTCCCAGACGGAATGATGGGATGAGTTTCATTGCACGGTCGTGAACTACCCCCGACGGGAACGCATAGCCTTGACCTGCTTAAGGGATGGATCGTTAATCAGGCTTTGGTACTCGTCTGATTCGATGGCGTATAGAGCGACCTTTCCTTGTTCGTTATGATGTATGCCCCATCCGTATCGTTTGCCCAATGAAGAGGTCCGCAGACAGGGCTGGCCTTTAGAAAAGAACCTTTCGCGTTCCTCCTGCCGGTCTGCTTCAGGGATCCCGTTACGCCTCGCATGGACTTCGAACAAAACGTCCATCTGCGTATACTCGTACGGATGATTGGCCATGATTTCGTAGTGGAGCACCGGAACGGTTTTGCTGCCTTTTTTGGCCTGCGGAATTTCTGCTGCGGCAACGGGACAGTCTTCGGCTACGCCGATAAACGTATTGTATTCGTTCATATCTTTCATCCTTAAAATCCCCTCCCTTATGGACCTTATGGACCTTATGGACGTTTTCGCTCTCTCCACTCCTGCTCAAGGATACCCATTTCCCATAGACTCCAGTATTCGTTATGATGCCTTCTTGCATCGCGAATCAGCCCTTCTTTCGTGAAGCCTGCCCGCTCATAACACTTGATGGCGCTATGATTAAAATCGAATACGCCAAGGCTGATGCGATGCAGTCCCAGCTCGTCGAACCCGATGCGTAATGCTTCCGTGATCATCTGCACTCCGAATCCTTTGCCTCTGGCGGAAGATCCGCCGATCAGCACTTTGCCGATTCGAGCCGAACGGTTATAGCGATCGATGGCCCCGAGCGAAATATGCCCAATGGTATCTCCTGTTTCGGAGTCCACTACTTTATAAATCAGCTTGTCGGACTCTTGAAAGTCATTGGCGCCCTGCATGTAAGTCAGCAGCTGCTCTTCCGTTAGCGGATATTGAAACTGCGGTCCGGCCCATTGCAGCAAAAAGGCTTCGTCTCCGCTCCATTCGATCAATTGGGTTATATCGTTCGTCGTAAAATATTCGAGTCTGATCATTGCATCTCTTCCTTTTCAACTATTTTTCGTCAATCGGCTGATGTTCGCTTGCACCGCCTCCACGCGAATATCATTCATGGCCTCAAGCTCCGTGGCCGGGCAAGCAACAACAATGATTTCGAGGCCGAAACGGTCCAACGTCAAATAATAAAAGGCCATTTGAAGGCCCCGAATAACATTGTCGTCCCGATCTTCACGCACAATCATTTCGTAAACGTACGCTTCTCTGCTGTCTTTTCCATAACGCAAAGCGATATGATAATCAAAAAACTTCTCGGTACTCTTGCTGCCAGCATGACAAATGATTGGAAAATCACATTTCGCGAAACGTTCAACCAGTTGATCGGCTTCCGGAATAGCAAACCTTTGGCTCTCACAATCCGGATAAAACATTCCCTCCCGAACGACGTGATGGTAAGCATAACGAGCCACATTGTCCCGAAATCCCGCTAACATGTCTTCCCGCAGCAATACAGGATGAATCAAACTTTGCACCTCCAATCCCGTTTTCGCTTAATTCCAACAGGCCCCAGTTTAGACAGTATACGAAGAGAGGGCGTCATGCTAGATATCCGTTGTTCCAGGCTCCCAGCCTGCCTGCTGACTCCATAAGCTTGCTTTGCGCATAATTTCCCAGATGATCGGCTCCTTCGCCGTGACGTATCGCTCCCGTTCATGACGGTATAATTCGCTTAACCTGTATTTTTCCCGAGCATAGCACTGACTGTCTTGCGGATGTACCCGCAAATAATCCCGGAACAGCAGTGCACACTGCTCTGACCAGCTGCCTGCTTTTCGAACATGGATATGCGTTCTTCTCATGCTGCCGCTTTCCCGAAAATAACGCTTCGTTTGATCCGGATTATTCTCCCGATGCATGTACCCAAGCTGCTCTAAAAAAGGTTTCCAATCCAGCTTATCCAACGAACGCACCGAAATCTGAATATCAATGATCGGCTTGGCATCCAGGCCAGGTATTGAAGTAGAACCGATATGATCGATCCGGATGGCACTTTCCCCCATGCTTGCGCGGATCCGCCTGCCTATTTCCATACACTCGTTTGCCCAGCAAGGATCATGGGGCACCACTATAATGGCCTCCTGCACATCCTGACCTCCCGTCTCCCGATCTTGCCCAAGCTTACGCGAAAGCGCACTCATGGTACAAGAAATCATATATTTACACCATTATACACGGGAAAATGAATGCTGAAGCGAAAGATTTGTATAACACTCCAATTCGCTCGCAAAATCCAAATCTTTTTCGGTCATTTGGCAGAGAGTCACACGGTCCCCTTCAATCTTTATTTCGTCCTCCCCTTTCCTTCATTTCCTGCCGCAGTCTCCTGCCGCTCTGCCCCAACCGCCCCTGTGCATTGTCGCCGCTGAGCAACCCAAGCCAAGTCCGTATTATCACGCAATCTCACCAGCTTGTTCTCGTATCGTTTCAGTTTGGTTTCGAAGCTGTCGCGGTTTTGCTCGAATTCTCTTGTCCATCTGTACATCATTCGCAGCATCGTCAGATCGGGGGTGTAGTTTGCTTTCTCGATCCCGAACCTTTGCTTCGCAAAGCGGAGGAAAATCCTGATTTTCCGTTTCCATAACGGGGGGTCCAAAAAAATAATCGTGTCCGCCATATCATACAGTGGCTGATAGGAGGCACGATCCGTTCCTTCCAAAATCCATGTTCCCTGTTTGTTAATATCATGAATGACGTTCATCTGTTCTTCCGGCGTTCTCTTGATCCTTCCACTTTCCGTCTGGTGGTGGACGATGGCATCCAATTCATGCCAAGGGATGTTTATGTGCTGCGACAATGTTCTGGCTAATGTTGTTTTTCCACTGGCAACGATGCCGATGATTAGAATTTTTTTCATATTTTCCATTGCATTAGTCCCTTCGTTGTCTACATCAGTGTTTGCCCAACCTGAAACTGATAAATTTAACTACTCCCAAAAATCTATATAAAACGCACTAATCAATCACACAGGCCACTGCGAGTGCAGTACCATCTTCCGATCGCCAGTTATTCCCAGATTTTTTTTGATTCCCCCTTTTTAAGGAGAAAATCCGGTGATAAACGCGAACGCTTCGCTTCTCCAGATTGGTTCTGCCTCTCTGTTAACATGTGTATGTTTTTTGCGGTTTATATAATTCTTCAACCCAGTGATGACCTCTCTTCATTTAAACTGGAATTAGGATAAAAAGTCACTATTCCTTTACAATTAGTAGAACCATCATCTGATCTTATAAATCCAAATCAAGTTTATGTGGTTGACGCAGGAACACTGACCTTAAAGCCTCCTGCAACTAACGTTCAATATTCAATTTCACTTAATGTACCTGCTACTTCTTTTTTGGGAGATATGAGAATAACAGACATTACCTCGGGACTCAGCTTAGGGATAACACCTGTCTTCGGATTAAGCGGGTCCGTCCCTTATAGCCCAATGAAGGGATACATTTATTTTATTCTACTTATTTAGACGGAGTAGCTTATTTTCTAACCGTACCAGTTGCTAAAACAGTATTCAACTATATGACATGGTAGGTTAATCCAAGATCTAATTGAACTAATAGGCTAACTTAACCTTGGATGAACTAAAATAAGCGATAGTAGAATAAGATCCCACTATCGCTTATTTGTATTCAGGGTTTACATACATAATGAAGAAATAATGTGGTGGTCGCTAAATTATAACGTTTCTCAAATGATAGAGTTTCCGGATTTTCGAGGAAATGGTGAACATCTTGTTTTTCTAATTTTGAAAAAAGAGCTAGTGAATCCACAGAAAAATTCAAATGATGAATTAAATGGTCTATTACTCCCCTGACTCTTTCGTTAGACTCTATTCTTTCAAAACCCACGGATAGCAAAACTATAAATTGCTGAAATTCTGAAATCATAACTTGGGAATAATTCGTTTTATCTAAAGAGTCATTTAATAAATCCAAAATCATATCCTCGCTACAATTAGACATCTTACTTAAAGTTTGCGTTGAGAGTTTGTAAGTAGTCATTACCTTTTCTAAGAGCTCATTAAAAGGTTCGCCATTTGAATTACTTGAATTTATTATAAGCAACGCTATTCCCTCCTAAATCTTATCAGTAGTTCCGGGCGGCAAGAGCTTAAAATATATACTTTAAAGCCTCTAACAAATAGCTCTGGAATGAATCCCCATTGATACATATTTCATCTTCCGATCACATTCCAAATTTCGTGATACGACCTTTTAACCAAATACCAGTTACATAGCCCAATGCTTTAATTCTGGATTAAGTTCTCTATGTCGAAAGAAAAGATACCCTTTTTTAAAATTCGAATTATTCTGTTTCAGATAGTGGAGGCCGTCATACAAATCTTCTCGTCAGTCACGCTCCACCGTACCAAAGGAGATTTTGAAATTAGGTGCATATGTCAGCCACGAATCCGCATTGAATGTCCTCCCAAAGTTAGCTTCCGACTCGTATTCGTCTCTGGCCTCATGTTCATTTAATCCCCTGGCAAGCAGATTGTTCACGACCTGTTCCAGTTCCCCGGGATGTTGTCCCAATCCCTCTTCCCGCAGCGCTTGATACAGAAGTTCTTTACGGTCCGCATCCATGTTTTGATCCAAAAAGTTTACTTTGTCGCTGACTCGGCACTCCACCTTCTTTAACCCAAGCTGACTTAACATCACTGGCAGAGCCATGCCGATATTTCCACCCTTGAGCGTGCGCCGTTCGTCTTCTTCATACAACTTTTGCAGAACGCCCAAACGAACGATGCTGCTCTGATCTACGCCATCCATATAACAATTGGCCATACTGCCGATCCAGTGTGGTTCGAAGCAAATCAATTTTCCGTTATTCCGTACGCTGTCCATCATTTTGCGAACAATCCTGGCAGGTTCGGTCATATGTAACAAAAACGCATGGCTTACGGCAATATCGTACTTTGGCTCCAGCTGCACTTCATCGATATCACACGTTATAAACGTTGCATCATAGTCTAAATGCGAGTAAATTTCCTCAGCCTCGCGAATCAGTTCTGTTCCTTTGTCCATGCCGGTATACGTGCTTCCTTGCGGCATAAGCGGAAGAAGCTTCAAACCGAGATAACCGTAACCGCATCCAAAATCTACGATGTTAACCGGTTTATCGATTTTCCATACGCTTTTCACCAAAAATTCCAGATAATCGTCATTGTAGTACAGCCAGCGCGTGTTCCTCAAATATTCGATCTTGGTATCCCAGTAATACTCGGTCATGGTTCTTTTCCTCCTTTTGCTTGCAACATGCCTTATTTTTGTTCTTTTTAGGCGAACGCTCCGCTTCTCCAGATTCTTTCTGCCCTCTCCGTTATCGTGTAAATGTCTGGTTCAACCTATATAGCCGAAATATTTCCTGAGAAATAAACCGCTAAGCTCTATAGACCCAAATCAAAAATCCCTTGCGACGAACTGCGATTTCCAATTATCCTTTCACTGCATCATTCCTATACTGCTCGAAATAGTGGTGTCCCTTCCTATGGATCTCGCGCAATACCGTTTTGGCTTGATTCATGCTGCCAATGATCATCACACATTTGTTTGAAGGTTGTTGTTTTAATTTTTCGATAATGGCAGGGCGTTTGTCTCTGCGAAAATTCCACCCGTTCTTGATAAAAGGCCAATCAATGGATTCGGGGCAACCCTCATTCAAGTCGGGTCTCGTTTTGCCATGATATTGAATTCTGCGTTTAATGACGCGATAGGTTGTGATGATCGGCGATAAGTCAAAGAAAATGATGACATCTGCCGCTTTCATTCGGATATCCATCGTTCTTCCAAAATGTCCGTCGATAATCCAGTTTTCTTTGGCAACCAATTGTTTGTTGAACTCTTCCCATTCTTCTCGGGGCGTTTCAACCCAGCCAGGCTTCCAGTAATACAGGTCCAAGTGATGTACGGGCAAACCCAATCCTTTCCCCAGTTCCCGAGAAAACGTCGACTTCCCCGATCCGCTGGAACCAATGACCATGATTTTCATTTCGCTCACCTCGGTGACAACGTGAATTTTTGTACCTCATGGGCTGTATGTAAAAAGTGTACGATTTCGTTCTCTGCATCCAGCGACATCTGAACTCATCCAGCCAAAAACCAGCTCTGGCAAACCAATCGGTTTATCCATTAAACACATCTTCACAAATCCGGTTCCAAAAATTCCGCCCGATGATCCAATATGTACTCATTCATTTGTTGTATGGCGAGTGCTGAACATCGACTATACTTCTCGTGTAATTCGTTCACTTCATTCAAGAGAAAAGAGTCCCTCTCTAGATCCATTGGGCTGATCGTCTTGTTCAGCATGCTCCGTTCCTGTATGAAACGTTGGATCTCGTCCAACACTTCAATCAAGGCATCTGCTTTAAAAAATAGCATGGCTTGCCTGATCCGTTCCCAGGATTTCAGTTCATTGATATGGTGGGCAGAGAACCAATAAAACTCCATGCTCGTATCCGTGTGGTTATGGTAGGAATAAAATAAGTACAAGCCTTTCTGGGCTTCATTTAATTGATGATACATCTCCAGCTTGGTTTGCATATCTTTCCCGCGTACCGCGTGCAGCATCGGTTTAATACATAACCAGCTAAGCTCTACGCTTTCCAGTTCATTGGCATTCAGTGCAACTTTCATTGGATTCCCCCTTTAAAATAAGAACATATTGAAGAAGATAACGTTTAATAATCAACTTGCTTCAAATACGTAACCGCTTACTTCTTATCTCAAATATTTAATGAAATAATAGTGTTTGTGGTCTCGCGGTGCATTTTCGATTACGGCGATTGCTACAAATCCATTTTTCTCATAAAACTCCGGTGCTTGAAAACTAAACGTATTCAGTTGAATGAAAGTGCACTGTTCGGCTGCAGCCTGCCGTTCGGCTTCCTCCAGCAATTTTTGGCCAAGTCCCTGTCCCCGAAAACTCTCATCCACCCATAAGAAGTCAATCTCCATCCAGTTCCAGCAAATCGAACCGTTAAGTCCGGCTATGACTTCGCCTTTGTTATCCTTCACGCATAAGCAAACGTCCTCATATCTCCCGTCAGGAATATGCTTTGAATTAAATTCGATCAGCTTGTTTCTCACGAAACGGGCTTCCTCGCTTGTTCCTTTTACAATATGGGTAGCTTTGGACAACCTGGCCCACCTCCTTCGTTTACCGTTCTGCTTTGTCTCCCACGCGCTCCAAAATGATATTTACGATCTCCCCTGTGTCCAACGAATCCGTAATGATATGCTCCGCAAATTGTGGTTCACCAAGCGCCTTCAAACATTTCGGTGCCTGTTGATACGTCCAACCTCCAAGTGCATCTCCCCGTTTCGCCAAACGTTGGTGAATCGTTTCTTCCGAAGCAATCAAGGAGAAATGATATACATCCGCATCGAATTCTTTGAACCCATTGGAAATGTAATGAAAGTTAGCTTCTTTATAGATCGTCATTGGCACAATCAGGTGTTTGCCGTATTTACGCCGGATTTCCCTTGCCGTCTGTACCGTCATTACTCTCCAAAGCTCGATATCCTGAAAATCATCCGTACGTTCTTCCATAAGCCGCTGCTCTTCCGGTATAAGCTTTCTGAGCATATAACCGACTTCCTCCGGGTCAAAAATCATGCTGTTCGCGATTCTAGGCTGCAGCTGCGCTGCCGCCGAAGTTTTGCCGGAACCGAAAGCCCCATTAATCATGATAATCATGCCAACACTCCCGTACCGTCGATTTAGCGAAAACATCTATATTTTACCTTTATGCTCAATAACATACAAGGATTTTAATCCTATTGCCGCAACAATGACGACAACAAAAAAAGACTCTCTTTGAAAATATACAAGTAGAGAGTCTACGGTATTGAGCTGGACAAGGTTATACTTCGTACTGTTCTCGCCTTAACGTAAAATAGAGTAAGTTGTCTTTGAGAAAAGGCTCCTTCTTAAATCCCAACCTGGTTAGCAACTTCTGCGATTGGTCATTTTTTTGTTCCGTTGTTGCCTCGATATATTGCAGCTGCATGAGATCAACCCCCATCGGAATCAGTTCACGCAAAGCCTCTTGCATGATGCCTTTCCCCCAATAACGAGGCGCCAGATCGAACCCGATCTCGGCCCTTGTCCCATCCTGGTCCGTCATCCAGCAATGATAACCGCACGTACCAAGCAGCTCATCCTTTTCTTTGCTGAACAGACCGTACCGGCAACCCGAATCGTTGATGTGAAAAGCAATAATCTCCTCGGCTTCCGCGATGTCCTTACATGCTTCGATATCCATAAACTTCGTGACTAACGGATCAGAGAAATGGTTCAATATGGACGCTGCATCTTGAAGCGTCAGTTCCCGCAAGATCAATCTTTCCGTTTCCAGACGCGGGAATTCGATGACTCCGTTGTTCATGTTCTTCTTCCCCTCACGCCTGTTGTGCCTCTGCTTCTCAAGCGAATCTCATCATCTTGCCAAAAATAATTCGAGAAATCGATGTCCTTCATCCCTTGATTCCCCCATATTGTTAAAATCTCCAGACCAATTATCCGCCGTGGAAATCTCTCCTTGGATGGCTGCGGAGAATCCATGCTGCCGCGTCATGAATGTTTTCGGCAATATAATCCGGCTCAACCTCGTTCCATCGGTGCCTGTATTCCAACAGCGACGATTCGCCCCACCCCGTTTTGACCAGCACCTTGATTGCGCCAACCGCATGGGCTGCCAGCATATCCGTATCGCCGACATCTCCGATCACCACGCACTTTGACAGATCAAGGCCAAATTTAACCGCCGCTTCCTTGAGCATGCCTGGTTTCGGCTTCTTACAATCGCACTGATCCTGAGCACCGTGAGGACAGATGAAGGCATCGTCGAAGCCATACTGCTCGAATTGCGTTCTAAACTCCTCGAGCTTGGCTTGACCGCGCGAAATCCGATGCTGATTCGTAAACGCAAATACTTTGATTCCAGCTTGTTTCAGCATGTTAATGGCACCCTGGGCACCATCAAACAGGCTGAATTCCGTGGGATGAACAAAATGACCTGTCCCGCCGATCGTGCCGTCTCGGTCGATAAAAGCAGCTTGGATCCCCTGCATCATACTCCTCCTGCATCATTTTATTGAATTAAAAAACGGCTACAATCAAGCTTGTGACAAGCAGCAGCATCGCTACGGGTGCCCATATCCTTCGTTCCCATACGCTGGTTGTGATGATGT
The DNA here is from genome assembly GCF_032334105.1 of Paenibacillus hubeiensis. Taxonomy (NCBI): domain Bacteria; kingdom Bacillati; phylum Bacillota; class Bacilli; order Caryophanales; family Paenibacillaceae; genus Paenibacillus; species Paenibacillus hubeiensis. The sequence goes on from NZ_JAVYAE020000001.1 coordinate 258,951, forward strand.
TCAGAAACGTTGACAAGGTGCAAAACGCGATAACAAACCACACAGCCGTTTCCGAGAAATCAGACCATTCCGGCAACCATAATCCCGCCTTGCTAAGTACGATGGAGCCAATGAAGCCGAGGACAAACATTTGTATGACTGCTGCGAAGCGCATCTGTGGCGGCAGTTTTCCGGGAAACTTGCCTCCCATGGCGCACTCTCCCCAAGGCATACCGAGAGCCAATGCCAATTGAAACAAAATCACGATCCCAATAAGGATCGAAAAGATGAATGAGGCGACTTGCACAACCATAATGAATGATCCCTCGCTTCCCACGGTCAAAGTATAAGGAGGACGTTTAAGCCAACCCACGATCATCTTTATTCTCTGTTCGCGTATTTGAGACACTCATGGTTCAGCGCGACATGGTTTATATGACGCCGAATTTGCGTAACGCGTAGTCAATCCCGCCTTCACTTGACTTTAAAGTGATAAAGTCCGCCTGCTGTTTCAAAGCATCATGCGCGTTGCCCATTGCAATCCCCAATCCTGCAGCTGCCAGCATATCCATGTCGTTGCCACCGTCCCCAAAAGCAATGGACTCTGAGGCATCAATTTGATAATGCTCCAGTACTTTTCGCATTGCCGTTGATTTGCAAACCTTCGTTTCTTCCAAAACGTTCAGCACGTAGCCGTGAAAACGTTCGAACCTTAATGTCGGAAAATGCTCGACGTACTTCCCCGTTTCATCCTCATCCGCATATAAACACATACAGCATACTTCGTCTACGAGAGAACCCATAGCATCGGGATACTGAGTGAGCCCTAACGTTTCAAATAAAGCTTCCTGCACCCGTTCATTTTGACGGCCCATGCCGTTCATGGCCAAACGATCCGTAAAATAGGAAAGGCCGCTGCCATTTAATTGGGCAAACTCCGATAGTTCACGAACCGTTTCCGGTGCAAGCAGTGATTGATGTATCGTTTCATGTTTACATTTGATCAGGGCCCCGTTCGCAGAAATGATGTTATCTATGCCCAACTCCAAAAATGGTTGGCACATATTATGGGGTCTGCCTGTAGCGATGACAACTTTAATGCCTTTGTCGATTAATGTTGTGACCGCTTCTTTCGTTGACGCTGCCAGACTTCGATCCACTTCGCTTAGCAGCGTTCCATCTACATCGAAAAAAACAATTTTATACATAAAAATGCAGTAAGCTCCTTTAGTTCAAATAAATAATATGTTCCACGTTGGTGTCCTCAGCTTCACAGCGTTTTTTGCAGCACCTGCTCTTCTTCGGGTATATACTTCAAGCTTTCATAGACGTGGATTGCGGCAGCATTCTCTTTGCCTGTCAACCTCGCCCTCCTTCCGGAGATTCAGCTTTATATTCCGTAAAACCCCAAGATCAGCTTGAACGCTTTCCGGTTTTTGCGAGCACGCTTAATGCCTTCTCTGGAATCTATGATCAACACGCTCGTACCGATCCATATCCTTAAATATACGGACTTTAAGCGAAAAGGAGCGGTAAATCCTTTTTGTTCGCTCTCCGTTCCATCCTCGTGTTCGAATTCCGTTCGAATGAACCAGCGATTTCCAAACCCGATCTCCATGTATTTCTTCAAAAGGTACTCTCCTTCAATGACAATTGGTAAATGATTTCGATGTTCATGGCTTCTTCCCAATTATCTTTGGTGACTGGAACGATGTGAATCAAACTCATTGTAGACTCCTTCTTTGCATTGTTTATACCATTTCCGAAGTTGGTTGATGTGCGCCTGATGATACCGGTTATGATCTGCCATATGCCACAGGCCCCAGCGGATCGTCGCCTGTTTTTCGTTCTCATGCCCAAATGTGACAACCCTGTCTAAATCGGCATCCACCAGCTTCTCACATGTTTCTTTTAACCAAAGCATGACTTCGGCATATTGTGCCAAGAGGACCTCCAAAGCTACTCCCGTAACCATCGGAAGCCTGTTATTTTCGTCGATCATAGGACCATGTTGCTCTTGAAGGGAGGACGGCAGGGGTTCTCCTTTTACCCGGTAAACCCAGTTCAAATCTACAACCATAATGTGTTTGATTAACTGAGCTGCACTATTATAATAACCATCGAGTCCTCTATAATCGATTTCTTCCTGGGACATGCCTTCCGTGATGGATCGCAACCGGTCGCTATTTTCCTTGACAGCGGAATACAACATGCCCACTACCGGCGTCATCCCGGCTTCACCTTGCAGATCGTGCAACATCCTGAAATCCCCCTAACTCCGATTTAAGTCCTCTCTCATTAACATTCACACACCATTAAGAGATTCCCGTCCGGATCTTCAAAGTTCAACCAATTGCGTTCAATCTGCGGCATAATGTTAACCTTCTTGGCAACGAGATAATCATATGCCGCTTGAATGTCTTTGGTATTAAAATGAAATGCGGGCGTCTTGAACACACGATCCTCTGCATAAATTTTGCTGTCCAAAATAAGGACAGGCCCTTTCATCGGCAGCATGTACAAATGTCCGTGCAGTATTTCCCCGTCTGCCTGCAATCCCAAAATATCGCAATACCAGTCACGCGAATGCTGCAAATCCTTCACCGGAATAAACACTGCACCGATCTCATTATGAATGGGAGACATAGGAATTCCTCCTTAATGGCCCGTTATAGGGCTGGATTGTCAAAGCCGTCTTCCATGATTATACATCCCTGTTTTCGGCGGCGTAAGCCCTCTTACTCAAGCTTCGTACGCCGTAAAATCGCATCTCCAATCGGTAACATATGCGGGAACATAACCTGCCCGGACACCCACTCGCTGTGAAGCGATATTGCTCGCAATGACATCGTAGGTCGGGACGCATCCCCGTTCTAACACCTCAAACGTCAATCGGTTGACCAGGTAGGCAGCAAGCCCATTGCGCGGTACCCCGGAAGCACATCGATGCCGAGCTGCCACAGCTTTTCCCCTGAATTGCTTGCTCCCGCTATACCAACAATGGAGCCGTTTTGCTTGGCTAACACAGCCAATACCGTTTGATAAGGGCAAGTCGGGTCATGAATCACGGCGTTATCGAATGCTGTCATCCCAGCCAAATCGCAAACTTCATCCATTTCAAGCACTTCGTATGTAAATGAATCCGGGGGTGACAAACGCTGCAGCGAATTCAGATCGGGAAGAAAATGCAAATACAACCCTCTGATAAAAGGCGATGAAAAAATATGATCCCGCGTTTTACCTTCCATATATGCTTTCGCTATGTTCAAGCGCTCCGGCGTTGCCGAGACAACAATCGTTTGCCCCATCGACAGTATTTCAAAATAGCGTGCATTTCGCCGAAACGGCCTGCGTCCCGGGTTTTCCTGGGCGTCCACATAAATAATGTGGTCCTTTCCTTGTCCCCATTCAAATCGTCAATGCTGCAATGAAGATCGGCAGCAAGCTGTGATTGCACGATGTGCAACATTTCTTGAGGCGTCATTAATGTTACTGCACCTCCTGCATGGGATTGGTTATTCCATAATCGGCATCTGTCCATTTCCAATGGACGCTTCTTCAAATATCTATATAGGAGGAAAACGAACCCCTTGGGAGGTTGGCCGCCAATGAGATGGCTTATTATTAATGCAGACGATTTCGGCCTGTCGGAAGGCACGAACCGGGGGATCGAAGAAGCATACCGGGCAGGATCGCTTTCCAGCGCAACCCTGATGGTCAACATGCCTGGCTTCCCGGATGCAGTGAACAGGGCTAATACGTTACCGGAGCTTGGGGTCGGCCTGCATTTTAATCTGACGTATGGAAAACCGATTTCCGATCCACAGCATGTGCCTTCGCTTGTAAAGCCAGATGGGACATTCAACGGTATACACACGATGTCATCGTGGAACGAATGCGAGATCGAATTGGAGCTTGCCGCCCAATGGGAACGGTTCGTTACCGCCGGTTTGAAACCGACCCACCTCGATTCCCACCATCATCTGCATTTGCATGATCATGCCGTGCATCGAGCGATGTCAACGTTTGCCCTACGCCATCAAGTGCCGATGCGCAAATCCCGGCTCTCTGCCGTTTCTGCCACTCCTGTGCCTTTGACAACAGATTATATTTTACTTGACACCTACGACAAACAAGATAGCTTGAAACGCTTAATCCGAGCCATTGCCCATCTGCCCAAAGGTTCAACCGAAATCATGTGCCATCCCGGTTATGTCGATGATACCACACGAAAGATATCCAATTACACCCAAGGGCGGGAACTTGAATTAAACGTCTTCCGCAGTCGGAGCATTCATCAAGCGCTCGCAAAACACGGCGTTCGTTTGATCCATTTCGGTCAGCTTGCCGCAGCGAAAACAGCAACAATGCCGCTTATCCACAAACCGCTCCGAGCACCCGGTGAACATGTAAAGCCACGTCATCCAAAGCGATCCACGAAACGAAAATCGATCCTTGTTAAGAACAGGCGCAAAAAAAATGGCTCCTCCAGTTTTGACAAAATTCATTCTTCTCGCCTAACGAAAAGCAAAAAATAACCCCCGCATGAACAAACGGCCCCTAACTTTATGGTCAGAGGCTGTTTGTCATGTCGCACAATCAGGAAGAGCTCTTGATCTTTTATTCTTAATTCTCTTACATGATTCGAACAGCCTCATCGTCAAGACTCATCAAATGCAATGCCGGGATAATGATGGCTCGGAGATCTTGTTGGTCACGGATATCGTGACTCATTTGAATATCTCTAATCAATGCAAGTCGTGACGTTACGGGGGCTGAATTTAAATAATTCTTCAGCCAACCCATATCAAGATCCGTATCATCGTGGATTCGATATGGTAGATGTTCTTCTCCTTCAGCAAAAGGAAATTTCACGCCTAATCCGTCCTGTGTCTGAAGAGTAATCTCATTCTGACGAACCAGACTTACATTCTGAACATATGTATAAGGGTTATCAATGGCAGGGGTTGGTACATTGTTTACTGTCCATATTGTAATTCTTTCCCGAGTAATCCTTTCAATATCTGTAGGCTGATATGGAGAGTTCAACGCTTGTTCGGCCCACTGCCGCTTCTGAAGCAAATAACTTTCTTCGCTCTCAAAATCATTGTAAAACAATGCTCCGTCATTCAGATTAACGTTCAGAAACTCCGATAAATTGTTGGCTACAACGCGGGACGGACGATCAAAATTCATCGGACTGACACAAACGATCGGGGCTGCTTCAAGGTCCGTTACTGTCCCGTAATCCGTAAGAAAACCGTAATGTATGCCATCGGCGCCGATATTTCCAAACTCAATAACATCGCAAGGCGTGTTGAAATACCTGAACCCGTTTAAACTTAGATAAAAATGAAATCCCGTAAAAAATTGTTCAGCGTCTTGGAGACTTTCCTGTAATTGAATCAGCTTCTGAAGCGTTGGCGGTATATCGTATTTGCCAAAGTGTGTCCGCATTTGAATTCCTCCTGACTAAAAATACCCCAGTTCTAGAAGTGATTTTCCATCATAAGCTGGAGCTCTCTATAGCAATGATCTTGTTCGCCTGCGACATTCCGAAAAACATTTTCCGATGTTCTTCTGAGATTTCGGGAGTTCCTTTAAGTACAATTCTTGGACAATTTCGTGGGAAGAAATAGGAATGCTCATTCATTTGATCAATTGTCCATACGACGGCCGGAAAATCCTTACGGTTTAGTTTCTCTCGTGGGACAAATTGTTCAATATCTGGCTCCTCGCTGAAATGATATAACATTCTTCACCTCACAGGATCTAGTTCTTTTGGGACATCTACCATTTCAGAACATCTATCGGGCTTACACTCCCGATTTAAATGTATACGTCTTGTAATCCCCATTGCCAGATGAATATTGAAGCAAGTTGCCGTCTTCCGGTATGCCCATGAAATAAGCCCCCAGGCAGCCTGTTGTGCAGCGATGACCGGATATCAAAATATTGGCTTCCTTGGTATCACGCTGAAGTTCAAGTTCTTTCATAAATCCAAATACTCTGTTCACAAAGTGATTCAGTTCTTCCACCCCCTGATAAAAACGGGGATCTGGCAGTACACCCGCCAACTTGACTTCTTTCTTTAACAATAGATCCGCCTCACCCAAATCGAACACGTCCAGCCTGGAATCCGTGACTGCCTTCTGGTCTGTAATGATCTCTGCAGTCTGAATCGCCCGATTCTGTGGAGAAGAAAATACATAGTCAAAAGTAACGCGGCTTAAATGCTCCCGCAGCCATTCCGCCTGCTTCATTCCTGCATCATTTAGAGGCAACCCCTGGCGTCCTTGAAGTCTGCCTTGTTTGTTCAGGTCCGTTTGGCCATGCCGCACTACATAGATCATGATTTAACCCCCACTCTTTTTGCATTGATTCCAAAATGATATAAAAGCTATGATTTATAGTGGTGCCCGTTTACGTTTGAGAACCAGTTTCAATCTTTCGTTGATACTCGCATTCCAATACCTCTAGCAGCCCTTCCGCCTTCTTCTGTATAAATGTAGTCCAGAATAGTTCTCCCTTGCGCGCTTATCCGGGCATAGCCACACGCTTTCCGTTAACTCTTTCGTTGTATTCGTATAGTTCAACATGCGCTCACATCCTTGTTCTAATCGAGTGAGTTTAGTGTAGGGTTACTGAGTGCCGTATTTCGTTTTCTCGCTGTGCCATTGCAAAGCTCTCTGTTCCATCTCCTGAACAAACGGCTTCTTTCCCTTGCTGTAGTCGCTCGTATCCTCGTAACGTTGGGCAAGCTCTTCTTTCATCGCTGAATAACGTTCAACTTCTTCCGGATGCGCTTGCAAATAATCGCGAAACACCAAATGACGTAATATTTGCGGATGTTCGTATGGATAAAAATGAATATGATGCGTCCGCTGTTCCCCGCCTTTTCGAAATAACCTTCTTCCCGCAATGCCCCATTCTCCGGCAACATCATACCCAAGAGCATGCATACGGTCATTGTATCCATCAATAACTTGAATATCTTTCACCAAACACATCATATCCACGACCGGTTTGGCTTTCATTCCCGGAACGGCCGTACTGCCAAAATGTTCGAGTGTCCGTATTTCGTCGCCAAAAATGTCCCTTAACACTTGAGCTTCTTCTTCATACATCCTGGCCCAGTTCTCATCATACGGTGTAAGACGAATTTTCATGGAAATCTCCTCTTTCTGAAGGCATTAACCTGCTTCCACAACATCCATCTTATCCCAAACATTCCATCATGTGAAGTTATATTCTTTTAATGCTTACTTCCATCAGGTCAATATTAATATGAACGGCGCGAAATCCCGTTTGCGGGTTCGCGCCGTTCACAAACACACGTATGAATGGCTTATTGCATTCCTTGCATGATTGCATTAATGATGCCTTGTTGGGTTACGGTATTGTTGGATCGGTTAAACAAGGCAAATCCATGTTGGCCGTTGTGGCCATTATCCCAATAAACCGGCACCGCCCCGTATTTTTTGGCCGTTGCGGTGACCGCTTTGGCAAACGCTGCGCGGTATACGTTATTGGTCGAATCGTACGACGTTTTATCAATGGAACCAAATTCACCGAGTACCACAGGATATCCTTGGGTGACAAATTTATTGTACATCGATTGCAACTGTGAATTCAGGTAATCTTCTTGTCCCCACGTCGATTTCTTGGAAGGATTCGTTGCCGTGGCTCCCCATTGTGTAATCGTTCCATTTTCCTCGCCTGCAAAGTCCCACGGAGAATAGTAGTGCGCCGATATCATGATTCTTTTCTCCGAGCTTGGGATCGTTGAAGATCGGTTTGTATCCGTTGGCAGAACAAAACCATAGTTGCCAACGGTATAGTCGATATTCGTATTCCAACCCGGAATGAGCAACCATCTGGCGCTATTGTTGCCTCCGGTTTTCCTTACCGTATCCACGAAGATTTGGTTGTACGCATTCAGGTTGGCATAGTATGCGGAATTGGGATTTCCATAATTGCCGTCAAACACTTCGTTCATCGATTCCAGAATAAGCCGTTCATCATAGTTGATAAACTTGTTGGCAATTTGTTGCCACACTTTCTCATACTTTTGTTTGATGGCCGTTTGATTGCTTCCATTGACCAACAGCCATCCACCTTGCACGGTATTGTAGCCATCTCCATGAATGTTGATGATGACGTACAAACCTTCATTGTAGGCGTAGTCAACGACCGTTTTCACTCGATCCAGCCACGCTGAATTAATCGTATAGTTGGGAGCGCTTCCAATATGATTCAAATAAGAAACGGGAATCCGAATCGTTTTGAAACCCGCTGCTTTTACTTTTTTGATCAATTCCGGAGTAACCATAGGATTGCCCCATGCCGTCTCGCTTGGCGTGCCGTTCAATGATGCTTCAAGCTGATTTCCCAGATTCCATCCCGCACCCATTTCGCTAATGATCTGCGAAGCCTGCAAAGACCTGAAATCCGATGTAATCGGGGTTGCCGCCGATACTTTGGCATTCCAACCGTTTAAGAACATGGTAGACAACAATACAAGAGCCAGACTGTACATTCCGCACTTTTTCATTTTGGCCAGCATGTCAAAACCTCCGCTTATTTAATGATGATTCTTCCACACGCAGAACGATTACCTTGAACACACTTCGTTGACCATACTGCAATCAAAGTCCGGATGCCCTCCTTTCTGCATCGTATACGTTGCTGCCATTCCCAAGCTGCCGGTGCTAGAAAAAGCGATAGAGAAACCTACTAGCAAGTCTACGCTTGAATGAAAGCGCATCCTTTTCTCAGAATAACATATAATTGGAAATTAAGGTACTATATTTCTTTTTATCCGTGCATATTTAGTGAGAAAACGCCTTTATATTACACGAGTCTTCATCGTTAAATCGCGAAAAATGGAAAAGCGATGATTCCCTCATGAAACGTCTTTTCCCACTCGTACCAATCTGCGGAATTCAATCGTCCGACAACCTGCAGACCTGAAGGCTCCACAGACGCCCACAAGTATTCGTGATGTTTGTCTTCTTCTCCAAACCAGGCAGGTTGCGCAACGCCGTCCACCTTGATTTGTGCAGGCAGCATGGAATAGATTTCGGACAGCCCGCCCCACTTCTCATCGTCAAATTGCCCAAAATCCAGACCATACACCCGATCAATGCTGACGATCGACTCATCGGTGATTTCTACGTTATCGTAAAAACAAAGAGACATTTCACTCACTCCCAAAAAAAAAACCATGAACAAAATTATTAGATACAAAGCCCCTTTTGCAATAATTCTTCTCTCGCCTGGATTAGCCAAGGATGTACCAATTTAAGTTTGGAACGCTGCTTCCAAATGTAATTAAGATAGATCAGTATCCCTTCATCCAATCGCTGCTCGTCTACAACCTTTTTTCGGATTTCATGCAAATACGCATGATTTCCTGGCAGCTCCCAAGAGATTTTGTCTGAAACAAAAAGAACTTTATCCATAAGACTTGCTTCAGGCCTGAATGTGGTATGACATTCTATGGCGTCCAAGATCTCACTGTCGTTGATATGAAAAATTTCTTTGGCCATAGCTTTGGACAATTTTTGATGTACAATTCGATCATAGGTATACTCTTCGTCCATGATATCGATCGATAGTACCTTGGCTACATTTAACATCTCGCTTACAGGGACCACGTTACTGATGTCATGCAGCAGACCTGCTTGTTCTGCCTTCCACGGATCTGCACCATAAAGTTCTGCGATGTGCCTTGCCTGGGTTGCCACTATTAACGTATGATTTAAAGTTTCAAGATCATGATGAGCTGAAAAAAAGGCTTGAATGTCGTTTCGTACATTTCCCGACAGTAGCACATTCGATGAGTATGTTTCGAGGACCTGATGCATCATTCATCACCTTTCCGAGTTGAATTCCAACACCATTCACTTCACTTGATTTATGGATCTACATTTACCTCCAGTGGTTCAGATTTAATTTGAAATCGATGCGATTTATTGTCATAAGTAATGTAGAATTCTGCCTGACCGACGATCTTATATTTTCCGGGCTGGTCTACCGACAATTGATATAACTTGGAACTAACATGCTGTTCACCGTCGTAATTATATTTGCTATCGGGCTGGAGCGTTGTCCCCAAACCTATATCATTTACTGCAATCATCCCCTCATGGTTTGGCAGGGGTTTACCTGCATCATCGTAAATGGTATAAGTAAACATATCCGCACCATGGAAAATATCCCAAGCAGTCTCGCTTTGATTGACCAAATATCCCTTTACCTCAAAGGTTTCCCCGGCTGTAATCGTTGGAGGGGATTGCATTTCGATCCTAAACATGGATTCGGATGGTTCGTTGGCATGCTCCATATCGACTGTTTTTGTATGTTCACCCTGCGTAGCAATCGTATGGTTAGCATCATTGCAACTTGTAAGTAATACCGAACCCGCAACAATCAGCATGAATAAGAAATTTCGTTTTTTCATCCTTCTCTCCCCATTTTTTTATTCGACCCACACCTGTCAATAAGGAAATGGGAAGCTCACTTAAAACAACATAATCAAAATTCACAGGAGGAAGCTATGGACTGGTTCAATGAACAGATCAGCCTGAATTCGCTGATTTGGCTGTTTTTCGCTGCATTTATGATTCATGATTTCGAAGAAATTATTGTTGTAGAGAAATGGATGAAACGAAACCATGGGTTGGTTCGTTCAGCGCTGCCCAAGCCGCTTAGACGGCGTTTCGATTCCTTTCAGCATATCACCTCTGCTCAATTTGCCGTGGCGGTTGCTTTGGAATTCATTATGTTCATTCCGGTAACGTGGATAGCTGCGGAGCATCATTCTTTGTTGTTATTCATCGGTTTTAATGCTGTTCTCTTCATCCATGTGTTCACTCATCTATTTCAAAGCATCTACTTGCGAATGTACACCCCTGGAGTAGTGACAGCCGTTTTCGTAACTCTTCCCTATTCCGTTTATTTATTCTACCGTTTAGCAGAATTGAACATGCTCACCTGGTGGTCATTTATACAGAGTCTGGCTGTTGGCCTGATCCTGATCCCCATAGTCATGTTGGGACATATAATTGGCAAAAAAGTTATTCCTGATTGATTACGTATACATACATTTTTCAAAAACTCTGCTTTTATCTCTCAAACTGATGATTTGATCACAATTCAACCACCATCGTGATGGATGTACCCACCTTCCCCACTTCTTTGAATCCGAACCGCTCGTATAGTTTCACGGCTGGTATATTCCCTGGGTCCACACTCAGGGATAAGCGTCGGATTCCTCTTTGCTTAGCTTCTTTAAATAGTTCATTCATTAAGGAGGTACCTATTCCGTTGCCGCGATATTCTTTTAGCAAGGCCATGCCAATTTCAGGAACATGTTCGTGAACAAAACCAAATCCTTTATTTTTCTCGTTAAAAAATCAGTTCACAATCATAATGCTCCCAGACATCGAACAAATTGCCGTCCAAATCCTCCATCACAAAAAACTTCCCATACTTTCCTTCATCACTAATGTTCCCGACTTTAACATCTTCTGATTTTAAATAGCTATGTAACGATGCAATATCGTCCGTGAAAAAGGTAATCACCCATCTTCTTTGATTTCGCACTTCGAATACGGCTCTTGACTTATGTTCGCTTTGGATCAGATCCAAAATAGGTCGGTTATCCCTGAAAAGGCTTAAATATCCTTCCCTTCGATTTCTGATGTTGAATCCGAAATGCTTAACAAACCAAGCTGCGGATGCTTCCAGGTCTTCAACAGGGATCACATTATAAGCAATACCCAAGATTTTTCCGTTTTCCATGAGAACACCTCCGATTTGCGTTTTATTGAAAAATACGAGCCTCGATCACAGCATATCTTTATTTGTTCAAAAGAGTTCCTCGCGAAATGTCCGGTTGATTAGATAATCCAATCGTTTAATCCCTATTTTCCTAACGCTTAAATACTACGTTTAGTTGCAGGAAACGCAGCTTTCGATTTTATCTCTTTTTACTGCTCTTTCAAGTTCCACGATGTTGATGCGAATAACCACGTTCTCTATTTATACGTATTCATAGTCCTAATGGATTAATTTCATTATACTCATTCAGAACTTTCTGCATTTGGGTGATATGTCTTTTGGCATGTTGGCACAGAAAATAAATATATTGATACACATCAATCTTCCCTAAGTTATTTACCGTCATCGTCGTCTTGTAAAGTATTCCTTCGCCCTTGTTCATTTCGAACAGTATGTCTCTACATTCTTTTAATTGTTCCTCAAGCAGTAATCTTACTTCTTCGAGATCTTTATCTCCTGTCGGCTCCATATGCTCGGGTCTAATCCAATCAAATGAGTTATGTCTAGCAATTGCATCTAGCTCATGCAAATTAAATGAATATGTTTCTAACCGTGTTTGTAAATCTTTCTTTCCGGCCAAATCAATCGCCTTTCTCTTCCCTTTCCTGATTAATATCAACAAATAGTGATTGGTTAATGTAACATGCTCCAAAATCTGTCCGATGCTCCACCCCTCTTTAGGTTTAAAACAAAGCACTTCGGTGTTCAGCCCAAACCAAGGCTGGTATTCACTTAATGTGTTGGACAGTTCAAAATCGATGTATGTAATCGTTTTACTTATACTCATTTTTTTCACCTGCTTTTTAATTTTGGGTTTTGAAGGAACGGCACCAAGGGAAATAAATAAAAAAGCTCATGATTGCACCATGAGCTACAAACAGCTAGATGAAGCCCCATCAATTTAGAAAGTCAATAATCTCCTTATTGATCAGATCGGCTTGCTCATGATTTATTGCATGTCCTGCATCAGGAATGATTTTGTAATTCATTTTATTGTTCTCGAGTTTCTTTATAGCTTTCGGATAATTGGATAATCGATCGTATTCACCAATGAGGAACAATACCTTGTTCCTTAATTCGGATACCTCCTGATCCGTATGTATTTCTATTTTGTGCTGCATCATCGATTTATTGTTAAAATACTTTAACAAGTAGTACCAGTGCTTCATCAGAAGTTCATTGTCTTGAAATGGCGAACGATGAGGCCCGCTCAATTTATTCAGCAGCTTTTCACAGTTTTTTTCCGACGGAAATAATGCCTCTGGCAAAAAAGCAGCCATCATTTTATAAATCACTTCAAATGAATTGCTTGGAATTCTACCTGCAAGACAGACTGCCTTATTTACCTTATCAGGTCTCTTCAATGTGTAGTTATAAGATAAATAGGCACCATATGAAACTCCGCAAATATTTATGGTATGGATGTTCAAAGCTGTCACAATGTCGTCCATCCAAGTGATTTGATTGAATGCTCTGAAATATTCATCATTAGGTTCGCTTTTGCCAGATCCCCCTATAGCATCTACCGCAATCACATAAAACGCCTTAGCTAAATCCTTAATATTGTATATCCACATCATGGCCGAATTATCTGCTGTCCCATGAAATAGCATCAACGGTGGATTCGAACGGTCACCGGCAATGATCACGTGCGTCGAACCATAGGTCGTCTCGATCACCTTTTCTACGAAATCCGTTTCCCATGAATGCAGCAGCATGTTATAGGAATCCATAATTAATTTTCTTCCGGACGAGCTCTTATATCTCTCCATCGTTATGATCCTTTCATGAACATTTTTAAGTAACGCAGATGCCATGTTCTTTTGGAAGGTTATGCTTAAGAAGATGTATATTCACTTTTTAATAGACTCATGCAAATGCTATCCCAGTACTTCCCGTGTTTATAAATCTTTTCTCTGAATCTGCCTTCTTCGTGTTGGTTATTTCCGGATCATTAACCCATTGCCGAATAGGTTCAAAATCTTGGTCCAGGTACTCTCTATGTACAATTCTGTTTCCAGGGATATGAGCCACCTGTATTCATCCTTTCTATGGAAGTTTAGCTTTACAAAATCAAAACCCGTGGTCCTTCAAATAATACTTCACTCCAGCACGATCAACATCCGAAAAATCCAATGGATTCCGGGTAAATAAATCATTAAGTTCCTTGATAGCCATCCACTGAATATCTGCGGTTTCGTCACCAGCTTCCAGCAAATCTCCGGTGGCCTTGCATCTAAAATAATAACCGACGGAATCAATCGGTCCCTTAATGGTTTGATATGCTGCATAAGGTTGAAGACACTCCACCTCAAATGCAGGATTTATGCCGATCGTATCAATCCGAGTGTCAGCTCCTTCTATTTCATATACATCCAATCCTGTTTCTTCCTTAACTTCTCTGATCAATGCTTGGAGCAGCGATTCAAAAGGTTCCACCCTCCCCCCGGGAAGTTCGAACTTATACGCTGCATCTGCCTTAGTCCTTCTTTGTATAACGATCTCGATTCCTTCATTATTCTTTCGCTCTACAAAAGCTCTTGCATTTACATAGAACATCAGAGATCAACCCTTTATTGATTTTATAGTTTTCTACAACAATCTCGATGGAATCTGCCATCCCGCAAGCACCAACGAAGCCACCGTATACTCCCTTCAGGTACACCGATCAGTCTGTAAAATTTAGTTTGTTATAACAATTTGGTTTTTTACGATGCTTGGTTCGTTGTTCGAAAGCATAACCGATGCAAATTAACGTGGACTCGCTGAATGCTTTTCCCGCAAAAGTTATACCAAATGGTCGACCGTTATCTATATCCCCCGCCGGAATAGCTATGGATGGATATCCTGCATTTGCTGCTTTGGGCCTATATCTTGACACTTTCATCACTTTACAAAAAGGATCAATTAGAGTTCAGTATTGAGTACACATTCGTATCATAGAAGCGTCCATTTTGATACATATAGTTTCTGAGAATTCCTTCGTGTTCAAATCCCATATTCAATAGCAAATTGTTGGATGCCTCGTTCTCAAGAAAAACTATTGCACCAATACGGGCCAATTTTAACTCTTCAAAACCATATTTAAGTACCTCGGGAATTACTTCTGACGCATAGCCTTTTCTCCAGTAGCCTGGATTAATCTCAAACCCTAATTCTGCTCGTTTGTATTTTTGAGACCATAGATTAAAACCAATTGTTCCGATCACATGCTCTTGACCCTTAAGCTGTATTCCCCAACGCATTCCTTTTTTCTCTTGATACATAGTATGAAAGTGATTAATAAGGTTTGCAGCTTGTTCTTTTTCAGTAAAGGGATCTTGACCATAATATTTCATGGTTTCTTTATTAGAAAAGGAATCATATATTTGTTCAACGTCTTCAAATTGTACTTCTCTCAAAATTGTTCTTTCCGTTGTTAGGATTGGAAACATTTCTTATTCTCCTTTAGATGTCTATTTTAATAAATCCCCACTGCATCCAAGACGTTCTCCCCCTCTACAGTTTCAGTTCATATTTAATTTGTGTTTTTTCCTGCCCTCCAGTGGTCTCTACCATTTCTTCCGTTTGGACAAACCCGCGTTTCTCATAAAATGCCCTGCCTATAGAATTGTCTTTTCCTACCCACGCAAACAATTTCTTCATTGGCTTTAAAACGTGAATATATTCTTGGATGAAAGCTTTACCTACCCCCATTTTATGAAACTCAGGCCGTACGTAAATTCGTAGTAATTCAACCTCTTCCTCGTTTACTTGACGGGTGTGAGCATATCCGACGACTGCGTCATTCCATTCTGCGATCAAAAAATCCCGTTTCTCACTTTGAAGTGTTCTCTCTACAGATCGACTTAAATTCTCGGTAGAATAAGCTCTACTTAGGAACGTATCAATGTACTCTTTGGTATAAATACTTCCATATGTGTACATCCATGTTTCATGAGCAATGGACTGTATATGCGGAATATCCTCCATTGAAACCAAGCGAATGGCAATCATATGGCATCCTTCTTTCGTGATTTCGTATTTTGGTTAACTGCACTCAAAAACATGAAAACAAGTCCCTCGCCCATACCCATCCTTCACTTCATGTAACCGAATATGTTCAAAATCATTGTCCTGGAGTATACCTTCAAATTCTGTGATCGAATAAAGCTTAAGCGGAAATTCCATCATCTCCGTCTTTATGATTTGATCATCATTTTGCAGTTGATACTTTAGTTCGGTAAATAATATGGATCGATCTCTGAGATATTGCGTTTTCTTGTACAACACAATCGATTCATGCTCGAAATGTACCTTTCCTGATTCCGTCCATTCGGGGAGTTCATGTACCTCTTTATCCTTCAACATAATCGTAACAAGGAGTTTCCCTTGATCGGTTAGAGCTTTTTTCAAATTGTGTAGACTCATATTCACCAGTTCGTCTGGTAGTAAGGAGAATGATCCAAACGGAATGACGATCAAATCAAATGTGTTAGGGCTTATAAAATCTTCAATTCCGCGGTTATATACACGAGGTTTAAGATTCAACTGCTTGCCCTTCTCTCTGCACACCTTCAACATATCATCAGAAATATCGAATCCTTCGATATCAATCCCCTGCTGCATAAAAGGAATTAACAAACGGCCATTTCCACACATGGGCTCTAGTACGCGCATATCTTTTCGATGGACAAAAGAAAGATAAAACTCCAGTTCTTTCCCTTCGGCTAATGATTTGTCACTTTCATACATTCTGGTGCACAATTCTCCATAATAACTCATCTATTGATAATCCCCCATGGTTTAGCTGACATGTGATTTCCGCTTGTGATATTCATTGATCGCATCGAATAAATGTTCCTTTGTAAAATCAGGCCATAATGTCTTGGTAAACCAAAGCTCTGCAACGGATGATTGCCATAACAGGAAATTGCTTAGCCTTTGTTCTCCACTCGTTCTTATAATCAGTTCCGGAGCAGGCATCCCTTGAGTGTATAAATAATTTTCGATAACCTCTGCCGTTATTAATTCAGGATCGATCCCATCCGAAATGAGTCGTTTCATTGCATGTAATATTTCATTTCTCCCACCATAATTTATGGCAAAGCTTACGGTCATGCCCGTATTATTTTTTGTTCGTTCTTCAATACTGGCAAATGAATGGACCAGATCCTTTGAGAATCCTGACAGATCTCCGATGAACCTGACCCTGATATGGTTCCGATCAAATTCCATTAATGTGGCTTCATTCAAAAATTTCATCGGCAAATTCAGAAGATACTCAACTTCATCTTTGGGCCGTTTCCAGTTCTCGGATGAGAACGCATACAACGTGACATATTCTAATCCTATCGCATGACAATCACGGATTATTTTCCTCATCGTTTCCATACCGGCATAGTGACCAGCTGTTCGGGGTAATCCTCGTTTCGTCGCCCAACGTCCATTGCCATCCATCATGATTGCGATATGCTCAAGTCCCTTACCCTCTATGTTCATGGGTAACCCTCCAACTCTCATCTTGCTATATTTTGCGATTCATCTTTAATTCAAATTCAGGTTTGGTGATATACTCCGCATAATGGATGCTGCCTTCAAAATCAAGATACGCTTGATACCGCGTACGAATCGCCGGAGCCGATATCATCTCAAGCGCTTCTTCCTTTCTAACCCAACGACATTCAGATGTTTCTTCGGATGTGGTTAGTTCACCGCCCACAGGTTCACATATAAAATCGAACAATACTTTGGTAGGCACCATTCCCACTCCGCTATGCCCTTCATACGTCGCCGTGTTGGAATATACACCAATCAAGTATGATACAGCAACATCTATTCCACTTTCCTCTTTTACTTCTCTGATTAACCCATCGATGAGGTTTTCGCCGACCTCCACCTGTCCACCAGGAAAGACCCACCCACTCCGCAGATCTTTCACTAGCAGAACTTCACCGTGCTTATTTTCAACAAAACCTGCTGCTGCCACGATATGTACTGGAAATGGCATCGTTATCCCCCATTCATTCGGATCATCAAAATGACTCAACATTCTTCGACCATTTGCCGAGAGTTAGAGCGTGCAGCTTCAACCGAAGGCGATCAGGCAGAAGAAGCCCAACTCGCTTGCCGGGTATACTATATATGCTGGTGCCGCCGCTCGGAATAAGAAAGACGGACCATAAGAAGTACCGCATGGGTTCGTGTTTATTATTCTATTTCTACTTGCTTAGAATCCGTTTCAATTTTAAAATACTGACTTTTTTCGTCTTTAATAACTGTAAATTCTGCTATTGCCGAGATTTCGTATATACCAGGCTGCTTAATCTTATACTTGTAGTTTTCCGAAATAACAACCTTACCAGAAACTTCTCGATTCTTTCCTTTGTCCGTAATCGCATAGGAATTAATCTGATTCCCATTACGATCTTTAATCACGTAGACGAACATTTGCTGCTTACTCGAAATCGTCACTTTTTGCTCTAATTCTGTTTTAAGTTCAGCCTTGATCGTGAATTCCTCGTTGACCTTAACTTTTTGTGGGATCGAAAGCGTTGCGGAATAATCATCCAGAGTCGTACTAGACAAAGCACCTACTGTACTCGATGCTGTAGTTTGAACCGGCTTTATTGACTGACATCCGAGAAAAATTAAAAAGACAATGATAACAATACACGGCTTCAAACCAACCCCCTCCTCTTACATCTAACGTTGGAGCTTGACAATCTGTCTTAATGAAAAACCAAGTGCGTTAACACTTGGTTAGTACAATGATATAAACCGCAGTAATAAATTCACTAGGTACTACGAGCGCTGTACCAACTTCCGATCGGTGTCAGTTCGCTACCTTTGGATAGGATATCTATATTTTACCTTCGTTTACAATACCGTACAAGCACTCTATCTTCTTGCCTCGATCACTTTGTTTATCCATTTATACAGCAGCCACGTTTTGATGATCAGCTCATTCGCTTTATGAATCGTGACCTGGTTCTTACAATATAAATCGGTCAAATCCACTTTAATTCTTGCGATGGGTTTCACTGCCTCTTCACTGACCCATTCATTCTTTGTTTAGATACATACTTCGTGAATATAATAATTCATGTAGGTAATGCCTTTATAACTCACTCAATATCACTTTGCTCCAATAACCAGCGCTTCATGTCTTCTAACATACGAAGTGTAATATGATGATTGACCTTAGCGTATTCAACCCATTTGACTGAATTCAACATATTCTGTTCCCTAATAATTTGCATGAAGTGCCTTTGGCTATTGATTGGTATTGTGGTATCTTCCGTTCCATGTAATAGGAGCATTGATCTATCACGCATGCATTCAAGTGAGGTAATCGGGTCGAACTTCCGAATAAAGTCACGATCAATTGAAATCCAAGGCTCTCTTCGTTCTTGTTCACATATATGTTCTTCAAACTTCACCCAAGCACAAGAACCGTTAATTACAATTGCTGATTGAATATCTACGTTATTTGCAAAGACACCTCCAGCGATAAACCCACCTGCTGAATTTCCAATGACAGCAACAATATTATCATTCAATTCAGAAATGATTTGCTTTGCTTCGTCAACAGCCTGGACAACGACTTTCCAAAAACTTTTCTGCAGCTCTAATTTGTCGAAATCATTTAGTTTGCCTCTGGTACCGTGGTATGGAAGCTCAGGAATGATTACCGTGTAACCCCAACTGGAAAGCAAAGATCCAAAGAACTCGTAATCATCAATGCTTGAAATCCAGCCATGGTATAGCAGGACAATGCCATTAGATTCAATGCCGGAATTTATCTGTATACAAGGGATACCTGCAATGTTGCTTTTAAAATAATGCTCCATGTGCTCTCCATTCGAATTTTTCATGTAATGAATTTACAGTAATTTGATATCTTTTGAAATTTCAGTTGACGATCACCAGGTCGATCTCCCTTGGACAACGCTAATTCCTAGAGAGATCGATCCGGTTGCGATGTTCTGTTATCCAATCAACACGTTCAGATCAAAAGACGGACCACTTCACCATCGATCAGTTCTCGACTTATTCGTTTGAATCCTAATGATTCATATAAAGCGCCTGCAACTGTGTTTTCCGGTCTGTGCCCGATCATGATTCTTTGGCAGTCCAGTGTTTCTTTCATGAGTGTTAGCAGTTGCTTCATCGCTTCTCTTCCGTACCCTTTCCCCTGATGCTTCTGGTCAATCATTAGCGCCGGAATCCAATAGTTTCCATCCTCATCCGGAATCGTACAATAAACGATAAAACCGATAATATTCTCATTACAATAGATCGCCATTGGTTGAAATTCAGTGACATACTTCGATTCAGCAATCCAATATACGATCGGGGCCGGGAATACTTCCTTTTGATCTTCTCTTACTTCTAATTGGGTGCAGCTATACCAGTTATCGACCGACACGGGTTTCAAACTTATTGTCATGTTCAATTCCTCCTCAACGTGTTCACAGAGGAACCACTTGAACATTCCTCTGTGTTAGATCAAAACACCTCTTAAACCACTATGGGCATTACTCGAATGTGTATTGTTCATACCACATCACTCCTTTCAAGTTATGGATCATTAAATTGTTCTTGACATGTTGTGTTCTCCTTGAAAATACGATGAGTTCAACGCTTATGTGTTTTCCTGCCATCAATGAAATTTCTCACTAGATAAACCACACTAATCAATCACACAAGGCCTGCGAGTGCAGTACCATCTTCCGATCGCCAGTTATCCCCAGATTTTTTGATCTCCCCTTTTTAAGAGGAAAATCCGGTGATAAGCCTATGCTTCCGAAGCAGCTTTCTTTCAGAAAGCTTTTAAGCGAACGCTTTGCTGCTCCAGATTGGTTCTGCCTCTCCGTTAAAGTGCGGATGTTTTTTGCGGTTTATATAGTTGGTTTCCGTGAAAAGCCTTTATTATAAAATCTCGGTCTGGCACTCCCAACTCCTCAAAAGATTCCAAAAAAGCTCTATTCTCATATGCAATTCCCGCAAAGTGAATATTTATTATTCTTTCATGCAGTTCCACGATCGCATACCTTGCTATCGCATGATCATTACAGCCTAATGCTCCTGGGTTCAAATAAATCCTTTGCTCCGTCTTGAAGTAATGGATCGGATGGTGATGGCCAAAACAAACAAGACTATATGTCGAACCTTCGTATTTTGCATCTAACTTTAATCCTGAAGGGATTTCATCAATTTCTTCTCTTTGGCCTTGCTTCATATGATAATGTGTTAATAGTATTTTTTGTCCCTCTACTTCAATCTCTAGTGTTTGCGGGAGGTTTTCTATAAACTTGATATTTTCTTTCTTTATACGTTTGCCTATCCACTTATGATGTTCAGCGATCATTTCATGCCCTGGCAAGGTTTCCTTTCCTTGCAGTAGTTTTAAAACCGCTTCTTCATGATTGCCGGAAACCGCCGTTACATTACTCCGATTCATTATCTCTTCAAGCACTTCGTTGGAGTCAGGGCCAATGCCAATCATATCCCCCAGACAATATGTATGTTCTATATCCCCGCGGGAATCAATATCAGAGAATACAGCACGCAATGCCGGATCATTACCATGAATATCAGTTAGAATTGCAATCTTCATCCAGCCTGACATCTCCCTTACTTGATATCTAACTCACTTATTTTAGGCTTTTTCAGTTAAAGTTTTCTTGCTTTGACCACAAAGGTTACAGGGAACATCTTCGCTCTTTTTACCAAATCATTATTTTCATCGCGCAGCTCTGCTATTTCATTGTCGGTTTCTTCAATCATCTGTTCAATAACAAACCCTGCTTTAGCCAACGCATTGATATAGGTAGATAGTTTGCGGTCGGATAAGGTAAGGTCGCCTTGACAAAAATCAGGAGATACCGAATACCAAGATTCATCGAAATAACACTTGTTAAACGTAAACCGTTCATTTTCTTCAACAATACATTTGTGTATAGGATGGGACCAACTGAAAATAAATACGCCGTCTTTTTTTAAATATGAAGCGATCCGCCGAAAAGTGCCTTCAAGGTCGGTTGTCCAGCCTATGGCATAAATCGAATAAACAACATCAAAATAGGCTAACGGAATGCCGCATTCTTCTTCCATGGGAGAACAGATCAATGTTGCTGAAAGACCGCTCTCCGTCATACGCTGTTTTGCCTTTTCGATCTGCTTGTCCGACATGTCCAAACCCCAAAGTTCTTTTGCTTGGCGTTCCCCATGATATTGCAAGGATTGACCGTTCCCACAGCCGATCTCTAACAGCTTTTTTCCTGAAACATCGCCAAAAAGCTGGTGTTTTTCTTCCGACACAAATGCTCTATATAAAGGAAGCACGATGGCTTCCAAAAAGTCATTTCCTTTTGTGTTCCAATACGATCTGTTGGTTTCATGCACACGATATTTGTTCAATAGATCATCTCCTCTAAAATAAATGTTGATCGCTGCTCACTGGTCTGTCATTAGTGACGGTTGGAACCTCAATGCTTCCCGTCTTTTGGCCCCTTTTAACGATTCATAGTTTCTCTACACACTCATAAACCAAGTTCCCAAATGTTTTTATATCCTCCAGATAATCATATCCTGACGGATTTGGCCCGTTCTGATTATACATTCTGACCGCCACGGTTCTATACTGGGGAATGACAAGGCATGCACATCCGGTAGCACCCAAAGATTGAAAAGAACCATATGGAAGTTTATCACCTAATTCCGTTAAAGAACGCGGCTCATCTTGCACAAACCAGAAAAATCCATTTCTCGGTAATTTTCGCTCTAAACCGGGAGGAGTAATGATCGTCGTAACTTGCTCAAATATTTCTTTAGGAAATAGCTGCTTCCCCTCTATGGCTCCCTTATTTAAATGCAAATAACCCCAAAAGGCCAATTCTCTCGCACTCATAAACAAGTTAGCTTCATTCCCCAGATCGTCTGTGTAGGACTCGTTAAGCCATACTAATTTGTCATTCTGTTTCTTGCTCCATCCGGTTTGGTTAAATCCCAAAGGCGAAAATACGCGGTCCTCAAGCAATCGTGCCAAAGGCATCTTATATAATTTCCGGATAAGCTCAATAAGCAAATTCACACCGACATTATTGTATTTCCAATCTGCTCCTTGGAGAAACCGCCTATGATGCAGGCTATCCAGTCCATGGGTATGGGTTAACAAATGCCTTATGGTTGTATCGTTTAATACTCCTCTGTCGAAGTCATTTAAATAATCAACAACAAGGTCATCTATGCTTTTGATCTTACCTTCAACGAGTGCAAGACTAACAGCAAACCCTAAAAAAGTCTTCCGGACGGAAGCGACATTGAAGCGTGATTTGGTATCAACGAATCGGCTATCTGTAGCCTTGTCATGTGTTCCTGCATACCATTCATTCACGATCCGATCATTATGAATAATATACGTTGCAGCAGCGGTAGCGGATATGAACTGCTTTACGTCCGAAACATACTTATTTAGTTCTTTGAACGAGTCGCTTTGGGAGGTTTTAAGGTTAAACAATTCAATCTTCACCTTCTTCGTATTTTCGGTTTTGAAGCGGCACTAAAAGAAGTTATATATTCCGTTCTCGAAGTAATCATATTCTTCATCCGTTATTCTCAACGTTCCATATGCGTCAAAAAATATTTCTTGATCTCGTTCATTCTCAAAAGCATTATGTTTCGGTCTTATTGCTAAAGCGACATCATATCTTGGATCTCCGAACGCAGCTCCTGACCAGTCAATAACTCCAACGATATTGCATTCATTCACTAATACATTATCTATTGTAAAATCGCCATGAATCAACGTGTTCTCGATCGGTTTTGGTTTATCTTCTTTCAACCGTTTAAGCAGTTCTTCTGATCCATCTACAGCAAAGTGGGTTAGGTTATATTCTGCTTGGAGTAGCATTGAATCTAACCAAGAACGATCCTTCTTCAACAATTCAATAGGGCAAGCACTTTCATGTATTTTCTTTAAACAACGTCCAAAATTGAAGATGGCTTTTTCCTTTTCTTTGAGATCAGGCTCTCGAGCTAGAAATTCTCTCAAACTTATTCCATCCATATAATCCATCAGAAGCCATCTTGATTGGTTCTTGGCACAGAATGAATACGCTTTCGGAACGGGCAGCCCTGTATCGCAAAGATATTGAAGTATCTTATATTCTTTGGATAACCATTCATTGTATAGGTCGTTTTCTGTCTTCTTGATGATGTACTTTTGATCGGGTGTATCTAAAATAGCAACGATAGAGGTATGACCTTGCCTGGGAAAAGTAATTCTTCGTACTTCTCCGATTTGGTCTATGATCTCAATGGGGATGTCCTGAATTTTCATCGTTTCCTCCTTTCTTGTACTTCGCATCCTTTCAACGAGGCATAGCCTTTAATATGTGATCTACGCTATGATCGTCCCATATAATTACATGACACTTTTCTTTATTTAACTTTTGCAGTGCGCCAAGTCGGTGATTACCGTCTCGTACACTAAAAGATCCATTTCGATTTTCAGCAATTAACGGAGGCATATCCCATCCATCCTCTAATCGCTCGCAAATTTGATTTATGGTATGATTCCACCAATTCTCATCCTCTACATACTCCATATGTGATTCTGGCCCAACAACTCTGCTAAGATAACTTGTCTCGATTTCAACTGGTCCGAGCCAATACCTTGTTTTTAACTTAAGTCCATTCGATAATCCAACGTTCTCTCCTTCACCATTCAGAAAGTGATGTATCCATGTTTCAATATCATCGTTTGCAGCGTACTTCATTGCAGCCGTTAAAGTAAATATAGACATAATCAGCACCTCATATCTCATTATAGAAGTTGAACCAGTGATTTTTATCGTGTAAATGTCCAGTTCAACATTTTCGGATAACGTTATTCACGAACCGAGAAGCTTTTCAAATTCAAAAAAAAGCGAACTCTCCGCTTACACCTAAATGCGAAGCAAGGACAGAATCCGCGGCCTAGATATCGTGTTACAGGATGTCAGTGTCTTCCCCGAATGATCTACCATTATCCATTTTGCAATTAGTCATTTCTTTAAGATTCATATTTGCAAGTTCAAGTGCAATCGCTAATGTAATCTGAGGATTTTTTCTGAGCCCTTTTAGATAGGTATTATCTAGCGGTTTTCATTTGCGGAAAAAACCTCTTTATCACAGAAAGTAAGCCTGATCTTATTTCGTTATTGAATAGCGATTCATGCGATCCAATTAATTGTATTCTGATATCTTCCTCAGTTTTACTGCCCTTCAGTTTTATTAATTTCATGGTACCTCTCAAATTGTTTTTTCATTCAAGCAAGTTTGTTTTTTCAGACATTACGCTGATCTTTTAATAACGTTTCTGCATTCACGAGTCTCGATACGTTAAGTGCGATACCAGTTAGCCGTTCTTATTGTTTCCGTTGAATTCGATGTTAGAAGATGCCACCCACTTTTTCGTGTTGCTTTCAAAGTAATTTTTATTCTTGTCTCCATGTATGTATTTCGAGTAGTTTTCCAGTAAGTCCAATGGTTCGCCTGGGATTTGCAAGCTCAGTATGAGAAATTCAGCCCCATCGAACATCTGGCTGAAGCTTTGAACATTCCTCGTCGACAAAACAAGCTGGAAAACGCAGAGAAGCCGAGTCAAGCCAAACATCAACTCAATTTTGAAGGATCTGCTTCTTTTATTCTCGTTTGCAAGGCCAAAAACCTTTCACCGCTAACACTTTGTTTCTATCAGGGCAGCGCCAAGCAGATGAATTTCGCCTTTCTGGCACAGCAAGTGCCTGTTGATATCTATACGGTATTGATTCGCGAAATCAAAATTTTTATTGTTTCTGTAATCATTTTTATGTGATTTGTTCTGCTTGCACCTACAGTTACTGGAGGTTATATAATGGAGGCGTGAGGAGGAGATGACGATGGGCAGTACACATTATTCCATCGGAAAATTTGCCGAATTGAGCGGCATTCCGATACGGACGCTTCATTATTATGAAGAGGTGGGGCTGCTATGCCCACGTCGTCAGGAAAACGGGCATCGAATCTATGGTACTGGTGATTTGATCACCTTGCAGAAAATCATTGGATTGAAAACGCTCGGTTTTTCTTTGGAACGTATTCGCAAATTTAATCATCGCGAATCGGAGATGAGTTTGGTCGAAACACTGAATATGCAGCAGCAAGCCCTGCAAGCCGCCCGCGCTGAACTTGACAAGTCGCTGGAGATCCTCGAACGGCTGCTAACCATCCTGCAGCGTGAAGGTGAACTGGAGCATAACATGATGTTTCTGCTGATACGTAACATGCTAAGGGAGGACAAACAGCGCAGTTGGGTGGCTGAGCATCTGTCAGAGCAAACGGCGACTGCCTTGTTCGATATCTCCCAAGATGCCGCAGCTGAATTGGATCGGGAAATGCTTGCTTTTGCCGAAGCCGTTAAGCGTTTAGCGGCAGGAGAGCCGGATGCTTTGGAAGCCGAGGAAATGCTAGGTTTCTATGTGCAGCGGATACTCGGTTTTCTTGATGACAAGGCGATTGCAAACTTTGCCCATATTCCAGAGGAGGAGCATGAATGTTTGAACCAGTTGGTGGATATGCCATTTAACGAACGGGAGAGCGCTTGGCTGGATGAGGCGTTGGCACACTATGCGAGCAAATTCGGCCTTCATGGAATCGATGGGCAGAAGGAAGCGCAGAAAGAGGAGTAATGGAAAAAGAGAAACAGACTTTTTTTCAAGCTGACCGGGCTATAGCTATTGTAATCGTAAGCAATCGGAGCAGGAGTGTGAGCAGCATCGCTTAATCAATAAGAGCCCCTGCGTTTGCAGGAGTATTTGTAGAACCAAAGGAGGAGCATAAATGACAGGAGAATTGAAAGAACGGGCAGCACAATTGTCTGCACTCATGGAGCATATTAGAGAACAAGAACATTTTAATGGAGTAATCCTGATTGCCAAACAGGGTATACCTCTCCTTTGTGATGCGATGGGCATCGCAGAATTTAGCAAAGATCGCGTGCGTACGCTTACCACAGATTCGATGTTCGAGTTAGCTTCGGTCTCCAAACCGATTACTGCATTGGGCATCATACGCTTGCATCAGTTGGGAAAATTGGAGTGGGACGATCCTGTGTCCAGATGGCTGCCTGATTTGCCCTATCCGGGTATCACCATCCGTCATTTACTGACCCATACATCAGGGCTGCCGGACTATATGGAGTTATTCGCCAAGAAGTGGAATCCTGCACAGAAGGCTGTCAACAATGATGTAATGGACATGCTGGCCGCTCACCGGCCCGCCTCACTGTTTGCACCTAATGACAGTTGGATGTACAGCAATACGGGTTACATTATGCTGGCTATTCTAATCGAACGGATAAGCGGTCAGCCCTATGCAGACTTTTTGTCCGAGCAGATTTTTCAGCCGCTCAGTATGACGCGGACACGCGTATACAACCGACGTTTTGATCCAGGCCCGGTTCCGAAAGACTACGCCTGGGGCTATGTCTATCGGCTGGAACACGGTGGATATGTGTTGCCGGATATGGTGCCGGAACTGAATTATGTCGACTATTTGGACGGTTTGCAGGGAGATGGCATGGTGAACAGTACGGTCATGGATCTGCTTCGTTTGGATCGTGCGCTTTATGATGACAAGTTTATACATCCGCAGTTGCGCGAAGCCATGTTCGCACCAGTAGTGCTGAATAACGGAGAATCCTTTGACTACGGATTTGGATGGCTGATCGAGCATCATGATCAGCTAGGCAAAATGGTGTGGCACAGCGGTGGTTGGCCTGGATATGCCACTCTCTTCAAACGCTATATCGAGCAGGATACCACACTGATCCTCCTGCAAAATGGGGAACGGGAATTTGCCTATACACAGCAGTTGATCCAGAGTATTGAACAGATTCTTGCCGGCGAACAGATTGAAATGCCGCGGCCAGCGGCCCACCGCACCATTATCCCGCGTACATCGGAAGACTATGAACCGTTTCTGGGTGAATACTGTTTCTCAGATGAACAGGAACAATCGATACCTGTGAAGGTTTATGTTAAGCACAGTCAACTTTATATGCGGCTAGGCAACGGAATGGAGTTTTTATTGCTGCCCATCAGTAACTCACGTTTCTACGAGCAACAAACCGCGACCGAACTGGAATTCATCGGCACTGAGGCAGGAAAGAGTCTCCAATTTATCTGGTATGATCATGAGGGTCAGTCCGTGGCGGATCGCATCGAGAAATGATTTATGGAGAGTAAGAGAGGCGAACGGGCTGCTTCGAGAGTTTTTTCCAAAAGGTACGGATCTTGCTGAGGTGAAGGATGAAGAGCTTGCCCGTTCCCTTGATTTAATCAATAACAGACCCCGTAAGTTTTTGTTTTTTTATCCTCCATGGACCGAGGTCGAATGCCCATTATAAGAATATGTTGTTAGGTTAGATTGTTGCTTTATCCCGTTATACTTACAAGAGTTTCTGCAGTTGTACTCTCTTTATTGTTAGAGGATTCTGAATATTGATGTCAACGATTTCTCTATTATTTAGTTCTATCATCAGCTCATTGAATATTCTTGCAATCAAGAAACTATCTCCTAGTGCATTATGCCGCCTTATATCTGAGTCATCGATGTTAAAATACTTAATCAAAAAGTTTGTAGAAATGATTTCAACAACCTCGGGAAAAAGAAATGTGAATAATGCTTTAGTATCAATGATCTTATTAGGAATCATCCGTAAATTGTTTCTTTTACATTCATTCATCAGCAACGGCCAATCATACTCATAACCAGCTTGAGTTACTAATACTGCCCCTTTGCAAAAAAGTCTATGAATTCAGAGAAAACTTCTGTTAATTGTGATGCTTCAATAACATCTTCATTAGTAATTCCAGTTAATCGCTCAATCACTTCAGGTATCGGTTTAGATGGTTTAATCAATGTTTCATATGTCTTTTCGATTTCGCCTGAACGGCTATTCATGATCAGCGCACCAATTTGAATAATTTGGTCCTCTTCTTCATTTGGCCCTGTGGCCTCTAAATCAAAGATACAGAACCTTTGGGTTGGAATACTCTCAATAATCAACTCAGACACGATATACTCCGTTTCAGAAACCATATCTATCTTCAACGAAACACCTTCCTTCAACATTGCAGTAATGTTTCAGCTAACGTTCCCCATGCTCACTGTCCTAACCAAGGTGCTAGGTGTCTGGCTACTTCTGCTTCCCCGGAATCCCTCAGTACTTAACCGCATTAATCAATCACACAAGGCCACTGCGAGTGCAGTACCATCTTCCGATCGCTGTTATCCCCAGATTTTTTTGAATCCCCTCTTCTTAGGGGAAAATCCGGTGATAAGCCTATGCTTCCGATGCAGCTTTCTTTCAGAAAGCTTTTAGGCGAACGCTTCGCTTCTCCAGATTGGTTCTGCCTCTCCGTTTACGTATGTATGTTTTTTGCGGTTTATATAGGGTTTACTCTATTTCTTATTCGATTGTTTTGATCTACCCTCATTTCTTTTTGTAATCAACACTGTTAGGTTTCCACCTGTAATTAAGATGGAGAATAAACAGACCGTCATTAACCAACTGATATTCATGCTCTCTTTATCTTGCTTTAATAAATATAGAACTGCTCCAGCAGTAACAGTAAATATCACACCAAAGAGTAGTGTCGTTAATATTCTTACTCTATTGTTTTTCATCGCCCTAGACTCCATTCTTTAATGTCAGCACCAAACATTCTTTTCCTTACACAGGTTTCGATCTAACGTTCTCGTATTCCCGAAATAAAGTCTTCTAAGATCATTGCCACTCCATCGTTATCATTAGTTTCAGTAATCTCTTTCGATATCAGTTTCAATTCTTCAATGGCATTCCCCATTGCCACCGGCCATCCACAAGAATTAAATAATCCTATGTCATTAAAATCATCACCAAAAACCATGACGTTTTCGAGTGAAATGTTCATCGCCTTGCATAAAACCGCTACTGCATTTTCCTTAGAAGCCCTAATGGATGAAAGCTGAGTTAGCTTTCCATTGTCTGTAGTTAGAATATTTAATTTCGTATTAAATTTCTCCATGAATGAAACCATATCAATGTTTCCAGAAAAAAGGATCTTTGATGCCTCAAGTCGTTTGAGATCTTCAAGTGGCTTTACAATAGGGTTATCTTTGACCTTAATGAGTGTTGTGTAGTCATATTCCCTTAAACTCATCCATTCATCTTTCACTTCTAAACTCAAGTCAAGATCAGGGTTACAATTGAGACAATAATCCAGGATTTCAGCTGTAGTTTCAGATTCAATCGGTACATGATCGTTAATTCCTGTATGCTCACATTCTATATAAGCCCCATTGTAATAAATAAAAGAACTTAATCTGAGTAATTCTTCTTTCATAAATGACCTGACTGCTCTTGGAGGACGTGCTGTCGCAAAGATGAATTTCATTCCTAGACTTATGCATTCCGTAATGGCATTATAGCTACGTTGAGATATTTCTTTATTTGAGTTGAGGAGTGTACCATCTAAATCTAAAACTACTAATGGAAACTTCATTGAAATCCCCTCTCTAATTTTGAGCATTCGGCTGATATGCACCTAACTCGTTTCCAAATGGATCAACGAATTTAATAACCCATCCAAATCCTTCATCTTGATACATTCTTATGATGGTTTTGTTTTCCTTTAATGTTTCAAATAGTTTCTTTATATCCTTTGTCAAAAACATAAATGCCGGCATCGGAAAATCCTCTTCTGAGAGCCATGAAACGTTTGTATCTTTGCTGCTTTGATGAAGCATTAACAACGGTCCTTCGCCAAATTTCAGCCACCCTAAAGACATAATCTCTAATCCAAGGACATTGGAATACCATTCCGTTGCTTTTTCAAGATTACTTACCGGTAATTGAACATGATCTACACACTGAATTAGCCTGCTCACAATACATTCCTCCCAAATGAATAGCATTTTCTTTACTAGCACTATAAAAAAAGATCTGCTTTGCAGACCCAAAATTCAAAACTATTATGACTTATTCTGAATTAATCCAATTCCATTACCTACAGGATCAACTAAATAGGCTAAATAAAAATTATCGAATTCCATCTTATCTCTTACAATCTGAGCTCCTAATTCAACTGACTTCCTAATGGATTCTTCAATATCGTCTACTTCAATTTGAATCCTTGTTCCATGCGGAAAATCTTGAGGTCCTTTGGAAATACCTCCATGTATTCCTGGTTTATGATCATCGCCTGTTGTCACTGGGTAGTAACCCCAATTAGGCTCAGCAATCTTCCATCCGAAAACCGAAGAATAAAAAGCTGCTGCACGTTCCGGGTCTTGACTACTTAACTCAAATAATACTACTCTCCCCATAAATAATGCCTCCACATATGGAATGAATATCCAGAAAAATACTAGCCTCACTCATCCTTAGAATCGTATTATTGATTTGCTAAAATTGGTTAGGTTTTACATAACGTTGTGTATTCATGAAATCCATGTACTTCGTAAATTCCTGCCCTTCGTATATCATAACCCATATTGTGGTATTTGCGAACAGGAATTTCCTGATCCCCCATACCAAAAAGGCAACCGCATCAGCAAGCTGCCTTTCTCGTACAACATTTATTCTCCTGGCATCAATCTCTTACCCTACTCACTTCGAACCATGACTTTCCACCGCTCGGTCTACCATCGCCTTCTGCTGCGCGATCAGGCAAATCTCTGCCGCCTTGAAGGCATGCTCCTGGGTCATTGCCGTTTCCGTACGTTCCATGCAGTCACGGATGAGCGCGCCGAAGAACGGGTAACCCACTTTGCCTTTGACGCCGAATCGGTATTCGCCTTCGTGGTTCACCAGATATACCTGATCCCCTTGCGCCTCTCTGGCAATGTCGGTATATTTGCGCAGCTCGATGTAACCGTCGGTGCCCAGAATAACGGTCCGGCCGTCGCCCCAAGTGCCGAGTCCATCCGGCGTAAACCAGTCCACCCGGAAATAACCGGAGGCTCCGTTATTGCCAGTCAGCGACGCTTCGCCGAAATCCTCCAGTTCGGGGAACTGCGGATGGTGGAAATTATGCACCCGGCTGTAATTGACTTCAGCATCCGTACAGGACGCAAACGTCAGAAACTGCTCGAACTGATGGCTCCCGATATCGCAAAGGATGCCCCCATACTGCGCATGCCGGAAAAACCAATCCGGTCTCGAAGCCGCATTTAATCGGTGCGGTCCGGTACCCATGACTTGCACGACCCGGCCGATCGCGCCGTCGTCGATCAGTTGGCCGGCATAAATCGCACTTTCCACATGCAGGCGTTCGCTGTAATACACCATGTATTTTTTTCCGGTGCGCTTCACTTCCTCACGGGCGAGGGATAACTGTTCCAGCGTCGTAAACGGCGCTTTATCCGTAAAGTAATCCTTGCCTGCCGCCAGCACTCTCATGCCCAGCGGGGCCCGTTCGGAGGTAATCGCTGCCCCGGCTACCAGCTTCACGTCATCATCCGTCAGTACCTGCGCTTCGGACGATGCGGCTTGAGCTTGGGGAAATTTCTGGCGGAACGCTTCCACTTTGGCCGGGTCTGGATCGTAGACCCATTTCAGCGTGGCACCGGCCTCGACCAATCCCTGGACCATGCCGTAGATATGTCCGTGGTCCAACGCCACCGCACCGATCGTAAATTCCCCCGGACCGCAAACAGCCTCTCTTTTGATACTTTTGGGAGCATAGAACATTCCGTCTTTCGGCATACCGTTTCCATCCTTTCGCATGTAAAATTTAGAGTGGCCACAGCTTCAATTATTTGAACGTCTGTGAAAGGTCGGCAGGCTGAGCGCTGCGGCTCACTTGTTCTTTCTTGAACGTCGAATTCGCGATTCGCGCCTGCAAATGCTCATGGAACAGGTCCTCATCGATCGGCAGATCGACCCAGTTATCGGTCCAGGTAGACAGCAGCATCGCATTGGACAACGTTAAACCATGAATCCCCTCCACGCCCGGAGCAATCAGCTTCTCACCGCTTCGAATCGCATTGATCCAGTTGCGAATGAGGCCAGGGTGACCGGACTCCGTTCCATGAATGGGAACTTCGCATTTCCAGCATTCCGGTTGACCGAATCCCCCCGTGTAACGACGGTTGAACTCCGGCTCCGGTTCACGCAGCCGCCAGAACGTCAGCTTCCCCTCTTCGATGACGATTTTGCCGCGATCGCCGCTCACTTCGAACCGGTTCGTGCCCGGCGCTTCGCCTGTCGTCGTCACGAAAACGCCGGTTGCTCCATTTTCATACTCGACATATGCGGTCACGTCGTCCTCGACTTCGATGTTTCGATACTTGCCGAAAGCACAGAAGGCCCGCATGCGGACAGGCATCATGCCGATCGTCCACTGCCACAGGTCCAACTGATGCGGATCCTGATTGATCAGAACCCCGCCGCCTTCGCCGGCCCATGTCGCACGCCAGCCGCCGGAGTCGTAATAGCTTTGCGAGCGGTACCAGTTCGTAATGATCCAGTTCGTTCGTCTGACCTCGCCAAGCTCTCCGGATGAGATCAGGTCC
Organism: Paenibacillus hubeiensis; assembly: GCF_032334105.1. Classification (NCBI taxonomy): domain Bacteria; kingdom Bacillati; phylum Bacillota; class Bacilli; order Caryophanales; family Paenibacillaceae; genus Paenibacillus; species Paenibacillus hubeiensis. The sequence continues at coordinate 292,344 of NZ_JAVYAE020000001.1, forward strand.
TTCAGCTTTACGTAGAGCGGATTGGTCCTCTGGTTGTACATAATGGAAAACACCTTGCCGCTGGCTGCGGCAGCTTCATTCATGAGACGGACTTGTTTCGTATATACTCCCGCCGGTTTCTCGATCATGACATGCAGCCCATGGCGGAACGCCTGAATGGCCTGCTCGGGGTGATCGTAATGCGGCGTAGCAATGATAACCGCATCGATCGTGCCCGAAGACATCATTTGCTTCGGGTCTTGCCAAAATGCTACCGATGAAGGAAGATTCGCGGTCACCCATTCCGCCATTTCGCTCCTGACATCGCATACCGCAGCCAGTTCGGCCCCAGGCACATCTCCTGCAGCAAGCGTTCTGGCATGCGCTGCTCCCATATTTCCGATTCCGATCACCGCTACTCTCACTAAGCTCATACTCGCACTTCCTCCTCCAGTTGACGTTCAATGCCTGCCATCACGTCGGCAAAATGCTGAAGCATCTCCGCCGAAGCATACGTTCCGCTAAAGTCTTCAATACCGTAATATCCATCGTATCCGACCGCTTTAAGATCCCGGACAACCTGCACCCAATCCACGATCCCACCTGTGAGCGGAGCCCACCGGGATGTCCATCCGGCCCGAAGCGATAACGAGGCCGCCGACGTGGTCCCTCCCTCGTTCGATTCAGCATCGGCCTGTTCCTTTGCGTCCGGATACCATCCTGCATTTTTCACATGCACATGTGCCAGATAAGGTCCCAACAATTCCAGTCCCATCCGGTAATTTTCATACCCTTCATGTACCATGTTGCCTGGATCGTACAGTACGCCCACATGGTCGGGATCCAGCGATTCCACCAGCCGATAGGCGAGCGAAGCCGTCGGTGCAATCGTGAAATGATGCGTTTCCACCAGTGCCTTGACCTTGTATTGTTTGGCAAGATCCTGGACCTCTGTCAAATAACGCACAGCCTGGTCGTACAACGCTGGATACGCCGTTTGGCGGTTGTACCCCGGGACGCCCACGCGCATCATGGAAGCTCCCAGCGCAGAAGCTGCCTCAAAGGCCTGCACGGTCGCAGGCAGATCGCCACAGTTCAGGTAGGGTACAAGCGCAATGGAACGCCGGCCATGTTGAATGGCTGCTTCACGGAATGCAGGTACGTCTTCTTCCCAACGGGCAGGATCGATGGAACAACGGTTATTTCCCCAAAAAGAAGGCGTCTCGGACCGTGCGGCCTCCGGGATGCCGCGAAATCTCCACTCCACCCCTTCGATTCCGGCCGAGGCTGCAGCCGCAGCCAATTGTTCTGCCGTCATGTCCGGGGTTGCCACGGTAAATACGGACAGCTTCATTGTGCTCATCTCCCTTATGTAATCGTATTCAAATCAAGGTTTACCCGCATTGTAGCATTCCTTGAAGCGCCTCCATACCCACTTGGCGAAACAGATGAACGAGAGATAAACGCAGCGCCAGATTGCGCATTCAGAGATAAACCCATACAGCAAAAAAAAGCACCCCATTTCAGAAATCATTTCTGAAAAAGGAATGCTTCACGGTTCATCGCATGGTTATGGACAAACATCACCGATCATAATAGACGTGCTCGGCCCGCAATGATCCCCCATCCGTATGGATGATGCCAAAGGAACACTGCGGCTGGCGCCGGCGATCCGTCGCTGAACCGGGATTGAAAACAAGCAGGCCATTCACCGTCCGCAGCAGCGGAATATGCGAATGCCCGAAAATAACCGCATCCACATGCTGCCCGGCAAACGTGGCAATGGCATTCTCCTCCGTGGATTTTGAGCCGATGTGGCCGTGTACCAGTCCAAAACGGAAGCCGTCCGCTTCCACAATCCGGGAATATCCCAACTTTCTCCCGATGCTGCCCGGATCGGTGTTGCCCGCAACTCCCTCCACGGGAGCATATCCGCTCAACAGTTCATATACGCTCCAATCCGACCAATCGCCGGCATGCAGGATAAGATCGGCTTCGGGCAATGCTGCCAGCAGCGGCTGCGGCAATTCCTTTGCCCTTCCGGGCATGTGAGTGTCGGAAATAACGACGATTTTCATGCGTTCTCCTCCTTTCGATGCGGTTCCGGGCCAAAGCGGTTACCGGACCGCGACTTCGCTGTCCGCACAGGCACGTTCCATGTCCTCCAGCGTAATCGTGGCAAAAAACTGCTGTACCTTTTCCTCGGCCACCCGGTACAGGTTCGTCAGCAAACCATCGATCCGCATGCCTACGTCGCAGTTTGGATTGCAATTGCCGTGGATCGGGAATAGCGGCCCCTCGTCCTTGGCAGCTTCATAGATCATCGCCAGCGTGATTTCGCTGGACGGCTTAGCCAGATAAAACCCCCGGGTTCCCGGGGACGAATCGACGAGGCCCGCCTTTTTCAGGCTGCCCATAATGCGTCTGACCACAACCGGATTGGTGTTGACGCTCCCCGCAATCAATGCGGAAGTCATTCGCTCAGGAGCGCTGCACGACAACAGCAGCAGACAGTGCACACTGACCGAAAAATGAGTACTCATGATTAACCACCTTTTATGTTTGATAAACCCGTTGCGCTTGCTTATTCCGGAAACAAATTTTGTTCAGGGCGCGCTCTAAGCTTCAATTGGCGCACGCTGTATTCCAGCTGCTTTACGATGTCTTCAAGCTGTTTGCGGTCGATTTTGTTCGGATCCTCCACCGGTTTGGCCGTTGCCTTGAGCTCGCGGATCGTAAGCTGCTGGTCCTGCCATTTGTCCATCAGATCGGCAATATTGGCATAGAAGCGTTCGTAATCCTTGATCACGATGTCCAGATACGCATCCACTTCTTCCGGATCGTAGCCGCGCAATTTATAGTTGAATTGCTTTTCATGTATGGACAATGCGTCCAACTGTACGCCCAGCTGTTTGAACAGCTGTTTTTGTTTGTCCAATCTTCGTTTCATATGTTCATCCATCTCGACGCCCTCCATTAGAACGCGCTGTGGTCCCATGCGGCTGTGCTAGGAACCAGCGGCATTATCTCTATATATTTTTTATAACACATTATTCGAAAGATATAAAATCATCTCCATCATTATGCCCAGGATATGCCGCTATTCACGGACAACCTCATTCAGGCAGCATGATTGCACCGCATGAAATTCGGGTAAAAACGAACTACACCACGCATTTGAAAGGAGCATTCATAATGAGTACATTGACGAAAACCGAGCTGTCCAACCTCAAAAACGCGCTCCTGGAACAACGTGAGAACCTGCAGCGCCATTTCGCCTCAAGCATGGAGGATGGGGCTCCCGCAGAGTCGCTGAAGGATTCCACAGGAGAACTGTCATCCTATGACAACCACCCTGGAGACGCGGGTACCGAAACCTTCGAGCGCAGTCGCGACCTGGCCGTGGACGAGACGCTTGCGGACGAATTCGACCAGATCAACGCAGCGCTGGAACGAATGCACGACGGAACGTACGGCACCTGCATCATCTGCGGAAAAGATATTCCCTACGAACGGCTGGAGGCCATCCCATATACCGCTTATTGCATCGATGACACCCCCAACAGGGAGCTCAGCAGCGACCGACCTGTCGAAGAAGATGTCATGACCTTGCCTCCAAGGGGCGCCGGACAAGCACGCCAGCGCCATGCAGGCAAGTTTGATCATGCAGACGCTTGGGAAGCCGTCAGCGAATACGGAACGTCCGATTCGGAGACAACCGTGCCGGGACGCGGCAGTGCAAACCGCAAGGAGAACCTGTAACATTAGTCCGTTCATTCCCTCACTATTTATTGCAGCTAGGTCATTTCGCATCTGCAGCCCAACACCCTGCCGATGAACCGCGATGACCCGCACCCGGAAGCACCCAAAAGCTAAACCGTCAAAAGCCGCCCGCAGGCGGCTTTTGGTCATGCCATTCGATCTGGTTTTGCTTTCATTTTCGGGCGGTGACTGGCAGACCGAATGAGCTTGAATACATTGATGCCTTACCTTTTCCTTTTCGCGGACGCTGATGACCGAGTCCCGGCATGGCCTGAATCTTGAGAACCGGAGCGGGATTTACGCTCGCCCTTCCCTTGAGGTTCGACATCGTCGCTACCCGCCGATGGAGCATCTTCCATCTGTTCGGACACGGTTACGAACAATTGGAATGCTTGCTGTTCTCCCCGCTTTCCTTTTTCAGCATACGGTTCGCACAGTTTCGTGATTGCCTTAAAAAGCTGTTCCATCTCTTCCCGGGTTCCGTACAGCGCCATGTCCGAAATTTGCCCAAACATGTCTTCGCCATGCTCCGCCTGTTTCATAAACCGTCGGCGGCTCTGTTCGTACATTTCATTGAGCAGTTTCATCGCTTCGGAACGAAACACCTGTTTCAGGGGTGAATTCTCCTCGTCCTCATGCCGCAGATGGATTTCCCCTTTGAACGGTTCATAATATTTGGCGATGATACCGTTGATTTCGCGCGTCGAAACCATGCTGAGCAGGCCGATGGATTCGAGTTTTTTCACATGGTAATGCACCTTGGCGGGTACCTCGCCCATGAGATCCGCGATTTCCTTGACGGTGGACGGACGGCCTTGTTTGTTATACATATTCAAGATCTGCATCCGGTAAGGATCAGAGTATATTTTGACTTCCTCTATGGTTGATAACACTTTCCGCTGCATACCTGTAACCTCTTTTCCGGGTACCTGGTGTCTTCCAATCTCCTACCATTATAGCGTTTGAAAGCGCAGGCGGTCAAAAGGCTTGCTGCAGATACTCATGGTTGTTTCACGGTTCTCCCCTACTTCAAAACACGGCGGAACGTAGGGCTCATGATGAGCCCTGCCGCAGACAATGCCATCGCTACGCCAAAGCCGATAAACAGGATGGGCATAGGCACCCACTCGGCGATGGCTCCGGAGAGCAAGCTTCCAAGGGGAACGGCGCTGAGGCACAGCATGCTTTGAAACGCCGATACACGGCCAAGCATGCCGGAAGGCGTCACCTCCATCATGTAAGAAGCCAGCGGCGTGGTGGCCAGCGGAATGCCGAAGCCCATCAGCAAAGCGAAAACGGCCGCCACAGCCAACGGATACTGCCCGATATAGGCAGGCAGCGCGGTCATTGCATAACTGAGCCCAAGCATCACAATGCCGAGGATGACCAGCAGGCTTTTGCGGTAATTGGAACCCCAGTTCGTCAGCCACAACCCGCCCAGTACCATGCCTGCAACCATCATTCCGCTCAGCAGGCTTAATCCGCCGGCCCCGGCATTCAATATTTCAGTCACATAAGGCGTGCGCAGCACATTAAAGGGCATTAAGCAAAAATTGACGAAAGCAAACAGGAAGGAGGTCATTAAAAGGACGGGAATCGTGCGCAAAAAGCGAAATGCTTCAATAATTTCGGAGAAAAGACTGCCGTGGGGAGCGGCGGCTTCGCCTGGTTCACTCGTGTCTTCAAGAACCACATCGGGCCGAATACCCGGAAATACCACCTTGGCCATGAAGAAAGCGCTGGCCCCGAACAAGGCCGCATCGATCCATAGGGTCCACGCGATGCCGGCTCCGGCGATCAGAGCACCGGCCGCGGCGATGCCGGCAAGCTCTGACATGCGCGCGATGGATGAGGACAATGCGTTTCCGGACAACAGCAGACCGGGAGGCAGCAATCGGGGAACGCTGGACGTCTCGGCAGGAGTGGCAAAACATTCAAGCAGCGAAACGAGCACGGTCATGACAAACAGATGCCATACTTGCAGTTCACCGAGACTAAACAACAGTGCCGTCAAACCTACCAGCGTTCCCCTGCCGGCGTACGCCAGCACGATGACTTTTTGGGGAGACATCCGATCTACCATCGCCCCGGCAAACAGACCAAACAGAATGTTGGGCAAAAAGTTCACGGCCATCAGCGTGCCCATCAACAGTTTGGAGCCTGTGAGCAGATATACCATCCAGCCGTATGCGATGGAATCTACCGAATCGCCAAACCTGGAAATGGTCCTTGCCAGCATGAATTGCGCATATGAGCGATTTCGCAGCAACTCGAAAATACCTTGTTTTTGCACCACCGTGCTCTCACTCATCATACATCCACCCTTCAACGTGAAAATAATTTTAATGTTAATTTTATTTTAATGGTAATTCATGAAAGTTCAACCCCTTCGTGAAAAAAAATTTAACGATCCCTGCCGCAACCAATACGAACTTAGGCAAACAAAAAAACAGACCCTTGTCCTCCAAAGGTCTGTCCATTCGCTTATGCTCCATCGAGCCATATTGGTTTGGAACCGAAAATATTGCGTTGCCCTGCTTTGCTTTTCAAACGATTAGTCTTCAACCAGAAATCTAAAATCGGGCAACTCTTGTTCGGCCTCCTCCATCAGGCTGCGAAACCGCTCGGCATCGGCACCAAGACGCTGCTCGCTGATGCCGTAATTTACCCATTTGAGTTCGAGCGGCATTTCTGCCATGGCGGTCAATCCATCCCACAGCGCATCCAGATTCGCACCGTAGAAATCCGGCAGCTTCAATTTCGTCTTCAATTGTTCATGCAGCTCCGAGCTCGTGGAAAATTGGGTTCCATCCAAAATAACGCTACCCATTGTCTCTTCCTTTCTTTACTTCATTCGCGTAAACGTCACGTAATGATCCGTCGTTTTGTAGATCAAGCCATCATTAGAATACACGATTCTGTCTGCATTGCGAAAGCCCGAGGTGTAATTGATATCCGCTTCGCGCCAAACTCTTCCGCTGGCTGAAGGCAATTTGCCTTCCCGGTTGCTGAACACGTCGCCGCCAATGCTTTTTCCCGGCGCCACCACGGCCAAATTGCCCTTGGATGCTACCCAGCCGAGTGCTGTCGCCTGCGATTTGGTAATAAAGTTGCACGGTAACGTGCCGTTGGCGCTTAAATAGTTTGCTACGCCGTTAAACGTGTTGATGATCGTGCATGTGGCTGCCGATGCTTTCTGCTGCGCAGCCGGGGCGAACTGTGCTCCCGTCAGAAACACAAATGTAAACATGATGGCAAGCAAAACGGTGGACCAAAACTTTTTCATTGTGACCAGCCTCCCTCGGTTTGATTGAAATGAAAGAACTGCTTTAGCCGTTTTGCCTTTGACAAGATGACTATAGACAAGTTCTTCCAAAATCATTTATATCACGCCATTTGGGGAGAAAGGTCAACAAAAATAGATTTATTTGTAAATTTTTAAATATTTTGATAACCAACAGAAAAAGACTCGCATCGCAAGGAATGGAGTCTACCTTTCTGACATTCAGGGATGGGCATCCGCCTGCTGGCGCAGAATGCCGCTTACCTTGCATTCGGGCTGTCCAGAACGATTCGCTGCCGGGTACGGGCCGATTGCAAGCACGCTTCGATCACACGCATATTGTTGATGGTGTTTTCCGGCGTAAACGGCAACGGTTTACCGTCAAGGACCGCGTCGGCAAAAGCTTCTGCCTGCAATACGTAAGAGTTGGACACGGACACCCGCTCCTCGCGGCTGACGGAGTCCAAATGTATAATAATTTGCGGCGGAATGTCGCTGTTTTCCCAACCGAACACTTTGGGCAGTTCAATCCGCCCTTCCGTACCGAGGATTTCCATTTCGGCTCTTCCTGATGCCCATAGGCCGCAGTCGAACGTCAGCGAAACGGAACCCGGAAACTCGACAAGCCCGGAGGCCATCATGTCCACACCGCCATGTTCCTCCGAAAAAAACGCATTTACGGTAACAGCTTCGGGCTCCTGCCCAAGATACATCCGCGCTGCGGATATGGGGTATACCCCCAGGTCGAACAGCGAGCCTCCGCCCATCTCCGCTTTGAACCTGACGTTGTCTTTATCATCTGCCGAATTGCAGGTAAAATTGCCATGGATCGCGCGCACGCGCCCGATTTCTCCGCTGGCAATAATCTCTTCCACCCTCCTGTGCTTGGGGTGATATCGGTACATGATCGCTTCGGCAAATAACACCCCATGCTTCCGGCAGGCCTCGATCATTTCCATGGATTCCTCCGCAGTGAGAGCGGCCGGCTTCTCGCATAATACATGTTTTCCGGCCTCCGCCGCCTTGATCGTCCATTCCTTGTGCAGATGGTTTGGCAGCGGGACATACACGGCTTCAATATCCGGATCCGCAATAAGGTCGTCATAGCTGCCGTACACCCTCGCAATGTTCAACTCTTCCGCAACGGCCTTGGCCTTTTCCAAGCTGCGGCTGGCCAATGCCAGCACTTTGCCGCGTTCGGACTGCTGGATCGCAGGCATCACCGCGTTTTTTGCAATCGTGGATGCGCCCAGCACACCCCACTGTAACCGCCTCTGCATACTCATCTTCCTTTCGTGCCGTAGTTGTCCTGCTCTGCCTTGTGCAGCATGCCGAGACAGCGGTCCAAGTCGGCTTTGACCTGCTTTTTGTACAGCTCCGCTTTCTCCGCGCCGTCTGGCGTAAAATGGTACAATACGATTTCCTGGAAATCCACCTTGGGATCGTTGCCTTTCAGTTTTTTCGTTCGATAAAAAATGCCCTGCTGCACCAGTTCGTGCAGTGCCCGGTAGATCTCGCTCTGAGGCGGCACATACCCGTAAGCTTTGAATTCCTGCTTCATGGCCTCCAGCATCTCATAGCCATATCCTCTATGCTGTTCGACCATTGTGATGAGATAGAGCTTGATAAATGCCCGCTGAGCAATCATAAAAGCCATGCCCGTTCCCCCCTCTTGTCCAAAACTTGCTAATTCCATTATAAAACTTATGTTCGCATTCTGCCATCTTCCTCCGTTTTTCGGATTGCGGCAAACGTCCGGAAGAACGGCGACAGGAGGCAGGTCATATCGGGGGGTGAGAACGGCGGCACTCTGTGTTGTTATTATGAATTTTTCACATGTTTAAATTTTGACACTTAGAAAATACGTTGTTCTCTTTATGTTTTTAAGCGATGACTGTCATTTAACAAATTCGATCGGAACGGCCAGTTCGCGTGCCTGCATATCGTATGCTGTACTGCCAACATCTTCTCGCGCAGCATTGGTCAAGACCTGTGTCGGGCGGCAGGCGGTGTGTTTGTTGTGAATTTTTCATATGTTGATTGATTCATCATTCTAAGAAATTATCTTTTTTTCTTATGATCCGGAACCGTGCCAACGATCCATCTGCCCCAAGCAAACCTGGAAACGATCCAAGTGAGTATGCATGACAGCGTAAGCGCGAGCAGCCAGGTCAGGATCATGCGGATCACCGGGTTCAAACCCAGCGCCACATAAATTCGTTCATCCGGGATATAGCTGTAGCGGAGCATTAACATGTGCATTAAATAACCGCCATAGGAAACCCCGCCAATCCATGAGAGCCATTTCAACGTCCGGGGGTGCCGCAATTTGTTTGCCAGATCATACATGACCATGATGGAAGCAACGAGAAACAATGCCATGTCCGGCCGGATCAGACTTACCGTATAAAACGTGATCTGGATCCCTTCGGGCTTCTGAAATTCCTGCAGTAACAAATATATAAACCGCAAACCCGTTATTATAAACACCGCCCAGTATACCCCACGGTACCGTTCGACCCATTCGTTCCAGCGCTGAACGGCCATTCCGGCAGCCGCGCCCAGCACAAAATAAAAGAAAAAGTACAGGAAATTGCGGTCCGCATATGTCGTGAACATGTCCGTCAGCACCGGAATGTTCAACTTCTCCATGCCGCGCGCAATATTGCCGAGTTGTCCCGCAAGCACCAGGTATGCTGCACCGGAGACCAGCAGGGCGATCATCCGCCCCTTCGAGTCAAATCGACGGTACACGTATCGTACGGCTGTCAAAAACAGCGGAAATACGAGATAGAACTGAATCAACATGATGATATACCAGAAATGCGAGCTTGTTTTGCCTGTGATCAGCTTGAGTGCCAGCCCGGGAATCTCCTGCCAACCAAAACCGGCCCAGATCCCCGGCGTAAGAGCAAACGTAATCAAGGCCCAGATCACATATGGAATAATGACGTCCTTCCATCGCTTGAACATGAATTGTCCGTAATGAAGCTTTTCCCCGGTGTTGTAAAACAGCACCATACCTGTGATAAAAATAAATAACGGCACGGCAAACTTGGTTGCCATGAGCAAAATCGCCAGCAACACGCCGTCTTCCAGCCGCGTTTCCGGCACAAGCGAAAAATGGGCGATGGCATGCTGCAGCACAACGGCGGCAAAAGCCATGCCTCTTAGACTTTCAATAGCTGCGATTCGTTCCTTCCTCGGAATCTCTGCCGCCTCCTTCCACGATCATATTGGATATGATCAAATCATGTATTCACCGATGGGAATGTTCCCTTGAACGGCCAGATCTCAAAAACAAATCCGTTGTCCCTATGTATTCATGCTTCCCTCTAACGCCCCCGCGCATAACCGGGTTGCCTGGCACCGGACGCCATACAGAAGCCGGCTTCCCCACAGGAAAACCGGCTTTTGTAGACTGCCAGACAGGAGGGCCGGGCTGATCCGAGCCTCTCTTTCATGTTGTCCGCATAACATTCGAATCATGGGCTCGCGAGCACGCAAGACGTGAATCTGCCAGATGCCCATTTAGAGAATCACAAGCGGCAACCGATCAACTTCGAAGTTTCCGTGATCGTCACAGGAACGTATTGTTTCCGTACTTCGCGGCTTTGGTCTGCGCTTCCAGCCTCTGTTCCTCCATGTCCAGGTCCGTGCGTTCTACGGGCCTGGCTTGATCCGCCTCGTAATGGTTATATCTGTCCCGGTTCAGCTCGCTGCTGTTCCGAAACACATCATACACGACCGAATCGCGATCGGATGCATCAACCAGCAGCAAAATTTTGCCGCCCCGAACGTATTCTTCGTATTGCCGGGCATCCTCCTCCGGTATTCCCATGCCGACCAATCCGCCGACGAGTCCGCCAGCGCCTGCACCAATCGCTGCCCCGGTGAACGTAGCGGCGATCGGTCCGGCGGCCAGAATCGGGCCGATGCCCGGAATGGCGAGCGCCCCGATGCCTGCCAGCAGCCCGACCACGCCGCCCATTACGCCGCCAGTCGCCGCACCAGCAGCCACGCCTTCCGGCGCTTTTGAGCCGGTTTCCTCGCGAATCGCTCTCAGCTCATCCCGGTCTTGCGTTACCACCGAAATTTCTTCCGGCTGAAATCCGTGCTGCTTCAACGCTTCTACCGCTTGGGAAGCCTCACGTTCCGTATTGAAAACACCAACGATTTTATTTTGCATAACCAATCCCTCCTCAGTTTGTAGCCGGCAGCACCCTGCCCTGTACCTTCACCGTACAGCGGGGCTCCGTCCGTCTGTTATGAGTGGTTCGTTATGTATTTACCCACCCTCGCGGCATTCAAACGGGGTTGTGCTGTCATGTACGCGGTTTGGCTCGGTTCGTGGCCACGGCCTCCAGCGGATTGTCGGGCCAGTAGTGCTTTGGATAACGGCCTTTCAGGTCCTTTTTAACGTCAAAATACGTTTCCCGCCAAAAATTGGCCAGATCCCGGGTGACCTGTACCGGTCGCTGCGCGGGGGAAAGCAGATGCAGCGTCAGCGGCACGCGGCCGCCGGCGATTCGCGGCGTCTCCTGCTGGCCGAACATTTCCTGCAGCCTGACCGACAAGGTCGGAGCTTCAGGATCGCTGTAATCGACCGGAATGCGCGAACCGCTCGGCACCTGAACATGGGTCGGTGCCTCCTCATCCAATTGCTGACGTTTCCCCCAATCCAAACCGCTGAGCAGGATGTCATGCATGGACAAGCTTTTCAGGTCCTGGACCGAGCGCATGCCCTCGACAAACGGCCGAAGCTGCTCCTGCAGCTCGGCGGACAGTCCGTCCGCGGCCGGTGCCAGATCAGGCCAGTCCGGCAAATGATGGTGCAGGAACCGCAGCCGGTCCGCAAGCTGTCTGGACGATTTCGTCCAAGGCAGGCAGCCCGGCCCTTCCAGGCGAATGCCGTCCAGCATGGCCTCCAGCACATCCTCCTCCGGCGGCTGCGCGATGGAGCCTTCCTTGACCACGATCGCCCCGATGCGCCATTTGCGCTTTGCGCGCACGCTGCGGGTACTGCGATCCCAGGCGACGAGTGTTTCTTCCTGCAGCAGATGCGGGCTTGCATCCAGCAATCGCTGTTCGCTGACGGGGGCCGCGAGCAGAATGCGCGCGTCCGCGCCCTGGTCGTCTGCATCGGCAGCGACCAGATAGGCTGACCGGCTCAGCGCCTCCGTGGCGGGGAGCCGCACCCCGCGGCCGCTGCTCAGCAGATAGCGGCCGTCTTCCCGGCGCTGCGCGATCCGGTCCGGGTACGCGAAGGACAGCAGCAATCCGCAGCTGTCCTCGTCCGGCCGGGCCGGGTCTGGCGCCGCCGGGCCGAGCTCCGCGCGCAGCTGGCGGCTCTCCTGCAGCAGGCGCCGCACGGCGGCCGCATCGGCCGCCGCCGTCTGCGCCGCTGCGCTGCTGCCGGCCGACAGCAGCGCCTCCACGCGCGGGCGCAAGTCCGTGCCCGCGCTTCCGCTGCCCCGCAGGCCCGCCGGGTCCTGCAGCAGCGCCGCCAGCACGCTGGCGTAGCCGGCCAGCCCGAGCTCCGCCGCGCGGAGCAGCATGCCGGCCAAGCGCGGATGCACGCCAAGCGCGTTCATCCGCCGCCCGAAGGGCGTGATGCGGCCTGCGTCATCCAGGCCGCCCAGCTGGCGCAGCAGCGCCTGTGCCTGGCCGTAGGCTGCGGCAGGCGGGGGGTCCAGCCACTGCAGCTCCTCCGGCTGCCCGACGCCCCAAGCCGCAAGCTCCAGCGCCAGCGGGGCCAGATCCGCGGACGCGATCTCCGGACGCGCCGCCTCCGGCAGCGCGCCGTGAGCCTCTTCGCTCCACAGCCGGTAACACACCCCGGGCGCGATGCGCCCCGCACGCCCGCGCCGCTGGTCCGCGGATGCCTTGGACACCGGCAGCGTAACGAGCCGGCTCATGCCGGTGCGGGGCGAAAACGCGGACGCCCGGCTGAATCCGGCATCCACCACAACCTTCACGCCGGTCAGCGTTAAACTCGATTCAGCGATCGAGGTGGACAACACGACCTTGCGCCAGCCGGCCGCCGCCGGACGAACGGCTTCATCCTGACGTTCCACAGGCATGCTGCCGTATAGCGCGTGCACCTGAACATGCGGCGGAAGCCCGAGGATGCCCAGTTCGCGTTCCGTACGGTGAATTTCCCTCGCACCCGGCAGAAAAACCAGCACGTCCCCTTCCTGCTCTCTCAGCGCCCTGACTACGGCTTGTGCCGTGAACGATTCCACGGAAGCCGCCGCCGGTTTGGGCAAATACTTCGTTTCCACCGGGAACGTTCTTCCGGGACACGCCAACCATCTGGTGCCCTCACCCATCAATCCGCAGACCGGTACCGGATCCAGCGTCGCCGACATGACGAGCAGCTTCAGATCCGGACGCAGCAATGCCCTGGATTCAAGCGCAAGCGCCAGCCCGAGATCCCCATGCAAATGACGCTCATGGAACTCGTCGAAGATGACCATCGCCGTATCTTCAAGCCCTTGATCCTGCTGGAGCATGCGTGTCAGCACACCTTCGGTCACCACCTCAATGCGTGTTTCCGCGCTCACCCGGGTATCCATGCGAACGCGGTATCCGACCGTTTGTCCCACCTTTTCACCAAGCGAAGCCGCCATGCGGGCCGCAGCGGAGCGCGCTGCAAGCCGCCTTGGCTCCAGCATGATCAGCTTGCGTCCCTCGACCCAAGGTTCGTCCAATAACGCAAGCGGCACCACCGTCGTTTTTCCGGCGCCCGGTTCGGCGGTCAGTACCCCTGTATCTCCATCCCGAAACAGCTGTCTCAGCTCGGGAATGATCTGTTGTATCGGCAACTCCATTTCCACGAATAACCTCTCCCTTATCCTAAAACAAACGATCACTTGCCCGGTTTTATCACGCGTGGACCGCACTCTTTCCCCGATCCGTGGACAAACCTTCGCTTGCGATATAATACTACAAATCAGCTTGAAACGGTATCCTCCCTCGTTCGTACGTCAAACAAGGGCGTACGTCGATGTCATCTCGGCCATTCCCTATCGAACTGCGAGTACTGACTGTCGGACCCCTGTGAATATTCACATATGCCAACCTGTGACATCCTTTAACCCTTGCCGCTGCATGACAAAAAGCCGTTCCAGGGGAACGACCGTTATGTGCTTGCATATGATTTCTTCTCTGCTTACAGAGTCCGAAGTACGATTAACTAAGCAGCGATTCCGCCCCATCAATGACAATTTCGGCCCCCGTGATGTGCTCGGATTCGGAAGAGGCCAGAAACGCAACCAGGTCGGCAACCTGTTCGGGCTTGCCGGGGCCGCCCTGCAGCGGCTGCTGCCCCTCCGGAAATTCAATCGGAATGACGATCTCCTGCAAATCATCCGTTTTGATCGTACTTTGATCAATATTGGTCGCAATGGCTCCGGGACAAATGACGTTAACGCGAATTTTGAATTTCGCGAGTTCCAATGCGGCCATTTTGGCGAAGGCCACCTGCCCTGCCTTGGATGTGCTGTATCCGGACATGCCGAAGCTGGAGAAGCGCTGATTGCCGTTGATCGAACTTGTGATGATAATGCTGCCGCCCCTGCGTTTCTTCAGATGCGGCAAAGCGTATTTGACGGTAAAGAACGTGCCGTCCAAATTGGTGGTGATGATCTTTTTCCAATCTTCCACCTGAATGTCCTCAATGGGAGCGGATACGCCATTGATGCCCGCGTTGGCAAACACGACATCGATGCCGCCGAACAGTTCCACAGTTTCCAGCACCGCTCTTTCCACGCGTTCCGGGTCGGAAATGTCCACATCGAACGCTCGGGCGGACCCTTCATGCAGCGCGTTGATTTCCGCCGCAGTCTCCGAAATCCGGTCATTCACCAGATCGAACAACGCGACCTGTGCCCCTTCATTCGCCAGCTTCAGCGCCGCTGCCTTGCCGATGCCTGAACCTGCTCCCGTAATGATCGCCACCTTGCCTGCAAACCTGGAACGGTCATGATGATGCGTCATGATTCCTCTCTCCTTTTTCTTGTGTCTTAGAGGCTACGAGGAAACGATATAAGTTGAACCAATGATCTTTACACGGAGCCACTACGTGGTCAGAACCATCTTTCGATCGCTGTGATCCCCAAATTTTTTTGATCCACTTATTTAAGGGGAAATCCGGCGATAAGCCTATGCTTCCGATGCAGCGTTCTTGTTAAGCGAGCGCTTCGCATCTCCAGCTTCTTTCTGTCCTCTCTGTTATCGTGTAAATGTCTGGTTCAACCTATATAGTGGGATTTATTTCGCCGCAGTCTCTTATGTAAAGCAATTCTTCACAAGATTACCCAAAAAGAGCTCTTTTTAAATCATGCACATCGCAATTTTCCGTTTACCACTCCAATTCGATCAATGCCGCATCGTCTTCCAGCCCTCCCGTGTGGGCCGCATCAAGAAGCACCTGAATGTGCTCGTCCGGGATATAGGTGTGAATGGCGTCCAGGTCGTTCAATCCATCCGTATACATTTGCAGCCGGAAAGACTCCTTGCCGGACAACTTGGCATCATATACATGGGGTTTGCCGCCAACCGGTCCTTCCAATGTGGACCAACGCTCGCTGGAGCGACGCATCTGCTGGAAAGGAGCCGAGTGTTCCTTCCCGTTGCGCCACATCCGGATTCTCAAGTCCCCCTGCCAGGCGAGCCACATGCGGCTGTTTCCGTTTCCTTTCGCCAGCTCGACCCTGCCGCATACATACATCGCCTGACTGCCTCTGCGAAGCTTCTCCATCAGCACTTCGCGCAGAAGCAGCGGCGAGTTGTCCAAAGGCTTCAATTTGGAGAGCTGATCGGATGCGGGAACCGTCAGTTCGCGAAGCAAACGTTCCACGCCTTCGGCACTGGGCACCGGCGTGCTGACAAGCCATTCGAGCAGGGCATTGCCCAGAAATCGAGCGGCAAAATCACCAAGATAGCTCATGCCGACCCCATCGCACAATACAAAATGAACGACATCCCCATCCATGTTGACCGCTGCAAAGTCCTGCCCGGAATCTCCCTGATTCACGGTTTCGGCGGCTCGCCCGTACCCATAGCGACATTTGAAGGCGCCCTCGTAACGGGTAAGAGGCTGTTCTCCCGTCTGCAGACTGACGTAGCGAAATCCGCGATATGACCTGGCACGGGGCAATTTATCCCCGGTAGACAGCGAAACCAAACGCATTGTTTTCAATCGGTTTCCCCCTATCGTACAGGTGTGGCAGCAGACATCTGGAACCCGATGGATACCAGCTCGGCACAGGTCCCGGGAAGCATCATCAAAGCGCCTGGAGCAAGCAAATAATCGGCTTCGACCAACATCTCCCGGTAGCTCTCCGGAAGGACGGAAGACATGTTGCGCAGCTTCTCGCCGTGCTCGTCCTTCAGAGACGTCTCCGCATGGATGCCTTTCCACCTTCTCGGCTCGGCAATCGGCGATTCCAGCAGATGGTCGGAAATGAAAATATTCTCAACCAGCACGTTTCCGTCAGGCACGCTCATGCCCATAATGCGTTTCGCAATCGGTTCGGGATCGTCCCCCGTCGCCACGCCATCCGTCATGTGGCACACCAGCGGGGCGGGACAATCCTGCATGTACGGAATTTCCGCTTGCAGTATTTTCTCGGCCTGCAAAAACGCTTTGGCCGAATCCGAGAAGCGCTTTGGCGTAAGGTCAGGCAAAGAACCGATGGCGGCGATTTCGTCGATGCCCTTGATCCCGTTCAACAAGTCATACACATCATCGCTGTAGGCCAGGATGGCGATCCGGTAGCGGGGTGTCAGACGGTTGCCTTTGGTCGAACGAAATACCATCTGGCGAATGGCCAGGGACAGCGCATCGTAGACGACGTCAATGCGTCTGCGATTGTCCAGAACCATATTCATGGAGGCGCTGATATCAATCAAATAAATGATAAGTGCGGGTGTTCGCTGGGATGCTTGAATCGTATAGTTCATCTGGGATGTGTCACCTCCGTCATTTGTTTGATTTACAGGTCTGGCAGAACGTAGTCCGTATTGCCCAGGAATTTGTTGATGGCAGTCATGCGCGCAGCCACCTTGCCCACACCCTTAAAGTATGCAGCGTCGGTATTGTACAAGTTTTTGAAATCGCGTGCATAAGCTTCGGCATTTTCGATGTTACGGCCTTTTTGGGCATTGTACGCTTTGTTATAATGGGCAATCAGGGTTACTACGTTTTGGGCGCGTTTTTTCTTGAGCGCCGCCTTTTGGGCCGCTTCCTCTTTGCGTCTGGCTTCTTCGGCCGCCTTGCGCGCGGCTTCCTGCTTGCGCGCAGCCTCTTCAGCTGCCTTGCGTTCGGCTTCTTCCTTGGCTAGCCTGATGTCGCGCTCTTTCTTCCAGACCAGGTATGCTTCGTATTTGGCTTGTTTGTCGTACTTGGCCTGAGCTGCCTGTTTGGCCGCCTCCTGCTTCTTTCGTTCCTGTTCTGCCAAATAGGCCTCATATTTGGCCTGTTTATCGTATTTTTCCTGCAATGCTTTCCGCTCTTCTTCTTTCTTTTTGGCATCGGCCTGCTGCCGTTCTTTTTCGGCAGCCAGCCTGAGCTCCTCCTCGACTTTCTTTTTCTGTTCTTCCTCCTGCTGCTTTAGCAAAGCCGCCTTTGCCGCTTCGGCTTCCTCGGCAGCCTGGATCTCCGCTAATCTGGCGGCTTCCTGCTGTTCCTTCTGTTTAACCTCGGCTTGGTCGGCCAAGATGTTGACCGTCGGAACCGTTCCGGCCAGCAGAACGACGAGCGCAGCGGCAGAGATCATGAACTTTTTGGTCCGATACAACGGAATTTTGCCCTGTTCCGCAGCTTCCTCCTTCGGATTCAGTTGGGCATCGAGCTGCTGGATGGCTGCTTCCACTTCAATCTGTAACGGACTTTTGTCGGGAATAAAATGATACAATGACCGGTACACTTCAAGAGCAGCGCCCGGTTTACCCTCTTCCTCCAACAATCGCGCCTGCGCGAACAAACGGTTGATGACGGCTTCCTGCTCGGGCAGCGACTTGGAAGCCAAGCCACCCTCCCTTGGGGCGTCTGCATTTCCGGTTATCTCTTCCGTTACCGGGGCACTCCCCGCCTTTTCGGGAGCCGGAGCCGCTTCTTCCTCCGCCATCAAAGGAGCAACCGCAGCCTCCGCTTGCTCTATGGATGCCGAAGCGAGCACGACCAGCCACTCTCCAAACGTTGGACAGCTGCTCAAATCATGGCTTTCCCAGGCTCTGGTGAACAATTCGGCGACTTTCTGGCCCCAACGCCTCTGGAGTGAGCCTTGCATCGCGACATAACGTTCGCTCACCGCCTGCATTTCGTTCTGGTCGAAATAGCTTTCTCCCCAAGCCTTGTCTACGATCGCCGGATCGGACCAGCTCAGCATTTCGGCAATGATCACCGCTCCCGCAAACCTGTCCGCATAAGCGCTCCACAAACCGCTGTGCACTGTCCGATGGGCCGCATACCCCGGGGAACCGGCAAGCAGAGCATCCGGACGATCCATTTTGGAACCGTACATCTGCTCCACATCAACCAGTTCTACCGCCGATGCCGTATTCGGGTCCTGCACTTCGGAAAAAAACGGAATCATCACATTGGGCGCGGACAGATCGCAATGCGCAAGTCCGCGCTGCTCCATGGCAGAGCCCGTGCCGGCAAGCGCCTTGGCCAGCCTCAGGCTATCCTCTGTTGTCAGCGTTCTTTGGTCGCTGATGACATCAAACCAAGTCATGCCCTGGATCCAGGGCATGATCACCGCGTACAACAGATCCGGATACTCTCCAATGAGCGCTCCGTTTCTTTCCGGAGTGAGCACATCGCGTTTGCATACGCGCATACCCGGCAGCGCGCTGTAAGGCTCCATATGTTCCGATTGATACACCATGGCAGGAATCCTGAATTTTGGAAAAAACACTTTTAGTGCCTTAGCACCATCTATGGAACCATTTTTGGGAATCAGCTGATAAACAATCCCCTGCCTCCCCGCCTGGGCGTATGCCAGCCCGGGAGCGGCGGGATGCTGCCCAATCGTGTAGGCAATGTCATTGATCACCAATTCATCCCCTGGATTCGGTTGAAAAGACATGCTCATCCCTCTCTCTGATCATTTCTGTGATGGTGCAGCAAAAACCGGGTGTCGTTAAACGCCCGGTTTCTGCCGCAATAGTTTCTCTTCTGGCTTGCTCTCTGCCTACACGTATGTATGACAGATTAACGAGTTTGGTCAGCCGTGCGGAATTTGTTGGCGATTGCCATAAGTTCCGCGCTAATGCTGTTCAGCGTTTGAACAAAAGACTGCATTTGCTTGCTCGCTTCCTGGAACTCCTGGAAGAAACGCTGCTTGGTCATCCCTTCCCATTGTCCCTCCATGCTTGTGATGGATTGAGTCAGGGAAGTAACGATTTGCTGGCTTTGCTCACCGCTTTGTTTGAATTGGTTGGAAACCTGATCAAGCTGCTCGGGGGTTACTAAAATACGTCCTGCCATGTGTAAATTCCTCCTTGATTAGAGCTAGTAAATATTGCTTGTTCAAATTGTACTATATTGGAATCCTTTGAACAAAAGCCGAAGGACCTAATCCTATTTACCCCATTTTCAGGACCTGAATCTTCCCCTAACAGCCTATTTTCGCCGAAAATTCATTTTATTCCATCAGGCGGATCACATCTGTATATTCAAGTCATCACGATACGACAGGTTCGCTTCCTCTGGTCCCCCGATAGGACGGATCCGTAAACTTCCATGCCACCGGTTCGGGCTGCATGGCCTGAACCAGAGTGGCCGGGGAACCGTCAGGCGGAACGGTGTCCTGTACTTGGTATACTGCCCTTACTGCAGAAAAAGGATCGGATACGACGGCAGAAGTCGTTGAGTGCACAGGCAGGATCTGTCCTGCCTCATTGTCTTCCATGACTTGAAGCAGATTGACAGCGTTGACGTAGGCCTTGTTTACATGTCCCAGAATCGTGCGATACTCCATGTCCACTTGCTGAAACACGACCGCCTTTCGATCAAGCTGCGTCCCGAGCTCCACGAACCGCCGCACCGCCGTCTCGCCAAGGCGCTTGCAATAATCCCATTCGGCCATCACCGCAGGACGGGATTGCGCTTCCCACTCCAGCGAATGAATGGCTTGATCCAACACTGTCATCTTTTGCTGTATTTGCTCCGCCGCATACTGAATCTGCCTGCTCAGTGCCCGAAGCACATCCGGTTCCACACGAATGCGCATTTACCCATCACCTTTCCTCTTCCTCTGCAGGCTGTTTAAGCCAGTCCAGCAGCATTTCGTGAAACTGTTCTCTCGTCGTTAAGGCTGCAACCAACCAATCATCCGAAGCGGCTGTACTCATGCGGAACAACCAATTGGAAACCGCGCTCGAAGTGAACGCCGCCGACTGTGACGTCCAGCCGTCATCGCCCCATACGAGCAGCCGCAGCTCCCCATCCGACTCCTTGTTGACAAGGCACCGTGCAAGCGCAAGCGATCCTTCGGGGTCATTGGTCTCCAGTGCGAGCTCGTCCGCCACCGTCTGCTCCTGTTTGTCATGCAGCCCATTCAAAACATCGTAAAACTTTTTTTTGGAACACATCAGCGCAGGTTTCTCCGCCGGAGAACGCCCGCTCCACTTCATTTTTTCGATCAGGCAATCCACCGCTTGGTGGACGTTCCCCAAATCACTGAGCCTGAACGAATCCGTTTCTCCTTCGATCCGGGATACTTCAACAACGCGTTCATCCGTGCAATGAATGTAGCTTTCATGTGACTTGCCGTTGATTGAGTAACGTATCCAGCATGCCCTGTCGGAAAGACCAGCAATGGCTACCCGGGAAAAAACGGTCGGTGTCATGGTCAGCTCGTTGCTATCCTGATCTTGAATCAAATACCCTTTGTCCAGCAGGGAAGTTTTGACGTGTTCCCATTCCATCGCGATATCTTCGGCCATATAACCGCGGAATGGATCCTCCACGCCAAGCAGTCGGTCTGAACCGAGTATACCGGCCAGGAAAAAAAGCTCTTTCAATTGCAAAGTGACTACCTTTTGCTTGGAATCATGAACCGTCAACATTATGAGCCACCTCCCCTCAAACTACAACATGCCATCGGTCACGAATTTCAGAAATCCAATCGGTCATTTTCCAGCCCGAATGGCATGGGACTGCACCTTTGACCCTGGAATATTTACGTTTAATATAATAACCTTGACCCGGAGGTAGTACCTTCAGACCAGACGTGCTTCCTCCAGATTCGGAATACGGTATACGGAAGAACGAGAGATCGTTAGGGTCCAAGGTCCCGAACAGCAATCCGCTCTGGGAAGCTTTCACGTCGCTTACCCAGTCAGATCCGAACGTTGGGAAATCTGCCGGCACGCCGGATAAAATGACATGTATGCCCCGATCCCTTCCTTGGCGAACGATCGCTCCCAGTTGATCCTTCACGTTGAAATCGGTCAGCTGTTTGGACAATGTGTCCGCATCGTCGATGACCAGCACGATTTCCGGACCGCCGGAGCTTTCTCCCCTCTTCAGCACTTCATCATATAGCTGCTGGATGACAGGAGCCAATTGCTCTTCTCGCGACACATGGCCACGAACATGGGGCAAAGCTCCGATTTCCGCCAATCCGCCTGAACCATAGCGCATATCGACCGTGTACATTTGCACATGCTCCGGTGAAGCATGATACGCCAGGGACAGCATCCAGGTCAACAAAAATGTCGTTTTGCCCCCTTCCATCGGGCTGGTCACCATGAAATGCGGGCCTTCCCTCAGATTAAGCGAGAACGGCTCCAGATCATCGGTATACAGCCCGACCGGCACGTTCACCGACGAAAGGCTTCTGCTTCCGTATGTTCCGGCACGCATAATCACATCCTTGAGATGCACTTCTTCCGGAAGAGGCGCGATCTGGGGCGCCTGTTCCCCGGACCAGCTGTCACGAATGTCAACGATCGCCCGGCGCAAGGACGCCGAACGCTTGCCCTCATCCTCGCCTGCAGACGGCAAGGCCGTCTGGAACGCGAGCGGCGGAACCTGCCCCTTCACAAGACCGCGTCCCGGCGGAAGCTGGCTCGGCGCTTTTGTCGGCCGTCCCACCGCATAATAATAATCGCTCGGATCGGATAATTCAAAAGTTACGGCATTGGGTATGTTGCTCCTGAATTTTTCGAAGATGTCCGTTACGCGGTTGGCTGTCAACACAAAGGTCATGCCCAAGCTGCCGCCTTCGCGGAGAATCGTTTCCAACAACTCGTTCTCTTCGGGATACGCATTCCGGAAAGAAAGATATCCGTCGATCACGACCACAATTTGCGGGACCGCTTCGCGGGCGACGCGGCGATAAGCCGAAATCGTTTTTACCCCGACCTCCGACATCATATCCTTACGCTGTGCAGACAGTTTCAGCACATAACGGAACAACCGTTTGATCCGGTCCTCCTCTTCGGCCATCATGACGGCGCCGATTTGGGGCAGCATCGCAAAATCCTTCATCATCCTGCCCATATCAATGATATAGCCATGCCAAGATGCCTCGTTCAATCTGCCCATGGCCATGAGCAGGGTTTGTACAAACGTCGTTTTTCCCAAACCCGGCATGCCGTACACGACAAGATGGCCTTGATCCATTGGAAGTTCAAGCGGCATCTGCCGCTGGTTGGGAAGATCGTCAAGCAAACCGACGACGGGCCTTAACAAACCGCTTTCCGATTCGTACGCGCGATCCTCGCTTTCCCCGGGTTGCTTGATGGCGAGACTCTCCCAGTCAAGCACCTCCGGCAGAGGAGGCAGCCACGGGCCCTGCAATCGCGCAATTCCGGCATCCGCAGCTGAACGTGCAACATAATCGATAAAGGCCTGCAGCTGTTTGGGGACATCCTCGCCCTTCAATACAGCTCTGCGTTCACCGGTAAGCAAAGGTTCCCGCTTCCCGTTCAACCGCACTTCCATGACAGGCAGCACGCTAGTTGAGTCTTCCTCGCGATGATATGGGGCGCCGCTCCAGGCAAATTGCATTTCTTCAAACACTTCGTCGCTGCCCACCTGGAAATAGCCGCGTCCCGGCTTCGTAATCCATGCCGCATTCGGGATCTTGATCATGTCCCGGCTGTCTCCCTCGCTCTGCACGCGCAAACAGATCCGGAACCTGGAATTGCTCCATATTTTGTCATCGACCACGCCGGCAGGCTTCTGCGTAGCCAGAATGAGATGTACTCCCAACGTTCGGCCAATGGCCGCGATACTGATCAATTCGTCCATGAATTCGGGCTGATCCCGCTTCAATTGCGCAAATTCGTCAATAATGATGACCAGATGCGGCAAAGGCTGCTGTCGCCGCGATCTCGCTATTTTGTAATACTCGTCAATATGCTGCAGATTGCCGGCATCATTCAATATTTTCTGCCGCCTTACAAGCTCGGCCCGAAGCGAAACGTTCGCCCGCTCAATCAGGTTGCCGTCAAGGTTGGTGATCGTTCCGACCACATGCGGCAATCCCACGAACGTATTCGACATACCGCCGCCTTTGTAATCGATCAGCATGAAAGCCAGGTCATGCGGGTGAAATTCAGCCGCAAGGGAAGCCACGATGGATTGAATGACCTCGCTCTTTCCGGAACCGGTCGTGCCGGCGATCAGCCCATGGGGACCATGGCCTTGCCGTTCTATTTTGTCATGCAGGTTAAGCGCGATTTTTTTCCCGCCTGCGCGAACCCCCATCGGTACAGGCAAACTGTCCGGATATCTCATCTGATTCCAGCGGGACACCACATCCAGCTCTTCCACGCGGGAAATACCCATCATGTCAAAGAGCGGAAGAATTTGCGGGATATCCGAGGCGGAAGAACGTTTGAGCCGGATCGGGGACATGTACCGGGCCAAGGCCTCCGCAGCTTCCCGGGAAATGAAATCAGGCTTGTACTCCTGTTTGATGACGTCCGCGTCTTCCGTTTTTTTGATGTACAGTCCTTTGTCCCTGGCAGCTTCCATGATCAGCTGGCAGTGCATCGGAAGCGATTCCTTGCGGCTCGCCAAAATGATCGTGCACACATCGATCTCGTGAGCGGACTCCAGCAAAAGCGGCAGCAGCGGCTCCTCTTCAATCAACTGCGTATCGGACAGGATCACGACGTAGCAGGGCGTTTGCACGCTTTTTTTGTACTTGTCCTGCTTGTTGTTCTTGCGCCGGTTCAATACGGAAAACAAGCTGTCCGCCAATTGATGCGCACCGCTGTGCCTGTCGGCCATATACCTTTGCTCCTGATCCTCGTCCCAAATGTGCGGCAACCAGCGAAGCCATTCCCATTCCCGGGATTCCTTCTCTTCATAAAACGCAGCCATTTTCAGCTCGTCGGGCGAATGCCGAACGGCAAGCTGGGCAACGATGACGCGCAGCGAGGAAAGCACTTCTTCACGGCTCCCCACCAGTCCCATCACCTTGGATTGGAACAGGGGCAAGGTGATGGAAGCATCCGCTACGGTCTGAAATTCGGCAGCCAGCTGATGGGCCGCTTCAATGAGCTCGTCTTTATCATATCCGTCCACGCGCGGTACCTGGAGCTTGATCCGGAAAGGCACTTCTCCGGAACCGATGCGCACCTGCATGAAATCTTCGTCTTCCGGCGACCGCTCCCATAGAGAGCTGTTGCGGTTTTTGACGATTTGCATGCAGACGTTCGGATCCCCATGCACCTCGTATAAGCTTCGGGCCTGTTCGGCTTGGGCCGCCTTCAGCTCTTCGCGATGTTTGTCCAGCTGCGACAGGTACATCGCTTTACGCTCCTGAATCTTTTTGGCGTAGGTCTTTTTGTTGCTCAAATACACGAAAAAAGGAATGGTATATGATGTCAGCATCATCATGACCGTCATCATCTGGAACATCATGTAGCTGCTGTTGCTCATTTTGCCTGTCATATTGATGTATACATAAAAACCGATGCTGACCGTCGTCATCATGATGGGTATTATAATGGAAATCAACGAAAACGTCGGTTTGCTCGGCTCCGCCGGGGGCCTGAGAATTTCAAGCTGTTCTTCCTTAAGAACCGGCGTCATCCTTGGGGAACGCTGATATAACACATTCACGAAGAATGGACCTCCTTTCGTTCGCGCATTCCTGAAATGTATACGTTCCGGGCTTTCATTTGTTGCTTTCCTGTTGGAACAATGGACGCCTTCCATACACAGGCGCCTCTTCGGTCGTTGTCGAGAAAGCCCGTTGGACGCGCACGCAGCTCCCTTGACGCAGGCCTGTCTCGATCAACTGCTGCGCATTGTGCGGCGTGAACCATAACCCTTCGGGAAATTTGGCTTCGAGGATGTACTGTACGCCATCTCCGGGGGCCTGTCCATATATGCGGACACCAAGCAGCGTTTTTAGATGTTCGATCGTACATTCATCCGGCACGTCGACATCAAACCATTCGCTTTCCGCACGTCCGGAATATACGGTTAGAATCATCGTAATCCCTCCGATGGTCTCATATGTAAAATGTCCTAATGTCAAAATAGATCAAAAAAAAGCGGCAAATCAGCATTGCAATCCTATTTTCTTACATAAAATCCGTATTGGCAATGTACACCCTATGTTTTTGTTACGTATGACCCATCCCAGCATTAAAATATCGTCCATTGGTCTCAGAACTATTGTGGCAGGCCACGCGTTTAGGTTTGCAGGGATGCGAAAAATTGAAAACCACTGCGATGGAATAGGGATGAATTTCCCGGTTTCGGGTCGGCCGGGATTGCTTTGCCCACAATCGAATTGTGAACACTTTTCAAACATTAAGCGCCTTTATGTTTTCATAAGCTGATTTTAAGGTAATTTTAAGCATTGGAATTTACTATTACCAATATGAAATAACTCTTGTGAGGTGATTTCTAGTGAGAACACTAATTACATTTCAAAACAAATCCATCCCTGTATACTTTAATCAAGAAAACAAACAACCTGTGCAGAAAACATTAAGACTGCTTAGCAATGCCCTTGAGCATAAAATCAGCAACGGTAAACGAGCTTTGCAAAAATGCCTGCAATCCTTGATCAGCATCGAAATCGTCGGTTGCGAAGCCATTCTGCACAGCCGCAGCGAAAATGATTCACTGGCCCTGTCCTTGTACTAACAGACTCAAAAGCCCCTAAACTTGATGATACGCCGCGGTTCGGACGACCGTCCTCAACCGCAGCCCAAAAAAGGAAGGCATCCTTAAAGGACGCGCTTCCTTTTTTGTTCATATCGATCCCTGACGCCCCAAACCCCTTGCCATAGTCTGCCTTCATGCTTCTTAACGCCGTCTCCCGATTTCGTATACGTTCTCTTGCCCCTCCGCTGCTTCGGCCCTGTGGATGCGAATGAGAAACAGGCGGACCAGATTGTCGCGCGTGTTTGCTTCCCGACAGTTGCTCAGCTTTCTCAGAATAAAGCGGTCGATGGACATCGATTCAAGCCCCTTTACCATGGATTAACGGATGAATGGCCGTGTAAGATAAATAACCGGATTGATTTCGAACCAAACCGGTTCGAATTCCTTTTTTTTTCCTGAATCTATCATCCAACGCCATTCGACTTTAATCGATTCGAGGCTCGCCATCATCAGCCATTTTCATGCCCTTCCCAAACGGTTCCAAACGGTTCCATCCAAACGCCACTTCCACCAGTTCTCGTCCGGCAATGGTGATCGGCTGCTTGCGTACAGGCCTCCCGCCCATCTTTTCATAGAAACGGCAAGCCGGATTTTGCTCCAACGCCCAGATGACCATGCTCCCCATGCCGAGCTGCTGCAATTCCCGAACCATCGACGTCGCAAGCTGCCGTCCGATTCCTACTTGCTGCATGGCCTTTAATATGTAGAGCGCATAGAGCTCTCCTTCGTAAGGCAGGCTTCCTTCGCGCTCCTTTCCTCCTGAAGCAAAGCCGACAATCGTCCCGTCTTCCTGTTCCGCAACAAGCACAATCCGTTCCTCGCCTTGCTCGCAGAGCGCCTGCTCCCATTGAGGCAATCTCGATTCGATCGTCAGACGGTCCAGAAATGCATCAGGCACGATCCCCCGATACGTCGTCTTCCAGCTCTCGGTATGTACATGGGCGATCTGGCGTTCGTCACCTGCACAAGCTCGTCGAATAAGCATGGTTCCACTCCTCCTTTTCCGTTATTACTGCTATAGTCGGTTCGTGGATGATCCTATGAGTGCGCATGCTTTGCTGCATATCCGGCCCTAAGGCCGGATCGTTACCGTTGTGCCTACGCCAACTTTGGAAGAAAGATCCAGCACATCGCTATTATACATGCGAATGCAGCCATGCGACACCGATTT
Source organism: Paenibacillus hubeiensis (assembly GCF_032334105.1). Lineage (NCBI taxonomy): Bacteria > Bacillati > Bacillota > Bacilli > Caryophanales > Paenibacillaceae > Paenibacillus > Paenibacillus hubeiensis. Next base: position 319,695 of record NZ_JAVYAE020000001.1, read on the forward strand.
GCCAATGGACGAAGGATCGTTTGTGCCATGAATGCCATAATGCGGAGCCGACAGGCCCATCCAAAGAACGCCGAAAGGACCTCCGGGATTTTCCTGTTTGTTGATGATCGTGAATTCTCCCGTTGGCGTTTCCGTCAACATTTTGCCTATAGCTACCGGGTACCCCTTCACGACTTGATCCCCGTCCAGCAGATATAACATATGATCCGAAAGGTCCACGATAATACGATAATCAGGCATGCTGAAACACCTCCCGGCTCTATCTTATGCCGGTGCACCGGTACTGGCGCCAATTTGACCCCAATCCTCCCGGATCAATCCCAGTCATTCGCACGCAGGGCATGCTTGGGTTTGCGAGAAGAGGACGATTTGCCGGAGGCTCTTCGTTTGGCTGCCGTTTCCTCTTTGCGCTGCTGGTACATTAACTCTCTCTGCATTTTCAGATAATTATCCAGTCTTTTGCTATCCAGGGCTCCTGACTGAACAGCCTCCTTCACGGCGCACCCCGTCTCGCGGGTATGGCTGCAGTCCTGGAACCGGCAGCCGGCAGCCAACTGCTCGATCTCGCTGAAAGCCTGCGACAACCCGCTCTCTCCTTCATCCCATAAATGGAGCTCACGCATTCCGGGCGTATCGATCAATACGGCCCCCTGCTGAAGCACAAACATCTCGCGATGGGTCGTCGTGTGCCGCCCGCGGCTATCCGCTTCCCGCACTTGTTGGGTGAGCTGCACTTCCTTGCCCATGATCCAGTTCACCATGGTCGATTTTCCACTTCCCGAAGATCCCGTCAGAGCGACCGTTTTCCCAGGCTGAAGCAGCCGATCCAGCTGCTCCTTGCCCTGGTCCGTCACTGCCGACAATGCAATGACTTCAATGCCGGGCGCAATGCTCTCCACTTTCGCAACCTGTTCATGCACGTTGTCGCACAGATCGCTTTTGCTTAGAATGATGACCGGGTTTACCCCGCCATTCCAAGCCATGATCAGGTAACGCTCAAGCCTCCGCAGATTGAAATCATGGTTCAAGGCAGCCACGATGAGCAGATGATCGACGTTCGCCGCGATCAATTGCTCCTTGGTCACCGGACCGGCAGCCTGCCGGGATACCCGGCTCCGACGCGGAAGGATGCCATGAATGACCGCTTCCTCGCCAGGCTCGCCCGTAATCGCAACCCAATCTCCCACTGCCGGCAATTCGCCGCTCTCCGCGCTTTCATGACGCATTCGCCCCGATACTTTGCCCCAGCATTCCCCCGATTCTGTCAGCAGTCGCTGCAGCTGTCCATGGTCTGCGATCACTCTTGCGGGCACTCTTGGCGGTACTCCGATGCCGGAACTCTTCCATGCTTCCTCCCATGACGTTGACCATCCATACTTATCCAATACTTTATTCAAAATCAAATTCCTCCCAAATGTTCATGCGATGATTTTCATTTCAATGTTCATGCGATGATTTTCATTTCAATGAAACAGCCGACCGGACACGTCTCCGGCACGAAAACAAGAAAAAGCCACGGGCACAATGAACCCGTGGCTGTAAAACTTGCCGACAGAAGATGCACTTGAAGAGAGCAGAAACTTCACCATTCATACCATGGAAAAGAGAACTTGCCGCTTCCGTGCAAACTCCGATGACGACAAAAAAAGCCACAGGCCGTCTCCCGTAGCTTCTCGCTGCATATGGTTCGCCTAAGCAAACAACGACTGGGACTTACTTAGCCCATACGTATAAACGATATGCCTTGATCCGTTCCGGAGACGATATTCATGTTCCCATATGCGTATACTGCAATTAGAGCTGTCATATAACATCGCCTCCCTTGTAGATTTATCCAACATGTTACACATCCATCCCCGTCATTGTCAAGCGATTTTTAGCGCACCTCGTCCCAACGTGTCCACATTTCTTTCGGATTCAGCTCGTATACGCCGTCCTCCCGGTACATGAACTGATGCATGATGAACTCCCGACGGATGGTCGCGAAATCATCGTGATATTGTTTGATGAACTCATTGATCTCCTTCTCCGAATACTTTCGCCCGAATTCAAGCTGCTCCGCCATATGTTCGAGCACGATCAGCTTTTTTTTGTATTGCGCCGGAATTTGCCGCAGCCGCCCGTCCTTGGCATAAAAATTCCGCATGACCGAAGCTTTCAGCGTTTCATTTACGTCACTCATATCCCCTGCAGCCTCCTTTTTGAAAATAAAATCAACCGATGCTTGCGCATGTTCCTTGATAAAATAAGGATTCAACGTAAAATACACCGTATTTTTTTCCCTGCGCTCCTTAATTAGTGCCGCTTCCCTCAATTTCGAGGCATGGTGCGTCACCGTGGGCTGGGACAGGTTTAGCCTTTCGGCAAGCGCCTGCCCATTCATTTCTCCTTGGGACAAAAGCAGCAACATGCGGAGCCGGGTTGGATCGGCCAATGCCTTGTGGTAAGCTACGATCTTCTCAAGCTGCATCCAATCTCCCCCTTTTGCATTTTCTTCAAATTAGATAAACATCTAATTTTATGTTAGTCTTTATTTTAAGCCATGTCAATCGATAAACGCATGCCGCCGAGCCCTTTTTTCTGCGTAAAAACCTTGCGCAAACTGGCATTGTTCCTACTTTTGCGGTAGGATAATAGTGCTTGACATGAAGGAGGATATAGAATATGGAAGACGTCATCATTATCGGCGGAGGCCCCTGTGGCCTGTCTGCCGCCATTGAATGCGAGCGGCTCGGATTGTCGACCGTCATTGTAGAGAAGCACAATATCGTACATTCCATCTATTTGTACCCGACGCACATGCAGTTTTTCAGTACGGCGGAACTGCTGGAAATCGGAAACGTTCCGTTCAGCTCGCCCAACGACAAACCGTTCCGCTACGAAGCGCTCGCTTACTATCGCAAGGTTGCCGCACATTATGGGCTGCGGGTCCACAACTATGAAGAGGCCCGGGAAATCAAACGCAAGGAAGACGGAACCTTTGAGGTACATACGGTGAACCGACGGGGTCAAGTGACCATCCATGAAGGACGCAACGTCGTCGTGGCTACCGGTTATTTCGACCATCCCAATTATCTGGGCATTCCCGGAGAGGACAAAGAAAAAGTCACTCATTATTTCCGCGAAGCGCATCCGTACACGCGTACACGCGTCGCCATTATCGGTGGCAGCAACTCGGCCGTCGATGCGGCGATGGAGCTGATTCGTGTAGGGGCGCAAATCGATATGGTCTATCGCGGAACCGGCTTGTCCGAGCATATCAAACCATGGGTGCGCCCGCTGTTTGAAAGCATGGTGAACAAAGGCCTCATCACGCTGCATCTTGAGTCCCGCGTCTCCGAAATTTTGGACGACGCCGTGACGCTGCTTCATGCCGACGGCTCCACCAGCCGACTCGACAACGACTTCGTGCTGGCCATGACCGGCTTCCGCCCGGACCGCCAGCTGCTGACCTCGATTGGCGTGCAAATGTCGGAGGACATGGATAAACCGGTCTATGATCCGCAAACGATGGAGAGCAGCGTGCCTGGCATCTATGTCGGAGGCGTTATCGCATCCGGACGCAATGCCAATGAAGTCTTCATCGAATCGGGACGTTGGCATGGCAAGTATATTGCCGAACATATCATTCGTCAAAACCAAAGGCAGCCCGAAGGGAAATGAAAGCCATGGACATGACTTCCCTCCTGCTGCTCGCCTTCGCCGCGCTTGGGATTATTAGCAGCAACGCTCCTGTCACGGTGGCGATGGTGTTTCTGCTGCTTCTGCGCGTGCTTAACGTGCATCAGGCTTTTCCCTGGCTTGAAAAGTACGGACTGACCGTGGGCATCATTGTATTGACCATCGGAGTCATGGCACCGCTCGCCAGCGGCAAGATCAGCATGCAGACCATCGGCGCTTCCTTCCTGCACTGGAAGTCTTTGCTGGCCATCGGCGTAGGGATCCTTGTGGCCTATCTGGGCGGGCGCGGAGCCACGCTGATGGGGGCCCAACCAACGGTCGTTGCGGGATTGCTGATCGGTACCGTTTTGGGTGTAGCCTTTTTCAAGGGCGTGCCGGTAGGACCGCTCATCGCCGCAGGGCTTCTTTCGCTCCTTCTCGGCAAATCATAAGCGAAAATAGGCGCTTGCCCCCTGTAGTCTGGCTGTAATTTCCATCGTTGTATGATATACTTCTATTCATGCATCGCATGGTCGACTGCTTGGAGCATATTCCTTGTTCGACATCGCTGTCATTGCAACTACTAACCCGGCCGCAGGAGGATTCAAGAACCCATGTCACGTCAGTTTGTTACGGAAGCCGTGATGGTGGCGATTTACGGTCAATTGCTCGCGCCACCCGCGCCTGTTGAATATATCGTTCCATATACCGCCGTCCTGGAATTGTATGAGTTTCAAACCAGCTCCGATCCGCTCATGGACAATACGGCAGACGATCTGCACGTCAAAGCCAAGGTCAATGAGTTGATCAGTTACTTCGAAGAACCGCTCAACAAGAAAAAAATAGAGCGTGCCCTGCTTGTCCCTTGGGGAAAAAGCCCTTCGATCCTGTTCGGGGATCAAGTATCGATCTCCATCGTCAATGCGGTGGACACCGCCCAGTATGGCGAATACTTCGATCCGATCGAAACGGAGCTGCTGCTCACCTCCCAGCGTCTGAACACCCCGATTCTCACGGATCAGGTTGATTTCATCGCCCGGATCATCGAGTCTTCCGCTCCGGTGCAAGTGTTTGATATCGACGATTTTGATTTTGCCATGGACGATGAACCTCTGGATCTGGTGTAGAACACCAATTCGAGGACACACCTTCCGAAAATAACGCAGGAGGAACAGGCATTGAAATGTCTTCCTTTCTCCGTATCGGTGTGCTGCGTCATTAAGCACCAAAAAAAGTCCTTCCGGCCTGGAAGGACTTTTTTTGGTGCAGCGAGCTGCCGTTCCTGTATCTTAGTCGTCTGATAGCTCAAGCAGCCGTCTGCTGATTTCATTCAGAGGCGGCAATGCATTCGAAGCAAAAAAATTCATGCCCACTGCACTATCCAGCCTCGAACGTACATGTTCATCCTGAACGATGAATGCCCTGAACACGGCAATGACGAAATAATCTTCGTCTCCGCTCGAATGCAGCTGCCGAAATTCCGGACCCGAGTATAATCCTTGAAGGCTCATGCCGTTGGCCGTCCATCCTGTCTCCTCCCACAGTTCGCGGGAAGCTGCATCCTCGACGGTTTCCCCTGGACGCATTTTTCCGACCGGAATCCCCCAGGGTCCTTGCTCGGCATGCTGGATCAATAACAGTTCTCCCTGTTCGTTCTCTGCCCGAATCGCTGCTTTTACAACGATGCGGGAACGATTTGCAATGTACTGGGCCAAGTCACGGACTGGCGGATTCACCTTTTATCCCCTCCTGTTCAAGACAGTCATGAGAAGAACATCAAACGTCTCAAACTTCGGAGTAACGGTATGCGATATCCTGACCTTCTTCGACCACATCGACATGAAGCTCATGCCCCTTCAGATACCAGTAGTCATGTTCCTCCATGTAAAACCGGATTCCCGAAACTTCGGTCTGTTCGGCCGGGTGTTTCGGTTCCTCGACGGCGATGCCCAAAGAAAATCCCGGGTGCAAACCGCCCCCCGAACTGTAACGCGCAAAAAAACGAATGCTGTCCCCTTCATTCAAACTCAGTTCTTCCTTGTACCATTTTGCGGCACGATCAGATACATGTATGGCACTCATTCGGTGTCAGCTCCTTATCTCTATATATATTCCATCATATCGCTAGAATGTGTTCAACACAAACCCGATGCACGCCGAATAGGCAAATAAAGTTGTGAAAATCATTTGACAGATGGCAAAAGGCGATGGTAAGATGCAAACATACGAGTTCAACATTGAATTTATTTCCAAATGAAAGGGTGATCACGGTGTTTATACTGCATACATTGGATGGACTGCACACACAATTGAATACCGGAGCATCCCCGAAATTGTTGTTATTTCGTACCTATGATTGCGTGACAGAAGTTCATTAATTTCTGACTGCTGTTCTGTCTTTTCATATTGTAATCGGTGTACGGCGGTGGCTCTGCTCTCGGAGTCATGCTGCCGTATGGAAGATATCCCAAACATACCGCCTGCGTGCGGTGTGTTTTTTTTTGGATATGTTTCGGTCAACATGAACAGAAAAACGCATGTACACACCATGAAAGGAAGGGATTATACTTTGTTTTCTGTACTGAAAAACCTGGGCTGGTTCTTCCGGCTCGAGCGCAAACGCTACCTGATCGGCGTGATCCTGCTCATCCTGGTCGGCGTCATCGAGCTGCTGCCCCCTCGTCTACTTGGCAATGCCATTGATGAGATTGTACGCGGTTCAATCACCAGCGCGTCGCTGGCCCGTTACATTTTGCTCATTATCGGTACGATCGTTTTGATTTATCTGGTTACGTACATATGGATGCATAAGCTGTTTGGCGGCGCCAACCTGGTTGAGCGCTTGCTGCGTTCGCGATTTATGGACCATTTGCTGCGGATGACACCGCCCTTTTTCGAGAAAAACCGAACCGGCGATCTGATGGCCCGGGCCACCAACGATTTACGATCCATCGCCACGACGGCCGGCTTTGGCATGCTGACCTTGACGGATTCCACGTTTTTTCTGGCAACCGTGCTCTTTGCAATGGGGTTTCTCGTCAGCTGGAAGCTGACGCTGGCGGCCATCCTGCCGCTGCCGTTCATCGCGCTGGCCATGATGATTTACGGCAAAGCCGTTCATCAACGCTACACGCTTGCGCAGGACGCCTTCGGGGACATGAACGATCAAGTGCTTGAATCGATTGCGGGCATCCGCGTTGTCCGGGCCTACGTTCAGGAACGGCTGGACCAAAAGCGGTTTGCCGACGTCACCGAAGACGTGTATCAGAAAAACCTGTCCGTCGCACGGATGGATGCCTTGTTCGAACCAACAATCCGATTGTTCGTCGGACTCAGCTACGTCATTGCGCTGGCATACGGCATCTATCTTGTGTTCCACAATGAAATTACGCTTGGCGATCTCGTATCGTTCAATATGTACCTCGGGATGATGATCTGGCCGATGTTTGCCATCGGCGAACTGATCAACCTGATGCAGCGGGGCAGCGCTTCTCTCGACCGGGTCAACGAAACGCTGCATGTCGAACCTGACGTGCAGGACATTGAGCGTCCTGTTCACATTGAGGTTCCGGATGAGATCGTCATGAACGATGTGACGTTCCGTTATCCTACTTCGACGGTAGACAATCTGAGCCACATTCATTTCACGTTGAAGCGCGGCCAGACGCTTGGCGTTGTCGGGCGCACGGGCAGCGGCAAATCCACACTGCTCAAACAGCTGCTCCACGAATATCCTGCCGGCGACGGACAATTGACCATTTCCGGCCAACCGATCCAGCATATCGCCAAGGATCAGCTGCACAGCTGGATCGGCTACGTTCCGCAGGAACAAATCCTGTTCTCCAAATCGGTGCGGCAAAACATCCAGTTCGGCAAGCCTGGAGCAAATGACGAGGAGATCATGGAGGCCATTCGCACGGCTGCCTTCGACGGCGATCTCGGAACGCTGTCCGACGGTCTGGACACCCTTGTGGGCGAAAAAGGCATTGCTTTGTCCGGCGGACAGAAGCAGCGGGTATCGCTGGCCCGTGCTTTTATCGCCGATCCGGACATCCTGATTCTGGACGACGCTTTGTCTGCGGTTGACGCCCGCACGGAAGCTAAAATTATCGAGAACATTCGCAGCAAACGTTCGGGCAAAACGACGCTGATTTCAACCCATCGCCTGTCGGCCATCGAACATGCCGACCGGATCATCGTGCTCGAACACGGGAAAATTACGGAAGAAGGTACCCATCAAGAGTTGTTGGCCATGAACGGCTGGTATCGCGAACAATATGAACGGCAACAGGTGGAATCCAATCTGTCCACGTAGGAGGTAACAACTTGAAATCCAATACAGGCAAAAGGCTGTTCCAATATGCCCTAAAGGCCAAAGGCACGTTTATTGCCGCTCTGATTATGCTTACCATTGGCGTAGCGGCCGAGCTGGCAGGTCCCTTTATCGCCAAATCGATGATCGACAATCATTTGCTCGCGGTCGAGCAGCCATTCTATGAAACGACTGCCTCCTCGGAGGCAGCGGCCTACAACGGCAAATATTATAAACGAGAAGGCAAGTTTGAACCGGGCGAAGCCAAAGGTGCGGAAGTTCGCGTGCTTCAAGCTGGAACGAGCTTTTACTTTGTCAACGAAGCCGTAAGCACGCCCGATGGCGATCGCACCTACGCGGACGGCGTGCTGACGATTGCACGGGGAGGCGAGGTGGTCGGGCAATACGCGGCAGCGCCGTTATCTGCGGGTGAACTGTATGCCTTTTATAAACCGGAAATGCCCGGCATCTATGAACTGATCGTGTATTATCTGATTTTCCTCGTCATCTCCATTATTATGGAATTCGGCAAAACCTATTGGTTGCAATCTTCGGCCAACAAAGTCATTCAACGCCTGCGAAACGACGTATATGCGCATATTCAGCGCCTGCCGGTTCATTTCTTCGATAACCTGCCGGCAGGCAAGGTCGTCTCCAGAGTCACCAATGATACCGAAGCCGTGAAAGACTTGTTCGTGGCGGTATTGTCCAACTTCTTCTCGGGCATCATCACGATTGCAGGGGTGTATGTCGCCCTGTTCCTGCTTGACTTCCGTCTAGGTTTGATCTCGCTGTTCGTGGTGCCGATGCTGATTGCCTGGATTGTCCTTTACCGGAAGTTCGCCACCCGTTACAATACGATCATTCGTTCCAGGCTGAGCGAGATTAATGCCATCATCAACGAATCGATCCAAGGCATGTCCATCATTCGCGTATTCCGTCATCAAAAGCAAACCCGGCAAGAATTCGAAGATTTGAACGATGACTATATGAAACACCAGAACAAAATGCTGAACTTGAATGCCTTCACCTCGCACAATCTGGTCAACGTGATCCGGAACCTCGCTTTTGCGGTAGTGCTCTGGTACTTCGGCTCGAGCGTAGTGGGAGGCGGAACGAGCATCGTATCGCTCGGCGTGCTGTATGCGTTCGTTGACGTGCTCGGCCGCCTGTTCCAACCGATTATCGGCATGGTCAACCAATTGGCCAACCTGGATTCGTCCCTCGTGTCCGCAGGCCGTGTGTTCGAGCTGATGGATGAACAGGGGGAAGAGGTCACCGATGGCTCCATGCCAAGGTACAAAGGCAATGTCGTCTTTGACGACGTATCGTTTGCCTACAAAAAAGATTATGTGCTGAACAACATCTCGTTTGAGGCTTCGCAAGGTCAGACGGTAGCGCTTGTCGGCCATACCGGTTCGGGCAAAAGCTCGATCATCAACCTGCTGTTCCGTTTCTATGACCCGCAAAAAGGCAGGATCACGATTGATGGGCAAAACGTGAAAGACCTGCCCAAACAGTGGATCCGCCAACATATGGGCATCGTGCTGCAGGACCCTTATCTGTTCACGGGAACGATCGCTTCCAACGTCAGTCTCGGCGATGAGCGCATCAGCCGCAAGAAAATCGAGCAGGCGCTGCGCGACGTCGGAGCGGAACGTATTCTGGCACATCTGCCGCAAGGATTCGACGAACCCGTCATCGAAAAAGGAAGCACCCTATCCGCTGGACAGCGCCAGCTCATCTCTTTTGCCCGGGCGCTTGCCTTCGATCCAGCCATTCTTATTCTGGATGAGGCGACCGCCAACATCGACACCGAGACGGAGGCGCTGATCCAGAGCGCGCTGGAGGTGCTTAAAAAAGGACGGACGACGTTCATTATCGCCCACCGTCTCTCCACGATTCGTTCAGCGGACCAGATCCTCGTCCTGCATCGCGGCCGAATTGTTGAGCAAGGCGCGCATGATGAGTTGATGGAACTGAAAGGACGTTATTACCAGATGTATCAGCTGCAGCAAGGGGCGTCAGCCGCTCCTTCCGGGGACACCGAGCATCTCGGAAATCTGGCACAAGCCGTACCGGCTTCTGCTTCGTTCGCGGGTGGCAAGGCTTAATCTGCTTGAAATCCAACGAATGACCCGAAACAAAAAGACAAACCGCGTGATCCCTAACGAGGACCCAGGTTTGTCTTTTTGTGTTGAATTCAACGTATCTAACGGGAGGGGGACATCCATCCTTTCACCGTGTACCCCATGGTTAACACCGTTTCCCTTGCCAGAAAAGGCAGTTTGGTTCTCCACGTCTCATAAGCCGACGTACGCGTTGGCGAAGTAGCAGCATCCATGCCAAGCTGATGGGCCAACTTCATGGACCTCCTCATATGCAAGGGATCGCTAACGATGGTATACGTTTGAAATCCCGCTGCTTCTCCGACAGCAAGCGCGTAGATCAAATTTTCTTCCGTGACGGCGGACTCGGTTTCGATTTGAATTCGTGCAGGGTCTACCCCTTGCGCCAAAGCATAATCACGCCCCACCTCGGCTTCGGTGGGCAACCCTGGACCGGCGGAGCCGCCCGTAAAAATAAGATTACCGACCGTACCCTGCTTGTAGAGCATGATCGCATGGTCGATCCGGGCGCGAAATACGAGCGAAGGCTGATCGCCTGCAACGGCAGCGCCGAGGATGATGGCTGCATCGCTATGTCTTGCAGACTCCTCATCGGCGTAATCGACGATGCCCGCTGCCGTCACTGCCGTCCACAGGAATCCGGCCATGATTACGATGGCAAGGATGAGCGCAAATCGGCGGCGTTTGTGGTTTTTCTTATGGCTAAACCTGAGTTCATCGGTAGTCATGCTTCACTGCTCTTCCTTTTCTTGCGAATAATCACAATCACTGCAGCTTTCGGCATGCATGCGCTCAAGCCGCTGCAGTGCCGCCGCAGTCTCGGCGTTCAATCCCAGTTGGGCCAGCCAGGCTCCCGTATATTGCTGAAGGGTATGCTCGAGCTCCTGGGCGCGGTCCTTGAACTCTTCCAACTCTTTGATCATGCGTCCCCGGCCCTCCGGGCTGAACGTCTCGTGAATGCGTTCTTTGAAATAATGATGGACGATGCTGTTGCGTTGTTTCCATATGGCGTTAAGCTGCCGGGCCTCATCCTCCGAAAAATGAAAATGATGGCGTACTTCATGGATCAGTTGTCCCAGCGAGCTGCTCATTTTCCGTTCATACAGGTCTTCCAGTTCTTCGTCGGACATCCCCTTGCCCTGAGACATCTTGGTCAGCAAGATCAGATTGACCAACTGTTGTTCCAACGCCTGCCCGTAGTATACGGCCAGTCCATAATAAGCGAACAACTCTCTGGAATGTTCCCCGTCCAGCATGGTGCCTTGCGGAATGTCCGTGTGCGGCATGAATGGCCCCTTTCCTATCCCTGGATACGGTCTGCAGGAATCGATGATTCCTATATCGTAACCAAACCGGAAGCAACATTCAAGCTTTGAAGTATGCCAACTTATTGCTGCATATCCCTTCGTCCCGACATCCATAGATGAATGGCCAGCAGCAGCGCAGCATAACTTGTCGCCCACAGCGTCAGCAGCACCATCGTCCCGATCCCCGCATTCTCAAACAACATCATCTCCCGGATCAAGTAAAAAGCCGGTGGCAAAACAACGCTGATCCACTGCAGCGATTGCGGCAAATGATCGCTTAACGAGCCCTGCACATTCGATAGCAGCAGAACGGCAATCAACGCAGGCAGGCTTCGGCTGAGCAGCGGCACATATGACCTTTGAAAGAAAACGCTGATTCCAAGACCCAACATGCAGAGCGAAAGATGTCCCAGCCAAGCCATCGCCCACTCCCCGCCGGTTGGGGGACGTTCAAACATACCGGTCACAACCGGATAGAACACCGTGAGGGCTGCCAGCCCGCACTGCATTATCCCGGCGCAAAACAACTGCCCCCACGCCACCTTGCGTTTGCTTCCGGCGTGTATCGTCAACAGTTGCTTCTGACCCGCGGGTTCCGTGTTCATGACGGTCACGGCGAGCCAGGCTGCGCCGAAAAATAGCAGCATGGCCGTAACGCTATAGCTGTCGGCAACCGGGTTGGGTTTGTACGAGTAGATGAGCAGCATGCCAAACAAGTAAAATACAACCGGCGCAAAATACCGCTGTGAACGGATGTAGTGCTTCAACATGTAAACGGTCAACGCAGTCATCGGCAACCTCCGTCCATCGGGCTTGCCGCATGCACGCCGGAGGCATTGCACGATTCGTTGTCGTCATCCATGGCTGCCGGATGCTCGCCCTTGATCAATCGCTCCATATTCAATTGCTGACGTTCTTGCTGTACGCTCTCGATGGAACCGCCCGCATCGATCAGCATAGCGATGATCCGGTCCGAAGCATGGCGGGTTACCTTCCACACCCAGCGTCCGTCCGATGCCCCGCCGCCCGTTTCAGGCCGAACGTGCAGCACGCCTTCTTGCCCGGCCAACCGGATCGGTCCTTCGAATAGCTGGGACTGTACCGGATGCGGGAGCAGGCTATGAATATAAACGAGCGGAGCCTCTGGCAATATGAAGTCGGCACGCTCCCATCGGCGGATGATGTCCCCTGCTTGCAAGACGTCCACTTGATCGGCCAAGCGTTCGATAAACAATGGCTCATGACAGGCGGTAATGATGGAAGCCCCCGCATCCTTCCATTGCCTTGCGATGGAAATGACGGCTTCCTGAGCCGCTGCGTCAAGTCCCGACAGCGGTACGTCCAGCAGCAATAGCCCCCTTGGCCCGGCGAGCAGTGCCTGCAGCAAGTTGACCTTCTGAAGCGTGCCCTTGGATAACGAGGACATCTTCTGATCCAGTGCTCCTTCAAGGCCAAGCCTGTCACTCTGCTCATGAATGATTTTGCGCAATGCCCCGGGACGGATCCCTTGAATGCGCCCCATTTGCCACAGATATTCCCATGAAGTAAACGGCAACCGCACGAGCCGATCAGGCGCATACCTGACCGGGACTTCCCGTTTGCAATGCATCGTGCCCTGGTCGGGATTCAGCAATCCTGCGATGACACGCAGCAGCGTGCTTTTGCCGGAGCCGTTTCTCCCGACCAGCACGATGCATTGTCCTTCATGCACTTCCAAATCAATATCTTTCAATACTTGGGAACCATCGAGTCGTTTGCCCACCTGCCGAAGCGAAATCAACCTTTTTGCGTCATTATACGCTGCTGTTCGGTTCATGGCCAATCCGGGTCACATCCGTTCGGGAGCCTGAACGCCAAGCAGATACAGGCTCCGGGCCAATCGCTCGGCCGTGCATTCGGCCAAAGCGATGCGGAATCGACGCACTTCCGGCGCAGCATCGGCAATTCGTTCCGCATGATAGAAGCGGTTGAAGGCTTGTGCTGCATCGATGGCGTATTTGGCAATCACGGACGGCTCGTTGCGTTGAACGGCTTTTTCCAGATGCTGCGGATATTCGGACAACAATTTGAGCAGCGTCCATGCGGCATCGCCGATCTCTTCCGCTCCCGGTTGCTCCTGTCCTGCTTCCGGCGTTGCGGCGGAATCGTCGTCCCGCTCCAGGCCAGCAACCACTTTCGCTTTGGCAAGCACGCTATGGATCCGCGCATGGGTGTACTGCACGTAAGGCCCGGTCTCACCTTCAAAACTTACGGCATCCTCCAACGAAAAGTCCACGTCGTTCAAGCGATTGTTGCGCAGGTCCCCGAACACGATGGCTCCGACGCCGACGGCTTCCGCCACGGCTTGCGCATTGGCCAATCCCGGGTTTTTCTCCTGAATGATGCGGGAGGCGCGGGCAACGGCCTCGTCCAGCACCTCCTGCAAGAAAACGACCTTTCCGCGGCGAGTGGACATTTTGCGTCCCTCAAACCGCATCAATCCAAACGGAATGTGCTCACAGTGAGCGGACCATTTATGCCCCATTCGCGAAAGCACCGCAAACACCTGCCGAAAATGCAGCTTCTGTTCCCCGCCGACCACGTACAGCATTTTGTCAGCCTTCATCACATCATGGCGATAAACGGCCGTAGCCAGATCCCGGGTAGGATAAATGGTGGTGCCGTCCTGCTTGATGATCAGGCATGGCGGCATGTTCTCTTCATCCAATCGCACGACGAGCGCGCCGTCGCTCTCTTCCAACAAACCTTTGTCCCGCAGTTCCTCGACGACGGCACCCATCTTGTCATTGTAAAAGCTTTCGCCGAGCGTATAATCAAATGCCACATGCAAGCGTTCGTACATGCGGTCGAATTCCTTCATGCTGACTTCCACGAAAAAGGACCACAATTTACGGGCTTCTTCATCCCCCTGTTCCAACTTGCGGAACCACTCGCGTGCCTCGGTCTCCAGGGACGGATCCTGTTCCGCCTCCTCATGGAACCTGACATAGAGCTCCAGCGACGTCCGAATTGGCTCTGCCAGCAAAGCCTCGTCATCTCCCCAACGCTTATATGCGGCAATCTGTTTGCCGAACTGGGTTCCCCAGTCTCCTAAATGATTCACGCTGACAGGGGCATAACCTGCCTCTTGGTACATCCGATACAGCGCAGCCCCAATCACCGTGGAGCGCAAATGCCCGATGCCGAACGGCTTCGCGATATTGGGAGAAGACATGTCAATGACCACTCGCTCGCCTTGACCCAGATCCAGCTTGCCAAATCCGGGCTTCATTAATTCGTTCAACATGGACGCAGCCGCTTCGACTCTGTTAAAACGAATGTTGACATATGGACCTGCACTGACGGCTTCGATCCCGCTGCCTTGTAACGACTCCGCGATCGAAGCTGCGATGGCTGCCGGAGCTTTTCGAAGCGATTTGGCCAATGCAAAGCAAGGAAAGGCCAGATCACCCATCTCCGGTTGCGGCGGCACCTCCAGCATATTCTGTACTTCCATTTCGTCCAATCCCGTCAAGGGAGACAACAACAGCGCTGCCTGTTTCTTTAACATGTTAACCACTCCTTAATCGTCATCACTTCCCCGGAAAACAGAAAAGCCCTCGTCTCCATATCAGAGACGAGAGCTGTAATCACAGTTCCCGCGGTACCACTCTAAGTAAACAACACGCCTGAACCTCGTTCAGGAGTTCGCTGTTCCGCTCGATGCGAGTAACGGTCGCCAACCGGATCGCCCTCTTCCGCTGCCGCCCCATTTTACGCAAAACAGCACTGTTCGGACGACCATCTCACGGGTGCGGTTCGCACAGGTCACGGCATACCGGCTTCCACCCGCTCCGGCTCGCTGTCATGCATGATTCTGGTTACTCTCCCGATCATCGATCATCATCAATATGCAATTCATTTCCATCATTATACAGACCATGTGCCGGTTTGGCAACCGTCCTCCGCGTTCTATCTCGCGAAAGCCATAAGGAAACAGCCTGGGTGCATTCAATCCGTCTCCGCGCTGGCTCCGTGTATCGCCATCCGAAAAAAACGCATCGTCATGTTACTCTGCTGTGCCTTCCAATGCGAGCAGCTGCTCGCGAATGGCCCCCTGCTCAAAATGCTCCCCGATGAATACGGCAACGTTGGGTACCTGTCCCTGCGGATTAATTTTCATGTAATCCGATTCCTGATAGGCATACTGGAACCAGAACCGGCTCGCCGTATCGCTGAACGTTAAAATCCCTTTTGCACGATATACGTCCCGTGGCAGATTCGCAACAAAGCGTTCGAACGCTTCGCTGTTGACGGGTTTGGTAAAGTAATGCGTATATACCATCACATGTTCGTGCGAAGCATGCGCTTCATGCCGATGACCGGCATGATCGTGTTTGTCATGACCATGACTGCAGCCGTGCAGCGCACATTCGGCGGTATGCACATGCGAATCCGCCGATCCATGATCGGAATCGGGTTCGTTCCCCGTCAGAGATCGGGATGGGCTCTGCACGCCTGTTCCCGCACGCAGCAGCAAGTCCATGTCCACTTGGCATTTCACCGTGCCGATGACGGGAGCATACGCATTCCATTTCGCCAGCAATTGCTGCAGCTCTTCAAGCTCGCGGTCGTTGACCCGGTCCGTTTTGTTCAGGAGCAGCACGGATGCACAGCGAATCTGGTCCTGCATCAGGCGGAACGTCTTCCCCTTCTGCTCCGTATGAAGGCCCCATAGGTGCGCGGCATCCACTACGGTGATCAGGCTTTTAAGCTCAAGGCGCATGTACAGCGACGTTTCCGTCACACCGTCCAAAATTTCCATCGGATTGGCAGCACCCGTCGCTTCGATAATGATGACATCCGGCGACTCGGTCTGAATCAATTCCGATAGCTGAAGTCCAAGGTCCCCGCGCACGGTACAGCAGATGCAGCCCCCAAGCATTTCGGCCATGGGCACGGATTCGTCGACGACCTGGCCATCCAGATTCACTTCGCCCAATTCGTTCATGATGACCGCCGGCCGCAATCCTTGCTTTTTCCAATGCTCCAGCAATTGAACGAGCAGCGTCGTTTTGCCGCTTCCGAGAAATCCCGACAATATGTATACAGGAACGGATCGATCCTGACTTTGATTCGATGGTTGATTGTTCATTGTTTGCACCTCTCTCACGAACTATATAGGTTGAACCAATGATTTTTACACAGAGACACTACGCGGTCAGAACCATCTTCCGATCGCTGTTATCCCCAGATTTCTTTGATCCCCTTTTTCAAGGGGAAAATCCGGTGATCAGCCTATGCTTCCGATGCAGCTTTCTTACAGAAAGCTTTTAAGCGACCGCTTCGCTTCTCCAGATTCTTTCTGCCCTCTTCGTTATCGTGTAAATTTCCGGTTCAATCTATATAGCACAGTTTCATCGCATGATTTTGCCATCCTAGCGAGTGTACACCAACCCCGGCAGCCTGCGCAACATGCAAACGGAAGCGAGCTTCATTGCCTGATGTCCAATAATCGTCTATGCTATGGGGATACAGCCTATTAAGGAGAGGATAACAAGGATGAGCACTTCCGTGGAACAACATCGCCAAGAAGCTCCGGATTCAGTCTCGTGTATGATCGTAACCGTATCGGATACGCGAACCAAAGAAACCGACGCGAGCGGTCAGCTGATGCATCAGCTTTTGACCGAAGCAGGCTATCAGGTCGTCGAATATTTGATTACGCCGGATGAGACAGAGCGCATTCAGGCCATCCTGCAGGATGCGTCTGTGCGGGATGATATCGAAGCGGTTCTGATGAGCGGCGGAACAGGTATTGCGCCGAGAGATACGACGTATGAAGCCGTATCTTCGCTGCTGGATAAGGAACTGCCCGGATTCGGGGAAATCTTCCGCTTCCTCAGCTATACAGAGGACATTGGTTCTGCCGCCATTCTTAGCCGGGCCGTCGCCGGAACGATCGGCCGCACAGCCGTTTTTTCCATGCCTGGCTCGAGAGGGGCCGTCAAGCTGGCCATGGAAAAAATTATTTTGCCCGAGCTGCGGCATGTCATGCGCGAAATATATAAACCCGTCTGACAAATCAGACGGGTTTTCGTAATTCGCACAGGGGATCCCTCTGTTTAATGGATCTGATCCAGCACATGATGGAACACGTCGAGAACCTCTTTTTCGTACCGGTCCCTCTCGCCCCCGCCAGCTGTATAAACCATGGCAACATGCCCTTTGCTCAGCATGGTCGTATGTCCCAACACATTGTCCACGTTTGCCTGGTCACCGGCATGACCTACCATTTCATACATTTCCGCAGATCTCATGCCAGCATCGCGAAATATATGCACCTTGACCACATGCCGACCATCCCCATCAAGCAAAGCCATATAGGCAACACCGCCTTGACCGTCATCTGCTGTCATCGTGTTCATAAGCTTGATGCCTTTGGCCGAGAATTCCTTCTCAAGCTCCTCCAAAAGAGGCCCGTTTAATCCTTGGCCTTGATTTTGCGCCCGTATATTGCCTTCCTCTGCCGACTGTCCGGAATATATTTTGCGCTCCTGCTTCAGCGAAGAAGACGAACACGCTCCCAACATGACCAACATGCATATTCCCACTAGAATAATGGCTGATCGCAGCCGTCTTCCCTTTCTTGCTTTTGCTCGTTTGCTGCATTGCTTGAAATCCATGCCTCTCTTCCTTTCCAGCGACCTGAATCGGTACACTTCGGGTAGAGTTAGCATGCCTGCTGTCCCATCGTTTTATTCCATCGGCGGCTCCGTCATCGTGTTCAGCACGGATCGGCCCACTGCCCCGCCTTTCAGAATCGTTTCGAGCGTCTGGGGCAGTTGTGCCCAGGAAATCTCTTGAATGCCGAGCTCAAGCGCCCGTTCAGGCTTCCATTGCCCGCCGAGCAGCTTCCAGATCCGTTCCCGGCGCTCCATCGGACAATACACGGAATCGATCCCGATCAACTGCACGCCGCGCAGAATAAAAGGAAACACGCTCGATTCGAACGACGGCCCGCCCGTCAATCCCGATACGGCAGCAGCTCCGCCATAACGGACGTGCTTCAACCGTTCAGCCAGCCCCGCTCCTGCGGTCGGATCTACGATCCCGGCCCATAACTGTTTCCCAAGCGCTCCCTTGGCCGGTGCGTCTGCTTCTTCCCTTGAGATGACATGCGCTGCCCCGAGCCGTTTCAGCAGCGGTTCCTGCTCTGCCTTTTTCCCCGTGCTCGCCGTCACCTCAAAGCCTAACCGTGAGAGAATCGCAACGGCCATGCTGCCGACGCCGCCCGTGGCGCCCGTAACCAACACCGGCCCCATAGCCGGTTTCACGCCAGCATGCAGCAATGCGTCCACAGAGAGGGCCGCTGTAAAACCCGCCGTGCCGATCGCCATCGCTTCCTTCTCGCTTAATCCCGGAGGCAGCGGCACAAGCCACTCACTGCTCAGACGCGCATATCTGCTGAATCCCCCGAAATGGGAAACCCCTGGTTCATACCCCGTACTAATGACCCGGTCTCCGGGAGCAAAGCTGCCGCTGACTGATTCTTCGACGACCCCCGCGATATCGATGCCCGGAACCATCGGATAATGGCGTACCACTCCACCTTTCTCAGCGGCAGCAAGGCCGTCTTTGTAATTGACGCTCGAATACTGGACGTGTACGCTGACGTCGCCGTTCGGCAAATCTTCTTTCCGGAGCTGCTCGATCGCTGCGTGAACGCGGCCCTGCTCATCCTGACGTACGACATAAGCTGGAAACGATGTATTCATAGAGATCTTCTCCTTATATTTTAAATGATGGACTCATGGACTGCTTCTGTTACTTTCATCCCCTGGCAGCACCGGATTGAAACATTTCAGGCATTGCCGGGTTTTCCCGGGAAATGTTTCGCAGGGTGGAATCAAGGGATAGTATACCGTACTTTGCGGAGTCCCCGTCCATGATTTTTGACACATATCAAAAAGGCATGACCCCTAACAAGCTTTCAGGTCATGCCCAGCCTTGATTATTAAAACTCTTCCTGCGAATGCACATGCTCCGCAATCAGCTTCTGCTTCATGTTCCACGCCGCAGGGCTGATGTTCACGCGATAAATCTCCGGATTGAGTTTGCGCAAATATTCCGGCCAGAACAGGTCAAGCTGTTCTTCATGATATCTGCGAATGTCATCCAGCGTAGGCAGTTCATAAACCTGCTGTCCATCCACGAAGATGGGCTCCAGCATGTTGACCGCTTCATAGCGGGTTACCGTCTTTTTCAGATAAGGGTGAAGTGGATTGAACAGTTTGAGCGGACCGCCCTGAACCGGCTGTTCTTCTCCGGGATAACAAATGTAGTCGGCAATGGCTTTGCCATGCTTCGGGTCGACGATTCGAAAAACTTCCTTTTTCCCCGGCGTCGATACTTTTTCCGGATTTGCGGATATTTTGATCGTCGGCAGCATGCCGCCTTCCACTTCACGCTCCACCAACTTGTATACACCGCCGAGCGAAGGCTGATCCGAAGCCGTGATCAACTGCGTACCCACACCCCATGTGTCGATACGCGCGCCCTGAGCCTTCAGGTTAAAGATCGTGTTCTCATCCAGATCGTTGGAAGCCACGATTTTTACGTAGTCCAATCCAGCCTCATCCAGCATCTGTCTGGCTTGAATCGACAAATAAGCAAGGTCTCCGCTATCAAGACGAATAGCGTTCATGCGTTTGCCTTGGCTTTCAAGCATTTTGGCCGTCTTGATCGCATGAGGCACACCGCTGTTCAATGTATCGAATGTATCTACCAGCAGCGTGACTTGATCGGGCATGACTTTGGCATACACATCAAAAGCTTCCTGCTCGCTCATGAACGTTTGCACCCAGGAATGGGCATGCGTTCCCGCCGTCGGGATGCCGAAGCGCTCTCCCGCCAACATGTTGGACGTGGCATGAAAGCCGGCAATATATGAAGCGCGCGCTCCCCAAATGGCCGCATCCGCCTCCTGTGCCCTGCGCGTGCCGAACTCCAGGAGAGTGTCCTGATTCGCCACCCGTTTGATCCGGGATGCCTTGGTCGCAATCAATGTCTGATAATTCATGAAATTAAGGATGGCCGTCTCCACCAACTGTGCCTCCATAATGGAGCCCTCGACCCGAATCAACGGTTCGTCGGGGAAAACCAATGCTCCTTCTTTCATGGAATGAATGGTTCCCTTGAATGAAAACTGAAGCAGTTCCTCAAGAAAGCCCGGATCGTAGTTTTCCTGTTGTTTGGATAAATATTCGATGTCCTCCATCGTAAAGCGAAGCTGGCTGATATAATTCACAATGCGTTCCAATCCGGCAAATACGGCATAACCGTTTCCGAAAGGAAGCTTGCGGAAGTATGCTTCGAACACCGCCTTCCGTTTGTGAGTTCCATTGACCCAGTGCGCATACATCATGTTGATTTGATACTTATCCGTGTGTAACGCCAGGCTAGTCTGCATTTGTCTCATCCTTTCCGACTTCCGCTCATGTCCATGGATCCTGTCCACAAACACGGGTCATCATGGTGGAGACTCTATCCTGTTGCTGTATGTCCAAACAACAATCGAGTCTCCGCTAACATGGTTTGTTTTAAATCAAATCATTGGCCCTGTCATCGTTTCTGACATGCATGCCGGCTCATGCTTCATTCATTGGCTGCCAATACCGTCTCTCGCGCTTGAATGACCTGAGCCCCAAGGCTGGAACGGAAATGTCCGAGCGCCCACTCATGTCCCCCAGGGTTGAAGCTGGCCACGGCGTCCTCAAATACCGTAATGTGAAATCCTTTGTTATAGGCGTCCACGGCCGTATGAAGCACGCATATGTCCGTACACACCCCGATCAGAGCAATGTCCGTAATTCCTCGTTCCCTCAGCTTTAACTCAAGATCGGTCCCGCAAAAAGCGCTATATCTCGTTTTGTCCATCCATCGAATTTTCGACTTGTACTGTTCCATGACCTCTGCAAGGTGTCCATACAACTCCCGTCCTTTCGAACCGCGGATATTGTGCGGCGGAAACAACGCCGTCTCCGGATGATATGGATCATTCTGTTCATGCAAGTCAACGGCCATCACCACTTCATGACCATTCCGGCAATACGTCTCGGTCACTGCAGCGACAGTCTCAGCGATGTCCACGGCCGGCTGGCCTACGGGCAATGCTCCCGTCACAAAATCATGCGTGAAATCAATCACGATCAATGCTTTCATTCGTCCACACTCCCTTGGTTTGAGGTAGGTACATGAACTTCGTCATTGTGACCGTTCTTGCCAATTATGTGTAAATGGATAAACGCGGCACAAGCTCGGTGAACCGATACAGCTGCGCCGGACGCTGCGAATACTGATTGGAGCTTAGCAAATTGCCTTCCTCATCCCTGACCTCTTCGACGATGCCTTTGCGACTGCGCGTCGATGTGATTTTGCGAATGAAGTTGGGCTCTTCGAAATCCGGTACGACGCTCTGGATCACCTGATACAGTTCGCTAAGCGTAAATTCGCGGGGCAGGAATTGCCTTGCAATGGTCGTTTCCAGCATCTGCTGCTGAATCCGGTGATACGCATCCTCAATAATGGTCCGGTGATCGAAACCAAGCTCCAGCTCATGCAATGCCTCCTGAATCGTAAACAGGCCTACCTCCTCGGCATCATCGGCCGCCTGGCGGTGTTCCAGCATCCATTCTTCGACCAATGCGAAAAATGCATGGGAGATAATCCATCCCCTTGGATCCCGACCCGGCTGGCTGTACACATTCAAGTATTCCAGGTGACCGCCGTCGACGCCGGTCTCTTCCATCAATTCCCGCTTGGCGGCGTCATAGATGGATTCATTCTCCTGGCAAAAACCTCCTGGAAGTGCCCATCTGCCGGCAAAAGGCCAACCTTTGCGTTTGATGAGCATCACTTTCAATTCCCGAATCGGCAACGTTTTGGTTACCGTTCTGCGTTCCCGCTTGGTCAAGGTAAACATGACGATATCTGCGGGCACGCCGTCCGGGGTACGATATTTTTTGGAACTATAGGCACGCGCCATTTCTTCATCGTTCTCAGCATTGAAGTGTTCGTTGTTTTCGCTCATGGGCACCACCGACTATTTTCATTTTGATAATTTCATTATGACATAGTAATACCGTTTGTCAACCATTTGATTGCTGATCGGGCTTTTTTGTACGCGCGACGCGAAACGTTGCGGTAGCCATGCACCCGAGCGTACCGGCTTGGTCATGGATTTCCGCCTGGGTTGTAATGCTTCGCCCTGCTTGATGCAATACGGTTGCCGTAACCGTCAGCTCCCCCTGATGCATGGGTGCCAGAAAGTGCACGTTCAGGTTGGTTGTGACGCAGCTGTCCACGTCCATCGCCGCAGTAGCTACCATCCCCATCGCCTGATCCATCAAAGAGGTCAGCACGCCTCCATGGATGATGCCCATGGAATTGGTATGCTGCTCGCCGGCCGTCAGCGCGATCTGTACTTCGCTTTGACTCCCTTTTATATAACGGCAGCCCAGGAATCCCCAGAACCGGCCGCTGCCTTCCTCCACCATTTTATCCAAAATGCTCATATTTGATTTCTCCTTCATAGCACCTTCGTCTGTTCATTCTTGATGCATTCGTTTTCCGATATGAACAAAAAGGCACGGACCGCGTCCGCACCCTTTCCATTTTTTAACCGCAGCTGCTCGGCGGCGAGTCCGTGCCTGCCTCCACATTGACTTTCTCGGAAACGGTATCCCGGATCACGGAAACGACCAGCTGCAGCAAATAGTTGATGTCGCTTTGGCTTTGCTGGAATTCGTTGACCAACGGAATACTATCCAGCTCATCCTGAAGCTCTTCGATCTCCTGCTCGATTTTGCTCACCATGGCCGCATTTTTGAAACTTTCGAAGGCTACGATTTCCTTCTGTTTTTTCTTGATGTTGGCGATCAGTTGCTGAATGCGTTCATGGTTTTGGATTTTGGCTTCAGCCTGCTGGAATTGCTTCACTTCCTCGCTGGTTCCGATCATACTGGCCAACTCTTTGGCTTTTCTCATAATGTCGTCGCGTATGACCAGATCGCGCGTATCGTACGTCGGCATACCATAACGGTTATATTGCACTTGTTCTTGCGCCACTGTAATCGCTCCAATTCGTATGAGATGAGGCAAAATGAACGGTTCTTTCTCCCACCAGTCCGCTACGGTTACGGATCGTTCTTCCGATCGCTGTTGTCCCCGAATTTCTGAATCTATGTTGCTCAAGGTTGAAATTCGGTGACAAAGGCGAGCGCTCTCGCTTCCTCCGTCTCCTCCGCTGCGTGCGCTGGATTCCAACTTCAAACACGTTATTTTGCAGGGTGGTAATGTATATTTACTGATTCGCTGCAACCGGATCGGTGAGCAGGTTACCCCGGATATAGAACGTCATCGGGTCGGTGATTTCGACCTGCACAAACGTCCCGATCAGATCTTTTGAACCTTCGAAATGCACTAATTTGTTGCTGCGTGTGCGTCCAGCCAGTACGTTGGAGTTCCGTTTGCTCTCGCCTTCGACCAATACCTCAACCACTTTGCCGCGCTGCTTCTCGTTGCTGCGGTGGCTGTATTCGTTGATCGTTTCGTTCAAGCGTTTCAGGCGCTCCTTCTTGACTTCCATCGGCACATTGTCCTCCATTACCGCAGCCGGTGTTCCTTCGCGCGGAGAATAGATGAACGTATAAGCAAAATCATAACCTACTTCGCGCACGAGGGAAAGCGTGTCCTCGAACTGTTCGTCCGTTTCTCCAGGGAAACCGACGATAATGTCGGTGGTCAGCACCACATTCGGGATCGCTTTCTTGATTTTGTGAGCCAGGTTCAGATAGTGTTCCCGCGAATACTTGCGACTCATGCGTTTAAGCACTTCTGTGCTGCCGGATTGCACCGGAAGATGAATATGCTCGACCAGATTGCCCCCCTTGGCGAGAACTTCGATCAGATCGTCGTCAAAATCGCGCGGATGGCTTGTCGTAAAGCGAACGCGGGGAACGTCGATTTTGCGGATGTCGTCCATCAGGTTCGCGAAGCTGTAGTTTATATCGGTAAAGTCTTTGCCGTAAGCATTGACGTTCTGCCCCAACAACGTAATTTCCTTGAAGCCCTGCCTTGCCAGGTCACGCACCTCGGCAATGACGTCTTCCGGTCTGCGACTTCTTTCCTTGCCGCGCGTATACGGAACGATGCAATACGTACAGAACTTGTCGCAACCATACATGATGTTGACCCATGCACGCATGCCTTCCCGTTTTTTCGGCAGGTTTTCGATGATATCGCCCTCTTTGGACCACACCTCAACGACCATTTCCTTGCTGAACAGCGCTTCCTGAATCAGATGAGGCAAACGGTGCACGTTATGCGTACCAAAGATCATGTCCACAAAACCATGCTTTTGCATGATGCGGTTAACGACGCCTTCCTCCTGGGACATGCAGCCGCACACCCCAAGCAGCAAGCCTGGACGTTCGGTTTTCAACGTTTTGAGATGACCGAGCTCGCCAAACACCTTGTCCTCTGCATTTTCGCGAATCGCACATGTGTTCAGCAGGATGATGTCGGCTTCCTTGCGATCTTCCGTTGCCTGGTAACCCATGGATTCGAGCAGACCTTTAATCGTCTCCGAATCATGCTCGTTCATCTGGCATCCATAGGTGTAAACGATATAATGTTTGCCTTCGCCGATATGCTTCAATTCATCCGGGACGGCATTGTCGTAAAGTACCTGGATGTCTTCCTTTCCCCGCTGTTTCTCCTGACGATGATTCGGTTCGGACTTGATCGTAATGTCCCGGCCGCGAATCCGAATTTTTTTGCTGAATTCATCTTGTGAAATTACTTTGGCATCGGAGAAATCAAAATATCGGGAGTAATCCTTTTTCGAATCTTTAGCCATGCCTGCGGTCACTCCTTACAGCCTCTATTCATATTCATTAAAATCCGTTATACCATATGGATCGGTGTTCTTTGCACCCGTTATACAACAAAAGAGCATTACGTCAAATTATAACATGGTTTGGACCGCAGTTCCATACGCAAAGCCTGCCGCCTCTTGTATGGCTGGGACGTAACGCCTCATCTGTACAACGCCGAAGGAAGGAGTGCTTGAACCTCGTTTGGTTGCGGCATCGGTCTTCCTATAAGCAAAAACCCGAGCTTTCCATAACATCGGTCTTCGACCGTACCATGGATGTGCTCAGGTTTTTGGACTTGGTATTACATTTTCCAAAAAGAGTGGATTGCCTTAAAGGAAACCAGCTCCCATTTGTATTTCGGCAGAGACTTCGACGAAATTTCGTCGAAATAAACCACCGCTAATGTCCTCGAAATTCCTTAGTCGATGATTTCAGCAGTGTCGCCATTACGCGCGCCAGCCGCGTTTGCTTCATCGGTATCGATGTGCATGTCCAATGCAAAGGAGTCGGATACGCGTGCCACTACATTTTCCAAAACGAGGCCGCGTTCGCCGCTCAAGCGCACTTTCAGCATTTGTTTGTCTTGAATGCCCCATTTTTCCGCATCGGAAGTGTGGAAGTGGATATGGCGGGCAGCAACGATGACGCCTTTGTCGATGGTTACTTCGCCGGCAGGGCCTTTGATGGTTATTCCCGGAGTTCCTTCAATGTTTCCGGACTCGCGTACAGGGGCTTTAACGCCGATCGCAAAGGAATCCGTCATGGAGATTTCCAATTGGGTTTCCGGGCGAACAGGCCCGAGGATGCGGACTTTATCGAACTGTCCTTTCGAACCGATTACCGCTACTGTTTCGTTTGCGGCGTATTGGCCTGGTTGGGACAGAGGTTTGAACTCAGTCAGTTGATAACCTTTGCCGAACAAAATGTCGACATGCTCTTGGGAAACGTGAATGTGGCGGGCAGATACGCCCACAGGTACTGTTTTACTCATTTGAAATTTCACTCCTTGTTTATCTCTGGCCTGAGGTCAGGCTCATAACAATCCTTTGGTATTATACCCCTTTTTGGCGTGAAATGAAAACGAACTGTTGAAAATTCATGAAATCCCCTTATTTTACCTGATTGGCAGCAGCTGAAGGCAGCTGTTCATGCAAATAATTTATCGCATTATCCCACATCCAGCCTCGCACCACATGCTCGTCATAATGTTTCAGCAGCACTTCGATCCACTGCGGATATTTCCCCGAATGTTCCAAACCTTGAATGTATGTCGGTATTCCGTCAAAGTCGGACCCCATCATCAAATGCCGCGCTCCGCCCAAGGTGCATATCCGTTCGATATGCGGCAGCAGATCTTCCATGTGTACCTCATCCGCCTGTTTCACGAACCATGGCACAAATGTCAATCCCACCCGCCCATTCCGGGCCACAATGGCCCGAATTTGATCATCCTTCAAATTGCGGACATGGGGACACACCTCGTAGCTGTTCGAATGGGAAGCAATAAACGGACGTTCGCTCAGCTCGGTCAGTTCCCAGAACCCTTTTTCCGTCAAATGCGAAACATCCAGCAGCATGCCGATTTCATTGCATCGCCCTACCAATGCCTTGCCTTTCTCGGTCAAACCCGCTCCTCGCTGCTCCATCACCCCGTCTGCCGCCCAATTGGCATAGTTCCAGGTCAGCCCTACGATTCGTATGCCCATCTCGTAACATAGCTGCAAGTAGAACAGGCTGCCTTCCAGGCCGTCCACACCCTCCAGCGTCAAAAGTCCCCATGGGTTCTCAAGCTTCCTGACGTCAGCCACCTGTTCCCGCCATAACAGCGTTTGGATCCCCCGGCCTTGCCCATCGTTCCCATGAACCCGGTTTCTGTATAATTCGAGCTGACCCATGACGTGCTCAAACTTGCCCCGGCCCAATACTTCCGGCAAATAGATCGCAAACGCCTGCAAGCCGACGCCGCCTTCCTCCATACGCTGCACATTGACATCCAGCTCCGATGCATTTCGGAACGAAAGCTCGGGTTTCAACAACATTTTGCTCAAGGCATCACAATGAAAATCGGCGACACGCCATTCACGCATGAACGCTCCTCCTTTGGCCTGGAAATAAAAAAATGGCATGCAAAAAAACCTGTCTACGACGTAAACAGGCTCCTTGCAGGAATCATGTATTATCTGGGCTCCACTATCAGCTTAATGGCCGTTCGGTCCTCACCGTCAATTACGATATCAGTAAAAGCTGGAATACAAATCAAGTCAACTCCACTTGGTGCTACGAATCCCCGGGCTATCGCTACCGCTTTAATGGCTTGATTCAATGCACCCGCCCCGATGGCCTGCAGTTCAGCATTTCCACGTTCACGAAGAACACCTGCAAGCGCACCGGCAACGGAATTGGGATTGGACTTTGCTGAAACTTTTAATACTTCCATGGTAAGTACCTCCCTGGGATTGTTGAATGTTTGTTTCCACTTACTAGATTTTATTCGCGGGAGGCAAAAAAATTCCTTCTTTTTAGACGAGGCTCGGAGAAAACGGGAACACCCCGCTACTCCATGCGCCACTCATCCTCGTTTAAACGAATTTTCTCGATTCGGGTTGCTTTGCCCGTGCTTTCGTCGATTTCCACAAACACGCCATGGAAGTGCCATTTGCCGTCATCCACCACAAAGCGTACCGGCAATTGGGTATAAAACTTGCGCAATACTGCCTGACGTTCCATGCCCAAGATGCCGTCACGCGGTCCAACCATGCCGGCATCCGTCAAATAAGCCGTTCCTCCCGGCAAAATGCGATCATCATTGCTTTGCACATGGGTGTGCGTTCCCACGACAAGCGAGACACGACCGTCCAAATGCCAGCCCATCGCAATTTTCTCCGAGGTCGCTTCTGCATGCATATCGACCAGAATACACTTGTGCTTCTGGCGAAGCTCGTCGACGATCTCGTCGGCGGTGCGGAACGGGCAATCCAGTGCGGGCAGAAACGTGCGCCCTTGCAGATTCACGATGGCCAATTCTTTGCCCTCGCCTTTGACCACGGTGTACCCTCTGCCTGGAGTGCCTGGAGGAAAGTTGGCAGGACGAATCATACGCGGCTCATCGTCGATGAACTCAAAAATGTCCTTGTTATCCCATGTGTGATTGCCCAGCGTTATGCCATGCACGCCCCAGTTAAAAAATTCGTTCGCAATCGCTCCGGTAATCCCGCGGCCTGCCGCCGCGTTCTCGCCATTGACGATGACGACATGCGGCTTGTACTTGTTTTTAAGGTAAGGCAGATTTTCTTTCAACGCTTTGCGCCCGACGTTTCCTACGATGTCACCGATAAAAAGAACTTTCAATGTATTGCCTCCTTCATTACTTACCATATCTGAATCCGGATTAAACATGTTATGCGCCAAAAGCAACGGTAACGTGCATAAATAAGAAAAGCGGCCACAATCGCGGCCACTTTTCGAAATGATCTATTTTGCGTATTCAACCGCCCGGGTTTCCCGGATCACGGTGACTTTGATGTGTCCCGGATAATCGAGCTCGTTCTCGATCATCTTGGTGATGTCACGTGCGAGGCGGAAAGCTTCCGCATCGTCGATTTTATCAGGCTGCACCATGACGCGAACTTCGCGGCCGGCCTGAATGGCATACGATTTCTCGACGCCTTCGAACGATTCCGAAATTTCTTCCAGCTTCTCCAGTCGTTTGATATACGTTTCCAGTGTTTCGCGGCGTGCGCCTGGTCTTGCTGCGGATAAGGCATCTGCTGCTCCAACCAGCATGGCAATAACCGAAGTTGCCTCGCAATCCCCATGATGGGAAGCGATGCTGTTGATGACAACAGGGTGCTCCTTGTATTTCTTCGCCAGTTCCACGCCGATTTCGACGTGTGATCCTTCCACTTCGTGATCCAGCGCTTTACCGATATCATGCAATAATCCGGCACGTCTTGCCAGCGTAACATCTTCTCCAAGCTCGCCAGCCATCAATCCAGCCAAGTAGGCGACTTCCATTGAATGTTTCAAGACGTTCTGACCATAGCTTGTACGGAATTTCAATCTGCCCAAAATTTTGATCAAATCCGGATGCAGACCGTGTACGCCCACCTCGAACGTAGCTTGCTCACCGTATTCACGGATACGCTCATCCACTTCTTTGCGGGATTTCTCCACCATCTCTTCAATGCGTGCCGGATGAATACGTCCGTCTGCCACCAGTTTCTCCAGGGCTGTACGGGCAATTTCACGGCGAATCGGGTCAAAGCCCGACAGAATGACTGCTTCTGGCGTATCATCGATAATGAGGTCAATCCCGGTAAGGGTTTCTAGTGCACGGATGTTTCGTCCTTCACGTCCGATAATCCGGCCTTTCATCTCTTCATTCGGAAGCGTTACAACAGATACCGTCGTTTCGGCCACGTGATCTGCCGCGCAACGCTGGATGGCCAGGGTAATAATTTCGCGGGATTTTTTGTCCGCCTCTTCCTTCGCCTGCTGTTCAATGTCCTTGATCATCTGAGCCGTCTCATGACGGACTTCCTGCTCTACGTTGGACAGTATGATACTGCGTGCGTCTTCCATGGTGAGGTTGGAGATACGCTCCAGCTCCGTAACCTGGCTTTTGTAAATCATTTCAATTTGCTGCTGTGTCTCATCAATGCGTTTCTCTTTGTTAGCCACTTGCTCTTCTTTACGTTCGAGTGATTCCATCTTTTTATCCAGCGACTCTTCTTTTTGCAACAATCGTCTTTCTTGTCGTTGAATTTCATTTCGACGTTCACGAGTGTCTTTTTCAGCTTCGGCGCGAATGCGATGGATTTCGTCTTTTGCTTCCAGCACCGTCTCTTTTTTCAGCGCCTCTGCCTCTTTTTTCGCATTTTCAACGATTTGTACGGCAGCTTGTTCCGCACTGGAAATTTTGGCCTCTGCAAGAGATTTGCGAATAAAATATCCGACTCCGAACCCAATGAATAGCGCGGCTACAACGAGAACGATCGTGATTATCATACTGTTCACCTCCTCGTTGGTTCCTCCAAGGCATTCCTTGGGTCTTTTTTCTGTTTTCAAACCTCGCATATTTTGGGAATACGAATACTCACGGCGATCCCCCGCCGATTTTCATTTCAAGTGTACATGTTTCCACGTACTATCCGCCTTCTCAAGCGAACCATAGTCAATGAATGGTTGAAAGTCCTGGAAATCGGAAACCGCTTTTTTGGAAGGAAAAAGGGTTACCCAATTCTTACAGACTCATGTCCATTTTAGTATTTGACGAAATAAATTGTCAAGAGAATGCAACTTGGCACATCGTCCTGTTAATCCCATAACCAACTTTCATGCTCTTCGTTGTCCGTCTCGCCATCTTCCTCGATCAGAACATTCACCGCACGACGAACCATATCCATGGGAAATCCGCGGCGAACCAGAAAGGGAAATGTTTTACGTTTTTTTTCGGAAATGTCACCTTTAACCTGCTTCCACTTTTTTCGACCTGCTAGCAGGGCAGTTTCAAACTCATCGTGCGCGCTAACTTCTTGCAAAGCCTCGGCAATGAGATCATTGGATACGCCTTTTTGGCGCAGTTCCTGCCTTATCCACAGTTTTCCCTTCCGCTGGCCTGTCATACGCTGTCTCGTCCATTCCTTTGCAAACCACTGATCATCAACGAGTTTCTCCCGCTCCAGCTGATCCAGCACATCTTCGATCAATGTTACCTCAAACTGTTTTTGTTGAAGCTTCTGGGCCAATTCTCGCCGGGTCCGCTGCTTATGTTCAAGATATCGCAATGACTGCACATAGATGCGCTGGCGCTCGTCCGCCACAACGATTTTTTCCAAATCCCGCTTCACAAACGTATTCCCTTTGGTCATGCGATACTTGATCATAACGTCTTCCAGTACGGTTAACGAGTACGTCCCAAAAGTGATGCGATACCGTGCTTCCCGGCTCTTCAGCCTGTCCACGCGTGTAATTACGAGTTCCTCGTTATCCGGAAAATCGGCGATCCCCTCTGGTTCATGTTCCGCTTCCCACTGTTCTTTCTCTGTGTTGTCCATGCGCTCTCCCTTCTACCTTCCTTCAAAATGCCCTTCCCAGACTCCTTAAAAAGTGCAATTTCAATGCCACTATAATATCAGGCAAAAAACTAACTCCACATGTGAACTTTATGGATATCAATAACATACCATGAACTGCGGTATGCATGCTAACAGCCCCTGTCCAATGATTGGACAGGGGCTGTTAAAACAGTACGATGAATTCAAACGCCTATTTTCACTTCGGTCATCCGCGAGAAAGGAAAAGACTACTCGTTCAGTTCAAACAATTCCTGTTCTTCTTCCTCTTCCTCTTTCAATTGTTCATTGGTCGGAGCCGGAACTACCGTTGTCAAATTGCTTGCTTCACGGATTTTTTGCTCAATAACGTTAGAAATTTCGGTGTGCTCTTTAATGAACTGCTTGGCATTCTCGCGCCCTTGTCCAAGGCGTTCACCTTCGTAAGAATACCATGCACCACTCTTATTCACGATATCAAGCTCTGTAGCGATATCAATGAGACTTCCCTCTCTGGAAATACCTTCGCCGTACATGATATCCACTTCAGCCTGTTTGAATGGAGGGGCCACCTTATTTTTAACAACCTTGATACGCGTACGGTTACCGATGATATCGTTACCTGACTTGATGCTTTCTACGCGACGTACGTCCAGACGTACTGTAGAATAGAATTTCAAGGCCCGTCCGCCTGGGGTCGTTTCAGGGTTGCCGAACATGACGCCTACTTTTTCACGAAGCTGGTTGATAAAGATCGCGATCGTTTTCGATTTGCTGATGGCACCCGAAAGCTTACGAAGCGCCTGGGACATCAAACGGGCTTGCAAACCAACGTGGGAGTCACCCATCTCACCTTCGATTTCAGCTTTTGGTACCAAGGCGGCAACCGAGTCTACAACGATGATGTCAACAGCACCGCTGCGAACCAATGCTTCTGCAATCTCCAACGCCTGTTCACCCGTGTCCGGCTGGGAAAGAAGCAGTTCATCAATGTTTACGCCCAATTTGCTGGCATACAGCGGATCAAGCGCATGCTCTGCGTCGATAAATGCAGCTTGTCCACCCACTTTTTGCACCTCTGCAATGGCATGCAGGGCAACGGTTGTTTTACCGGAAGATTCCGGTCCATATATTTCAACAATACGGCCTTTCGGAAGGCCACCTGTTCCTAATGCAATATCAAGAGCCAAGGATCCGCTGGGGATAATTTCCACTTGCATGTGAGTGGATTCTCCCAATTTCATGATGGAACCTTTACCAAATTGCTTCTCTATTTGACGGAGCGCCATATCAAGCGCGGCACGACGGTCTGACAATATGTTCACACCCTTTACTGTTTATACTATAATGATACCTTGTTTTAACACGTTTGCCAAGCATTTTTTCGAACATACATTCGTTTTTTTTACGATGGACGAGGCGCCTCTCCTCCATGAAGCCTATCAGCAAAACAGAAAAAAGAACCGCAAACGAGGCTGTAAAGCCTGATTGTGCGGTTCTTCCGTCTTTCTCCATTATACCGGTCCACGCTCACAAAGGCAATCACGAACGCCAAAATTAGTCCATATCGACCAATTTGCGCCACAGACGATACAATATCGCTTTGGCGGAACGAATCCGCACCGTCTCACGATTGCCGTTGATCCGCAGTTCATGGATTTCCGTTTCTTTGTCCCGCTGGGCCAGCCCGATGAACACGAGTCCCGGCGGTTTGCGCTCCGAATATCCAGGCCCGGCAACACCGGTCACCGACAGGCCAAAATCGGCGTCCCCGATCATCCGGACCTGCTCTGCCAAAACCTTGGCCACCTCGGGACTCACGGCTCCAGGGGCGTCTTCACCTTCCAAATAATTGTGCGGCACGTTCAAAAGCTTCTCTTTTAACTCATTGGAATAACACACGATGCCACCCTTCAAAATGGACGCGCTCCCCGGAATCGATGTCAGGCTCTGCATGACAAGGCCTCCCGTGCAGCTCTCCGCAGCACTAAGCGTCAGCCCCATGTCCGTCATCATTGTGACAATCGCATGTTCGATAGGCACATCCTCATTAGCGTAGAGATGCTCAGGCAGCCTTTCCCGGATTTGGACCTCCATCGCCTCCAGCTTCACCTTTGCTTCGCCCTCGCTCGGCGCTTTCGTGGATACGCGGACTGTGACTTCGCCCTCGCTTGCGTAAGGGGCAATCGTCGGATCCGTTTGTCCATCAATCAGGTCCAGCAGCCGATCCTCCAGTGCGGACTCGCCAATTCCCGCAAATTTCAGCATGCGGGAATAAATCGGCATTTCGGTCGTCAGAACATGCTGGAACAGCCATGGCTTCACTTGTTGTTCAAACATCGGAATGAGCTCCTTCGGCGGCCCAGGCATGACGATATAATGTTTGCCCTGATCCGAAATGGCGTTTCCGGCAGCAAGGCCCGTCTCATTGGCCAGCGGCGTTCCACCTTCGATGACGATCGCTTGACGGCGGTTATTTTCGGTCATGTCCACATTGCGGTCCAGGAAAAACTTCTCGATTTTGTCCATGGACAAGCGGTCAATATGAAGCTGCCGTCCGAGTACGGCTGCCAGGGCATCCTTGGTCAAGTCATCCTGCGTAGGGCCGATACCTCCCGAGAACAGGATAACGTCGGCACGCCCTTGTGCAATCCGAATGGCCTCGCTGAGCCGGCCCAGATTATCCCCAACGACAGTTTGAAAATAGACATCGATCCCGATCGCAGCAAGCTCGCGGGAAAGGTATCTAGCATTCGTATTTACGATTTGCCCAAGCAAAAGCTCGGTTCCTACTGCTATGATTTCAGCCTTCATTGAACATCCTCCTGTACGTATCGCGAGTGATCAAAGGGCAATAGGATTTGTCCCTATTGCCCTTTGCGATGCATTCTGCCATTCATTACCCTTTTTCACCTGTAAAACGTTATACTTCAGACAACTTCAGCAAATTTTTATTTTTGATGAAATAGTCGATTCCGGACCAGATCGTAATCAATGCCGCTGCCCAGACTGCGATAACGTCCACATGAATTCCCAGGAAGAAGAATGGGAAGTTATTCAGCAGCAGCAGCACGATTGCCGCAATCTGCACGACGGTTTTCAATTTGCCCCACGCGCTGGCCGCTACGACCGAACCGTCCAGCAAAGCGATTTGGCGCAAACCGGTAACCGCAAATTCCCGGCTGATGATCACGACCGCAATCCAGGAATCCAGCTTGCCCATTTCGACCAGAGAAATCAGCACCGCGGTTACCAACAGCTTGTCCGCAAGCGGATCGAGCAATTTGCCAAGATTGGTAACCATATTGTTTTTCCGCGCCAGATATCCGTCAATGCCATCCGTGCTTGCCGCAATGATGAAGATGACCGCAGCAATCAATTGATTATAAGGAAGCGAGAAACTTCCGAGCTGCAACGGCTCCGGATAAAACGGAAAATCCACCAGCAGAAACACCATTAAAAAAGGGATTAAGCAAATACGTGCAAGCGTAATCCGGTTGGGTAAATTCACAAGACGCCCTCCCTCTCATCCTCCAAAACTCCAAACATGAACGCTAATCCCATCCATCATTTTGACTGTGCCGGCAATAAGGTGTATGTAAAAACGCAAAATAAAGCCAACCGTTCAAACGCAGGCACCGTTTTAAACGTATCGGCGACATCCGTAATGTACTGCTTTTCACAAAGTCAGCAAACGATGGTGACTGGGCTTATATGCTTGGTTGCCAGCAATGCACATTTAGTATAATATACGCCCATTGCAGTGTCAAAAAGAAGCCTTGGATCGCTCACGTTGCAACAGCTGTTGCTTATTTGAGGTTGGTATACTGCAAATCCAACGGCAAGCTGGCTCCATTCAACAATTGAATGACAGCCTGCAAATCATTTTTGCTTTTTCCGGTTACCCGCAATTGGTCTCCCTGAATCTGGCTTTTCACTTTCAGTTTGGAATCGCGGATCAGCACATTGATTTTTTTGGCTGCTTCCTGATCGATTCCCTGCTTGAAGCTAAGACGTTGGCGGACCGTACCGGAGGAAGCAGGCTCCACTTTGCCGTAGTCGATGTTCTTGAGCGGAAGGCCTCGCTTCACCATTTTAGATTGAAGCACATCAATGACGGCCTTGAGCTTGACCTCATCGTCGGAAATGATCGTCAACGCGTCCTTGTCCAGCTTGAGGCTGCTTTTGCTGCCTTTGAAGTCATATCGTGTACTGATTTCCTTTTCGGCCTGTGTCACGGCATTGCTCAATTCCTGCAAGTCCATTTTGGACACGATATCAAAAGAATGTTCTGAACTCAAAACCGGTCACCTCTCAAATTAATCTATGTTCTGTGTAACATTATAGTGGATACCGCAAGCAAAAGTCTAATTTTTGAACATTCGATTTTAAAAAGAAAAAGGCATTTTCGGCACCCTCAGCGGAAGGATACTGCCAAAAATGCCTTGATCCTGAATCAACGATTAGTAACGGCTTCGGTTAGGTTGTCTAAACATGTCCAATACGCCTAGAAGGATATGGGCAAGCCCAAAACCCAATATACCATAACCCCATGCGCTGGGCGTCAAGTAATAGCCCAGCAGGCTGACGATGATTCCGAGCCCCGTAACGATCCAGCTGACCGTCATCGCTTTCCACCTGCCTTCACCAAAAGTTAATTGCAAAAGGAGACACCTTAGTGTCTCCTGCAGTCTTTTTGGCTATTCGTTGGCCGCATTGCCGCCGCTATTCGTTTCGGTTGTCGATCCCCCATCCGTCCCCGTGGACGTGGTGGAAGCATTGCCGCTACTCTGACCCAGTTTGAGGCGAATGCGGTTCGTCGCTTTTCCATCCGTTACGACTTGTCCGCCAACTTCGATGGTCGTTGCTGCGGCATAACCGGATTTGATGTACAAACCGGTGTCGTCCAAATTAAACGTAAACGTATCGCCGCTTGCGGTCATCCCGAATTGCAGCTTTTCTCCACTGGAGTTTTGACCCTTGTATACTTCAAGCCAGCTTTCACCCGTAGCCGTAATGCTCACCGTAACCGATTTGCCGGCACTGTCCGCCACCTCGAAATTGGTGATATTCCCCGACTTGCCACTCTGAGTGACAGTTACGCCGGACGTTTCGCCAGCAGGCTCCTCATTCTGATTTTCATTCGTCGTTTGTTCTGGCGTTTGTTCTGGCGTATCCTCGGTGGATTGGCCGGTTCCTTCATCTGTATTCGGCTCAGACGTGGCATTGTCCACTTGTTCCGAACCTCCGCCATTGCCGCCTGCAGCCGCGTCGCCATCATTGCTGCCAGGCTGCTCTGTCGAGGCCTGACCGTTATCGCTAGGCGTGGCATCAGGCTTATCATTCGGCGTATTCTGGCTATCGGTGATCTTGGTTGGATCCACTCCAGGATTCGTGCTGCCATCATCCTTATTCATGACGACGTAAACGTATAGAAGCACGATGATCAAAATCGGAAACGTCCACATCAAAGCAACGGACATCCATCGGTTGCTGCGCTCCGCCGGACGGCTTGAACGCTTCTGGATGACCGGTTCCATCGTGGCTTCCGGTTGTTCCGCAGGCACATCCTTTTTGTGCCCCTCCAGCAGCTCATCAGGATTCAGTCCCACCGTCTCCGCATATGTTTTGATGAAAGCACGAACATAAAAACTGCCGGGAAGAACCTTATAGTCCCCCGCTTCGATTGCCTCCAAATACCTTTTGCGAATTTTCGTCATTTCCTGTACGTCGTCGAGACTCATCCCTTTTTGCAGCCGGGCCTCTCTTAACTGCTGACCCAGTTCAGACATGCCATCTCCTCCTTATGTTTCTCTTGTATGGTTTCCATCTATTCAAATCATTCCGAACAGGCATTACAGCTCGTCGGTATAGCTGGCCGTGAACGTATCATATACGATTTCTTCGCCCGGATTGTTGCGCAGTTCAATGATAATGTCAAAATCATTATAGTCATATTCGGACTCCTGGACAAATATATCCGGATGTTCGATCACCTTGGTGCTAGGCATAGCCATGATTTCCTGCAGCAGGTTGTAGTGCCGCTCGCTGGAACGGATGGTGCTGACAATCCCGTCAATAATGAAAACGTTGTTCGGGTTCATTTCGTCCTCGGAAAGCTGGCTTCGGATCGTTTGGCGCAGCAATGTCGACGATACAAACGTCCACCGTTTCATGGCGCATACACTGCCTGCGATAATGGATTCCGTCTTCCCGACACGCGGCATGCCGCGCAATCCGATAATTTGACTGCCTTCCCTTTTAAATACTTCACCCAAAAAGTCGACGAGCAACCCAAGCTCATCCCTCGTGAAGCGGAACGTTTTGCGATCATCCGAATCGCGGTCGATATAGCGTCCATGGCGGACAGCCAAAATATCCACGAGCTTGGGTGCACGCAGAGCAGATACCGTGATACTGTTGACTTTGGCAAGCATTTCTCCCAGCAGACGGATTTTCTCATCGTCATCGGACTCAAGGAGCATGCCCCTCGTTTTGCCTTCCACGCCGTTGATCGTCAATATATTCACTTCAAGCATCCCCAACATGGAGGCGATATCCCCCAAAAGGCCGGGTCTGTTTTTATGTATTTTATATTCCATGTACCATTGTTTGGATTCCATTTGAACACCCCGTAAAGCAAAATTCCACATTATTCGACACTCCCGAAACGTGCCCATCGCACAACCAACCGGGACATCTTCTAAAAATGGGTCACGTTAATGATATATAAAATGAAAATGAATTACAAGAACAGGTCTGTAATCATTAGAGAAAAGCCCCCTTGCGGGAGCTTTCCGTCCTTAATCCTATGCGTTTTGCTTGGCCAGCTTGACCATCAGGCCCGCAATCGTACGACGTTCGTTCTCGTCGCCGACTTGCCATAACTCCTTCAATGCACGGTTGGAAGCGTTGGCCGGATCTACCTTGTCATCGAGAAAGTCGCCAATCTCGAAAGCAAGCTTGTTGATGGTTTCTTCAGTCATTCCCATCTTTTCTGCCTGCTTGACGCGGTCACCCAAAAACTTCTTCCATGTGTCGAAGTTGCTAACTACCGTTTTGTCTGTTGACATCATAAATCCTCCTTAGCGAAACGCATGAGATTTAAAATCAACAGTTGTAATATGTGATTTGGGAGCCGATTGTATACTGGTGAAATTACCCAGACGCATGTAAATACGCTAATCAAAACGTTATGTCAGCCAGCCTCCATTGGGACTGATGATTTGACCATTGATATAACCCGACTCGGGAAGCGCGAGAAAGTATACCAACGAGGAAATTTCGTCAGGCTGGGCAAGCCTTCCGGCCGGAATTTCCTCCTCCAGCATTTTCAGCTCGTCCTGGTCAAGATGGTTCAGCATAGAAGTCTGCACGGCTCCCGGAGCGACGGCATTCACCGTCACTCCGGACGGAGCCAGCTCTTTGGCCAACGCTTTCGTAAATGCGTTTACACCGCCTTTGGTCGTGGAGTACAGCACCTCACAGGAAGCACCCGACAATCCCCATATGGAAGACACATTGATGATGCGTCCATATTTTTGTGCAATCATGTAAGGCATCAAGGCCTGGGTACACAAGAACGTTCCCTTCAGGTTGATGGCCATCACTTCATCCCATATTTCTTCCGTGACGTCCGACAACAACCCGTAATGCGAAATGCCGGCATTGTTAACGAGAATGTCGGGCATCATGCCGTGGGATTCCAGCTTCTCCTTCATACGCTCGATTTGTTCCCGGCTGCGCAGGTCAGCCGAAACCGTCATGACTTTGCCGCTCCCCTTCTCCATGCATCTTCTCGCGGCTTCATTAGCCGCCTCATGGGATTTCATGTAATGAATGGCCACATTCATTCCCACAGCTGCAAACCGCTCTGCAATGGCGGCACCAATTCCACCGCTTGCTCCCGTGACCAGCACGGTCATTTCTCCGATCGCTTTCAATCGTCCGTTCCCCTCTCCGTATCAAGGACTTGCCACTATCGATACTGCAAGCTGCTCCCATCTAATATGTTCCCTCAACCTGCGATTCACATCTTCCAAGGTGATGGATTCATAAGCCGAGAGCATATTGAAAAAATCGCCGCCCCTGAACTTTAGACGCGTAAATTCATGGGCAATGTTTTCCGGCGAGTTGAGCATGCGCAAGTATCCGCCCATCTTTTTTTTGCGGGCGCGCTCAAAGTTCGTCTGATCAAACCCCGTTTGCAAAAGCGCATCAACTTCCTCGCGTACACGGCTAAGCAGCCGCTCCGGATCCTTCGTATCTCCGCCTGCCGCAGAAAAAGCATACTGAGATGAACTGTTATATTCGTATCCGAAACTGTCCGAGATCAAATCCTCGTCATACAGCTTCTGGTACAAGGAAGTGCTTGCGCCAAACAGCAGGTCCAGCATCAATTTCGTCGTAAGATCGCGTTTGTGGAGCTCTTCTCCCGTCAACCCAACATCCGTTTCCTTGAACCCGAACAAACATTTGGGCAGGGAAACCGCCAACTTCTCTACTCTTTTCTTCTCCCCTACCTCTTCAGGCTCCTGCTCGAAAAAACGATTGATCCGGCCCTGGAACTTGAAATTTTTGCCGGCCTGGTTCGAACGCACCCGTTCCATCACTTCCTCCGGATCCACGCCGCCAACCACAAAAAGCAGCATATTGCTGGGATGGTAAAACGCATTATAACACGTGTACAGCGTTTCTTTCGTGATCGTGCTGATCGATTCCACCGTTCCCGCAATGTCGATGCGAATCGGATGTTTTTGATACATCGCTTCAATCAGTCCATAATAAGCCCGCCAGTCCGGATTATCGGCATACATGTCGATTTCCTGTCCGATAATGCCTTTTTCCTTCTCCACGTTTTGATCCGTGAAATACGGATTTTGCACAAAATCGACTAATGTTTGTATATTTTCACTTACGTGCTCTGTCGCCGAAAACAGGTATACCGTCTGATCAAAACTTGTAAATGCATTGGCGGATGCTCCGTTGGACGCAAATGTTGCAAAAATGTCGCCCGTAGGCTCTTCGAACATTTTGTGTTCCAGAAAATGGGCGATGCCATCGGGAACCTTTACCTCGTCCTGGCCTTCCACCTGAAAATGATTGTCGACCGATCCGTACTTGGTCGCGAAGGTTGCAAAGGTTTTCTGGAATCCCGGCTTTGGCAGAACATAAACCTGCAGCCCGTTATCCATCACTTCATGGTACAGTGTTTCCTGCAAATCATCGTATTGAATGCGTTCCACCGTTATTCCCCCTTCTGATCGCGCAAAAAATAGATCGTATCCAACCGGAACTGACTCGCCGCCTCTTGAACCTGATCTTTGCCGACCTGTTCGACCTGTTCCAGCAGCTCTTCGGCGGTCCGGTCCGTTCCCGACAACTGACCATTGAAATCATAAGCAATCAGCTCAAACGCAGAATCCTGCATCTCTTTGACCAGATTGCGGATCATCGCTTTGGTCTGGGACATTTCCAGATCGCTGAGCGTTCCGTTTTTCATCTCTTCAAGCTGTTGTTTGATAATCGCAACGGCCTTTTCGTAGTTTGGAATTTCGATCCCGGATTGGATCGTTGCGATGCCTTTATGCCCGTCGTAACGCGATGAGGCGTAATATGCAAGGCTTTCCTTTTCCCTTACGTTGACAAACAGCTTGGAATGAGGGTACCCTCCCAAGATTCCGTTATACATTAGCGCTGCAGCATACCGTGAATCTCCATAGGTAATGGATGTGCGAAGACCCATATTCAGCTTCCCCTGGCCCACGTCCATCCGCTCCACGACCGTGTTCACTGCCCTATCCCCCAAAACGGCCGGTTTAGGATGATACCCTTCGGTGCCGATACGATCGACATCAAAGTAGCGCTGAACCAGGTTCTCCACTTCCTCCAGCGTGGTATCTCCGACCACGTACAGATCGATGACGGACCGATTCAGCCAATCCCGGTATGCCGAGGTCAATGAAGGAGCATCAATGCCTGCAAGCTCCTTGCGTTGGCCCAGCGCATGCAGTCGATACGGCTCATCCTTGCACATTTCTTCGATGCAGCGTTCGGCCGCATACCGCATCTTGTCGTTCACCACGGATTCCAGCTGCTTAAGCACGGTTTCACGCTCTGCTTCGACGTAGGCCGTGCGGAAGTGTCCATTTTCCTGAGCAGGACGGGTCAGCACTTCGCCTAAAAAGGCAAAGGACCGTTCCAACAATTTCTCGTCCCCGCCGACAAAAGCATCGTTGATGGTGTCCATTCGAAATTGCACGATCTGGTAATCTCCGCGTTTATAGATGTCAAAACCAAACCCGGCACCATACAGATGCTCCAACTGCTCGCGGAATTGCGTTGTTTCCGGATATGATTCGGTGCCGCGGCGCAATACAAACGGCGTTACCGCCACAGAGGTCACCGTGCTTTCTTGTAAAGGCACCCCTGCGTACAACGAAATGGCATATGTTTTAAATCGTTTGGTCGGAAGAACATGAATGCGAAACTGCTTCCGGTTTCCTCGTTCAAAGGCGGATGTATTCAACGTTCATAACCCCTTTACGGCATCATTTGTAAGGCAAAACAATGTTCCAGACAAGGCGTAACCACCATTTTAACCCATGCAAAAGACAAGAAGCAACCGAAGTCACGCCTTCTGGTTGCTTCTCCCGGCATCACATGCAAAAGATGTGTTGGCCGATGGTTTTGACCTGAGGACGGCTCCATATCCACTTG
The DNA here is from genome assembly GCF_032334105.1 of Paenibacillus hubeiensis. NCBI lineage: Bacteria > Bacillati > Bacillota > Bacilli > Caryophanales > Paenibacillaceae > Paenibacillus > Paenibacillus hubeiensis. The sequence continues at coordinate 361,794 of NZ_JAVYAE020000001.1, forward strand.
GACGTTGCCGTCTTTGGATTAAAGTAATACAGGCATCCGCCGGATGGATCCCAACCGTTTATCGCCTGCTCAACCGCTTTGCGGGCCTGGGCGTTCGGTTCGAGATAGATCTGGCCATCCGCCACTGCCGTGAATGCGCCAGGCTGGAAGATCACGCCGGAAGGCGTATTCGGGAAGCTTGGGGATTTGACCCGATTCAAAATGACCGCCGCCACCGCCACCTGTCCTTCGAAAGGTTCGCCTCGCGCCTCGCCGTACACGGCGTTCGCCATGATTTTGATTTCATTCTCCGACAAACCCATGGAATTGGCAGACCCCATGTTGTCCTGATCATTGTCATTCGCGGCACCGTTGTTGCCCCCGGCTTCGCTTCCTGCCCCACCCTTATGCAAAGGCGGTTCGGTTGGAGCCCAGTTTTTGGTGGCATTGTACAACTTCAGCTTGGTTTTGGCCCCGACGACGCCATCGGCCTTCATGCCGAACTCGGACTGGAACCATTTGACCGAATTCAGCGTTTTGCTGCCGAAATTGCTGTCAATTTTACCATTGTAGAAACCCAGGTACTTCAGTCTGCCCTGAAGTTCGTATACATCCTGCCCGTAGCTTCCATACTTCACCGTATTGCTGCTGAAGGTAGGCATTGCCTGTTCTTCCACTTGAGGCGTACTTTGATTCGAGGCCTGAGGCTTGGGATCGTGTGGAACCAAAAATCGGATTCCCAATGCGGACAACAGCAAAATAGCAGTGAAAAGCCATATGTTCATTTTTCGCATCAACTGTGCTCTACCTTTCTCTTGTGGGATTAACAGAATCGCTAACGTTATTATGACAAAGCCGCCTGTTTCCTATGCACCAAATCATCCGATCCTTGGACAGGATGGCAATGCGGGAAAACCAAAAAAGCCGCCAACCCTTAGGTTAACGGCTTCTTGTTTCCCGCGGCATCGCGGTCGATCCATCAAGAACTCATTTTATTCTGCTGATATTGTTCCAGCGAAATCAATACTTCGCGAGGTTTGCTTCCTTCGTACGGCCCGATGACGCCGCGAGCCTCCATTGAATCGATCAATCTCGCGGCACGGGTGTAACCGATACGCATCCGGCGCTGCAGCAACGATACCGATGCCTGCTTCGCCTCCAGAATGATCTGTACGGCTTGTTCGTACAGCTCGTCGAGCACCTCTTCATCCGCCTGGCCGGATTCTTCGACCTCAGGCACAAGGGATTCATCATACTGGGCTTCGCCCTGGCCGCGCACATAATTCACGATGTTTTCGACTTCCTCATCGCTCATGAACGCGCCCTGAACCCGGACCGGTTTCGAAGCGCCCATCGGCATGAACAGCATGTCCCCCCGACCCAGCAATTTCTCGGCCCCGCCCATATCGAGAATGGTGCGGGAATCCACCTGAGAAGATACGCCGAAGGCGATACGGGACGGAATGTTCGCTTTGATCACGCCGGTGATGACGTCTACCGAAGGCCGCTGCGTTGCAATAATTAAATGTATGCCCGCCGCCCGCGCCATCTGCGCCAGCCTTGCGATCGCATCCTCGACGTCGCCGGCAGCGACCATCATGAGGTCTGCCAACTCGTCGACGATTACGACGATATACGGCAAGATGGCCGCAGGGTTGTCTTTCATCAGGTTATTATACCCTTCTACGTTGCGCGTGCCCGATTTGGAGAACAGTTCGTACCTTTTCTCCATTTCCACCACGATTTTTTTGAGGGCGAGCGAAGCGCGTTTGGGATCGGTAACGACGGGTGCCATCAAATGCGGAATCCCATTGTATACATTTAGCTCGACCATTTTGGGGTCAACCATCAGAAACTTCACTTCATCAGGTTTCGCTTTGTACAAAATACTCGTGATGATACCGTTAATACATACAGATTTACCTGAGCCTGTTGCACCGGCTACCAGCAAATGGGGCATTCGGGCCAAGTTGCCGATGATCGTTTGCCCCGAAATATCCCGCCCAAAAGCGATCGTAACCTTGGATTCGGCTTCCTGGAAAACGGACGTCTCCATCACTTCTCGCATCGTTACGAGCGATACCTCTCCATTCGGCACCTCAATACCGATGGCTGATTTGCCGGGGATCGGCGCCTCCATACGGATGTCCTTTGCGGCAAGGGCAAGTGCGATATCATCCGTCAGACTGACGATTCTGCTGACTTTGACACCGATGTCAGGCTGAATCTCATACCTTGTTACTGCCGGCCCTCTGACCACTTCAAGCACCTTCGCGCGAACGCCAAAGCTTTCCAACGTCGCTTCCAGCTTGCGGGCTGTCTGCATGTAATCCTTCTGATCCTTGCCTTTTCCGCCGTTATTCGGCTTGGCGAGCAAACGGAACGGAGGCAGCTTGTACGGCTTCGGCGGAGGCGGAGGTGGCTGGACAGGCTGTGCTTCCTGAACGCCTTCTACCGCGCTCCCAGGAGGTGCAGGAGCACCATCAGCAGAAACACCGTTGTCATCCTGCAATGGAATCGATTCATTCCCTACATTTTCGGGACCAGACCACTCCAGAGACTCCTCAAGCTCGTCCCTGATGGTTAGCGGAGGTTCATGCTCTTCCATTTCGGGCTCCTTCAAGTCCTGAGGGAACGGATAGACCTCATCAAGATCATCCGACTTGTTATGTTCAGATCGAACGTGTTCGAAGAAGTCTCGAATAATGGGTGCGGAATTGGCTTTGGACGGAATTGCGGCCGCACCGTCCAGCGATCGTCGCTCGCTGGACGTCGGCATCTTCTGGCTGTTCCATGTTTCGTCCAGATCATCATCGTTCGCACGGTACAAGACCTGCTCCATCGCGCTTTCCTCGTGTTCCTCTTCACGATCCTGCTTGGCAGTTTCGCGTTCCGCTCCCCATTTCCCAAACAATTGGAAGAAAACGGGTGCCTTCCGTTTGGGGAGCGTCTCTTCTTCCTCGAAGTCGTCATCCTCGTCATCATACGGATCGGCAGGAACCGGGACTGCCTTTCGGGCAACGCTTTTCTTTTTGACCGAGGACGCTGAGGACGCCCGCTCCGACATTCGGGCCTGGACCCTTTTGTACATGGCAGAACCGGCGTCCCACACCTTGGTCCTGAAGATCCGAACCAAGTCCACGTAAGATAGGCTCGTAATGAGCATAAAACTGATCACAAACATCACGATCATGATCAACCGTGCTCCAAGACTGCCGAACAACCATAAAAATACGGCAAACTGTGCAGCCCCGACATAACCGCCGCTGATATCCTTGTTAAGCATGGAGTCTTTGCCCTCCGGGGCGGGTTGCAGCAGTTCGGTTTGCATATCGTTATGTACCTGCGTCAACACCGCACCGGGTTCAAGCGCACCGATGGGAATTAACTTCTGATGCATGGCGGAAACGGTGCTCATCAGTGTAAGCGCAAAAACAAGCAGGACAAGTCCTGTCTTGCGTGTAGTCCACCCGTTAGGCCATTTCCGGTGAATCATCACCATAAGGCCGTAGTAAATACCGATCAGCGGGATAACAAAATAAAATTTTCCAAGCATCAGCCCAAACATTTTGGATAACGAACGCCCCACCGTTGCTTCACCGGATAACGCGATAACGGATAACGTAATCAGCACGATGCCATAAATTTCATATTTGAGAACGCCGCTAAACGCAGCAGCCTTTTTTTTCTTCTTTTTTCTTCTGGCCAAATTCAGGTCACCCCCAGAAGAATATTATACCATAAAAATGTCCCCGTACATATGTTCTTTCTTTGCTCAATTTGTAAAAATCCCGTCGTTTATGCCGTTCCTCCAACATGCGGAATGCGAATAACCGATCCTGGCAAATGGCAAGGCTCCAGATACGCTTCCAAAGGGCAATCAAGCAGCCTGACGATGACTGCCTCGTTTCCGGAAGTGGGCCTGACTTGCATCAGTATCCCGTTAATTCTGACATCCTGCGTCCCTTCGTCTTCTTTCCACATCCCTGACCAAATTTGCTCGGGAGGCATAACCGTATACAACGTCATTGAGTGTACCCTCCTGCCTGAATTTCCTGTTTTCGCTCTCCCATCAACTGATTCAGTTTGGCGATGGCTTGACCGATGCCGCCCACTGCGTCCATCAGCCCGTATTTGACGGCATCCGAACTGCCGACTGCCGTACCGATATCCCGGTTCAACTCTCCGGTCTTGAACATAAGCTCCTTGAACACTTTCTCGGAGATGTTGGAATGAGTGGTCACGAAGCGCACGACGCGTTCCTGCATTTTTTCCATGTACTCAAAGGTTTGCGGAACTCCAATCACCAGGCCGTTCATGCGAATCGGATGAATGGTCATCGTTGCGCTGCCGGCAATGAGCGAATACGAAGAAGCTACGGCAATCGGTACCCCGATGCTGTGCCCGCCCCCGATGACCACGGTAACGGTTGGTTTGCTCAAGGAAGCGATCATTTCGGCAATGGCCAGTCCAGCCTCGACATCGCCACCCACGGTGTTCAAAATGATAAGAATTCCCTCGATTTTGGCGTTCTGCTCGGCCGCGACCAACTGCGGAATGATATGCTCGTACTTTGTCGTTTTATTTTGGGGCGGCAAAATCAAGTGCCCCTCTACCTGACCGATGATCGTCATGCAATAAATGTTGGATTCGCCCGCAGGAGATTGGGTTTGTCCGAATTGCTGAATATTTTCCGTAACCGGAGCCATTCCCTTTTCTTCCTGCCCGGGATGTTCTCCCGGTTGTTCGGATTTCGATAACATTCTGTCTTGTTCAATATGATCCACTTCAAGCATGCTCCCTTCCCCGCAAACAATTTTTTTACCTTAGTATGGGGATTTTTCCAAGAGACTTATACTCGAAAGCTTCAGCATTTTGCGACCAGAGCGAATTATTATCCCGAAAATGCAGAAAAAGCCCCTTTTTTACGAGGAACCGTCCAATATTACTCGTAAAAAAGAGGCGACTGTGTGCCTGAATCTATGTGATTAACTGTTTTGGTTATACTTCCATGATGATCGGCAGGATCATCGGTCTGCGACGGGTTTGCTCGTAGAGGAAACGTCCCAGCGCATCTTTTACGTTCGTTTTGAGCGAAGCCCACTCGTTTACATTTTCGCTCATCAGCTTCTGCAGCGTGCTGCTTACGATGCGGTTGGCCTCATCGAGCAATCCTTCGGATTCGCGCACGTACACGAAACCACGCGAGATAATGTCCGGGCCGGACACGATTTTGCCATCCTGTTTGCTGAGCGTAACCACGACGACCAGAATGCCGTCTTGGGACAACAATTTGCGATCACGCAGTACGATATTGCCGACATCGCCAACACCCAGGCCGTCGATCAACACGTTGCCTGAAGTGACTTTGCCCGCTTTGCGCGCTGCGCCGCCCTGAATTTCCACGACTTCACCGATATCCGTAATAAAGATGTTGTCCGGATCGATCCCGACCGATTCGGCCAGAACCGCGTGGCGACGCTGCATGCGGAATTCGCCGTGAATCGGGATGAAAAATTTCGGCTTCATCAGATTCAGCATCAGTTTCAGTTCTTCCTGGCTGCCGTGGCCGGACACGTGTACGCCGCTGTTTGCACCGCTGTAGAACACGTGCGCGCCGAGACGGAACAGCTCGTCAATCGTGCGGCCAACATACTTTTCATTGCCCGGTACCGGAGTCGCCGCAATGATTACGGTATCTCCAGGCAGAATATCCACTTTGCGGTGGGTTGAGCGAGCCATGCGAGTTAAAGCGGACATCGGTTCGCCCTGACTTCCCGTGCACAGGATAACGACGCGATCCGCTGCCATCTTACCTACTTCTTCCGGCTCGATGATCATGCCATCCGGAATTTCGAGATATCCCAATTCGGAAGCGATGCCCACCACGTTGACCATGCTGCGTCCAATGACAGCCACTTTGCGCCCAGTTACCACGGCAGCGTTAATCACTTGCTGAATCCGATGCACGTTCGATGCAAAGGTTGCTACAACGACACGCTGTGTCGCTTTGCGGAAAATGTCCTCCAAAACGATGCCCACGTTTTTCTCCGAAGGCGTAAATCCTGGCTTCTCTGCATTGGTGCTGTCGGACAAAAGAGCGAGTACACCATTGGCACCGATTTGAGCCATACGCTGGAGATCTGCATATTGACCATTGACTGGTGTATGGTCAAACTTGAAGTCACCCGTATGGACCACTGCACCTTCCGGTGTATCGATACATACCCCGACCGAGTCCGGAATACTATGGTTAGTAGCAAAAAACGTAGCTCTCAGCGTATTGCCCAGTTGAAGTTCGGAATCCACGTTGATCAGAATTCGCTTCGTTTCGCCGAGCAGATTCGCTTCTTTCAACTTGTTCTCGACAAGTCCAAGCGTCAATTTTGTTCCGTATACCGGAACGTTGAGATGTTTCAGAACGTATGGCAGACCGCCGATGTGGTCTTCGTGTCCGTGGGTCAAAATGATGCCTCTTACTTTATCGCGATTTTCAGTCAAGTAAGAAATGTCAGGAATGACAATGTCGATGCCCAACATGTCTTCTTCCGGAAACTTGAGTCCGGCGTCTACGACGACAATATCGTTCGCGTATTGGACAACATACATGTTCTTACCAATCTCACCTACGCCGCCCAGTGCAAAAATCATCAGTTTATCGTTATTATTTTTTTTAGACAAATGAATCTGAACCTCCTATGGTAGTTGGACGTCGTACCTTATTATTTTTGTATTTTAAGTTAAAAAAGCAGTCCATACACCACGTACCTATGATTAGATACGAATGTGAAAGAATACCTTTATTCACGATATTTGGAAGAAGTTCTTCGAAGTTACTCCCCTTCACCAACGAGTTGGATTTGAAATGATTCCTTCTTAGCCGACCCTTCCCTTTTCACAGCAAGCCACATCATTAAACGATGTCGCTTTCAATTTCAAAAAAATACCGCACCCAGTCACTTGACATCATTATACATGATCAAAAACTAAAAAAACAAGTCACTCTGTGAGCAACCTGTTCTTTTGCTGACCGGCAAGCCACTCTTGCTGTGCCTTGTCCCATAAAAAAAACCGTGCTTCCCGAAGAAAGACGGTTCCTTCTTTATCCACTTATAATGAATGATGCCTGCACTTGTCTTGGACTAGCTCAAACCACGTTTCACCCGAATAGGCCGCGAATAAATTGCTCCTCCTGCTCCGTTGGAGGCACTAGCGGCAACCGTACCGACCCTACGTTCAACCCTTGCAGAGTCAGCGCATATTTGACGGCCACCGGATTCGGCAGCGGCTGAGGACACTCGAACAGCCCCTTGAAAATGGGGAACATTTCCTGATGCAGCTGCGCCGCTTCTTGCGGCAATCCTTGGACAAACGCTTCGATCATACGTTTCATTTTGAAACCGACCACGTGGCTTGCTACGCTGACGATCCCGTGTGCGCCAACGGACATGGCCGGCAGCCCGGACGCGTCGTCTCCGGTGTACACCCTGAAATGTTCAGGCGCGCCGGCAGCAATCAACGTGACATGTTCCAGTGAAGCACATTCCTTGGTTGCCACGATGTTGGAAATTCGGGCAAGACGCAGTGTCGTTGCCGCCGACAACCCCGCCACCGTACGACTAGGCACGTTGTACAACATAACGGGCAAAGCGGTCGATTTGGCAATGGCTTCGAAGTGTCTGTACATGCCTTCCTGACTCGGTTTGTTGTAATACGGAACCACGAGAAGCACACCGTCAACCCCGACACGTTCCGCTTCCTTGGTCAGATGGATGGAGTGCGAAGTATTGTTGCTGCCCGTACCTGCGATGATTTTGCATCGTCCTGCCGCATGCTTCACCGCAAATTCGAACAATTGTACCTTCTCTTCATCACTTAGTGTGGGAGATTCTCCCGTCGTCCCGGATATGACCAGCGCATCGGACTTTTGCTCCTTGATCAGATAGTCGATCAGCCGCGCCGTTTCCTCCCAATGAATTTCTCCTTGCTCGTTGAACGGAGTTACCATTGCTGTAATCAATCTTCCAAAGTCCAATTCGATTCCTCCTCAGAACAATCTGGCTCCGCCTGCTTCAAGTCTGATATTACAAATGGAGCTCGAACGAAGCATGCAGCGCCCGCAGAGCCTGGACCATGTCTTCTTTTTTGACAAGCACCCAAATGGTGGTGTTCGAATCCGCCGATTGCAGAATTTGAATATCCGCCAGCGTCAGGGATTCCACGATTCTTGCCATAATGCCAGGCACGCCGTTAATGCCCCCGCCGATGACGGACACTTTGGCACACCCTGACAAGCTTTGGGGTTTCAGTCCGATCTCTTGGAGCACGCGAATCGCTTTCTCGGAGTCGCTGTCAAATACCGTATAGACCACGCCTGTTGGGGTAACATTGATGAAATCAACGCTGATGGCGTTGTCTGCCATCGTTTTGAACACTTTCAGCTGAAGGCGATTGGCGTCGCTAGGCACGTCCACGGTAATTTGCGTTACGTTGCTTACGTAGGCAATCCCGGTAACGTACCGGTCCACTACGCCTGTTTGCACGTCCTGAAACCCTTCCGGGTGCGTCACAAGCGTGCCTTCAGTATCCGCAAAGGTAGAACGGACCCTTACGGGGATTTGGGCTTGCATTGCAATTTCGACCGCACGCGGATGGATGACTTTGGCTCCGTGATGCGCCATGTTGCAAATTTCGGCATAACTTACGACCGTAAGCGGGCGTGCATCTTCCACGATGCGGGGGTCCGCGGTCAAAATGCCATTAACATCGGTGTAAATATCCACGATCTCGGCATGAAGAGCTGCCCCCAATGCCGTTGCAGAGGTATCGCTTCCTCCGCGTCCAAGCGTGGTAAAGTCCCCTTGCTCGGTCTGGCCCTGAAATCCGGTAACGATGACGACCTGCCCTTTTTCGAGCAGTTCCAGTACACGAACAGGACGGACATCCAAAATCCGGGCATTCCCGAAATTGTCGTCCGTCACGAAACCAGCCTGCGCACCCGTCAGCACCGTATTTGCAATTCCTTCATTCTCGAGCAAGCTGCTCAGCGTGGTTGCCGATATAATTTCACCGCAGCACAGCAGTAAATCCTTCTCGCGCGGGGATAGTCCGTTTCCATTCTGGGCTGCCCAGTCCAGCAATGTGTCCGTCGCATAGGGCTCCCCACGGCGCCCCATCGCAGAGACGACCACAACAAGGCCGTAACCTGCCTCAAGCTCACGTTTAACATGACGGAGCACGTGCTCTCTTGCCTGAACGGTCGAAAGCGACGTGCCGCCGAATTTTTGTACCATGATGCGCATCTTTATTCCTCCATTTGTGTACGCAAGAAGACTGACACGTGCCGGATGAACAAATGGATCTATAAGGGGCGCTCCGATGTGAAAATCTAGTCTTTGTACGACATTACCTACGGCTGCCCGACTTCGGACCATCGAAGATCATCCAAATGAAGCAGCAGTTTGTTGCCCGGATTGCAACGTACACGCTGCGTGAACGCATGATCGTTGACTCATCCGGCTTTCGCTTCAGGCATCCTATGCCCGCATGTCATCCTCAAACATCAAGCAGATGCCAACATCGGGAGGAACGTCCCCCATGATTCTATTGTTTCTCAGACCATTTATCGTTGCTTCAAGCGTATGACCATTAATCCTTTAGCCGTTCCCATATCGCGAAGACATTCCTTCAAATGCGTTCATGCATCAATTTGCGTCCTTTAAGCACGCTTTTCACCCTACGCCTTTGCGGAGCGTTCCACGATCATAGGCTGCAGCTGCCTGCCCTCAAGTGCACTCCAGCAGGCTTCCGGTATCAATTCCATTTTGGCCACGAGCGAATTCGGTTTTCTCACCGGATCATCCTGCCCGAACGGCACGAAGTACATATGTTTGGCCACGAGCAGTTTGGCAATGTTCGCGGCGTTCAGTCCAAGACCATCGTTCGTCGAAATCGCCAGCACGACCGGACGCTGATTACGCATCTGCGCCTTGGCTGCCATCAGTACGGGACTGTCGGTCATCGCATTGGCCAGCTTGCTGGTTGTGTTGCCCGTACATGGGGCGATGACAAGTACATCAAGCAGTTTGGACGGTCCTAATGGCTCCGCCTCGACAATCGAGGAAATGATATCATTTCCGGTAATGTCCTTCAACTGTTTGTGCCAATTTTGAGCCGTGCCAAAGCGCGTGTCCGTCGTCAATACCGAATTCGATATGATCGGGACCACATTCGCCCCTTCCGCTACAAACCGGCTGATCACCGGCATGACCTCTTCAAATGTACAATGAGAACCCGTAATTGCATAACCCACCGTTTTTCCCTGCCAGTTCATCGTTCAACCTCCCGTGCGTTTTGTTCTTCCAAAAGCAAACGGATCAACGCGTCGGCAATAATGCCGCCAGCCGTTTTGGGAGCAACAATGCCGGGGAGACCTGGCGCCAGCAGCGCCTTGATGCCGCGTTTTTCAGCAAATCGGAAATCACAGCCGCCAGGGGCGGATGCAAGATCGATAATCACTGCTTTTTGCGGCATTCTAGACAGGATTTGTGCTGTGATAATCATAGTCGGTATCGTATTAAAAAGCAAGTCGACTTCCCCCGTTTGAGCGGCCAAATCCGTTGTCAAAAAAGGCTTCCAGCCCATGACGGCTGCACGCGCCACATCCTCCTCACGCCTCACGCCAACCCGGATATCAGCTCCGAGGCCCTGCAGCGTTTTCGCCATTGTGAATCCCGTTCGACCAAGGCCCAGCACGATGCTCTTCGAGCCGTGAATCGTAAAGTCTGTCTCCCGGATTGCCATCGCAACTGCGCCTTCAGCCGTGGGAATGGAGTTATATAGGGCAATCTCGTCACGGTCCAGCACTTCCATCAGTCTTAACCCGTTCTCCCGGCACAGCTCGCGCAAATACGGCTTAGCCATGCCTGTAAACACAATGCAATGCTCGGGCAATGCAGACACATGCTCCCTTTTCAAAACAAGCGGCAGATCGCTGAACGTTGCACTTACCTTCCCTTGATCATCACAACCCACGACAGGCAAAACCAACACATCGGCCGAAGCGAATACGCTGTCCTCCAATGGCTGATGCTCAATCCCTTCGATCGGGCGCTCCAGCTTGTCGAAGCCGACCACACTGATCGTGGCATCCAGCTCCGCACATTTATGAATGACTTCAAGCTGCCGCGCATCTCCGCCCAGAACGACAATCCGGACTCCGGTCAGCATCGGAACGTCACTCCTTTCACCACGCTATATGCCATATCGTATGCAATCGCCCACAACGTGGTGAAAGCAATGCATAAAAAGGCTTTGCACTTCCCAGAGCCACCTGAAATGGAAAGTGCACGCCCGTGATGCGTGCGCTGCGTCCGAAAGAACAAAAAAAGCCGTCCCCGGAGAAGGACGGCATGTCTAATTTAGGTTTATTTTCCGGTATGTCCAAACCCGCCAGCACCCCGAACGGTTTCAGACAATTCGCTAACCTCGGTCAACTGTACGTCAGGCACGGTCTGGAATACGATCTGAGCGATGCGCTCCCCGCGTACGATCGTGAAAGGCTCCTGTCCAAGATTGATCAACAGCACTTTGACTTCCCCGCGATAGTCCGCATCGATGGTACCCGGCGTATTCAGGCATGTGATGCCATGTTTGAAAGCAAGGCCGCTGCGCGGACGCACCTGGGCTTCAAGCCCGGCCGGCATGGCCATGGCAAGTCCTGTCGGGATCAGTGCGCGTTCGCCTGGCTGCAGGACGAGCTCCTCCTGCAAAGCAGCGACAACGTCAAAGCCGGAGGCCAGCTCCGACATTTTTTGCGGCAGCTTGATATCCTCATTGCCCGGAAGTTTTTGAATTTGAACGTAGTGCAACGAAATCATCCCTTCTTAATCCAGCGATGGAGCGATCGGAGGCACCGACCATGGCGAGCGCGAAAGGCTCGGCGAACATCAGGTCCAGCACGGCATCGATATCGTCCATCGTTACTTGTTCTATTTTGGCGATCATTTCATCCAACGTATGGTGACGCCCAAGCATCAGCTCGTTTTTGCCAAGCCGATTCATGCGGCTGCCCGTGCTCTCCAAACTTAGGATCAGGCTGCCTTTCAGCTGCTCCTTGCCTTTGCGAAGTTCATCGTCGGACAGTCCGTTGACGGCAAGATCACGCAGCACTTCTTTGGTAAGATCAAGCACTTCCTTCGTCTGTTTTGGCGCGGTTCCTGCATATATGGTAAACAGACCGCTGTCTGCATGGGAGCTGTGGTAGGAATATACGGAATACGCAAGCCCGCGCTTTTCCCGGATTTCCTGAAACAGTCTCGAGCTCATGCCGCCGCCGATGGCATTGTTCAACACAACCATGGCAAATTGCAGCGGATCTCCGATTTTGCAACCCGGGAACGAAATGCAGATATGGTTCTGCTCGGTTTTCTTCTTATGGAAGAGTTGACCGCTCTGGAATTTGGGCAGTTCGACTTCATCCGTTTTTCCATGAAGGTCAAACGCCCCAAAGTGTTTTTCCATCAAATCGATGACGCTGTCGTCAATGTTGCCCGCAATGCTGATCACCGTATTTTCAATGGTATAATGTTCGTTCATGTACGCCCGCAGATGGCTCGAATCCATCGCTTTAAGCCGCTCTTCCGTTCCCAGGATCGGATAAGCCAGCGGGTGTTCTCCATATGCAGCTTGGGCCATAAGGTCATGGACCATGTCATCCGGCGTATCTTCGTACATCGAGATTTCTTCCAGAATGACGTTTTTTTCCTTCAACAACTCTTCATCGTCGAATTTGGACCGAAAGAACATATCGGACAGCACATCTACGGCGATCGGCAAATGCTCATCCAATACTTTTGCGTAGTAACAAGTGTATTCTTTGGAAGTAAAAGCATTCACGTTGCCGCCAATGGCGTCGAATTGCTCCGCGATCGCTTTGGCATCAAAACGATCGGTGCCTTTAAACAGCATATGCTCGATAAAGTGGGACACCCCGTTGCTTTCAGACCGCTCGTTGCGCGAGCCGGTTTTGACCCATATTCCGAATGACACGGAACGACAGGTCGGAATTTGTTCCAGCACTACTCTGAGGCCATTGCCCAGCTGAATTTTTTTCACGGTTGGCCCTCCTACATCTCTATAATTGCCATGATCCCGAAAAACGCATCTATCGAAATCGACATTTGGTTCCAACTGTTTGATATTAACAAAAAATCATCGTTCACTCAACCGACGCCTTCGCCACCCGGTTTGAGGACAACGTCTCACTGACCGTTCCAAGCGTAAGCCCCTTGGCGCGGATGGAGTCAATCATGCCCTTCAGTGCTCCGGAAGCAGAGGCTGTCGGGTGCATCAAAATCAATGTTCCTGCCTCCACCTTTTGCGAAATTTTATGGACAACGGCATCCGGACTTGGTTTGCGCCAGTCCACCGTATCCAGCGTCCACAACACGGTTTTAAGCCCCATGCTGGAAGCGATCTCGACTGTCTTTTGGTTGAAATCCCCGGACGGTGGAGCAAACCATTGGTTGTCCACACCCAGCGTTTGCTTCAGGAGTTCTTCCGTTTTCGCGATTTCCTGTCTCGCCCGCTCCGCGCTCAATCGGCTCATGTCTGGATGCGAATACGCATGGTTGGACATTTCATGTCCCCGTTTCTGAATTTCCTTGGCCAGCTCCGCGTTTTTGCTTAGCCAACTGCCGTCCAGAAAAAAGGTCGCCTTCACCTTTTCGGCATCCAGCGTGTCCAGCATCGGTTTGATGTATTCGTTTCCCCAGGCTACGTTGATCATAAATGAAACCATTGGCTTCTCGGGGTTCCCACGATAAATCGGGTGTGCTCCCAAGTCTTCAAGCCCGATTTCGGGTTTGGTCTCACGGTACACATACGAAAGCTTCGTATTCAGTGAGCCTCCAAGGGCTTTGCGGTAAGTGGCCTCCACATCGATTTCCAAACCATTATAACCCGGAATGGCCTTCCAGACCCGATCAACCCTGGCATTGATGGGGGCAACCTTTGTCTCTTCCGCCTTTTTCCGAATGGCTTCCAGCAGCGCGTCCTCTCCAGTAGCTTCTTTAAACATGTCGAACGCATTTTGGGTGCCTGGGCCCTCCCGTATCTCCGAAATGTATGTACGAACACCATCCGCTTGTCCGGCCAGCACGACCACTGCCAAACCTGCCAGGACAGCAGCCAGTTTTTTCGTTTGTTTTTTCACAGCTCATCCTCCCGCCGTCTTTGTCCACATCATATGAGGACAAGGGACGGAATATGAATGATCCCGAGAGTAAAATCGGATGAAAAATACGTCTCCTTATGAGCGAACATGGAAGAACGAATGCTTTGGACATATAAAAAAAGAGCCAGAAATACAGCTTCTGCCTCTTCAACTTCTTTACATGTATTCGATTGGCTGACGTTTAGGATTGAGCAGGAGCTTCCGCAGTCAGCACGGCTTTGCGAGACAAGTTGATCCGGCCTTGTTGATCGATTTCCGTGACTTTGACGGTAATGGAATCGCCAACGGCAACGACATCCTCCACTTTGCCAACGCGCTCGGTCGACAATTGCGAGATATGTACGAGACCCTCCTTGTTCGGAAGCACTTCGACGAATGCGCCAAACTTCTCAACGCGCTTCACTTTGCCGACATAAATCTCTCCGACAACAACCTCGCGTACGATCCCTTCGATAATGGATCTGGCTTTTTCGTTCATCTCCTGGTTGGAAGATGCGATAAAGACGCGTCCATCTTGCTCGATATCAATTTTCACGCCGGTCTCTTCGATGATTTTATTGATGATTTTACCGCCAGCACCAATAACGTCACGAATTTTGTCAGGATTGATATGCATCGTCAAAATTTTCGGAGCATACTGCGACAGATTCTCGCGCGGAGCCTGAATGACTTCATTCATTTTGCCGAGGATGTGCATGCGGCCTTCTTTAGCCTGTGCAAGCGCCTCGGACAAAATTTTACGGTCGATTCCGTCGATTTTGATATCCATCTGAATTGCGGTTACGCCTTCTGCCGTTCCCGCCACTTTGAAGTCCATGTCTCCCAGGTGATCCTCCATGCCTTGAATGTCACTAAGGATGGATACATGTTCTCCATCTTTGATCAATCCCATCGCAATTCCGGCTACCGGGGCTTTAATCGGCACGCCTGCATCCATCATCGCGAGTGTACTTGCACAAATACTTGCTTGTGATGTGGAGCCATTGGATTCCAGCACCTCGGATACGAGACGGATCGTATACGGGAATTCGGTTTCCGAAGGAATGACTTTGGCCAACGCACGTTCACCGAGCGCACCATGTCCGATTTCGCGACGGCCTGGAGCACGCAGCGGACGAGCTTCACCGACGCTGAACGGAGGGAAATTGTAATGATGCATGAATCGTTTGGATTCTTCCAGACTGATGCCGTCCAGAATCTGAACATCCCCCAATGCGCCAAGCGTACATACGCTGAGAGCTTGTGTTTGTCCACGCGTAAACAGACCGGAGCCGTGCGTGCGTGGCAGCAGCGAGGTGTCGCATTCGATCGGGCGAATTTCAGCCAATCCTCGGCCGTCCGGACGGACTTTGTCATGCGTAATCAGACGACGCACTTCCTCCTTGACGATGTCATGCAGGACCTCTTTCACATCTTTGAGCAATTCCGGAGTTTCCAGATATTTTTCCTCGAAATGAGCGACGGTCTCATCGTTGATGGCATCAATCGCATCCTGACGAGCGTGCTTCTCGGCAATTTTGACGGCTTCCACCAAGCGGCCTGCCGCAAATTCACGCACTTCTTGGTTTACGTTTTCGTTAACCGCGTGCAGTTTTACGGCCATCTTCTCTTTGCCGGCAATCTCTACCAGCTCTTCGATGACAGTCACGATCTTTCTGATCTCTTCATGACCGAACATGATCGCTTCAAGCATAATGTCTTCCGGAACCTCATTGGCTTCGGCTTCAACCATCATAATTGCATCGCGGGTACCTGCAACAACCAACTCGATGTCGCTGACTTCAAGTTGTGCAATCGTCGGGTTAACCACAAACTCCCCGTTGATGCGTCCCACTTTTACGCCGCCGATCGGACCGCTGAACGGAACATCCGAAATGCTCAGAGCTGCGGAAGTACCGATCATGGCAGCGATCTGAGGTTCGCAATCCTGATCCACGCTCATCACCAGATTCAAGACTTGTACATCATTGCGGAAACCTTCCGGGAACAATGGGCGAATCGGACGGTCTGTCAGACGGCTGGCCAAAATCGCCTTTTCGCTCGGTCTTCCTTCCCGTTTGATGAATCCACCCGGAATTTTACCTACGGCATACAATCTTTCTTCATAGTTAACTGTCAGCGGGAAGAAGTCCAGATCTTTAGGCTCGCTGGAAGCCGTTACGGTACACAGTACAACGGTATCGCCGTAAGTCACTTTAACAGCGGCATTGGCCTGTTTCGCCAAACGGCCTGTTTCAAGCACAAGCTTTCTGCCGCCAAGCTGCATTTCAACATGTTTTTCCATGAAATCCCTCCTTGTTTAAATCAATCTTACATCAATGGATTCTGCATTCTCACAGTATTTCCTGCATGCTCTAATATACTCTCATGCAAAACAAAAGCTCCTTGCGGAGCGTTCATTTACAAATATATGGCACCGCGTTCATCTACAAAACAACCCGGCTGTGGGCCCGCTTGTCCTTTCAGACAAAAGAACGGCGGATAACAGCCAGGTTGGTTTTGAAGACATGTACGATAATTAACGACGCAATCCGAGTTTTTCGATCAGTGCGCTGTAACGTTTAACATCTTTGTTTTTCACGTAAGCCAAAAGCTTACGACGTTGACCTACCATTTTCAAAAGGCCACGACGGGAGTGGTGGTCTTTCTTGTGCGTACGCAAGTGGTCTGTCAAACTTCTGATGTTTTCCGTAAGGATAGCAACTTGCACTTCAGGAGATCCTGTATCGGACTCATGAGTTTTGTGCTCGTCGATCAGTTGTTGTTTGCGTTCTTGAGTCAATGCCATCCTATTCACCTCCTTCATAATAATCGCCATTAGCCTCGTTACCGCCGGTGAGAGCAAGCAACCAAGCCAAGGTTAATGTCGCCCCGAAGGACAACGTAGTACATTATATCATAGTTGCCCAATAAAAGTAAATGTAAACATCCATTTTATTATGCAATGGTTAACCGAGCAGCCTTGCGGCAGTCAATGCATCCTCGCGAATCTGGGCGATGAGTGCATCAATGGATGCAAACTTGCGTTCCGGACGGATGTAATGAACCAGCTCTACCTTCAATTCCTCATCATACAGCTGCCCCTCGAAATCGAGCAGATGCACTTCAAAGGTCGGTTTCATGCCCTGCTCATGAAACGTCGGTTTCACACCAAGGTTCATGACCCCGCGCAGCTCCTGTCCCCGATACTCCACTCGCACGGCATAAACGCCGGTAGCCGGTGCAACGTAACGGTCCGTAAGCTCAAGATTGGCGGTAGGGAAGCCGATGGTTCGCCCTCTTTTCTCCCCATGCACCACGGTGCCGCGTATGCTGTACGGCCTTCCAAGCCAGCGACTCGCCTCATCCATTTCGCCCCGCTGGAGCAGCCCCCGGATGAGCGAGCTGCTGACCTTCTTGCCGCCTAACAGAAACGGCGGCACCGTCTCCACGCTCATTTGCTCGCCCCCCAGTTCTCGAAGCAGCGCTTCGTCCCCTGCTCCCTTGTGGCCGAAACGGAAATCGAATCCGACGACCGCAGTTCGCGTTTGTAATGGAAGCAGCAGATCCTGCACAAACTGGTCTGGCGACAAGTGGGAGAATTGTTCGTTGAACTCAACAACATAGAGCACATCCACTCCCATCGCTGAAAGGATGTCTTCTTTATCTTTCAGAGGAGTCAAATATCCCTCATAGTCCCCTTTGCGCATGACTTCTTTCGGGTGTGGGTGAAAAGTCATGACGGCCGCTTGCGTGCCGGTTTCACGCGCAATGCGCACAGCCGATAAAATGACGCTGGCATGCCCGAGATGCAGTCCGTCAAATTGGCCGATGGCCAGCACCTGCGGCTGGGGATGCAATTCTTCGGACGATAACGTCCGCGGATACGATAGCATTACCGTTTTCACAATCATTCACCTGCAATTCGCTTGATAGACAGAGCTTAGCATCACCGCGGCCTAAACTCAAGTTTTCCTTATTCCGGCAAAAAAACTTTAACCGCCTTCACCGTCGGTTTGGCTTCATCCCGTTCGAAAATACCATAAAATGTGCCGTCCTGCGCATACAAACGCAGAAGACCGGGTTTCTCCGCGGGAGGATCGAGCAGCTTTGCCGATAGCTTTTGCCCCTGAAGGGCTCCTTTGGCCTGCGCATCGCCAACCGTATGGGCAGGCAAGTAGGCAATAGCTTCATCCACTGGAATCAGCGCATCGGCCAACGTTCCGTCCGCCATACGCCGCTCCACGTCTTCGATATGCAAGCAACGGTCTGCCGGAATGCCTGCAGATATCGTACGTTCCAGCTTCACCATCGTGGAAGGATATCCTAGCGCCTTGCCAATGTCGACGCACAACGTCCGTATGTAGGTGCCCTTGGAACATAGCGCGCGGAAGGATATGTCCGTCACATCTTCTCTGACGTCCATGCCCGTCAGCTCCAATTCATGAATAGTCACTTCGCGGCTTTTGCGTTCCACGGTTTTTCCTTCACGGGCAAGCTCGTACAACCGTTTGCCATCGACCTTGACCGCGGAAAACATGGGTGGAACCTGGGAGATCGTACCCAGAAACTGCTGCAATACCTGCAAAACTTGCGCCTCTGCCACACGAACCGGTTCATCCGCCCGCTGGGTAACTTCACCTGTCATATCTTCTGTATCGGTGGACAATCCAAGTCTCAACGTTGCCAGATACTCCTTCGGAAGTTCCTGCATGTACTCCACAACTCTTGTTGCTCGTCCAAGACACAAAGGGAGTACCCCCGTGACTTGAGGGTCCAACGTTCCTGTATGTCCGATCCGTTTCATCTTCAAGATTCGCCGCATTTTGGCAACGACATCATGGGACGTGAATCCTGCCGGCTTATACACCGGCAAAATCCCTTCAAACGGTTTTACCATCATACATTCACCTGCTTCAATACACGGTCTACGATATCATCCAAGCTTCCTTCCAGCCGGCAACCGGCAGCGAGCACATGCCCGCCTCCGCCGAAGGTTTGCGCGAGTGCAGCGACGTTGACCTTGCCTGCAGAACGAAGAGAGACTTTGACGGCCTGGTCATGAATGACTTTGAAAAAAATACCGACTTCAACCCCTTCAATATTGCGGGGATAGTTGACGATCCCTTCCAAATCTTCATTCGCCGCGCCGCAAGCCACCATGTCCTCGGGAGTGATCACTACCCAGGCAATTTTGCCATCGTCGGTCATCTTCAGACTGGAAAGCGCTTTGTTCAGGATACGCACCTGCGGGAGAGTAACCTGCTCCAACAGGATTTGGGCCAGCATCGGCCCATCCACGCCATACTCCAGCAATTTGGAGGCGGTTGTCATCACATTAGGACTTGTGTTGGCATACCGAAATCCACCCGTATCCGTTAACAGTCCTGTATAAATAGCCGTAGCCGCAGCCTTGTCCATCTGGATCGGAAACTGTCCGACAAAATCGAATAAAATTTCAGCCGTTGCTGCTGCATCCGGTTTAATGATGTTCACCGTGCCGTAACCGTCATTGGTCGGATGATGGTCGATATTCAAAATGAGGGCATCTTCTTCAAAATATTGCTTCGTTAAGCCCACTCTTGCAAAATCTGCACAATCCACGCAAATGACTGCTTTGTACTTCCGCTGCGGCGGCTGTTCGGTCATGTTCACGATGCGGTCCGCATTCCACAAAAAGCGCATGCGCTGCGGAATTTCGCCTTCGTTCATCATCGTGAAAGTTTTCCCCAGACATGACAGCAGCCAGCCCACCGTTACCGTAGAGCTGACTGCGTCACCGTCCGGCTGTACATGCGACACGACCAGGTAATCGTCATGCTCCAGCAGAAATTGCTTTCCGTCCTGAAGCGCCTGTTCATAAGTGTGCATAGCCGTCTCCTTTATGCAATTACTGGGATTCGTTGTTATCGCTGCCGATATCCCCGAGCAGCTTTTCAATGCGGCTGCCATAGGCAATCGACTCATCAATCTTGAAGATCAATTCGGGAACATGGCGAAGTCTGATGCGCTTGCCAAGCTCGGAACGCAAAAACCCATTTGCTTTTCCGAGCGCTTTAAGCGAATTATCCTTCTGTTCTTCATCCCCGAAAACACTCAGATATACTTTGGCTTGGGACAGGTCGTTAGTTACTTCAACGCCTGTCACCGTGACAAAGCCGATGCGCGGATCTTTCAGTTCCGATTGAATCAGCAAGCTAAGCTCTTTTTTGATCTGTTCGCCTACTCTGCCAGTACGAATCTTGGCCATCGTTGTTCACCTCATGCTTCCTTGCTTATCGTTCTACGGTCTCCATCACGAAGGCTTCGATCACGTCGCCTTCTTTGAGATCGTTGTAATTATCCAGCGTAATACCGCACTCGTAGCCTTGTGCTACTTCTTTAGCATCATCTTTGTAACGTTTCAAGGAATCCAGCTTGCCTTCGTACAGCACGATGCCGTCACGAATCAGGCGAGCTTCCGCCGAACGTGTGATTTTGCCGGAAGTAACCATACAACCTGCAATGGTACCCACTTTGCTGATTTTGAACGTGTTGCGAACTTCTGCATGCCCAATGACATTCTCTTTGTAGACCGGATCAAGCATACCCTTCATCGCCTGTTCGATTTCCTCGATCACGCTGTAGATGACGCGATGCAGACGAATGTCTACTTGCTCCTGCTCAGCCGTGATTTTCGCCTGATTGTCAGGACGCACATTGAAACCGATCACGATGGCGTTCGATGCCGTCGCGAGAATGATGTCAGACTCGGTAATTGCACCTGCACCACTGTGAATGATTTTTACGCGCACACCTTCGACTTCGATTTTGGCAAGGGAGCTTTTCAGCGCCTCAACCGAACCTTGCACGTCACCTTTGATGATCACGTTCAGATCCTTGATTTCGCCGTCTTTGATGTGTTTGAACAAGTCATCCAGCGTTACGCGTGTGTTGGTGCCCAGATCGGACTCACGCTGCGTAATCGCGCGTTTGTCGGCAATCGAACGTGCCTTGCGCTCGTCTTCGAATACCATGAACGGATCGCCTGCGCCTGGAACTTCGGTCAAACCGGTAATCTCTACAGGTGTCGAAGGTCCGGCTTCTTTCAGACGGCGTCCTTTGTCATTGACCATTGCGCGCACACGTCCGAAACAGTTACCTGCAACAAACGCATCCCCGACTTTCAATGTTCCGTGCTGTACGAGAACGCGAGCTACCGGGCCACGGCCTTTGTCGAGCTCGGCTTCAATCACCGTACCGCGGGCACGTTTGTCCGGGTTGGCTTTGTACTCGTTTACTTCTGCAACGAGCAGAATCATTTCAAGCAGACCTTCCAGTCCGATGCGTTGTTTCGCCGAAACGTTAACAAAGATCGTGTCGCCGCCCCACTCTTCCGGAACGAGCTCATAGTTGGTCAATTCTTGTTTAACGCGATCTGGGTCCGCACCCGGTTTATCGATTTTGTTCACGGCAACGATAATCGGAAGTCCGGCCGCTTTGGCATGGTTGATCGCTTCAACCGTTTGTGGCATGACGCCGTCATCGGCAGCTACCACAATGATGGTAATATCCGTAACCTGAGCTCCACGCGCACGCATAGCGGTAAACGCTTCGTGACCTGGCGTGTCCAGGAACGTGATTTTCTTGTTGTTGATCTCGACTTGATAAGCACCGATATGCTGCGTGATTCCGCCTGCTTCGCCGCCTGTAACGTTTGTTCTACGAATGGCATCAAGCAGCGTTGTTTTACCATGGTCAACGTGACCCATGATGGTAACGACCGGTGGACGGGACTGCAAATCTGCCGGATCGTCGTTCTCTTCAACCGTTTCGAAACGATCGTCCTCAACCGGGATTTTCACTTCGACTTCAACACCGAATTCACCCGCGAGAAGAAGAATCGTATCAATATCGAGCTCTTGGTTGATGGTCGCCATAACGCCCATGCCAATCAGCTTTTTGATCACCTCGGAAGCGTCTTTGTGCAGCAGCTTCGCTGTTTCGCCTACCGTCATGTCACCACGAACGATGATTTTCTTCGGCGTATTGTCGATTTTTTCGCGCGGCGGGGACTGGTGTTGATTTCTGCCACGGTTATTTTTGCCGCCACGATTGTTGCGGAAGTTGTTGCCGCGTCCGTCATCGAAACGACGTCCGCCACCATTGTTGGAACGGTTACCGTTGTTGTTTCCGCCCGAACCGCCTTGGCCGCCTCGGCGTTGTCCTTGTCCTTGACCTTGGCTCTGGCCTTGGCCGCCGCTGCGATTGCCGCCATTGCTTGAATTTGCGTTTCTTACTTGACCGCCACCGCTGTTGTTGCTGCGCTGTCCTCCGCCTTGCGGACGGGATCCGGTGCTGCCACCAGTTCCGCCTTGCGGACGGGATGCAGTGCTGCCGCCAGTTCCGCCTTGCGGACGGGAGCCTGCACTGCCGTTAGTTCCGTTTTGCGCCGGTCTGGAGCGGTTGCCGGATTGTCCCCCTTGGTTTGAACCTTGGGAGTTATTGGATCTGTTGCGGCTGTCTTGGCCGCTGTGTCTTTGGGAGCCGTTGTTATTGTTGGAATTTGGTCTATTGTTCATACCTACCTGCTTTTCCTGTTGTATTTTTGTTTGTACGGGACTGCCGGAAGAACTTGAATTGCCCGGCGTGTTCACTCCGCCGGTCGGCTTGCTGTTGTCCACTGTTTTGTCGCTGCGCACCGAAGATGTGGCAACGGACTTTGGTTCGGAGCCTTGCTTCGTAGCTGCAGATGATTTTATGTTTTTAAAAAATTGTTCCACTTTATCCACCGAACCATTCTCCATGACGCTCATATGATTGTTCACCGGAATATCCAGTTTTTTAAGAATGGTTATGATTTCTTTGCTGCTCATGTTAAGGGACTTCGCATATTCATAAACCCGCAATTTATCCTTGTTGTCCTGTTTACTCAATATACTCCACCTCCGACATTATACCGACTTGCTTGGAGATCATTTTTGCAAACCCAACGTCCGTTACTGCAAGAACAACCCGCGTGTCTTTACCGATACTTGAACCCAGGCGATCCCGGTCAAAACCGATGACGAGCGGCACCTGGTAGGAACCGCATTTGTCGCGAAATTTCTTTTGTGTATTGGCCGAGGCGTCACCCGCAACAATAACCATTTTAGCTTCGGAAGAGCGGATTGCTTTGAGCACAATTTCTTCACCGGTAGCCAGCTTGCCTGCGCGCATCGCGAGTCCGAGGTAAGATAACACTTTTTGGTCACTCATCCTGATCACGCTCCTGCGCAGCCTTGAATTCATCCTCCACGCGAATGAAGTCTGCAGCCAGCTGCTCGTAAATTTCCGGTGAAACCTTGCCTTTCAACGCCCGATCCAGGGACCGGTTTTTGAATGCAAGCTTGAAACAAGATTCTTTGCCGCATAAATACGCGCCACGTCCGGATTTTTTGCCAGTCAGATCGATCAGCACCTCATCCTCGGGCGTTTTGACCACGCGAATCAGCTGCTTTTTGGGCATCATTTCCTGGCACGCCACACATTTGCGCAGCGGTACTTTTTTTGGTTTCATACATTAACGCCCCCCCGTGCTTAGCTCTAGTCGACGGAGACGGAATCCTGATGCATTTCCGCGGAAGAATCCTTTTCTCTGCCAAACTCCTGTTCTGCCTGGGTCTCGCTCTTGATATCGATCTTCCAACCGGTCAGTTTGGCCGCAAGACGGGCATTCTGTCCCTTGATCCCGATTGCCAGCGAGAGCTGATAGTCAGGAACGATGACCCGCGCCATCTTCTCTTCCTCGAATACCTGAACCTCCAAAACTTTGGAAGGGCTGAGGGCGTTGGCCACATACTCATCCACTTGTTCAGAGTATCGAACGATATCGATTTTCTCGCCGCGCAGCTCATTCACGATGGTCTGCACGCGCGTGCCTTTCGGCCCTACGCAGGAACCGACCGGATCGACTTCCTCATTGCGGGAATGCACCGCGATTTTGGAACGGAAGCCAGCTTCGCGAGCGACGGAACGAATTTCTACCACGCCGTCGAAAATCTCGGGAACTTCCAGCTCGAAGAGACGTTTCAACAAACCTGGATGCGTACGGGACAAAATGATTTGCGGGCCTTTGGTCGTATTTTCCACTTTCGTGATGTACGCCTTGATCCGGTCGCCGTGAGCAAACTTCTCGTTCGGCATCAATTCCGTCAAAGGCAATGCCGCTTCGATCTTGCCCAGGTCGATGTAAATATTGCGCAAATCCTGACGCTGCACAACGCCTGTGACGATATCTTCCTCTTTATCCACGAAAGCGTTGTAAATCAACCCGCGTTCTGCTTCGCGAATGCGCTGCGTCACGACCTGTTTCGCCGTTTGGGCGGCAATGCGGCCGAAATCGCGCGGCGTAACTTCAATCTCCGCGATATCTTCCAATTGGAAGTGAGGATTGATTTCGCGGGCTGCCGGCAAGGAAATTTCCGTCCGGGAATCCAATACTTCCTCGACGATCAATTTGCGGGCATATACCCGGATGACGCCCGTGTTGCGGTTCATGTCGACGCGCACGTTCTGAGCTGTGTTAAAGTTCCGTTTGTAGCTGGAAATCAGAGCTGCTTCGATGGCTTCAAACAGCACATCCTTGCTAATCCCTTTTTCCCGCTCCAATTCATTCATTGCTTCAATAAAGTCCATACTCATGAATAATTGATCCCCCTTTCAAACATGGCACCCCATACGTAAAACGGCGAAGGCCCAAAACTGCCGGGCACCTTGCCGTTATCGCGAGGGATGTGTCTTTTCATTAGGTAAGTGAACAAGGTACCTAAAACAGAATGGCCAAGCGCGCGCTTGCAATCTTGTCATAAGGAACGGCATGTTGTTTCTTGCCGGCCTCAATGACAAGCTCACTGCCATCAAAAGAAAGCAGTTTGCCTTCAAACTCTTTCATTCCGTTCACCGGTCCGTAGGTCGTCACATATACGTTTTTGCCTACGGCTTTGGCAACGTCCTCCGGCTTTTTCAGTGGACGTTCCGCACCCGGAGAGGACACTTCAAGGAAGTAGACGGTCGGAATCGGATCGGTCTCGTCGAGCTTGGCGCTAAGCTGCTCGCTGATCATGACGCAATCGTCAATGTCGATACCGCCTTCTTTGTCGACATATACCCGCAGAAACCAACTGCTGCCTTCTTTGACATATTCGATGTCAACCAGCTCGAAGCCTTGTTCATTCAAATAGGGTTGGATCATTTCTTCCACAGTAGATTTAATCTTCGATGTGCTCAAAACCGATAACCTCCAACTTAGGTTACACCGGCCAATAGTTGCCGGCAGTTGTTAAATACCCAAGATTCTTTCATACCAAAGACTAAAGAGTGGGTTTCCCCACTCTTCAGAAATTCGTACTATCTCGTTCACTCCAGAAATTATAACATAGTCTGGTAATAGTGACAAGTAAGCTCTAACCTTCGCCCTTTAGAACAAGGACAACTGGTTGCTTTCAGGCAAACCTCGGAAGCATCCCATGCTCGTAAGAAGCTCGACGATCGTTTTGCTGGCCTTCGACTTCTGCTGGAAATCTTCAATGGAGAGGAACTCCCCATGCTCTCTCGCCGCCGCGATATTGCGCGCAGCATTGTCACCGATCCCGGCCAGCGCCGAGAACGGCGGAATCAGCGAATTGCCGTCCACGATAAATTTCGTCGCTTCGGAACGATACAGATCAATCGGCTTGAGCGAGAAACCTCGCGCTGTCATTTCAAGCGCCATCTCCAAAATCGGCAGCATGTTTTTTTCTTTTGGCGGAGCCTGGAAGCCCAATTGCTCGATCTCGACGATTTTGCGATAGATGGCATCGTAGCCCTGGCACACGAGCTCGATGTCGAAGTCCTCGGCACGAACCGTGAAATACGTTGCATAATATTGAATCGGATAATACAACTTAAAGAAAGCGGTACGCACAGCCGAGATCACGTAAGCAGCGGCATGCGCCTTCGGGAACATGTACTGGATTTTGAGGCAGGAATCGATGTACCATTGCGGCACTTTGCATTTTTTCATTTCATCGATCCATTCCTGCGGCAAACCACGTCCCTTACGCACGCTTTCCGTAATCTTAAAAGCAAGGCTGGCGTCCATGCCTGCTTTGTAAATCAGGAACAGCATGATGTCGTCACGGCAGCCGATGACCGTTTTGATCGTGCACGTTCCGTTTTTGATCAATTCCTGCGCATTGCCGAGCCATACTCCGGTTCCATGCGACAGCCCGGAAATCTGCAGCAAGTCCGCAAAAGAGGACGGTTGGGATTCCACAAGCATCTGGCGCACAAACTTCGTTCCCATCTCCGGCACCCCGAAAGTAGCAACAGGTGAGCGAATCTGCTCAGGCGTTACGCCGAGCGCCTCCGTCGAGTTGAACATGCTCATCACCTTCGGATCGTTCATCGGAATGGTCGTCGGATCCACGCCCGTCAAATCCTGCAGCATACGCATCATGGTCGGATCATCGTGTCCCAGAATATCGAGTTTGAGCAAGTTTTCCTCAAAGGCATGGTAGTCAAAATGCGTCGTTTTCCACTCGGCATTGACGTCGTCCGCCGGATACTGCACAGGGGTAACGTCTTCGACTTCAATGTAATCAGGCACAACGACGATCCCGCCGGGATGCTGTCCCGTGCTCCGTTTAACGCCAGTACAGCCGGCAGCAAGCCGGTTCAATTCGGCCCCGCGCCATTTCTTGTGGTGGCTTTCCTCGTATTTTTTCGCAAAACCGAACGCGGTTTTTTCCGCCACCGTGCCGATGGTGCCAGCCCGGAAAACAGCCTTGTCGCCAAACAATACCTTCGTATAATTGTGCGCATGCGGCTGGTAATCGCCGGAGAAATTCAAGTCAATATCGGGAACCTTGTCCCCTTTGAATCCGAGGAACGTTTCGAACGGAATGTCCTGTCCTTCGCCTTTCAGCCTATTGCCGCATTTCGGGCAATCCTTCTCGGGCAGATCGAATCCGCTAGGCACGCTGCCATCGAGGAACCATTCGCTGTATTTGCAATCCGAATTGGTGCAAATGTAATGGGCAGGCAGCGGATTAACCTCGGAAATGCCCAGGAACGTCGCCACGACCGAGGAACCGACCGATCCCCTCGATCCGACGAGGTAACCGTCTTGATTGGATTTTTTAACGAGCCGCTCCGAAATGAGATAGTTCGCGGAAAATCCATATTTGATGATCGGACCCAGTTCTTTTTCCAGCCGGGCTACGATGACTTCAGGCAACTCTTCGCCATAGATCGATTTCGCCGTATTGTAACACGTATTGCGAATTTCCTCGTCGGCCCCCTCCAGGTTCGGCGTAAAGAGCTTGTCCGGGAACAACTTGATCTCTTCAAAACGGTCCGCCAATTCGGACGTATTGGTCACAACGACTTCATACGCCTTGTCCGTGCCAAGGAACTCGAACTCCTGCAGCATCTCATCCGTGGTGCGGAAATGGGCGTCCGGTTTGCGAATATCCTTCAGCGGGCTGAAGCCGGTAATGCCGTGAATCGTAATGTCGCGGAACAGCTTGTCCCGTTCCTCCAAATAATGCACGTTCCCCGTCGCAACGACCGGTTTGCCCAACTTGTCGCCGATGTCCACCACTTTGCGAATGGCCGTTTTCAGCTCATCCGGCGTAGCGACCAAAGCCTTCTCGACCAAGTGCATATACATCGTCAAGGGCTGAATTTCGAGCACATCGTAAAACTGGGCAATCTCCTCGGCTTCCTCCAACGATTTGTTAAGCACCGCTTCGAAAAATTCACCCTTTTCGCAGCCTGACAAAATGAGCAGCCCTTCGCGCAGTTCAACCAGCTTCGATTTCGGGATACATGGCACGCGTTTGAAATACTCCGTATGGGATAACGATACCAGCTTGTACAGATTCTTTTTCCCGACTCCGTTCAGCGCGTAAATACAGCAATGAAACGGACGCGTGTTGGACAGGTCTTTGCCGACATAGTCATTCAGACGGTCAAGCATGGTCAACCCTTTCATTTGAGCCGCATCGTTCAGCAAACCGTTCAGGATGCCAGCGAGTGCCACCGTATCGTCAATGGCCCGGTGATGGCTTTCAAGCGCCACTTTATATTTGTCGGCAAGCGTGTTAAGCCGGTGGTTTTTCATCGTAGGATAGAGCAGCCTCGCCAGCTCCAACGTATCCAGGACAGGGTTAGGCAGCTCCGGCATGCCCAGGCTTTTCAGGGAAGCCTGGATAAAGCCCATATCAAATCGAGCATTGTGCGCAACCAACACCCCGTCACCCACGAACGCAGCAAAATCGCGAATGACCGGTTCAAGCTCTGGCGCATCTTTCACCATTTCATCCGTAATGTTGGTGAGCTGTTGAATGTTGTAAGGAATTCGCTCATGCGGGTTGACGAAGGAGGCGTACCGATCGATTTCTTTGCCGTCCTGCATCTTCACCGCGGCGATCTCGATAATTTTGTTTTGGGTGACCGACAGACCCGTTGTCTCGATATCGAATACCACATACGTGGCCGTTTTTAATTCCAGCGGCTGGGGTGCCAGCACAACGGCAACGGAATCGTTAACCACGTTGGCTTCCAGCCCGTAGATCATTTTGATGCCGTTTTTCTTCGCCGCCTTGGCCGCCTCCGGATATACTTGCACGCCGCCATGATCCGTGACAGCGATCGCTTTATGCCCCCAGGCAGCAGCCGTTTTCACGTATTTGTCAATGGAGGTTACGGCATCCATCGTGCTCATCGTTGTATGAAGATGGAATTCGACGCGCTTCTCCTCCGCATTGTCCTTGCGGGACGGTGGGGCCTTGACTTCCATCAGATCGGAAGGAATCATGGCCAACTCCGGAACCTGCATAAACCGATCGTATTCGACACGCCCACGGACTTTGACCCATTTACCATTGGCCAGCAGGCTGAGGATCTTGACATCTTCCTTCGTCTTCGCAAACATCTTCATCTGCATCGAGTCGGTAAAGTCGGTCAGGAAAAACGTGAACAACGTATTGCCGTTACGCAGCTCTTTGCTTTCCAAGCCAAAAATGGTCCCTTGCAGCGTAACCTTTTTCTCTTCGTCCTGAATGTCCTGCATAGGCACTGGCGGTTCTTTGATTTCATAGCCCATTTGCAGGCGAAGCTCGCCCTGATCTTCTTCCTCCGGCATCTCGGATTCGACGGCTGCAGCCCTCATCTGTTCGATGACCTGCCGCTCTTCTTCCCGCTTCTTAAGTTGGAACTGCTCCATGGCCTCCTGATTGTTCCCACGTTCTCCGACAGCCATTTTTACGCGCAACGATGTATTAAAGTATTTATCATAAAAGGTCATAATGGCCTGATCGATCTGTTTTTTGCGCGCAAGCTCCAGCGACATGGCGTCGCTCATCGTCAGCTGCAGCAAATCCTCCTGGCATTCGAACTGGGCCCGGCTCATCCATCCATTGACGGACGGAATTTCCCGATGCGCCCATTCCAGAAACAAATTCCAATACTCGCTCACGATGTCGCCGAGCTGTACTTGTTCATTGTATTTGAAGCCAAACGTAATTTTGGCGATATGATTCAGCTTTTCTTGAATATGCAGGCAAAATGTCCGGTAGATCGGCGCAGGTACCAAAGTATCCTTTACGATAAGAATGCTCCAGTCGCGATTGCTGCGGCTCGTTTCCACCCTTTCGATCCATCCGTCCAGAAAATAAGGCTCTACCAAACCGGACGGAAGCTCGGCCTGCTTCATCAACAATTCAAACCGTTTTCTCTTTTCCTCGATTCCACTCATCATGTTCCTCCTCGTGCCTTCAAAACAGGAAAAGCTCCTGTGTCCAAAATGTCTTCGATCCGATCCGGCACCGACTCATTTTTTCTGACAGAAGCTCTCCATTCTACATCGCGGGATGAATCGTTGGATTCACCCTTTCTTCCTGATTAGTAGGCTCTTGCAAACACAACGGTATGTTTCGCTTTTTCACCGCAAGCCAAGCAGGTATGCTTTTGTTCCTTTGGCTCGAACGGAATGTTGCGGCTTGTTGCCCCCGTCACTTCGCGAACCTTATCTTCGCAATCTTCCGAGCCGCACCAGCCAGCCAGCGTAAAGCCGCGTTTGTTTTCCATGAGCTGTTTCATTTCGTCCAGCGTATCCACGGAGTAGAAGTTTTCCGACATAAAGCTGCGGGCACGCTCCAGCATTTCGCCTTGTACCTGTGCCAGCATGTTCTGCACTTCTTCCACCAGGTTAGCCTGTTCAATCACTTTTTTCTCGCCCGTGATGCGGGATACGAGGACACAAACGCCATTCTCCATGTCGCGAGGTCCGATTTCCAGACGGACAGGGACTCCGCGCATTTCATACTCGTTGAACTTCCAACCAGGACGTACGTCGCTGCGGTCATCCATTTTTACGCGAATGCCCGCTTTTTTCAATTCGGAGAACAACTCGTCGGCGCGGCCAACGACGGCATCACGCGTTTTTGGCGGTCCGATCGGGATCATCACGACTTGCGTCGGTGCCACTTTTGGAGGAAGTGCCAATCCACGATCGTCGCCATGAACCATGATCAGTGCTCCGATCAAACGCGTGCTTACACCCCAGGATGTCGTATAGGCATGCTCAAGCACGTTTTCGCGGCTGAGGTACTGGATTTCAAAGGCTTTGGCAAAGTTCGTGCCCATGTAGTGGGAAGTTCCGGCCTGTACGGCACGTCCATCCTTCATCATCGCTTCGATCGAGTACGTGTCCACCGCTCCCGCGAATTTCTCGGAAGGCGTCTTCTGACCGCTGATCACCGGAATGGCCAAATACTCTTCGACCACTTCGCGGTAAATTTCCAGCATGCGCATCGTTTCTTCACGTGCTTCTTCTTCGGTCTCATGCGCCGTATGGCCTTCCTGCCAAAGGAATTCGCTTGTACGCAGGAACGGCAGCGTTCTTTTCTCCCAACGAACGACGTTCGCCCATTGGTTGATCAGCACTGGCAGGTCACGATAGGACTGGATCCATTTCGAATACATGTGACCGATGATCGTTTCCGACGTCGGGCGGATCGCAAGCCGCTCTTCCAGCTTTTCTCCGCCAGCCTCGGTGACCCAGGGCAGCTCGGGATTGAAGCCTTCCACATGCTCTTTTTCCTTCTGGAAAAAGCTCTCCGGAATGAACATCGGGAAGTAGGCATTGCGATGGCCCGTTTCGCGGAAACGGCGATCCAGCTCATCCTTGATATGCTCCCAGATTTCAAATCCGTCCGGCTTGAACACGATGCAGCCGCGCACCGGGGAATAATCCATCAAATCGGCTTTTTTAATCACATCAATATACCAGCGGGAAAAGTCCTCTCCCTGTGGCGTAATTTCAGTCACGAACTGTTTATCATTTTCCTTCGACATAAGAATCCAGTGTCCTCCCATTACGACCATCTTCACTGGCTGCAAAGACAGTCCAACCATAATTATCTGTTAATTAATCGTAGAATATCATTATAAGTTACTGCAAGCATTAGCACAAACAACATCGCAAAACCGATAAAATGTACCATGCCTTCCCGATTCGGGTTCAGAGGCCGGCCGCGCACCGCTTCGATCCCGAGAAAGATGAGACGGCTTCCGTCCAGCGCCGGGATCGGCAGCAGGTTGAAAATACCCAGGTTAATGCTAATCATGGCGCTCCAATATATTAATCGATCCAAGCCAGATTTAGCAATCTCTCCGGTAACCTCAATCGTTCTTACAGGCCCCCCGATATCGTCCAAGGCAAAATTTTGCACGAGCTGCTGAAGACCTTTAAAGATCAGTTTGGATGTTTCGATGGTATATTTGCCCGAAAGCGACAGCGTTTCGATGAAACCGGCTTGTCTGGTCGGATATCCAAGAGAGATCCCTACCTTGCCGTTTCCTGATCCATCAACGTCCGCAGGAGTTACAGAGACGGAGGCCTCCTGACCTCCCCGTTCTATCATCCAATCCATAGATTTGCCTTTGGATTCGGAGATGAGACTGATCAGTTTCTGTTGATCCGCCCCAACAGCCGTACCGTTAATGGACTTGATGATGTCCCCTTCCTTCAAACCTGCCTGCTGCGCAGGCCCATTAGCCGAAACCTCGGCTATTTTTATGTAAGAAGGATTTTCAACGGGAACGCCGCTCACCTGGATATAGATAATAAACAATGCAAACGCAAGCACGAAATTCATCAGCGGCCCTGCAAAAATAGCCATAGCACGCTGCCCGACCGTTTTGCTGCTGAACCAACGATCTTTAGGCGCAATCTGCATGGTGTTGTCTTTTCCCACGATAAGGGCTTGAGGATGAACAGAAAATGCCATACGTTCCCCATCCACATCCAATTCCAACTGCAGATTTGTCTCCAAATCCACATGCAGGACCTCACCCTTAATGACATTCTTATACTTTTCGAGGTTGGCGGTGAATATCTTTTCGATGCTGCCGTCTTTGATGCGAACGCATATGGTTTGCCCTACGTCTATAAGAGAAATATCAGGATCTTCGCCTGCCATTCTGGCATAACCGCCAAATGGAAGCAACCGGAACGTAAACTGAGTTTCGCCTCTTTTATATGAAAACATTTTAGGACCAAAACCGATAGCAAACTCACGAACCAAAATGCCTGCACGCTTCGCAAAATAATAATGGCCCCATTCATGAATGGCAACAATCACAAAAAACATCATGAACACATAGAACGCGATTTTTAGAGTTTCCAACTACATTTGCACCTCCTTCAACTTAGTATGCAAGCTTTAGAATAACATTATTCTCAAAAAAATACCAAGAAGTATTTTGGATCTCGGATCGCTGCCAAGTGCGATATCTTCCAAACGACGGTTCATGAACGGGTAGCGGCCAAGCCTTCACTGCTCGACTTCATTTGAAAACAGGGTTTCCATTTCTATGAATAGAGGATATTCTCCATAATCGATAATATTCTCAAAATGAATATCAATTGAACCCGGAACATGCAGCAGCGGAACGTACCCGCCATAACGATAATCATAGCACGAAATCTCTTGAGGCATAGCACACGCTTTAAACTAGCGAAAGACTGCGAGCTGTTGGTCCCCTGGATTTGGCCCAGAACCGGATCCATGATCGGTATCGATTCAACCTATACAACGTCTCTTAGTAACATTGTAGCATTCATATTGATCATGAGGTGTAACGCCCTTCAACAATCCTCACATCTAGCGCTGCAGCTTTTATATTAACGTCCGTATACTCCCTTCCGCAAGCTTAGTGTATTGCTCTTCTCAAGGGATGTATAACCATTCATTGGCTGGCTATGTCCGATTCCTCCTTCAAATATGTAGAAAGGCCACCTTTTCGATCAGAACAGATCTTGAAGGGGACCTTAGAAATACGATGGTTCACAGTATATGATATGACCCGTGCTTCGTAAAACACGAAAGCCCAGCGGTCCGCTTGGCGTGTCTGGTGGATGCTCAACAATGTAAAAAATCAACTATATTATACCATATAGTTGATTCCATAAATACCCTATTCCGTTTATGAATTCAATTCAATCAAAGACTCGGCAAACCTGCGCGACTGTTGATCTGCCAAATGAATCTCCTCAAGCACCGGATTCTGAATAAGAACGTGCTGATCAAGCACTTTCTCGATGATATATTCTATTTGCAAAAATGGAATCAGCCCTTTCAAAAACGCCGCTACCGCTACCTCGTTAGCCGCATTGAAAGCCGTGGCCGCAGTTCCTCCCATTCTTCCACATTCATAAGCCATTCTTAAACATGGAAACCGTTCCATGTCCATCTCGCGAAAATTCAATCGCCCCGCTTGTGCCAGCGAAAGTCTCTTGGAAGGTGACGGCAATCGATCGGGATAAGTCAGGGCATATTGGATCGGTACGCGCATGTCGGGATTTCCCAACTGGGCAATGATGCTCGTGTCTTCAAACTCCACAAAAGAATGGACAATGCTCTCCGGGTGAAGCAGCACATCGATCTGATCATAATCAAGGCCGAATAGCCAGTGAGCCTCAATCACTTCAAGTCCTTTGTTGACCATTGTGGCGGAATCGATCGTGATTTTGGATCCCATAGACCAGTTCGGATGTTTCAATGCGTCTTCAACGGTCACGTGCTCCAGCTGTTCGCGGGACAAGTCCCTGAAGGAGCCCCCCGATGCCGTGAGCGTAATGCCTTTTATGCGATCCCGATTCTCCCCGTTCAAGCATTGAAAAATGGCAGAGTGTTCGCTGTCCACGGGAAGCAACGCTACGCCTTTGGCCGCAGCCCGGGAAGTAACGATATGGCCGGCGGTAATCAGCGTTTCTTTATTGGCTAGGCCGATTTGTTTGCCTGCTTCGATCGCTGCCAGCGTGGACTCCAATCCGACGCTGCCCACTACCGCAGTGACTACCGTATCTGCATCGGTTCCGGCTGCAACTTCAATCAGACCTTCTTCGCCGTAACACAGCTGTGTTCCCGCAGG
The DNA here is from genome assembly GCF_032334105.1 of Paenibacillus hubeiensis. Classification (NCBI taxonomy): domain Bacteria; kingdom Bacillati; phylum Bacillota; class Bacilli; order Caryophanales; family Paenibacillaceae; genus Paenibacillus; species Paenibacillus hubeiensis. The sequence goes on from NZ_JAVYAE020000001.1 coordinate 396,430, forward strand.
TAGATATGGAGCGATCCTGTCTGCAAGCTCCTTGGAACCGACGGATACTTTTTTCGGCCTGTAACGTTTGGCTTGATCTATCAGAAGTTCGATGTTTCCCCCGGCAGCCAGACCCTCGACCTGAAAAAGGTCTGGATGCATGTCTACGACATCCAGTGTCTGAGTTCCAATGGAACCGGTAGAACCGAGAATCGCAATTTTTTTCATGCTGCACCTCATTTTCATTTATCCCATTACATGTACGACCATTCGCCATACACGATCTGCATTCGTAATTAATAGGGCAATAACATCAGTATATGTACAAACGGGAATACCACGATCCAACTATCACATCGATCCAAGATGCCTCCATGTCCCGGAAGCAGATTGCCGGAATCCTTGATGTTATATATACGTTTGTATGCGGATTGGATCAAATCCCCCATCTGCCCTACCACCGCAGCGGCAAGCCCGATGAATATCGCCCTTTCCCAAGTGAGCAGTCCGTCCGAAGCCCATGCAAAAACAAGCGAGGTCACAATTGCAATCGCAATGCCACCCAACGCTCCTTCAACCGTTTTGTTGGGGCTAATCGATGGCCACAGCTTGTTTTTGCCGATAAGCTTTCCTACAAAGTAGGCCCCTGCATCACTGGACCAAATGGAACCGAGCAGCAAAAACGTCCAAAAAAGACCGTTTGGCAAATGCCTCGATTCCGCAATGTAATAAAAGCCAACCCCTACGTAAACCACGCCCAGAAACAGCATGGCTACCGTGTTCACCGATATTCTGTTTTTCGTTACAACCGAGGTTGCCATCAACACAAGCATAACAAGCCAGCCCACCTGAAATAACGTTAGCGGGCGATGGTCCCACAGCATTTCCCATGGAAACACCAATGCAAAAACACCTGCATACCCGATTAGGGCTGCGCCCGAAAAGGGCGGCAGCCCTGTCATTTTCACAAACTCATAATAACCGATGAGAGCCATTACCAGTACCAATCCATGGTACCAGGGTCCACCCAGCAGGCAAAAACCCAAAAACAACGCGCCTGCTATTATTCCTGTCGTTATTCGCTGTTTCAACGGCTTCATCCTCCATCTATTTCAAACCGCCGTAACGCCGTGACCTGCGCTGATATTCGGCCACGGCTTCAAGCAAATGCTGTTTGCCGAATTCAGGCCAATATATATCCGTAAACCATAATTCACTATATGCCAATTGCCACAACATAAAATTGCTGAGTCTAAGTTCGCCGCTTGTGCGGATTAACAAATCAGGATCAGGCATGCCTGCAGTAAACATATGTTTGTCGATCACTTCAGGCGTGATTTCCTCGATCGACAATTCCCCCGACTGCACTTTCAATGCAATCTGCTTGGTACAGTCCGTCATTTCCTTGCGACTTCCGTAATTCATTGCAAAATTCAATACCAACCCGGTATTATGCTGCGTACGCTGAATTGCCTCACGTAAAGCATCCACGGTGTGGGAAGGCAAATATTCCTCTTGACCCATCATGGAAATACGAACATTTTTTTCGATCAGTTCATCCAGCTCTATCGCCAGGAATTCTTGCGGAAGCCGCATCAGAAAGTCCACTTCTTCTTTTGGACGCGCCCAATTTTCTGTCGAAAAAGCGTACATCGTCAGATATTTAATCCCCAGTTCATCCGCTGCTATGGCCGCACGCTTGACGGCTTTCATGCCGCTTTGGTGCCCGGCGATCCTCGGAAGTCCAAGCCGTTTGGCCCAGCGTCCGTTTCCGTCCATGATGATGGCAACATGCTCCGGGATATTGTCCCCGGAAATCGTCAGCGTTTCCTGCTTTTCAGCCCCATTCCACCACGACCGAACCCGTTTGATCATTCCTGTTCCTCCAAAATCCTTGAAGTTTCTTCACCTGAAGCTTGGAAAAAGAGACAAAACCCCACCGTATCGGAGGGGCTGCGCTTGTCTTACACTTCCATAATTTCTTTTTCTTTGGCAGCGAGTACCTTATCGACTTCAGCGATAAACTTGTCCGTCGATTTCTGGATATCGTCTTGATGTCTCCGGGATTCGTCCTCGGAAATGTCCGACTTTTCCATTTTTTTGATGTCATCATTTGCATCGCGCCGAATGTTTCGAATGGCCACTTTGCTTTCTTCACCGAACTTTTTGGTAAGTTTGACAAGTTCGGCTCTGCGCTCTTCAGTCAACGGAGGAATGGACAGGCGAATCATGCTTCCGTCATTTGCAGGCGTAAGCCCGAGATCGGATTTCATGATCGCGCGCTCAATGTCGCTCATCGAAGATTTATCCCAAGGCTGAATCATCAGCGTACGGGAATCCGGCGTACTGATGTTGGCCAACTGGTTGAGAGGCGTCATCGCGCCGTAATATTCAACTTGAATTCGGTCCAACAGAGCTGAGCTGGCACGTCCGGCACGCAGAGTCGCAAGATCGCGACGCAATGCCTGAATGGCCTTTTCCATACGTTCTTCAGCACTTTTTTTAACTGCTTGTGGCATTAATCTACACTCCCTTTAACGATTGTTCCAATCCGTTCGCCAAGAACAACGCGTTTGATGTTGCCTTGCTCTGTAATGGCAAATACAATCAACGGAATGTTATTGTCCATGCAGAGCGAAGACGCTGTCGAGTCCATCACGCCTAGATTTTTATTAAGTACATCAAGGTACGTCAGCTGCTCGTATTTCTCAGCCTTGCTATCCTTGAATGGATCTGCCGAGTAGACGCCATCCACTTTGTTTTTAGCCATCAGGATGACTTCAGCTTCAATCTCCGCTGCGCGCAGCGCCGCTGTTGTATCCGTGGAAAAGAACGGGTTACCTGTACCTGCTGCAAAAATAACGACCCGGCCTTTCTCCAGATGACGAATGGCTCTACGACGAATGTACGGTTCTGCAATTTGCTGCATCGCAATGGATGTTTGCACGCGCGTAGGCACATCGATTTGTTCGAGTGCATCCTGCAGGGCGAGCGAGTTCATGACTGTTGCCAGCATACCCATATAATCGGCCGTTGCCCGGTCAATGCCGTTTTCGCTTCCGGCGATACCGCGCCAGATGTTGCCGCCGCCACATACGATAGCGACTTCGACGCCCAATTCAACAACTTCCTTTACCTGCTGGGCAATCGAAGAGATCGTCTCTGCATCAATACCGTAGCCGTTTTGGCCAGAAAGGGATTCCCCACTAACCTTTAATACAACGCGTTTAAATACTGGCTGTTCCAATTGTTCACCCTCCACTTTGAATTGAGCGCCTCCGGCGTTCAATCAACAAAACTTCTCGCGCGTAGCCTCCTGCTTAAAAAGAAAGGAACACAGCTTGTGTTCCACTCTTTTTAGGAAAAACGATGATCCGGAAAGGCATTGTTTTCCTTAGATATAAGGGAGTTGCGAGCTTCGAAGTTTGTTCATTCTTATATCTTCGAAAAGCATTTTGACTAACCGGCAATCATTCGTTATTGCTTACTTGTTTACTTGGGACATAACTTCTTCTACGAAGTTGTCGACTTTTTTCTCCAGGCCTTCACCCAGTTCGTAACGAACGAAACGACGGATGGAGATATTTTCACCGATTTGGCTGATTTTTTCATTCAGCAATTGAGAAATCGTTTTGTCAGGGTCTTTAACAAAAGGTTGCTCCAGCAAACAGAACTCTTCGTAGTATTTGCCGATGCGGCCTTCAACCATTTTCTCAACGATTTTTTCAGGCTTGCCTTCGTTCAGTGCTTGTGCTCTCAGGATTTCTTTTTCTTTTTCCAACTCTTCCGTGGAAACTTCTTCGCGACTTACGAATTTAGGGCTTGCTGCTGCAATTTGCATTGCGATATCTTTAACAAACTCTTTAAATTGGTCTGTTTTACCTACGAAGTCCGTTTCGCAGTTAACTTCAACCAGAACGCCGATCCGTCCGCCAGCATGAATATAGGATTCCACTGTACCTTCAGTTGCTGCACGGCCAGCTTTGTTTGCCGCAGCTGCCAGACCTTTTTCACGCAACAGTTCAGCCGCTTTTGTCAGGTCACCGTTTGCTTCTTCCAGCGCTTTTTTGCAATCCAGCATACCTGCGCCTGTTTTTTCACGAAGTTCTTTTACTGCACTCGCATTTACTGCCATTGTTAATTCCCTCCAAAATGAGTTTTGTAAGTACACTCTAAAAAAAGGGCAGTGAGAGGTTATCCACCTACCAACCACCCTTTTCATTTAATTCTTAAGGTATAATGCGAGCTCGATTAAGCGGATGTTTCTTCGCCTTGGTGAGCTTCGATTACGGCATCAGCCATTTTACCTGTCAGCAACTTAACGGCACGGATCGCGTCGTCGTTACCTGGAATAACATAATCGATCTCGTCTGGATCGCAGTTTGTATCAACGATACCAACGATTGGGATACCCAATTTGCGAGCTTCGGCAACAGCGATACGCTCTTTGCGAGGATCGATGATGAACAGGGCGCTTGGCAGGCCTTTCATATTTTTAATACCGCCGAGGAATTTCTCCAGACGATCTTTTTCTTTGCGAAGCAAGATAACTTCTTTTTTAGGCAATACGCCGAAAGTGCCGTCCTCTTCCCAAGCTTCCAATTGTTTCAAACGATCGATACGTTTTTGAATCGTTTGGAAGTTTGTCAGAGTACCACCCAACCAACGTTGGTTGATGTAGAATTGACCAGCGCGCTCAGCTTCTTCTTTAACGGAATCTTGAGCTTGTTTTTTGGTTCCTACGAACAGGATTGTACCATTTTCAGCTGCGATTCCTTTAACGAAGTTGTAAGCTTCCTCGACTTTTTTAACTGTTTTTTGCAAGTCGATAATGTAGATTCCGTTTCTTTCGGTGAAGATATAACGATCCATTTTTGGGTTCCAACGACGAGTTTGGTGACCGAAGTGTACCCCAGCTTCAAGAAGCTGCTTCATGGAGATTACTGCCATCTTCACACACCTCCTAATATGGTTTTTATTGTGTCCCTCCGCAGGCATCATTTTTTGCCAAGACTCTCCATCAGGAAAGCACCCTCAACAAAATTAGCCATGCGTGTGTTTTAACACCGTTATCTAATATAACACAAGAAATTGTTGGTTGCAACATTTACGTCGAATGTTTCTATCCGCTCCTGCATCTGCCGCTGCAAGCAAAGAACCGTCCTGTCTGAGCAAGCTCAGCTTGACGGTTCTTTGATGATTTTGTCGATGATGGACTGGTAGCTTTCACCTTTTTCAAGAGAGTAGGTGCCTACTTGTATTTTGGTGTTAATCTTTGCTTCCCGGCCTGCTTTGATGAAGCTTTCGGCATCATCCACAATGCCTGCTTTTTCGAGATTTTCCGCTACCATCACAAGTGTGCTTCCCGAACGGATCCGAAAAGAGACCTGTTTCTTCGGTTCCGCAGGGGCGGTAGGCTTTGAGGTTTCGGGTTTGCTCGTTTGTGTTGGCGAATCCGCAGCATCTGCAGAAGGCTGCTGCGGATCAATAGGGGTTTCGGGTTTTTCGGCCGGCTCCGTCTCTTTCGGCGCCGTTGCCGTCTCTCCCTGCAGCGTGCTGCTCTCTTGTTTCTTTTTTTCCACCCATTCGGTCTCGGTATAGAGCTCTGCATCATTGTCAACCAGCTTGAGATCCATGCTCTTCGCAGCATTCTCCAGCTGTTCCCTCGATAACGACGAAACCTGCTCAGGCTCCAAACCGTTATCGGCTAAAGCATTTTGTCCCACGTTGGCAAGCTGAAGCAATACCGCTCCGACAATCATGCCGCTGCCAATTCCGATCCATAGGGAGCGCTTGTCCATGCGTCAGCTCTCCTCCCGTTCTGCAAGCTGTAAAATCAGCTGCACTTCTCCGCGTTGAATCCCCGTGTGTTTTGCGATGGCATCCATGGATTTCCCTTCTCCATGCAGCCGGAACAACTCCGCATACCGCGCTTTGATGGTTTCGCGTTGGGGATCGGCCAATTCATCCATCTTTGGCTGCTCGGCAGCCGCCAAAGAAGGTTGAAACGCGGTCTCCTTGGTTTCTCCTGCCGGCGCTTCGGAGATCGAATTCCGGACATAAACTTCGTTCACTGCTTCAACCCGGGCCTCTTCAAGTCCCTTCAACCGTTTTTCCAGTTCATCAAGCTGGGCCTGCATGCGCTGATCCGCAGCCGCGGCTTCTCCCTTCATTTCGGCAACGCGCTGAATCAGAGTATCGTTATCCCTCTCGATTTCGGCCATATAATGCTCAAGCGTTGCCTCCATTTCTTGAACAAGCTTCTGTTCCGGTACTTCATTCTTGTTTTTCTTCGGCTGAATCAGAGCGTAAACGATGGCACAGCCTCCCAGTATGACAATAATAATCCACGGTGACATCGAATCTCTCCTTATGCTCATCCTGTTTCAAAAAAAGTCCATGCCATCATCTCAGAAGGACAGATCGATATGTTTCCCTTTAAACGGATGCTCGGCAAGCTTGGGCTGTTGCTCCCCGGTTTCTTCCACATCGCTCGTCAATGTGCCACCATGGCGTTCTCCTTGGTGGGACTGGCCATCCCTCACCGCAGCATCCGCCGCTTCGTCCACCGCAGTGCTGCGCTGACTCGATGCCTGAGCTTCCTTGGCTGTTTGCTCCGCAATCATTTGCTGATCCAGCATCGGCCTCTGTTGGTACTCATTTTGGTAACGCCCAGCTTCACTCGTTCTAGGCACCGCGATCTGCAGTTCTACCGCCTTGAAACTCATGCGCTCACCTCTTGGGTTTCGAATGGAACTTCCTGAACTCGAATCGTGAGATCAAACGTATGGAACCGTCACAATGTCTCCATCACTGTAATAAAATGAAATTCGATGGACGGGATCTTTAACAAATTTGGTGTATCTGCCGATAACTATCTTAGAGCCACCATAGATGGTCTTGAAAATATCGACGCGCGCCATGCTCGTATTTTCTAGAATCTTCTCGATTTCCAGGATGCGGTGTTTCGTTTCCTCGTTTTGACGCATCGAAGATTTCTGAGTGGCAGTAAGCTTGATCCGCATGGCCATTTTGTCAGGGCTCAGCTGGCCCGATGCGGCCAGTTGGTCCAAAAGGGCCAGTGCTTTCCTCGTTTTGTCCAACGAATCCATATGGGTTCGCAAATTCGAGCGCAAATCGTTCAGCTCATTGCGAAGTTTGGGTAGAACACCGACCTCAATGGAGGTCACCGTGGACATGCTGTTTCCGACAATGCGCGCGGAAACATTCTCGCCGGCCTGGATCGTCCCGCCGACGATCAGCCCTTTCGTTCCGGCACAGATCACGTTACGGCCTGCACGTATGCTGGAATGCATGATGCTTTGGGATACGAGAACATCTTCGCCGGCATCGACATGCCCTTCCTGAACAAACGTGCATTTCACGTTATGTCCGGCATGCACATGCCCTTTGTTATATCCAATGATCCCGCCCGTAATTTCTACGGAACCTCCGGCTTCCAATTCTGCTCCTTCGACTCCACCTACAACGCGTATGTCGCCGGCTGCTTTAACTTTGAAACCCGTCAGCACGTTGCCACGGATGACCACGGTCCCTACGAAATCAACATTGCCGGTGCTATAATCAACGTCGCCGTTAATTTCGTATACAGGGAACACATTTAACTTGTGATCTTCCGTTTTGGTCACAAGCCCGTCAATCGCGGCATACATTGCGGAGCCATCCGGATTAACAACGACGTTTTTTCCCACTTTAAACCGGGCTTCTTTTCCTGGACGAAAAGGAATGGTTTCACCCGTTACCGCGGTACCAGGGGTGCCTTCTTCCGGGGGAACCCGTTCGGCGATAATCTGTCCGGAACGAACGTTGTCAAGGCGAGTGACTTCCTTATAGTCCACCTTGCCATCCTCGGCTTCCAGCGGACGGTGTTCGCTGTGCTCCTCCAACCCCGCATGCAGTTTGATAAAACCGTCCTTGCCTGCAACCGGAGCGATTCCTTCGGCAAATAAATAACGTACATGGATATGCTTTTCGGGCTGTGCAACAAAAGCGAGCAGGGCTTCCTTCATGATGCCATACTTGATCCCCTGACTTGCGATATACATTTCCAGTTCTTCCAGAGCGATTTCCTGACCCTCTTCATGTTTCGATAATTCCAAGTAAGCTTTGCTTTTGTCTTCAGAGAATACAACGCTCAGACATTGTTCCAACGCATTCGGCTGTGTCAATGCAGCTCTTCCCCCTTATTAGACCTTCCACTCCCTAAATTCGTATCATTTTCTATTTTAGTCCCTGCTCAGCAGCAATTCCTTCTGTTTGTCCAACGTTCCGCGCAGTCTTAATATCGCCTTGGAATGCAGCTGCGAAATCCGCGATGGGGAAAGGGACATGACCTCGGCGATCTCGCTGAGCGAAAGGTCCTCATAATACAAGAGGGATACCACCGTCCGTTCCTTTACGGTCAGCTTCTCCAATCCCTGCACCAGTGCTTCCTTCAAATAAAACTCGTTCACTTTGTAGTCCGGGTTTTTGGCCTTTTCATCCACCATTAAAGAAAGCCGCGTTTCCGATTCTTCCTCCCGGATCGGGTCTTCCAGGGAACACAATGACATCACGGCCACCTCCTGAAGCATATGCTGAAAGTCCTTTGTGGACACATCCAGGTACTGGCTCATTTCTTCATCGGTCACAGAGCGCAGATACGTCTGTTCCAGTTGTTGATACGCGTCTTCGATCCGTTTGGCCTTCTCCCTAACGGAACGTGGGACCCAGTCGCCTTGGCGCAGCCCGTCAAGAATGGCCCCTCGCACCCGCCAGGAAGCATACGTTTCGAATTGAAGGCCTCTTTCATAATCAAACTTCTCGAGCGCATCGATCAGCCCCATGACGCCGTTGCTCTCGAGATCATCTTTAGGTACGTTTTTAGGCAAACCAACGGCTAATCTGCCAGAAACGTAATTAACAATGTGCAAATATTTTTCAATCAAACTTTTCTTCGCATCAAGATCTCCATGTTCCTTCCACTTTTCCCATAGATCAGCATGGTTCAAATGTGCAGCTTTACGCTCGTTCAATTGCCTTCACCCTCCTTATTTGTCTGTCAGGTGACGAACAGCTTGCGCCAACTCTTCCGGCTCTTTCGTCCGCACAAGTTTCGGCGGGTTTAATGGCGTGAAATCCGTCTTCGTGTTTTCGGATGTCGGAAGATCTGCCTCGGCGGAAGCGTTCTGTCCATTCTTGAGCAAGTCGTTCAGCTCTTCTCCATCGCCTTCAAGTGTGATGTCCATCTGCGAACCTTTGACAGCCTGATTATTCAGGGAATCAACATCGAACCCATTATGTTCCGGGGAAGGAGCCAGCAGCACGCCCAACACCCAGCGTAGACCATATGCAAGAACAAACCAGACTACGAATCCGATGAACCCGCGAATTAAACTGGTCACGAACACATTGCTGCTATATGCTACAAAAAAAGTCAGAATAAATCCGACTATGCCTGCTCCAAGATTAATGCGGTAGTTTCCAATCATATGTTTATAGTTCCTTTACACCCATTTGTACGCTTCGAATAGTCAAAAGCCCGGTTTCGCAATCCATTTCAATGGTACGGCCATAATTACCACCGGTATCTTCGGCAACAAGCGGTATTTTAAGCTTCTCCAGCCATTCCCGGCAAGACTCGGCATTTCTCGGTCCGATGCGCATCGTCTCTCCTGCTCCCGAGAAAGAAAACATTTGAGAGCCGCCAGCCATTTTGGATACGATCCGTGACTGGGAAGCCCCTAACTGCAGCATTTTCTCCAAGAGCTCGGGCAATGCGGTATCTGCATATTTCGCCTTGTTTACGTTTCCCTCTCTTGCGATTTCCGACGTTGGGAGCATAACGTGTGCCATCCCGGCAAGCTTCAGCTGCGGATCGTACATCGTTAAACCCACGCAAGATCCCAGGCCTGTCGTTCGAATAATGCCGGGAAGTTTGGCTATGTTCAAATCCGCCATTCCGACCTTGACGATGTTTTTGTCTTCAATCATAATCCAGCGGCACCCCTAAAGACTCAAAAATCTTGGCGAATGACGCAGGATCGGGAATCAGGAAAAATTGGCCCTCTACTTGATCCTGTCCTTCAAGAAAGGAGGTGTCAATGAGCAATGCGTCGTCCCCCATTTCCCCGAACTGCAACAGCCCGTAGCTAAGAATGGCCCCGGCCATATCGACAGCCAATCCGGGAACGGTAGGATACATGGACAATCCGGTAAAGTCAGCTAAGGATGACAGATAGGAGCCAGCCAACATGTTTCCTATTTCGGATAAAGCCGACTGCTCCATTTCTGTAAACTCGAGACCTTCCTTCAATTCAAAACCGGCAAGCCGGTTCAACAGCATTTTGGCGGCTTCCGGAGCCATCATGAAAAACAGGTTGCCAGGCGCCTCACCTTCCACCCGGAGGAACACCGTGACCACGATGCGCTCATCGCCGCCGACCTTTTCCGCGACTTTTTCAAAAGGAAGCATTTCCACAGTCGGTACGCCCATATCGATCGGTTTGTTCAAAAGCTGGGACAACGCCGTAGCGGCGTTGCCAGCTCCAATGTTACCGACCTCTTTGAGCACATCCAACTGGATACCCTCAAATCGGTTGAATATTTCCACGGTTTAGCCCTCGACGCTTTCCAGCTGAACGATTTCGCTTCTGCTTAATACTTCATTCAGGTTAAGCATGATGAGCAACCGTTCATTCTCCAATTTGGCCACGCCGCGCAAGTATCTCGCTTTTACGCCGCCAACCACTTCCGGGGGATTGTCGATGGAACTGCTCTTGATGTCAATGACGTCGTTGGCCGCGTCTACGATGAAGCCGACCTGCATATCGCCTACTGCCACGATGACGATTCTCGTTTGATCGGTATATTCCGTTTCAGGCAAGGAAAACCGACCGCGGAGGTCAATGACGGGAATGACCACGCCGCGCAGGTTGATGACGCCTTTTACGAAAGAGTACGTATTGGGTACCCGGGTAATCGGCATCATGCGCTCAATCGTCTGAACCTTTTCCACCTCTACGCCGTACTCTTCGGAACCGAGTTTGAAGACGATGACTTTCAATTCTTGATCCATGGATAAAACCTCCTTATTAATGTAAGGCTAGGAATGATGTTTATTTGATAAATGCATTAGGGTCTACGATGAGCGCAACTTGTCCATCACCCAGGATCGTAGCTCCAGAGATTCCTTCAATCGCAGGCAGATAATTCCCCATCGATTTCAGCACGATTTCGCTCTGACCGATAAATTCTTCAACGGACACCGCTGCCAGGCGATCGCCTTTGCGAATAACCACGATTTCGGTTTCTTTCTCATCGGCATCATTGAAATCGGGTACACCAAATACCTCGCTTAACGAAAGGTAAGGAATAAGGGATTCCCGGAACGTAATCATCTTGTTGCCGTGAATGTTGCGTACCTGCTCACGCTGCACGATGGCGGTCTCTACGATGGAAGAAAGAGGAATGGCATATTTCTCTGAACCGAGGCGCACAAGCATCGCCGCAATGATGGACAACGTCAGTGGCAGTTGGACCGAGAAATTCGTGCCTTTGCCCGGCGTCGAGTGAATCGTTACATTGCCGCCAAGCGAGGTGATTTTGGATTTAACGACATCCAGTCCCACGCCCCGTCCGGAGATGTCCGAAATTTTATCCGCTGTGCTGAAGCCCGGAGCAAACAAAAGCTGGTTGACTTCATCGTCGCTCATTTTGGCTCCCTGCTCTTCGGTAATGACTCCTCGGGAAATCGCCGTTTTCAACAATTTTTCGCGATAGATTCCTTTGCCATCATCCTCGATCTCAATAAAGACATGGTTCCCGCTATGGAATGCACGCAGATTCACGGTGCCCATTTCCGGCTTCCCGGCTGCGATGCGTTCTGCAACATTCTCTACGCCATGATCGACCGCATTTCGAAGCAAATGCACGAGCGGATCTCCGATTTCGTCAATGACGGTGCGGTCCAGTTCGGTTTCCGCGCCGGTGATGACAAGATCGATTTTTTTATCCAGCGTTTTGGCCAAATCGCGGATCATCCGCGGGAAGCGGTTAAATACGGTATCTACCGGCACCATCCGCAATTTCAAAACGATATTTTGCAAATCCGTGCTGACCCTGCTCAAGTGGGCTACCGTATCGGACAAATCGTTATTTCCCGTTTCACTTGCCAACTGCTCCAGGCGGGAACGATCGATCAGCAATTCACTGAAAAGATTCATTAATACGTCAAGTCTTTCAATGTCGACGCGAATGGTTCGTGAAGGCGCTGCAGTCGGCTTGGGAGCAGCCGGCTTGGCTGCTTCTTTTTGGACTGCTTCTTTCGCGGCCCCCTCTGATTGGGGCGATGCCTCCGCAGTTGCAGCAACCGGGGCCGTTGCCGCCTCGACTGCTGCCGTCAACTCTGCGGCTGCGGCAATAGCCTGACTGGTCATATGTTGAAGCGATTCTTGATCCAGCGGAACCACTTTGGCACTATCTATCTCTGAAATGCCCAAGATCGCTTTTTCAAGTTCCGGCGCTTCTTTGGTTGTTATGTAATACAACGAAAAACTGCGCTCAAACTTATCCTGCTCTATATCCTCGACCGACGGGAAGGCCTTGACCACTTCGCCGGAGCGCTCCAGCAAATCAAAGACCATATACGCCCGTACAGCCTTAAGCTGGCTTTGTTCACTGACATGTACTTCAATAAAATGTACCTGATGTCCCTCCGAGATGGACTGTTCGAGCACGGAATACTGGAACTCGTCCAGCTCAACCGCCGCCAATTCTGTCGAATCGCTCGATTGGCTTGCATCGGCAGAAGGGGTGTCCCCACCTTTCCACTCACCGCTTTCGATTGTCTGAAGAGCGGCTACGATGGAGGAAACGTCCGCTTTTCCTTCTCCACCGCCGGTAATGTCCTGTACCATCGTTTCCAGTGCATCCAACCCTTTGAACAGGGTGTCAAAAATGAAATCCTGCATTTTCAATTTTTCGTTACGCACCAAATCCAATACGTTTTCCATTTTATGCGTCAGGGATGCCAGATCTTCGAAGCCCATCGTTGCGGCCATGCCTTTCAAGGTATGTGCAGAGCGAAAAATGACCTGTACGATACCGAGATCCTCCGGGTTGCTTTCGAGTTGAAGCATATTTTCGTTAAGGGACTGCAGATGATCATTCGACTCATCAATAAACATGGATAAGTATTGGTTCATGTCCATTGTGAGGCACCTCCTCCATGAGTTACACTCCGTTTATTTCACAGCTTGAACAAGTTTCGGTGCGATCCCCTGCAGTGGCAGAAGATGTCGCACACATTGCAGCTCGACTGCCGAACGCGGCATACCGTACACAACACATGTTTCTTCGTTCTCTGCAAAGGTAGACGTCACCCCGGCATCGTACATCTTTTTCATCATCCGGGCTCCGTCGCTCCCCATGCCGGTCAAGAGAACCAGATGCCTTTGGAGCGAAGCAAAGTCCATCAATGACTCGAACATCGTATCCACCGACGGTCTATGCCCGTTAACAGGCTGCTCTTCGGTCAACTTTACGACATACTTTCCGTCTACGCTCTTGTTGACCTTCAGATGGTATCCGCCTGGTGCAATATAAGCCGTTCCTTTTTGTAAAACCATGCCTTCTTCGGCCTCGACCACCTGCAGCGGGCTGAATGTATTCAGGCGCTGAGCCAGAGAACGTGTAAAGTTGGGCGGCATGTGCTGCACAATGACAACAGGTGCGGGCAAATCGGCCGGCAGTTGCTCGAGCAATGTTTTAAGGGCGCGCGGCCCTCCTGTCGAGCAACCGATTGCGATAATCTTATTAAAGGACCCCTCTAAGCCGGAAAGCTGTTTCCTAGCCGGCACGGCTTGCGCGGCCCCTTTGGCATTGTCGCTTGCCGAAGCAGCTGCAACCTGATCGGACACAATGCGCGTTGATACATTAGGACGAATCTCTTGAGGCATCCGAGTCGGCTGTGACCGTTTGGTTGAGTGCGTTTCGCCTGGTTCACGGGTAACATCCGTTTGAAGCGCCGGTTTGCTTTTAGGGGCTGCAGGTTGCTTACTCGCCTTCGAATCCTTAGCCGATGATTGGATCGGCTTTGGAGGAATCCGTAACTTTTCATTGTTCTCGCTCGGCGCACGTTTGACCAGTTCAGCCTGCATGGCTGGCTTTTTGGTCGCATCGCCTGCTTTCTCATTGGCTTTTTTGGTTTCTGACTGTGGAGCCTGCACAGTTGGAGGATCCAAACGGATCATCTGGGCCTCTTCCCTTTTTTGAATAGCGGCCGCCCTGCGTTTCTCCCTTTGTTTGATCTCATCCATGGCCGCACGCATCCGTTCGATCAGCGCTTTCCCCACATCCTGAATGTCATGATCCTGGGAGACGGACGGTTTGCGGATAAAATCAAACGCTCCGGCTTCAAGAGCCATAATGGTCTCTTTCATGCCTTGTTCATTAATACCCGACAACATAATGACCGGAACATAAAAATGCTTCATGATGGACTTGAGCGCATCAAGCCCGTTCATTTCCGGCATTTCAACGTCCATAGTGATGATATCGGGTTTTAAATCCAACGATTTTTGTATCGCCTCTCTACCGTTTGAAGCGGTTGCCGCAACCTTGAATTCCGGATCCGCTTCAATCAAATCGGAAACAATTTTGCGCATAAAAGCGGAATCATCGACAACCAATACTTGATACACCGCCATCTTGTTTCACACCCCTGTTTCCTTATTCAGAAATCATGTTGTTTTCCTGAGCCACTTTTGCATAAATCCCCTGATTCCTGTCAAGGTTTCGGATTCGGCTGCCGAAGGAACGGCTAAATAACGAAGTGCGAGGCGCTGTATATCCCTTGAAGCTCTGGCATTCGGATAGGCCAAGGAGTACGGCACCTGCCTCTTCACCGCTTTGCTCACTTGGGGATCCTCCGAGATAGATCCTAGCAGCGGAATATCCGCATGCAGAAACCTTTTGGCTACACCTGCCAGCTTTTCTGCCACCCGTCCAGCTTCCTGCTCGTCATCCACCCGGTTAACGACCAGTCGAAAGGGAGTCACCTTTTCCTGACCATGAATGATTTTCATTAAAGCATAAGCGTCGGTAATGGAAGTTGGTTCAGGAGTGGTGACAATCAAGCACTCATCGGCAGCTTCGATAAATTTCATATTTTCCTTGGAAAGTCCGGCTCCGGTGTCAAAAATAATATAATCCACGTGCTGGGCAATCTCATCCACTTGGGCAGCAAAGTATTCCAAATCCCGATCTGACAACGAAAACAATTCTTGCATGCCCGATCCACCAGCGATATATGGCAAACCATTTGCTCCCAGCTGCACGATTTCATGGATGGTCTTTTTTCGGTATAACAAATGATACAAATTATAGGTAGACGACGCACCCATCAAAACATCGATGTTGGCCATCCCTATATCTGCATCAAACACAAGGACTTTTCGGCCAAGCGTTTGCAGAGACAGCGCAAAATTCAGCGTGAAGTTGGATTTTCCCACCCCGCCCTTGCCGCTGGCCACCGTGATCAGCCTGGCTGCACGACTGCCGCGCACGGGCTCCTTGTGGTCCTGCGGAGCAGAAGCCATTTTTCGAAGTGAAGATGCCTGATCTTTCATTGCTTCGTTTCTCCCAATAACATGTCAGCCAATTGATCCGCATCGGGCTTCAACAGATGATCCGGGACATTCTGACCATTGGTCAGGTATGCCAGCTTGATCGGAAATTGATGCAGCAGATTGAACATCGGTCCATAACTTCCGGTTTCATCCATTTTCGTGAAAATCACTTTGTCCAGCCCATATTTGCTGAAATGATTCGCAATTTCAATCATGTCCCTGCTTTTCGACGTCAAGCTGATGACCAGGTAGGTCTCGCTATGCTCCACGGGCGCAAGCAGACTCTGGAGCTCGGAAACCAGCAATTCATTCCGATAGTTTCTACCTGCCGTATCCATAAAGATCAGATCGCATTCCTGAAGCCTTGAGATAGCACGTTGCGTATCTCCCGGTGACTGCACGACCTCCAGCGGAACATTGAGAATGGATGCATAGGTTCTGAGCTGTTCTACTGCCGAAATCCGATAGGTATCGGACGTGATGAAACCTACTTTCCTCTGCTTGTTGAACATCTGCTCCGCCGCCAGCTTGGCAATCGTCGTTGTTTTTCCTACTCCGGTAGGGCCGGCAACATAGACAATGCGGGTATCGGGTCGGATTCCTTCATCGATGCGCTCAATCAGAAAGCGTACAATTTCCTGCTGAACCGCTCTCCTTGCGCCTTCTGGATCCAACTCGTTTTCCTCCATGTTATTTAGCACCTCTTCGAACCATTTGTCCGAAAGTTCGGACCACAGTTCCTGATCCTGCAAACGATCCTTTAATGAAGCCAGGTCTTCCGGAAATGAATCAGCTGCTGTTCCCTGCTGTGCAAGCCTATTCATCATCCGTTTGATATCCCGGAGCTCTGCCATCAGTTCATGCGTTTCGCCCGATTGCTGATTCGTTTCAGACGTTGAAACCGAAAAATCCGCCCCTTCCGGTCGCGGTTTATCTTCGGCGTCTGAACCCGGAGCAGCACCTGCAGCTCCCCTGCCCAAATCGTTTTGTTCAGGCGCAGAACGCATTTCTTCTACTTGATCACTTTTTATTTCCGGATTTTCTTCCTGTGGCGAAACTTTTTTCTCGAAATCCTGGGCAAAAGAACTCGCTGTTTGACGATAAGCCTCAGGGACTCGCGTCCGAGGTACCAAGGGGACCGAAGACGCGGACGGTACGGTGACCTGCCGACCCGCATCCCCCTTCTCTTCCTTTTCTATTGCGGCGACAACCTCAATTCTTTTTTTGCGAAACATTCCGAGAACGCCGCCAACCTTGACTTCTTTGGTAGACAGAATGACGGCGTCGCTTCCCAAGTCTTTCCGAATCTGAAGCATCGCTTCGGGCATGGTCTCAACGACATATTGTTTTACTCTCATAGGTTCACCACCCCGACACTTTGAATTTCAACATTCGGTTCCAACTCGCTATAGGAAAGCACAGGAATATCCTGCATCGTGCGTTCAATAACCTGCCGCAAATACATACGAATCGTCGGCGATGTCAACACGACAGGCTGTTGTCCGGATTGAATGACCCGGTTGACCTGTTCGGTCAGTTTTTGATACACATTTTGAGTCGAGGCCGGATCCAATGCAAGATAGCTTCCTTGATCGGATTGCTGCACGCTTTCGGCAATCTTCTTTTCCAGGCCCGGACCCACTGTAATGACACGCAGCGTTTCGCCCTTTTGCGAAAATTGCTGGGTAATTTGACGCGAGAGCGATTGGCGTACATATTCCGTAAGCACATCAGGATCTTTCGTGTATGTGCCGTAATCAGCCAGCGTTTCGAAAATCGTAACCATATCCCGAATGGATATCTTTTCGCGCAGCAGTTTGGCTAACACTTTCTGTACATCGCCGATGCCAAGAATGGAAGGAATAAGCTCGTCCACAAGCGCGGCATAATTTTCCCTGAGATTGTCCACAAGCGCTTTCGTTTCTTGTCTTCCAAGCAATTCGTGGGCATGTTTTTTAATCAACTCGGTCAAATGGGTGGCCACGACAGACGGTGGATCGACAACCGTATATCCAGCCAATTCAGCCCGGTCTTTCGCGACTTCATCAATCCATAGCGCAGGAAGGCCGAAGGCAGGCTCCATCGTTTCGATTCCTGTGATGGATTCATCCTCATATCCCGGACTCATCGCCAGGTAATGATTCAGAAGCAGTTCTCCGCCGCCAACAACATTGCCTTTGATTTTAATCACGTATTCGTTAGGCCTGAGCTGGATATTATCGCGAATGCGGATGACCGGCACGACAAGCCCTAATTCAAGCGCGCACTGTCTCCGGATCATGATAATCCGATCCAATAAATCCCCACCCTGCTGGTTGTCAGCAAGCGGAATCAAACCATAGCCGAATTCGAATTCAATCGGATCCACCTGAAGCAGGTTGATGACACTTTCCGGACTTCGGACTTCCTCAATCTGTTGTTCCTCTTCCATCTGTACCTCGGCTTCTTGCTTCAGGTTAAGGTTGTTCTGCATTCTCCATGCAGCGAAAGCAAGCAACCCGGCAAGAGGCAATGTCGTAACGGTATGAATTGGCGTAAAGAACCCCAGCATGGCAACGACGAACGCTACAATGTAAATGAGAATCGGGTATGAGAACAATTGTCCGGTAATATCATCGGCAAGGTTGCCCTCCGAAGATGCCCGCGTGACAATCAGACCCGCTGCCGTCGAAATCAGTAGTGCAGGAATCTGGCTGACCAATCCATCACCGATCGTCAGAACGGAATACGTGGACAAGGCCTCGGCAAAAGAAAGCCCATGGACCGTCATACCGATAATGAATCCGCCGACGAGGTTGATGATCAGGATGATGATGCTCGCAATGGCATCACCTTTGACAAATTTACTTGCACCATCCATCGCTCCATAGAAATCCGCTTCGCGTTCAATCTTGGAGCGGCGTTCGCGCGCCTGCTGTTCATTGATCAAACCGGCATTTAAATCCGCATCGATACTCATCTGTTTACCTGGCATCGCATCGAGCGTAAAGCGGGCAGCTACTTCGGCTACGCGCTCTGAACCTTTGGTAATGACGATAAACTGAACAACGACGAGAATAAGGAATACGATGAAACCAATCGCAATCTGTCCACCGGCAATCCAGCTACCGAAGGTAGCTACAACGGACCCTGCCTCGCCCTCTCCCAAAATCAGCTTGGTTGTCGAAATATTCAGCGCAAGCCGAAACAGTGTTGTAATGAGCAACAAAGCCGGGAAGATCGAAAACTGCAGCGCCTCTTTGCTGTTCATTGCAACAAGCAAGATCATCAGGGCGATGGAGATGTTGACCACGAGCAGCAAGTCCAGCAGCCAGAGTGGGATCGGGAGAATCATCATCAACACGATGCCAATGATCCCCGCTAGGACGGCAATATCTTTAGTTTTCAATGAATGTACGGCCTCCGATCCCTTTTATTTCGTTCTGCCCTTTAATTTATATACATACGCCAGCACTTCGGCTACCGCTTGAAACAAGTCGGCCGGTATCGCGTCGCCAATCTCGGCTCTTTGGAACAATGCCCGTGCCAGCGGTTTGTTTTCCATGGTAATGACACCGTTCTCCTTGGCGATTTCCTTAATCCGTAAAGCGACGTAGTCCTGACCTTTGGCGATCACTTGGGGTGCCTCCATCTCGGAACCTTCGTATTTCAGTGCCACCGCGAAATGCGTAGGGTTCGTAATAATTACATCCGCATTGGGTACTTCCTGCATCATTCGCTGCATGGCCATTCTGCGCTGGCGTTCCCGAATCTTGCCTTTAATCAACGGGTCGCCTTCCATTTTTTTATACTCATCTTTGATATCTTGTTTGGACATGCGAATGTTTTTCTCATATTCGTATTTCTGATAGATATAATCAAAGATAGCCAGCACCATCAGGGCAACCGCGGTTTTGATTCCCAAATCCATGACCAGCTTTGCGGCAAAGTGCAAAATGGCGTCCAATGAAACATGGGCAAGCGAGGCTATTTCCGATTGATACCCTATGATCGTGCTATATACGAGATAACCGATGATAAGCATTTTTAGAATGGATTTGGCGAATTCAACCAAAGAACGCAAGGAAAAAATGTTTTTGAACCCTTTGATCGGATCAAGTTTCTCCAGTTTGGGTTTAAGCCCTTCTCCGATCATCAGGAAACCAACCTGTATGTAATTGACGATCAGTGCCACAAGCACGACGACCAGAAAAACCGGCGCGAGCAGCAGCAAGACCTCAATCCCGTATCGCATCATCATGGCGACCACATTTTCGGAAGTGATATCCATGCTCAGGCGATTGATAAAAATGTCGGTAAACAAACGTACGATCCGCTCTTTATAAAAATCGCTAAACACCAGCATGACCAAAAATGCGCATAACAATATAGCCGCTCCCGAAACTTCCATGCTCTTGGCCACTTGGCCCTTTTTTCGGGTATCCTGTCTCTTTTTGGGGGTTGCCTTTTCCGTCTTTTCCCCTGAAAACAACTGGAGATCAAGTTGGTATTTCATTCGGATTGAGCCCTCCATTTCACTCAGACCGGCCTTTGTCCGATGGTCCCAAGCAATTGCTCCATGGATCTGAACATGACTTCGAACAGTTGACCGAACACGTAGGAAAAGCTCGGAACGACCAGCAACAATATAGCAATTCCCACCAGTATTTTGAGAGGCATGCCCACGGCAAAGACATTGAACTGCGGCGCGGTTTTCGCCAGAAAACCCAACCCGACATCCGTCAGGAACAAGGAAACGACAATCGGCGCAGACATCTGAAAGGCAAGCATGAACGCCTCACCCAATGCCCGGATCAAAAACTCTGCAATGCTTCCATTGGCAACCGTAAGGAAAAACGCATTGGATAACGGAATCCATCGATAACTGTATACAATGGCGTCCAGCAAATAATGGTGCCCGTTCATCGTCAAGAACAACAACACAGCGAAAGCATACTTGAAGTTACCGGTAAGGGGCGCAGATGCTCCTGTCATCGGATCGTAAACATTCGCCATACCAAAGCCGATTTGGATATCGATAAACGCTCCTGCCGTCTGCACGGCCGTGATGAACAAATATCCCACAAACCCCAGCAGCAGTCCGATCAATATCTCTCTAAATACAAGCAAGATGTAACTCAGATCAGCAGGTACGGTTTGATTCACGCCATATGCCAGATATACGGTCAACGTAACGAACGCCGAAAGTCCTATTTTTAAAGTGTTAGGCACATTTCGGGACGAAAAGACAGGTGCTGTTACAAAAAATGATGCAATTCGACAAAACATAAGCAGAGCAACAGGAAAACTTTGCAGCAACGTCTCCATTGTTCAAAGCCTACCCGATATATCTGTAAAGATTTTCAAGAATGTTGGACGTAAAATCGACCAAAATATTCAAAATCCAGGGTCCAAACAAGAGGACTGCGAGCAATACGGCAATAATTTTGGGCACAAAGGCCAAGGTTTGCTCCTGAATTTGGGTTGTTGCTTGGAACACACTAATAATAAGACCTACAACCAGGGCAAGTATAAGCATGGGCGCGCTGGCCAGCAGTGAAGTATAAACCGCTCTCCCGGCCAGACCGATAATAAACTCCGAAGTCATGACCGTCCTCCTTTAACGTTCCGGCTCAAGTGTTGAAGCTCAGCAATAGTGATTTCACAACCAGATACCATCCGTCCACGAGAACGAATAACAGTATTTTAAACGGTAGCGAAATCATAACCGGCGGAAGCATCATCATCCCCATTGCCATAAGCGTACTTGAAATGACGATGTCTATGACCAAAAATGGAATGAATATCATGAACCCCATCTGGAATGCTGTTTTCAGCTCACTGATTGCATATGCCGGTACCATTACGGTAATCGGAATATCCTGATAGGTCTCAGGTTTCTCGGCTTGATTGTATTTCATGAAAAGCAATAGGTCTTTTTCCCTAGTGTGGGTAAACATAAACTTTTTGATGGGGTCTGCAGCTTTCTCAAGCGCTTCGGTCTGTGTAAGATCTCCCTTCAGGTATGGTTGGAGCGCAACCTGATTAATGGAGGACAGCGTCGGCGACATGATGAATAACGTCATGAAAAGCGCAAGACCCACAAGCACCTGGTTCGGCGGCATCTGCTGCGTCCCGAGGGACGTCCGCACAAAACCGAGAACGATCACAATCCGCGTGAAGCTGGTCATCAATACCAATATGGCAGGTGCAATACTCAATACCGTAATCAGCAGGATCAGGGAAAGCGAGCTCGTTCCTGGCGCAGAACCATCTCCTCCGCCGATTTGAATATCGATATTCGGAATCGGCTCCGCAAAAGCGATCGTCACGGATGCAAGGCTGATCAGAGCCATCAGGCTGCATGCTATCCAAATCTTCTTCTTCATGAATCCCTCGACCGATCTGTAGTAATGTCTTTTTCCAGAAGCTTCTCCATCTTGTCTTTGCGATTGGGCATCTGCCGAAGCTTGGATTCAAACAGTTCATGGAATGACGCCGTATCCTCAAGCTCTATCTCTCGCGGAGGTTCTTCCTTGCGCAAGCGGGATGCCAGCTTGGTGATGAGAGGCGACAGGTTGCCGCGCTGTGCCACGGCTTCCCGCTCAAAAGCGTCGATGATTTCTTGCGCTTCTTCGGCATCCGAGATTTTGTCCAGCAGCTGTATGTCATTTCCCACACCAAGCAAATAAACACGACCGCCAATTTCTACAATCTGCAGCGATTTCTGAGATCCCAGACCGATTCCACCCAAAATGCGAACCGTGCCTTTTCGAAACCACTGCTGATTCCGCTTGTTCAAAAAGCGGAGCAAATAAACGATTAGGACCAGGATGACGGCTAGGACCACAATTACCCATACAAGCTGCATATAATAATTGAGACCAGCGCCAGCTCCCATACTCCCGTCCTGTGAATTCATCATGTATCCTAACCCAGCGTCTTGCTGATCGCTTCGATAACCCGGTCAGACTGGAACGGCTTGACGATGAAATCTTTAGCTCCCGCTTGAATGGCATCGATAACCATGGCCTGTTGTCCCATCGCGGAGCACATAATGACTTTAGCGTTGGCATCGATTTTTTTGATTTCCTTCAAAGCCGCGATTCCATCCATCTCAGGCATAGTGATATCCATCGTGATCAGATCCGGACGAAGCTCCTTGAACTTCTCGATTGCCTGTGCTCCATCCTGAGCCTCGCCAACGACCTCGTATCCGTTTTTGGACAAAATGTCCCGGATCATCATTCTCATAAATGCAGCGTCGTCCACGACTAAAATTCGGTTTGCCATCTTGATTCAAGTCCTCCCTAAATTGTGCTTATTGTAATTTCTGAATCCGGTCCCATTGGCTTACGATATCCGTAACCCGAACGCCAAAGTTCTCATCAATGACGACAACTTCCCCCTTGGCGATCAGCTTGTTATTCACCAAAATATCGACAGGTTCGCCGGCAAGCTTGTCCAGCTCGATAATCGAACCTTGCGACAGTTCCAATATATCCTTAATTTGCTTCTGGGTCCTTCCTAATTCTACGGTGACTTTAAGGGGAATGTCCATCAATAAATTCAAATTATTTTCGTCAACCTGTCCGTATGCGCCATTCTGCAAATTGGCGAATTGCACGGGCTGCACGTTCACATTCCGGTTCGGCATGCCGCCATAGTGCTGCGGCGTTCCGTAAGGTTGCTGCGGCTGCATTGGATATGGTTGTTGCGGCGGCATCCCCATGGGAGCTTGTCCGTAACCATAGTCCGGCATTGGCTGCTGTGGCGGCATCTGCGGCGGTGTCGCAGGCTGCGGTGCCGGGGCGGCTGGTTCCTGGGCAGCCGGTGCTGGGGCGGATGCCGGCAGCGGGTCCGATTGCACAGGTGCTCCTGCGGTGGACTCCTGTGCGCCACCGATCAGCATTTCGACCATGCTCTTTGCAAAATGCACAGGCAGCAGCTGCATCAACGTCGAATCGATCAGATCCCCGATCATCAATCTGAAGGACACTTGGATCAGCGTCTCATCATCAGGCAAGCTGTTTACACCTTCGCCGCTTTCCATGTTGAGGATATCAATGCCTGGCGGCGAAATGTTAACGAACCGATTAAAGATCGTTGACATGGAAGTCGCCGATGAGCCCATCATCTGGTTCATCGCTTCCTGTACGGCGCTGATATGAATCTCGTTCAATTCTTCATCCGCCGGATTTCCTTCGCCACCAAGCATCAGGTCTGCAATCACCTGGGCGTCCCGCTTTTTGATGACCAGCGAATTAATTCCTTCAAATCCATCCACATAGTTGACGTGTACTGCCACATGCGGTTTGGGAAACGCCGTTTCGAACTGGGAACGGCTGATGATCGACACCTTTGGTGTCGTGATATCTACTTTAAGTCCAAGCAATGTGGATAACGCGGTTGCCGCGCTGCCGAATGTAATGTTTCCGATCTCGCCCAGAGCATCCTGCTCCAGGTCAGTCAAAAAGTCATCCACGGTCTTTGGCAGCGGCTCCGAGCTGTTCATGGATTCGGACTGCCGGAGCAATGCATCAATCTCTTCCTGCGACAAATAATCCTTACTCGTCAAACTCTTCAACTCCTTCGGTGACAATTTCGTCGATCTGTACAGCCACGCGGTCTTTTATCGTTCCAGGACTGCCGTAATATTTCAAGCGATCCCCCACTTTAATGGATAAACCCTGATCAACCGGCTTGTTTAACGTAATTACGTCGCCAACGGACAAACCCAGAAACTCGGAGACTGAAATCCGCGATTCTCCCAGTTCAGCGACCAACGGCAGTTTCGCCTTGTTTACGCGTTCCTTGAGCGCCTCGTACTCTTCAGGAGCTCTCGTTTTCCTCTCGGAAACAAACCATTGATGAGTCGAAAGACGTGACATAATGGGCTCCAGAACGACATGCGGAATACACAAATTGATCATACCCGTGGTGTCACCGATTTTGGTGCTAAGCGAAATCAGCGCGATGGTTTCATTCGGCGACACAATCTGCATGAATTGCGGATTGGTTTCCATGGCTTCCAACCGCGGTGTAATATCGAGCACCGTTTTCCATGCTTCCTGCAAACTTTCAAACGCACGGCTGAAAATCCGTTCCAATATGGTCGTTTCGATTTCAGTCATGGAAGATATTTTGACCGGCGCAGTTCCCGGACCACCCAACAACCGATCCAGCATGGCATAGCCTACGTTAGGATGAACCTCGAGCACCATGCGTCCCTGCAAAGGCTCTGCTTCAAAAATGTTCAAAATCGTCATCTTGGGTATGGAGCGAATAAACTCATCATAAGGCAGCTGCTCAACCTGAACGACATTAATCTGAACGAACGTCCGCAATTGGGCTGAAAAATAAGTGGTGAGAAAGCGTGCAAAATTTTCATGAATACGAGTCAGGCTTCGAATATGGTCTTTGGAAAAACGCACCGCCCGTTTGAAGTCATAAGATCTAACTTTCTTCTGAGTTTCTTCCTTTTTTAGTTCCTCTGCGTCCATCTCTCCAGAAGATAGGGCAGCTAATAGGGCGTCAATCTCATTCTGTGATAATACATCCACCATGTTCTCACCCCCTTACAGGCTTACAGCAAGTTCTGATCATATTCATTACAGTGATGCCACTGTAAAATCATTGAAAGTTGCTTTGGTCAAATTCGGTTCAGGCAAAGCTTCGTTGATGAGTTTGGTCAGCTTTTTGTTGAATTCGGAACGGCGCTCTGCTCCATCAAGCTCTTCCGGCTGCGTATCTGCAAAAGCCTGAATGATGATCGGTTTGACGACAAGGTCTTTGATTTTCTCGAAATCTTCTTTTGCTTTGGCATCTTTCAATTCGAAGACAACGTTCACCGAAACGATGGTGTTGTTGCCCGCCAAATTGGTTTTGATTCCGGTAATCTCTGAAGACACTTCCACAATCTCGTCGGCAGTCAACTTTTTCTCAACCGCCGCGCTTGTTTCTTTCTTCGGATCGTTTTGTCCTTGCAAAAATACGAAGGCCACAACGACAATCAATGTGATCGCAAGCAGTGCGACAGCGATCCAAGGCAATACTTTTTTCATCAGGACTCCTCCGTTTGCTGCACTTTGATGGTGGCTGCCTGGACTCCGATTTCACGGTTATATTCCTTAATTTTGGAAACGACCTCTTCCGCCTTCTCGAGCACGATCAGCCTTTTTCCAGTAACCAACGTAATATACGTATCCGGCGTCTCTTCCACAATCTCAACCATCAGTGCATTCAGCCACATGGGAGAACCGTTTAACCGCGTAACCGAAATCATGCCAAGCCCCCTTGATCAGAGGTGGAGGAGGCAACTCCCCCACACCCTACAAATTAGCCATCCCGTAATTATCGTTTCAAGTTAACAACTTCCTGAAGGATTTCGTCAGAAGTCGTAATGATCCGCGAATTCGCCTGGAAACCACGTTGGGCAACGATCATTTCCGTGAATTCGCTCGTCAATTCAACGTTGGACATCTCAAGCTGGCCGGCAATAATGGCTCCCGTACCGTTCTCCGGATCGTTTGCTGTCAGATTTTCGATGGCCCCTTCCGGATTGGCATTTGCCGTTATCCGATACAGGTTCCCACCGATTTTCTCTAACCCCTCAGGGTTAATCACCTTGCCTATGCCGATTTGAATTTCGCCTTCAACCGTGCCGTCAGCCATCGTTGTGTTAATCGTGCCGTTTTGGGCAATGGTAAAAGACACCACGTCATCCCCGATCGTAATGGGCTGACCTCCACTGTCCAACACATACAACCCATCCGAAGTAACCAGATTCCGGGCTGCGTCAACATGAAAATCGCCCGCACGAGTTAAAAAGGGCACCTCTTGGTCTCCGCCCATGGATACCAAAAAGAATCCATCCCCGTTAATTCGCAAATCCGTAGGATTGTTCGTCGTTTGCGGACTTCCTGCCAGGTGAAGCGTGTCAATCGAGCCGATCGAAACGCCCAGACCGATTTGTTTCGCGTTAACCCCGGCGTTGTCGTCGGTTGGCGCGGTTACCCCGGCAGTCGTTTGACTCATGATGTCTTTGAACATGACACGGCTTCCTTTAAAACCTACCGTGTTCACGTTTGCGATATTGTTACCAATGACGTCAAGTTTGGTTTGAAAGCCCCGCATCCCGGAAACGCCCGAGTACATCGATTTCAACATGTTAATAAAACCTCCCAGCCTCTATTTGGTGCCGCATCAGTCGGTCAGCGGCATTTCGGCTCCCGAGAATGGGCCAGCCGGTTAAGAAATAATTACAGCACTGTCGATCTGGGTGAACACATTGTCTTTCATGCTTTTGCTATCCAAGGCTGTAACAACAGTGCGATTTTGAACATTAACGATAAACGCCATATCCTGCATTAATATAAGAGACTCTTTAGCACCTTTGGCAGCAGCCTTATCCAGCGCAGAACCAATCTGCTCCATCTGCTCGCTTCCAAGCTCAATGCCTCGCTGTTCAAGCCTTTTCGCAGCGTGGTTGCTTAATTTGAGCAGATGTTCATCAAGCAGCTCCGCAAAAGGCCGTTCGGATGGACCTGCATGCTCCCCCTGCTTCGTTCGGTGCAGCAAGTTTGGTGTCAAGGCTCCTGCATAGAGTTGACCAACCGTCATCCGATCCGTCATGACGCATTCCCACCGGATGCAGGTTCTTCGGACGAAGCATCTTGCTTATTATCCGGATCCGTTTTATCTGGTTCTGCCTCTTCTTCTTTCGGGTTTGACACCTGGATGATTTCATCCAATTTAATCTCGTCGTTGCCTACTTTAGCATATTGAACCCCATCTCTGACGATGATGGAATCCACAATGCCCTGGCGCAACGTTCCGTTGTCATCCTTGTCCTTATCGGCTTTCCAGCTCAGATCGTCATTTTTGGTATTCCCGGAAGAAATCCAACTGATTTCCTTGCCGATCATGCTGGACACAGTGCCCAGGGATTTGCCCAACGCCTCCAATTTGGAGGAGATATTGACCAGCTGCTCCACAGAACTAAACTGCGCCATTTGGGCAATGAACTCCTTATCCTCCATGGGCTGCATCGGATCCTGGTTTTGAAGCTGGGTAATCAAGATTTTTAGAAATTGATCCTTACCCAACTCTTTGGTTGCTGCACTAGTAGTCGCTTTATTGGCAGCCGAATAGTTGGGCCAGGTGGCATTGGTTGAAAAAATTTCGTTAGCCATTCTTTCACCTCATTCCTGATTAAGCCTTGGCTGTAAACGAATCGCGTGGAAGATCGCTCTCTTCTGCATGCTCGCTGCGCCAGTTACGCAGCTCTTCCTGCAAATTCGCAACGGTTATCGAATCGTCGGTCTGTTCCTCACGTTCACGCGAGCGCCGTTGTTCGCGGGAGTTGCCCCCAGGCTGACGTCCGCCATCCTGATACATTTGCGACCCCACCGAACTGTTTTGAGTTACCTCTATCCGTTCTACCTGTATGCCTTGTGCAACCAGCGAAGTCCGAAGCTGCGACATCTGCTGCTCGATCATGTCTTTGGCCATGGCGTGTTCTGTCATGAAGCGGGCGACGAGTTGGCCATTTTGAATCGAAATCTGCACATCCAGCTTGCCCAAATGCTCTGGTCTAAGAGAGATCGTCGCTTCCGAGAATCCCTTTTGATGTACGATATCCAGTTTGTTAATGACAAATTGCGTCATTTCCTTGCTGAATTGTGAAGCCTGCATTACCGGCTCTGCCGGCTTTGCTGCCAGCGTTCCGGACGATCTAAGGGACAGTTCTCCTGCCGTAATGATGCGATTCTGATCGGCCCCATCCAGCTGGCTTTCACCCGATTCGATTGAACCACCCGCCTCACTGGCATTATCCGCCATGGCAGACTGCAAAGTCAGCGTATTGCTTTGCGGTCCCGAAACGTTGGATTTGAGCTGCCCGGCATTGGATTGAGCTCCCTCTGTCTGGTCATTAACTACTGCAAAAGCATCCACCATGGATTTCAGCTCGGTCCAACCTTTGTTGCTGTTCAAAGGAACTCCTGCTTGATCCAGCCGATCCTGCAAGGTTTGGAGCAAATGTTTAAGTTCGGTCGTGTTTTTGACAACAGCGCCATCCGGCTCCGTAAACTTGGCCGCCATTTGCGTAAGCACATCCTGCAGCACAAACCGCGCCGCCGCCGGATGTTCTTCCAGATGGATCGCAAGCGGGCTGCTCGCAGCCGCTTCCGTCGGAACCGTTTCGTTTTCATCCGCCGTTTCCCCGGTCTCAGCACCATTCAAAAGAACGTACAGCTGCTGGATGATGGATTGCAATTCCGCGGCGAGCGTCGGATCGTTCTCGAGAGTTTCGTCAAGCGAATCCAAATCGTCAAACAACGAGCTTAGCAGTTCCATCAATGATGTTTGTTCTCCTTCTTCCAATGAAGCAAAGGAAAATACAAGCGGATTGGAAGACAACGATTCCGGTGATTCGGATGTGCTGGCGTTTGCTACGCCTCCGTTCATGGACTGTGTCAGCGTTTGGTCAAACGTTCCAGTCACACCATCAGGTGCAGATGTTCCGGATGATTTAGAAGCTCCTGCTGTTTTGCCCGATGGAGCCGTGGAGGTCATCTGATATACCATCGACATTTCTTTTTCACCCCCCTTCTCCGTGAGAGATGGTCCTTTCTATTTGTTGCCCATCAAACGATTCAGAATTTTGGCTGTTTCTGCCGAATCTGCGCTGGACATGCTCTCCAGCAGTCGGGAACGGGTGGCATCATCCACCGAGTTCAGAATCGTCAACGTTTTGTCAGGGCTCAGTTTATACGTCTCCAAGAGAAGCGTTGCTGCGTTTGAAGCAGACATGGTGGAGAAGGTTTGGCTCAACTGGCTTTTGTCCAGGTTTTTGGATGTCGTTGCCGTCGTCGTCTGGGATGCCGATTGCTCTTTTTTGAGCCTCGATTGCAATGCGTCAAGGGCCAGATCACCCGAAGGTTTGGCGTCTTTCATCATCATGGTGACATCGGCAGCCGTTTTCGGATCCATTTTCTCCAAAATTTTCGTTTGGGCGCTGGACTGCATGGAACTTAACATAAGCACCATTTCTTCGTTCGTCATGTTTTGCAAAATCGGAGCAGCTTTGCTCGGACTCATGGCCGCATACATTTTCGCCAAACTTTTGATTTGCTTCTGATAGTCGGACTCCTCTTCCGGTGCAGACTTGGCAGCTTCTTCGGCAGCCTTGCTCGCCTCATCGAGTTTCTTTTGCAGCTCACTGGCTTTTTGCGTTTCGGTTGCCGTCGCTTCCTTGGCTGCTTGAAGCTCTGTCTCTTTCTGGGCTACCTCGGACTTCAATTTCTCAATGGTTGCTTCTGCGCTCTCCACTTGCTTCTCGCTATTTTCAAGCTTTTCTTTTTCAGGATCCAGCTTGGGATCGGGAACCCAATCTTTTACGACAGGAACCTTGTTGGCCAGCTCAAGCAGATTATTTCGAACATCTACATTGAACAGGGTCAAGAGCACCCCGAGCAGCACCACCGTGAACACAATCGGGATGGAAATCATGAGAAACTTTTCCCAACCGCTGCCGGACTCCTTTTCCAACTCTTCGTCTTTAACAGCCATTTTCTATTTCCTCCTTCACGAGACAACTCCGCTTTTGCGAACCGGTATCAAATCGCACGTCCGGCTTTCGCAGCGAACCGCACAGTAGCCATCTCGTCCAGATCGTTCTGTTCCCGGAGGAGCATCTCCTGCTGAAACTTGAGTTTGGCTTTCCCTCTCGCTTCGAGCCATACTTTTTCGTCCACCATTTTACCGTTCAAAAACGTTTGATTCCGCTGTACATGAACCTGAGCATGCTTCACGTCATCGCTTTTCCTGGAAATGCATTCATCGAGATGATGGATGTAGCGCTGCATTTCCTGCAGACTGGACACGGAAGCTTTAGCAGCCGTTGCGGATTGAATCCCTTCAATGGCTTCCTGTTTGTCGTTCAACAGCTGCAACAGATGCTCTTCCTCGGTCTGAAGTTTGCCGATGGCTGTGGATAACATCCACTCCGCTTGTGTCTTTTCATTGCTTTTCAGGTCGACAACCTTTTGGAAATGATATCGAAATTTCATCGTTTACCTTTTCATCTCCTTGCAAATTCAGAAATCAAACGTTCCTGCACTTCACTTAGCGTCACTTTTTCGTCCACTTTTTGCTTCGTAAAATTCCATATGTTCTCGATCTGTTCGATCGACTCGTCGATAGCTGCATTGGAACCTTTCTGATAGGCACCGATATTGATCAAGTCTTCGGATTCTTTGTACACGGCCATCAACCGTTTCATGTTGTTTACGGCGTCCAGTTGTTCCTCTGGTGCGATATCCTTCATGACACGACTGATGCTGGCCAAAACGTCGATCGCCGGAAAGTGGCCTTTGTTGGCGATGGCACGGTTCAGCACGATGTGCCCGTCAAGAATCCCCCTGACGGCGTCGGCTATAGGTTCATTCATGTCATCCCCATCGACAAGCACCGTATAAAATGCCGTGATGGAACCGGTCGGCCCTGTCCCTGCGCGCTCCAAAAGCTTGGGAAGGCTGGCAAACACCGAAGGAGTGTATCCCCTCATGGCCGGCGGTTCGCCGACAGCAAGTCCCACTTCCCGTTGCGCCATCGCATATCGCGTTACAGAATCCATCATTAACATGACATTCATGCCTCTGTCCCTGAAATATTCTGCAATGGTCGTAGCGATCACCGCTCCCTTGATTCGAATCAAGGCCGGCTGATCCGAGGTCGCGACGATGACGACCGAACGCTCCAGTCCTTCCGGCCCCAGATCGCGTTCGATAAAGTCACGAACTTCGCGTCCCCGCTCCCCGACAAGCGCGATGACGTTGACATCCGCCGCCGTATTGCGGGCAATCATGCCCATCAGCGTACTTTTCCCGACACCGGAACCTGCGAAAATGCCAACCCGTTGGCCTTTGCCTACCGTAAGAAGTCCATCGATGGCTCTCACGCCGACACTCATCGTCTCAAGTACCCTTGGGCGATCCATTGGATTAACCGGTGCATTGGAGGTCGAGTAGGTTGGCATTCTTGACGGCAAAAGCGAACCATCGAGCGGCTTGCCCAGGCCGTCAAGCACTTTTCCGAGCAGTTCGGAACCGACCTGTACGCCAAGCGGCTTGCCTGTCCCGACCACATCGCAGCCAGGACCTATGGATTGAAGTTCCCCAAGCGGCATTAACAGCACCTTATTGTCACGAAAACCTACAACCTCCGCTTGAAGCGGTTTGGCCGATTTGCCAGGGTAGATGTAGCATACATCGCCGATGCTTGCATCCGGCCCCTCCGATTCCACCATGAGACCAATGACCTGAGTCACTTTGCCATTCACTCGAACGGGATCGAATTGTCGCAAATGTTCCATATATCGCTGCGAGCTTAAAATCTTCATTTAACTTTTCGACTCCTCATCCTCAAGTGCGATGCGGACCAATTCTTTTTTGATTTCGGAAAGCTGTGTGTCGATTCGGGCATCCACACTCCCGAAGGACGACCGGATGACACAACCTTTGTCCTTCACGGTCGCATCGGGCAGGATTTGCAATTCCGCCTGCGAATCAATCGACAGCGCGAGTTCTTCCCGCGCAGCCTGGACAAATGCAAATTGTTCAGGGGCTACACACAACGTAATGATGCCCTGCTCCCGTTTTCGCGACAAATTCTGTCGAATGAGCTCGAGCATATGCTCCGGATCAAGCGTCAGCTGTTTGTCGATCACTTTTTCCGCTATTCCGCAAGCAAGTTCAACGAGGAAAGGCTCTGCTTCCTGAATGATTTGCTCTTTTGCTACATATGCCTCTCGGAGAACTTGCTGGGCTTCCTTCATCATCTCTTCGATTTTCACCTGGAGCTCATGCTCAGCCTGTACCCTGCCCTCTTCATAGCCTTGCTGAAAGCCTTGTGAACGCATGGCTTCAATTAAATGCTCATCCTGCTGACGTTGCTCCTGCCACCAGGCCTCGATCTGTTCCTTCGCCTCCTGAAGCATTTGCTCCGTCTGCTCTGAAGCTTCACGCACCTGCTTTTCCGCAAACTCCTTGGCATCCTTCAGCATCTCTTCCGTCAGGCGTTTGGATTCCTCATCAACACGTGCTTGCAACGATGCGGCATGTGTCGAATCATCATCACCATCCGAAGCTGTTTCCGCTTCTCCGTAATAATGGTGGTTTTCCAGACGCTTGTGATCCTGAGCAGGCACATACTGAAAAGATTTAATCAAATTAGACAATGATGTCATCTCCTCCGCCACGGGCGATAATGATCTCACCTGCATCCTCCAGTTTGCGGATAGTTCCTACGATGCGCGTTTGGGCTTCTTCAACGTCACGCAGACGCACAGGACCCATAAATTCCATTTCTTCTTTGAACGTTTCGGCCATACGCTTCGACATATTTCGGAAAATAACATCGCGAACTTCTTCGCTGGCCACTTTCAATGCCAACTGCAAGTCGGCGTTGTCGATATCGCGGATAATGCGCTGAATCGAACGATCGTCCACATTGACGATATCCTCGAACACGAACATCCGTTTTTTGATTTCTTCGGCAAGCTCCGGATCCTGAATTTCCAAGGAATCCAGAATGGTGCGTTCCGTCCCCCGGTCGACCCCGTTGAGGATTTGCACGATGGATTCGATACCACCTGCGTTCGTATAATCTTGTGTTACTGTTGATGAAAGCTTCTGCTCCAAGACTCTCTCCACCTGCGCAATGACTTCCGGAGACGTGCTGTCCATGACCGCGATTCTTCGGGCTACATCCGCCTGCTTCTCTTGCGGCAAAGATGAAAGGATGGCAGCCGCTTGTTCAAATTGAAGATAAGAAAGAACGAGAGCGATGGTCTGTGCATTTTCGTTCTGGATAAAGTTCAAAATCTGGTTCGGATCTGCCTTGCGCGCAAAGTCAAATGGTCTGACCTGCAGCGTGGCCGTCAGGCGATTAATAACTTCAAGCGCTTTTTGAGAGCCGAGCGCTTTCTCCAAAATCTCTCTGGCATAGGTAATACCGCCTTGAGAGATGTATTCCTGGGCCAAACAAATTTGGTGGAATTCCGCCAAGATCATTTCTTTTTCCGCAGAATCCACTTTGCGAACATTGGCAATCTCCAATGTCAGCTGTTCGATCTCTTCATCTCTGAGATGTTTGAAGATTTGGGCCGAAACTTCCGGTCCCAGCGTAATCAATAAAATTGCTGCTTTCTGTCTTCCGGTCAATCCTTGACCGCTCGCTTTTGCCAATGCATTCACCTCTATTCGTCAGCCAGCCACGTACGCAGCAGATTGACGAATTCGTCTGGCTTTTTCTTTGCCAAACTCTCCAATTGTTTGCGCACTTGACTTTCGTTCGTCACACTGTCCAGCGTAATGGACGGAAACTCTGTTGCTACAGGGAGAGGAAGCTCCTCTTCTTCGTCTTCTTCTTGTCTGCGACGGCGACGCACAAGCAGGATCACCACTGCAGCGATCAGCGCTGCCACTAACCCGCCTGCTGCCCATAACATCCATGAAGAAAGTTGGAAACCGGTGCTTTCCGCAGTTGTCGTTTGGAATCCTTGGGAAATCACTGAAACTTTTTTAGTCAAATCCGCGTCTGTTAATTGAACATCGGAATCAGCCAAGGAAGCACGGACGATATTTACCAGAATGTTCTCGATCGCATCCTGGACAGGTTGCTGCAATTCTGTTTGGCCTGCCGGTGGTTCAACCGCGACGTTAATGGTTAAATCTTTTACAGTATAAGGACTTGAAACGATATCTTTCACAATCCGGTTCACATCGTAATTTCTGGTGCTTGAGGACTCTTCGGAAGTCGAGTTCCCCGAGCCGCCGTCGGCAGACGGGTATCCGGGAATTTCCTCTTGACCGGTACCTGCTACACCGCCGGTTGGATTGCTTGCACCTGAATAACTCTTCTGGATCTCCTGTACGCTGATGGCGATCCCTTGCATATTTTCGGTATCTACCGGTGTTACCAGGTTTTCCTTGCGTGTTTCTTTATCAAAGTTAAGTTTGGACGCCACCAATACGTTAACCTTGTCTTCGCCCACGATTTGGGACAGGAATTGTTTCACATTGTTGCGCACATCGTTTTCGAACTTTTTCTGCAACGCCATATTTTCCTGAACTTCGGAGGATAATCCGCCGCTGCCTCCTCGTGCAGTCGGAATCAGTTCAGCTTCGTCGGCATTCGTAATGGTAATGTTCTCAATCGGCAGATTGGGAACCGCTGTTTTCACGAGATTGAAATACCCGTCTACAGCCGCCTGGTTAGGATGATATCCAGGCTGGAACGTCAATGCAATGGAAGCAGATGCTTTATCCTGCTCTTCAAGGCCTGCAAAAATATTATCTTTCGGCATATTAATCAGAGCCTTCGCCTCTTGAATGCCTTGCATCCGTTGAAGAAGCTGTTCTACTTCCCCGTTAATCGCGTTGTTGTATTTGACATCGAACTCTTTGTCGGTCATTCCGATCGGCGACGAGGATTCCTCGAATGCCTTATATCCCAAAGAACCGTTTTGAATGATGCCTTGCGAACCCACATTGACTTTTGTCAAGGCCACGTCGGTGCTTGGAACCGAAATCGATTTGCCATCCGCACTTAATTTGTAAGGAATGTTCGCCGAATTCAGATAATTGATGACTCCTGCGGAATCGCTTGCGTTCAGATCCTTGAAGGCCACCTCATATTCCGTCTTGGACAATTGCATCGTCACGACAACCGCAGCCAAGATCAAAAATGCAAAAGTGGATACTAGCAATATCTTTTGTTTTTTACTGAAACTATTCCAATACTGGACCGTTTTGTCCTTGTACCGGGCCATTCTCTCGTTCACTCTGTCACCCCATCCGAAACTTTGCTAATCTGTCCCGAAGCCATCTCCGTCGCTCGCTCGTTTGAAAGCAGGAAGAATGTTGGCAGGATCAGTACCGCGTCTG
Source organism: Paenibacillus hubeiensis (assembly GCF_032334105.1). NCBI lineage: Bacteria > Bacillati > Bacillota > Bacilli > Caryophanales > Paenibacillaceae > Paenibacillus > Paenibacillus hubeiensis. The sequence continues at coordinate 431,969 of NZ_JAVYAE020000001.1, forward strand.
CTAGTTGTTAGGTCCAGCGCCGACATCATTGCAGGCGTGCTATTACAGTTGAGTACGCATAATTTCCTGATATGCTTCGATCACTTTGTTTCGAATCTGGGTCGTCAACTGCAAGCTAAGCAGCGCCTGTTCAGACGTGATCATGACCTGATCGATATTTGCTTTGCCAACCAAAAACTGGTTGGTCATTTCGTGTGACTCGGTCTCTTGGGCCGCTACGGAGCCAAGAGCCTCTTGTAGATATGTACCGAAGTTTTGAATCGTTTCGGCTGGTGTGGATGGCCGTTCCACTGTCGTGCTCTGCAACTGCAAAGGTTGAGCCCCTTGTATACTGAACATGTTATTTTGAATCATTAAGTGTCCCTCCCGTCAGCTCTTTCGTTTGTCTCACTTGGTGCTACCGATTCACATTCAATCAGGCTCTTCCGATTTCCAGAGCTTTCGTGAACATCGCTTTGTTGGAATTCAGTGCTGTAACATTTGCCTCATATGAGCGTGAGGCCGAGATCATATCCACCATTTCTTTGGCGATGTCGACATTTGGCATCATGACATAACCTTCGGCGTTAGCATCCGGATGTGTCGGATCGTACACCGGTTTAAGCGGTGACTGATCTTCGCGAATTTCCGAAACCCTGACTCCTTTCCCGGTAGCCCCTCCTTGCATCTGACTTTGAAGAAGGCTGCTGAAAGAAGATTTGTTCGGTTCCAGGACAACCATTTTCCTTTTGTATGGGACCGCTTCTCCGTTGGACACGCTGGCACGGGTCGTTTCGGCATTCGCAATGTTGGACGAGATCACATCCATCCGCAAACGCTGCGCGGTTAGAGCAGACGAACTAATACTAAAGCTGTTGCTAACGTTCACTAGAATTATCTCCCTTCAATTCCGACTCGCATCATCTTGATCTGTTCATTTACCTGCTGAATGTAGGCGTTATATCTCAGTTGGTTCTCCGCCAGAAGACTCATCTCACGATCAATATCGACATTGTTCTGGTTATTGTTCATGGAGGTACTCTGGTCCATTTCGACTACTGGCGCGGGAACGGAAGAGGAAGGACCTATGACAAAATGCCTTGGATCTGTCACTTTCCCTTTCAAAACCTTGATATCCCCATCGTTCATTTGCTGTTGCAGCATTTCTTCAAAAGAAACGTCAGAACGCTTGAAATACGGGGTGTCAGCATTCGCGATGTTGTTGGCAATGGCATTTTGCCGCATATTCGACGCATCAAGTGCACCTTGCAACCTTTTAAAACTAATATCATTCAAAAGATTCATAATATCCCTCCTCTCTTTTAAAATTATGGAAAAAGTTACAACCCTTTTTCTTCAAGTTATCCTTGTTTTCGACAAAAACAGGTTCGTTTTTATCCGTCGATCTAGGACTTAAGTAGAATTAACTCTGATGTTGTCGTATAACATAAGTTTCTTAGAGATTGGCATTTATTACAATAAGAAAAAAGCCCTATCTTTTCTTAAAGACAGAGCTTTTTGAGTATTTTCAGCAAATTATGATTTTTTTCGTAAACGATGGGACCCAAAAGAAAACATTGTTTAAATCTACTTAACATCTAGTCTCTTACAATTCAAAGTTCGCTTCACGATTTCATCTATATTTTTAAGCGATCCGAATTGAGCAAAGAGTTATCCGGCGAATTTTCCCATGGTTAAACATGAAAAATTTGGCGTAACAATAGGCTTTCCAAACCAGGATGCAATAAAACCGATGTATCGTTGTAATTCATAATTGACACCCCCTCCAGAAGACAACCCTTCATTTCTGAACTTGGGAGACTAACAATTTCTTAACATTTAGAGTTAACAAAACCGTGCACCGTCCTCGGTTTTCAGTTTCATCCAAAATGTCCCATTACTCAGGCTTTTTTCGCATTTGCGCAATAAAACCGACCCATTGCCATTAAACCGATCACTAGACTAGGACAATAAATAAACCTATATTTGGAATTCAAACCAATTGAATTTTAAACATATGCGGATGCTTATCTAAGACAATCTCCTTGATCTGCTTCACAAGTCCTATATTTCGGCATGTCCCATCGTGCTTTTACTCTATTATCGGTTAAAACGTTGTTAAACATTAGCTGCTATGTAACAAAAATGTCGAAATTATATGCGAAGCTTCAAAAAAAAGACACGCATTGGGACATTCGCCCGGTGCGTGTCTTTTCCCTTATAGAATGTACTGACTTAAATCGCGATCCTGTGCAATATCGCCGAGTTTTTCCCGAACATACTCCGGTGTAATGAGCATGCGCTCCAGCGTCAGCTCAGGGGCCTCAAAGGATAAATCCTCCAGCAGCTTCTCCAGAATGGTGTGCAGACGGCGGGCACCGATATTCTCGGTGTTCTGGTTTACGGACACGGCAAGCTTTGCGATCTCCCGAATGGCTTCGGCTGAAAACTCGATCTCAATATCTTCCGTTCGCAACAAATCGACATATTGCTTCGTTAACGCATTTTTAGGTTCTGTCAGAATGGATACGAATTCTTCAAGCGTCAAGCTATCCAACTCCACGCGAATCGGAAAACGTCCCTGCAGCTCCGGAATGAGATCCGACGGCTTCGCGACATGAAATGCGCCAGCTGCGATAAAGAGGATATAATCCGTTTTGACGGGCCCATATTTGGTCATCACCGTCGAACCCTCGACAATCGGCAGAATGTCGCGCTGTACACCCTCCCTGGAGACGTCCGGGCCGCTCCCGCGCCCTTGGCTGGCTACTTTGTCAATTTCGTCGATAAAAATGATCCCCGTTTGTTCTGCCCGACGGACCGATTCTTGGGTGACATCATCCATATCGATCAGTTTGCCCGCTTCTTCCTGGGTCAGCACCTTGCGCGCTTCCTTGATGGCCAGCTTGCGTTTTTTGGTGCGGCGCGGCAGCAGGCTGCCAAACATCTCTTGCATGTTCATGCCCATCTGATCATTCCCCTGCCCGGCAAACATATCCATCATGGAAGGCGTCGTATCCTCGACATCGATTTCGATAATTTCGTTTTCCAATTTGCCTGACAACAGGTCGAATTTGATTTTCCGCCGTCTTTCCGCAAGCCCGGAATCGGTTTGGCGATCTTCCTGTTCGTCTTCCTGGCTCGAATTGTTGCCAAAGATCATTTCGAACGGATTACGCTGGTTTTTAGAACGGGACGTCGAAGGCGCCAAAATATGTACGATTCGCTCATTGGCGGCTTCCTCAGCCTTATCCTTCACTTTTTCCGTACGCTCCTGTTTCACCATGCGCAGGGACGTTTCGATCAGATCACGGACCATGGATTCGACATCGCGGCCGACATAACCTACTTCCGTAAATTTCGTAGCTTCCACTTTCACGAAAGGAGCGCCTACCAGTTTGGCCAAGCGGCGCGCGATTTCCGTTTTCCCGACCCCGGTCGGGCCGATCATCAAAATGTTTTTCGGTACGATGTCGTCCTGGGTGTGTTCAGGCAGCAGGCTCCGTCGATAACGGTTGCGAAGCGCAACCGCCACCGATTTCTTCGCCTGCTTCTGTCCTACAATGTACTTATCCAGCTCTGCTACGATTTGTCTTGGGGTTAACGATTGAGTTTGCATTCCGGTTCCCTCCTGCCATTATGCCGGATTTTCTCCGGCATCTTAACTTTTATCCAAAACTAGGGGTAACCCCGCATAGCGCTTGAAACAAACCTTCGACCCAGGTTCTCGCTTGCGGGGTTACATTACAGCTCTTCGACAATAATGTTGTTATTGGTATACACGCATAGCTCTGAGGCAATTTGGAGCGCCTCCCTGGCGATATCCTTTGCTTCCAGATCCGTGGCATGACGTTTCAATGCTCTTGCTGCTGACAAAGCAAAGTTCCCCCCCGATCCGATTGCAATGACGTCGTCATCCGGTTCGATAATTTCGCCACCGCCGGAAATAAGGAGCATGCCGCTATGATCCATCACGATCAGCAATGCTTCCAGCTTGCGCAAAATCCGATCCTGACGCCAATCCTTGGCGAGCTCAACGGCAGCCCGCTGCAGATTGCCGTGATGCTCCTCCAGCTTGCCTTCGAATTTTTCAAACAAGGTAATAGCGTCAGCTACAGATCCCGCAAAACCGGCAACGACCTGCCCCCGGTACAAACGTCGCACCTTTTTGGCCGTTTGTTTCATGACCACGCTCTGTCCCATGGTCACCTGCCCATCCCCGGCAATCGCGGCTTTGCCATTGTGGCGCACAGCACAGATCGTCGTCGCGTGAAATGACATGTCCATGATATAAGCCTCCTACGTATGATTTAAACGCGTCCAGGAACCGTCAGGCCCTCCTCAGCCGCAAAACGGGCAATGCCGTCCAGTGCACGCTGAGCAAGAGCTTCATTTTTTTCTTTTTTGTTGCGAATTTTCTGAGCCAATTTCGGCAGCAAACCAAAATTCGCGTTCATCGGCTGAAAATGCTTGAAATCGGCAGTGGTAATGTATTGAGCCATGCTTCCCAGCGTCGTTTCCGCAGGCAGCACAGCCATATCCTGCCCCAGCGCAAGCTTGGCTGCATTCATACCGGCAATCAGTCCGGATGCCGCGGATTCCACATACCCTTCAACCCCGGTCATTTGGCCGGCGAAGAACAGGTTGGAACGCCCTTTGAATTGATAGGTCGGGTGAAGCAGCTTCGGCGAGTTGATGAACGTGTTTCGGTGCATGACTCCATAACGCACGAATTCCGCATTTTCCAAACCAGGAATCAGCGAGAATACCCGCTTTTGTTCTCCCCATTTCAGATGGGTCTGGAAGCCTACGAGATTGTACAGCGTGCCTGCAGCATTGTCCTGTCTCAGCTGAACGACTGCGTGCGGCAGCGTCCCTGTATGCGGGTTGACGAGGCCAACCGGTTTCATCGGTCCGAACAGCGCGGTTTGTTTTCCCCGTTTCATCATGACTTCAATCGGCATGCAGCCTTCGAAATAAATTTCCTTCTCGAATTCTTTCAATTGAGCGACTTCAGCCGTAATCAGCGCCTCGTAGAACGTGTCGAATTCCTCTTCGGTCATCGGGCAGTTCAGATATGCCGCCTCGCCTTTGTCATAGCGGGATGCAAGATATACTTTGTTCATGTCGATGGAATCTTTTTCGATAATCGGCGCAGCCGCGTCGTAAAAGTAAAAATATTCCTCGCCCATAAGCGCTTTGATCTGCTCGGACAATGCAGGCGAAGTCAGCGGGCCGGTAGCCACAACCACAATGCCATCCTCCGGAATCGCGGTTAACTCTTCGTTCACCACTTCGATCAGCGGATGATTGTGCAGCGTAGATGTAATTTCACCCGAAAACCCGTCCCGGTCAACGGCAAGCGCACCGCCCGCAGGTACTGCATGGCGGTCTGCAGCTGCAAGCACCAGCGAGTTCAGCATGCGCATTTCTTCCTTCAGGACGCCGACCGCATTGGTCAACCCATTGGCACGAAGCGAATTGCTGCATACCAGTTCGGCGAATTTATCCGTGTGATGTGCAGGCGTTTTCACTACGGGTCTCATTTCATACAGCTTCACGCGCACCCCGCGGCTTGCGATTTGCCAGGCCGCTTCCGTACCGGCCAATCCGGCACCAATCACAGTCACTTGTTGTTCATTACTCAAAATCATTTACCCCCATCTATGCTATTGCGCTGATTCTTCTTCCGGCTCCTCCACGGGCTCCTGATGATCGCATGAAGTACACTGCAGGCGAGTTCCCTGCTTGTTGCGCTTCTCAACCATCATGGAACCGCAGCTAGGGCACGGCTTGGCAGACGGTTTATCCCAGGATACGAAGTCGCACTCCGGATATCTGTCGCAGCCGTAAAACACCCGTCCTTTTTTACTGCGCCGTTCCACGACATGACCTTCCTTGCATTTTGGACAAGTTACGCCGATATCCTTGACGATCGGTTTCGTGTTTCGGCAATCCGGAAAGCCGGAGCATGCCAAAAATTTCCCGAAACGACCCAGCTTGTAAACCATCGGTTTGCCGCATTTTTCGCATGTTTCATCCGAGACTTCATCTTCGATCTCGATTTCCTTCATTTCTTCTTCGGCAAATTCAAGGCGCTTCTCGAACGATTCATAGAATTCGGCGAGGACCTTCACCCAATCTTCCGTGCCTTCCTCCACATGGTCGAGATCCCCCTCCATGTTGGCCGTAAACTCGACATCCAGAATTTCCGGGAAAAACTCCTCCATTTGCTCAATAACCAGCTCACCAAGCTCGGTCGGCATGAATTTCTTTTCTTCGATCGCGACATATCCGCGTTTCTGGATCGTTTCCAGCGTTGGCGCATACGTACTTGGACGCCCTATACCCAGCTCTTCCAACGTGCGAACGAGCCTTGCTTCCGTATACCGCGGCGGCGGCTGCGTAAAATGCTGTTTCGGTTCGATCTCCTGCTTTTCGAGCACATCACCGCTTTTCAGCGGCGGAAGCAAACGATCCTCTTCGGTTGTACCGTCGTCATTGCCTTCCACGTACACCTTCATGAATCCCTGGAAGCGGACTTTCGAACCAGCCGCCCGAAACGTGGCGTCTCCCACAGCGATATCTACCGACAGGGTATCCAGAATGGCAGAAGCCATCTGACTCGCCACGAAGCGTTCCCAAACCAGCTTATACAGCCTGAACTGGTCACGGCTCATAAACGACTTGATGGAATCCGGATCGCGCAAAATGGAGGTAGGCCGAATCGCTTCGTGCGCATCCTGCGCATTCGCAGCCTTTTTCGCATAGTTGCGGGGAGTTTCCGGCACAAAGGCATCGCCATACTTGCTGATGATGTAATCTTTGGCTTCTTCCTGCGCGGATGCAGCAATTCGAGTGGAGTCGGTACGCATATACGTGATAAGACCCACGGTGCCCTCTTTGCCAAGGTCAACTCCCTCATAGAGCTGTTGGGCAACGGACATCGTTTTGGATGCCCTGAAATTGAGCTTCCGGGCCGCTTCCTGCTGCAGGGAACTCGTCGTAAACGGGGCAGATGGGTTGCGGCTGCGTTCCTTCTCTTTTACTTCCTTGACTGTAAAAGGAGCGCCTTCGATCTGTTTAAGCACAGCCTGAACCTCTGCCTCGCTGCCAAGCTCGGTTTTTACGCCATTCAACTGATGAAACTTGGCTTCGAAAGGGCTGCCGTCTGCCGTCAGCTTGGCAGTAATGCTCCAGTACTCTTCGGGAATGAAATCATTGATTTCATTTTCCCGATCCAAGATGATTTTGACGGCTACCGACTGAACTCGTCCTGCCGATAGTCCCTTTTTGACTTTCTTCCATAATAGCGGGCTGATCTTGTACCCGACAAGACGATCAAGAATCCTTCTCGCTTGCTGGGCATTCACCAAGTCCATGTTGATTTTGCGCGGGGTTTTGAAAGCATCCTTCACGGCCTGCTTCGTAATCTCGTTGAAAACAACCCTGCAATCCTCGGTGTCATCCAGTTCAAGCGCATGGGCCAAATGCCAGGCTATCGCTTCACCTTCGCGATCCGGGTCAGCTGCAAGATACACTTTTTTCACCTTTTTGCGTGCATCCTTGAGTTCTTTCAGAACAGAACCTTTGCCGCGGATCGTAATATATTTCGGATTAAAATCATTTTCAACCTCAACGCCGATCTGACTCTTCGGCAAATCGCGCACATGTCCCATCGAAGCCTTTACGATGAACTTGCTGCCCAAATATTTGCCAATCGTCTTCGCCTTTGAGGGCGACTCCACGATAACGAGTGAATCCGCCATAGGTTCATCCTCCTCTCAGTGACGAGCTGCTAAAACAAGCGAACTCATCCAATCTAACTAACTTCTCATAACGTTTATGTTCACACACTGCAGCAGCTGCAGCGTCGTCATACCCTCACATACCTTGACCCAGGTAATTGGTTAATCTGCTTTTTTATGATTAAAGATAACAGAACTGAATGCAAATGTCCAAAATCCCAACCCAGCCGTTCCACAAGCTGGTCCAGAGACTGCTCCTCATGCTCCAGCAGAGTGATGACGCGTTGCTCGTCGGAAGAAAGACTTGTTTCGGGAAATATCGCTTGTGCAATCCCTTCGCCTTTCTTCGTTGAACGACCTCTATTGTAAGGAAGTTGTTCGGGATTTGGCAAGCCCATTTGATATTCTTCCAACAGATCGTTAACGGATGTGACCAATTTGGCGCCCTGACGAATCAAATTATGGGCTCCTCTGCTCTTCGGGGAAGTGATCGGTCCCGGAACAGCAAATACATCCCGACCGGCTTCCAGGGCTGCGTCTGCGGTAATGAGCGAGCCGCTGCGAAGGTCGGCCTCGACAACAAGCGTCCCCAGGCTTAGTCCGGCAATAATTCGGTTGCGTTCGGGAAACAGTCCTTGCCGCGCTTTGGTGCCTGGCGGGTATTCCGACAGCAGCAGTCCTTTTTCAGCAATTTTTACGGCTAATCCACGATTTTCAGCCGGATAGATCTGATCGATGCCTGTTCCGAAAACGGCGATGGTTTTGCCATCTGCACGCAAGGCCGCTTCATGACATACGCTATCAATGCCTCTGGCCAACCCGCTTATCACCGTCAAGCCTGCATGGCATAAATCACCAGCCAGCTTCTCGCCGATTTTGCGGCCATATACGGTCGGCATTCGCGTGCCCACCATGGCAATGGAATCCGAACATAGCAAACCCATATCTCCAATGCCATATAATACCCAAGGCGGCGATCCCGTTTCCTTCAATAATATGGGATACTCACCATCCAGATACGTAATCACCCGAATTCCCAGTTTATAAACCTGCTCTCGTCTCTCCTCGATCCAGCTTCGATTTAATCGTTCGACCAAACGGAGTGCCTGATCCGTTCTCAGCCCGGCCTTTAACCAATCCTCTTTACGAAAATCGAGCATGTCTGCCAGTTTGTGCTCACCGGACATCAGCTTGGAGATCGTTTTCCGTCCAATGCCCTCCATTTCATGCAATCCGAATAAAATCCATTTATCTTTCATATGTATACTTCCTCCCGCTGGAGGGAAAAAAGCTTCCCTCATATTGTGTGGCAAGTGACCCCGGATTGCAAGCGTTTACTTTGTCGTGAAATGTAATCCTTCCTGTTTGCGACAAAAAAACGCAAAAAAGCAACCCTTCGTCCGGATGAGGGACAAAAGGTTGCTTACCTTCCGTGTCACAATATCGTCGATAACCCAAATAAACTCATTTTTTGAGCATCGTTTCTTCTATTATAACGGGAAATTTTTAATGTGTCGTGCACAAATTCAAAATGCCTTTTTCTTCGAGCACGCTTACGAGCGTCGAACCCATCTCGGATGGCGTCGGCGCAACTTTGATGCCGCAAGATTCGAGTTTTGCGATTTTTTCCTTCGCCGTGCCTTTACCGCCGGAAATGATTGCTCCGGCATGGCCCATGCGTTTGCCCGGAGGCGCAGTTACGCCGCCAATGAAACCTACCACCGGCTTGGTCATATTGTCGCGAACCCACTCGGCTGCTTCTTCTTCCGCAGTCCCTCCGATTTCACCGATCATGATCACGGCATGAGTCTGAGGATCTTCGTTAAAGCGTTTCAGAATATCGATGAACTCGGAACCTTTGACAGGGTCCCCACCAATCCCGACGGCGGAGGATTGACCGATGCCACGAGTTGTCAGCTGGTGTACGGCCTCATACGTCAACGTTCCGCTGCGGGATACTACGCCCACATGTCCTGGTTTATGGATGTACCCCGGCATGATTCCGATTTTGCATTCTCCCGGCGTAATCACGCCCGGACAGTTAGGGCCGATCAGGACCGTCTTTTTGCCTTCCATGAATCGGGAAACCTTCACCATGTCAAGGACCGGAATGCCCTCGGTGATGCAGATCACCAGATCCAGCTCGGCATCCACGGCTTCCATGATGGAATCCGCAGCAAACGCCGGCGGCACATAGATTACGCTTGCCGTCGCTCCTGTCGCTTCTTTAGCTTCAAGAACCGTATTGTAAACCGGAAGGCTTACGACCTCGCCGTTCTCCAGCGTGATGTCCACATTCGTTCCGCCTTTGCCCGGCGTGACGCCGCCGACCATTTGGGTTCCGTAATCCAAAGCGCCCTTCGTATGGAACATTCCTGTTGAACCCGTAATGCCTTGTGTAATGACTTTTGTATTTTTATCGACCAAAATACTCACGTTGCTTCACATCCCCTTACGGTTATTTTTCATGTCCCGGACATGGCTCCGGTACCAAGGAATGAACTTATTTGACGAGGGCAACAATTTTTTGTGCGCCGTCGGCCATGGAATCGGCTGGAACGATGTTCAATCCGGATTCGCCCAGAATACGTTTGCCCAATTCCACGTTGGTTCCTTCAAGGCGAACGACAAGCGGTTTCGTCAGGCCGAGCTGCTTCGCGGCTTCAACCACGCCATTGGCAATGACGTCACAGCGCATGATCCCGCCGAAAATGTTAACGAAAATACCTTCGACCTTGGCATCGGATAGAATGATCTTAAACGCTTCGGTGACTTTCTCCGTCGTTGCGCCGCCACCAACGTCCAGGAAGTTGGCTGGGTCTCCGCCGTAATATTTGATAATGTCCATCGTCGCCATCGCCAGTCCCGCGCCATTTACCATACAGCCGATGTTGCCATCCAGCGCTATGTAGCTGAGATCATATTTGGAAGCCTCGATTTCCTTCTCGTCTTCTTCGTCCAAGTCGCGCAGTTCCTGAATATCCTTGTGGCGGAACAATGCGTTGGAATCGAAATTCAACTTCGCGTCCAATGCGATAACGTTTCCATCTCCCGTAACAACGAGCGGATTGATCTCTGCAATGGAACAATCTTTTTCGACAAATGCTGTGTACAACGCAACCATGAACTTCACGGCTTTATTAACCAGCTCATTCGGGATGCCGATGCTGTATGCCAGCTTGCGTGCCTGGAAGACCTGCAATCCGATGGCAGGATCGATCACTTCTTTGAAGATTTTCTCCGGCGTTGCCGCCGCCACTTCTTCAATCTCGGTACCGCCTTCTTCGGATGCCATCATAACGACGCGTCCTGTGGCCCGGTCTACAACTACCCCGACGTAATACTCTTTGCGGATATCGCAGCCCTCTTCGATCAAAAGGCGTTTGACTTCCTTGCCTTCCGGTCCAGTCTGGTGAGTAACCAGCACTTTCCCCAAAATCTCGGATGCATAGGCACGAACTTCATCCGTGCTTTTCGCTACCTTTACGCCGCCTGCTTTTCCGCGGCCTCCGGCGTGAATTTGCGCTTTGACTACAGTCACCGGACTGCCCAGTGCCTCTGCGGCTTCAACCGCTTCATCGACTGTATAAGCAACCTTCCCGTTTGGTACGGCAACTCCATACTGTTTCAGTACTTCTTTTCCTTGATATTCATGGATATTCATTCTCGAATCCTCCTATCAACATGACTGCAACAAGGCGGGTTATGATGACGAACAAAAGACAATTGTTGACTTTTTTTACTTAAACCCAGTCCATTGTAACATGTTTTTAAAACGCTTTCCTTAAAAATGTGGCTGTGAATAGACAGCATTTTGATATGGATTTGATTCCGCAATGTGAATACTTGGATAAAACTGGAAAACCTCCGGTTTTTTACCGAAGGCTCTTCTTGGTCATGGATGATGCTTTATTTTTTTGCTTCTTTCATGTTCGTCTCGTGCACCCTTTGAAGCAGCCCCTTGAATTGGTCAAGCAACGTCTGAAATTCGGCGTTGTTCAAGCAAGCATCACCCTGGATGGAAGCAGGGATCATCAAAGCTTTTTGACGAAGCTCCCGGCCCGGGTCTGTCAGCGTAATCAGCACCTTGCGTTCATCCTGTGCGGAACGTTCTCGATGGATGAGGCCGGCCGATTGCAATCGTTTCAGCAAAGGGGTCAACGTCCCCGAATCCAGATACAGCGCCTCGCCGATCTCTTTCACCGTACATTCTCCGCGCTCCCACAACACGAGCATGACAAGATATTGCGAATAGGTTACGCCAAGCTCTTCGAGATAAGGCTGATACATCTTTGTAATTTCGCGTGAACAAGCATATATCGCAAAACATAATTGGTTATCCAGCTTCAAAACGTCTTCCTGCATCCGTTGCTCTCACCTGCCTATATAAACATTCATTCCTAACAATCGTGTTACATGATTCAGGAATCTAACCTCTATATTATCACAAATTAAAAATAAAACAGAATAATTGAACACAAATTATTTTACTTTTCCATTTAATTGTGATAAATTTGATTGTGTAAAATATAATTATAAAACAGGGAGCGATATATCATGATGACGATCCAACAAAAAATGTATGAAACCACAGTGAAAGCAGTAGGCGGCCGCAATGGCTACGTCGAGTCCTCCGTTCCTGAGCTGCGCTTGGATGTCCGTACACCGAAAGAAATGGGCGGTGCCGGCGGAGAAGGCACTAACCCGGAGCAGCTGTTTGCAGCAGGTTACGCGGCTTGTTTCGATAGTGCGCTCAACATGGTTGCACGCATGCAAAAAATCAAGCTGGAAGGCTCCGAGGTAACGGCTACCGTTCATTTCGGCAAAGTCGAGGACGGCGGTTTTGGCATCGCGGTTACGCTGGACGTACTGGCAAAAGGCGTAGACAAAGCCACTGCGGAGAAGCTGGTCGAGGCGGCACATCAAGCTTGTCCTTATTCCCGGGCTACACGGGGCAACATCGACGTTGAGTTGAACGTACTGTAATAACCATTTCAAAGGATATGCCCGGAATCTTGCTCGCCGGCCTACTCTTTTTGCGAATACGGAAACACGAAATGTACGGCTGTTCAGGAAACCGGCCGGATCGATCCGCAGTATGGTTCCGAATCGGAGTTGACGCCCGGTTTCCTTTTATATACAATGCTTAATAGATGATTAGGAAGCACCTTCATTCGCGAATCGGCCGCTTTATGCGCAGCCAACACACGAAATGGGGTGTTTCTTTTTATGTACGGAAAATTGCACAGCGCCTGTCTGTACGGCATCGACGGGATGCTCATCGAAGTGGAGACAGACTTGTCCAACGGCCTGCCGCTTACCGCGATTATAGGTTTGCCGGACTCGGCGATCCGCGAGGCTGTCGAACGGGTTCGTGCCGCCATCAAAAACTGCGGGTACCAGTATCCGTTGCAGCGCATCACCATCAATCTGGCGCCGGCGGACCTTCGCAAGGAAGGCTCCTCGTTCGACCTTGCGATTGCCATCGCCCTTCTCGTAACCAGCGGACAATTGGTGCTTCCAGCAGAAGAACGAACATTAATTGTGGGCGAGCTGGCTCTGGACGGATCGGTCAGGCCCGTTCCCGGCGTGCTCGCCATGGTTGATCTGGCCAAACGGCAAGGCTTTACCTCCGTGATCCTGCCTGCCGATAATCTTGCGGAAGGCTCGCTGATCAGCGGAATACAGGTGCATGGTATTCGGCATCTTCAGCATATCGCTCCGAATGCACATGAGCCCGGTTCCGAAGACAGAGGAACCACGCCGGACGCAGGTCCGGTGGAGCTGCATAACTATGCGCATCTCGAATCTCCTGCCAATGGCACGGGGCCAATGGATTTCGGACAACATGCCGCATCCGCAGCATTACGCGATGACTACGCCGACGTTCTTGGGCAGCATCATGCCAAACGGGCGCTCATGATCGCTGCTGCCGGGATGCATAATATTTTGCTCGTTGGACCTCCCGGGACGGGCAAAACGATGCTGATCAAGCGGCTTCCAACCATCCTCCCGCCATTATCTGACGAAGAAGCGCTGGAAGTGACCAAAATTTTGAGCGCTGCGGGCAAACTGAAAGAAGCCGCATCGGGACTTGTGACAGAACGGCCCTACCGTTCGCCCCATCATACGATATCGACGTCGGGTTTGATCGGAGGAAGCGGCATACCCAAGCCCGGAGAAGTCAGTTTGGCCCACAGGGGCATTCTGTTTCTTGACGAGCTACCGGAATTTCACCGCCAGGTGCTTGAAGTGTTGCGGCAGCCGCTCGAGGATCATAAGGTGACCATAAGCCGGGCGAGGGCTGCCTTCACCTTCCCTGCCCAGTTCATGCTCGCTTGTTCCATGAACCCATGTCCGTGCGGGTATTTAACCGCCAGAGGCGAGGAACAACGCTGCATCTGCCCTCCGTCTCGCGTCGCGGCTTACCGTGCCAAAATTTCCGGACCGCTGCTGGATCGAATCGACCTTCAGATTGAAGTGCCGCCACCCGGCGAATGGAAACATTCTGCGCCTTCTCCCACATCCGCCGAAATGCAGGCCAATGTCGTGCGTGCCCATCAAATCCAGGCAAAACGCTATGCCGGAAGCGGCATTCGCTGGAACAGCCAGCTTTCCGGCAGGCTGCTTCGGCGTTCTGTACGGCTGCCTGAAGAAGCAGAGCAGTTGTTGCAGCATACGTTGCAAGCATTGCATTTAAGCATGCGCGCCCATGACCGGATCATCAAAATGGCGCAAACGATCGCCGATCTCGATCACGAAGGCGTCATCTTGACGGCACATGTCGCTGAAGCCATTCAATATCGGCAGTTGGATATGAACCTGTTTTGATTTGAAGGGATACAAGGCTTAACCCAGGAAAATTCAACGCAAAAAAGCCCCTTGCTTTATGAAACCTTCATGACCGAAGGCTGCTAGAAAGCTGGGGCTAATTATGATTTGCGCGTTTAACCAATGAGACTCAGCAGTAGAAGCTGTTACACTATTCTCATCGCCTTCGCGAAGATTATTCGAACAGCGTTAATTTTTCTTTGGCCGGCGTCCGCTCCCGGGCAGGCGGAATCACTTCGGGATACCCGAGATAAACCATACCGATAATTTTTTCCCCCGGCTCAATATCCAATAATTCGCGGAATTTAGGAGCGTAAAGGAACGGCTTCGTTACCCAGAACGTTCCGATTTCCTCACTCCAGGCGGCCAGCATAAAGTTTTGCACCAGTGCACTCACGGCTGCGAAATCCTCGTCCCATACGTTTTGCCTTGGGTCCTCTTTCAATACTACCAGAAGCACGGCAGGCACTTGTTTGATATTGGCCGAAAACTTGTTGTCTTCGCCCATCTCTGCATCGATGGCATCGGCAAGCTTCTGTTTGCCCTCGCCGTTGAAAAGCACAAATCTCCATGGCTCCCGCAATTTGTGGTTCGGTGCCCACACGGCCGTGTCCAGCAGCTCAACGATCGTGGAAGTCGGAACCGCTTCTTGTTTGAATTTTTTGACGGTACGGCGGTTTTGAATGGTCTCTCTTACAACGTTATGGGTTTGAATGGAATGGTTCATAAAAATAGGATACCTCCTGCCAATGATATGGTAATGGGTTTGAGATCGAAGTCCGGTAATCAAATATGCGAGATCATTTCCTGTTTTTTAAATCGTACGCCATGCTGCTCCATTATACACCCAGCCAGCGAGCATATTCAAAATACCTTCAACAAAAAGAGGCTTGGTCCGAGCGACAAGGATTCTGCCTCGGACATGCCTCTATCAAATTCTCTTATGCGTATGTGCCGCTTGGTCACACCATGGCCTCTCAGAACGCATTGACGATATGATTCACCGAAACGGTCGTTCCGCGATGATCCAGCATCACAGCGACCACGTCAAAACGAACTTGCGGCTGAGATGCCGTCTCCCGGCTTTGCAGATAAACCGCAGCCGTTGAACGAACCTGATGTATTTTCCGGGCATCTACCGATTCTTGGGGCGTTCCGAATTTGGAGACATGGCTTCGACTCCGTACTTCCACAAAAATGACCAGCCCATCCAGCTGCGCAATGATATCAATCTCGCCGCTTCGACAACGCCAATTGCGTTCCAGAATCAGGTATCCTTGCTCCTTGAGCCAAGCTAAAGCCGCCTCTTCTCCAATTCTGCCTTTTTGTTGGCGCGTGAGCCTGATTGGCTTGGATGGATTCGACTTGTCGTTTACCATGCGTCTCCATCCTCTTGCGCAGAAGCCATCCGATCGGCACGGTAAATATAAGTCAATATTTCCGCCACCAGTTGATACAGCTCGGCAGGAATCTGCTCGTCCAAATCGAGTTTGGACAACACTTCCACCAGGGCAGCGTCCTCCTGAACGGGAACCCCGTTTTCTTTTGCCTTTTCCAGAATGGCTTCCGCAACTTTGCCTCGTCCTTTGGCTACAACAACGGGAGCATCCGTCTCTCCCGGAATGTATTTCAGCGCAACGGCTCTTTTGGACAACCCATTGGGCTGAACCTCATCCTTCATATTTTCACGTCCACCCCTTTGTATCGGTCAGGACTATAATCCGAAGCGCTAACTTTCCGTTCGCCTCCAGGCTCTTTATCTGCAGGCCAAGGCTCCGTCCGGAAGCTTAGCAGCTGATACCCCAGCTGATCAAGCGCCTGATGGATGAGTTGCCGTCCACCTTCCAGCAGCGGTCCCATCCCTTCCCGATCGTTAAGTACCCGCAAACTGACGATATGGTTAACGACCTGTACGTCCACGAGCGTAGGACCAAGGTTTTTCATGTTGAGGTCAAACCACAGCCGGCAATTTGCTGCATCCAGCTCGCCGCGTTGTCCCCGACGGGACTGGATTTGTACCGAAGCCGTCTCTTCACCATCCGGCCCAATTATCGGGATAAACCAGTGCATCTGCGCAAACGTAGAATTCCGGTCCGTCGTCAGCAGCAGCTGCTGACCGGTAAGATATTGAACGGCTTGGACGGCGGCATCCTTCAGGGCCGCCGGAGCTCCATCGCTGCTTGCAAGCTGCAGCAGCAGGCCCTTCAGCGAGTCCGCGCCAGCCGGACTCGCCGCCTCTCCGGCGCGCGCTTGCGCAGTCGCGCCGTGCACGGCCTGCTGCTCGTGCTCCGCACCGAGCAGCTTCAGCACGCGCCCCACCCACGGGTCCCCCTCGTGGGTGACAGGCGCGTGCCCTGCCGCAGCGCCCGCAGGGGCTGCGGCGGGGCCAGCCGGCGGCGCATCCGCGCCGGCTGGCACGGGCTGCGGCGAGCCTCCGGCAGCCGCAGCCGCTTGGCCGCCCTGCTGCGCGGCAGGGGCGGCCTGGGACGCCGCACCTGGCTGTGCCGGTGCGGCCGTGGATGCGCCGCGCAGCGCATCCAGCAGCGCCAGCAGCCGGGGCGCCAGCTCCGCTGCCGTAGGCGCTGCTGGCGCTGCCTGCGCCGCAGCAGGCGATACCGGGCCTGCCCCGGCTGCGGCAGGCCCTTCCCCGCGGCCGGCTGCACGCCCGGCCGCCCCGGCCTGGCCGTCGATCACGCGGCCAGCTGCTTCACCTGCCGTCCCGGTTCCCGCCGGACGGCCCAACCCCGGCGAGTCCGCATCCATATCTTGCGGACTCGATCCCGGTATTCCGGTGCCTGCCGGAATACCGCCTTTGCCGGCGTTCTCAGTGCCGCCGGCCACCGTCCCTGCCTTCGCGCCTCCGGCTTCGGTCCCGGACACGCCCGGCTGCGTCCCCGGCTTCGCCGCAGCTGCCGGAGCCTCTCCGGCTCCATTTACCGTTGTCGCCGCGCCCACCGGAGCCGCCCCCGCCTGTTGCGCTGCCGCAGCCGGTCCTCCAGCAGCGCGACTTCCGCCTGCTGCGGTCCCGTTATCCGCAGCTTCCGCACTGCCCGTCATCGGCGCAGCCGTCGTCGGAGCCACAACCTTGCCGTTCGCCTCTCCATTCTTCCCCGGCGTTTTGCCAGACATCTGCGACAACAATGATTCGAGCTGCTCCGTCAAACCGCTTAACAGTTGATGCAGCGGCGGCCCAAACACGGCCTGATGCAATCCTTTGACCGTTTCCGCCGTCACCGGCAATCCTCTCTGAAATGCAATTCCCGTCGCCTGAACCCATTCCTCTGCCGGAACTTGGGCGGGTTTGGCCGCAAGCATGTTTTGAACCAGGGTCACATTATCCTTGGTCAAGGGCAATCCGCTGCGCTGCATCGCGATCAGCAGCTCCCGATTGCCTTTTGTGTCCGGCAGGCCTACGTCCTGCAGCAATTGATTCATGGAAGCCTGCGGCAGTTCAGACAACGAACCGGCCAGCGGCTTCATCACCGTCATGCCGTTTTCACCGGGCGGCTGCACTTGCAGCAGCGTCGTTTCACCCGCACGAAGCGGTGTTTCCAGCTTTGCCCGCACCTGAACTCCCTGAATTTGCAGGACGGCATCTCCGCCGTCCTCCGAGACGCTGACGACCGACCCCCGTACCACTTGGCCTTCCTTGAGTTCAAGCGGCTTGGCATTTCCAGGCTTGCTATCCCCTAAAATTCCGCGAATCATCGAGCTGATATTCATAATTCCCCCTCCTTTCGTGCTTCTAGATTAAAACAATGTAGGCTGCTCCCCGATCAAATTGCCCAAGAAGCTTCTGCGATGCATTGGCGTAGCGCCAAGGAGCATGATTTGCTCCCGATGAAATTTCGTGGCGTAGCCCTTATGTACAGCCAAACCATAGTCCGGATATAACCTGTTCCATTCCCCTTGGCACAGCCGATCGCGGGTCACCTTGGCTATAATGGACGCTGCCGCGATGGATTGGCTGTTCGCGTCCCCTTTAACGATCGACAACTGCGGGATCTGGACATCCACTTTTTCGGCGTCCACCAGCAAATAGTCCGGCGTCTGGTCAAGCGCATCAACAGCCCGCTTCATGGCCAGCCTGGTCGCCTGCTTGATATTGATGCGATCAATCGTTTCCGCGTCCACGAATCCTACCCCGACGGACACGGCGTTTTCCATGATGATTTCATACAAGGCATCGCGTTTTTTCTCGGACAGCTTTTTCGAATCGTTCACGCCCTCCAGAATCAGTCCTGGCGGCAAAATCACCGCCGCAGTGACCACGTCCCCGAACAGACAGCCGCGTCCCACCTCATCGATGCCGGCAATGTGTTCAAAACCGCTTGCCCAATATTCCCGTTCATAGAACAGCAAGTCCGTCGAATCGCTGTCTGCATCGTTATGTGCGGGTTCAGTTCGGGCATGCTGATGAATCAGCTCGTCAAACTCCATATTTTCAGTCACTTCATATCCTCTCCTCTGCCCATGCTTGTTCCTGGCAAATCATATATGCGGTTACGGCACCCTATTTTCTTTAGACGCCATATCCTTTCAATTGTTTTCACAAAATATGGTTTAAAGGGGAGTCCGGGGATCGGCAGCCGCTTTCGATGCAGATTTCCTTCAGAACGTTTTAGGCAATGCCTCGCTTCTCCAGACTCGTTCTGCCCGTTCATCCCGTCACGATCAATTTCTTATTTTATCGGTCACTTATGCTTAAAATTGAATATATCCTGTCCCTCGTTCCCACGAACAGCCCTGCTCTTCATCATACCATGCATGGAAATACGCTGAATATATGTAAGACCCATTTCCATCTTTTGCAAGCCTGCCGAACAAAATCTGCCCCTATTTGAATTTATGCTCGATCTGTCAGACCGGATCGAGAGCCCCGGGGAATATAAAACGCAAAAATCGGCCGTTCCCGACAATCCGGTAACGGCCGATTCTTTCGGCATCTTGCATATGGTTTAGTATGGTGCTTCCATCGAGTACCGCCCCATTTTGCCTGCACGCAACTCCCGCAGGAACGTTCGGGACGCCTTTTCCAGATCCACGCGCCCGCCGCTGACGATGCAGCCGCGTTTGCGTCCGACCTGTTCCATGATGGCAATGACGTCATCCGACTCGTCCGCATTCCGCGAGAACTCCTGCAGATCAAAACGCTCTTCAAGTGCCTCCCAGTAATAACGCATGAGATAGCCGATGGCAAAAAAGGCGATATCTTCGGCATTCAAAATTTCTTCTTTGATGGCCCCCGTTACCGCCAAGCGATAACCGACGTTCTGATCCTCAAATTTGGGCCACAAAATGCCCGGTGTATCCAGCAATTCCATTTCCTTGCCAACCTTGATCCATTGCTGCCCTTTGGTTACGCCCGGACGATCCCCCGTTGCCGCAATGTTGCGTCCGGCAAGCCGGTTGATCAGCGTCGATTTGCCGACGTTCGGAATGCCCACGATCAAGGCGCGGATAGCTCTGGGGTTCATACCTTTGGCCAACTGGCGTTCGATCTTTTCTTTCAGCAGCAATCGGGCCTGTGCCGGAATATCCTTCACATTGGTGCCTGTCGAGGCATCTACGGGAAATGCAGTAATGCCTTCCTCTTTGAAATAGGCAATCCATTCTTGCGTCACTTTCGGATCGGCCAGATCGGCTTTGTTCAGCAAAATCATTCTTGGCTTGCCCTGCAAAATTTCGTCAATCATCGGATTGCGGCTGGAGACAGGCAGACGGGCATCCAGCAGTTCGATGACCACGTCAATCAGCTTTAACTTATCCTGAATCTGGCGTCTGGCTCGGGTCATATGACCTGGAAACCATTGTATCGTCACCTTGTCTTCACCTCGTTGTTTACTTAAAAATCATCCCTGGATCAGTTAATCCACTTCACGTCGCTGATCGGCCAGAAAATCACGTCTGCGCGACCTACGATATCGCCAAGCGGCACATAACCGATCATTCGGCTGTCCGTACTGTTCGGACGGTTATCCCCCATCACGAAAACGTGACCTTCAGGCACCTTTCCGTCAGGGAACTGCTCATTCGGGAAGTCCTTCACGTTGTAGGTTCCCCCATTTGCTTCCGCAGCATCAATCGCGCCCTGAATGTAGGTTTCATTCACTTTTTCTCCATTCACCAATACGGTATCTCCCTTGACTTCAACCGTATCGCCGGCAACGGCAATGACGCGCTTAATGAAATCGCGGCCTTCCGAAGGCACGTGGAAGACGATAACCTCACCGCGTTTCGGTTCGCGGATGTCGTACAAAATTTCATTGACGATCACCCGTTCGCCGGTATGAAAATTCGGCTGCATCGAAGGCCCGTCCACCACAAATGGCTTAAACAGCAGCCAACGAATCAAAACGACCAAAACCAATGCAATCGCAATCGCTTTGATCCATTCCACGATTTCATTTTTGGCTTTCTTGGATCGACTGCCATTCTCTTCGGCAGGTTTGCCGTGGTCCTGTTGAACTTCTTGTTCCATCACTGATCTTCCTCTCTTCACGGTACATGTTTACAGCCAATAACACATTCAGCATACTGCCGCTCACGATCGTTGTCCTTCCATGCAAGCAGTGATGCCGACCATCAGTTATGTAAATCGAAACGTAAGCATCTATGTGCATTTGTATGGCGATGCTATCCCCATGTCTTACGAAAATAACTGATTTTACAAAGCCTCCCGGACTTTTGCGCATGTGTCGCTATACCATTTTACTCGGAAGTGTACCTCCGGTTCAACTTTTCCCAGACAAAAACGAAAAGGGCTTGTTTCCAAGCCCTCTCCGTTATCCGTTATATTAACGAATTTCTTTAATTCTCGCTGCTTTACCGCGCAGTTCACGAAGATAATAAAGCTTCGCACGACGCACTTTACCACGGCGAGCCACTTCGATTCTATCGATTTTTGGGGAATGAAGCGGGAATGTTCTTTCCACACCTACACCGTAAGAAATTTTACGAACCGTAAAAGTCTCACTGATTCCGCCACCACGGCGCTTGATCACAACACCTTCAAACAACTGGATACGCTCACGAGTTCCCTCGATAACCTTAACGTGCACTTTCAAAGTGTCACCAGGGCGGAAACTTGGCACATCCTTGCGAAGTTGTTCTTGAGTAATCGCTTGGACGATATTCATCTATGACTCCCTCCTTCCGTACAGGCGTTCATACTTCTTCCGGAGACTACGATGTCTCCATCATTATCCATAGAGGACCGCCGTATTCCACACAACAGAAATATTGTACCATGCACAAATTCAAAACACAAGGATATCTCCAAAAAATTATGCATATTAAACCAAAAATGCCGATAACAATGATTTTACACAACTTAAAAACCTGTATAAACACCCGAATCCATCTTATATCCGCTCCCCATGAAGTGGAGCAATCACAATAATGTAACTTTCTCTTCGATTCATTCGTCTATGATAGAGCTTGTCGGCAACAAGCACTTTGTCGATGCGCGGATTTTCAATAGAAGGAGCTTTGTCATTATGAAACCAATCAAAAAAATCATGCTCGCCCTGCTCGCTGCACTTACATGTTTTGTGACATTGTACGTATATGCAGTCAATCATCCCACCAATGCTTTATCGCATAAGGCATGTACCTCGTGGGACATGGTGAAGCGGAAAGCATTTCTCATCTCCCATCCGGATTACTCCAATGTTCCGAAACTCGATCCATCATTTAAGGTTCAGCCCGGGACGGCAACCGAGGTTCCGGTACTGATGTACCATTACATAGAACCTAAAGCGGATAATCGCGAACCAGGCAACAAATCGATCATCACTCTCGAGGCTTTTGAGCAAAACATGAAATTTTTGCACGATGAAGGATACCAGACCGTGACGCTGGAACAGTTGGAACAATACGTGAAGGGCCAGATTTCCTTGCCTCAAAAATCCATTGTTATCACTTTTGACGACGGTTATCAGAACAACTATACCCTTGGGTATCCCATACTCAAAAAGTACAATTTTCATGCTTCCCAGTTCGTGATCGGCAGCAAAATCGAGGAGCGTCCCGTCCATTTTGATCCGGCCAAGAAATCATTCATATCCAAACAGGAAATGCAAGCGGCTTCGGACGTATTTGAATTCAACAGCCATACTTACAACCTTCATCACAAAGGCTTCATGCGCTGCGGCGAAAGCGTACCGGTCGGACTGGATACCACCCTCCTGAACGGCGACATCGAGCAGATGAAAGAGATTGCCGGGATTGATACGCCATATCTGGCTTATCCTTTTGGTTACACCAGCACGCAAATGATCTATAAGCTTCAACAAAACGGTTACCGTATGGCGTTCTCGGTGCGTCCCGGGTTTGTGCGGCCGGGAGACAACCCCATGAAGCTTCCAAGGTTAACTGTAACAACAGACACGGATCTATCCACATTGCTTCAACCCGAACAAAAGAGGGACTAATTCTTCCTTTTCCAACCACTCGGAAATGCTGTACATTTGGATATACTTCTCCTACGAAGAGCATGTCCCGCATCGTGATCATTATACTTCCCCACCCGGATAAAGAGTCGAGCTATACAGTCGTTTGGACTGTGGCTGGGCTCTTTCGGTCTGGGCCTGTTCTAGGCTTAACGGGGAGCTCGAATAGATGACAGCTTCCAGCGCATCGTAAATAATGACCTGTTCGCGTCCGCTTTGGCAGAGATCCGCATGAACCGCATACCCTTCTTTGCCAAAGGATGCAACCGTTTCCATATTTCCGTTGATCAATGACGGGAGCACGCCCCCTCCCCTGCGATAAGCTAAAATATAATCAAGCCCGCTGTCGTCCCACTTACGTACAGGCTCGATGATCGTAAGCCAGCCGCGGGTCGTCCGGTTCTCCTTCCATATTTCTTGACCCGCAGCATCCAGCAAAAACATGCCGTCAAGACCCTGTTCGTCCCCGCGAACAATACGGTCCAATCCCGCCACCTGCAAGCCTTTCAGGCCATCGCAAAACGTTCCGAGCGCAACGTGCTGCGATTCGATTGAACCGGTATAACGCCATTTCTCGTTACCCTGGAGATCCATCATTACCGTCACGCTTCCCCCGATGACAATCTCGGTCTTTCCATCGCCATCCACGTCGCCAAACCAGATGCAGTCCGCGTGATCCTCCAGGTCCCTGCAGGACCACAGTAACGTGCCATCATGATCGAGCATGTCATACCCGGCCATCACTTCGTCCCGCCCGTCACCGTCGATGTCATACACCCACGGGAAATGCCCGGTGTTGCCCTCATGCTTCCACAACAGTTCAAACTCATGGTTCAATGCCCACATCGTTTTATAACGATCTTTTAAAATAACGTCCATTTTTTGTGGTTCACCCGTAAGGTTCGCCAAAATAATGCAATCATGCGCCTGCTCGCCGGGTAAGGCATGGCTTTCTTTGATTTCCCCCGTAGTCCCGTCCAACACCAGAAATTGCTTCTCCATGACACAAACCACTTCATTGCTGCCGTCTCCATCCCAGTCCGCAATTTGGGCCGGATAATCCGATCCCGGTCCGCCTGCATCCGGATCAGGAGACCCTACTTGCCATAAAAGCTCTCCGGTCAGGTCATACGCCGTCAAACAACGTACCTGATGTGGAACATAACGATCATCGATCCCGCCATCGGCTTGTACCAACAGCATCTCCAACCTGCCATCGCCGTTCAGGTCACCAAGCAGCATTTTGCAGCGCAGGCCTGCTTGGCTGATATCGACTCTGCCCACCTCATGCGTTTGGTCGTTCATGTCATTTCCGCCTCCCCATTTGTTCGGTCCATCAACTTCACATTCAACGATAAGCATTTTTACCATTATTTACAACCTCTTTTTGAGAAAAGGGAGAACAACCTATCCAAAAAAAAGAGCAACCTTGCCCAATGCAAGATGTGCTCTTTTGATCAACGCTATGGAGAATCTCCGGACCGATCATCGGTCCCCTGATCCGGTTTCCTGTTTCTTCGAACGAAGCTTGTCCAGCCACTCGCGTTCTTTCTTGGACAGCTCCGCCGTTTCGAGCAGGTCCGGCCTGCGCTCCAGCGTGCGGAGCAGCGACTGCTCCCTGCGCCAGGCTTCGATATTCGAATGATGTCCTGACAGCAGCACATCCGGAACCTTCATGCCTCTGAATTCCGGCGGTCGGGTGTAATGCGGGTACTCCAACAGCCCCGTGCTGAACGAATCGGTCACCGCACTCGTTTCATTGCCCAGCACGCCCGGAATAAGTCGTGCAATGCTGTCAATGGCCACCATGGCCGGCAATTCGCCTCCAGTCAGCACGTAGTCCCCAATGGACAGCTCGTCCGTGACGAGGAATTCGCGAATTCGTTCATCGTAACCCTCATAATGGCCGCATATAAAAATCAGGTGATCCTCCTGCACGAGTTCTTCCGCCTTTTTCTGCGTGAAGGTCTCTCCTTGCGGGCACATCAGTATGATGCGCGGCCGTTTCCCTTCAGGTCCCCGCTGCTGCACGACATCCTCCACGGCTGCGAAGATCGGATCAGGCTTAAGCACCATTCCGCCTCCGCCGCCATAAGGGGTATCATCCACCGTATGATGTTTGTTGTTGGCATAGTCCCGAAAATTGACGGCATTCAGGGAAACCAGCCCTTTTGCCTGGGCTTTGCCCAAAATGCTTGAACCAAACACACCTTCGAACATTTCCGGGAATAACGTCAGTACATCGACCTTCATCCTATAGTAACCCTTCCATCAGATGAATTTTGACCTGCTGCTGCTCGATGTCCACATCCAGGACAACGTCGTCAATCACCGGAATCAGCACTTCTTTGCCGGCAGATGTCTTAACGACCCATACATCATTGGCGCCGGGTGTCAAAATGTCTGTAATCTTGCCCAGTGTATCGCCTTCTTCAGTGACGACGGAGCAGCCGATAATTTGATGGAAATAATATTCGTTTTCCTCCAGCTCGGCAAGGTCTTCCTTCGAAACCTTGGCCATACCGCCTTTGAATTTCTCCACCTCGTTAATGTTGCCAAATTCCTTAAAACGAACGATATACATGTTTTTGTGCGGACGAGCCGCTTCAACCTTTGCCAATACGGATTGCCCGTCAGGCATGAACAAATAAAGCTCTGCATTTTTGGCAAAGCGAACTTCAGGAAAGTCCGTGGTGGGCATGATTTTCAGTTCACCGCGGATGCCGTGAGTGTTAACGATTTTACCTACATTCATGAATTGTGACATACATTCCTCCTGCATTTCATTCAACCCATCGCTATGATTGTAAGTTTCAGCATGTACGAAAAGGGGCTAGGACATGCATCCTAACCCCCTTTCGTATATCTTTAAGATATGATATCAACGGTAACCCGTTTATCCATCTTAACTGCTGCTGACGTGACGACCGTACGCAGAGATTTCGCGATTCGCCCTTGCTTGCCGATCACCTTTCCGACATCGTCGGGATGAACGGTCAGCTCGTAAACGACGAGCCGATCCTTCTCCACCGTTCGAACTGCCACATCTTCCGGATGATCGACCAAAGCCTTAGCAATTGTACTTACTAATTCTTCCATAGATGACCCTCCGAATCAGCAACTTATTTCGATTGTTTGGACTCGTGGAACTTTTTCATCACGCCCGCTTTGCTCAGCAAGTTGCGAACAGTGTCGGATGCTTGCGCACCGTTTTGGAGCCATTGCAATGCTTTATCTTCATCGATTTTGACAACTGCCGGTTGTTCAACCGGGTTGTAGTAACCGATCTCCTCGATAAAACGACCATCACGCGGGGAACGGGAATCCGATACCACGACGCGGTAGAAAGGAGCTTTGTGAGCACCCATACGTTTCAGACGAATACGAACTGCCATTTTGAACATTCACCTCCTTCAACGAAATCTGTTGCCTATCATTCAGCTGCCCATGCCATCAACGGAAAGGAAATTTCATTCCCTTGCCCAAGCCTTTGAGCTGCTTCATCGCTTTGTTTTTACCGCCTTTAGGGCCCATCATGTCGGACAATTGCTTCATCATGCGCCGCATTTCATCGAATTGCTTAATCAGGCGGTTGACTTCCGCAAGCGAAGTTCCGCTGCCTGTTGCAATCCGTTTCCGGCGGCTGTGGTTGATGAGGTCCGGATTTCGTTTCTCTTCCGTTGTCATCGAGAACACGATCGCTTCGATGCGTCCCATTTGTTTGTCATCGACTTTAAGGTCCTTGGCTTGTTTCATCTTGCCCATGCCGGGTATCATGTCCATGATCTGGTCGATCGGTCCCAGCTTTTTCACCTGATCCATTTGCTCCAGGAAATCCTCGAACGTAAATTCGGCATTACGCATTTTACGTTCCATTTCCTTCGCTTTTTCGGTATCGATGTTGGACTGGGCTTTCTCGATCAATGAGAGCATGTCGCCCATCCCCAGAATACGGGATGCCATTCGTTCCGGATGGAAAGGCTCCAGTGCATCAAGCTTTTCGCCGAGCGAAGCAAACTTGATCGGGCAACCGGTAACGGCTTTTACCGACAAAGCGGCACCGCCGCGCGTATCGCCATCCAGCTTGGTCAGAACAACGCCGGTCAACTCAAGCTGGTTGTTGAAATGCTCAGCCACGTTAACGGCATCCTGACCCGTCATGCTGTCCACGACAAGCAGTACTTCGTCCGGATTTACCGTGCTATGGATCTGGCGCAATTCCTCCATCAACTGTTCATCGACGTGCAGGCGGCCTGCCGTATCGATAATGACGTAATCATTGCCGTTCTCCTTGGCGTGCTGCAAACCTTGGCGAGCAATCTCGACCGGGCTTGTCTGGTCTCCCAGGCTAAAGACCGGAGCCTTCAGCTGCTCACCGAGCACCTGCAGCTGCTTGATGGCTGCCGGACGATAAATGTCGCCCGCCACCAACAATGGACGGCTGTTTTGCTTCTGCAGCATTTTGGCAAGTTTGCCGGATGTGGTCGTTTTCCCCGCACCCTGCAAACCGACCATCATGATCACCGTCGGCGGTTTGTTGGCCTTGGCCAGCTTGGACTGGCTTCCGCCCATCAGCTCCGTCAACTCTTTGTTAACGATGTCGATGATGACCATGCCTGGCGTAAAGCTGTCCATCACTTCTTTGCCGACAGCCTTTTCTTTCACCTTGGCGATGAATTCCTTGACCACTTTGAAGTTTACGTCCGCTTCGAGCAATGCCAGACGAACCTCGCGCATCGCTTCGGCAACATCTTCTTCGGACACTTTGCCTTTGCCGCGCAGCTTGCTGAACACATTTTGCAGTCGGGTCGTCAATCCTTCAAATGCCATGATCCCACCTCCTTAGCCTTTATACTGTTTCATACCGATTTGGTTTCATCCAGGATTGCCGATCAATCCGCTAACTGACGAACCAGATCGTTTATTTGTTTGTCGTTATCCACGGAAACGCCTGCGCGTTCCAATGCCATTCGCAATTGTTCCAAAGTACGGCCGCGCCGTTCATGCTTCTCCAGCAAGCCCAGCTTGCTTTCGTAGTTTTCCAGCACCTGCTCCGCACGCTTGATATGCTCATATACCGCCTGGCGGCTGATCTCGAACTCGGCAGCAATCTCACCGAGCGAGAAGTCATCATGAAAGTAATACTTCAAAAATGTTTGCTGCTTCTCCGTAAGCAATGGCTCATAGAAAGCAAATAGCAAGTTTATCCGGTTTGTCTTGTCCAGCCGGTTCTCTTGACTCACATCGGGGCACTCCCTTCGTCAAGGAAAAACACTTTACACTCTTGCAACGTTCCTTATCATACCCAAAACAAAACCGGATGTCAAGCAAAAATACTTGTCACAATCTTTTTTCCTTCACGAAGCAAAAAACGAACCGTTTCCGGCACGGAAAACGATTCGTTTTTCTCCGATTTTAACGCAGTGGCGTGAGGTATAACAGCACCGCGAAGAAATGAAGAATGCTGCCTGCAAGCACGAACAAATGCCAAATCGCATGGTGGTAAGGGAAACCGCGCCACACATAAAACAGCGTTCCGAGCGTGTACATGATTCCCCCGGCCACCAGAAGCGTAATGCCGCCGGTAGGTACAGCTGCCACCAGCGGCTGCCAGGCAATAACGATCAACCAGCCCATTGCGAGGTAAAACAACGTGGACATGAACAAAAACCGTTTCGTGAAAAACGCCTTGAAAATGACGCCCGCCAAGGCGATGCCCCAAATAACGCCGAACAAGGTCCATCCAAGCGTTCCGCGCACTGCCACGAACAAAAACGGCGTATAGGTACCTGCAATGAAAAGGTAGATGGATGAATGGTCAAAAAACTCGAACAAATCTTTGGCCTTGCCCTCCTTCAGGGCATGGACCATGGTTGAGTTGGTGTACAGCAGCAGCATCGTAATACCGTAAATCGTGAAGCTGACGACATGCCATACAGTGCCTTTCATGCTTGAAAATACGATGAGCAGCACCAATGCAGCCACGCTAAGGGCGGCGCCGATGCCATGGGTCACGGCATTGGCGACTTCCTCGCGGCGGGAATAGGTATAGGTGTTGGCCATATCAACCGTCCTTTCTAATCCTGGCTTTCATTTCCTGTTTAGTCCATTATACACCGATTGCCGCTGTCCATGGCACGCGAGGTTTCCATTCATCAACGGCAATCAGGGTAATCTATATAAGTTGAACATCAACCAATATAGGTATCATTGTACTACGATTCGTTTGTATCTTCCTTCTTCTCGTCGTCGGCAGACTGCTCCTGGATTAATCCGGCAAAGAGCGCATGAACGAACTGCTCCGAATCGAACGGCTGAAGATCATCGATTTTTTCGCCCAAACCGACCAGTTTGACCGGAAGGTCAAGCTCCTGGCGGATCGCTACCACGATTCCACCTTTGGCTGTGCCGTCCAGTTTGGTCAACACCAGACCCGTAACTCCGCTTTTCTCGCCGAACAGCTTGGCTTGGCTAAGTGCATTCTGGCCTGTGGTCGCGTCAAGCACCATCAGCACTTCGTGCGGAGCGTCGGGAATTTCGCGCTGGATGACACGATAGATTTTGTTCAGCTCTTCCATCAGGTTCGATTTGTTTTGCAGACGGCCTGCCGTATCGCACAGCAGCACGTCCACTCCCCGCTGTTTCGCCGCTTGAACGGCATCATACATGACCGCAGCCGGATCGGAACCTGCCTGCTGTTTGATGACTTCAACGCCGGCGCGTTGTCCCCATACCTCCAGCTGTTCAATCGCCCCGGCACGGAATGTATCTCCAGCAGCCATCATGACCTTTTTGCCCTGTTGTTTGAAACGATGGGCCAGTTTGCCGATGGTCGTCGTTTTGCCCACGCCGTTGACCCCGACAAACAAAATAACCGTGATCCCATCCGGATTCATTCTCAATTCGCTGTTTTGCTCCCCGCGGAGCAGGTCTTTCAGCTTCTCCGACAGCACCGGCTGCAGCTCTGCCGCATCCTCGATTCTGCGCTTCTTCACTTCGTCGCGCAGGTCGTCGATCAGCGTCAAAACTGTGTTCACCCCTACGTCGGCACCGATCAGGATCTCTTCGAGTTCCTCATAGAACTCCTCGTCGATTTTTTTGCGGCGGATGACCAGGTCGGTTACCTTTTCCACAAGCCCTTTGCGCGTTTTTTCCAAACCGTCCTTGAACTGCTTCGTCACCGACTCCGCTTTGTTTGCAATGCTATCCTTCAGCCTTTTAAAGAAACTCATAAAGCCCCTCCATCGTGTTAGAGACTGCGACGAAATACCTTACGAATGTCATCGCAGCTCCTTAGTTGATTCGTTTTAAATACAGCTTGCCTTTTCCGGCATTTATGCGATTACGGCCTCTTCATCCTCCAGTTTGACCGAAACCAGCTTGGAAACGCCGCCTTCCTCCATCGTGACTCCGTACAGCACGTCGGCCTCTTCCATCGTGCCTTTGCGATGGGTAACCACGATAAACTGCGTCTGCTCCGAGAACTCGCGCAAATATTGGGCAAAACGCACCACGTTTGCTTCGTCCAGCGCAGCCTCGACCTCGTCGAGCACGCAGAACGGAACCGGCTTGACGTGCAGGATGGCAAACAGAAGCGCCATTGCGGTCAATGCCCGTTCACCGCCGGACAAGAGCTGCAGGTTTTGCAATTTTTTGCCCGGAGGCTGGGCGACGATATCGATGCCCGTTTCCAACAGACGTTCAGGGTCCATCAATACGAGATCGGCGCGTCCTCCGCCAAACAATTTGCTGAACACCGTGCCGAATTCGCGGCGAATGGCATCAAACGTTGATTTGAACCGTTTGGCCATCTCGTCCTCCATCTCGCGGATCACCTGATACAGCGTCGTTTTGGCTTCCACCAGGTCATTCTTCTGATCGTTCAGGAATTCATAACGCTCGTTGACCCGCTGGAATTCTTCAATGGCACCCAGGTTGACATCGCCCAGGTCGGCAATGCTCCGTTTAAGCTTCTGAACTTCCTGCCTCGTGCCTTCCACGTCTTCAGGTACAGGATATCGCTCTTTGGCCAGCTCGTAGCCAAGCTCGTATTCATCGGTCAGCTTGCGCAAAATGCTCTCCAGCTCGACATCCAGACGATTGACGGATATTTCCGTCTGGCGCATCTGCTCTTCCACCGCTTTGAGCTGAACCCGCTGCTCCTTCGTCTCGCTTTCGGCGAGCTCAAGCTTTTTCGACAATTCGCTCCGGGCGGCGCGCTTAAAGTCCAATTCGCGGGAAGACTCCGCTTTTTTCAGCTTGAACCGGTTCAGGTCTTCGATCTGCTTCACGCTGTCCTGTTCCGTCTTCTTCAGGTCCGCTTCCATTGATGCAAGCAAGGTGCTATTTTGTTTCAATTCCTTCTCCAGGGAGGAAACTTCCCGTTCGAGGCGCCGCAGCTGTTCCTCATTCGAGAAACGCTCCTGATCCAGTTTCCCTTCCCGAACTTTCAGCTCGGTCAGCTGGGTCTGCAGTTCTTCCTTGGCCGATTCGTTCGCTTTGCGGGCAAATTCGGCAGCATGGATCGCCCGATGCGTCGCTTTCTCTTCTTCTTCGAGCTCTTCAAGCTTTTTGACTGCATCCGCCCGGGCCGCGTCCAGGTCTTTGAGCTCCTCGGTAAACCCGCTCTTCTCCTGTCCGGCGACAGCGACTTGCTCCAGCACGTGGCGAAGCTCATGCTCCACTTGTTTCATCTCCATGGACGCCTGCTGCTCTTCGTTTCTCGTCACGTCCCCGGATTGACGCAGCTCATCCAGCTTGTCCTGGCATTGCTCCAATTGGGACTTTATGTCCTCCACGCCTTGGTGCAGCTTCCTGATCTGCTGTTCGGTATCCAAAATATCCTGATCCAGCTGATCCAGCTGGCGTTTTCGGCTGAGCAGACTGGAATTTTTTTTATGCTGGCTTCCCCCGGTCATGGAACCGCCCGCATTCACCACGTCGCCTTCGAGCGTAACTACCCGGAAACGATACTGGCAGCGTGCGGCAATTTTGTTGGCATGCTCCAGCGTCTCCGCAATGATGACATTGCCAAGCAGACTGCCTATAATGGCCGCATAACGTGAGTCGTAATGGACCAGATCAGCTCCGATTCCGACATAACCGTCCATGCCTTCGATCATGGAACGCTCTCCGGCACCGATTGCGCGCGGCCGGATGACGTCCAGCGGGAGAAAGGTGGCCCGTCCAAGCTGGCGCTGCTTCAAGAAAGCGATAGCCTGCCTGGAGACCGATTCGTTCTCCATGACGATATGCTGCAGCGATGCCCCCATGGCCGTCTCGACGGCAAGTTCGATCCGCTCAGGCACCTGAACCAATTCGGCCACGGCGCCGTGGACGCCGTTCAGCACGCCTTTGCGCGATGCCTTCAGCACTTCCTTGACACCCAGCATGAATCCGTCGAAGTCATCCTGCATTTCTTTCATCGTATCCCGGCGTGAAATCTGCGCCTCGCGTTTTTGCTCCCATTTCCGGACCGTGCCCCGGCTCTCTTCGAGCAGCTTCTGCAAAGAATTCAGCCGTTCGCTTTCCGAAATATATCCGCTGCGTAGATCACCGATTTGTTTGCCTAGCTGCGCAACCTTTTTCTGGATTTCGGCCTTGCGGCGTTCCAGAACTTCCTTTTGGCCCTCCCATTTGCCGGACTCCTCGGAAGCGCGGTTCATTCGGCGCTCCAGATTTTCCTTCTGCTGGTCCACGTAACGAATTTCGTTGCGCGCCTGGGCCATCTGGTTCATCAGCTCCAGCAAATTGCCCTTCAGGCTTTCTTCCTGCTGCTGGCTGATGCCGCCGGTAACGCCGACCAGCTTCGCCTCCTCTTCGGAAAGCCGATTCCGCACGTCGGCGAGCTCGCGTTCCAGCGCAGCGTACTTCTCGCGCAAGGCAATGAGTTCTGCCTTGCGTTCCCGGTGTCTTTCCTCGCTCGATTCCAGGCTCGTCCGCAGTTGTTCGCGATTCGTCTGCAGATGGCGAAAACGTTCTTTCAACAGCTCGCCATGCCCTTCGCTTTTCTCCGTCGCTTCGCTGTATTGCAACAATTCTGCCTGAAGCTGCTCCACTTCTGACTCCAGCAGGCGCAAGGCGTTCCGGTCGCTCTCCAGCTTGGCATCATGCGTGGAAACGATCGCAGCCAACCCGACTTCTTCTTCCTTCAATGCTTCCAGACGCGCATTGGCCTTGCTCCAGGAGGCATGGATCTGTTCGATTTGGTACACGTACATGGAAATTTCCTTGGATTTCAACTGCCCACGCAACTCTTTATAGTGGATCGCCTTTTCGGATTGCTCCTTCAGCGGGCCAATCTGATCCTCCAGCTCGGTGACCAGGTCATGGATGCGCAGCAAATTCTGTTCTGTTTCATCGAGCTTGCGCGTGGCGTCCCGTTTGCGCGTTTTGTATTTGACGATTCCCGAAGCCTCTTCGAAGATGCCTCTCCGGTCCTCGGAACGGGTGCTCAATATTTCCTCGATTCTTCCCTGTCCGATGATGGAATAGGCCTCTTTTCCGATGCCGGTATCCATAAACAGTTCGGTAATATCCTTCAGCCTGCAGGCTTGTTTGTTAATAAAATACTCGCTGTCTCCGCTGCGATGCACGCGGCGGGTTACCGTCACTTCACCAAAATCCAGGGACAGCGCATGATCCTCATTGTCCAGCGTCAAGGAAACCTCGCCGTAATTGACGGCTTTCCTGGCATCACTGCCGGCAAAAATGATATCTTCCATTTTGCCGCCGCGCAGCGATTTGGCGCTTTGCTCTCCAAGCACCCAGCGGATCCCGTCGGAAATGTTGCTTTTCCCGCTCCCGTTGGGACCTACCACCGCGGTAATGCCGCGGACAAATTCCATTTCCGTTTTGTCGGCGAATGACTTGAATCCACCCAATTCAATACGTTTCAGAAACATCGGGCTTCCCGTCACCTCCTCCGTTTTCGTGTAAAAAGTTAAATTCGCGCCGGCAAGTACTCACCGGCTTTCACGTGTCCGTCTTACAAAAAAAAGAGCAAAAAGCAGTCCGGCCGGTCATTTCCGCCGGGGCGGACCCACGGGCTGCTCTTTGCTCTTCGTTTGTCTGTACGCACACGGTCAAGCTCAGGCCTCCGGCAGCTTCAAGCGCTCCAGAGCCGCAGATGCAGCCTGCTGCTCGGCTTCCTTTTTGGATCGTCCTGTGCCTCTGCCAAGCCGTTCTTGACCCATTAGGACCTCGGAGACAAACTCCCGTTCATGGGCAGGTCCCCGTTCCTCCACAATGCGGTATTCAAGGACACCCATATTATGATGCTGAGTAAGTTCCTGCAGTTCCGTCTTAAAGTCGCTGACCTGCAGCTTGCCGCCCGGGACAATCAACGGAAACACATGTTTTTCCAAAAACGTTCTTACGGGTTCCAGTCCTTGGTCGAGATACAACGCGCCAATGAAAGACTCGAACACGTCAGCGAGCAATGCCGGCCGCGTTCTACCACCCGTCAGTTCTTCTCCCTTGCCGAGAAGAACGTACTGTCCAAAACCGAGAACTTCAGCAAATTTGACCAGGGAAGGTTCGCATACGATAGATGCCCGAAGTTTGGTCAGTTCACCTTCCGGCCGATCAGGATACAGTTGATACAAGTATTCCGATACGGTCAGCTCAAGCACCGCATCGCCCAGAAATTCCAGGCGTTCGTTGTCCTGATGCTGACTGAACCGGTGTTCGTTTACATAAGAAGCATGGGTAAACGCTTGTTTTAAGAGCTGCCTGTTGTCAAATTTGATTTGAAGTTTTTGCTGTAACTGCTTCAGATCTTCACTCAAACGAACTAGCCCCTTATGCTTCGAATTTTTTGAGAATGATGGTTGCGTTGTGACCGCCAAATCCAAATGAGTTGGACATAACAACATTGATATCCGCTTGGCGAGGAACGTTAGGCACGTAGTCCAGGTCACATTCAGGATCTTGGTTGTCCAGATTGATGGTCGGCGCAATCGTCTGGTGCGCCAGCGTCAAACCGCAAATGACGGCTTCCACGCCTCCTGCCGCGCCCAGCATATGGCCCGTCATCGACTTGGTGGAGCTCACCGCCAGCTTGTACGCATGGTCTCCAAATGCCTTTTTGATGCCCGTCGTTTCGGAAAGGTCACCCGCAGGCGTCGATGTGCCATGTGCGTTGATGTAATCCACGGCTTCCGGCTCGATGCCTGCACTGCGAAGAGCCATCTTCATGCAGCGTGCCGCGCCGTCAGGATCAGGATCGGTCATATGATGAGCATCACCTGTAAGGCCATACCCGATGACTTCGCCATAGATGCGCGCTCCGCGCTTCTGGGCATGCTCCAGCGATTCCAGGATCAGAATGCCCGCACCCTCGCCCATCACGAAACCGTCGCGACCGGTATCGAAAGGACGGCTTGCTTTTTCCGGCTCATCATTGCGCGTGGACATGGCGCGCATGGCGCAAAATCCCGCAAGGCCCGTCGGACGGATCGTCGCTTCGGCACCGCCGCAGATCATCGCGTCGGCGTCGCCGTTCGCAATCAGCTTGAAGGAATCACCAATGGAATGAGTTCCTGTTGCGCAAGCCGTGACCACGTTGATGTTCGGTCCTTTGGCGCCCAGGGAGATGGACATCTGGCCTGATGCCATATTGGAGATCATCATCGGAATGAAGAACGGACTTACCCGTTTAGGGCCTTTTTGCAGGAGCGCATTATGCTGGTCCTCCCATGTGCCCAATCCGCCGATGCCCGAACCGATGGACACGCCGAAACGTTCTGCATCAATATTTTCGTTGATTTTCAAACCACTGTCTTCAACGGCTTTGAAACCCGCAGCAACGGCAAACTGAACAAAACGGTCCATTTTGCGCGCATCTTTGCGATCCATGTAATCTTCCGGATTAAAATCCTTGATCTCTGCCGCGATCTGTGTGGTGTATTCACTCACATCAAAAGCCTCGATCTTGGAGACGCCGGACTTTCCTGCCATCAGGTTGCCCCAGAACGTTTCCAAATCCTTTCCGAGCGATGTCATGACGCCCATACCGGTAATTACGACTCTTTGTTTCAAACCGACTCACCTCTATATCGACTGCGTATACGCACGTATTTTGTGGGAATATCCGCAGGCAATCCGGTCCTCTGTCCGAAGACGCCGCGTAATCACCTGCGGAATGAGAAAAACCGATGAATGATGAGAAGTCCCGCCGTTCGAAAACAGGTGCGGGACTAAATTGACTTTAGGTATGAGATTGTATGTAGTTTACAACTTCACCTACGGTCGTAATTTTTTCTGCATCTTCATCAGAGATTTCCAAATCGAATTCATCTTCCAATTCCATAACCAATTCTACTACGTCGAGAGAATCAGCTCCCAAGTCTTCCTTGAAAGATGCTTCAAGTGTAACTTCAGCCTCGTCTGCGCCCAAGCGGTCGACGACGATGCGTTTTACACGCTCCAATACATCGGACATCCGGTTCACCTCCTCCTTGGTATTATACGAGAATCGCAAGCAAAATGCCATAGAAGACATATGCGGTCCCCGGCCGGGGAACCCAACCTTTTTCCGGCATTTGCGGATCGTCCAGCGTCTGTTCCCCGGGCATGCGTTCAAGTCCGGGAAGAACTACATGTACATGCCGCCATCGACATGCAGCGTCTGCCCTGTCATATAAGAAGAAGCATCCGAAGCGAGGAATGTCACCACGCCGGCAATTTCATCCGGCTGGCCAAGACGGGCAAGCGGAATGCCGCTTAACATGCCATCGACCAGCTCTTGTGACAGTTCCTTGGTCATATCGGTTTCAATGAAGCCCGGTGCCACGCAATTGACCGCAATACCGCGGGATGCCAATTCGCGGGCAGACGCCTTCGTCAAACCGATGACCCCTGCTTTCGCAGCGACATAGTTAGCTTGCCCTGCATTTCCAAGCACGCCGACAACGGAGGAAATGTTGATGATTTTGCCTGAACGCTGTTTCATCATTGGACGTGTCACTGCTTTCAAGCAATTGAACACCCCTTTGAGATTCGTCTCGATCACCTGATCGAACTCTTCCTCTTTCATGCGCATGATCAGGTTGTCGCGAGTAATTCCGGCGTTATTCACCAGAATGTCCACATTGCCCCATGCTTCAATCGTAGCTTTCACCATTTGTTCGGCTTCATCCATCACGCCCACATTCGCTTGAACCGTTATGCTCTTCACGCCTTTGGCACGAATCGCTTCAGCCACCTCTTCCGCAGCAGCCTGGCTTCCTGCATAGTTCACGGCCACGTTAGCCCCGGCCTCCGCCAGCGCAAGCGCAATGCTGCGTCCGATGCCTCGGGAGGCACCCGTAACAAGCGCGTTTTTTCCTTCCAATGGTTTGGACATAGTCAGTCCTCCTTTCCCAGAGTATCCGATCGGCTCAGGATTGCAGCGCAGCCGCGGTTGCTTCCAGCGTTTCAAGGCTGTTCACGTTGTAGAGGCTGACGGTTTTATCTGTCTTTTTAATCAAACCTGTCAGCACGCTGCCTGAACCGATTTCCACAAAAGTATCGACGCCTTGTTCGATCAGCCATGTCACACTGTCTTCCCATAATACGGGAGAATAGACCTGTTCCGTCAACAATTGCGGGATTTTACCGTCTTCGGCAGGTCTTGCCGTTACATTGGCCACGACAGGCACACGCGCCGGAGAAAATGTAACGCCACTCAGTTTATCTGCCAGTTTATTAGCAGCTTCCTTCATCAACGAGGAATGGAACGGACCGCTAACCTCCAACGTAATGGCGCGTTTGCCGCCAGCTTCTTTCACCCGTTCAGCGACGGCAGCAACGCCTTCCTTCACGCCCGAGATGACAATCTGGCCCGGACAGTTCATATTTGCGAGTTCCACGGCATGACCACCAACCGATACGTCCCGGCAAAGCACCCCCAGCGCTTCCCGATCCGCACCCAGCACGGCTGCCATCGCTCCTTGACCTCCAGGTACAGCTTGTTCCATATACTGGCCGCGCGCACGCACAATGCTCACGGCATCCGCGAAAGTCAGTACATCGGCTGCAACCAATGCGCTGTATTCGCCAAGACTGTGTCCAGCCACGTAGTCAGGCTCGATCCCTTTTTCTTTGAAAGCCTCAAGCAAGGCAATGCTTGCCGTCAACAGAGCCGGCTGTGTATTCGATGTCTGTTTCAGCTCGGTATCCGGACCTTCAAAAATCAATGAACTCAGCGAAAAGCCAAGCGTCTCGTCCGCTGTACGGAAAATGTTCGCGGATGCAGGCACGTGATCATGAGCGTCCTTTGCCATCCCGACTGCCTGTGATCCCTGTCCGGGAAATACAAATGCTATTTTACCCATCTGATTCTTCTCTCCCAGCTTGTAATTTTACCAAACGAGTACGGACGCACCCCAAGTCAAACCGCCGCCGAAGCCGACCATCAGCACCGTGTCGCCTTCCTTCATGCGGCCTTCTTCCGCTGCTTCCACGAGGGCAAGCGGGATCGACGCAGCCGAAGTGTTGGCATATTTGTCCACGTTGACGACAACCTTCTCTTCCGGCAGCTCGAGCCGCTGCATCGCGGATTGAATAATGCGGATGTTGGCCTGATGCGGAACGAACAGATCGACATCTGTGCGATCCAGGCCCGCTTTCTCAAGCACGTCAACGGTTGCCGTCCCCATGACGCGCACCGCAAATTTGAACACCTCGCGCCCGTTCATGTAAATGTAATGCTGTTTGTTTTCGATCGTCTCGGCAGATGCAGGCAAACGCGAGCCGCCGCCTTCTAATTTCAACAAACCGCCTCCGGCACCTTCGGCTCCGAGATCGAACGATTTGAAGCCGCGGCCTTCCGGAACCTCACCCAGAATAACGGCTCCAGCTCCGTCTCCAAAGAGCACGCAGGTGTTGCGGTCCGTATAATCCGTGATGCGGGAAAGCGTATCGGCACCGATCACAAGGGCATTGTTGTACATGCCGCTTTGAATGAAACTCGTCGCTGTTGCCAGCCCGTACACAAAGCCGGAGCAAGCCGCAGACAGATCGAACGCTGCCGCGCCTTTGGCACCGAGCTTATCCTGCAGGATGCAAGCCGTCGACGGGAATGCGGAATCCGGCGTGATGGTGGCCACGATGATCAGGTCCAAATCGCCGCCTGTCATGCCGGCTGTTTCAAGCGCTTTGACGGCGGCTTCATAGGCCAGATCCGAAGTCGCCTGGTCCGGCGCCGCAATATGGCGCTCACGGATGCCCGTGCGGCTGACGATCCACTCGTCGTTGGT
Source organism: Paenibacillus hubeiensis (assembly GCF_032334105.1). Taxonomy (NCBI): domain Bacteria; kingdom Bacillati; phylum Bacillota; class Bacilli; order Caryophanales; family Paenibacillaceae; genus Paenibacillus; species Paenibacillus hubeiensis. The sequence goes on from NZ_JAVYAE020000001.1 coordinate 471,221, forward strand.
ATCCACCATTTTTTCCAAATCGCTATTCGTCAAAATTTTCTCAGGGACATATTTACCAGTTCCAACAACCCCTACCGGGCGCAAATTATTCATGTCTTCACTCACTTCCCGCTAATTTCCTTGGATATGCTCTCCACCAGTTGATTCTGAATGGCGATTCTCGCCTGACGCACCGCGTTTTTGATCGCATTGCCATCCGCCGACCCATGGCTCTTCACAACGAGTTTGCTCAGGCCAAGCAGCGGCGCGCCCCCGTGCTCCGTGTAATCCAGTTTGCGTTTCAGCCCGCGCAGTTCAGGCATTAACACGGCAGCGGCGAGCTTGCTTTTTAAAGAAGATGAAAACTGCTCTTTGAGCAGTGAAAAGATCGCTCCAGCCGTACCTTCCATCGATTTCAGCAAAATGTTGCCGGCGAAACCGTCGCACACAAGCACGTCGCACTCAGCCGTCAGCACATCGCGCGCTTCCACGTTGCCTACGAAACGAATCGGCAGTTGCTCCAGCAAAGGATACGCGTTTTTGGTCAACTCGTTACCTTTCCCTTCTTCCGTGCCGACATTAAGCAGGCCCACTCGCGGCGAGTCGATGCCCTGAACTTTCTGGCGGTACAAGCTCCCCATGAGCGCATACTGGGCAAGATGCTCCGGTTTGGCATCCATATTGGCTCCCAAATCCAGCGCAAGCACGCCGACATCGTCGATCGTCGGAATCATCGGCGCAAGCGCGGGACGTTCAATGCCCTCCATGCGGCCTACAACCAACAACCCCGTCGTCATGAGCGCGCCGGTATTGCCGGCCGAAATCATGGCGTCTGCTTCGCCTTCCTTCAGCATGCGGCCGGCAACGACCATGGAAGCGTCTTTTTTGCGACGGACCGCCTTGACCGGTTCGTCGTCCGAACCGATCACTTCGGATGCGTGCCGCACAGACAAATTCGCAGGTTTCGTCGCTGCCTTGCTCAGGATCGGCTCCAGCCTGCCTTCGTCGCCGACCAATACGATCTGTGCGTCAGGCCATTCCGCGGCAGCGGACAACGCGCCTTCCACGGTTGCCGCAGGGGCGTTGTCGCCCCCCATGGCATCAATCACGATTCTCATTTCGAAGCCTCTCCTTCCGTATCTTCTCCACCCGAACGGTAGATCACAAAATTGCCCTGGAACACCATCTCTTCGCCAACATACGTGAACACTTCGACCTTAGCTTTCCCTTTCTGCCCAGGGATCGATCTTACGTAAGCCTTGGCAATGCACTTTTCGCCCAAATGAACGGAGCGCACAAAGCGTATGTCCGCCGAAGCCGTCAAAGCAATCTCGTCATTGATGACCGCGACCGCAAGGGAATTGGCCTGCGCGAACACATAGTGCCCGCGCGCAATGCCTGTCCGCGAAAATACGTGTTCTTCCCGGATCTCAAACAGGGAAATGCCGCTTTTATCCAATTGCAGGTCCACGATGTCACCAATGATCTCGTGCAGCGGAAGGGAACGCACCTGGTCATAGGAAAGCTCGGCCATCAGCTTCATCCGTTCGCGCAGCTCGGGTATTCCGAGCTCAAGCCTGTCGAGACGAATCGTCTGGATGCTCACCTTTAATTGGCGCGTTAGCTCTTGATCCGTTACAAACGGGTTGTCTTCGATCATTTTGGTTAACTGCTGCTGCCTCTGCTTTTTGGGTAAACGTTCGATGTCTGACACCCCCTGCTGAAATCTGTACCTGAAACCGGCCGTACCGAAGCAGGCCATTCAGGTGTATCCTGCCACTCCAATGTTCGTTGTTCGTTGCTATATTTGAATTCATCGCCGCCTACGCTAAAGGCAGCTTTGTCGCTTTCGTATCTATGTAACGTCAAATCTTAGAACCTGGTACTAAACTATAGTATATATCATACGCCGCCAAAAAGAAAGATGCACATCTTAAATCCGCTTGCCAATGGGACTTCCGGCCCGATTCACCGTCCACTGTATCCATTCTATCACTTTCGCTACGACGAAAACAAAAAAGTAGTACCTCACCGAAATGAGATACTACCCGGTTGTTGCTATTATTGAGAGATGATCTCTCTTGCTTTGTACGTTCCGCACACTTTGCACACGTGGTGAGCAAGCTTCAATTCGCCGCATTGTTCACATTTCACCATGCCCGGCACAGCCAATTTAAAGTGAGTACGACGTTTGTCGCGACGTGTCTTGGACGTTCTCCGTTGAGGTACTGCCATTATTCCCACCTCCTTATCAAAATCAACCTTTACAGGCAGTTCAAACTTTTCGATTTTCATTGATGCTCATTTGAAAAAATCTTTGAGCCCTGCAAGTCGCGGGTCGATAACTTCGTTATCGCAGCCGCAATCCCCTTCGTTCAGCTCATGGCCACACGTTGGGCAGAGCCCTTTGCATGTATCGCTGCATAGCGGTATAAACGGCAGGTTCAGCAGAAAAGCCTCTTCGGCGTACAGTTTCAGGTCGAATTGATCCTCATCCACATAGATGATATCATCGTCTTCCTCCATGTCCTCCGGCTGGTCTCCCTGCTTGAATTGCTCATGAAAATCAATATGAAGATGTTCGTTAACCGGCTTGAGACAACGGGAGCACAACATGTCCACTCCTGCCGTCAACGTGCCTTGAACATCCACCACGCCCCCCGATTCTGGCTGAACGGACAAATCCGCAGTCAGCGGGGTAACGGCTGTGATATCTTTTCGGTCAGAAACCAGTTGTGTGACATCCCACTGCTCATTAAAGCTTAAAGGTCTGCCGCTGGTTGCCGCTTTGCGAAACGACACTAACATTACCATCACTCCAGACGACCAATTTCATTATGAACCTAAGTCACTAGCTGCCAAATTTACAGAATGGACCCGCGCACCATGCGCTCCCGGTCCCTACTGTATGTATTCTGACCATGTGTCCGGAAAACCATAATGAAATGGACTTAACAAACAAAAATCATTATACCGATTTCCCGAGACGTTTGTCAACACTTTTAACTTTACACCCTTCTTGAAAACAGGCTTTCCCCGACGATGTCCTCCAATGCCGCCCAAAGACATCCTTGCAGACAAACGTCACGAAACATTTTCGCGATGATGTCCGTCACGCCTGATCTATTATATCGTTTTGGGCTTAGGTTGCAAACGGTATCGAATATGCCGAACACATCTGTTTCTTCTATAGGAATATCCATTTGGTCACAGATCGTTAATGATAAGTGTGATTTAGATCACACAGACGCCTTTATTTGAAAACTATACTTGCGTTACACCAGCGGCACTGATGCGTACCGCCAAGAGATGTAGTGATATTCAACCCTTTGCCAGGAGGTATTGCCCATGTTAAGCAATCATACGATCAACGTCATCAAATCCACGGTTCCCGTGCTCGAAGTCCACGGCGAAGCCATTACGCGCCATTTCTATCAAACGATGTTCGCCGCCCATCCCGAGCTGCTGAACGTATTCAACCATGCCAACCAGAAGCAGGGGCGTCAGCAAGCCGCGCTTGCCAACATGGTCTACGCCGCCGCCAAACATATCGATAACCTGCCCTCGATCCTGCCGGCCGTTCGCCAAGTCGCGCACAAACACCGCAGTCTGGGCATCACTCCGGAACAATACGCCATTGTGGGCAAATTCCTGCTGCAGGCGATTAAAGACGTGCTCGGCGATGCCGCGACGGATGAAATTCTCTCCGCTTGGGCGGATGCCTACGGCGTCATTGCCGATGCATTCATCGGCATTGAACGGGAGATGTATGCCGAAGCTGCAAGCCAGCCTGGCGGATGGCAAGGATTCCGCTCGTTCCGCGTCGCGAAAAAGGTGCCGGAGAGCGACCTGATCACTTCATTTTATCTCGTTCCGGAGGATGGATCTGCCATCGCTGCATTTGTTCCCGGACAGTACATCAGCGTAAAACTGACCCCGCCGGGGCAATCCAATACGCATATTCGCCAATACAGCCTTTCGGATGCACCCGGCAAACCGTATTACCGCATTTCCGTCAAACGGGAGCAGGGCACTTCGGAACGGCCTGACGGCGTCATCTCGAACCATCTGCACGATGACCTTGACGAGGGCAGTCTCGTCGAAGTTTCTGCGCCAGCCGGGGACTTCACGCTCGACCTGGCAGACCCGCGGCCTGTCGTGCTGCTCAGCGCCGGTGTCGGACTTACGCCGATGGTCAGCATGTTGAATGCACTGGTGCAAGCGGACGGCAATGCATCCGTTACTTTTGTACACGCGGCCCGCCATGGCCAGCTGCACGCTTTTCGGGAACATGTGGACACCTTAGCCGATACCCACGCCAACGTTCAAGCACACTACTGTTATACACAGCCATCGTCCACGGACAAGGAACAGCTTCGTTTCCAAAAGGAAGGTCATCTGGACGCTGCTTGGCTGAAATCGATCCTTCCTGAATCGGATGCTTCGGTTTACATGTGCGGACCTGTCTCGTTCATGCGCGATACGTATCAGGCACTACGCGAATTGGGAGTTGCGGAAGACCGCATTCATTACGAATTCTTTGGACCAAAGGCAAGTCTGGTCTCAGCTGCAGCAGAGAGCAGATAACCCTCAGCCACGTCTGACAAGACACGCCCTGCATCGAAAACGATGTCGGGAGCGTGTCTTTTTTGCCATTTGCGCATCTTCCGATTTGAACATGCATGGGCATTGCCCTATTATTGAACAAGATATGTGTTCAGCCAACCGAAACAGAGAAAGGAGCACGGGAACCTATGAAGGTTGTTGGCGTCATTGTGGAATACAACCCGCTGCATAACGGGCATGTTTATCATCTTGAAGAGGCCCGGCGGCTGAGCGGAGCGGACGCCGTGGTGGCCGTCATGAGCGGCCCTTTCCTTCAACGCGGGGAACCCGCGATCGTGGGCAAAAGGGCGCGCACCGAGATGGCGCTGCACGCAGGCGCCGATCTTGTGTTTGAATTGCCGGTGGCGTATGCGGTGCAGCCGGCGGAATGGTTTGCCTTCGGTGCGGTGTCCTTGCTGGACCGCACCGGGGTGGTGGACTCGCTCTGCTTTGGCAGCGAGTCCGGCGACCTGGACAGCCTGCAGCGCATCGCGCGCGTGCTGGCTGTGGAGCCCGCAGGGCTGCGCGAGGACATCGCGCGCCGCCTGCGGGAAGGCGCCAGCTACCCCGCCGCGTACGCAGGCGCGGCGGCAGCGCTGGCGCCCAGGGGCGTCGAGGCGGATGCCGCCGCCGCACTGCTCGGGCAGCCCAACAATTCGCTTGGGCTGCACTACCTGATCGCGCTGCAGCGGCTGGGCAGCGCGATCACGCCTTTGACGGCGGCGCGTACCGGTGCCGCCTACCACGAGGCGACGCCCGGACCGGGGGCGATCGCCAGTGCCACGGCCGTCCGCCGCCTGCTGCTGGCGGACGGGCCCGAAGCCGCCGCGCCGTACGTGCCGGCGGCTTCGCTTGCCATTCTGCGGCGCGAATGGCAGGAAGGGCGCGCTCCCGTGCATTGGGAGCGCCTGGCGCGGCCGCTGCTGCACATCGCGGCCACGCGCCGTGCCTCCGAGCTGGCGCGCATCGCCGAGGTCACGGAAGGCCTCGAACACCGGTTGGGCCGTGCCCTGGCCCAACTGCCGGATCCCAGCGTCGAAGCGCTGCTGGCCGCCCTCAAAACCAAACGTTATACGCGCACCAAGCTGCAGCGCATGCTTACCCATGTGCTGCTCAATCACGGCAAGGAAGAGCTGTCGCCCATGTCGTTATCCGAAGGTCCGGGTTATCTGCGCGTGCTCGGTTTCAATGCCACTGGCCAAACGTTATTAAAACAAATGAAAAAAACGGCCTCCTTGCCTGTGGTCATGAAACCTTCCGGCTTCACGCACCCTCACCTGGAAATGGATATCCAAGCACAGGCAGCATATGCCCTTGCATATGAACAGACAAGCTCCCGCATGATGTTCAGCGATTTTTTCGAGCCTCCGGTAAGGCTGTAATCCATCATGAAATCCCAAACATAATTGCTTCTATTTGAGCTGCAATGACAAAAAGGCTCGCGGTCATTCGTATGATTGCGGGCCTTCATTGGGTCTTTGATACCATTGCCGCTTGGTCATGGTCCACTTACTTACTTCGTGGTCCATTAGCCATTTGATCACTTGCTTACTGCCCCATCAGCCATTTGATCATTTTCAGTTTTGGACACTAGTCATTGGTTATTATATAGGTTGAACCAATGATTTTTACACAGAGACACTACGCGGTCAGAACCATCTTCCGATCGCTGTTATCCCCAGATTTCTTTGATCCCCTTGTTCAAGGGGAAAATCCGGTGATAAGCCTATGCTTCCGAAGCAGCTTTCTTTCAGAAAGCTTTTAGACCGCTTCGCTTCTCCAGATTCTTTCTGCCCTCTTCGTTATCGTGTAAATTTCCGGTTCAATCTATATAGTCATTCGTCATTCGTTATTCGTTATCAGTCATCCCGAGCTCTTACGAACCAAACACACCTTATTTCGCCATATTTCGCGTAATTCTGTGGCTTACGAACCTGACGCACCTTATTTCCGCATTTTAGCTGCATTCCAGCTCATTTCGTCACGTTTAGCGTGCCTGAAGTTCGTTACAGATTGCAACCCACGATCAGCTCCCGATAACGTGCCTAGGGTTCGTTAGAAATGAATAACGCCATCGACCTCCAGCGCATCATACTAAATTCCAGGGCAGAAATCGGCGCACAATATGCCAAACGAGGCAGATAAGGTCTCTGAGGAGGGGATATTTCGTCCTACCTGCGCACAGTAAAGGCTGCCTGCCGTAATGCATGAACCATTCCGCTGCGTTCAGACGCTTGTCTAACTTGCTCTGTGCCGTAAATCGTCCCAGGCCATCCTCGATCTCAGCCCGGCATGTCCCCTCTTTTAACGCAGTTTCGCGTCCCTTGGCACCTTGGAAAACCAAAAAGAGCGACCAGGTCAGGCAGCAGCCTGCTCCTTGATCGCTCTTTTTGCTGAAACGGGAATACACCCAAATGATCTATCGAAGTGAAATTAGCCTAATCAGGTTATTTTCCCGAAAAACTGTCCATCTGCCGAACATGATTTTACGATTTCACGGTCAATGTCTTCAAATAAGCCAATGCATCGTCTACCGTGCTCACGGGAACGATTTTCATTTTGCTGCCAATCTGCTCGGCTTTGGCCGCAGCATCCTTATAATTGTCCTGCGGGACAAAGAAAACCTCCGCATTTTTCCGGTCGGCGGCCACGATTTTGTGCACGACCCCGCCGATCGGGCCGACAACGCCGTCCTTCGTGATCGTACCCGTCCCGGCAATCCGGTGTCCATGGGTGAGGTCCCCTTGCGTCAACTGGTTATAAATTTCCAGCGTAAACATCAAACCAGCGGATGGACCGCCCACCCGGGTATCCGTAAACGTGATTTGTTTGCTGGAATCTTCCGGTTTGACCTTTTGCACGGTGCCGATCATCACGCCGAGCCCTGGCCGGGTTTCCCCGGTTTTGCTGTCCTTTACTTCCACCAGCTTCACGTCCCGGCTAATCGTCTCGCCGCCCCGTTCCAACTGCATTTCAACCGTGTCACCGACCTTCAGGTTTTTGAGTTGAGCCGAGAGCACCGTGTTGTCCGGGGTCGCCGTTCCGTTTACACCCAAGATGATGTCTCCCGGCGCGATGTCCCCCTGCGGTTTTGGATCTTCCGATAAACCGAACACAAATATATGCTCCGGTACGATGGCATATTTGATTCCTGCCTTCTCGTACGCGGCTTCCATGGCAGAAGACTGCGAATCGCTCATGAACCATACTTGCTCCGCCGAATATTCGGCCTCCGTTTTGCCCCGCAACCGATCCTCTTTCTTATCGATCTCGGCATTTTTGTTAAACAACGAGGCGCCGAGTAAAAACACGTTGGCATACGTGGCCGATACCGTCGTCATCATAAATGTCCCGCGTTCTTCGCTGTCCCCATCCTTCACGGTGACCATAGGTTTGACCTCATCCGCGCTGCCGGGCATGTAAATGATGTACGGCGTCGGCATGTACACCGTTACGTAAACGATCAGAGCGACCACGATCACGAAGATCGAAACTCTGAACCCGCCCGATTTCCGAATCCGATTCATTGCACCCCCCCGTTCTTAACGTTTCCTACGATATTTATTAGTCTAACACCCTCATGCTCGGGCATACAATGGTACAGGCCGGGTAGGCCGCCCTTTCTTTGCCGCCTGTCCGGTCAAGGCCGAATCGTCTGCGGACGCCATTCGGCCGTCCACCCCGGAAGCAAACGCGTTTGAAAGCAAACGCCTATTATCATATTGAGGTGAACCGATGATAATGCAGACCCAGGCCGCCCGATCCGGCCCATTACGTACCATACTTATGAGCACAGGTGCTTTATTGCTGGTTGTCGCCGTTGTCCTCTCGCCCAAACAAGCCTTCGACGCTTCCATTCAGGGACTGGACATTTGGTGGAAACTGATTTTCCCCTCCATGCTGCCGTTCCTGATGTTATCTCAAATGCTGCATGCCTTCGGTTTTACCGCTGCCCTTGGCGTACTGTTCGAGCCGTTGATGAAAACATGCTTTCGTCTCCCCGGTCAGGCCGGTCTTGTTTTTGCCTTTGGCATGATCGGCGGATTCCCGGCAGGCGCAGATATGACGGCAAGGCTTGCGGAAGAGGGAAAATTAACCGACAGGCAGGCCGCAGCGCTTGCGTCATTCGCCCATTTCGCCAATCCGATGGTCATTGTATTGGTGATCGGAGCCGTATTTCTTCAGCAGCCGGCTGCCGGATATTTTCTGCTGCTCGTCCACTGGTTTAGCGCCTGGATCACGGCCATCCTCTTAAGCCGATTAACTCCGATGGCGACCAGTCAGGAAGCATCGTCTCCACAGACAACGCCGCCGCAGCACAGCCATAAAGGACCGATCGGGTCCAAAAACAGGACAGCCTCTCAGACTGCCCCAAGCTCCCTCCATCCACCAAGAAACCTCCTTCGCCGAATGCTGAATGCAGCCCGGGAGGCGCACCTTCTCGACGGCCGTTCATTCGGCAAACTGCTTGGCGATACCGTATCTCAGGCAGTGCAAACCTTGATGATGACGGGAGGTTACATCATTGTTTTTGCTGTTCTGATCCGCCTGCTCGGCTTGTTCCTGACGCCCGGCTCCCCGGTCGCGATGTGGCCCGCTTTTCTTGAGATGCACCTGGGCGCATACCATTTAAGCAAATCCCATCTGGATCAAGTCGTGCTCATTGCCTTGACCGCTGCCGTTCTCGGCTGGGGAGGGCTTTGTTCTCACCTGCAGGTATTCGCAGCATTGAAATCCATTTCCATGACGAAAGGCCACCTGTTCCGTTTTGCGGCAGCCCGCGTCCTTCATGGGCTCATTGCTTTTGGAGCTGCAGTGCTGCTATGGACGCCGTTTGCCCGATACTTCCCGGGAGCGCAAGCAACCTTCCACCCTTATGCAAATGCCGATGGCATGGACTGGTCCCAAGGATATTCCCTGTTCCGGCATTACGCCGACGGAACTTACACCTTGTGGCATGCTGTTCCGGCGGCACTTGTCATTTGGTCTGCTTTACTGCTCGCTATGGCCGTCCTGTCAGGACTGCTCCTGTGGATCAATCGCCGCGTTTCTCCCTGATTTTGCGTCGCAGCGCGATCTCCACTTCCGGCGATACAAGGTCAGTCACATCCCCTTCGTAATGGGCGATTTCCTTGACGATGCTGGAGCTTAAGTACGAATATTTGGGATTCGTCATCATAAAAATCGTTTCCGCGTCCGGGTTCAATTTGCGGTTCGTGGAAGCGATCTGCAGTTCGTATTCGAAATCGGTCACCGAGCGCACGCCGCGAACGATGGCCTGGGCATTCTTTTCCCGCACATAATTTGCCGTCAGGTCACGGAACGTATCCACCTCCACATTGGGTAAATGAGCCGTAACTTCCGCGATCAGATCCGTGCGCTCTTCAACGGTGAAAAGCGGATTTTTGCTCATATTGTTCAGAACGGCCACAATGACGCGATCAAACTGCTTGGAAGCCCGCTCGATAATATCGAGATGTCCCATCGTCACGGGATCGAAGCTCCCGGGATATACCGCAATCCGTTCGCCATTTGTTTTCGCGTTAGTCATGAGGTTGTGCCTCCTCTGTGATGTCCTCTTTCGTTTCCGCCTCGTTCGGCTCATAACGGTAGATGGAAACCGCCGTTTCGCCGTAAACCGATTTGCGCGTCTGTTCAAACGGGCCGAACTGCTCCGGATATTCATACTTGGATTCGTATTCGAGCACAATCGTCGCTTCCGGCTCCAGCAGCTCCAGATCATGCATCGTTTGCATCAGCTCGTCCCCGTTTTTCATGCGGTAAGGCGGATCCAGGAATACGAGATCAAACCGCGTGCCGCGCTTTGCCAGCGCTTTGAGTGCACGCCCCGCATCATTACGGTATACGGCGGCTTGATCCTCCAGTTTGGTTGCCTTTAGATTGGCGCGAATCGTTTCAATGCTCTTCGGTTCCAAATCAACAAAAACAGCCTTGTCCACGCCGCGGCTCAGCGCCTCGATGCCGAGACCCCCACTGCCCGCAAACAGATCCAACGCTGTACCTCCATCAAAATAAGGTCCAATCATGCTAAACAACGCTTCCTTCACCTTGTCGGTCGTCGGTCGCGTTCCCGTGCCGGGAACAGCCTTCAACGGCCTTCCTTTGGCACTTCCCGATACCACTCTCACTGACGAGTCACCTTTTCTCTATGTAAGTTTAATGATAAAGCTATCGTACCACACTCGGGAACGGTTTGAAAAATAAAAGGCCTGTCTTCCTGACAGGCAAAAAAGTGAAACTCTTTTTGGCAATGCATGTATAAAGTGTCCCTGTTCCGGCCATTCTATAATTATCGACATCAAAAGTGTCGTAGACAACCGCGGAGAAGACTTACGTTTCCCCATAAGCTCTTCGTCCGGTTTCTCCTCTCCCATGAAAGGGCGTCCCGAAAGGGGCGCCCGAATTTGTTTATGTAAACTCTTTATATGACAAGGGTTTTCCCGTTTTTCTTTATTGCTGAATTCCTGTACAATGCCGAGTTGCTGACGAATTGTTGACGATAACGTAAAATCGGCTTTTTTCGATTTTTACCGTCCATCAATATTTCGACAGCCTGTATACCGGCCATAGTACAAGCCTCAAAATCTTGCGGCCCAAATACGCGAATACAGTCGTTCCGGTCCATGAGCTGCGCTTATTCTGGATGTATTGATCGTTGATCATATAGGTTCGGGTAGAGGCAGGGCTTTTTAGCCCGAGCTTTTCCCATTCCGCCGGATCATTTGAACCTGCGAGCCTGCGAAGCATATTCGCAGACTCCTGATTGATTTTAGCCGGAATTTGCTCGTAAGCCTGAGTGATTTGTGCATGAAATTCGTCGATTGGATTGCGGCTGGCAAGGCTCTCCAAGTGGATGCTTTCGCGAAGGTAAGAAACGAATGCCAGATGCTCGGCCCAGAACTCGTCGATATAAAAAAGCCGTACCCGCTGCTCCGAAGGGCTCATCGGCAGCTCGCCTTTCAAAATGCGGAGCCGCTCCGCGTATAACATTCGCCTCTGATCCTCCACCATATCCGAATAAGCGTTCAGTTCCTGCTGGATATCGAAGTTCTGGCCCATAATCACGCGCTGAATATGGGTAATTTGGCTGCGGAGCGCCGGATCTTCAAGGGCCTCATCCTGCCTGGGAACGCGAACTGCTTTATGGGTGCCGAAGCGAAGCAATAACTCGTCTTCCAGGCTTATATAAAATACGGAAGCTCCCGGGTCGCCCTGGCGGCCGGAACGTCCGCGCAGCTGGTCGTCAATTCGCACGCTTTCGTTCACATGCGTACCCATCACGTACAACCCGCCCAGCTTGGCGACCACTTCGGCCTGTGCAGGATCGCCGCCGCCGAGCCGAATGTCGACGCCGCGTCCCGCCATATTCGTAGACACCGTTACGGCGCCGATTTCTCCCGCTTTGGCGATGATTTCGGCTTCTTTCGCATCGTTTTTCGCATTCAGAACATGGCATGGCACGCCGGCAACCGCCAGCGCCTCGGCCAGCATGTCAGACTCCTCGACGCTTGATGTACCCACAAGAATAGGGCGTCCCACCCTATGGACAGACGTGATTTCTTGTACAAGCGCCTTATATTTGGCTTCTTTATGGGTATAAATCCGGTGCGGGTGGTCAATCCGGATGTTTGGTCGATGCGGCGGAATTTGCACGACCCGCAGCGCATAAATATCTTTGAACTCCATTGCGGAAGCGTACGCTGTAGCCGTCATGCCGCAAATGCCCGGATACAGGCTAATGAAGTGTTGAATGGTAATCGTCCCGAGAACTTTCCCGCCAGCTTTCCACTCCAGCCCTTCTTTGGCGGCAAGCGCGGCGTGCAGCCCGTCCGGCAAATACCTGTTCTCGGCCACACGGCCGGTATATTCTTCGATGAGCTCGATTTCACCGTCCCGAACGATGTAATCGACGTCTTTTTTTAGTAACGACTCCACATGCAGCGCGCAATTCAATGACGTTAACAAATGGCTGTTACGGCTATCATACAAATTACCGCATCCCAGCAGCAGTTCCGCTTTCGCAACACCCGCATCATTCAAGTACACGTTCCGCCGGAACTCGTCGAAGTCGTAATGCTCTGCAGGCTGCAGCTGCCGGGCCACTTCTGCGAAAAGAATGCCCTCACTTTCGGAACCCCCCAAATCGCCGCTAATGACTAGCGGCACCCGCGCTTCATCAAGAAGCAGGGAGTCCGCCTCATCGACGATGACGTAGTGGAAAGGACGATGTACGGTATCGGCTTCGCTCAGCGCGATCGTGTCCCGCAAATAATCGAATCCCGACTCTTTAGCCGTAACATAGGTGATATCCTTGGCGTAGGCTTCCCGTTTCTCGAACAGGCTCATGCCTGCTTGGACCGAATTGACCGTTAACCCGAGGAAACGATAGATCGGGCCCATCCACACCGCATCCCGTTTTGCCAAGTAATCGTTAAACGTCAGCACATGAACGCCTTTGCCGGTCAACGCATTTAGATAAGCAGGCATAACCGCAGACAGCGTTTTTCCTTCGCCGGTATGCTGCTCGATCAAAAATCTCTCGTGCAGAGCGATGGCAGCCATGATCTGCTCATCGTAAGGCTGTAATCCGAGCTTTCTCTGCGCCGCCTCGCACACTAACGCATAAGCAGCGACAAGCAGCTCATCTAAAGGCGTGCCCGATTGTGCTTCTTTCCGCAGCCGGAGGGACTCCGCTTGAAGCTGCCCATCGTCCCATGCATGTAAATTCCGGTTCCTGATAAGCTCCACTTGATCCCGGTAGAACTTCAGCTTGTTCCGGGTAACGCGGTCTTTGAGCTTTTGCATCAACTTGACGGCTGCATTCATCGGAAATGGATCCCTCCTTCGTAGAAATACGCGAATTTACTCTACTCATCCTTTAATCTTCGTTGATACAAAACGACAGACACAATCGTTAATGCAACTGTCCATATCAAAATAATAAGGAGGGGTTTTAATACATCTCCCGTCGCAAAGCCTGTATCGCTTATACCCAGCAAATGCACCAGCTGACTGCTTGGAACATATTCCAGTACGTTGAAGATCGGATAATCATCCGCCAAAAATACACCCCATGGTGCCCCGGTGAATATGAACGCCACAGGAAGGATGGATAACGATGCATCCAGCAGTGTCTTGGAAAATAAGCCGCAGATCGTTCCGGCCGCGATGTATAGAATCATCGAAAGAATAACGGCCACTGCAAAAGCCCATATACTAGCTGGCACAAAGCCGAATATATACGTAGAAACAGCCAGAACGACAGCAGACATGATAAAGACCAGACTGCTTTTACCGATTAAAACGTCCAGGGCCGTGGCTGGAGTCATCATTAATGATCGTAAAGTGTTACGCTCCTTTTCTTCCGCAATCAAGCATGCTTGCGCGAAACAGGTCAGCAACACAAACGAAAGATTAAGAACGGTAGCGAAAGTTCCAGCCACGGAAGCTAAAGGCAAAGACGAGTCTACACCACGGATAAGAAGCGCGAGAATAATAGGGAAAATCAACATAATGGAGAGCGCATAATTGCGTGAAAACTCTTTGTAATCCTTCACAAATATCGCTCGCGCACGTTTTAATGAGATACTCACAGCAGCTCACTTCCTGTCATTTTAATAAAGATCTCACCCAGATTTGGCTCTTTCGTTTCCAAACGATCTATGAACCCTTGTTTCATCCAGTCTGCGATTAGATCAGCCGTTCCCTCATCGATCGGCAGCTCGTAGGCTTCTCCATTGATTAAGTCCACACAAAGTACGTTTTCCCGATGCTGTTTTTTAAGCTCTTTAGGCGAGCCGATGGTTTGGATTCGTCCTTGATGCAAAATCGCTACACGGTTGCATAGCCATTCTGCCTCAGCCATATCATGCGTGGTTAAAAAAATCGTTGTGCCTTTCTCATTTAAGCTGCGTAAGCCTTTATAAATATGTGCCGAGTTTACCGGATCCAAAGCGGAGGTAGGCTCATCCAAAAATAACAATTCCGGCTCATGGATCACCGCGCATGCCAACATGACACGTTGGCGCATCCCTTTCGATAAGCGATTGACTTTCTTCTTGCGCTCTCCGCTTAAGTTTACAAACTGCAGAACCTTATCGACCGAGGATTGAGGAAGATCGTATAACTTACGATACAGCTCCAGATTTTCCTCAATCGTTAATCTCTCATACAGTCCGCTGTTATCCGTTAATATGCCAAAGCGCATCTTCTGTGCAGACTGCTGCATCATCTCCGCTGGCTCGTTAAACACACTTGCCCGTCCGCTTGTCGGATGTAATTGCGCCGTCAAAATCTTGATTAATGTCGTTTTTCCTGAACCGCTCGGACCGAGGAAACCGAAAATTTCTCCTTTCGGAATGGAAAAGGACACGTCTGATAACGCATCCTTATTTCCAAATCTCTTTCGAATATGTTCCACTTGAATCACGTCCATGAACACCACTTCCTTAGCGTTGATGCCTTAAGCATATAAAGATGGCATGCCTTCAGCCATCAAAACCCGCCGAAATGTAGCTTTTATCGCCTGAATGGTACCCCGGAATGCTTGATCGGTTCGATTATTGCCCCGGAAATGATATAGGCATACGAAGTGATGTTTGCTTCGCAAACATTTCAAATGTTAAGCAGCGCTTTTAATTCCTGCAATTTGGAACGGGATAACGGAACCACCGCATCTTTACCTGTGTTTAAGCGCAAGCTGTAGCTATTTTTCGTCCATGTAATAATCTCTCTCACTTTTTGCAAGTTAACGATGTAGGATCGATGACACCTAAAAAATCCGAAATGGTTCAATCTCTGCTCAAGCTCGGTTAGCGTCAAAGCACAGATATAACTCTCTCCATCTACATGTACAACAATCGAACCATCCATACTTTCGATGTAATCGACTTCAGGCGGATCAAATAAAATCACTTTGTCATTTCTTTTCGTATAAATCTTTTGCAAAGTGATATTGGCTCGATCTTGTTCCTGTGCTTCCTGCTTATCCTCTTCCGAGTCCCGTATATCCAATGGATGAAAACCGAGCTCGTTCCATCGATAAATGGCGTCACAGGAAATCATGGCATCCTCTAAGTTCGAAGTTAACATTAAAATCTGCTTTTGTTTCGAAAGGTCATCCAAAATCCGTTTAAAATGCCGACGGTCTTCTTCCTCCAAGTAAAAATAAGGCTCCTCCAGGACAAGTGTAGGCTGATGCGCAAAAAAGACGCGCAGCAAGGTCACATACATCCTTTTCGATGAGCTTAAATCTTTGATTTTTACTTTTCGTTCTTCTTTTAAATTAAAATAATCCAGTAACGAAGCAACACGCTCGCTGCTCTCCGATACTTGGATTAAAAAATGGATCAGTTCTTCCACCGTTAAACGTATATACTCATTTTGCCCGGCTCGAAATATGTAATATTGGGAATGGTCTACGAATTGATTTATGAAAAGCTGCTTTCGCTTCAAGTCCGTTATGATGCCAATCGCTTGGTCCGAAGCCATATTTATTTCGATCTTGGATAGAAGTACTTTCCCATCATCATAGATTGGTTGAAATTGCATGCCGTCCTCCAGGTCAGTGCCGTATAGGATATTCAAAACAATTATACTGTCGAAATCCTTTTTTGTCAGTTTCTATTAGAGAATCCAACAGCAAACATGTCATGACAAAAGACGAATGGCTTCCCTTTTCAATGCGATGGAATACATCTATACTTCTGCCCAAAAATACCCCCTGAAATTTCATCGGTTAACCCAGAGGGTCCAATGTCTATTCTAAGGGGGATTCTCAAGTTTCGACGTGCTTCTATTTGTGGATTACCAAGCCAACACTTCACAGCCATCAGGAGTAACCAAGACCATGCTTTCACACTGTGCGGAGGGTTTTTGGTCTGCCGTATACATCGTCCATCCGTCCTGCTCGCTCGTATATACTTTGGCGCTTCCTACATTCAGGGCCGGTTCTATCGTAAAAATAAGACCTGGTACTAATAACATGCCTGTATTAGCTCTGCCAACATGTCCCACCCATGGCTCCTCATGCAGCTGCAAGCCGATGCCATGCCCTCCGAGTTCCCTCACCACGGAATAGCCTTGATGTTTTGCATGTTCGTTGATGACATGCCCGATATCACCAAGAAATCCCCATGGCTTCACGGCCTGTATTCCCAATTCCATACACTCTTTCGTGGTTTGCACAAGCCTCTGTTTCTCGGGGGATACGGCACCGACACAAAACATGCGAGAGGAATCGGAATAAAAGCCATGATATAAGGTGGATACATCAATATTTACGATATCCCCATCCTTTAATACCACTTTATCTGAAGGAATGCCATGACATACAACGTCATTGACCGATACGCAAACGCTCTTGGGATATCCATTGAAATTTAATTGTGCCGGCGTGCCGCCCAGTTCGATCGTTTTTTCGTGAATCAGTCGATTGATTTCTTCGGTATGGATGCCGCTCTTCACAAAATCGCCGATATAATCCAGAATAGCCGTATTGATCTTGCCGCTTTCCCGAATGCCATGGATTTGGGATACGGATTTCAGTAAATGGCGAGCGGGAACTTTGTATCCTTTTAGAGCATAACTAGTCATCCGATCTTCAATCTGGGCATGGCATTTCTTGTATTTCAGTCCACTTCCGCACCAGCACGGATTATTTCTGCCGATTTCATCCATCATTCTTAAACTCCCTGATCTGTAATTTAGGAGTGAGTGAATTACTGGTTTAACATTTATTCTGTTTATAGCGTTCCCGGTATTGCGTCGGCGTGCACTTGTATACTTTAATGAAGGCTCTTGCCAGAGCTTCTGGTGATGAGTAATTGCACCTTAGTGCCACATCCAATATTTTATCCTCGGTCGAAATAAGCAGTTGTTCCGCGCAAAGCAGCTTTCGTTTAGCTAAGTACTGTTTATACGTGATTCCAGTAAATTCGCGAAATTTGGAGGAACAGTAGTACGGAGAATAGCCTACATATGAGGACATGTTCTCCAATGACGGGTTCTGCATGACGTTATCGTCGACCCATTTAACCATCGATTCCATCGTTTGAATTGACATTTCCCTCACTCCCCAACTCATTATATCAACGGGTTTAGCCAGTTTCCTGATCTAAGTTGCAATAATGATATCGCGGGCAGTTTTTGGCATGCCAGCACCTCAGCCCTTTGGCACTCCGTTTCGCTTCCTCATGCGAAGGGCCAGGATCAGGCTCATTAACGGAAATAATACTCCTGTTGAGGTGACCAAATTTCTCCACTCCCCATACATGAGCACTTGCACAACCTGAACAATGATCACTCCAAACAAAATGATTAGCAAAATTTGATACGCATCCAACGGACGTTTGAACGCTTTTTTTGAAATGAATGGAATTAGATAATAACCAGCGAGAGCATAGAACCCAAACATCACGAAAATGCCAGCAAACGCCAAAATCGTCATCATGTCCATCTTCCATCCTCCTCCCAGTATATTTCCACCTCTTGATAATAACATGGCAACAACTCATGACTAAAGTCACGAGCTTGTCTCTGCCTACTTCGTAGACAGTGCTTGCGTTTTGCACAAGCCTTTTAGACTTATTCCTAACCGGTAGTGCAAACGCACACAGTGCTCCTACCTTAGTGTGTTGGAACATCAGGACGGTTGACCTCGCCCCTACAACAAGAGTTATACTCCTGCTGTAACTGTACCGATGTACTCGATTCCTTTGCGGTACAGATTCATGGCACCGATTCGGTCATCGTTCGAACGATAGTGGCAGGTTCGGCATTCAAAGGTATGTGTCTTTTTGTTTCGATTGGCTCGTTCAATATGTCCACATTTTGGGCAGGCTTGAGAAGTATATTTAGGGTTTACTGCGATGACGCGCTGCCCGTTCAGTTGAGCTTTATACTCCAACATTTCACGGAATTGGTGAAATGCCCAGGATACCGACACTTACCGATGGCGAACACATACTTTTTCAGTAGCGGAACGAACATGCTTTAAATTTTCGATCACAAAAAGGGTCCCCTTCGGATACGTTTCAACGAGTGCCTTGGTTACTTGATGGTTGACATCCGTAACATAACGGTTTTCTCTTGAACCGATTTGTTTGAGTCGGTTTCGATCCGATGGGGTTTGCCTCATCTGGAGTTGTTTGCGTAAGGCCTTATACTGGCCACGTTTGTGTTTCACCGTTCGTCCAGGATAAAACGTGGTCCGGCTTTGACTGTCGTAGGTTGTGGCCAGAAAATTGATTCCGAGGTCAATGCCTACAATGTGGTTGACATTCGTAAAACCTAATTCAGGGAACTCTTTGGTCATGGGAATATGTAGGAACCATTTCCTGTGTTTATACACGAATTTGGCCGTACCCCACTTCCACGTGCCGTCAAAGAAGTGCTGCATTCCTTGTTTTTTGTAGCGGAGCTTCACTCGTCCGTTTAGTGTGTTTACGCTAAACCGATCATGGTTCAAAGAATAATCTCGATTCCATACCAGATCATATTCAGGTCGTTTGAATTTGACCAAGTTCCAATCGTGCCCGTTGGATCGAGTAGATGTATATCGGGCGATGACGGTTTTGATCACCGATTGCGCCATCTGACTTTTTAAACGAAAACGACTTCGCAGCTCTCGATAATACAAGTCATTGAGTGTGCGCTGACTTAATTCTTTGGTTTGAAATACAATTGCAGAAAGATAATTACATGCTTCACAGTAGGTATGGATGGTCTTGCTGAGTATGTCTGTATGTTCAGATGGGACATAGATTTGGATTTTTGCTGTAAGGGTCGGTATCGGATTCACCTCTCTTTTATTGGAATAAGTATAACATGGTATCCAGTGAACAACGGTTAATTTTCCATGACAAATGAAGAAAGCATGGACATTCGGTTTTCGAGCTTCCGATGGTAGCCCTTATGCCGAGCGCAGTTCCTCACACGACTAAAGTCGCTTGTGCCCATGCGAAGTTATGAATAATGGAGCTTCATGGTTTAGAACAAAAACAGAGGCCTCCGTAACGGAGACCTCTCAGTCAAAACTCTATTCATTGCCGACTTCCCAAAACCGAATTACAATGCCCGAATGACAAACTCGAATTGAAGCTCGCCGTCCGACGGGATGCGGTATTCCGGATGCACCGGAGCGCCCCAGCTGTCATCGCCGCCGACGCCCATTTGTTTGCCCGCCACCGTTACAACCGTGTAGTGGACTGGCGGCAGTTCATAGGCATGCTGCGCGTTCTCCAGCTCAAAAGCCGTATACGGCGACACGTTCAGCTCGATTGGAGCTGAAGCCGCCTCGATGCGGAAACCGCGTCCGGCCGCATCCGTCAGCTTCGCCCAACGTACGCCGGTACGGTTGCCGGACTCTTGAGGCACAAGGTAAGGCGCTACCGTGTCGGCGACAGAGCTTTCGTGGATGCCTAGGCGGGCACCGAAAGCACGGTCCGCATAGTTTTCCTCAGGCCCCAATGCCAGCCACTGTACACGGTCGAACTCAGGCGATGTTTTGAATGACAGAGCGTGGATCGGAAGATCCGGCAATCCCGCTGTTCCTTGATAGGTGTTCTGTACAAGAACGCTGCCATCCGCGCGAACCGTATAAGCAACCTTTGCTTTAACTTCAGTGGAAATATTCAGCTTATACGTAAATTCGATCCGGTACTCACCCTGCTGTTGCTCGGCTTTCCATTCGATGCATTTCGGCAGCAGGCTTGCCGCATACCATGCCCCAAGCTCAAAGCCCATGGACGTTCCTTTATCGTTATCCGTCGTTGCACGCCAGAAGAGCGGTGCAGGCATCTGGGCAATCGTCTCCTGACCGGAGAACTTCAGCGATACCAGCGTTCCGAACGCTTTGGAGAACAACACCTGGGTGCTTCCCGCACGAACCCCGATGTTGACGTCGCCTTCAACCACTTGAATAGCGTTCACTTGATTCAGATCAGTGGTTACCGACGCCCCTTCAGCGGCTTCCTGCGTAAACACGAATTGACCAAATGCCACTTCGTCCCCTTTTTCCGCCCACAGCGTGGATTCACGAAGCACGAACGCCGCATTGACGGCATATTCGCCCGGTGCAAGCTGCTCGGTACCGAGCGGAAGCTCCACGAACGCTTCCTCTCCCGGAGCAACGGCTGCTTCCAATGTTCCGCTTAATACGGTGACGCCTTCGCGCTCCAGGCTGTACGTTAGCGCATATTGCGATGTATTCGCGAACAGATTGCCATTGACGATGCGCACGCCGCCGCGGTCCGGGAACAATTTGATGTTCTGGTACAGGAACTTGACTTCTTGCATTTTTGCGGTGACTTGACGGTTCGCATACACGATGCCGTCCCCGCAGAACGAATAGTCCGACGGGCGGTCGCCGAAATCGCCGCCATAGGCCAGAAACGGCTTGCCGTAACGATCCTTTTTGTAAATGGCCTGATCGATGTAATCCCAGATGAATCCGCCTTGATACATCGGGTACTTGTCTTCCAGTTCCGTGTATTTGTGCATGCCGCCGATCGAGTTGCCCATTGCATGCATGTATTCGCAGCTGATATAAGGCTTCTCCGGATTGTCGTTCAAATAGGCTTCGATATCCGCAGGTTTGGCATACATGCGCGACTCCATGTCGCTCGTGTCATTGAAGCGGCGGTCATGGAAAACGCCTTCGTAATGGACCAGCCGGGTCGGATCATACGTTCTGAAGTACTCCGAAACCTTGAAGATCACTTCGCCGCCATGGGATTCGTTGCCGCAAGACCAGATCAGGATGGATGGATGGTTTTTGTCCCGCTCTACCATGGATACGGCACGATCCATGACGATATCCAACCATTCCGGCCGGTCGCCGGGAATCACCCATGATGGCTCGACGGCACCGAGCTTTTGCCAGGATCCATGCGTTTCAAGATTCATTTCGTCGATCACGTACACGCCGTATTCATCACACAGCTCGTACCACAAACTTTGGTTCGGGTAGTGGGAGGTACGCACCGCATTCATGTTGTTTTGCTTGATGGTCCGAATGTCCCACAGCATGTCTTCCTTGGTGATGGCCCGGCCGCGATGCGGGTTGAACTCATGACGGTTCACGCCTTTGAAGACGATTCGTTTGCCGTTGATGTGCATCACCTTGTCGATCATTTCGAATACGCGGAAGCCGACGGCTTGAGGCACCACTTCAACGAGTTCCCCGGCCGAGTCGTATACACGCAGGTATAAACGATACAAGTAAGGAATTTCCGCACTCCACAGGTTTACCTCACCGACTTCTTTGCGTACGGAAGCCTGGCCATCTTGTACATTCACGCCAAACGTTTGAACCACATTTCCCTGTGCGTCGCGCAATTCAGCCTCCACGCGAGCGCCTGCAGCCGCTGCTCCCTCAAGCTTCAGGTCCAGCTGCAACGTACCTTGGGTGTAGGATGCATCGAGGTCTGTGCGCACGCGAACATCCCGGATATGCGCAGCTGGAACCGTGTACAGGTACACTTCGCGGAAAATGCCAGAGAAACGCCAGAAATCCTGATCTTCCAGCCAGCTTCCCGTACTCCGCTGGTACACTTCGACGGCCAGTTTGTTCTCGCCCTCTTGGAGGAATGGCGTCAGGTCAAAATCGGATGGCGTAAAACTATCTTCGCCGTAACCGACGAAGTGGCCATTTAACCAAACGTAAAAGGCCGACTCCACGCCTTGGAACGAAATATATACAGGGCTGTTTCCCCAACCTGCCGGCAGGTGGAACGTCCGGATGTAGCTGCCCACCGCATTGTTGTCTTCCGGTAGAGCCGGTGGACGCAATTCATTCAAGCCGTCCCATGGGTATTGGGTGTTCACGTATTGAATTTGGCCGTAGCCTTGCAGCTGGATATGTCCGGGTACTTCAATGTCATCCCATCCATCGCTGGAGAAATCGGCTGCATAGAAATGCTCCGGACGGCAATCCGGACGAACCGCGTAGTTGAACTTCCACATGCCGTTCAGGCTGTAGCGCATGTCCATTTCATCCGACTTCAATGCCTCTTCCATTGTTCGATAATATCGATGGTCCGAATAAGCCTTCAAACGGTTTACCTCGAATACGCTTACATCGCCGAGCCATTTCAAATCTGCCTTTGCTGCTTTCATCGACTCTCTCCCTCTCCATCTTTTGAACTTATTAAATGTTTGGAACGATAATCCTTACATGCAAACAGAAAGGCAGAGAAACGCCATAGGTGGCGTTCTCCCCTCTCTCTGCAATCTTGGAAGCGGTTGCTGCCACGATACCATTATTTCACAGACCCGACCATGCCCGCCACAAAATGTTTTTGCATCAGGAAGAATACGATGGCCGTCGGCAATGTCGCAATAACGATCGCTGTCATGATGACCCCGTAATCCGGCGCGTAGCTTGAACCCAGATTGGAGATCAGGAGCGGGATCGTTTGCTGATCCGGCGTTTGCAGCACGATGAGCGGCCATAAATAGTTGTTCCAGCTGCTCATGAACGTGATGATTGCCGCAGCGGCATAACTTGTTTTCATCGTTGGCAAATAAATTTTCAGGAAAATGCCGAGTTCGGTCAAACCGTCGATGCGTCCGGCTTCCAGCATTTCTTTCGGAAACATCTTGGTGTTTTGACGGAAGAAAAAGATCAGGAATGCCGTTGTGATGGTCGGCAAAATGACGGCCGCCATCGTGTTGATGCCGATACCCGGCGCAATGCCGGAAATGCTGGCAAACATGCGGTACAGCGGTACCATGATCGCAGCGAACGGAAGCATCATGGACAACAGCAAGATGTTGAATACGATATCCCGCGACTTGGAACGGAAGATTTCAAATCCGTATCCGGCCATGGAACCGATCAGCAGAGCCAGCACCGTCGTAACAATGGCGATAATGGCCGAGTTGCCGAGCGCCTGCAGCAGATTAGTTTCATCCATAAGTTTGTTCAAGTTCTCGATAAAGAAGGAACCCGGTAGCAATTTGCCCTTCGTAACGTCAACCGAAGCATTGGTGGAGCTGACAACCATCCAGAAAAACGGGAAGATCGACACAAATGCCGCAATCGTCAGGAACAGATAGATAAAGAAGCGTTTCACTTTCAATTTAGCCATTTCGGTCACCTGCCACTTTGAACTGGATAAAGGACAACACAATGATGATCAGAACGATGGAATACGATACGGTTGCCGCATATCCGAAGTCCGGCGAATATTTGAACGAAAGGTTGTAGATGTACTGGGAGATCGACATGGTCGCGTTACCCGGACCACCTTTCGTAATATTCATGATTTCGTCGAAGAGCTGCAGCGTACCGATTGTCGACGTAATCGAAGTGAACAGAATGATCGGTTTCAGCAGTGGAACGGTAATTTTGAAAAATTGCGTGAAGGCATTCGCGCCGTCGATCCGGGCAGCCTCATAAATGGATTGGTCGATGTTTTGCAGCGACGACAGATAGAAAATCATGTTATATCCGGTCCAACGCCATGTGATGGCGATAATGATCGTAATTTTGGCCCAGAACGGGTCGGTAATCCATTGAATCGGTTCGCCGATGATGTGCAATCCCATCAGGAACTGGTTCACCATGCCGTCCGGTGCGAACAAATATTTGAATACCACAGAGTAAGCTACCAGCGAGGTAACGCAAGGCAAGAAGATGGCCACGCGGAAAAAGCTGCGAAATTTGAGCGTGCTGTCATTCAACAGAACGGAAATGAACAAACCGAGAATGATCATGATCGGTACTTGAATAATCAGGTAAATAAACGTGTTGGATAGCGCTGTCCGGAACGTGGTGTCGATGAACAACCGTTTGTAGTTGCTCAGGCCCGAATATTCGAGGTTGGCACCCGCACCCGACTTAAAAGATAAGAGCAGTGCCTGAATCATCGGATAGAAATAAAACACGAGGATCCCGATGGCAGCAAGCGCGATAAAAGCCCATCCAGTCAAATTGCTTTTTTTATGGAGACTGTCTCCCGTATTCATGGCTTTCACAGTATGGCTCCTCTCTCTCCATGCAGCATGCATAAAACCCATGGAGCCTCCACCGAGGTCCGGTCGGCGGTTGGCTTGCCAGACGGTGGAACGGCTCCGATGCTTCCTTGGGTTTTATGAGTTACCGTGGATCATCTTAATTGAATTGTGCTTCTGCTTGTTTCTGCGCGTCTGCCAGAACGTCATCGATGCTTTTGCCGTTCAGGTAGTTTTGCATTTCGACAACCAGAATGTCCTCGATGCCGTAAGTGTTAATGCCGTAGTTTACGTTAGGAATTTCTGTCGTCCATTTTGCGAAGTCCGCAAAGATTTTTTGACCGCCGAAGTATTCGTCGGCTTTGTTGAACGCTTCGCCTTCGGCAGCCGGTTTGTACGTGCCGATAGCACCGATGTTGTTAAGCAGCGTTTGATACAGGTCTTTGTCGGAACCGAAGGTTTTGCTCAGGAAATCAACGGCTTGATCTGCGCCAGGCACGTTGTTCATCACATACCAGGAACTGCCGCCCAAGTTGGAGGCATGAACCGAATTGGCTTGGCCAGCCATTTTCGGCATCGGAGCAACAGCCCATTTGCCGGATTGGGAAGCCTCTTGTTTGATGGAAGGTGTAATCCAGTTGCCTGTCGGTACGGTAGCCACGTCGCCGCTGTTAAAGCCAGCTACGAATTGGCTCCAGTCGGAGTGCAGGCGCACGATGTTGGCATCCATCATTTTTTTGTACGTTTCGAATGCTTCTTTCAGCGCGGCGTTGCCAGCCAGATCCGGCGTTTTGCCATCTGCTTTGGAGTACCAGGAACCGGCGGACTGGATCATCATGCGAAGGATGCCCAGATCGTTCGGGTCCAGGGACAGCATTTGTTTGCCTGTTTTGGCTTTGACGTCTTCACCGATTTTGATGTAGTCGTCCCAAGTGATGTTTTGCAAATCTTCGGCTTTGTAGCCCGCTTGCTCCAGCAAATCGGTTCTGTAGAACAGACCCGCTACGCCGGAATCGAACGGTACGCCGTATTGTTTGCCGTCCGCCGAAGTTGGCCCGAGCTTATAGTCTGCAAAATCGGATACGTTGATTGCCGAGCCGATTTCCTTGAAGGCATCCGGATAAGCGTTCAGGAAGCTGTGAGCGCGGTAGTCCTCGATCAGCACGATGTTCGGAAGTCCGTTGCTCGTTCCGGAGTTCAAGCCAGTGTTCAGCTTTTGGATAATATCCGCTTGCGCATATTCGATAATGTTGATTTTCAGATCAGGATTCTGTTTCTCGTAAGCTGTTTTGGCTTCATTCAACGCTGCAACGTTAAAGGCTTTATCCCAAGCCCAGATCGTGATTTCGTTAGCGCTCTTTCCGCCTTCGCCGCCTGATGCGTTGCCCCCTCCACCGCCAGACGAACATGCGGACAGCAGCAGCACAGTAACCAGCATCAATACCCACATTTTTTTCAAACCGTTCAACTCCCCTTTAACCTCATTATGTGTAGTGATTTTTGTGTTATTTGAAAGCGTTTGCTTTCTATGCATTTATCTTATCATCCCCTTTTCGCGATTCGTTAGTAATAATTTTGTGCGGATTTGTCATCCTATCGCCTCAATGAAAGCACTTCCAGAAAACGCTTGCATTAAATTTGTTTTTTTGTAATTTCTTTTGATCTTGGAATTTGTACATCTGAAAATAGTACAAAAAAGGGTGCCCAATCCGCTGCTCGCCACTGACCTGCAAACTTCTAAAGACCAGACGCTGTTCTAAAAGCCATAAAAAAAGCCCATCTGCATGTTCTGCAAATGGGCTCCCGGCTTCCTTCTAGGCAATTAATACGTTTGGTTCAGCCGCCAATGAGCGGAAGTGTCACGGTCACTCTTGTTCCTTCTCCCGGTTTGCTCATGATGGTCACGCCGTATGGCGGTCCATACATCAGCTCGATGCGGTCATGCACGTTGCGTATGCCGATTCCGCTGAACAGCTGCCGGTTGTTTTTGGGATTGGGCAATGCTTCGCCCATCGTCAATCCTTCAATGCCGTCCCCGTTGTCCATAATCTCGCAGATCAGCGATTCCCCGTCCTTCGATACCATCACGTGAATGGTTCCGGTTTCTTTGCGGATGAAGGCATGGAAAAAGGCATTTTCGATAAAGGGCTGGATAACCAGCTTCGGCACATGGTATTGCGTGCAATCCGGAGCGATGTAGAAGGCTGCCTTGATCCGTCCGCCGTATCGCACATGATTGATGAAGACGTAGTTTTTCAACGTTTCGACTTCTTGTTCCACCGTCACGGTCTCGCTCGCATCGCTGATCGTGTTCTGCAGCAGGGAAATGAGCGCATGGATCGTCTCTGCCGCCCGGTCCTTGTTCCCTTGCTGGACCAGCACCTTCACCGAGGCCAACGTATTGTATAGAAAATGCGGATTGATTTGGCTCTGCAATGCGGCCAGCTCGGCGTTGCGCTGTTCGCGCTGGGTCTGGACCAGCTGGTCCACATAATCATGCAGCTCGTCAAGCATGTAATTGTAAGCATGGCTAAGCTGCCGGCTCTCATAACTGCCGCTTACGGGAATATAGTTATCCAGATCGCTTTTCGTGATGTTTGACATCTGTTTGACTAACCTGCGGAGCGACTTGGTCATCTGATTGGTAATCAGAAATACAAGGATAAGGGCAACCGCAACGATGGCGGCGCAAATCAGGGCAATCGCCTTCATGTTCAACAGCTGACCCATCGACTCTTCCTTATCCACCACGTTGACGATATAGAATCGGTAAAAAGGCAGGTACTCGGACAACACGATGCTGTCCTGATCCATCACCCGCGCGTTGATGCCGCTGCTCAAGCCTTCATTGTATATTTTCCGGGCATGGCTCAGCAAGTCCAGCTCCCTCGTGCCAATCCATTCTTCACGATTGGATGAAACGATCTCGCCCTTTTCGTTCAGGATGACGACGTCATTGCCCCTGCTCGTAAAACTGCCGTAAAACTGGCGAAACACACTCTCGCGCATCGTGACGTAGAGCGTACCGTAAATGCGGCCCTGAGAACGGTCCGCAAGCGCTTTGGTCGCTGAAATCATCTGCTCTGTCCCGGAATTGCTCTCTCTCGTAAAATCGTCAAAAATGATGCGGTTCGGTGTGTTTGCCGCCTCACGCGTAATCGGGTGGTCCTTCAATACGTCCTTGAACATCGTATATTGCAATTGGTCCGTCGAATATGTCCGCCCATTGATACCGCCAATGGTAATGCCCACCTCGTAACTCCCGGTGATGGACTGCACCCGATCCATCGTCTCCCTCATGTTGTAGTAGGATTTGGCCATGGACAGCGAATCCCCGTCCCCTTCGGTCAAATAAGCGCGGATCGCCCCGCTTTGGCTGACGTTGTTGGACACCGCCGCGATCGCATCATTGAATGATTCGAAATTGGCCTTGATTTGGCTGAGCACCTTCGAATTCGTAATGCTGAACGTTTCGGTAAACAGTTTGGTAGACATGTGAATGGTCGTATACAGAATCAGGACGGATACGAGGACGATGCTGACGACCATGACCAGGATCAGCTTCGGAAACAGGCCAAGGCGGGAAAAACCGTTCATCCATTTCTTCATAGTCCATTCCTTCTGACGTTATGCCCAAAATTTGCGACGGTATCGGCTTGGCGATTGTCCTGTGAATTTCTTGAATACTTTGCAAAAATAACTATGGTCCGAATATCCCACCATGCTGCTGATTTCGGAAATAGTGACATCCCCGTTGCGAAGAAGCTCTTCCGCCTTTTCGATCCGGATTTTGTTCAAATATTCGTTGAAACCCTCTTTTTGGTGGGAAGAAAAATAACTCGACAAATAGGATGGATTAAAGTGGAAATGCTTGGCGACGTCGGCAAGGCCGAGCGGCTGGTCATAATGCTGATGCATATACTCCAGCAGCATGCTCATATTGGGATCGCTGCGTTTTCTCCCGCCGCCTTGCAGGCATTCTTCCACTTCCAGCATGAACTTTTCGAGCACGTCCAACGCCTCGTTCAAACTGGATGCTCCGTCCACATTTTTGAAGTAGGCATACTTGCTCTCGTCAAGCGAACCGGACTGTACGTCCAGATCCGCCAGTGCGATGGTTACGTTAAAGATCAGGTTGCCCAAAAAGGACTTGATCTCGAATACGTCCGCGATGTAATCGCGTCCGAGCGACTGCGCATATTGCTTTAAATACTCCCGGGCCGCTTCCGTGCGGTTCCGTCTGACGTGCTGGACAAACATGTTTACGTTAAACTGGTAACCGGCAGGATGCAGCGCTGGCAGATCGGTTTCTACCAATATGGCCTGATGCTCATAATAAAAGCGGTATTCCAGCAGCTTCAGCAGACGATCCCGGTAAACGGCTCCCATATGCTGAATGGACGGAAAACGGTCGGTCAGCACCCAAGCAGGAGCGTTCACACCAGCCCCCGAACCCAATGCCAATTGCCTGATCTGTTTCACCAGGCTTTCGTCGAGGGACGCTTCCGTATTCAAAATGAAGACAGGCATTTCCCCTTCTGCGGGGAGGAGGGAAATCACCGCATCCGGCAAAGATTTCCGCAGTCCGGATTCTGCATATTCCCGGCCCGTCAAGGCACCGGCCTGCCGAAGCGATTCTTCGGGCCACGGACACGCAAGCAAGCGAAAAGACCCATGCGGAAACGCTTCGTTGACCACATCCAGTTCCGCATCTTCCTCCAGCGTGAATCCGGACAGCATTTTCTCCATCAAATGGCCGATTCTCCACCCTTCCTCGGCGGGCTCGAATTGCAATTCCGGAATTTTGCCCGCAGTCCGCTGCAGCACCTCCAACAATTCATTGGTGTCCAGCTTTGGTTTCAAAATATAATCTGCGGCCCCGTGCTGAAGCGTTGAACGAACATATTCGAATTCGCTGAAGCTGCTGAGTACGATCACTTCGATCTGCGGATGATTGGCTTTCAGCGTACGCACGAATGCCTCGCCGTCCATAACCGGCATGACAATATCCGTAATAACGATGTCCGGCATCAACCTGCGGACCTGTTCAAGCGCCTCTTCGCCGTTGGAGGCCTCGCCCACGATCTGAAACCCTTCGGCCTCCCAATTCATGTGATGCTTGATGCCCTGCCTTACGAGAAATTCATCGTCCACAATCAGTACCTTGCACAAACGGTTCATGATCGCGACCCCCTTATTCTAGTGTTTCCTCTATGTCTCTGCGGATACTCGTTTCTACGCTATAGAAACCACAGATAAACCCCACCGGGCCACAGCGAGAGCAGTACCATCTTCCCTCAAGCGAACGCTTCACTTCTCCAGATTGGTGCTGCCTCCGTTTCTGTTAGCGGTTACAATATGTTCAAAATCCGATACCAAGTCGGTATATCTTGTTATATCCCAAAATATTCGTTTAAGCAATGGGATTAAGATTGGATCGAGCCGTCCGGAAGACTCTGGAACACGGCAATCTGCATGCTCCCCTTTGCTTATTTTACAACAAGTTGTCCCAAAAAAAGAAGCCATGTTCCGCCCGGAACATCAGGCGTTTCATGACTTCTTCCAACCTTCTCCTACGGATGACGGTTAGGGCTCAATCCCCCACTGCAGCGTGCCGGACACATATCCCGTTACTTTGGACCAGTTTTCATAGGCGGTCCTCCCTGCGGCAAACGAATAATCGTCCGTCTGCGTAAAGTTCGTCCAATCGGTTTTGGAGAACCGGACCTGAATTTCGGTGCTTTGCCCTGCGGCCAATGTGCCTGCCGAAGGGGCGAAGCCGATTTCCAGGACATGATCCGCACCGTTCACAGCCGCAGGCAGTGCACTGAACGTGCCCGTCACATTTGCGCTTCCCGCCGTGGCCCAATCACAGAAGAAATTCAGCGGCTTTTCGCCATCGATGGTGTAATAATAACGGATGTTTACGTCCGCCAGCTGGAGCGGGCCCGTTCCGGTGTTGGTCAGTTTAAACTTCGGGTTGACCGAATTGGCGGTGGCGGCCGTTGTTCCATTGTACATTTCGATTCGAATGCTTCCTTCAGGCAGAGGAACCTGGGTAGTATCCTTGACGGTTACACTCAGCGTGGCGTCGTTGCCTGCGCTAAACTGGAAAACGAGCGATTGCACGCCTTTAGGCAGCGTCGCAAGATACGTTTTGCTCAACACCACCTGGTTTCCGGACAACGTATAATCCGATCCTTGCACTAACACATGATTGCCGTTTCGGATCGAAGCCAGCGTATTCCCGTTCAAGGTAAGCGCTACGGGAATGTCGGCCTGCTTGTCTGCGTTAAGGTCAAATTCGGCGGTTTGGGGCGATATGCCGGAATGGGACACCGGCGGCGTTCCTCCGCCGTTGTTTCCGCCTACAGGATCGGCATACAAAATGCCCCGGCCGTTGGTGCCCAGATACACTCTGCCATAAATGCGCGGATCACCCGTAATCGTGGTTACCCGGGCGTACTGATGCGCGTCGTCATTGATGCGCACCCAGCTTGCTCCGCCGTCGTCCGACCTGAAAAACCCGCGCGTTCCGTCAATCTGGGCAACGGCATACAGCGCAACGGAATTCCGGCCAGGCGCGGCTTTGCCGAACCCGATGCTGTCGGCTTCCTCAACGTTGGATAGCTTCACGAAGCTCGCTCCCGAGTCGGTCGAATGCCATAGCCCATACGGACCACCGTCTTCGTTACCTCCGGCAAACCAGAGCTCGCCTTCCACCCCGGGAACGGCATCCAGATCGGCATTGCCATCCACCGGCAAGCCCGCTGCCGCCGTTTGGCTGAACGCGGCTCCACCGTTTACGCTGACATAGATTTTTCCGGCAGCGAAGCCGTAAAACTTGTTGGGGTTCACCCGATCGGAAATCACTTTGGCCTGTGCGGGAATACCTGTGCTCGCCGTCCATGAATTCCCGCCCGTTGACGAATAATGGACTCCCTTGTCGGACGTGCTCCATACCAGCTTGCTGCCGTCGGCCGAAATGGCCACGGTGCCGCCGCCTGCCGTGCCGGCCGGTTCGGCGTTCGCTTTGTACCAATTCGTTCCTCCGTCGGAGGACAAGCCGATGGATTTGGCATTCGGGTCTGCCGCATAATCCGCTTTCCCTACCCGAACCATGGTGCTTGGATTCAGCTCGGCAAAATCCAGGCTTTCGGTCGAAGCATAGTTGGGGCTGGAGAACATCTTCGCCGGCGGCTGGTCCAGATCATCGTGACGGAAGCCGTTAACGTCGCCTAAGCCGCTCACGAGATGGGCTCCGCTCGGCGGGCTGACCAGGTCAAGGACGGCCATTTCTTCTACTCCCTTGGCCATGACCGAAATGTCGATCTTTTCATTATTGTCCCAGTTCGTCAAATTGTTCGTACCGTAGATCGTGGCTCCCGTGCCGTACATCATGCGGTCAGAATCAAAGGGGTCAATCTCCAGATCGCCGATCATCCATCCCAGCTTCGGCGATACTTCCGGCGGTGCCGGAGTCGTGCCGAACGTCAGCCAAGGTGCTGCAGATATATTCTGGGCATAACGGAACTTGCGGTTCGGATAACCGTCGAATTCCCAGATGCGGGTCCATGTCGTTCCGCCGTCCGTGCTGCGGAACAAAATGGCGTCCGGCCACCATGAATTCAGCGTCGCAACCATCAGCGTGCCCGGCTCTTGGGCATCCACGGCCAGCCCGCCGTATCCGAAATAATTGTCCGCGCTGCTGCTTGGTATGGGACTGATGTTGGTCCAGGCTCCCGTGGATGTGTTCAGTTTCCATACATCTCCCTTGGTTCCGTCATACGGGCCAACGCCGTTGCTGTAGGTGATATACAGGCTTCCATCCGCATCAAGCACGCCATGATGCGGCAAGTACCCCGTCGGCTGTCCTGGCACCGC
The DNA here is from genome assembly GCF_032334105.1 of Paenibacillus hubeiensis. Taxonomy (NCBI): domain Bacteria; kingdom Bacillati; phylum Bacillota; class Bacilli; order Caryophanales; family Paenibacillaceae; genus Paenibacillus; species Paenibacillus hubeiensis. The sequence continues at coordinate 503,666 of NZ_JAVYAE020000001.1, forward strand.
CGTCCAAGTCGCCCCGCCGTCCGTGCTGCGATAGATGCTCTGTGCCGTATCTGCAACACCGACATAGATCGTTTGGGTTGCTTGACCGGCATGGCCGGATGACTTGTCGAACGTAATCCACGCGAGGCCGACGATGTCGCTTTGATATTCGTTCGCAGGATCCTGAACATAAGTACCCGGATTGGGAAAGCTCGTTACTTTGCTCCAGGTTGCCCCATAATCCGAGCTTTTCCATAACCCGTTGCCGCTGCGAGCGCCGAAATAAAGGATGCGATTGTCGTTCGGATCAACGACCAAACGTTCTCCCATGGATCGGCCCGGCATGTTGCCGCCCACCTTAAACGGCAAGGTTGTCGTCTGCCACGTATTGCCCCGATCCGTCGAGCGTAAAATCGACCCGTTGTTTTTGTCCCAGGAGTTCGTGTACGTACCCACTGCCAAATACACGCGATCCGGATCGACGGGATCGGTAGCCAGCGCATCCACACCGTTTTTGTTCCAGTCGTCCCAACCAACGAAATCGGTTAGGGGAATCCAGCTCTCATTTTCGGGATTCCAACGGTAAGCGCCCCCGATATCCGTCCGTGCATAGATGAGGTCCTTCTTGGATTCATTGAAAATGATGCCAGGCACAAATCCGCCGCCCGCACCGGTCACTACGCTTTTCCACGTATACGGTTCACTCGGGGCAGCAGATGTCATTTCAGGCAATGCAGCAAAGGAGCCGGCAGCCAAGGCTACCGCCAAACCTGCCATCCGCAGTTTTTTTCCTAAAAACGTTTTCATTACATTCAGCCTCCTCTACGTTATATTCCAAGCCGATCGTTCATTGGCAATCCAATCTCTCCCAACCTACCGAACCAGGAAGATTCATGCACGTTCTGAAACGGATATGGCAATGTTCCGTAACTGTCAGTCCTCACCTCCATTCCAATGGATTCTCGATCATTAAGCGCTTTCATAACCTTGTGTTCGATGACTGAATATGGATATTTTTCTCAATAAATAACATTCGATGGAAATCTCCTTTTACCTTCTGCCTCATTGCCGTAATTCAACATTTTTTTGGCCACCCGCCATTGACTGATGGTCCGCGCAGCTTTTTCCGTCGATTGGCAATCGCACAACTCATACGCATGGAACTAAAGGCGATGCTCTTCTCAGGCCAAACCAAAAAAATAGACTGAACAGCAAATGCTGGTCAGCCTATTCAGATCCAGGACATCATGGTTGTCGCCATGCTAAATCCGGTCTGCTTCCATCCCGCGTTACGCGGTGATCATTCTGTGTTCCGCGGTATCGGTACAAGCCATTCCATCAGGGGCAACTCCATCTTACGCTCCATTCCGTTTACCGTATGCATGTGTTTCCTGCCCCTTAACGCCTGGCCGAACAACAAAGACGGAGCCTGCATCCGGCGTTTCTTGCAGCCGTTCCTCACGAATTCCGGTTCGGGCAGTCGTTATGTACAGGTCTTCGAGGTTTTCTCCGCCGAAACAGCAGGAGGTCACTTGGTCCGCTGGCACATCGATTCGCTGCAAAAGTTCTCCCGTGTCCGGATTCCAGCGGGTCACGCAGCCTCCGCCCCAATGGGCTACCCATAACATGCCTTCGGCGTCCACGGTCATGCCATCCGGGAACCCCAACGCTTCCGGCACCTCGATGAGGGTTGTCCGGTTGCTTAACGTCCCGCTCGTCAGGTCGAAATCAAAACGATCGATGCAACGCGTCGGCGTATCGATATAATACATCGCCGTCCGATCCGGGCTCCAACCGAGCCCATTGGAAGTCGAGACTCCCTTCACCCATGTGCGTACAGGCTGGCCTTCTTCCAGACAATACAATGCACCTGTTCCGCTTTCGTTTCGCATGCTCATCGTACCTGCCCAGAAGCGGCCGTGAGCATCGCATTTGCCATCATTGAAGCGGTTTCCATCCAATCCCTGCTCGGGATCTTCAATGAGCTGCAATCGGCCTGTGCGCAAATGAAACGCATGGAACCCGCTGCGCAGCGCCACCATAACCTCGTCGCCTTGATAAGGAACCACCGCGCCAACATGCTGTCCTACGTCGAATGCCTCGTCCAGTCCTGTAGCCGGGTCATACGCATGCACCTTGAAGCCTTCGATATCCACCCATAACAAACGGCCGTTCTCCGCGTCCCAGCTCGGACCTTCGCCCAACAAGGCCGGTACTCGTATTGCAACGTTCACGTTACTCATGCAATCACGTCCTTTTGGATATTGTTGAATTTGCCAGATATGCTTGGGGATGAAACCAGCGCAGCATGGCGAGCAAACATTGCCGCGGCAAATCGCCGGCTGCCCGACAACGCCTCGCTTCGTTCATTGTTGTTACGCTTTCGGCGCGCCCGACCATTCGAAACCGATCCCATCCAAAAATGCCTTGGACAAAATCATGTGTCCCGTCGCATCCGGATGAACCCGGTCATGCGTGAGCACCGACGTGTAGAAATGGTCCCAGAACGGCGCAAACGCAGCCTGCGTGTCCACGAATACGGCGTCGTATTCGCTCGCGATCCGGCGAACGGCCTCTCCGTAAAGATCCATCGTTGCCCGCATCGGATCTTCCGGATTGGCTTCCAGGTAATACGGTGTCATGAGTACAAGCCCTTTCAAAGACGGACGTACGGATGCAACAAGCTCGCGCAGCGTGTTTTCGTACTCCTCCAGGAAGACATGTGGTTCATCGGATATCGGATGGTCGAACTGGCGCCAAACGTCGTTGATGCCGATCATGATGGACAACCAATCCGGCTTCAGGTCCAGGACGTCGCGATCCCAACGGTGCTTCAAGTCGCGAACCGTATTTCCGCTCGTTCCCACGTTCCGAACACGCAGCATCAGTTCCGGATAGATGGAGCGCAGCAGTGCGTAAACCTGGGCCACATAACCGTGACCAAGTCCATGGCTGCCCTCTCCTACCGGATGCTGGCGGCCGCAATCCGTGATGGAATCGCCGATAAAAAGCAATGTATCGTTTTTTTGCAGTTTCATTTTCGATATCTCCTTCGCGCCCATTGGCATTATAAAGGTGCAAGCCTGTCCGGCAGCATTACCAGCCTTGGTTTTTAAGCCAAGTCAGGCACAGGTCTGACCATACGCGGACAGCAGGCATGTCATCGGCAAGCCCCAGGCCGTGAGAGCCTTTTTCAAAGACATGCAGTTCATACGGAATCCCGTGCTCCGCAAGAGCCAGTGCGAAACGCAAACTGTTCTCTGCCGGAACAAGCCCATCTTCGCTGGTATGCCACAGGAAAGCTGGCGGAGCATCGGCCTTAACCTGTTTTTCCGCGCTGTACGCCGTAATCAATGCTTCGGATGCATCCGCTCCAAGAAGGTTTTCCCGCGATCCGGCGTGGCCGTAATGGCCCATGGTGATGACCGGATAGCAAAGAATGATGCGGTCCGGACGGGAGCTCACACGCTCCACCGGATCTTCATGGTCCGGTTGCCCCGGATCGTAAGCCGTTCCAAGCATGGCCGTCAAATGTCCTCCGGCCGAGAAGCCGAGTACGGCAATTTTGGAAGGATCGATGCCGTACTGATCCGCATGTGCGCGGACGTGGCGAATCGCGCGTTGTCCATCGCTCAGCGGTGCCGGCTGCTGATGCGGAGCAACGCGGTATTTCAGTACAAATGCGCTGATTCCTGCACGATTCAGAAGTTCGGCGATCGGTGCGCCTTCATGGTCGGCCAGAAAGCCGTAACCTCCTCCGGGGCACACGATGACAGCGCTATCGGACCCAGGCTGGATAAACGGAATCAGATGCGGCATTTCCTCTTCGCGACCCTGGGCCGCATGCGGCGCAGCGCCATCCCACAATGGTATCGTTTGTGTCAAATCAATCATCCTCTCTTCTGCTAACGGACGCTAAGCGTCCGCCTGCGCTTCTCCCATTTCCAAAGAATCGATATCATCATAACGGCAATGACAGCCGTGTAGCAATATCAGACTGGCATGAGTGTTGTTCACTTTGTAACAGCTTACAGGAAAATCGGCCCTCTCGACAATCCCCCTTCTCACACCCATACCCGTAGCATATTAGTACAACGTTCGAAACTGCTCCGGGGTTACTCCTTCGATGCGCCGGAACGTTGCCACGAAATGGCTGACATCCCGAAACCCCACTTTCGCCGCCGTTTCCTTGATGGTCAGCTTGGTATCACCCGTCAACCATTCTTTCGATTTGCGGATGCGGAGCAGGATGAAATAGCTGTACGCGGTCATGCCGAAGGATTGTTTGAACAGCGTATTCAGATGCCTTGGCGAAATGCCCGGAATCGCCGCCATCTGTTCCAGCCCGATGTCGGGATCGGCATAGTGCTGCTCCATGAATGCGATCAGCGGGGCCAGCCGTTCCACCGCATGCGAGATCGATGAGCGGCTGCCGGTCATGCCGTGTTTTTTGAGCAAAATCAAAAATCGGTACATGTCCGCCGACGCCTCCAGCCCGGACAAATCCTGGTCGCTGCCGATGGACGCCAGCACCTCCCGTCCGTAGTGCTCCAGCGGGCTGTTCAGCTCCCACTGATGCAGCGCCGGTTCGCCCAGGCCCAGCGCCTCCGTGATCGCTGGGCACTGGGAGCCGCTGAACGTGATGTACAGCGTCTCCCATCGTCCCTGAGACCGCACGTATTCATGAGGAACGTTGGGCGGGAGAAGAATGCCCGAACCTTCCGCCAGAACGACCGTAGAACCCGCAAACTTGAATTTGCCTGCCCCTTTCACCGTCTGAAGCCAATGGTAGCAAGGATATCCGGCAGGCCTTGTCACATTTTCCTGGTTGCCATTGTAACCGATGCTCTCAATGTATAAGGGCAAGGGCTGGTCCCTTGACGTCATGAAATACCGCTGATGCTGCGGTGAAATCAACATATGGTGCCTCCTCTCGGTTCGCCCTCGGAATTGTATTTCCATATTCTTATATCCTTCAATACTTTTCTTATATTTTAATAGTTTTAGGATTCAAATAATATAGAATTATTCTTATACAAGAGGTGGGCATCATGATCAGCGGCAAACTGCCTAAAATTTTCTATGGCGGTGACTACAATCCCGAACAGTGGGACCACGAGACACATTTGGAAGACCTGCGCATGTTCAATCTGGCCGGCATCGACATCGCCACGGTCAACGTATTTTCCTGGGCATTGATTCAGCCTGACGAGGTGACCTACGATTTCGAGGGCCTTGACCGGATCATTAACAGCCTGTATGAAAAAGGCATATATACTTGCCTGGCTACAAGCACTGCGGCACACCCAGCATGGATGGCCAAACGTTACCCCGACGTGCTGCGCGTGGATGCGGATGGACGCAAGCGCAAATTCGGCGGACGACACAACTCCTGCCCGAACAGCCCCACGTACCGCAAATATTCCGAGAAAATCGCGGACAAACTGGCCGAGCGTTACAAGGATCATCCCGCCGTGCTCGTATGGCATGTCTCCAACGAATACGGCGGCGACTGCTACTGCGACAACTGCGAGAAGGCGTTCCGCGTATGGCTGAAGCAGCGTTATTCCACCCTGGATCATTTGAACAAAGCCTGGAACACCAACTTCTGGGGCCATACGTTCTATGATTGGGACGAAATCGTGCTGCCAAGCAATCTGAGCGAGCATTGGGGCGAGAATAACTCCACGTTCCAGGGCATCTCGCTGGATTATTCGCGTTTTAACTCCGACAGCATGCTTGACTGTTATCGCCTGGAATACGACGCCATCAAGAAACATGTACCGGATTCCGTCGTTACGACCAATCTGATGGGCTTTTTCAAACAGCTCGATTATTTCAAGTGGGCAAAATACATGGATATCGTATCCTGGGACAGCTATCCCGGCCTGGCCACGCCGGTCAGCTTCACGGCCATGGCCCATGACCTGATGCGCGGCCTGAAGGACGGCCAGCCGTTCATGCTGATGGAGCAGACGCCAAGCCAGCAGAACTGGCAGCCGTACAACTCCCTGAAACGCCCCGGCGTCATGCGCCTGTGGAGTTATCAGACGGTAGCCCACGGCGCGGATACGATCATGTTCTTCCAGCTTCGCCGTTCGATTGGAGCCTGCGAGAAATATCACGGCGCAGTCATTGAACACGTCGGTCACGAGAACACGCGCGTATTCCGCGAGGTTTCACAGCTGGGGCAGGAACTGCAGATGCTGGGCGACACCACTTTGGATGCCACCGTCGAGTCCAAAGTGGCCATCGTATTCGACTGGGACAACTGGTGGGCTATCGAAAAATCAAGCGGACCTACCGTTGCGCTAAAATACGTCGACCAGATCCACAAATACTATGCGGCCTTCTTCCGCCGCAACATCCAGGTGGACATCGTCAGCGTCGACGCTGACCTCGGCAAATACAACATCGTGCTTGCCCCGGTGCTCTATATGGTCAAGCCAGGTTTTGCCGAAAAGCTGGAACGGTTCGTGGCTGCCGGTGGCACATTCCTGACCACGTTCTTCAGCGGCATCGTGAACGAGCACGATCTCGTAACCACCGGAGGTTACCCGGGCGAGCTGCGCAAGCTGCTTGGCATCTGGGTCGAAGAAATCGACGCACTGCTGCCTGAGCAGAAAAACCGCATTGTCGTCGAGGCCGCTTCCGGCCTGCTGCAAGAGGAATATGAATGCGGCATGCTGTGCGATTTGCTGCACAGCGAAGGTGCCGACATCATCGCCAGGTACGGCGACGATTTCTATGCAGGCATGCCTGCCGTTACCCGCAACACCTTTGGCAAAGGAGAGGCATGGTACGTAGCTACGGATCCGGAGGAACGTTTCCTGGATGCATTGCTGGGCAAAATAGCCGCGGACAACAACGTCGAATCCTTGTTGGAGACACCGGACGGCGTTGAGGTTAGTGCCCGTACTAAAGACGGCAAATCGTTCTTGTTTGTCATGAATCATAATGCTTCCCTGCAGACATACGATCTCGGCGAAGAAACGGCTTATGAGCTGCTGACGAAACGCAAGCTTTCCGGCAAGGTCGAAATTGCCGGTCGTGACGTACATTTGCTGCAAAGGGGATAGACCCGGTGGATAAGATACAAACTGTTACAATCCGGCCCTTTGGATCCGAGTAATCCTGCCAACTAATCTGGTTTTCGCTCCTCCTGTTTCATAAGAAAGGGGATTTATATCTGCAATCCGCTACTTTCCGTATCCGTTTAGACGGATACGGTTTTTTTTACCAGCAAAGCCGACCGGCAAGTCAGAAGGAAAAAAGTTCTCCCGAAGCGAATTGGACGAGACAACACTTATCGCCACCTGCCGGAAAGCGTTTAAATACCTGACGATTCCAAGAATCATTGCATTTTTAAACAAAAGCCTTGTCCCATTAGTGACATGCAAGCTGTCACTGATCTGCTGTTACAATGGCTTTGCACCATCATCCTTTCCGGCGGCGGCGCAACCCTCGAAACGGAGTGGCTGACATGAACAAGATAAACCGGCTGGCTGCCATTGTGATGGCATTGCAGCAAGGTCATGAAACGGCGCATTCATTGGCAGAAAAATTTGAAGTGTCCCGCCGTACCATTTTGCGTGATATTCAGTCCCTGTCAGAAATGAATGTGCCCATTATCGCCATTTCCGGCCCGGGGGGCGGCTTCAGGCTCATGGACGGTTATGTGCTTCCCCCATTGCAATTGGACCCGGACGAAGCCGCTACGCTCCTATTTGCGCTTGAAGGACTAAGTCATTATGCGGACACTCCTTTTCAGGAGAAACGCTGGACGCTGATTGATAAAATCAAGAGCATTATCCCGGACGAGGTCATGAATCGGATCCATCCGATGCTCAAACAACTGCAGCATCATGTACCGCAACGCCAGTACAGCCTTCAGCATCTGGAGCCCCTTCTTGCCTGCATCCCCGAGCAAGGCTGGCTATCCATTCTTTATCGCTCTGCCTCACGCCAGCGCTGGCTGCAGATCCATCCGAAACGTTTATATGCTTCTGCCGGCTTTTGGTACTGCGATGCCTATTCCGAGGAACATGGAGAAGTGCGTCTGTTCCGGGTCGACCGCATCATGGAAGCCCGCAGCATCGAAAAGAGCAAATGGCCGCAATTGAACGAATCGGTTCGCGAACACCTGGCCCTGGCGCGTCCGCCAGAAGGACTGGACATTCCCATTCGGGCCCACTTGAGCTATAGAGCCATGATTGAAGCCGAGCAGGACGAACATATCGGCGAACGCATGACGGAAATCGCTCCGGATCTATGGGAACTTGCGTTTCACTGCCCTCCCTCGGAATGGGACTGGGCCGTTCGTTTCTTTTACCGCCTGGGCAGGGAAGCCGAAGTGCTGGAGCCGGAAAAACTTCGGGAGGAGATCAAGCGTCAGGCCGAGGAGGTTTGCTGCATGTACCAATCTTCCAGCCGGAGTGGATGTACATCCCCTTAATGAGGAGAATGACGAAATCATGATCAATGAACCATTGGTAACGTTTGAGGAAGCTGTTTTACGAATCGCACAGGCCGGCATATTGCCGCTGGCTCCGCTTTTTCCCGATTACCCGTCCCTATCCTCGTTGACGCCCAAGGAACACTGGCACCGGGACACAGAGCTCGACCCCTGGTTATGGCGCTCCAGACTGGCGGAGGAAGGCATTGCGGCTTACGGAAAATTCGTGAAAAAGAAAGCCGTACTGGTCTCCCGTGAATGTTTTCCCTGGTTTCATCGCATACTGGCCGGCACCGATTCCGTCACAGAGCAGTATGATGCCGGTAAGTTATCCCGCGAAGCGCTGAGGCTCTACGAATTGATCGAAAACAAAGAGGGGATCGATGGCAGGACATTGAGGTCGCAAGCAAACTTGCGGGCCAAAGAAGACAAAAAAGCGTTCGATCAAGGGCTGCTTGACCTTCAAAGCAAAACAGCCATCGTCATCAGCGGCACCAAGGAAAAGGAAGGGCTTGCCGAAGGCAAAGCTGCCTGGAACAGCTCGGCTTACGAAACAACCCGGCACTGGATGGAGCGTCAGGGGATCAAGCCTTTCGAAGGCAGTATAGATGAAGCACGTTCCCTGCTGCTCTGCAAGCTTGAAGCCCATACTTCACCGGCGGCCCTCTCGAAAATGAAAAAAGCCTTGATCGACGTCGTTTAATGCAGACGAAATCCCGGGAGCAGCCTCAGCCTGCCCCGGGATTTTTTTGATTTAGAGTATGACGCCGTCCTTAAAGATGGCAATTTCGCGAAATCCATGCTGCTCGCTCAGCGTTTGCCTTCTGCCTGAGGCGATGTCGATCAGTTGGCTGAACAGCTGCACTTTTACGTCCTCCATCGTTCCTCCTTCCAGCAGTTGGCCTGCATTGAAGTCGATCCAATGCTTTTTGCGGTTCGCCAGGTCGGACTGGGTCGCGATTTTGACGGTCGGCACCGGTCCTCCGAACGGCGTTCCGCGTCCTGTCGTAAACAGCACGATATGGGCGCCGGCAGCGGATAATGCGGTAACCGACACCAGATCGTTTCCTGGAGCCTCCACGATGTTGAGGCCGGGGCGGGTCACACGTTTGCCGTATCGCAGCACATCCACGACGGAGGAAAGTCCTCCCTTTTGGGTACAGCCGAGCGATTTCTCTTCAAGGGTCGTAATGCCTCCGGCTTTGTTTCCCGGTGAAGGATTTTCGTAAATGTTCTGGCCGTGATTGACGAAATACTGCTTGAAGCCGTTGACCAGGTCCACCAGATCATGAAAGACCCCTTCATTCGAAGCCCGGTTCATGAGGATCGTCTCGGCCCCGAACATTTCCGGCACCTCTGTCAAAATCGCGGTTCCGCCGGCAGCGACGAGCAGATCGGACACCGCCCCGACGAGCGGATTCGCCGTAATGCCCGACAAGCCATCAGACCCGCCGCATTTGAGCCCGATCTTGAGCTTGCTCAGCGGCAAGGGCTGACGCTTGGCCTGCTCGGCCATTTCAACCAGTTCCTCCATTAAACGCAAACCTTCATCCAGTTCGTCATCGGCTTCCTGCGCCTTCAGGAAACGAACCTTTTCCCGATATTCGGGGGCGATGCATTCGCGAAATTCATCAACCTGGTTGTTCTCGCAGCCCAGCCCGATCACGAGCACGCCTCCTGCATTGGGATGCTCCACCAGGGAGGCGAGCAACTGCTGCGTGTATTTCAGGTCATCGCCCAGCTGCGAGCAGCCGAAAGGATGCGGAAAATGATAGACTCCGTCCACGCGGCTCCCGAACTGCGCCTGGCCCATGCGAGATAATGCTTCGCACACTTTGTTGATGCAGCCCACCGTATTGATGATCCAAATTTCGTTCCGTATGCCCGCTTCCCCGTTGGGGCGCAAATATCCGTCAAAGGTAAGCAAGCGTTCGGGAGGCATTTCCAGTTGGGCAGCCTGTCCGGGCCGGTATTCGTATTCCAGCAAACCGTGCAGCCCTGTCTTCAGATTATGGGTATGAATCCAGCTTCCCGGCTCGATGCGCTCTTTGGCTACCCCGATGGAAAAACCGTACTTGAATACGTCCTCCCCCGGAGAAATTTCGCGAACGGCAATTTTATGCCCCTTGGGCACCTCGTCAAGCAGTTCCAGCGAAACGCCTTCAGCGAGTTCAACCTTTTCTCCTTTGGCAAAATCGCGCAGCGCGATAATGACGTCATCCTGCGGCTGAATGGCAATCCATTCCTTGGTCGTGCTCGTCGTATTCATGCCTTAACCCCTTCCAACAGTAACATTTCTTCAACGATCGCCTCGCGCAAGCCATCGCGTTCATCCAAATTCTCGCCCCATAGTTCCGGGTCGGACAGGAGGGCTCCTACCCGCAAGTTCAACTGCTGCTTTCGATCACTCCCCAAAGCATCGTACCCTTCCCAATGTGACGCGAACGAGGCCAATGCACCTGGATCATCCCTCAATGCGACAGGTTCGCCGTTCAGACGCTGTCCTTGATATCCATCCGGTGTAGGCACCGCCCGATATAAAAGCAGCATCGCCGCAAACCCGCGGATCAACCGGGTGGGCCAGACTCCCTGATTCTTTTCGTAAGACAACAAGGTAGGCAAAACGCGCACCTTGAACTTGCCCACCATATTTAACGCAATATCCTGCAGTTTATGATGGATATATGGATTGAGAAACCGTTCGAACACCTCTTCGGCATATTCGTCCAGATTCTGCTCCGGCATGTTCAATGCCGGCACGATGTCCTGATGCACCGTTTCCTTGATCCACGGTCCGATCCGCGGGTCCTCCATCGCTTCCCTGACGTGCTCTACGCCATGCAGGATGCCAAGGGACGACATCAACGTGTGCGCACCGTTCAGAATGCGAACTTTGCGCAGCTGGAACGGTTTCAGGTCCTTGACCCAATGAACGTTCAGCCCCGCCTGTTTTAATGGAAGCCGTTTGTCCAAGGCTTCTTCCCCTTGAATGGCCCATAAATGATACGGTTCGGCCGTGTTGATCAACTGATCCTCGTAACCCCAGCGATCCGTTAACAAGTCCGCCTCTTCCCTGGAGGGAGCCCCGGTCACGATCCGGTCCACAAGATTGTTCAAAAACCGGTTGCACTCCTTGACCCATGTACGGAAATCCTCGGAAAATCCGAAATCCTCGCTGTGCCGGAGCACGCAATCCCGCAGCACGTCCCCGTTGCCTTCGAGCAGTTCGCACGGCAGATGAAGCAGCCCCCGGGAAGCGTCGCCCGCGAATCGTTCATAGCGGCGATGGAGAAAGACCGTCAGTTTGCCCGGATAAGAAAGCACGGGTTCCCCGGGCGTGTACTCGGATGGCACGTATTTCAATCCCGATTCGGTTGTGTTCGAAATGACGAACTCCAGAGACGGCAGTTCCGCAAGCTCCAGAAACTCCTGCCATTCTTCATAAGGGTTCAGGCAGCGGGCAAAGATTGAAATCATCTCCGCGCGCTCCACGGGTTCGCCCTGGGATAACCCCCGTGTGATCATCGTGTACAACCCATCCTGTTCACGGATTTGCTCCAGCTTGGCTTTGCCGCCCGGACGCGGCTGGGTAACGACCACGCTTCCGTGGAATTTCCCCTGCCTTGCGCTCTCGTGCAGCATCCAATCCGCGAATCCGCGCAAAAAATTGCCCTCCCCGATTTGCAATACCTTAACGGGACGCTCCATCATTTCCTTACACTTGCGTTGTCCATCATTGCCCAACAGATTCAGCTTCAGCTTGGGTCGTTTGGTGCTCGCCGACATGAACACTCACCTCATTGATTAATGGTCTTACAACAACGCGTTGTAAACGCTTTAAATTCATTGTATCATCATTAAAAGGAATTTAAATTGCTTATATTGCGATAAATATACTCTTTCATGATCTATTGTGCGTTTTCGAATCCATTCATTTGCAACCAAGCAAGCAGAAAGGAGCTTTCATGGAACGTTCGCCCGTTCGCACAACCATTCTCGCCGATTCAGGCATCCCTTTCCGTCTGGTCTATGCCGATACCAAGGCCCCTCAGAATGAATTGCCTGATCATTTGCATGATTGGCACGAGATGATCTACGTGTATAGAGGACAGGGGAGCATTTTCATCGATACCGGACTGGAGGACATGGAAGAGGGGGATCTGTTTATTATCCCGGGCAGCACCGTGCACCGGGCGCTGCCGGATGAACGCAACCCGGTTACGTCATCCGCGCTCTTCTTCAGTCCGGGATTGTTGGCGTCGGCAGCGGGAGGCAGCGCGACTGCCTTGTTATCCGTGTTCGAGCATTGCCGGAGAACCAGAACCTACAAGCGCCATCTGGCCCTGCACGAACGAACCAAAGTAATCGCACTCATCGACGCCATCCGGGACGAATTCAGGTTGAACCATTCCCTGAGTGCGCATGCCGCCCTGCTCCAGCTTCAGCTGCTGCTGATCCATTTGGAACGCCTGCAGCCGTCGGACGCTTCGCCTCCCGTCCGGTCCATTTCAGGACCGGGATGGCTGTCCGGCATTCTGGAAAATATCGACGACAAGCTGCGAAAAGGGATGTCCCTGCATGAACTGGCTAAGCGAGCTGCCGTTTCCCCCGCCCACTTCAGCCGTGCCTTCAAGAAACATACGGGCATGACGCTGACGGATTATGCGCTGGCCCGGAAGGTCATCATGGCCAAAGAATGCCTGCTGCAAACGGACGACACGATGGCGGCCATTGCCGAAGCCTGCGGCTTCGAGAGCTTGCCCCATTTTTATCGCCAATTCAAAAAAATGACTGGCTCCACGCCTGCGGCTTATCGCAAAATGGCGAGAGCGCGACCAACTCTTCCATAATCCTCCTGATATGTGATAAAATATAGGTCTGCATTGCCCGTGGCAATACTTATTTCATCATAATGGAGTTGACCCGAACGTGTTGACCAAGTTTCTCATCTTTGGCTTGCTGTGGCAGATTGTTGGCAATCCGCTCGTAGCCGTCCTTATTTTGCTGGTCATCCTGTATGTGGCTGATCGACGTTACGTCGGGTTGTTTCCCAGCTTCCTGAAGCCGCTTGGGCGCATGCGCAGCATCTCCAGGCTCAGGCAGCAAATCGCCCTGAATCCCAACGAGGTATCCGCCAAACTTGACCTGGCGCGTTTGCTGAACGAGCGAAAAAAATACAGTGAGGCCTACGCGTTGCTGTTGGAGCTTGAGCGGCCCTATGAGCTATCCGCCGAGTATTGGGAAGAGCTTGGCACATCCGAGCTGCATCTTGGCAAAGTGCAGCAGGGAGAGCGCCATATCCTGCATGCGCTGGAGCTTAATCCGCGAGTGAAATACGGCCGACCTTTGCTTAAGCTTGCCAATGTTTTCAAGGACATCGACCAAGACAAAGCGCTGAACTATGTAAACCGTTTCCAGAATGTGCATTCATCCTCAAGCGAAGCATATTACCTGCTCGGTTCGGTTTATCGCTCGCTCGGCCGCACGGCTGAAGCCAAACAGGCTTACGAGCAGTCGCTGAACGTGTATCGTTCCCTGCCCAAATACAAGAAACGCCAGGAACGCGGCTGGGCGGTTCGCAGTTGGTTCCGCAAAAACGGATCGTAATGTTAGCCTGCGTTGGCCTGGCATCATTCCGAAATAATCAAAGGAGTGCCGAGCTCGCCATCTGGCTGAATTCGGCACTCCTTTTCATTTCAGGACAGCAACGTCCGCAGCCGCGCTTCATTGTTCTTCATCCAGTCCATGCGTTCCCTCAGCTTTCGAATCTGATCGGCCGCTACCTCTGGCGGATCCGTCTCCTCGAACATCCGGCTGATAAAATGCATGACCACGTCCAGGCTTCGCAGCAGCACAAGCTGAGGAAGAGCCGCCAGTTCCGCGGGCTCCAGGACGGCATGTGCACGAAATCCACGGATCAGGCTCTCCAGTGCTCCCCATAACCAAACCTCGCCGCGATCTATGGTAAGCAAATCCGACAGCGGAACGGCCAGCTCCATGACGCGCAAGTCCCACGTTGCGAATTCAAAATCCAACACGGCGCACACGCGCCCCTCTTCATCTGCGAGCACATTGGACGCATTCACATCCCCATGCACCAGTTGATGCGGTAAATGCTCCATGCCTGCCAACGCGTCAAAAAGCGCAGGCAGCGTATGCGCCAGCTCGTTCATATCGTTCCGTACGGCGTGCAGCTGGACCGGCGGGGAAATGCACATCCGCAGCAGCTTGTCTGGCGTACAGAGCGGATAAGCGTCTTGAATTTGATAATACGGCGGATAAACCGGATCAAGCGACACCTTCAAGCCCGCTAATGCCTGCGACAGCTTTCCTGCAGCCATCCCCAATTCGCGGAGCTGCTCCGGGTCGCTCCAGACCGGGTTGCGGCCTTCAAGATAACGAAACAAGGCGACGACTTTCTTCTGCCCGGTGGCTTCGTTAACGAGGGTATAAAAGGTTTGCCCGTTCCCCGGCGCCTTCACAGGCGAAGGCAGGCGAAGCGAAAAACCGGAACGGGCCAACGCATCAAGGATTTCATGCTCAAAAGCAATTTTGGCGACGTCGTTATGGGTTTCGTACTGCCGCAACACAAAGCGTTTACCGTCAATCCGCAGCAAATACGTCGAGTTGTTCATGCCTCCGCTTCCCCGAATCGCCTCCCACTCGGAGCCGGGAGCGTATACCGACAGCACTTGCCGTACGCGTTGGTATTCCAAATCCTTCTCGGATCGCAAATGAATGTGCTGCATTAAATCGATCTCCTTTATTGATGTATCTTCTGCTGCATTATCCTGGATGTCTTTACGAATGATTCATAGATTCGAAACGCGTTCGCTATTCGTTTATCTTAACGGAAGCGTATCCAGTGGTCCAGTCCGCTCCTCCTATTCAGCATTTCGCGCTCCGTTCATCGCTTTCAGGCAAAAGGTCTGTATCCCATTCGGCCCAGTTGGTCGGCGATCACACGGTACCCTCTCGAATTGGGATGCATCCTGTCCCAAAATAGCAGGTCGCGCTCACGCCCTTCGAATTGGTCATACACCTGCGCACAGCCGTAATACCCCGAGCCGGCGCCATTCAGGAAAGAATTGTACTGCTTGACCCAATAAGCAGCCTCCGCCGAACGGGGATACGGATTATACAATCCGACCGTTCGTATCATATATCTATGGCCTCGTTTCAGTTGGCGAATATGCTTCATGATCTGGGTGACATTGTTTCGCGTTTCCCCAAGCACTTGCGTCATACGCTCGGCTCCGGGCATTCCTCCGCTCGCTTTGAACGTGCGAATCAAGTCGTTCCCCCCGATGGTCATGGTGATGACGTCCGCCTCTCGCACGGCTTGCCTTACCCTTGCATAGTTGGATACCATATGCAGCAATTCTTCGGAAGTCAAGCCGTTTACCCCCATATTGTCAACCGAAACAAAGGTGCGCACGTTCATTTCGATCATTCGCCGATACAGTAGAACAAAGCCGGTACCCAGCAGCGCTCCCGTTCCTACCGTAAGCGAGTCCCCAATAGCTGCATATCGATAAACCATCGCTGTAGCCCCCTTCCGCCCATCTCTGACTGATTATGTTCCATGATATGTACAATGGGAAATCAAAGCGCGGGACGTTGTCCCTAGGCAGCCACCTTAATTTTGCAGGTGATGTCACATGCCCTGCAACGGGCACCATAGTCCGGGAACTCACGAAAAACGAGACAAAACCCTGTCGGCAAGCCGACAGGGCCTCATAAAAGCGATTGGATGGTTACAAGTCCTTATTGGTGCAGCATGCTACATGCCAATCGATCGATCGGAAGAAGCAGCGTCCTGCTGTTCTTTGCTCGGGAATGGCCACCAGTTGGCGCGCCCGAACATCTTCACCATCACAGGCACGAACAATGGCAGGAACAACAAGGAATACAGAATCAATCCGCTGAGCACGACCGTGGCAATCTGCATCATGGACAGAACGCCAGACGGGTACATTGCAGCAAACGTCCCGCTCAAGATCACGGCAGCGGACAGAATGACCGTGCCCATGTTTTTCATTGCGTAAAGCATCGCTTCTTGTACTCGCATACCTTTGTTTTCATTGAAACGGTCCATCAGGAAGATGCTGTAATCGACGCCCAAAGCGATCAGCATGACGAATCCAAAGAACGGCGTTACCCAGCTGATTCCCGAAAACCCGAGCATGTTGACGAAAATGACTTCCGTGATAGCCATGGAAGAGAAATAGGCCAGCAGCAAAGAGAGAATCAGGTAGATCGGCATGATGACCGAGCGTAACAGAATGATCAAAATGATCAGCGTGCCTGCCAGCATCAACATGACGGTACGCGTGTAGTCATTGTTGGAAATCTCCTGCAAATCCGCGAATGTGCTGGTTACTCCGCCAATGGCTATATCGGCTTTTTCGAGCGCGCTTCCCTGAACGGCGCGCTGCACGGCAGCCTCGATATCGGGTACGCGATCAATAGCCTCGGTCCCATACGGATTTTCGGCAAAAATGACATCAATGGTCATCGTTTTGCGATCTTTGGACAGATACGTATCGAATACCTGTTCAAAATCTTTGCTGTTCAGAGCTTCCTCAGGCACATGCCATCCGGCCAAATCGGAATCCGGAGACTGCTGAAGCTGGGTCAGATAGTCTTGGGCGGATTCAAGTCCGCCGGACACTTGGCTGATCCCGTCCACGCTCTGGTTCAAACCGTCGGTCAATTGAGTCAATTGCCCACTCAGATCGGTGAAGCCTTGTTTTATTTTTTCCTGGCCTCCCTGAAGCTGGCCAAGTCCGTCCTGAATGGAAGGAATTTCGCGAATCACTTGCCCTTGGCCATCAGCCGCCTGCTTCAAGCCTGTTTCAAGCTGGTCGATGCCTGCGACGATTTGGTCCAAACCGTCCGCGAGAGCTTTCTGGCCTGCAGTCGCGGAAGCGAAACCTTCGTTGGCCTGGCTGATTCCTGCAGCCGCTTCGCCCAAGCTGGATTGGATTTGTCCCAGTCCTTGCGACAGCTGCGCTGTTCCCGTGCCGGTTTCCCCGATCGTTCCCTTGATGCGCTGATAATCCGCATCCTGCGCCAATTCCGGATAACGCGCCTCAAGCGCCGTAAAGGATTCGCTCAAGCTTGTAAGGGCCGCAGACACTCCGGCGAGCTGCTTTTGCAAGCTGCCAACCCCGTCTCCGATTGCCGCAACACCTTTGCCTGCCTGGCGATAGGCCTGAAGAAGCTGATTGCTGGCTTTCGCTAGTTGGTCGGCGCTCGTTTTGGCCTGTTGAAGCCCGGCCTTCAGCTCGCCTGCGCCGGAAGAGCCATCACGGATGCCTTTTTCGATTCGTGCAAGCCCATCGGACAGCTGAGTGATCCCGGATTGCAGCTGTGCCGTTCCTTTGGTCAGCTCCCCTGCTCCATCCGCAGCTTCTTTGAGCTGTGGTTGGTTTTTGCTCAACTGGGTGCTGGCCTCGCTCAGACCGTCGCGAATTTTATCCAGACCCGTTTTACCTTCGCCCAAACCATCAGACAGCGTTCCGACTTGCTGGGTCACTTCAAAATCCTTAATCTCGTCGCCGGTGGGCCGGGTCATGCTCCGAACACCGGATACGCCAGCCACCTTTTCCACTTCGCGGCTGATTTTTTCGGCGATCGCCATCGTTTTTGCGTTATCCATCGGTTCGTCATTTTGAATGACGATTTGCCCCGGCAATGATTCACCTGGACCGAAACTGTCCGAAATGATGTTAAACGCTTTGACGGAGTCGTATTTGTCGCCGATCTCATCCAGACTGTTAAACGACAGCTTGCCGTCATACGTGGAAAGAAGCGGCACACAAATCGCAGCGATAATCAGCAGCGCCGCCCATGGGCGTTTGAGAGAGAAGCGGCCGGCAGCACCGTAAATGCGGCTCTCTGCATGCTCCAGCGAACCCTTCGAAGGCCAAAACAGTTTTTTGCCCAATACCGCCATAAAGAAAGGCACGATCGTGACGAGCGCAACCATCATAACGGCAATGCCGACGGCAACCGCAACGGCGGACCGGTACAACATAAACTGCGCAAAACCGATCGCTATGAAACCGACGAGTACCGCGAGTGCGGAGAAAAACACCGTTTTTCCGGCGGTGCGGTAGGTCGCAATGATCGCTTCCCACGTGTTTTCATGATGGGCCAGTTCTTCTTTAAAACGGCTGATCAGCAGGATGCAATAATCCGTTCCGATCCCGAACATGACCGCAACCATGAAAATTTGCGTAAACGTCGATATCGGGAAATCGACCCCATCGACCAGAAAGGCTACGATCTGCTGTGCCACCAGGTAACTGATGCCCACCGTAAGCAATGGAACGAATGGGGCTACGAACGAACGGAAGACAAGGAACAAAATGATCAAAATAAAGGCGACCGTGATGTATTCCGACTTTTTGAGCCCCTCCTGGGAGCTCTCGATCGTATCTTCATCGATCAGTCCTTTGCCTGTAATGTAATGCTCGACGGAAACGGATTGGAGCGCCCCGTTCAGGTCGGATCTCATCTCTTTGACGGTACGTTTGCCCTGATCCACGGAAAGGGACGTCAGGATCGTCTTCCCGTCGGCCGAAATCATTTTCTCGGCGAGCTCGGGCTGGGAAAACGGATCGAGTATGGACAAGATGCCCAGCTTATCCTTGTTGGATTCCAACTGTTTGATCGCATTTTCTGCTTCTTGCTTTCCTGCGGTGCCCAGTCCGTCAGGGTTATGGAATACAAGCGCCAGCTGTGTCCCCGGCTGTTCCCCCTTCTGTGCGGCGGCTTCGTCCAGAATAGCCGCAGCCTGGGTCGAAGAATACCCGTCAGGCACGGAAAATTGGCCTTTTTCCCGGATCAGGTCGCTCATGCCTGGAGCCGTGAACATCAGTACGGCAGCTACGGCAATCCATAGCCCCATCAGCCACCATCTTGCTTTCAAAATCGTTCTCATGCTTCGTCCTGTCCTCCTTCATCGGATAGCAGCAGCGCCAATTTTTCGAAAGATTCAATGAAATTTCGTATCTCTTCCGGCTTGAAATGCACCAGGTAAGGCTCAAGCAGCTTGTGAATCTCCTGCTCCGTTTCCTGATAAATTTTGCGCCCCGTGTCTGTCAAAGACAAATACACCACTCTGCGGTCACGTTCATCCCCCGAGCGATGAACCAGATTTCGGCTCACCAGCTTGTTGACCAATGCCGTAATGCTGCTCTTGCCGACGCAGAGAAGATCCGCCAAATCCGAGGGCGTGCAATCCGGTTTTTCATCAATCAGGCGCAGGGCGCAAAATTGATCTGTCGACATCGTCTGCCCGACCTGTTCCCGAATACGAATTTCAAACTGCTTGGTGACTAAAAACGAGGCATCCAAATATCGATTGACCAAGTGCTTGGCATCCGGTTTCTGCATGGTTCAATTCTCCTTTCTCATAAAGTTCACTAAACGAACTATTTCATAACGAAACTATTCTATAATGAAACTTTATTCCAAAGCAATACTTTTTTCCTGCATCTTCCGTCCCTAAAAAGCAAAAAAACAGGACGCCTTACTCGGGTCATTCACCCGATCCCACGTCCTGCCCTAGTCCATCTTCATTTCATTGCAACCGATATCGCAATTACGCCTCTTCTTCCTCATCCTTTTCCAGCACACAGCGGAATCGTTCCACGCCAGGATAAGGCTCCCCTAAACTATAAACGACGAATCCGGAATTCCGGTAAAAGTCGACCGCTTCCTGATCCGTTTCCGCAACCAGCAAGTCCGGATTGTGCTTCTCAAGCACCTGGGCAATCATGCCCCGGCCATAATTTTTGAACCGATTTTCCGGCAGCACCGCGATATGCCGAATAGTGATCTCGCTGTCTCCCGTTTTTTCATAACCGATCAGACCTACCAATTGCTGCTCGTCTTCATACCCTTCCAGATGCAAATCATCACTCAGAATATATTGTTGCAGCGCGTGGTCCAACCGGTCCGGATCCGGAAATACCGAATAGGATAACAGTTCCTGCACAACCGGCTCCTGTATGCGCGTTTTCAAATCAATCAACATTTTGTCATTCCTCCTACTGCTTGCTATCTTCCGCCATCGTATTGTAGTCGTTCGTACGCCAAAGTTCAAGCTGCATTCCTTATGGTCGGATTGTGGCAAGTTCTGATCGAAGCGTGGCGAGCATGTTTTCACTCACCGGAATGCCTGCCGTATCCCATGCCTCGAGCAAAGCGCCGCCGACTGCAGTCAGATCGCCAGCTGCAAGCCGGAAGCTCCTGCCTCCTGCCTCGCCTGCGGAAGCAAGCCCATTGCGGATCGCTTCGCGCATATACGGCGTTTCCAGGCAGCTGCCCGTCAGACTGACGGCAACCGAATCGGATTGAAAGCAGGCTGCAAGCATCGCGATCCCTACCACTGCCGTATCGGCCGCTCGATCACATATATCTACAGCAAGCGGTACTCCTTTGCCTGCAGCTTCGGTAACCAATGGAGCCATCTGCCCAAACCGCCGATTGGTTTCCTGCTTGTTTCCTCCGAATCCCGTTGAGCCGAGTCGTGCCAGTTCCTGTATCGTGTTTACGTTCCAATAATTCAAAACGAGTTCAATCCATGCCATGTCCGCCTGACCATAACGACCTGCCAAAATGGAGTGCACGGTGTCGTAAGACAGGAAACGCGCCGCCACCGGAGCATAATGTCCGAACTGGTCATTGCGAATCCACTGCCCTTTCTCGGTCTTGGCAAGGATTAAGGAACCCGTACCTCCGATGGCAACAATTCCAGGATCGCCATGGAAAGCCGCCGTGTGGGCGATGCGCGTATCGTTTACAGCATGGATGCTGCCTTGGATCCCCGTTCTGCGCAATAATTGTTCTGCCCATGCATAGTGTTCGTCCTGATCCAGTCCGGCCATCCCCGCCGTCAAGGAGGCAATCTGCTGTACCTGCAACCCTGCCTTCTGAATGGCTTCGGCGATCCCTTCGAGCACATTCTGTTCGGCACGGTCATCGTGATAACGATTGCAGCCTCCTTTTTGCACGTAAGAGTGGACATGCCCTTGATGATCTGCGATCGCTACCCGTGTATGACTTCCTCCACCATCGATCCCGATGACATATGTATCCATTGCTCATTTCCTCCTCCAACATTGTCTATATGAACCGCACTAATCAATCACACTAGGTCACTGCGAGTGCAGTACCATCTTCCCATCGCCTGTTATCTAGCTCTCCCTCTTTCCGTCGGGTCATTCCCCGGGAAAATGGGTCGGTCTGCTTAGGCATTCGTTTATTTCTTCTGCACCGCAAAACGGAGAAAAACAGAACTAAACTGCGATTCTTCATCATACTTCATCTCTGTTATTTTGTGTTCGGTCGTCTTCTGGTGGAGAATCTCCCATCCGGCATAGCTCTTCCATAACAGATCCATGGCTTCCTCGGTGGACAGGTTCAATTCAATCAGAGGCAAAAGCGGCCGTCCGGTGCGTATCTCTTGTTCCTTCACGTTTGTGCTCATGGCAATGCAATGAATTCCGCCTGTCCGCGTGCCCTGCTGCATCCGTTCAATGGTTCCAAGGAACGCTTCCTTACTTGACATGTGCTCCAGGCAAGAACAGGCAACGATATAATCAAAATGCGCTTTTGGTATCGGATAATGCTCTGCGTCTGCCTTTTCGACCTTAATCAAGTGATCAACCCCGTATTGCTGCGCATAGGTGCACAGACCATCTACGGCCGCATCAATCAGGTCAACACCGATGATCCTGCTTTCCGTCTGTTTCAGACGCTGCGCAATCGCAATGGCATGACGTCCGACGCCGCATCCGAGATCAAGCACATTCAACCTGGAATGACGGGTCAATAGTCGTTCCAGCATTTCCATCACGACGGGCATCGGTTTCGCCATCCAGGTACCTTCCGCGAACAGTTCATGATTACGATAGAACCTGTCATGATAATCGGCCTCCGCCCTGCGTGCAGCATTAAAGCGCTCCCGATTCATTAGACACTCCCCTTTCAGAAGCGGACCGTTAGCGTTCCTGATCCGGCAACAAAAACCAAACATAGGATCGCCATGACCACCATCGAACCGGTCACGATCAATTTGCCCGTATCCCTCCGATAGGGATCATCGTGAAACAGCAGCACTCCCCCGATCGTCATCGCGATTGGCGCGAATAACAGCGTCATGATGACCAGCAGCACAATGGAATAGCGATCCAGTGGCTTTCCCTCTTCCTGCATGTACACACGTTCAGGCGGCGCCGTCTTTGTTTCTACGAGATTGCCGCATGCTTTGCATTTGAATTCGTCCTCTGCCATTTCTTGCTGACAATACGAACACACCCTTGCTGGTCGAGGCATAAAATCCCTCCTTTTCATAAGCCTTACTCATGTATTGCACTCTGCAGCCAGCCTGCTTCCGATCCCAATGAATCCCTAATGGGCAGAATGGTTCGTTCAGGCATTTCATTTCAATGAACCCATATATACCCATTCTCTGATTTCAGGGATTGGATGTCAATCTGCTTTGACCGAGCTTAGCCGGCTCGAAAGCCGTCCTCCCAATCCGAGCAAAAACAAAAAAACCGACGCGTTACGAACGCACGTCGGTTTTTCCTGCAGCAGCCAGGCCAAGTTTTTTCAACAACCGGATCGCCTCTGTCTTCTCGGACGGCGAAAGCCCCTCCAGGGCATCGATGATGACTTGATGATGCTGCGGGAAAACCTCTTCAAAGAAGGCCTTCCCCGTCTCAGTCAATTCGGCAAAAATAACGCGCCGATCCTCCTTGGAGGCACGTCTTGTAATCAGCTTTTTATTTTGCAGCTTGTCCACGACATACGTAATGTTGCCGCTCGACATCAACACCTTTTCGCCGATTTTCTGGAGGGCCTGCGGCCCCCTGTGATACAACAAGTCAAGCACCCCGAATTCCGTTGAATTCAGTCCATGGCTTTGAATGTCCCGGTTGGACCTTGAAGTCACTGAATTATATGCTCGGACAAGAACCACAAATAATTGCAAAGACAGTTCCCGATTGTCCTCCGTATTCGGCATTTCCCTAATCCTCCATCACTGATTTACATTGTAATGCTATCTTTTGCGGTCTGCCACTCTGCCCGCAGCATGCCTCATGATTCACAAGAGGGATGTCAGTCATATCTCGAATCACGCCTCGCTTTTCAGGCTAGGGACGGTGCAGTTCATCGATGCTTCCGTCTTCCTTTGCCAAAATGACGGTATCTGCCATATCCACGAACAATCCATTATCCACGACGCCAGGCAGCATGTTCAAGCGAACGTTCAGTTCAGCCGCATGTTCAATGGCCTCCATATGGCAGTCAGCGATCAAGTTTCCGTTATCCGTCAGATAACGTTCCTCTCCATTCATTCTCCAGGCCGGACGGCAACCCAGCTTCTCCAGCGCGCTGAACGTCCACTCGGAGGCAAAAGGCACCACTTCCACCGGAAGCGGGAACCGGCCGAGCCGTTTAACCGCCTTGCTTCCATCTGCTACAATGATGAGTTTGTCGCTGTTGGCAGCTACGATCTTTTCACGCAATAATGCGCCGCCGCCGCCTTTGATCAGATTAAAATCCGGGTCCACTTCATCCGCGCCATCAATCGTAATATCAAGCCGGCCGATCTGGTCAAACGGGACGATGGGGATTCCCCACTCCCGTGCCAGCTTGTCCGAGGCTTCCGATGTGGCAACAGCCTGAATACGCAAACCGTCGCGCGCGCGCTCTCCAAGCCTGCAAATAGCGTAGTATGCCGTCGATCCGGTTCCAAGTCCCACCTTCATGCCATCCTGAATGTATTCAGCCGCCCGTTCTGCTGCAATCTGTTTCAGATTCATCTCCATAGACCCCCGCTGCTTATGAATTTAAAATACATACTGTATTTATTATAGATAAAACCGCTTCCGATGTATATCATGACAGCTCAATCTGTCTGCCCGCCGCCGTCATGCAGAACGGAATGCAGCTCGGAAACAACGATGCATGATCGGATCCTATGCGATAAAATACAAATGAAACGCCAAAAAATGGTAACCCTCCAAATCCATAGTGCTATATACCTATTGGTGGTGGTCATCTATCCGCATTTATGCAGAATATTAAAAAAGTTTTAATCAAACTATTCAGTTTGGGGACATTTTATACGACATATTAAAAGTGGATGTGTTTTAATTATTAGACACCCATGGTTAATAAGTGGGATAAATCTTCATATTTACGACCACGAACCAAGACCATGGTCGCAGACCTAATCTATGAAGGAGGATATATACATGACCTGATTAGCTGCATTCATGCAAGCCATTCAAAGCGTCAATACCAAGAGAATCAGGAGTGGAATTTAGTGAAATCATTCAGCTGGAAAAACATGTCTTTCTTTTCGAAAAACCTTTTGCTTTCATTCACCAACATTGTCATCATTGGCGTGGCACTGATCGCAAGCAGTTATTATTTCCAAAGAGTCGTGCTGATTGAGCAGTTGCATGATCAGGTCGAGCTCATCACGAAAAAATGGTCGGAAGAAATCCAACCGTCCGAAGTGCAGGCAGCCATCACGGAAGGCAGTTACGACGGGCCTGTACAGACCAAGCTTCGGGCTTTCCTGGACGAGATGCATGAGTATTATCCTAACGTGGCGCAGGCTTACATATTTGGAACAGAACTCGGCGGGAACACCCAACGGGAAACTTCATTGATTGCCATGCCGACCAATTTGCGCGAAGCTTTCCAAAGCGATGGCGTCAATATCGGCGACATGTACGAGCAGCCGGTGACCGTGGCCAATGCCTTGAAAGAAATGTTGAGTACCGACCGTCCAACGTTCACCACGTTTTATGACGACGATTTCGGAACCTGGACCACCATCGCTTATCCGATCAAGGACAGCAACGGGAAAATCTTCTCGTATTTTGCCGTGGATGCGGATGCTTCGGCCGTGCCGGAAGGACTGGCATCCATGCTTAGAAACAGCATCATCATTCTGGTTGCCTTCCTGTTGTTGTTCTTGATCATCCAATATCTTGTCGTGAAAAATACGCTCTCCCCGATCCGTCACCTGATTAAAGGTATCGATGATGTGAGCCGGGGCAATTTGGATGTCCAGCTTCCAACTGGAAAAGACGATTTGGGCATTGTCAACGAAAAATTCAATGTCATGGTCGGCAAAATCAACGATACGATCGTCAAAGTGCAATCCACTTCCCATGAAGTCAATGCTTCTGCAAGAGAATTGTACGATGTATCGGAAAGAAATAGCGATAACGCAGAAATCATCAACACCAGCGTCAATCATATTACATCCAACATTCGCGCCCAAGAGCAGGCCAGCATCGACAGCGCCCGCGCCATGAACGAAATGGCTACCGTCATTCAGACCATTGCCAGCAGTTCGTCCAATGTCGCCGACGAAGCCTATGAGATGGAACGCCGCTCCGAGCAAGGGAATGCCGTCGTTAATCAGGTTTCCGAGCAAATGACGCTGATTACCGAGTCGGTTAAAAACACGGCATCTGCCATCCAAGTGCTGGAGAGCCGCTCGCAAGAGATTGGCGATATTCTTAATATCATTTCGGGGATATCAAGCCAAACCAACCTGCTTGCCCTGAATGCTTCCATCGAAGCTGCCCGCGTTGGTGAAGAAGGGCGAGGTTTTGCCGTCGTGGCAGGCGAGGTTCGCAAGCTGGCCGAACAGTCCGAACAAGCAACGAGTCAAATTGCCGTGCTCATCGAAGAAATCCAAAGAGAGATCAAACAGGCTGTACGCGCCATGGAGCAAGGTACTTCCGAAGTGGATACGGGACTGGCCGTGGCCGCCGAGACCGGACAGCTGTTCCACGATATTTTGGCTGCAGCGAGAAAAGTGTCTTCGCAAATCCAGGAAGTTTCCAGCGCAACCCAGGAAATCTCCGCCGGGACCGAAGAGATGACGGCAACCGCCGACGACTTGTCCGCCAGCGTAAGCAAAACAGCCGAGAGCAGCGTGCGAATTTCGGAATCCGTGAATGAGCAGAAGTCTTCCCTTAGCACGCTCGTCGATTCGTCGAACCGCCTGACCAGCATGTCCGAAGAGCTGCAGGAGCTCGTTTCACAATTCAACGTCAAAAAATAAACCTGAAATCCAACATGCATACAATGGAAACAAGGAGGATCCCATAAGTGATTGATAACCAAACGACGACAAACCATGCCGCAGAATCTCATCTTCCGGTTCTCCAGATTCCACTGGATTTTGGACGCCGGCATCAAACCTTTTCCTATGAATCGGCTCATGTTCAGATCGATCCTTCCCTGATCCCAGAGCTGAGCCAAAAGCTTGGAGCAGATTCCTTATATCCTGTCTTGCTCACCGCTTATGCGGCATTGCTGTATCGATTGTCCGGAGAACGCGAAATTGCGGTGGGGGCGGTATGCCCGGAGCGGACAGCCACGCTTAGATTGGAACTTCATGGTAAAATGGCGTTCCGGGAATTAAACGATCAGGTTTCTGCGCAACTGCAGCACGAACAAGATCCTTCTGCTGCGGAATATCCTGAAACATTATTTATGTTAAATAGCGTCCAGCTCCCTCAAAGGCCGCAAGTCCTAAGCTGGAACATGCGCGAAATTCAGGGCCAATTTGCCCTGGATATATTCTATGACCGCTCCCTTCTCCGGGAGGACACCGTGCTCCGCTATGCGGAATACTACCAAACCCTGCTGCGGTCCGCCCTGCGCACTGCAGACAGGGCACTGGGCTCGGTGGACATTCTGTCTGCTTCCGATCGGCTCGTGTACCGCGAAATGAACGACACCGCCGTGCTCGAGCCGGAACACCAAACGATCCATGGCTGGTTTGAAGCCACTGCCGCCGAATTCCCGGATTCGCCTGCGATCACGTCCAGATCCGGCCGGTATACGTATCGCGAGCTTAACGAACGGGCTAACCAAGTGGCACGCGTCCTGCTGTCCAACGGACTGAAAAAAGGCGAGTTCGTCAGCATTTTTATGGAGCGAAGCCTGGAAACGATCATTTCCCTGCTTGGCATTCTCAAAGCGGGAGGTGCCTACGTTCCGATCGATCCCGAGCATCCCGAGGAGCGTAACAGCTACATCGTCGAAGATACTTCGTCTTCATTCGTTCTGACCACGGAATCATCGTTCGCTGAAGCAACCCGATTATTCTCCGGCATCTCGACCGTGCGGCAAATTGTTGCCGTTGACGGGCGTCTCGCCCGATTTGCAGCCAGCAACCCGAACGTCGACGTCCATCCCGACGACCTCGCTTATATCATCTATACTTCCGGTTCCACGGGCAAACCGAAGGGCGCGCTTATCGCTCATCGGGGCGTGACGAACTTGGGCAGTGTCGTGCAGCGGGATTGTGACATTAAACCAGGCGACGTATTAACCCAATTTGCTACATACAGCTTTGACGCATCCGTGTGGGATACGATCGGGGCCCTCTTCTACGGGGCAGAGCTTTATCTTCTGTCCGCGGAAGAGCGCGTGTCCGTTGAGGACTTTGCAATCGCCATTGAGCGGACAGGCACCACGATCATTACGATTTTGCCGACCATCTTTTTCAATCAGCTGGCTTCGTACTTGTCGGAAGAAGGGTTCCACCGATTGTCGAAGGTCAAAATCATTACCGTTGCGGGCGAAGCTCTCTATGGCGAACAGGTTCGTGCATTCCAACGCAAGTTTGGCGATCAAATCGACATCGTGAATGTTTACGGGCCTACGGAGTGCACCGTTGCTACAACGACGCATCGCATTAGCGAACGCGTTCCGGATCATGTGGTCCACATTCCGATTGGCAAACCGATCCACAACTACAAAGTGTACATCGTCAACGAAGAGCAACAGCTTTGTCCGGTAGGCGTGCCGGGAGAAGTATATATCGCCACGCCTGCTCTTGCCAAAGGATACTTGAACCTGCCGGAGCGTACAGCCCAGTCTTTCATTGACAGCCCGTTTGCCATAAACGAGAAAATCTACAAATCCGGCGATATTGCCAAAGTGTTGGACAACGGCTTGCTCGAATATGTCGGCCGCAGCGATTCCCAGTTGAAAATCCGGGGCCATCGGATTGAAATCGGGGAGATCGAGGATCATTTTGCCCGTCTGGACCAAGTGCAGAATGTCGTTGTCATTCCCAAAAAGGAAAGCGATGGCCAAAACATGCTGGTCGCCTACTTTACGTCCAAAGACGGGTCCACCCTTTCCGTCGCTGACATCAAAGCACAGCTGGCAGCCAAACTGCCTTCCTATTTTGTGCCGAAGTGGGTGTGCCAGCTTGATGAGATGCCGATTGCTCCTACCGGTAAAATCCATCGCAAAGCAATGGTGGATTTCCCTAACGAAGAGCGGCACGAGAACCAGCCTGACCGCGTCATGCCTGCAACCGGGACAGAGTCCATTCTATATGATGCCTGGAAGCAAATTCTGGGGCACGACGATTTTGGCGTGGAGGACAGCTTTTTTGCCGTAGGCGGGGATTCCCTTCGCGTTATCCACGTCCTGGTCATCCTGAAGCGGCATTATCCACAATTGAAAATCGCTGACTTCTTTGCAGAAAAAACAATCCGCGCCCTGGCGAAGCGCGCGGAAGCCATGGCGCTTTCTGCCAACGATGATTCGGCTTCGATCGCAAAGAACGCAGGTACGATCACCCGTTTGGCGGAACATCCGGTGGAGCTGGAGACCCGACTGGGTTATCCCGAGATATTGAAACCGGAGCATGTCCTGCTGACCGGTGCCACCGGTTATCTCGGATCCCACGTGCTGGAGCAGCTGCTCATGCGCTCCGATGCAACCATTTACGCCTTGGTGCGTCGTCCATCCGATGGCAGTACGGCCAGGGAACGCTTGAACGGCGTGATGAAAGGTTATTTCGGAAACGACATCGAATCGATGCTTGCCGCGAGAGTGGAGATCATAGAAGGTGATCTTGAACGTCCAGGACTGGGGCTGTCCGACGCGCAGGCCGCTTATGTGCAGGCCCGCATCGACCGTATCATCCATTGTGCGGCAGACGTTCGGCATTTCGGGGAGGCGGAGCAATTTGCCAAGACCAATGTCGAAGGCACCGTTTCCTTGCTCAGCCTGATCCGACACAAACCGGGTGCGTCCTTCCACCATGTCTCCACCATGGGCATACCTGAAGATCTCGCGCTGAGCGGGCAATGGGAATCTTCATTGCAATACGACAGCTTCCCGGAAGATCTGCATGTAGACAACCTGTACTCCGACAGTAAGCTTGAGGCGGAAAAGGTTCTGATGCAGGCGGCCCGGGAAGGCGTGCCTGTAAGCATTTATCGGGCGGGCAATCTCACTTGCCATTCGGAAACCGGCCGTTTCCAGACCAATATTGACAGCAACGCCTTCTACCGCATGATCAAAGCTATGCTGCTGCTCGGCAAAGCGCCGGCGGCGGAATGGATGGTCGACTTCACGCCGATTGATTACGCCAGCCAGTCCATTGCCCACCTGGCCATGCGCGAAGATACGGCAGGACGGGTATTCCACATCTGCAACCCGGAACCGATCCGCTACGATGACTTGATTGCCTCCATCCGGCGTGCCGGATATCAGGTGGAGACGATGCCGTTTGCGGAATATACCCAGTGGCTGTTCGACGCCAGCGTCGAGAAAGATGCAGAGGCGCTGCAGCTCGCGATTGCCCAGCTCGAAGGAGACGGCGCGAAGGATTCGGCATATATGTATGCCTGCCCTGTAACGACAGCCTACGTAGAGCCGGCCGGCATTATATGCGCCAAAGCGGATGACCGTTTTGTAACGACCATGTTGAAGCACGCGGTGGATATCGGATATTTCCCTTCATCCATCCTGCCGTCTTCGGACGCCACCTCGGCTCTGGATTAACGACCTCATTCTTCCTATCCTTACGCCTGAAAAGGCCATTCTCCCATGTTTGCGGAGAATGGCCTTTTTTACATCCACCTGATCAGGGCAATTACAGCCAGGTGTACCGGATAGAAATAACGCCAGACCCAACGCGGGCCTCGCATCCGGAAATGGGCTCCGTAATGCATCGCAACGGCGATACCGATCGTGGCCGCCACGCTATACATCTGGATGGGGCTGCTATATCCCATAATATAGACTGCCGTAATCAGAACATGTCCCAGGACCAGCACCGGGCCCGTAAAATAACGGAACAACAACACCAGCAGCAAACCATACATGCCATAATCCATCGTCGAAAGCTCCATGATGATCCCCGCCCCGATGACGAGAGGAATGCCAAGCCACCGGTTTGGAAGCCGATCCAGCACGAATAATACCAGCAGAGAAGACCATAACGTCCACACCACGTTTAACGAGACATGATTAAAGGCAGCCATAAACGGAACCTGTGAAATGACCGCGATCCAGAACAATCTCCATATGTATTTTTGTACATTCCGAGTATGCTTGTAACCGATGTAGACGGCAAAAGCATAAATGGGAAAGGCAATACGGCCGATGATGCGCAGCTCATGCACCTGGGGATAAAAGATAGCGCCCATATGATCGATCAGCATCGTGATCATCGCGATCCATTGCATCATTTTGGCTGTAATCCTCCTCTTTGTTATGTTCCGTTGTTCCGGCTGTGCCAGCGTTCATCCTATGGCAGCAGATCAAGTTCATAATACAGGAAAAGGGCGTCCTGAACATACCCTTTGGCTTCGTAGATCCGCTGAGCCTGCCCGTTATCCTTCGCCGTGGATAACACGATCCGGATTGCTTTATCCTGATACGCCATTTCCCGTGCTGCGTCGAGCAGCATGCCTGCAATGCCTTGCCCGCGATGATCCGGGTGTACGTACAGGTCATTAAGAATCCATATTTTCCCCATGGATACCGAGCTGAAGCTCGGATAAAGTTGTGCAAAACCCGCTATTTGTTCAACGCCGTTAATGCCACTTGGGCACATGGCTGCCAAAATGACAGATTCCTCGCGTTCCATGCGTTCTGAGATAAAACGAACGGCACCCTCTTCATCCGATTCCTGCCCATAGAACATTCGATATTGGTTGAACAGCTCTCCAAGCCGGACGACGTCATCCGGGCCAGCCAATTTCAGGTTATATTGCATCGCGTGCAACCTCCCTTTTCCGATGATTCCTGCCTTTGTATTGTTTCCAATTGTAGCAAGGCATCGACCCTGGTCCCATACATCATCCGTCTCAAAGTTTGTAATATCTATCGTCATTCGACAGGTTTAGTCATGCCTCTTAGGGGAAAAGGTTATTTACCCTCGAACGAATGACCCCTTTTCTCAAAATCAGGTTGGCATATTGCGCACCTTCCCCGGTAGCGATGATCGCAAACGACCTGGAAGCCCTTTCATAAAATGCAAAACGCTCCACTTCCTCAAGCGGATTCACGACACCTTCATGGCGCTGAATGCTCTTTCGGAATTCCTCCCAAATGACAGGTACGACGGGATCTCCCTGAACGACTTGCATGACTGCTGCGGGATGTTCGACGTAAGTGTCAAGCGGAAACAAGGTTAACATCGCATCCAGCAATTGGACCGCTCCCACGGCGTCACAGCGGATCAGCCGCTTGGCATGGCTCGCCGCCGGAAAATTGGCATCCGCCAAAACAAGCTCGTCCCCATGCCCCATCTCGGACATGATTTTAAGCAGTTCGGGTGGCAGGATGGCCGGAATGTTTTTCAGCATAACGTATCTCCTTTTACTCCCCGGTTCAAAGACCGGTGCGGATCGAATTTGTCCATCTGCATGTCTGGGTAGGTTCGGAGGCTTATCAGCGCACGGATGCACATTTACATTGTAACAGGCTTTGCTTGCCATCGCATGGTGCACTTTGCATAAATTTGCTTTGACAAAACTACTTAGTCAACATATAATTGTTGCAACAACTATTTCTGCGAACAACTTTTTTGAAGGAAGCGAGGCCTCGCACACATGGAATATTCACTGGACCAATCTGTCGGTTTTCTCATGGGATTAACCCATCGAAAGGCTGCTGTCGTTCTTGCCAATCGATTCAAGCCGTACGACATCACGACAGAGCAATTCTCTGTGCTGTTTAACATTGGCCGGGGGGAAGGGGTCAACCAGAAGGAGCTTGCTGCCCGTGTGTGCAAAGACCAGCCCACGACTGCCCGCATCATCGATCTTTTAGAAAAAAAAGGGATGGTCGAACGCCGCACCAGCAAGCAGGATCGCAGGGCATACCTTCTTTATCTTACCGAAGACGGCAGGGCATTGCTCGACCAATTGATTCCGATTGAAAAAGGAATGAATGATATCCTCGCCGCCGACATTCCGGAAGAGCAAATGGAAACATTCAAAACTGTTCTCTCCCTCATCAACCGCAACCTTCAACGAATAGACACTCAGGGGGAATAACAACCAATGAACGAATCGCCACAAGCTTCACGCGTCAAACTATGGACCATCGATTTTATTTTGCTTATGCTCTGTAATTTTCTGCTTTTCTTGCAGCTGCATATGATCGTCTCTCCGCTCCCGTCCTATGTACAGGAGCGTTTTCATGCGAACGCCTTTGAAGTAAGCCTATTTACGTGCCTGTTCGCCCTATGCGCCATCGCTGCTCGCCTATATTCGGCCAAAGCTTTGGAAAGAGGGCTTCGCAACACCATGATCTACCTTGGGTTGACCGTCGCCCTGCTTGCCACGCTGGGCTATTATTTTGCCGGCGGAATCGCCCTGCTGCTGCTCCTGCGCATGATCTTCGGCACAGGCTTTGGCATGACCAGTACGGCTTTCCCCACGATGGCCTCGGATATTATTCCCGTTAAGCGAATGGGCGAGGGAATGGGATATTTCGGCTTGTCAACAAGCCTGGCCATGTCCATTGGCCCGATGATCGGGGTCACCCTCCTGCAAGGCGCAGGCTTCACAACGCTTATGTTGTGCACGGCTGGCGTTATTGCAGTCATCTATCCGCTAAGTTTATCGTTAACGCGTAAAAAAGCGAACAAAGTCGCCGATTCTGCAGGCTCAGTGCCACAGGCTCAGCCCAAGGCCGCATCGGTGTCAGGCACCGGAGAGAAGCTGCCGTTCAACCGGAAACTGTTTCTGCCCAGCATATTGAACGCCCTCTTGGCCGTTACGTATGGAGGTCTCGTCGGTTTTATCGTCCTTTACGGAAAAGAAGCCAACTTGTCCAATCCGGCATTCTTTTTCCTGTTCAATGCCATCGCCATTCTTATTGTCCGTCCCTTTGCAGGCCGGTTATATGATCGCAAAGGACCGAAGGCGCTGTTGATTCCGGGGACCTTCTTCATGGCCGGCGGTTTGATTCTTCTTTCGTTCGCGACCTCCATGCCACTCATGCTGTTGTCTGCTTTCATCTACGGCATCGGATATGGGTCCATGCAGTCTTCGCTGCAAACGTGGATGATTCAGATCGTTGCTCCGTCGCAGCGCGGGATGGCTAACGGCATGTTCCTGAACTCGCTCGACTTCGGTATTGCCATGGGTGCCCTCCTGCTGGGCGGCATTGCTTCATTGACAAGTTATACCGAAATGTATCGTTACTCGGCCGTTGCCGTGGTGCTCTTCCTGATCATTTATCTCATTCAAGGCAAACGCAGCGGCAGCTTCGACGTGCAGGTTCATCCACTGCTGGCGCATACTCACATCGAAGGTAAAGACAAGGAAACAAACGATTGAGGCGAAGCCTCGAAACAACGTTGCAGCCTTACATGCAATGAGCATGCGCCTCTGGCGGCAACCATTGGAAAAAGCCCGTTTCTGACAATTCAGAACGGGCTTTTGTTTCGTTTGGACCGGATTCCCTTTTGTTCAAACCCTTTTTTCGGTTCTTCGTAAACGCTTCGCTGCTGCTGATCTTGACTTTTCCCGCCTTTTTCCTGTTCTTCTTTCTCCGGTTTGACCGCAAAGAAGCTCAGGAGAGCGCCCACCGCGCTTATGGCTGCCAACAAGCCAAAGAGGAGCATGTGAGCGCTGCCCAGCAACAATGAAATGACGGGTGGGCCGAGGGATACGCCGATAAAACGCATGCTGCTGAACAGCGCGGTAATGGTCCCCCGCATTTCTTTGTCGATCCCCTCCGTAATCAGGGCATCCAAACAAGGCAAAGTGGCCCCGATCCCGACGCTTCCTGCGGAAAACAAACCGACCACTAGATAGATGTTGTTCCAGAATCCCATCAGTACAAGGGACGCCGTCACAATGGCGAGACCGGCAAATCCGATCCATTTCATGCGTACTTTGCTTTTGCCGATCCACTTTCCGGCCAGAAAGGACGCCAAACAAAGCGCGGCCAAGGGGATCGCCAATACAAGGCCTTTCACCACCCCGGCGAGCTTGTATTTGGATTCCAGCATTTCGGACAAATAAAACAGCACGCCAAAAAGGATAAACATGCATATGCCGCCGATGGCAAACAAAGCATATAACCAGCGGCCATTCTCTTTCATTACCTTTTTGACCGAAGCCACGAATTCGGAAAAGGATGGCGGACGTTCTTTTTTCTTCGGAGCTTTGACAAACATGATGACCAGCACAAGGGAAAACACGCACAGCACCGGTATGGCGATAAATGGCAAATACCAGAGCCAGGCAGCCAGCGCCGCACCAAGGATCGGACTAACGACCTTGCCGAACGTGTTTGAGGTCTCAATAATGCCAAGGCTTTTGCTCACTTGTTTCTCGTCATCGAACATGTCTCCGACCAGTGGAATCACGATGGGAAACGCGCCTGCCGCACCGATCCCCTGCAGCAAGCGGCCCGCAAGGATCGTCCAATATGCGGCAGAGCCGGCAAGCATCATGGCTGCTACGCTGGCTACAGCCCCTCCTGCAGCCGCGATGATTAAGCTGGGGATAATGACAACCTTGCGCCCGAATCGGTCCGAGAGGTAACCTGCAAGCGGGATAAGTAAGATGGCAACGACCGCATATACCGTGATCAGCATGCTCACTTTAAAGGAGGATACATGCAATTGACGTTCAATTTGCGGAAGGATGGGAATCAACATTGAATTTCCCAAGGTCATAATAACCGGTATAGATGCCAATGCAGCAAGGTCCCGCTTTTTTTCGTTCATGCCACAACCACCTTTACGAGATAGGAAACCCCGGTCAATGCGACTCCATCTTCCGAACTATTCCGGATGGAGCTACTGCCTGGTCCACTGACGGATCTCCTCCAATAACAACGGTTTTATTGTGGATGATTGCTCACTTTAATATACGGCGGGTTTGATTTCTCTAACATTTCGTAGCCGAAGAACGTTGCTCGCAAGAAAAAAACCGCTTTGCATAACTTTCAGCATGCAAAGCGGTTCAGCCCAACGTAAACATGGTCATTCAGTGCATCACTAAACGTGCCGAGGCTGGTTTATGGAATCAGGCAGAATTGCTGCAGTGCAGCCCCGCCTCTAAACACAATGTACAGTTGTTCCACGGAATCACTTGCCTTGAGTTCACATCGTACCGTTGTCCAGACACGCTCTTTCATGTACCGAATCGGACCGGTTGCTGTGCTCGGAACGTCGCATTCGCCAATCAGTTCGCCGTCCGGCGCACCTGAACGGATCTCAAGACGGGCGTCGCCAGCGTTTGCAAAATCCGATACACGTGCTTCAAACTGCCGTGCGTCTTCTGTGCCATTATCCTTGAACACGATCCATGCGATCTGATCCTCACGGTACAGCGGTTCTCCCGGAGCGATGGCTCGGACGGCCGTTCTTCCTTCCAAACATTCATCCAGCAAAACGGCATGGCAATCGTCGTAATTCTCCGCAGGTGTAGGCAGATGAAGCTTCCGTGCGGGAATCGTCTCTCCTTCAATGGTTAACGCCAGCGTTTGCCGGGCGTCTGCGGAGGAACGGCCGGCCATGATGGACCAGACGGCGGATTCCACGCAGTAACGGTCACGGGTCACGTCCCACATGGCCAAACGCTGTACGGGAACCGTCAGGCGCACGATCGCTTGTTCTCCGGCCGCAACATGGACCCGGCGGAAGGCCAGCAATTGCTTGCGGGCGCGTCTGACCCTGGAGGTTTGCGCGGAACCGTAGACCTGTACCACCTCATCGCTTGCAACAGCGCCAGCATTCCGAATGCTTACTTCAACGCTCAGCACGTCTTTGCCTTCCGCGTCTACCGTTCGTTCCACTTGCAGCGATTCGTATTCGAATTCGGAATAGGTCAATCCATGCCCGAACGGGTAGAGCACCGATCCTTCATGGTATTGATAAGTCAATCCGTTACGGATAATATCGTATTCCAGCAGATCCGGAAGCTGGGATTCATCTTCGTACCATGTCATGTTGAGCCGCCCTGCCGGAGCATAAGCACCTGTAAGCACATCGGCGAGGGCACTGCCTAATTCCTGTCCCGCATGAGTCAGGTACACGATGGCCGGGGCCACATCCTTGAGATCGTGAAGGGCAAACGGATAACTGCCTATGATGACGACCACGGTGTTCGGATTGGCCGCGCATACTTCTTTCACAAGCCGAATCTGCTCGGTCGGAAGTGTGAGGCCCGGTCTGTCGATTTCTTCCTTGCCGTTGATGTAGGGGTTGTTACCCACCACGACGATGGACACGTCGCTGTCCTGTGCGATACGCGCCGCCCGCTCTACCCCGTCGAGCCGCAGCTCGCGCACAAACGGGGCTGCAGCGCCTTGTTCCGCTTCCCCCGCCAAAGGTGCGAGAACCAACTGTCCCTTGTGCTCGCGCAGGCCCAGAGGCAATCCGTTCCATGAACGCAGCGTATGTTGGCCGTCGGAAGCGTCTTCCTCGAATCGTACAATTTCTTTGACGAACCATCCGCCGATCTGTTCCGCACAAGCCTGATAGATGCCTTCCTCGGTCAATGTGACGTAACGGTCGTTACTTCTGCTGCGAAGCGTATGGCTTCCCCAGCCCCAATCCTGATGTACGAACTCCGCCGGCTGAGCTCCTTCTTCCTCAACAGCAGCTAAAGTTCCTTGAGTTCCATGCACAATCACTTTTCCGTCTGCAGTTTTCAGGGAAATCCGATCATTGCCGTCTTCATAGGCAATTTCCACATTCTTCAATCGGCTTCGCAATCCGTCCAATGCGGAAACTTTGTACGGAAGCGTGCCGCTGTACCAGTCGGTATAAACCGCGTCCGCAAGCGGCCCAATGACGCTGACTTTATGCAGCTTTTCCGGTTTCAGCGGGAGCAGTCCATCATTTTTGAGCAATACGACGGATTCGGCAGCCGCGCGATAACTCAACCGGGCATGCTCCGGCGCACACAACACATCCTCCGAAATCGATGCATACGGATTCGCTCCCGTCCGATCCAGCTGCCCCAATCTCATGCGTACGCCGAAAATGTTGCGAATGGCCCGATCCAGGTCTTTCTCCTGCAGCAGACCGCGTTGGAGCGCCTCTTCCAGGGCAGGCACGACCATGTCCACTTCATCCGTAAGACAGTCCACGCCCGCCTTGATCGCTCCTGCCGCCGACTCTGCATGGGATGCGTGGTACTTGTGGTAATCGACCGTCTGGGACAAGTCTCCTCCGTCGCACACGATGAAGCCGGGCATCGCCCATTCTCCTTTAACGACATCGTTGATATATGGACTCTCGATGGCCGGGGTGCCGTTGATGGAGTTGTACGCCGTCATCATCGACAAGGCACCGCCTTCCACGAACGGAGCTTCGAAGGCTTTCAAATAATATTCGCGCAAATTGCGCGGATCGATGCTGGATGAGCAGTTCAAGCGGTCTTTTTCATTGTTGTTGGCAAAAAAGTGCTTCAGCGTCGCGACCATTTTCAGATAAAACGGATGCTCGCCCTGCATGCCTTGCACCAGTGCCTTCGACATTTCTCCCGTCAGCACAGGGTCCTCCCCGTAACCCTCCTCGGTTCTTCCCCAACGCGGGTCCCGTTCCAGGTCAACCGTGGGTGCCCAAAGGGTCAAACCGTGAACCTCGGGCTCCCTGTGATGATATGCCCGCGCTTCATCGCCAATGACGGAACCGATCCGGCGCAGAAGTTCCGGGTTCCATGTGCTCGACAGTCCGAGCGGCTGCGGAAATACGGTGGCGACGCCCTTCCAGGCTACCCCGTGCGCAGCCTCGCCGCCCACGTTGTATTTGGGAATGCCCAATCTCGGTACGGCCGCTTCGCGCGTCGGAATCAAACTTATTTTTTCCGCCAGCGTGAGCCTTGAGATCAGATCGTCCAGTCGTTCCTCCAGCGAAAGCGAAGCGTTCCACATGGGGTAATCGTAATATTCGTGCACGGAAATTCCTCCCTCAATTGTTTAGTTGACAAGAAGCTGCTTCCACTCCTTCAGCAAACTCAGCGTCCGCTGGCGGTATACTTCCCCATCCTCGGGTTGGTTTACCTGATGCTCATGCACATATGCGTTAAAGAAAGACGACAGGATCCGATAAGCGAGCCGCCTCGTTTGTCCTTCCGGGGACATGTCCAGCTCCATTCCGTATCCTGCATGGAACGAAGCGGATTTGCCGGAAAGGATGGCTTCATATTCCCTGTCCGCAAACATGGAGCGGTCCCCGTCGATCACGGCCGCGATAACGGGCTGATCATGCACAGGCGTTTGGATCAGCACATTGGCCTCCCACAAGTCGTTATGGACCAACACGGGTTGGGTGACTTGATCGAACAAATCGCGATGCGCCTCAAACAGCGTTACGATCTCTTCCCCGGCCTCAGGCATGTAATTCGCCGCCGCTGCTTTATCGGCAGTTTCCCGGGCATACGCAAGCAGCACGTCCGACCATCGCTCCGAACCCCGGATGGTTCCGTCTTTTTGCGGCCAGCCAAAAGAGTGGCCCTTAATTTGGTGCATCGCCGCAGTATAAGCACCAAGCTGGCGGTACAAACGATCCTTTTGCTCTGCACAAATCGACGGGTGGTCCAGCTGCATGCTCGGGATGAATGCCATGAACATGTAGGTTCGTGGTACAAGCTTTCCGCTGTCATCACAAACAATGACATCAGGGGCAGGTATACCTACGTTTCGATAATGCTCGTAAATCACGGGTTCAGCGGACATCATCGTCCGTTCAAACGAAAAGAGCGGATCCGCTGCCGGATCGGCAGAAGAACAGATCCGTTCGGGAGCCAGTCGCAGGATGACATGCGGGTGTACCTCATGCTCCAGCTCAAGCTTGTAGGTCGTATTAAAAAGTCCGCCCTGCATGATGTGTTGGCTGATTATATTGGTAGCGGTTCCAAAATGATGTTTTACCAAAATTTGAATCGTTTCCGGTGTAACGGGTTGATGCAACCCTGTGCTTCTTGTTGCGTTCATGATCATCAAACTCCTATGCCCCAAAGAATTTAAAAACGGACGGCACCTTGCGAGGTACCGTCCTTACAATAACAGATTACAACTGGATCGTCAGCTTGCTCGCGCCCGCTGCAGGCGTTACAACCACGCCATGCTCGCCGGCAGCGTAAGAACCGCCTTCTACGCCGGATACGCTCTCGATGCCGCGCAGAACGATGCTCCATGGTTTGCCCGCGCCTTCGGCACGTACTTCAAGCACTTCGCCTTGACGGGAAACCTGTACTTTCAGTTCCTGTTCTGCGGCTTGGTTCACGACGGCAGCTTCTGCAGCCTGGCCGTCTGCCAATTCGAACAAATGCAAGGATACATCCTGCGCAAAGTCGTAATCCGGTTTGCTGTCAACCGCACCGACCGCAAGCAGCGTGTTCGGTTTGATCATCATTGGCAGCGTTTTGAAATCGTGGTTTTCGCTGATCCAGCGTCCACCTTCGATTTTTGCGCCAGTCAGGTAGTTCGTCCATGTACCTTCAGGCAGATAGTAACGAACGTCGCCCTCTTTGTTGAAGATCGGTGCCACAAGGATCGAGTCTCCGAACATGTATTGCAGGTCCAGCGTGGCGCATGTCGGATCTTCCGGATACTCCAGCACCATCGCACGCATCATCGGCAGACCTTGCACGCTCGATTCCACCGCGGAATTGAACAGGTAAGGCATCAGGCTCAGCTTGAGCTTCGTAAAGTCGCGGACCACGTCCACCGCTTCTTCGTCGAACAACCAAGGTACGCGGTACGACTCGTTACCGTGCAGACGGCTGTGGGAAGAAAGAAGTCCGAATTGTACCCAGCGTTTGTACACGTCAGGCTCTGCCGTGCTTTCGAAACCGCTGATGTCATGGCTCCAGAACCCGAAACCGGAAAGACCGAGGGACAGGCCTCCGCGCAGCGATTCCGCCATGGAAGAATAGTTGGACGAGCAGTCTCCGCCCCAGTGCACAGGGAACTGTTGTCCGCCTACGGTTGCGGAACGCGCAAACAACGCCGCTTCGTTTTTGCCCAGGTTTTCTTCCAATACGTCAAATACGGCTTTGTTGTACAGGAATGTATAGTAGTTGTGCATTTTCACAGGGTCGGAGCCGTCATAATAAACGACGTCCGTCGGAATTCTTTCGCCGAAGTCCGTTTTGAAGCAATCCACGCCTTGGTCGATCAGCGTTTTCAGCTTGCCTTTGTACCAGTCCACAGCCGCAGGATTCGTGAAGTCCACGAGACCCATGCCGGCTTGCCACATATCCCACTGCCATACGCTGCCGTCGGCGCGTTTAACAAGATATCCGTTTTCCATACCCTCGTCGAACAGATAGGATTTCTCGGCGATGTACGGGTTGATCCATGCACAGATTTTAAGACCTTTTTCTTTCAATCGTTTCAGCATGCCTTCCGGATCAGGGAACATGTCTTTGTCCCATTCGAAATCACACCATTGGTACTCCTTCATCCAGAAGCAGTCGAAGTGGAATACGGAAAGCGGCAGATCGCGCTCGGCCATGCCGTCCACGAAATGGTTTACCGTTGCTTCGTCGTAATCCGTCGTAAACGAAGTCGTCAGCCACAGGCCAAACGTCCATGCCGGCGGCAGTGCAGGTTTGCCTGTCAATTTGGTGTAATTGTCAAGCACTTCTTTCGGGTTCGCTCCACCGATGATGAAGTATTCCAGGGACTCTCCAGCTACGCTGAATTGCACTTTCGATACGTTCTCG
The DNA here is from genome assembly GCF_032334105.1 of Paenibacillus hubeiensis. NCBI lineage: Bacteria > Bacillati > Bacillota > Bacilli > Caryophanales > Paenibacillaceae > Paenibacillus > Paenibacillus hubeiensis. The sequence continues at coordinate 545,123 of NZ_JAVYAE020000001.1, forward strand.
GAAGCGATCTCGTACGATACTTTTTCCGGATGGTTGACGAAAACGCCATATCCTTTGTTGGACAAGTAGAACGGAATGTTTTTGTAGGCTTGCTCACTGCTTGTGCCGCCGTCTTCGTTCCAAATATCCACGACTTGTCCGTTTTTCACGAACGGAGTAAAGCGCTCGCCCAAGCCGTAGACATACTCGCCTACGCCCAGCTCCAGCTGTTCGCGGAAGAATGCGCCTTCTCCTTTGGATTGAATGTATCCCGCGCCTCTCCAGCCGCTGCCAGTGAGACGTTTCTCATTATAATAGAAGCCGATGTCCCAGCCTTTGGTTTTGTCCACAGTCACGCTCAGATCGCCGCTCTTCAGCACGGCACCCTGCTCATCGCGTGTAATTTGCACATCGGTATTGAACGTGTTCAGCGCGAATTCCGGCCCTTGGTTCACTTGACCTTTGTGATGGTTCAACTGCACGCGAATGACGTTAGGCATCGGAGAGCTGTAAGTCGCCTTGAGCAGCGTTCCGTTCAGGGTATCTCCTTTGCGTTCAATGCGTTTGGTTGCCGCGTATACCGTCATGGTATCGCCTTTTTGTACTATATCTCGAACATCTGCAGGATTTTGCACATGGTATCCTTCACGGATTTGCCAATAACCGTCCGTAAATTTCATTGATCATTACCCCCTTTGGTTATACTATAATAATATTGATATTAAAGCGTGTTTTCTTATCATATTTTGACCAAATATATCACGATTTTGATATTTGATGATCATTTCCGCCACATGATGCCCAAACAATGGAAACGATTACATTAATACTGAAATGAGGGGGCCTTCTCTATGGAAAGAGAACGATTGCGGGAGGACCGCATTCACGGCAATGCCATGTATCCTGTCAGCGTCTATCCGGATATTCAGCAGTTGAACGGGGACAGCATTCTTGACTGCCACTGGCATGACGAAATGGAATTTACGATGATGATTCAGGGAAGCGCCGTCTTTCAGATCGATATGAATACGGTTGAAGTTCAAGCCGGGGAAGCCATCTTTGTCAATCGCGGCGAAATTCATGCAGGCTACCTCAAGGGCGAGGATCCATGCGTGTTTTCTTCCATCGTCTTTAACCCGGAGCTGCTCGGCAGCCGCACGTTCGATGCCGTTCAGGAGAAGTTCATTGGCCCGCTGATGCACAAAACGCTCGTCCCTCCCTGTCATATCAAGTCCGATGAGGCGTGGGGCCAGGAGATTCTCCTTTACTTGCAGCGGATTTTTGCCGAGCATGAGCAAGGATCCGACACTTGCGAAATGACGACCAAAGCATTGCTGTATCTGATTTTCGCCCGCATGTTCGAGCATATGAAGCCTGCTCCGCTCAAAAGCGCAGTCCCGACCGGCAGCCATGACAAAATCGAGCGGTTGAAATCCGTGCTCGGATACATCCACCGCCGTTATCCGGAACCGCTCAAGCTGAAAGAGCTGGCTGACGAAGCCAACATGAGCGAAGGGCATTTCTGCCGCTTTTTCAAACAGATGGTACAGAAGAGCCCTGTCGATTACATCAATTATTACCGTGTGCAGCAGGCCTGTTACCAATTGGAGAACACCGACCACAAAATCGTCGATATCGCCATGGACGTCGGGTTCGAGCACCTGAGTTATTTCATCACGACCTTCAAAAAACACAAAAACATTACGCCGTCCCAATATCGCAAGCTCTTCTATGAAAAACTGGCCATGGAGCCCCTTCCGATTTGAAACGCCGAGATGGCAACAGAACAAACGAAAAAGGAAGCATTCCGGACTTGCCGGGATCCTTCCTCATTTTTGCGCCTAAACAGCTTTAAGCACGCATTAAGGGATCAACGATTTCCATGCGCTATACTCATGCACCGATATGCCCGAGTAGGAATCGTAGCCTTTTGCCATGCTTTCTACCAGCTTCAGCTGGCTCTCCATGTATGCTTTGCCTTCCTCGTAAAACGTTATGAACTGGCCTTCTTTGCTCTGTTTCGTCTCGACGGCGATCGAAAGCTTTTTGCCCAGCGCGGCCGATTCGGCGAGCTCGGTCTTGGCCACATCGAAGATGGCCTTCGCCGTATCCCGATATGCCATGATGGTCACGGCATCGTATTGGCGGATCATCCAGCTGCTGACGGCCATGTCCGATCCCGGAATCTTGTAGTTATCCAGCCAGAAAGGTAAATCGGCCGCCACAGGCATGTTCATTTTCGCCGCCCGGTTCATGATATAACGCACATTGCCCTGCCATTCCGAAATGACCCGTTCCTGGTCGGTCTTCCATTCGGGAAGCACATGCGGCTCGATATCCAGGTGGATTCCGGCAAACCGTTCATCGGCTTCCGCTTGGGACTGGTACGCCTCTATCCAATCCAAAAAAGCTGCAATCTGATTCACGTTTTCGCTCAGCCCCCATGCAGGACGTCCATCCATAATATCTACGACAACGCCCTGTTCACCTGCTTTGCGGATGAATTCCTTATAATAAGGCAATTTCACGTCCCTGTTGATTTGCAAATAAATGGCGCTGATTTGATGGGCTGCCGCAAATTGCAAGATGCTTTCGGTGTGATCGACGATCTGCATCGTATCCCATAACCAGGTTGCCCTTATGGGTCCCTCCTTCTGAACTGTTCCCTGCACCGTGGGAATTTCCCCCGGAGAGCTCTCCGCGATGACGCTTGGCGTCGAACACGACGCGCCAATGAGAAGAAAGAGACTGCTGAACAACAACATAAAACGACGACCCCGGTTTTTTTTCATGTTTGAACACTCCCTTGCTTGTTAACTCCTCTGCCGATCAGGGAGATCATGTGCTGCTCCCGGCTCATGGAACCTCTGCGAATATAGGACTTTATTGCATTTCTTATATATGCAATACCACCTTATAGACGCACGACAAAAGAATCACTTAAACATATTTCGGGCGTTCACACTTCTGTATTAATAGTTCTTTAGACCCTATTTTTGGGACTGGAATTTTAGCCATATGATGAGAGACGAGCGGATTCCATGCTGGATTTCTTCTAATAAGGAGTTACAAAACTTGTAAACGTTCGCCTCATGGACATGGAAATTGACATGCAAAAAAACCTTGCGCAATGCAGCGCAAGGTTTTTTTGTGGCAACATATCTCCAGTTCAATGGTTACGTCCTGTTCGCGTTGGACGCGATCACACCTCAGGGTCATACAAACCGCTTCATTGAGCCTTTACCTCGTTGACCTCCTCAAACAGGGATACCTGTTCAATGCCTTCCGACGAGATCCGAACAAGTCCTTTGTCGGACAAACGCAGCTCGGGAATGACGACTAGTGCCAGCAGGGACAGCGTCATAAAGGCATTGTTCAGCGTGCAGCCTGCCGATTGCAGCGCCTCGCTGACGGCTTCGGACTGTGCAGCCACTTGCTCGAAAGGCTCGGTCGACATCAGGCCGGCTATCCGCAGCGGAAACTCCGTGCTGCCCGATGCCGACACCACGGCGACGCCGCCCTGCATGCCGATCACCCTGTTTCCTGCCTCTGCCATCAGTGCATCGTCATTGCCGATGATGAGCAGATTGTGGCTATCATGCGCAACGGTCATGGCAATGGCAGCCGGTTTCTTAAAACCAATGCCTCCTACAAGCGCAACCGCGCGGTTGCCTGATTGCTTATGCCGTTCGAGCACGGCAATCTTGCATACGTCACCATCGGTCGGGACCTGCACAAGCCCCTGCTTTACTTCAACGTGGGCAAGCTTCTCTTTCGTATCCACATGATTTTCGGTCACTTGAATGACTTTGGCAGCAATGGTGCCTTCGGCAATCGGTGCGGCCAAAGCCATGTCACCCGGCTGAAGATCCGGATTCAGCTTTACCGTGTTCAGTGCTTCGTCCGGATAGATGAATGGCTCCCATGCTGCCGTCATTTTTCCATGCTCGGCAACGATCTGGCCCGCTGCAATGGTCATGCCGACCCGAACGTCGGCCAGCCTTCCGTCCAGCAAAATGATGTCCGCCATATTTCCGGGAATGACGGCGCCGATATCGCGGGCCACCCCAAACCTCTCGGCTGTGTTGATCGTCGCCATCTGGAACGCGGTCACCGGCTTCACCCCTTGGGAGATGGCCAGACGCACAACGAAATCCATATGGCCCTCCTTGAGCAAGGACTCCGAACTCCGGTCATCAGTGACAAGCAGCATGCGGCGTGTATCAAGCCCCAGCTCGGTACAGGCTTTGATCGTTTCGGCAACGTCATGCCAGGCCGATCCTTGGCGCATTTTTGCATACATGCCCAGACGCAGCCGTTCAACCACGTCTTCCTTCGTCACGCACTCGTGATCCCCCGAAACCCCGCTTGCCGCATAAGCAGGAAGACGCCAGTCATCCGCTGCCCACGTAAAATGGCCATCGGCCACTTTGCCTGCGCGCAGCGTGGCCTGAATTTCGCCAAGCATCGTGTCGTCGCCGTAGACGACCCCCGGAAAGTTCATGACTTCCCCCAGGCCAATCATGTCAGGCCCCCATGAGAGGGCCTCGGCAACCTCCTCCGGCCCGATGTACGCCCCTGTCGTTTCCAGACCCGGATGGGTGGAAGGCACGCAGGAAGCCACTTGCAAATAGGCAGCCAGCGGCGTTGTCCGTGCCTCGTCCAGCATCATGCGCAGCCCTTTCAAGCCAAGTACGTTGGAAATTTCGTGCGGATCGAAGAATCCGCCCGTCGTCCCGGATGGCAGCACCGCTCTTGCAAATTCGGATACCTTCATTTGCGTGCTTTCAATATGGCAATGCCCATCCAACAATCCAGGCGCAATATATCGTCCCTCTGCTTCAATAATTCGGGTATGCTCGCCGATTGCATGGCTGACATCTTTGCCCACATAGGCAATACGTGCGCCTTGAATCGCAACGGACATGCCCGGTAAAATTTCGCCCGAAATGACGTTTACCAGCGTGCCCCCGCGAATGACCAGCGTCGCTGGCAAATCTCCCCGCGCCGTCGCAACCAGGTCGGGTACGCAATCTGCCAATGGCCCCCGCTCAAAACGTGTTTTTTTCAATTTCCATCCTCCTCTGTTCCAGTACGCCCTGCAAAAAAGTATATTGTTACGATTATAAGAGTCCGCATCCTGGGTGTAAAGAACCCTCACTTGATTTGTTTTTGATGATAAAATGCACGGCAAATATGATGAACCAAAACAATGATTGGTATTTCTCCGACATGCCTATGTTAGAAAGTGTTCCGTAATATCCTGCCAATCGCCCAGATTCGGCAGCTTTTGCAGTCCCCAATAGTCCAGGAAAATCGCTATAACTTTACGAGGATCCTCAGATATGTAACTGTAATGTTCGAATCTTTCGTCATCGAATACGAATCGCACTTCTACGACGAATTCCTCCGGATTATCCGTGGTCGCAGCCTGTAAATAGATGCTCTTATCTATAGGTTGTGACGGCACAAGCACCAGATAGTCCATCAAGTCTAAGTTCGTGATGAGTTCGTCGAACAATGAAGCATTCATGTCCTCATTTTGATATTTGATCCCATTGCTTTCCAATGTGTAAGTGACGTTTGCGTAATCCACGTTCATCCTCCTCTTTCGTTCGTTTCTGTTTCCATCCGAGCATATATGCAGCAATGAAACCGTGCAAGGGCTGTACGATGCACATAAGCAAAAGCTCCCGTACCCAGAGTACGGAAGCCGGTAATCATTAATACCAGTCGAAGGATTCATTCGTCTGCCGGGTCATATCAACGTTTTACTCCGTTTGGGCCATGGGGACATCTGCCATCGCATACAGCTCTGCCGGCTGGGAAGTAATGAACGGGCTGGGCTCGCCTTTGCAGTACACATGCAGCAAATGCATCGCCCGCGTGCATGCCGTATAGAACAGCTTGCGCTCATGCTCCTGGCCGTATCTGCGGGCAGAGGCGTCGTGAATAAGCACGGCGTCGAACTCGACGCCTTTGGCGAGATACGCTGGAATAACGTGTACGCCCTGCTCAAAGGAAAGCGTCGTTTTTTTGATGAGCTTGGGTGCCTGCTCCAGCCTTTTGCTTAAAGCCTCGTGCACTTTTTTGCTCTCCTCAGCAGTTTTGCATATAACGGCAACGGTCTCGAAGCCTTCCTTCACCAGGCCCTCGATATCCTTTGTCATGGCGTCGATATGTTCTTGTGCCGAAGAAGTTACAACCACTTTCGGTTTGTCTCCGGCACGGTTAAACGGCACGATCTCTTCCCCGCCGGGAATCATTCCTTTCGTGAACTCCACGATCTCGCGCGTTGACCGGTAACTCCGCGTCAGCTCAATGAGTTCAGTCTCTTCAGGTCCGTATAGCTTTGTCAGCGGCCCCGTCCCCTTAAGCACGGAAGAGTGCGCATAGATGGCCTGGTTGAAGTCGCCGAGTGCCGTAAATTTCGAACGCGGAAACAAACGTTTCATGAATGCAAGCTGGAAGGCCGAGTAATCCTGCGCTTCGTCGATGATGACGTGACGGATGGCGGAATTAATGTGAAATCCAAGCAGCAATTCCCGCAGATACAGGTACGGCGTAATGTCCTCATAGGCCAGCTCCTGAACCTTCAGCCTGCCCAGCGTCACATCGCAAATGTCCTGCCAGTGAGACGGCAGCGCTTCTCCTTCCAACAAACGCGTCATCAGCGCCTGGTCCTGGAACAGGTGTGCATACATTTGGCGGACGTCAACGAAACGAAGCGCTTTGATCCATTTGCGCAGCGGTTTCAGCCGGTCGCTTACGACCATGCGTGCCAAAATGCCGCGTTCCTGTTCGAAATCGTCGAAACTGTCCACCTTGCCTTTTTGTTTACGTTTCAGGCGTTGATAGGCTTTCTGCAAATCCTCTGCATCCATCACATCGAGCTGCTGATCGACCCAATCCGCTTCCAACTGCCGTTTGCCGAACGTCGATAACTCCTTGAGCATCCAATCGCGCAGCAGCTCCAGTCTGCTGACCAGTTTGACGGACGGCTCGAAACTGTAAAATTTCTCAAGCATCGCCTCTGCGGGAACGACGACCTGTCCCTGAAAACGCACAGGTTTGAACTTCATGCCGCCATTCATCAAACCGTCCTTGTATTTTGTAATAACGTTCAGGAACGACTCCGACGATTTAAAACGGATCCCTGACATGCGCGCCGCATATCCCGGGTCGGCCGTCGCCGTCAGTACGTATTCCAGCTGGATGAACGGATCCTCCAATTGATATTCTTTGCCGAGCCTCCGCTCCAGGTACTCCTGGAAGGTGGTCTGCAGCATGTTTTCTTCTCCAAGCTCGGGCAGTACCGTCGACACATAGCTGTTGAACATCGGATTCGGCGAAAAAAGAACCATCTGGTCTGCCCGCAAATGCTCCCGGTATTTGTACAGCAAATAGGCTACCCGCTGCAGGGCGGCCGACGTTTTGCCGCTGCCTGCCGCTCCCTGCACGATTAACATGCGAGCCCGGTCATTGCGGATGATCCGGTTCTGCTCCCGTTGAATCGTGGCCACGATGCTTTTCATCTGCGCATCGGACGTTCGACTCAGCACGGCCTGCAGCAGTTCATCACCGATCGTGACTCCCGTGTCAAACATAAAACGAATGCGCCCGTCCCGAATGACGAACTGCCGCTTCATTTCAATAGTGCCGCGAATCTCTCCGCCCGGCGTGTGGTATGCGGCCGGTCCTGGAGCGCCATCGTAATACAGATTGGAAATCGGCGCGCGCCAGTCGTAGATGATGAAGTTCTCCTCTTTCTCATCCAACATGGAGGCGATCCCGAGGTAAACCTTTTCTGTATCCGAATAACCGGTCTCCGTAAAATCGATGCGGCCGAAATACGGGGAGTAATGCAGCCGTTTCATTTTGCTGAGGGAAGCTGCCGTGTTCAGGTGGCTCCGCTCCCGGTCGGAGAGGACCTGCGATTGCTGCCGCATGCTCGTCGACGTTTCCCCGACATCGTCCGCCTCGCTGAAGTTCATCGTAACCTCGTCCCAGAAATCCTTTCTCATCTCAACGACTTCTTCCCGGAAGGTGCTTACCTCCTGTTCAAGCGCCGCAATTTTCCGTTCGATCTGCTTCGTCACGCTGTCTACGCGCTGCTGCTCCTCAAGCCACTGCCGATCTGCACTCATTTGTCCATACGCCCCTTTATCCCCCAATATGGCAATTTGACAATCTGAAAATGCCATGTTATAGTCAAATTAATAAAGTAATTATTTTGGTATTTTGTGAATTAATTCTAATTCATGCGTCGTTTTTTTATTGTACCAGCCACAACGTCCCGTTGCAAGCGGAGACGTTATTTTTGCTTTCGTTCTCGTTGATGATCGCCACAAAGCCTCAACCTCCCGTTTCTGCTCCGACCACGCCTTCCTATTATAATCCGCATCGAATTGAAATATAGCCTGCTGCGTTTCCTGCATTCTACTGCCGAAGCTCTTCAACGGTTTCTTTCCAGCGCGAAACTCCTTCGTCCACGTTCTTTAATTCAAACGTGATACCGGACGTAATCTCCGCATAGGGAGCCTTATCCACTTTGACTTGCGTTATCTTTGCTTCGAATCGGTCTCGCGGATGGCGGGCATTCTTCAGCCGGGGAAGCGGCTCAACCTCAAGCTTTATATGTATCAATTCTCCGTTCAATACCAACACCAGGCCCGCCTTTCCCGTATGATGCATGTTTTGGCTGGTCTGCGTGCCTGGCCATAAGGCCAATCTGATCCGGTCCGGGCCCAATGCCACGACTTCGCCGACGCTGACCATCGCCTGGTGTGCCCAGCCTTCCGGGGATACGGTCAGCAATTGCATTGCTTCGTGCTGTTTGCCTTCCAAATTCCGCCCGTTCAGCCACTCCGCCAATTCGCTGTTAAGTTCATGCATAATCATACTTCCCTCTCTTCGGTTGATTTGCAAAAACAACCTGGGCACCGCTGCTGGGCCAGGTTGTTTGTTCCTTGGTGCAATCCACTACGGCCATCTCAGCCAATTCAGCAAATGGTCATGAGACTCCTTGTCGTCGGCTGCACTGTGTACATGCTCCGCAAGCCGGTTGAGCCGTTCAAGCTGGTAGCCGTAATCGTAGATTGCAGCCGCAGCGATGGACAGTCTCAGCATGCCTTCCTGTTTCACGTCGAAACGGGAAATCGCCTGCTCCATGAAACGGTCGTTGTCCTCATTGAATTGGGCTGCTTCTTCGTCGTTGGGCTTCAGCTTGTCCTCAAACTTAAGCAGCGCATGCTCGTGAAACTTGATAACGCGTTCCAAATGGTTATCGAAGAACTGGTCCATTTCCGGCGTGCGCTGTGCTTGAAAGTAATGGCGCTCGACCGAATCCAGGACGTCGTATCCCTTTTGCAGACTAAGCAGCATCTGTTTATAAACGACCATTTGGCGGGTTTCGCTGAATTTCGGTCGTTTCATCTTCTTCTGCTCTTCCTCGAACAGATTGTATTTGTCGGATAGCGACTTGATGGCTGCCCCTAATTCGTTCTTCTGATCGCGAAAAACCGCTTCCTTGATCTCATCGGAAATGGATGTCCGCAGGAGAAGAGACATGTTGTTGAATACGCTTTGGATCTGTTTCACAAACTGCACCTTGGGCTTGGGCGGAAAAACCATAATGTTAATCAAAAAAGCCGAAATGATGCCCACCAGTGTCAACAGGAACCGATTAAGCGCAAAGTGCCAGTCTCCCGAAGCCTCCATAATGGAAACGACGGTGACCAGCGTGAGCCCCACCGTTTCTCCCATGTTCAATTTCAAACAGATCATGATGACCAGCACGATGATCAGACCGACCGCGATCGGTTCATTGGATAACACCATGCCGCCAATCAGAGCAACGATGGCTCCGAGCGTCGTCGTTTGCAGCTGGTCCAGGAAGTATTTCCACGATCTGTAGATGGACGGCTGCATGGCAAAGATGGCCGCGATCGCGGCGGGAACCGGGGATTGCGGGTTCAGGAATAAGCTGCTCAGGTACAAGGCCAGCGTCACCGCGATACCCGTTTTGAGCACGCGCGCACCAAAAGACATCTAAGCCCCTCCTTTTCCAGGTTCCGGTTGTGTTCGTTGGATGATCATTATCATTATTACCCCATATTTCTTTTTTTGCCTGACAAGTTCAAGAGAAAGATTTATTTTATCATGGAAGGCACAGAGATGCCATTCCTGATCTTGCAACGCAAACAATCCCCGCCGCCTGCTCGTCGCAAGCACCGAGGATTGTCTCATGTCAGGCCATCTCCCCCCGTTTTCCGGTGAGGACTAGGGAACGATGCCCTCCCATTCCTGCTTGAACCGTTCCACGAACTGAACCATGAAGTCATGGCGCTGCTGTGCCAGTTCTTTGCCGACCGCCGTATTCATTCGATCCTTCAGCTTGAACAGTTTTTCGTAAAAATGATTGATCGTGGTGCTGCGCCCGTTCCGATATTCCTCCCGCGTCATGCTCTCCCGCGGCGGCAGGGAAGGATCATACATTTCGCGGCCGCGGGCACCCGCAAATGCAAACGTGCGGGCAATGCCGATCGCGCCGAGAGCATCAAGCCGATCGGCGTCCTGGACGACCTGTGCTTCCAGCGAGCTGACCGGAACACGATCGCCCCCAGCGAAGGAAATCGTGCGGATGATGCTCAGCACCGCTTCCTTTACGCCCGGTTCGAGCGGCTGCAGGTCCAGCCAGGCATTCAGTTTCGCCATGCCTGCCTCCAGGCTCTCGTTCAACTTTTCGTCAGGCACGTCATGGAGCAGGGCGGCCAGCTCGCAAATGTACGGATCCGCTCCTTCGCGGTGCGCAAGTTCGACCGCAAGCGCCGTTACCCGCTCTACATGCGGCCAATCATGGCCGTCGGCATTGCCTGCTGTATCGCCTTGGACGAAGGTTCGAGCGGCTTGAAGCACGGCTTCCCTTGCCGATGTTTCGTCCTTCTCTCCATTCGCAGAGGACTCCAAGCCCGGGACCGGAAGGTTCCTCGATGCCTCGTCCATCATTCCCGCTCCTTGTCTTCGCGGGCCTGTTCACGCGGTACGCGCCGGGCCACGCCCGTATTTACGGCCGCTTCCACGACCCGGCGGCGGATGGATTTCACCACTTTGTCGTTGAATACGCTTGGAATGATGTAGTAACGGTTCCGCTCTTCATCCGAAATGGATGAGGCGATCGCCTGGGCCGCGGCGAGCTTCATCTCTTCGTTGATTTCCGACGCACGGCAATCCAACACCGCCCGGAACATGCCCGGGAAGCAAAGCACGTTGTTGATCTGGTTCGGATAATCGGAGCGCCCCGTCGCCATAACCGCCACAATATCCTCGACCAGCGCAGGCATGACTTCCGGCACGGGATTGGCCATGGCAAACACGATCGGGTCTGTGGCCATCGTCTGCACGTCCTCCCGCGTCAGCAGGTTGCCTCGGGACAAACCGATAAACACGTCGGCTCCGCGAATCGCCTCTTGCAGAGACCCTGTCACCAGTTCGGGATTCGTCCTGGCGGCATAATCGTTCCAAACATCGCTTTCGTAAGTTTGCGTGCGCACCAGGGCTCCTTCGCGGTCCACGCCGATCAGCCTGGTCGCTCCCGCCGAGAGCAGGATATTGCTGCATGCCACGCCGGCCGCACCGATGCCGCATACGACGATTTTCACGTCCTCGATCGATTTGCCGACCAGCTTCAAGGCATTGATCAAACCTGCGTATAACACCACTGCCGTGCCATGCTGGTCATCGTGGAATACCGGAATGTCCAGCTCCTCGTTCAAACGGCGCTCGATTTCAAAACAGCGCGGCGAGGAGATATCCTCGAGATTAATGCCGCCGAACGCGGGTGATATCGCTTTCACAGTACGAATGATCTCTTCGGTATCCTGGGTATCCAGACAGATCGGGAACGCGTCCACTCCAGCAAACTGTTTGAACAGCATCGCTTTGCCTTCCATGACCGGCATGGCGGCCTTTGGCCCGATATTGCCCAGTCCCAGTACGGCGCTGCCGTCGGAAACTACGGCAACCGTATTTCTTTTGATGGTTAGCGAAAAAGCCTTGCCGGGCTCTTCGGAAATCGCGGTACATACACGCGCCACGTCAGGCGTATACACCCTCGACAGATCCTCCCGGTTATGAATCGGCGTTTTTGGCGTGACTTCAATCTTGCCGCCCAGATGCAGCAGGAACGTGCGATCCGATACGTTAATGATGGAGACGCCCTTGAGCTGGCGTACCCCTTCAATGATTTTTTGGTTATCCTGAGCGTCCGTCACCGCAACCGTAAGATCGCGTACGGTGACATCCTGATTGGTCGAAATGACGTCAATGGCAATGATGTCGCCCCCAGATTCCGAGATGGCCGAAGCCACTTCGCCAAACTTGATGTCCTTTGTTGTCATTTCCAGCCGAATAATCATGCTGTTGCCGTCCAGATTTCTCTGATTCATGTCTATTCCTCCCAGACCGAATGTCTTGAGTTATATTGCTACCCGTTTTCATTTCGATGCATAGCCGCCCTTTTCCTTTATCCTTCCCGAAAAAGTGGTCCATGTAACAGAGAACATGCAAAAACCCTGCACATCCGGTGAAGGACATGCAGGGCTGCCGGGAGAAGCGTGCTTAGACACGCTCCGCGGCTCTGCGCAAAACGCAAATGTCGTATGGTTTCAATTCCAGATTGGATTCCACCGGTTCATCGGTCAACAAGTCGGTATAAGACAGGCTGCCCAACCCGACCTGTTTGCTGTCAGGCGTGTAATTCTGTACAAAGACGTAGTCTGCCGTGCCGTCGGTTCTCACATGGGCCGTTACTCCGGCCGGAAGCTCGGTATCCAATGCCTTCTCGATGTTCAGGTCACGGATGAGCCTGCCGTAGAAATCGTCATGGAACGGTTCCGTGAAACGGGCCGCGATGTAATACGCCTTGCCGGAGCCCAGACGGTTGACCGTCAATGCCGGTCTGCCCGCGTAGAAATCCGAGCGATATGTTCCGAGCGCCTCCGCACCTTCGAGGTGAATAAGGTCGCACAATTCCACCGCATCGTACGATGCGTCCAGCCCCAGTTCGTTTCCTTCCAGCGGGGTCATCCCGTTCCGGTCGCGATCGTGCAAGCCGTCGATTTCCTCCGACCAGATGCCGAGCGTTTTGCGAAGCGGGCCCGGGAATCCACCCAGGAAGCAAAGATCGTTCTCGTTGACGATGCCGGACCAATACGTGGCCACGAACGTGCCTCCGTTCTCCACGAACCGTTCGATTCGCTCTCCTACGCCTTCCCGCATCAGGTACAGCATTGGCGCGATCAACAGCTTGTACTTGGACAGGTCGGCATTCATGTCGATCACGTCGACCGCCACGCCTTTTTTCCAAAACGCTTCATAGTGGCTCTGCACCGTTTCCTCGTACTTCACGCCAATGTTGCGCGGACCTTGGGAATCTTTGACGGCCCAACGATTCTCCCAATCGAAAATGATGGCAACTTCTGCCGGCACGGACGTTCCGACGATGGCATCCATGCCTTCCAGCACGGTGCCCACATCCGAGACATCCTTGAACACGCGGGTATGCTCATGCCCGGCATGATCCACGACCGCGCCATGCAGCTTCTCGCTGGAGCCGCGGCTTTTTCTCCACTGGAAGTACTGCACGCTGTCCGAACCGTGCGCTACCGCCTGCAAGGAGGATAGAAGATGCATGCCGGGGCGTTTCAGTTTGCTGACATCCTGCCAGTTGGTGGAACTCGGGGTGCTCTCCATGAGCAGGAATGGCTGCCCTCCCTTGATGGAACGCACGATATCATGCATCATGCCGATGCGCGCGGCCTGCTTGGCATCATCGTCGGCATCATGCCACGTCGGGTAGCTGTCCCAGGACAGGACATCAAGAATGTCGGCAAACTTCCAATAGTTAAGCCCTTCATAGAACTCCATCAGGTTGGTCGTTACCGGCAGGTTCGGATTTTTCGCTTTGAGCGGCTTGGTCTCATGCACGATGAAATCGGCGGTTTGATCCGTCACGAAGCGGCGCCAATCCAGATTCATCGCATGCACTTGGGTTTCCCCGTGCGGCGCAGGGGATTCAACCTGGCTCCAATCCGTGATCGTGTGGCTCCAAAATGTCGTCCACCAGGCGTGATTCAATTCGTCCAGCGTGCCGTATTTCTTTTGCACCCAGCCGCGGAATGCTTCCTGACAATGATCGCAGTGGCAGTCCCCGCCGTACTCGTTGGAAATATGCCATCCAATGACAGCCGGATGATCGGCATACCGCTCAGCCAGCCTGGTATTCATTTGGTTCACTTTTTCCCGGTATACCGGGGAAGTATAACAGTGGTTATGCCGGAAACCGTGCAAATTGCGCACGCGGTTAGCCCCTACCCGCAGCACTTCAGGATATTTCGCCGACATCCAGGCCGGTCTCGCTCCGCTCGGCGTAGCCAAAAAGGCATAAATGCCTTCCGCTGCAAACGCATCCAAAATACGGTCCAGCCATTCAAACGTATAAACCCCTTCCTCCGGCTCAAGGGAAACCCATGAGAAGATACCGATGGACATGACGTTGCATTTGGCCAGCTTCATCAGACGGATGTCTTCTTCAAGCACCTCGGGATAACGAAGCCACTGCTCTGGATTATAATCGGCACCATGCAGCATATGCGGCACTTTGGAACTTGCGGGTGAATATTTATATGTCATGAGTACAACTCTCCTTTTCGCGTTTCTTGATGTTGCCCACGATTACGTCGCTGGCTGTTCGCGTACGGTCGATAACGCCGAGAACGATTCCAGCTTGCGTCCTTTGAAATCAAACATCGTCAGGTTGCCCCAATTGTTCGGATGTCCCACGGACCAATCCGGTTTGCTCGGAATCCAGGCTGGCTCCCAATAATAGAATCCGGCTCCCAGCCCGCCCGGCACGTCGCGGATGATTTGCAGGAAGTCCTGCAAGTATTTGCGCTGTCCTTCCACCGTTGCGGGATATCCTGGCAGCAGCATCTCTTCCTGATTGAAGATCCATTCGTGCCCTTCCGGCTGCTCCAGCGTCCAAGGATAAGCGGTTTCAACCACGTTAATCGGTTTGCCGTAACGCGCGGCCAGGTCGTGCAGGTTATCGCGCAATGCCTCCAGCGTGCCGTGCCACCATGGATAGAACGAGAGGCCGATGACGTCGAATTCCACGCCAAGCTGCTCGAAACGGTCATAAAACTTCACGCTCTCGGCATTGTCTCCCCCGCGGTCGATATGAATCATGACCTGAATGTTCGCGTCCACCGACTTCACTGCCGCGATGCCGTACTTCACAAGACCGGCAAACCGCTCCCATTGCTCATCGGTATCGTTCTCTTCTCCGCCAACACGGCCTTCGTTCCAGAGCATGCCGGGCGTGATCTCGTTGCCGACCTGCACCATGTCCGGCAGGGCGCCATTATCCTTCAGCGTGTTCAGCACATCGGCCGTGTACGTGCATACTGCCCGCTGCAGCTCCTCATAGGACAAGCTTTCCCATGCCTTCGGCTTCCATTGGTTGGCCGGGTCCGCCCAGCGATCCGAATAGTGGAAATCCAGCAGGAAATGCAGGCCGTGCGCCTTGATGCGCTTTGCGATCTCCACCGTGCGTTCCAGGTTGCAATAACCGCCGACAGGATCATTCCAGATCCGCAAACGGATTGCATTGGCGTCATTCAATTTCAGGATGGACAGCAGATCCTGTTCTTTGCCGTCCACGTCGCTGTAACTGCCGCCGTGCTGTTCGATTTCGTCCATGAAAGACACGTCCATGCCAAGAATGAACGGCTGTTCCTTGTGGTTACTCACTTCATCAACCTCCATCGCATTTTCGGAAATACCGGGCTCAGCCTTTCACTGAGCCCAGGGTCATGCCTTTAACAAAGAAACGCTGCAGGAACGGATACACGATCAGGATCGGCGCGCTTCCGATGAAAATTTGCGCTGCGCGCACGGTCGTTTGCGAGATCGCATCCATCTCCTTCGGATCCATGCTCATCGTGCTCATGTCCCGTCCGATGATCACCGTCTGCAGGAAGGTCGCGAGCGGATAATCTTTGGCGTTGTTCAGGTAGAGCAATCCGTCGAACCAGGAATTCCAGTGGAATACCATGCTGAACAGCGCAATCGTCGCAATGGACGGCATGGAGATTGGCAGGAAGATGCTGAACAGCGTCCGGAAATGATTCGCGCCATCGATCAGTGCCGCTTCTTCCAGCTCTTTCGGGATGCCCCGGAAAAAGTTCAGCATCAGGATGACGAGGAACGTGTTAACGGCGCCGGGAAGTACCAGAACCCAGAAGGAGTTCATCAGGCCGATCTTCTGGATGACCATGTAGAACGGTACCAGTCCTCCATTGAAAATCATACTGAAAACAAACAGCCATGAATAGATCGTTCTTCCTTTAAATTCACTATTTTCCTTCGACAGGGGATAAGCTGCCAAAAAGGTAATGAGGAGCGTGATCCCCGTGCCTACCACCGTGCGGAGCAGCGAAATCCAGAGCGAGTTGAGGAAAATCGGATTGTTCATCGTTTTTTTGTACGCTTCCAGCGAGAATCCGACCGGCCAGAGGCTTACCAGGTTCGCATCCGCTGCCGCCTTCGTGCTGAACGATACGGCCAGCACGTGGATGAGCGGAATGATGCACATGATGGCGAGCAGGATCAGGAAGCAAGTATTGACTATGCTGAACACGCGGTACGGCGTTGATTTATGATACATCGTAGTCCCTTCTTTCTCTGTTCGATTCGATTAGAATATGCGGTATCCGGCGTATTTTTTGGCCAAGCCGTAGGATACGAGGATCAGGATCATGCTGATGACCGATTTGAACAATCCGATCGCGGTCGCAAAGCCCATCTCGCCGTTCACCATCGCGGAGCGGTACACGAACGTATCGATGATGTCGCCTGTTTGGTAGACCAGCGGGTTGTACAGGTTGAAGATTTGGTCGAAGCCTGCGTTAAGCACGTTTCCGAGCGCCAGCGTTCCCACGACCATCAGCATCGGCACGAGCGAAGGAACCGTAATATGGAGCGTTTGTTTCCAGCGTCCCGCCCCGTCGATTTCAGCCGCTTCGTACAAGGCCGGATTGATGCCTGCGAGTGCTGCCAGAAACACGATCGTGTTGTACCCGAATTCTTTCCATACGTCGGTCAGGATGACCGTAAACCGGAACCAATTATTATCGCCGAGGAAAAAGTAAGGACCCAATCCAAATGTGCCGAGCACCCGATTCACTAAGCCCTCGTTGGACAGGAGGTCGATCAGGATGCCGCCCAGGATGACCCATGACAGAAAATGGGGCAAATACACCAACGTCTGGATGGACCGCTGTATGGCGATCTTGCGCACCTCGTTCAGCAGAATGGCGAACACAAACGGCACCGCCAGGTTAAAGATCAGTTTCAGCACCGCGATAATCAGCGTATTCCAGATGACCTGAAGGCTATCCTCGCGTTCGAATAAAAAGCGGAAATTGTCGAGTCCTACCCACTCTGACCCGCCGATGCCCAACCAAGGTTTGTAATTTTGGAAAGCCATCACGATGCCGCCCATCGGCACATAACTGAAAATGATCAGAAAGATGACGGCCGGCAGCAGCATTACGTGAAATGGCCAAGTTCGTTTCAATGTTCTCATGAGTGCTCCCCCTGTAGTTCTTCCTACCCAAGCTGTTTCCGGGTGGCTTATAGTGCGATTATATCAACCTGTCCGGACGCTCAAACAGCACATAAAAGCAATATAAATGGCACAAAAGCAACCACTTTCGGGCATCGGCACAAAAAGGGGAAAAACCCGCCTTTATCCGCGTTCCAAGTCGTTTCCGCCCTCGGAAGCATGCGCAAAAAAAAGCGCGCGGAAGCCGAGTTCCGCGCGCTGCAAAGCTTATTTTTTCACGCTAGCATACCAATCGTTGACCTCTTGGGTGATCTGGTCGCCGCCGCCCGATTTCCACGTTTGCACGAACGTGTCGAAGGCATCGGCCGGACTTTTTCCATAGATGATTTCGTTGAATGCCTGATTCTCGATTTTGTTCAGGTAATCCAGTTTCGACTTCATCGTTTGGGTCGTAGGACCGGTAAACATGTTTTTGTACGAAATGTCTTCTTGGGAAAGCAGCACTTTGGCTGCCGCAGGCGTTTCGCTGCCGTAGTTGACGGCAACGTCCTTCTCCAGCTTCGTTTCCGGCTCTTTGCCGTCCGCAAGGTTAAGCAGTGCTTTCATCTGTGCATCGGGAATGCGTGCGCCGTCGCGAACGAGCAGATAGCGAACGACATTGACATAACCGCCGTCGATTTCTTCGATCGGCAATTGTTTGCCGTTGGCGTCCAGCTGATAATCATACCCTTCGAACAAGCCGTTATCGTAAGGGCTGCCCGGTTCAGGGTTGGCGTAGTTGTCGAACAGGTAATTCTCATAGGTAAAGAACGCTTCCGGATGCTCCATGTCTTTTTTGATCAGGATGACGCCATTGACGAACGGCGTGCCATGACGCATCGCTTTGCCATCCGGGCCTGTCGGAATCTGAATCGGTTTCCATACCGCGCCCGGAGCGTTTTTAACTGTGTCTTTCAATGGCCATCCGCTCATCCAGTACGGACCTGGAATAATCCCCGCCGTGCCGGCAACCGCAGGCTCTGCGGTTTTATTTTCGTCCCACAGCGCCGCTTCCTGAGGAATGTAGCCTTTTTTCAGCCATTCGCTCAGTTTGACCAAACCTTCTTTCATGCCCGGGTGGATGGACCCGTATTCGAGCTTGCCGTCTGCGCTTTCATTCCACTGGAACGGCAGCGTGCCGTATGCACCGAAGATCCAGGAAGGATCCCCCATCCAGGTGTTCATGGATGTTTTGAATCCGATGCTGAGCGGCGTCACTTTATCCGGTGCAAGGCCGTCCGGATTTTTGTTTTTAAACGCTTCCATAACAGTCTCTAATTCGTCAATCGTTTTTGGAGCTTCCATGTTCAACTTGTCGAGCCAGTCCTGGCGAATCCAGAGCAGGTAGTCGTTGTTGTACGCATAATCGAGGACCGGGATCCCCATGCGTTTGCCGTCGCGCATGTATTGGTTCCATACGTTGGGATCCTGTTCCATCGCTTTTTTCCATGTATCGGATGCGTATTTGTCGAACAACGGACCCACTTCTTGATACATGCCGGAATCGATCAAATCCTGGGCAAGCAGGTTATCCCCGACGGTAACGACATCCGGCATCTCTTGGCCGGAGGACATCGCGAGCCGCAGCTTGGTTGCAAACGCACCGTTGGTGTCGGTCACGGACCACAGCGAATTGATGTTGATCCCGAATTTTTCCTTGGCCCATTTGGTAGCTACGCTATTTTCAATGGATTCCCCGTTTTTGAATTTCAGCTCCGGATCGATCCCCCATACCGTGGAAATGGTCACTTCCGGATCATATTTTTCTTTGTATTCATTTTGGGTGGCAGACGAGCTTGAGCTTGCGCTATCACTGCTGCCATTGCCCCCTCCGCATCCGGCCAGAACGACGGCCAGACAGGTTGTTGTGGCGAGAAGCGACAGCCATCTCTTTTTCGTAGAATTCGCTCTCATTGTTGTTCCCCCTTCGATCATTTTGGTTACCCTTTCATTATAGGTGTGCCAAGGCTTTCAGCCTATGTCACGAAAACAAGATTTCTGCACCTTATGCAACCTATATGACGAATGAAAGATGACATTTATGCCTGGTCCCTGAATTCGTTGGGGGTCATACCGTAATGTTTTTTGAACATTTTGCTGAAATATTGGGGATTTTGATACCCCAGCTCGCTGGTGATCTCGTATATTTTTTTGTTTGTGTGTTTGAGCAAATACAGCGCGCGCTCCATTCGCATCCGGATCATGTAGTCGCCCAAGCCTTCACCGGTCTCCGCCTTGTAGATTTTGGACAGATAGACGGGATGCAAGTAGACCTTGTCGGCGATCATCTTGACGGACAGCTCTTGTCCCGCATCCCTTGCCACCAATTCCTGCACTTGTTTGATCACATGCCTGCGGCTCTGCGTGCCATCCTGGTCGGACAGTTCCTCCTGCAGCTTGGCCAGCATTTCCATCGCCCAGCGGCGCAATCGCTCCGGCGATTGGATCAGTTGATGCGCAAGCAGAAGATCAAAGCCCGCATGATCGATTTCATGCACCAAATGGCCTTGTTTATGCGCAATGTACATAAAAGCGTTCGTGACCGACAAATACATCTCGTAAACGTGCTCCCTTGCGAGCCGAACCCGTTCAGCGGCATCAAAAACCGCGTTCAGTTTGCGGGCGGCCTCATCCCATTGCTTCGTTTCCAACAATTGGGGCAGCATCGGCGGTTTGTACAATTCCTCCAACACTTGCGCCGCATCGTTCTCCGGCCGCTTGTCCATGTCTTTTTCCAGCAAAACGATGGTATCCTGATCCGGGCCGGACAGTACCAATGAACCTAGGCTTTTGCGGTAAACGACCGGCAATTCGCCGAATGGAAAAGGCGAGGTGGCGACAAGGAACAGATCTCCCTGCAAATAACGGATGACATGTTCGCGGAACTTTGCGGCCCATGTCTTTAATTCGGACGCTTCCAACGGTCCTTCCGTTCCTTCCGGGTCCTGTATCAGCATGACGAGGCAGTCGTGCGGTCCCCGTGCGAACCATACGTTGAATTGCTGCCCGAACACTTCCTCGGCGATATTGCCGACGGCAAAATCCATCAGGTCGAGCGATTGCTGATCCATGGCCGCGAACCGTCCCGTCAGACGGATCAGCATCATGACCGACGGCTTGTCCGGCTGAAGCGGAATTTCGTATTCGGACAACTGTTCGCCAAGCGCCTTGGTTGTCATTTCGCGCCCCAACAGCAGATCGTGCATCAAATTTTCCCGCAAAATTTTGTAGTCCGACTTCCGGCTGTAGAGCAGTCTGTGGTATTTGTCGAATTCATCCCATTCCCCGCGCAGCGCCGTAATGGCAGCCGTAACGGAAGACATGAACTCGTCGTCGTTCACCGGCTTGAGGATGTAGTCTGCAGCCTGCAGCTGAATGGCCCTCTTTGCATATTCGAAATCACTATGTCCTGTAAGCAAAATGCAGCGAATGTGCGGCCAGCGGCTGCCGATCTCGGCGATCAGTTCCAGCCCCGTCATGCCAGGCATGCGGATGTCGGTGACCACGACGTCCACTGCGTTTTCTTCCAGAATCCGCAGCGCTTCGTTTCCCGAAGCCGCGCGCAGCACGGTCGTTACGCCAAGCTCTCCCCACGGAATGGTCATTTCCAGACTTTCCGTCACATACGTTTCATCATCCACCAGCAAAATGTCGATCACCTTCGTCACTCCCTGTCTGTATCGTCATGTTTGATTTCATCGTTACTCGTCTAACTCCGCTTGTCCATGCTGCCTCTCCATTTCGTCGAATAACTCGCCATCGGAAGCAGGCCAGAATAAGGTCACTTTCAGTCCGCCAAGCGGCGATTCCGCAATGCTCATGCCAGCCCGGTCGCCGTACTTGAGCTGCAGGCGCTGGTTCACGTTCCAAAGACCGCAGCCCATCTCCTGATCCATTGCGCCCGTCAGTTTATGCTGCAGCTCTGCGCGAGCAAGCTCATCCATGCCCTGCCCGTCATCCTCCACAGCCAACACCATCAGTCCGTTCCGGATCTCGCCGGAAACCCGGATTTGGCCGGCTTCAGCGTCTGTTTCGATGCCGTGAATCACCGCGTTCTCGACGAGCGGCTGCACGATCAGCGGGGGCACGTCCTGCCCGAGCAAACGATCCGGCAATTCTACCGTATAGCGGATTCGCTCCATGCGCATTTGTTGAATTTCCAGATAACACGTCACAAATTCGATCTCTTCCCTGAGAGGGACCAGATCGCGTTCCTGCCGGGTCGTATACCGATAATATCTCGACAGGTTGTGGGACATAGCCACGACGGCATCCACGCGCTTCAGCTTCGCCATGCTAGTGATGAACGAGAAGCAATTATAAAAAAAGTGCGGATTGATCTGCGATTGCAGCTGTTTCAAGCGCGCTTCCCGCACATGGATCTGCTCGAGATAGACATGCTCGAACAGCTGCTGTATTTTTTCCACCATGGAATTGAACCGTTCGGACAGAAAGCTGAACTCGTTTTTGCCCTTGGGTTTGATCCGTACGGAATAATCCTCCTGCTTCAGTCGCTGGAAACCGCGGATCAGCTGTTTGACCGGCATCTGTACCTGTACGTACAGCAAATAGGCGACGAGGGCGCCGGTGATCAACAAAAAGATCATCGAGCCATAGAACAGCGTGTTCGATTGATGGATCGGTTTTAAAATATCCGACAGCGGCATGTAATCCACCAGATAAAATCCGGTCGTTCGGGATTTCACCGTATTTACCATATAGGGCTCGCCATCGATGACGACGGTCCGGCTGTCCACGTTTTTGAGCTTGTCGAAAGATAGCTCCCGGATCAGTTCACCCGTCAACTCGCGATCCGACGTCCGGTTATATACGACGCCCATGTCTTCGCGATAATAAAAGGGATCGTGGCGTCCATCTCCTTTGAACTTGTCCAGCATATCCCGGATATTGTCGCTGTTGAACTCAAGCTTGATCAGCGTTTCGGCATTTTGAGCCGGGTCGTTGATCCAATACGGCGAAGACGTAATCCAACTGAACACAAATTTGGTGTCTTCGCCCTCCTCGACTTTTCGCACGTTCCAACCTGTCGCAATGTTGCCCTGAAGCGATTTCGGATCATAGGAACGGGCATCCCGTTCCGACACCACCCTGCCCAGTGAAGGGGAGTATAGATACAGTTTGGTCGTCCAGTTGGACGAGCTCTCTTGGATGCTGAGCTTTTTTTGAATGCGTTTGACCAAATTGATCATGTCCAGGTCAAAGTATTCACTGTCGACGTAAATCCGGCGAAAGCTCGAGATATCCGGATCGTGAATCAGCAGGTTGGGCCACGAGGACAGCAGCTCGAAATGCGTATTGACCTGATTTTGAAAAAATTCGAGCTGGGTGCTGTTGGAACGGTTCAATTCGGCGCGAAGCACGGCAGTCGTTTTATGGTTGGAATACCCATATAGCAGCACGACCGGAATCAGCATGATCAAGATCAGTATCATCATTTTGGAAAACAAGTTCGTCCGGTACGACATTTTCTCATCTCACCTTAGCTTAATTTGTCAGTGTATTCTATTTTAGCGATGCCAAAGCCAATTACAATTCCTTTTTTCGGCCTACTTGAAGGACCCATGCCCCTTTATTCCTTTCCATGGCAGCGGTCTCTATATAGGGTAAGCGTTGTCAATAAGCGGTTAAAGGCGACAAAACCAATATTTCTGCACTTAATACAACTTCCGGTCGTACGATAAAAAGAGCCGGCCGCAGCCAGCTCTTCTCAAGATAACCAGAGTAATAAACATCATTTCTAGGTTTGTTTCTTCTATGTATAGAACCAATAAATCCATTGCTGTTTTTAGAAATACACTTTAATCAAGGTTCTTCCAATACAATATCTTTTCCGTCGGCCGTGACGTCGAACACGATATCCGTCAGCCGCCCACCCACTTGAAAAGGCGCCTTGGCTTGCCCCTTGAACACTAATCTGCCGCTAAATGCGGCATGTGCCTTTAGATCCAGATGCACCGGGCTAAGCTCCACCGAGTTTAACGTATTAAACAACGGGTCATCCTGATTTCCATACGTACGAGCCAGATCCGGCTTGAGCGCCACGCTTACATCATGTCTGCCATAGTTTTTAAGCGTAATCGTGCACGCCGCTCCGGTCACGCCGCTCTCTTGAACGTTGTAGATGCAGGAACTCTCGTCCCGAACGAAATACACACCATCCATGCCGGTTGCGCCCCATTTGGTCAAATACATCATTTTGTCGCTGACGTAGGGGTAGCTAACAATAACAAGAAGGACGACCAGCCATAGTTTCTTTGCCAAACGAGGGTAGGCCTGCATCAACTCTCTGCGCACAACATAATATCCGCACCATATCAGCCCTATGCCGACAAAAAACGTAACGTGCACGCCGCTGATATAGGACTTGGTATACGGGGACACCCCTAAATGCGACAATATCGTATCCCCCACGGAATAACCCAGATGATGCTTGAACGTAAACATAATCGCAAACATCAACAATATTGCGGAACAGACCAGCCTTGCCCTCGACACCGGAACACCCCCTAATGATCCGCCCTATTATATCATATTTTTCCTGTAAATGATTTATAATCCAACTGAATTCAGCAAAAAAAGAGAAAAGCCTTGCACAAGAAACAAGCCACGCATGCAGGGAAGCCGGTCCTGCACACAAAGACGCCCCGACAACATGTCGGGACGCCTTGGCTGGCCGAATTTATGGCTAACGTTGAAATTGCTGCCTGTAATTCACGGTCTATTTTTTGGAAAGGAATGCATCCAGCTGTTCCTGTTTGGCAGCAATGATTTTGTCGATGCCTGCCGCTTTCAGCTTTTCCAAATATTTCGGGATCATCTCGTCCGGATCGACTGCGCCGGATGTCATGCCCGGTTTGAACTGTTTGTTCACGTTGTTGACCGCCGCGATTTCGTTTTTGACCGATTGGCTGTTAAACGTGAATCCAAGCGCAGGCGATTTGACGCCTTTGGCATTGAATTCCTTGAATTTCTCCCATTTCTGCGGGTCTTCGTTATCCCACAGGTAGTTCAGGAATTGATTCCCGAGCTGCCATTGGGCACCTGGATTATAGGTACGGCTGTTGGCATCCACGCCTGGAGGCAGGGTGATGATGTTGTCTTCACCTTCTTTTTTCACGTAATGTTTGCCTTCGATGCCGAAGTTCAGCAAGTTGTTGATTTCTTTGTCGGAGTGCAGCAGGTTGATGACCTGCATCGCTTTTTCAGGCTGTTCGGACGATCGGGAAATCGCCAGCATCGCGCCGGATGCATCGCCTGTCGTAATGGTCGGCTGCGTCATTTCGATCTGAGTCAGGGGATATCCGACGTATCCTTCCTCTTCCTTGTCCTTGCCGGGCTTCATGCCGTCCGTCCACATGAATGCTTTGCCAGCTTTGGCCTGGTCTTTCGGGAATACGTTGGACGTCGCCGCATCGCTGTTGATGTACCCTGCCTGATACCATTTGCGGGCGAGCGCCGCGGCTTCCTTGAATTCAGGCGTTTCCACTTCGTTCAGCACGGTCGTCGTTCCGGCCGTTTTGGAGATGACTCCAGGCACGGAAGCATCGCCGAGATAATCCCAGTCCAGATTCTCCAGCAACCCGTTGCCGTTGGTGTTGGACATGTAGAACGGCGTGACGCCAGGTTCATTGTCCTTGATCGTTTTGAGCAGCGGTTCCAGGTCTGCCCACGTTTTCACCGCCGAAAGGTCCATGTTGTACTTGTCGGCGAGATCTTTGCGCACAAGCACTCCGCGGGTCGCCGCCAGCTCCTTGTTGGTCGGAACGCCGTAATTCACGCCATCCACCTGGGAACCTTCCAGGAAGGCCGGGTCCAGGTTTTTCTTGATGTCCTGGCCGTATTGATCGAGCAGATCATTCAAAGGCAGGAATGCTCCCTTGGCCACGTTTACGGTGTAGTTCTGCCACGCCGCGGTGAAGATGATGTCCGACTTTTCTCCGGAAGAAATCATCAGATTAAGCTTGTTGTCCCATTGTCCCCAATCGATCGCATTGATTTTGAGCGTCGCGCCGATTTTGGGCTCCATTTTTTTGTTGATTTCCGCTTCCACCAACGCCACGTCCTTCTGCGGCGTTCCCGGGTAATAAAGCGTTACCTCATACGAAGGCGTGCTTGCGCTTTCGCCCCCTCCGCCGCCTTCCGCTGCCGGAGTCGTTCCTCCCTTGTCGGACGAGCAGCCCGCCAGCACCAGGCTGAGCGCCATGATTGCCGCCGCAATTCGCGGCCATACCTTGATCGATTTCAACACATGAACCCCTCCCATGAATTTGTGAAGAACCCTGCCCGCAGCATTTCCCCAATTCCGCTTGATGCGCACAGGGTTCATTCGCCAAGCATAGCCGTTAAGTCGGCAGGACTGTATGCACAGTCGGTTTGTATATGCCCTTTCATTGTCCATCCAGGCCTGAGTCCATTTTCCCCTCCGTTAACCGGGCGGAGTTAGCCTTTCACAGCTCCTACGGTAAGTCCTTTGATGAAATAGCGCTGAAAGAACGGATACGCGAGCACGATCGGGCCGATCCCGACGACCGCCATCGCCATCTGCAGCGTTTTGTTCGGCAGATTCAGCAATCCGCCTTGCGAAGAGATCTGTGAAGACACGTTGGAATTGGACGTCAAATATTGAATATCGAGCAGCGTCCGGTACATGAGGTACTGAAGGCTGATCGTCCGGTTATCGGAAATGAAAATCATGCTGAGGTACCAGTCGTTCCAGTAGTTCAATGTGCTGAACAGGGCGACCGTTGCCAGAACGGGCAGCGAGAGCGGAAGCACGATTTTCGCGAACGTCCGGATCTCTCCAGCGCCATCGATCCGTGCCGATTCCAGGATGGACGTCGGAATGGAATTCGCGAAAAAAGTGCGCATGACAAGCACGAAGAACGGTGACATCAGCAGCGGCAAAATGAGTGCGAGAATCGAATTTTTCAGGTCCAGCACGTTCACATAGACGAGATACCAGGGAACGAGACCGCCGTTGAACAGCATGGTGAAGAAAATGAAGAACGCGAACCAGCCGCGGTACGGCAAATCCCTCCGGGATAGCGGATAGGCATACAGTGCTGTCAATGCCACGCTGGTGACGGTGCCTATGACCGTAACGATAATGGAAATTCCATAAGAGTGGATAATCTGATCCATATCCTTGAACAAGTATTCATAAGCCTGCAGGCTGAACTTCTCGGGAATGAGCTTGTAGCCGTTCGCCACAATCGTCGTTTCGTCCGAAAAGGAGATCGCAAAGACAAGCAGGATCGGCACGATGCAGGCGATGGCGTAAAAAAGGAACATGGCGTGAATGACCGCGGCCGAACGCCGCGATATGGCTAGCGGATCACGTGTTTTCACAGGCTGATGTGCCTCCTCTCAAAATAGTGCGTTATCTTTATCGATTTTTCGGACGATGGAATTCGATATAAGCACCAGCACGAAACCGACGATCGCCTGATACAATCCGGCTGCGGAGGACATTCCGATGTCCCCTCCGATCAGGAATGTGCGGTACACATAGGTATCCAATACGTTGGTGACCGGGAACAATGCGCCCGACTCGAGCGGAACCTGATAGAACAGACTGAAATCCGCGTAGAAAATGCGGCCGATCTGCAGCAGGGTCATAATGATGATGAGCGGCACGAGAAACGGAATCGTAATCGAACGGATTTGCTGCCATTTGTTCGCACCGTCCAGCACGGCCGCTTCGTAATACTCTTCATCGATGCCGACGACCGCTGCCAGGTAAATCACCGCGTAGTACCCGATGTTTTTCCACGTGTTCACCAGCGGCAAAATGTAGGGCCAATACTTCGTCTCCGAATACCAATCTACAGGCTCCCCGCCGAACAGGGGCAGAATGGTCGAGTTCATAAACCCGGAATCCTTTCCGAGAAAGGCTAGCACCAGGTAACTGACCACGATCATCGATAAAAAGTAGGGCAGCAGCATCAGCGATTGATACAGTTTCGACATGCCCTTGTTCTTTACTTCGTTCAGCAGTATGGCCAAGCCTACGCCGACAACCAGATTAAGCAATATAAAAACCGTGTTATAAGCAAGCGTATTGCGGGTAATTTCCCAAGCATCGCTGGTGGAGAACAAATATTTGAAATTGTCCCAGCCGCTCCACGGGCTGCCCCATATGCCGTCGGCATAATTTACGTTTTTGAAGGCGATCAGCACGCCGAACATCGGCATATAGTTGTTGACCAGCAGAAACAGGACACCTGGCAAAAACATCAGGTACAGCACTTTGTATTTTCCGAGGTTGTACCAAACAGACTTTCGTTTCCGAGTGGTCCTCTCGGGGACTTCCGAAATTCCGGCTCGTTTGCCCGCCCGGGGTTGTGTCATCATGGCTTCGTCTCCCTCACTCCTCTTGAATTCCTCAGGATCGAACATCGGATGGTTCTCCTGTGGTTCAAGTATACGGCGGGCAAGCGTCGCTGCTATATCTGCTGTGGTTACCAATTCATGGTCAAATTATGACTTTGCCGCAAAAACAAAAGACGCAGCATGCTGCGTCAGTGTTTATACGGTGCGGGACTGTTTCCGGAACTCCTGCGGGGTGATGCCTGTGCACTTCTTGAACATTTTTGTGAAATGCGAGTAGTTGTAATACCCCACCTTGCCCGCGATATCCGTTACTTTGACCGTGGATTGGGAAAGCAGCGTTTTGGCCATATCCACCCTGCGCTGCAGGATGAATTCGGAGAGCGACATTCCCTTTTCCTTGCGGAAAAGGCGGGAGAGATATGCCGGATTGAATCCGGCGAAGGCAGCCAGTTCCTCTCTCATGAGTTCCTCGCCGATATGATTCTCAATATATACGCACAATTGGTCCACCACCGTCATCGGGTTCTGGTCATCCGGATATAACACGGGAATGACGCGATCGATCAAATCAGACGTCCACTGCTTCAATTGGGGCAACGAACGCGTCACGACGCCTTCTTCCGGTTCCCGCTCATCCCCGTACAAGCTGCGCACGGACACGTTTTTCTGGTGCAGCAGCGGATAAACCATATGCAGCATCGCATGGTAGTAGAGCCTCAGCATTTCCGGCGACAGATGCTCCTCGGTTTCCAGCAGCTCAAAGATTTCATCCACGCGCGTGCGCAAATCCGCGACTTTGCCCGTTTCGAACAGGATCGACAGTTCCGGGAGCCAAGGGATCGGCAAAAAACGATCCTCCGTTTGGCGGGCTTTCCTGTCATACGTAAAAACCCCTTCGAGCTCCCGGATATTGCGCCGCTCCATGTCCATCAATTCGTTTAACATGCCCTGCAGCTCCGTCACGGCCACAGGGGCGCCAACATAACAAGAAAGCCTGCAATAGAAGTAGCTGCCGCATTCCTGAATATACAGCTGGCAGTCTTTCTCAATGTCTTCCGCCAGGGGAACGATGCCGTCCTGCTCGTAGGCGAGAACGACGTTTAATCCGCCGTGATCCTGAAATACCTCTCCCGGACGTACTCCGAGCATCATCTCCCGGGCCGCATTGCGCAAAGCGTATTCCAGCACTTCTTCATCGCGCAGATTGAACTCGCGCACCCACTCCTCTACCGAAATCACAATAGGCAGCACGCGGGCATGGGGATCGATCTCCGCTCCGTAAACCTCAGCCAATTCTTCCAGTCGCTTTGTCGTCAACGCGACGCGCTGCGAAACGGCATCCTTCCAGAATCGTTCGGTCAATAGCGGTTTATGAGCCTGCCAGCGTTTATACGCCGTTTCATAGATTTCATTGGTATGTTTGCTCTGCTCGCCTGCCCGGATTTTTTCCACCGCCCGGGAAACGGTCTTCAGCAGCTGATCGGCCGGTGCAGGCTTCAGCACATAATCGAAACTGTTCAACTTGATGGCCGTCTGGGCGTAGTCGAACAGCGCATGCCCTGTGAGAAAAATCGTCAGCATGCCCGGATCATGTTTCAATACCCAGCTTTGCAGGTCAAGTCCCGTTTCGCCAGGCATTTCAATATCGCAGACCATGATATCGATGGCATGGCTTTTCAGAATCATTCTGGCTTCCTCGGCATCACCTGCGCCGAACACCCGGTCTATTCCGGCTCTGCTCCAGTCGATGCCTTCCATCATGGCCTGCAGCGCGTACACTTCATCATCCACGATCAACAGGTTGCGCATAGTTTCCTCCTTCTTCCTCTTCGGTCTGGGCGGGCAATCGAATGACGACAGCCGCCCCTCCTGCGGGCTGATTGCTAAATGAAATGCCGGCCTGATCGCCGTGCTTTACAAGCAAACGGTGGGCAACGTTCCAGATGCCAATGTGCTGTCCATCCGGATTTTCTGCATATTGTCCTTGCTGCAACCGGTCCAACAGCTCCGGGTCAAAGCCGACGCCGTTGTCCCTGACACACAGCTCAAGCATGCCGCGGGCGGGAGGCGTTCCGGCTGCAACGGAAGCCCCGCCGTCCTCTTGAGGCGCCCATTTGGCTTCGATTTCAATGACAAATGGCTCTGATCGCCGCTGAAAGCCATGGATAATGGCATTTTCGACAAAAGGCTGCAGCGTCAAAGGAGGGAGAACGTACTGCGAGATGGCCGGGTCAATGTCGAGCACGTAGTTCAAGCGATTCGGAAAGCGCAGCTTCTGGATTTCCAGGTAGTGCCGGATATGCTCCATCTCTTCGCCAAGCCGGATTTCGCGTTTGCCCGCACGCAGGCTGAAGCGGAAATAATCCGCAAGATGGCCGGCCATCTGCTGCACCAGTTCATGCTTCTGCAGCGAGGCCAGACTGTGAATGATATTAAGCGAGTTTAGATAAAAATGAGGATTGATCTGCATCTGCAGCTGTTTGAACTCCGCCTCCCTCGTTCGCAGCTGCTCCTCATATACATCGATCTTCAAATGCTGGATCTGGCTCGTCATTTGATTGAAGCTGCTCGTCACGAAGGCTAATTCGGACGAGGAGGGAGTCGGAAGCCGGACTTCAAGCTCCCCCTGGCTCACCCGCCGCATGGCGCGAATCAGCATGTGGATCGGCCGGAACAGGAGCTGGCGCATAAACACGAGCGCAGTGACCAGAATGATTGCCGCCCCCAGGGGCAGCAGGCGAATGATCCGTTGAAAAAACGGAAGGTTGCGCATCATGTCCTCTTCGGGCAGAAGCACAATGTAGTTCATGTCCGACATCGCCGAAGGGATGCCCAGCATAAGATATTGCTTGGTCTCTCCCGCGGACGTATCCTCCGAGATAACCTGATACGGACTCTGCAGGCCGGACAGGTGCGCGGCCGCGAGACGAATCTGACCCTCTTTCAGGGCGGAATCCGAGAGGGCCTTCCCGTCCTCGCCCACGATGACGGCGCCGCCCCGCCCTCCCGCTTCCGTGAACTGTTCGGGATGATTCAGCGCGTTCATATCCACAAGCGCTCCGGCGTAAAACTGCTGATTGATCCGGACCGTCTTCGCGAGCGCATTCCATGTCGGTCCTTGCACGATATCCCACTCCGGCTGCTGAATTTCACCTTCGAACTGCTGCATTTGCGCAGGCATGTTTTCGCGGACCAGCGACATTTTGACATCATAACTGCCCGATGTGGCGAGCAGCAGGTCGTCGTTCACGGCGTCATACAGAAAAAAAGAATCGATCAAGCTGTAGAATCCGAGATCGGTCATAAATTTGTTCATGATCCGCTGCTTCGCGATAATGTAATCGCCGCTGCCGTATTTCAGGAAGAACAATGAAATGATGTCGGGATCGCGTTCACCCAGACTGTATAAATAACGGTTGGTTTCCTGCAGCACGCGTTCATTCTGCTCCACGCTCTTTGCCAGATGGTTCATGTTGGTAAGAGACACTTGATCCCTGACCACATTCATGGCATACACGTTGTTGTAATACATCAGCAAAAATAGCGGAAGCATGATCAGCGTCAATCCAACTATGAATTTAAAGCGTAATGAACGGATAAAATTCATCGTCTCCCGCCCTTTTCGAAAGCGTTATCAAAAGTGCCTGTACGCAGGGCATGTCAACCTCGAATGTACGGCATCTGCAATTTCCTTCCTTTTATGGCATGTTTCATTGTAATCACGGTCATTGTTCATTGTCTATGTCATTCCGTGACCTGTTTCTGAACATTATGGTGACTTTCCTTTCGAATCGCTTTGCCGCCTCGTGTTGCTTCGAAAGTCGACTTTCTCTTTACCGCACTAACAATCACACAAGGCACTGCGAGTGCAGTACCATCTTCCGATCGCTGTTATCCCCAGATTTTTTGATTCCCCTTTTCTAAGGGGAAAATCCGGTGATAAGCCTATGCTTCCGATGCAGCTTTCTTTCAGAAAGCTTTCAGCGAACGCTTCGCTTCTCCAGATTGGTTCTGCCTCTCCGTTGACGTGTGTATGTTTTTTGCGGTTTACATAGATAGTTCTCCATTTGTAAAAAAAATCCTTCAACCCTTCGGTTAGAGCAGAGGGGCAGGTGATGTCCGGCAATCCCCCTTGTCTTCGGCAGTCATGAGCAGAGTTGTACAATTCGTAGTTCGGCACGTACACCTAAGCGCCCACCCAAGCATATGATACGTTGACTTTCAAGAAGAAGGGTGGCCTGCAGCATGCATATACAGCTCACTTCGTTGCATTATGTATATCTTGCTTTTATCGTCCTGATCATGGCCGTCATGATTCGCCGCAGGGATACAACGATCATCTGCGTGGCCGGAGTAATGACGATCGGAATCCTTGCGACCGAAACATTAAGCGGGTCGGTTACCGGCATTTTCAACAGCTTTGTTTATGCGGCCAAAGAGCTGCTCAGCACCATATTCATCATCTCGATCATCGTGGCCATGAGCCGGGTACTGATCCGAACAGGCATCAACGAGACGATGGTTGCGCCGCTCACCCGGTTTATCCGATCGCCTCAGGTTGCGTATTGGGGCATCGGGCTCATCATGATGACGGTATCCCTGTTCTTCTGGCCGTCTCCGGCAGTGGCGCTGGTGGGAGCCGTGTTGCTTCCTGTCGCGGTCCGGGTCGGCCTGCCGCCCATCGGCGCGGCCGTCGCCATGAATCTGTTCGGGCACGGCATCGCTTTGTCGGGAGATTTCATCATTCAAGGCGCGCCCAAGCTGACCGCAGATGCAGCCGGATTATCCGTAACTTCCGTCATGTCTGCGAGCCTGCCCCTGGTCATCGTTATGGGCACCGTCTCCACGCTCACTGCTTTCTGGATGCTTCAGCGGGAGATGCGTTCAAACCAAGGATCGGGCAACCTTCTCCCGTCCTCTTCGCCGGAAGCCGTAACGGACACGCCGACGCAGGAAGCTCAAACAAACGAAGCGAATGCCGGCGTCCGCCCTTTACCTTCGCGGCTTCGGCACGTATTTGCCATTAGCATTCCTTTGTTGTTTGCGGTCGATGTTGTGCTCATGTTTGTGCTGAAGCTGCAGGGGGGAGATGCCACGGCGCTGATCGGCGGCACGGCGATCCTCATTTTGATCGCGGTAACCCTCGCGGCGCATCGTCACGAAGGACCCGAGCAGACCACGGAGTATTTGATCGAGGGGTTTCAATTCGGGTTCAAGGTGTTCGGGCCGGTCATTCCCATAGCGGCTTTTTTCTACCTCGGAGATGCCGCCATCAACGAATTGTTCAGCAGTCCGCTTCCGGACGGATCGCACGGCATCGTAAACGATTTGGGGGTAGCCCTTGCGGGCCTTGTGCCATTAAACCATACGGTGGGCGCAGTGACGCTAACGTTGACCGGGGCGATCACCGGCATGGATGGATCGGGGTTTTCGGGCATATCGCTGGTTGGTTCCGTGGCATCGATGTTTGCCGGAACGGCGGATGCAGCCCCAACCCTGACTGCGCTCGGCCAGATTGCCGCCATCTGGGTCGGTGGCGGTACGCTGATTCCGTGGGCGTTAATTCCGGCCGCGGCGATCTGCGGGGTTAGCCCGTTCGAGCTGGCCAGACGCAATCTGAAGCCGGTGCTGCTGGGATTGATCGTCACAACGGTGGTTGCGATTTTTCTGATGTAACTGGTCGTAAACGAACAAGATCAGCCAGTTCTTCATCACTCTTGTCCGCCAGATTCAGCAATTCAGCATAGGGATCCCCATTCAATCCCAACGCATATGCAAATGCCGGTTCCGTCTTCATTCCTTTATTTTTCAGTCTGCGTATCTCCTTATGCCCTTCACGTCCCCAATGCGTCAGCAACGCCCATTCGACCAGCATGTGCCTGTAGGCATTTTGCTGCCGGACCGGCATGGATTGGGCGAATATTTCCACAGGCCAGCCTCCTGTAGACACGCTGCAGACGACGTAAGGCGACACTCCCGTTTCTCGGGTTACTAGGGTACATTGGAAGCCTTCCATCTCTCCCAACGCTTGATGCACCACAGCTCTGAACCGCTCCAGATCCTCGGCTTCGCACAAGAGATCGATATCGCTGCCCGGCACATCGATATCGATGGGCACGGTTCCCGCGGGATATGGATGGTACGCCGCCAACAGCTCCATCAACCCGCTCTGCTTCAGTGCCCGATAAGCGGATCGCTGTCTTTCGTTGCCTGATGCAAGATGGGTCATGACGCCTGCCGCACTCGTCAAGTCCGGTCGCATCTCGCCATTGCTCATTCGGGTGAACCCGTGATGATTTGTTTCACTCTTCCCACTTGCCCATTCGTCAAGCGTACCTTGATGCCGTGAGGGTGTGTGGGGGAGTTGGTCAACAAGTCCTTGACGATGCCCCTCGTCAATTTGCCGGACCGCTGATCCTCTTTCAGGACGATATCCACCTCAAGTCCTGGTCTGATGTTTGCCCGTTGTTGTCCATTCATATGCCGTTCTCTCCTTCCGTTATTTGTTCATGCATGAAGAACATCATTCGTCGCGCTGCATTTATTGTAGAGCTTCCAGCCCGCCTTTGCCAAGGGAGAATGCTTGCTGTGAAAAACACAAAACCGCAGACTGCACCCTTTCGGGAGTCCGCGGCTTTGTCATGCTTATGGACGGTGATGCTTCGCCGAAACGTCATCGTTCGCAGCTTCCCTTGCTTTCAGGGCGAGCAGCTCGGAGACCGTGACGAACCGGTATCCCCGCTTTTGCAAGACAGGTAAAATTTGCTCGAGGGCAGCGATCGTGTGGGACTTGCCTTCAACCTTATCGTGAAAAAGAACGATATCCCCGTTACGGGCATTGGTCAGCACCTTTTTGGTAATACGCCCCACCCCTGGAGAGGCCCAGTCCCGCGTATCCTGATGCCAGGACCAGAGCACAATGGTGTACCCTTTCTGTTTCGCCATTTGCACCAGCGTATCATTGTAAAATCCGCCGGGGGGCCTAAACAAGACGGGACGCTCGGCTCCGGCCTCGATAATGGATTTCTCCGCCTCATCCATCTCGCGCAGCACCTTGCTTGCACCGGTCGATCTGTTGGAATACATGTGGTTAAATGTGTGATTGGCCACCTCATGGCCCTCACGCTGCTCCTGGACGATCAGCTCAGGATACTTTTCCGCCCATTTTCCGAGCACAAAAAACGTCGCCTTGGCATCATACCGTTTCAGCAAAGCCAAAATCTGCGGAGTCTGGACCGGGTCCGGACCATCGTCGAACGTCAGCGCAATCAATTTGCCCTGAGTCGGCACTTCCCACACGATCTCGCCGCGCTGCTCGTAGTAATCGCGGTTTTTCTTTACCGGCGAAGCCTGCGCTGTACTGCTGCTTAACAGCAAAATCATGACAAGTCCGATCATTCGGGCTGCCTTCAGGTTCATGTCGTTGTCCTCACTTTATGTTCAAACGTAAACTCCCTGTTAGCATTTCCCGAATTCGCGGAACTATGAGACCAGGACGAAACAAGTGCCTGCAGTCTCCTTGCAGCTTCTAAATTAACGGAAAATCTGATCAATCACCGCAATTTCCTCGGCGGACAACCGAACTTCCAAGGTTTTCAGATTGGATACGACTTGTTCCGGCTTTTTGGCGCCCGGAATCAATGCATCAATGGATGGTTGGGTAAGGTACCAGGCAAGCACCAGATGCGCGACCTCCACGTTTTTGGACTGGGCGATGCTCCGAAGCTGATCCACCTTGTCCAGATTTCGAATATAAGCTTCCCCGGTAAACAGCGGATTTTTGGCCCGGCCGTCCTTGAATGTCGTATCTTTGGTGTATTTGCCGCCAAGAAGCCCGGCAGCCAGCGGGAAATACGGAACGAATGAAATATGCTGCTCCGTCGTATACGGGAGAATTTCTTTCTCCACCTCCCGCTTGAACAGGTTATATTCCGATTGCAGCACGTCGACGTAACCATCGCGGTTCGCTTCGCGCAGCTGGTCGATCGAGAAGTTCGAAACACCGATCGCCCGTATTTTTCCTTCTTCTTTCAATCGGGCCAATGCTCCGACTGCTTCATCTTTCGGTGTGTGTTCATCCGGAAAATGGATGTAAAACAGATCGATGTAATCCGTTTGCAGCCGTTTCAGCGCTTCATCCACTGAAGCTTTCAAAAAGGCGGGGGAATTGTCGAGAACGATGCTGCCGTCCACGAATTTATGCGCAGCTTTGGTGGCGATGACCGCCTGCTGGCGCTTTCCGGTTTCTTTCAACACTTCGCCGATCAAGCGCTCCGAATGTTCAGGTCCATAAATAAAGGCCGTATCAATAAAGTTAATGCCTTGTTCCAGTGCCGTGCGAACGACATCCTTGCCCGTTTCGTCATTGAGCAAATTCGGATAAATATTGTGGCCTCCGACCGCATTTGCCCCCAGCCCGATGGGATTAACCACCAGCTCGCTCTTACCCAGACGTGTCTGTTGTTCTGTCATGTCTCACACATCTCCTTTATTGAAATTGATATGTAGGTACCCATCTATCAAACCGGATGAATCAGGCACCCGCAGCATCCCTGGACGAGGATCGGCTGTGATGAGATTATACCAGAAGCATAATCGGATTTAAAATATCGGATTTATCGGTTTCAGCTGTTCTTCAAAACGGTTGCCTCCACATCGTTGATGAAGCGGCGCAGCTTCGCCGCAACGTCCCGGTTGATTTCGCCGTTTTCGTACAGCTGCTGCACGGTATTGCGCTGTTCCTGAACGGCTACCATTTGCAGCTGCAGCTTTTCCTGATCGAACGGATCTTCCGTCTCATCCTCGTTCCATGACCTTAGCTTCGCAACGAGGCGTTCGTATTTAGCGATGACGGATAACGCCGCAGAGCGATTGCTGTCGTTCATCTGTGCACGGATAGCCTTGATCGCCGCTTCGGAGCTCCGCAATTTGACCTGGCGATACAGGTCCGCATTTTCGATGGCAAACGGTTTATCCGGTTTGCCCGCCCGGTTGGCAAACAGATGGCCGAACATGCGCCCGATCTCGCCGAGCGAATACATCATCTGTGCATTCGTGCGGCTGGAGAGCATCATTTCCTTTTTGTCCAGCCAACTATTGCATTTGAACGCCGCATCGGATGAGATGACTTGTTCATCCATCATGCTTTCGATTTCTTTGCGCTCTGCCCGGGTGCCGATCAGGCTGATATCCGCCTCTTGTTTCAAAAATTCCTTCTGTTTCCGTGCATCCAAGCCGGATGCTTGGCGAATGGTTTTGGAAAGGTCGGAAACCACAGCAAGGGCAGCAGCCTTGTTGTCGTCGGTCATCTCCGACTTGACGGCGCGTATGGCGGCCTTGAGCATCATGTTCCGCGCTTTGCGCTCCGTCTTCTGAGGAGTTTCCTCGCCGACGGATTCATCCTTTTTGGCTAATACAGGAAGCAAGGCACTGCCGGCAATCAACGTGAACAAAATAACACCCGCCGCCAAAAAGATGATCAGATCCCTTTCCGGAAAAGGAGAACCGTCCTGAAGAACATACGGAATGGAGAACGCCCCTGCCAGCGTAACGGCCCCGCGCACCCCGGACAATGTGATGATGCTTGTCTCTTTCACCTTTGGTTTGCCAATAAACGATTTGCCTAGCAGCGCGTCGCTGCCTTGCCAGAACAAATAAATCCAGGCGAACCGCAGCAGCAGCAGCAGAACCGAGATCAGAACGACGTATCCGAGCACCTGCACGTTGTCGAACGAGGCACTCGAGAAAATTTTGCCCAATACGTCAGGCATCTGCACCCCTAAAATGACAAAGACGAGACCATTCAAAATGTACAGAATGACCGACCACGTACTGGCCGATACCACCTGCATCTTGATCTGCACGGATTCGGTACGGTCCCGCTCAATCGCATGGATAATACCTCCCGCCACCACGGCCAAAATACCGGAAACGCCCAGCTCCTCGGTGACCATATAAATGATGAACGGCGTTAGAATCTGCAGGAGCATATGGACGGTGACGTCCTCCATGCCAAGCCTGCGGACCCAGACGCCAAGGCGAATGAGCAAAAACGACAAAATCGCCCCGAGCAGCAGTCCGCCAATCGAGATAATCAGAAAGCTGACCGATGCTTCCGCCAGGGAAAAGACGCCTGTAACCGTGGCCGCGATGGCGAATTTGAACGCGACCAGACCGGAAGCATCATTCATCAAGGCTTCGCCTTCCAGCAGCCTATGTATGCTTTTTGGCAAATGAACCCTGCCTGCCATCGCTCCGACGGCAACCGCGTCCGTGGGCGACAGAATCGCGGCGAGCGCGAAAGCAGCCGGTAACGGAATGCTGGGAATCCACCAATGAATCGCATATCCGGCAACCAGAACGGTAACAAAAACCAGGCCTAACGCCAGCAGCAGAATGGGAGCCCTCAGGTTCCACAACTCGTGCCTGGGCGTGCGTTTGCCATCGTTATATAGCAGCGGTGCTATGAACAGCACAAAAAACAATTCCGGGCTAAGCGGAAGCTTCACGCCGTGGGGTAGCAAAGCAACGACAACGCCCAGCGCGATCTGGATCAGCGGAACGGGGATAAACGGTACGAACCGGTTTAAAATATTCGATAAGCCGATCAGCACAAGAAGCACGAGCACGGGGATAAACAGTTCCATGATGACCTTCCTTTCCGCAGGCAAAAGTTTGACGTTTCGCATGTTATATCGTTTGGCGCTTACCTCAAACCCAAAAGACCGATTCTGACTATAAGATGTTACAATAAGAACCGGACAATACCTGCATTGGAAAGGATCTTGATGTTATGGCCTTCGGAATCAAACGGCAGGAACTGGCCGAATGGAAAAAACGCGTCGCTCAAGGCGAGCTGGCTTATCTGACTCATTATTGGATCGATTCCCGTTTCCCCGGCGTCACAACCGTGACCAAGGTGGGATGCGCCGACCTGGGACGGTTGGAGAAGTGGTGCAGGGATCACGGATTGGACCCGCAGTACATCCACCGGCGACAGCCCTACCCACACTTTGACCTGCTCGGCAGGCGGCAAAAGGAAATCCTGCTCGAAGAGGGGTTAACCGAGCACATTGAACGTTTCCGTCTTTAATGCTGTCGGTCGGTCATCCATTCCACCCGGCCCCTGCTTCTTGTGCGGGAACAAGAAAAAACGCCAGTTTTCGGGATGGCCCCCGTTGCACGGGGCATCCCTGAATACTGACGTCTTTCTGCACATGCCCGTTCAACGGTTCGCGTGCTCCAATTGCTTCATTTTCTCCAACAGCTTCAGTTCAATCTTCTTCAGCATACCCAGCATTTGCTGCTGCTCCTCTTCCGTAAGCGCCTGCAAAAGCTCCCACGTCATGCGTCCGCGATTTGCATTTAATGCCTGCGCAAGCTGTTCTCCTTCTTCCGTAAGGGAAAGCCAGACGATTCTGCGGTCTTCCTCGCTGCGTACGCGCCGAATCATGCCTTCGCTCTCCAACTGGTTCAGCACAATCGTCGTTGCCCCTGAAGAGAGGCTGAGCTGCCTGGCCACGTCGACAGCCATGCAGCGGCCTTCGCGCAAAATCATTCCAAGAATGTGACTCTTGGTTGGGTTCAGTTTGCAATTCGTGTCCGTTTTCTGTTTTTGCTCCAACACTTTGTTTTTATATCTGAAAAAAGCTTCAATCAATTGATCCACATTTGCCAATTGCGAGCTTTGCTCCGGTTCTGGGCGCATACCTTTTCCTCCCGACTAAAATCATAACCTGTCTTTTATTGTAACATATTTAACGAAAACGGTTTGAGCAATTTACCCTTACGGCTTCGCCAAAAAAATGAAATGGCAGTTGCAATCGTTCAAAAGATTTGTTTATAATAACATATACGTTTAAGTTACTTTTAGTTACTTAATGATTTTTGTAAATTTGTTATCATTAAGTAATTATATATACTGATGGCAAGCTACTTTAATGCAAGGGAACTTACAGACATGAACAATAATACTCCGTTACACGTTGATGTGTGCATCGTGGGAGCCGGTCCTGCCGGAACGCTGCTCTCTCATCTTTTGAACCGAAAAGGAATATCCACGGCATTGGTCGAACGGCAGGCGAACCTGCATAAGTCATTTCGCGGCGAAGTGCTTAACCAGGACGGCGAGGCTGTCCTGAACAAATACGGGCTGTATTCTCTCGTTGCCCAGAGCGGCACGCTTCCGCTCGCAAAAATAGAATACTGGGAAAACGGGAGCATTCTGCACACCGTCTATCCAGACGAACACGAGTCCCATGTAGGCATTCATGTGCCTCAGCATCATCTGCTTGACGTCATCGTTGCCGAGTCCGGCCGACTTCCGGGCAACCGGGAACATGTATTGTTCAATACGATCATGACCGGTCTGCTGAAAGACGAGCAGGATAACGTGATCGGGATTCACGTACGGCAAGACGGATCGCCCGCCTCCATCCGGGCTTCGGTCATCGTGGGCGCAGACGGGCGTTATTCGGCCGTCCGCAGGCATGCGGGTTTGGTTCCGGACGTCCGCAAGCACGGGTATGATCTGTTATGGGCGCGAATCCCCGCTCCGGCGGCATGGGAACCGGCCGTGCGCCTGGCCAGCATGGACGGAGAGCAGCTCGCGCTTTTCTCCCAGTTCGGCGGTTACGTGCAGATTGGCTGGAATATTCCGCAAGGCTCCTATCCGAAAC
The DNA here is from genome assembly GCF_032334105.1 of Paenibacillus hubeiensis. NCBI lineage: Bacteria > Bacillati > Bacillota > Bacilli > Caryophanales > Paenibacillaceae > Paenibacillus > Paenibacillus hubeiensis. Next base: position 585,797 of record NZ_JAVYAE020000001.1, read on the forward strand.
TGCGGCAGCAGCATTTTGAGCCGTTCATCCGGCAACTGGTTGCCGCGTTTCCGTGCCTTTCGGATTCCGTGGCCGCCCATATCCGGTCATGGAGCGATTTTGTATTATTATCCGTGGAAAGCAGTTACTGCGAGTCGTGGACGCATGGCAATATTGTGCTGCTCGGCGATGCGGCACACACCATGACGCCTACGGGTGCTTTTGGCCTGAACGCCGCCATCGAGGATGCCGACGTGTTAGCTGAATTGCTGATCGGAATGGCTGATGACCACTTTATCGATATGGCTCCATTACAGCAGCTGCAGCTCGCTCGTGGGGAGAAAGTGAAACAACAGCTGGCCAAACAGGTCGACATGGAGAATTCCTTCCAGGAGCGTTACGCCTCCTTTATGGTTTAGTGTGTGCAAAAATGCCTGACTGCATCAACAAGAATAAAAAAACAGCCGGAATGCCTGTTTAGGGCAAATCGGCTGTTTTTTTGGGACAAACGCAATTAGCCTTCTCGCCCGTTCATGGCGCTCACCTTGAGCTCGCTTAAAGGCAAGCTGCCCCGTTCCGGATGGCGCAAGCGCACAGTCCGGCTCTCCCCCGGCAGCAGGTCAAAATAATTGTCGCTGAACCGGACGCGGCCGAGAGGAAGTTCCAGCTTGACCATACGGGCAATCGCATGATGCGCCGTCACCGTGACAGACAGCTCCTCTTCGTTGACGTGCACGCTCAGCCGGGATTCCGGCAATGCCACCTCCTTCGGATCGCGCAAGAAATATCGATTGGAAGGTGCCGCGAACCCTTCCGCGCTCAGTTCGACAATAACGTCTTGGGCACGCCGGCCCATAAGCGCCTCCGCTTCATTCAACTTCGCCACGCAGACCGCCGATTGCGGGCCCACCTCAGCGGCATAGCTGCTGGAGTATACGTTTCCGCCTTCAAAATCATACACCCGAAGCTGAAGCTGCCCACGCACCGGTTCCAGCGTATCATTCACCACCCAGAGGGCAAGCGGTTCGCCCGGTTCATGCTCCAAGGACAATAAAACAGGGTGAAAGAACACTTTCCCATAATAAAAAGAAGCCTTAGGCAGCAGCTCATAATCAATCATCGACCAGCTCGTGCCCGGCCAACTGTCATTCAGCTGCCATACCAGCGCACCGCTGTTGCGGTGTTTGATCCGCCGGAAATGTTCAATGCCGTAACGCAAGCCTTCGGCCTGTGTCAACATCGAAAAGTTCATGTATTCATCGATGTTTTGCGGAATGCCTGTGTAGCCTTCCATCAGCAAAATGCCTTTCTGGTGGTTCGTGTCTTTATTTCGGTAAGCCATCTCAGGGCTCCCCCAATAGAACTGGCCAGGAGGCATGTTTTTTTCAAGCGTATACCTGTTCGCCGAGGCATGCATGCCGAATTCGCTGCTAAACAGCGCCATATCCTTTTTATAGTTTTTGAACGTTACGCCTTCGACGCTGTAGTCCAACAACGGGGGTTCGCCTTGTTTTCGCGGATACACCGATCCATGCCACACCTGCCAGTTGTGCCGATCACCGACGCCGGGATCGTTGGCATCCATGCCGTGGCTATCGCCAAAAGGCGAGGATGGCCAATATGGCCTGGACGGGTCAAGCCGTTCCAACGCTTCCGGAATCAGCTCGTGATAGATCAATTCGCCATAGAACGGGCTTGTTATATCTCCGCTTGCCGATTTCATGTCATACAGCCAATCGATTTCGTTATTGCCGCACCACAGGGCAAGGGAGGCCCGATTGCGCAAACGCAGTACATTGTTTTCCACTTCCCTGCGCACGTTCTCCATGAAATCCTGATTGAAATCCGGGAACAATGCGTTGGCAAACGCAAAATCCTGCCATACCAGCACGCCTTGACGGTCACATTCGTCATAGAACACGTCTTTCTCGTAGATTCCGCCCGCCCATACCCGGAGCATGTTCATATGGGCTTCCACGCTCAGCTCGATCAATTCGCGATAACGGTGCTCCGGAATCGAACCGATCAGATGATCTGCGGGAATCCAGTTGGCGCCCTTGGCATATATCTTCACTCCGTTCAGCACAAACGCAAACGAAGATTCTCCTTGCTCATTGTGCAGGGCAAGCTCCATCGTGCGAATGCCATACGGTTCGCTGTACCGATCCGCTTCCCGGCCATCTGCATAAAGAACGACTTCAAGCGTATGCAAATACGGCTCGCCAAGATCATGCGTCCACCATAAACGCGGTGATGACACTGACAAAGAAGCCTTCGCTTGTCCTGCCAGCACGTCCAGGCCGTGAGCCGATGCGACTTCGTTTCCTTGTGCATCAAGCAGTCGTACATCGCAAGTAAGAGAGATCGGATGCTCCCTTCGTTTCTTGCTGCGAAAAGACTCAACGGAGGCGGCTTCTGCCGTAACATCGACAAGGGCCTGCTGCTTGCTCGCAGCACGGGTCTGCGCATACACGCTCTTTAGCTGGGCACGGGTGCTGCGCTTCAGCCATACCTTTCCCCAGATCCCCACAGTGACCATGCGCGGGCCCCAGTCCCATCCGAAGTTCATGGCCGCCTTGCGTAACCAGGGTCGTTCCTTCGTATAGGAGGACCAGTCAAACTGCTCCTTATCCCGATGATGGATGGATAGCGGATCGAATTTTACGGCGACAGCATTCCATCCATTGCGGATGATCGTTGTGACGTCGAACGTATGGGACATCAGCATGTTGGCTGTTTTGCCGATTTCATGCCCGTTGACGTATACCGTTGCAAAGGTATCAAGCCCCTCGAAAACCAGTTCAAAGCGATCTTCCGCGTTCATCTCCTTCACGCAGTTGAAGTTGGTTCTGTACCACCATTCCTTATGTTCGATCCAACGGCTTTTGGCATCGTTATGCCCATAATACGGCGGATCAATAATACCGCGTTGAATCAGGGCTGTGTGCACATCCCCCGGCACGTCCGCTCCGATCCAAAAACGGTCGTCCAATCCGGCCGCCGCCAATTCCATGGCCCGTTTTTCGCCCACCTCGAAATGCTGTATTTTCCATTCTCCCGACAAATCCAGATCTGAATTCTTCAACGTCATCATGTGCCTCTCTCCCAGCATTAAACATAGTCGTGCAGAAACCGTTTTCAGAAAATGAAACGAAAAATATACAAATATATTGCCTCTGATTTCACCCAACACTCAAAGATAACGCATACATAGCTAACTTAACACAGACCATTGCCCTGCGTCCAAAAAATTTCGTTCACAAAAAAGGAGCCCTCCTTCGAGAGCTCCTGCAAAGACGCCTTTCGTTTTGAATCGTAAAATTAGGATGATATGATTCCGGTTTATTCGATGCTGCTTTTCACGAGATCGGCAAAAGCTTCCGACCCTTCCACCGTCAAATGCACGCCATCGTGCTCAAAATATTCGTCGTGCCCTTCGCTTGCACTATACCAATCGATCAGCGATACATTGTCGTAGCTGCTTTCCGCATCGTTCAACGCTTTATTGACCGTACGCTCCCAAGGACGTGGCACCCTTACCGTCACGAGATATACCCGCTCTTTATCCTTGAGGGAGTCAAGTACGGCATTCAGACTCTTCGAGTTAAAGGAACCGTTCGTTCCGAGCTCAAGCACGACCCGGCTGCCCAATTTCCGATTCTGTGCCAGTTCCGCCAGAACGTCGGCAGCCTCCCACATCTGGCGGCCGACATGCCCGTCCACGTATACGCCGGCTATGCCTTTTTCAAGATAAGGTTTGGCATCCAGAATAACCGAATCTCCGATCACGGTATATGCAATTTTTCCGTCCTTGGCCGACAGTGGAACGACATCTTCCTTGCCCGCTTCATTGGACGGAGCTTCCGGCGCTTTCCCCCCTCTGCTGCCTTTGGAGTCGGGGACGTTTCCCTTCGGTTCATTCCCCGAAACGACCGGCGCATCTTCCTGCACCGGTTGTTTTCCTTCGCCGGAACCCGCTCCAGCGGCCGGCTTATCATTGCTTGACTGCGGCTCTCCCTGATCGTTGCTTCCATTCGCCGATTGGTCTGAACCGGATGAAGGCTTCTCGCTTGCAGTTACATGCTGTTCTTCAGCAGGGGTAGAGCCCGCATCGTTGGGGAGCAGCGTATGGCCTTCTTCTTCATTCGATTCACGATCTCCGTTGAATGTGGCCGAGACCGATTCCGAATGGGAATCCACGTTGGCGGCCGATGTAACCATCATCTGCGAAATGGTGAAGCAAAACAACAGCAAGCCCATCATAAGAGCAGCACGTTTTCCCCACAATTGGTGCTGCGGAACATTCTGCCGCCCCTTACCCCACCATCCGGAAAACGCATGGCGAAACCCGTTATGCCGAATCGGGTTTTCGATATACTTCAAAGATAACGATGCCAGCACAAACGTCGCCAGCACTTGCAGCAGCATGCGTACAGGGTCTGCTCCATCCGTGTCCACGGCAGGGCTGGTGAGCACAATGACTGGATAATGCCACAGGTATAGTCCGTATGAACGTTCACCAATCCAGCGCAGCGGCTTTGCGCCGATGACGCGTGCCAGCAACGACGCGGGGTGGGCCAGCACTGCCACAAGCACCGTGGTAGCAAGAGCCTGCAATGCCATGCCGCCCATATATAACGAAGGATCGTACTCGCTGCTGGTCAACAGCATAACCACAAGCACGCCTAAGGCGGTCAGTCCCACCGCATCCATCATCATTCTGCCCCTGGCGGCAATCGATGCGGACAGTTTGCGGCTCGGCCATACGACAGCCAAAGCTGCGCCTGCGAGAAGGGCAAATGCCCTCGTGTCCGTTCCATAATAGACGCGGCTTGGATCGAGATCCGGATCGTACAGGATCGCCATCATGCCGGCGGACAATTCCGCAACCACCACGATGAATACGACCAGCCATCCTTTCCGTTTAAACAATGCGATCGACGCAATGAGAATCAAAGGCCAAACGATATAGAACTGTTCCTCCACGGCCAGTGACCAGAAGTGGCCGAACGGCGATGGCGGCCCAAAACTCTCAAAGTAAGAAACGTGATGAAAAATGTACCACCAATTGCTTATGTATAAAATGCCCGAAATGATGTCTCCGCGAAGCGCCGCAAGCCGGGAAGGATCAGTAAACAACAACCAGATCATTACAACCGCCGTCATCGTGAGCATGCCCGGGAGCAGCCGCCTTGCCCTGCGCAGCCAGAAGTCGCCAAGGGCGATCCGCCCGTGCGCCTTCCATTGAGACAGTAGAATATCCGTTATGAGATAGCCCGATAAAACAAAAAACATGCCTACTCCGAGCAAACCGCCGGGAATAAATCCTAAATTCAGGTGATAGGCGATGACCGCCATCACCGCGATGGCCCTCATGCCATCCAGCCCGTTCATGTGGCGTCTGCCATTCATTACTTGTGACATGCAAGCCCCTCCTTGTCAGCAGGAGCCGACGCCGAAATCGTCCGTAGCGTTGCCGTGCTTGTTGCATTTCTGGTTGTCATCCACATCATTAACATTCGTACTGCACCTTCCATCCTTCATTTCCACACAACAAAGACGCGTCATATTCTGTTCGCGTTGCATCTATATTTATTGAATCCGCATCGCTTCCCGTTTAGCATTATACGCCGATGCTTCCGGGAAGAAATGACAGCAACCATTACAAATCAATGAAACGATGTAACCTTTTCTGCCAGATTCAACTAGCTGTAAAATCATACTGCAAAACCGCCGTTTAATACAATGTTTTTCTCGTACTGGACAATATTACCTGTCATTTCATGGCCGCGTTTTCATCCGCAATGCAGAAGCACTTCCACAGATGTCGTGAAAACCCGACTTCGTCCGACAAAAAAAGGCTGCAAACCATGTCTAACAGCCATTACCCATTATAAACCGAATTATTGCCAGATTGAAAGTTTTGCCCCGAATTGCGTCCAGATACCTAGGACCAGGGAGAGAGTACGCATTAGCGTATGGAATCGCCAAGAAGGTGCATATTGATGAAAGTTCTGCAATTCTATGAAATCTCATGCCCGGACAAACGCGTACATTACGCATATGGTTATGAACTGCTTCCCGTTCGTCCATACTATAACCTACGAATACTACGTCATGAACCATGGCAGGGAGGATGCAACATGAACCGGAAACAACCGCAGAACAATCAACCTGCACCACCGAAATTGCCCGTTCCGCTGGAATTGGACCGCACCTGGTTGAACCAGCTCGAATCCCGGCTTGACAAAGGCGGTCCCTGGGGCGATTACCGGCTCTTTCAACTGGCGAATCAAGCCGAAGAAACGAATCTCATTCCCAATTTTGACGAAATCCAGTGCCTGAAACATCTGCAAGGGCTTACTCCGCTCCCCCATCAACTGGATACTGCCCGCAAGGTACTCTTTGAAATGTCGGGCCGTGCCATTCTTGCCGACGAGGTAGGTCTGGGCAAAACGATCGAGGCCGGGCTGATCCTCAAAGAATACATGATCCGTGGACTCGTCTCCAAAGTGCTTATTCTCGTGCCCGCATCCCTTGTCCTGCAGTGGGTGCGAGAGCTGAATTCCAAGTTCGGCATTCCCGCAGTCGCGCAGAAAAAAGCCTACTCCTGGCAATCCGAAGTCGTCGTTGCCTCCATGGATACGGCCAAACGCGATCCGCATAAGGATATTTTGCTGGGCACGGACTACGACATGATCATTGTCGACGAGGCCCACAAGCTCAAAAACAAAAAAACGACGAACTATCAATTCATGCTCAAAATGCGAAAAAAGTATTGCCTGCTGCTTACCGCTACCCCGGTGCAAAACGACATGGGCGAGTTGTTTAACCTCATCAACCTGCTGAAGCCCGGGCAGCTCGGCAAGCAAGGCGATTTTGCCGCCAACTTCGTCGTCGACAAACGTATACCGAAAAATCAGGAGCAGCTCAAGGACGAGCTGTCCAAGGTCATGATCCGCAATCGGCGCGGTGAAGGCCCCGTTCAGTTCACGAAACGCAATGTATCTAACGTGAATTTGCAGCTTTCACCAGACGAGCAGGCTCTTTATGATGCGGTTACGGCCTTCGTGAAGGATCAATACCAGGAGGCCGGCGGCAACTTAAACAGCATGCTGTCACTGGTCACGCTGCAGCGTGAAGTATGCAGCAGCCGCGATGCCGTCTTTGTCACCCTGGTCAACCTGGCCAAAAAGCTTCCGCTGGATTCTCCGCTGCGGGACAAGATCTGGGAGCTCGTTGCCCACATCAAAGCCATCAAGGCCAATTCCAAAGCGGAAAAAACGATGGAACTCATTCGCGACATGAACGAAAAAGTGATCATCTTCACGGAATACCGGGCCACGCAGGAATACCTGCTGAACTATTTCCGCAATAACGGGCTGACGGCAGTTCCCTACCGCGGCGGTATGAACCGGGGCAAAAAAGATTGGATGATGGACCTTTTCCGCGGTCGCGTGCAAGCCATGATTGCCACGGAAGCGGGCGGCGAGGGCATCAACCTGCAGTTCTGCCACCATATGATCAATTTCGATCTTCCATGGAATCCGATGCGGGTCGAGCAGCGAATCGGGCGTGTACATCGGCTCGGGCAGCAGAACGACGTCAATATCTATAACCTTTCGACGACAGGCACCATTGAGGAGCATATCCTGAACCTGCTTCATGAAAAAATCAACATGTTCGAAATGGTTATTGGCGGCCTGGACGTTATTCTGGAACGGCTGGAAAAGAAAGAATCCATCGAAAAAAGCCTGTACAAAATCATGCTGGAATCCCAAAACGAAGACGATATCCGGCGCAAAATGGATTCCCTCGGCCAATCGCTCCATTCCATTCAGCGCGAAGTACAGAGTGAAGTTCCCGAGCGGGAATTACGGGAAGGAGGAAGATCACGATGAGCATGGCGCCAAACGAAGTGCAGGCTTACGTGCTGACCTATCTGGAAGCAACGGATTGCGACATTTTGGAAAAATCCCCGGCCCATGTTACGGTCAAGCTTTCTCCGGAGGCAGACAAAGCCCTGACGAATCGCCCTTATTACTGGGGGTTTGTGGAACGCACCGGCGCTCCGGCCGAAACGATGTCGTTCACCTTCGTTTTCGATCCCGAAGCCTATCAACGCTCCCTGGAAGCAGCAGAAGCGGCTTCCGCCGCCTCGCAGACGCCGAATTCACCTGCAGCAGGCGGTGAAGCAAAGGAAAGCATTTTGGGCCGGTATTTCGGCATTGCTCCTGCCCTTCCGCAGCTCGGACCAGGGCGCATCCTGCGCGAGGATGTCGTGTACGGCAGCCGGCGGTTGCAGCAAATTTTCGGCGCTGCCCGCGAAGGCGGCTCCTATGTCAATTTGTTCGAGCAGCCTGCCAAGCGGCAGCTGAACGCTTCTGCCCCATCCCTGTACGAGCCCTGGCTCGGCGTCTGCTTCAAGGTGGAATTTGCCTGCGACCTGAAGCGGGAAGAACTGCATTTCCTCGGCATTTCCTTACGGTCCGGCGAAATCGTCGAACGATTCGGCTCCAAGCTTAACCGGCGCGTCCTCAGCCCGCGGCTGGCCGAAAACATGCACGTCCAAACGGCCAAAATGTCGCTGGCCGCCGCCGGAGACGCGCTGGAAACCCATCTGACCAACCAGCTGATGCGGCTGGATTACAGCTGGGCCGAACAAGCGAAGCAGCGTCTGGAATTGGAGCTGTCCGTGCTGGATGCCTATTACGAAGCTGTTTTCAACGAAGAGGAAGGCGAAACGACAACGTCCAAACGTGCCGAAGCGAAGGATGCTTCCCCTGACGAAGACAAGGTAGAGCAAGCCGCATTGGCGCGCGAAGCCCTGAAACAGCAGTATGAAACACGTCGAACCGAAATGATCTGGCAGTATGAGCCCAAAGTGAAGGTTACGGCAATCAGTTGCGGCATGTTTCATTTAAGATAGACGTGGATGCTACTTTTCCAGCAAATGACGGCAAAAGTAGTGTTTATTCCTGAGCCGCCTGACGACAGGTTGCAGCACCCTTTGCACGGCCTGTCCCCTAGAATAGGAATTGGAATCGAATCGAACCGAAAAAGAAGGTGTGAGTCCATTGAACAAGCTTCTCTGCAGGCCGCGCATACTCCACGGGTTTCTGATCGGATTGGGAATAAGCCTGACCGGTCTGTTCGTGTCATCCTTCCCGATGTATGCAGAAGGCGCGGAACGGCAGCAACAGCGGGAGTCCTCGGCATATGCTGCCTCTGCGGCTAATCCCGAATTTACGCTCCCTTCTTCTGTACAAGCGCCCGAATCCGTGCTGCAGTTTGCCCGTGATCAGGCACGGGTGCTCGGAGCCGGATCACCCGAATCATCCCATATATGGGGTCGTGCAGAGCTGCGTTTCTTTCCCCTGGGGCCGGGGACACACGGCTGGTTGGTTCATGCTTATGTGGACGATGCGGCTCTAGGATATATGATCATCGTTGCCAGCGAACAGGGGGACCTGGTTCTAAGCGAATATGGCGAAGGCAAAGAGCCGCTGTACAGTTTCACTTTGCTGAAAAAGGCTCTGCGGAGGCAACAGCTCGATCCACAGGTGGTCACGGCAGGCGGAGGGTCAATCGAGCTTCGCTACATGCCGCCTATGCTGGCCTACTGGTCCGTGAAGCAAAAAAACGGAGATTCTTTATATATCGACGCTGCAGGAGGTGATCTGCTTCCGTTCGAAGTTGTGCAGGCCGCGGAACAACGGCTCGCCGCCGGCGATCCCCATTCCTTTTGGAGCCTTTCGTTTAAGGAAAAGCAGCAGATCGTATCTTCACCTGACCCCTACGTCCTGGATGCATCAACGTTTACGGTTGACCAGCTGCATGCTGTCCCCTTGTACGATCCGGTTGAACAATTGTCATGGATCACCTCGCCTGCGATTCCTGTGAAGGGAACTGACGATCTGTTCAAACTATGGGGTCAAGGCCAATCCATCGTATTCTCGGCTGGCGAACGCAACATGTATTATGGCGGCCCGCTGCCGGTCGGCGGCATTCAAGTCTGGACATCATTGTCGGACGGGATGAAGATTGCGTATGCTGCCATAGGCGGCAGTTCGACCATTCAACGAAGGGTGCCCTTGCAAACCTTGATCCATGACGGACATTTTTACGTGTTCGATCCCCTCGCCTCCGTGCATCATCAATGATACAATTGGTCATTATATCCAGTATTTCTATCGATATGGAGGGCATGATTCATGAAGAGGTGGGGCTTCGGTGTTGGCATTGGCGTAATCGTATGTTTTGCCGCGGGATTTTTTTGGATGGTTACGTTTATTCAAAACGTGGGTGTCCCCCAAGTCCGGATGATGCAAACATTGAATTCAACCAACCTGGACATTGGCGCACTCGGAACGGACGAACAAGGCCACGGACTGTTTCTGACCCGGAACAACTTACAGCGTACCACTCAACTGTTTCAGGATCGCATGAGCGAACAAGGCTGGACGTATACCGGACAGGAAGGTTCGGGTTATTTTTTCAAAAAAGGCCGGCAAACCGCGGTCGTCACAACCCGCATCATGCACCGGAAATTCATTCAAATTCAGGTGCAGCATAATATTGTCAACATTGCCGACTCATCCACAACAAATAAGACGCATTCCTCAGACTCACTCTAGGAAAGCGTCTTTTTGTCTTTCTTTGTACGATCTAAGTGAAGCCAGAGCTGCCCGCCGACCACTTATTTACGGTCCTTTCTTCTGACCCACATGGATAGGCCGTAGGGAAGCATGCCGAACCATTTAACCGCCCACGGTTCCTTCGTTTTGCGCTGTCCCTTTCGTTCCTCCCGCGGGGTTTCCATATAATGGACGACACGCTGCGTAATGTACTTCACCAATTCATCGCTCTTAGCCATTCTTTCGCCTCCTCACTATTCTACCGGCGGATCGCCGCCGGTTAGTTATAGTGTGCGCAGGACATCCGGCAGGTAAACATTTTTCCGGCTCGCAAAGTATGAAAAGCGTCAGAATGCACAGCCTAATGTCAAAGGGTTCCACTGCATCCAGTTCATGCGTGAGGTGCCTATATAGATAAGGAGTGTGCGTTAACATGTTAAAGCTGTTATCCGTGACGATGGCACTGCTCATCGGCCTTTCCACACTATCCCATTCCACTGCCTTTGCAAGTGCAGGAATCCAGCGTGAATCCGTTTCTTCACCATCTACCGAAAAACAAAGCGAAAGTCCTTCCCTTTTGCCGCTCATGGACGGGGATGCTTATCGCTCCTCCCACCACGCATTTGCCACACCGGTGATTTTACTCGATGTGGGCCATGGCGGAATTGATGGCGGTACAAGTGCGAAAGGCGTTTTGGAAAAAGACATCAACCTTGCCATCAGCCAGAAACTTTATCTGCTCCTGCGCAGCAAAGGATACGCGGTAATCATTAACCGGCTCGGCGATTATGCGCTCAGCGATGATAATCGTTGGCTGAACAGCCGTTCCAGGCACCATCGCGACCTGGCCCAACGGAAAAGCTTGAGCGAGGAAGTCAGTACCGACATTGTGGTCAGCATCCATGCCAACTGGAGCAAAAAAGCGGCCATCCGCGGTCCCGTCGTCTTGCACCAAAAGGAAGGCCGCAGTTATTTACTGGCCGAAGCCATTCAAAGCCGGCTCAATGACTTGTACGGAACCCGGCATGGCGTAGAATGGGGCAAACCGTTTTATTTGCTTAACCAGGTAAAACAGCCCGCCGTTATCGTCGAGACAGGATTTTTGAGCAATGCGAAGGATCTGACCATGATCAACGATTCCGAAGGACAGAAGCGGATCGCAGAGGCTATCGCTGACGGCATTATTTTTTATCTATCGGCTGTGTAGGAAAAGCGTTCCAACTCCATACTTCCCGGGCCAAATCGCCAATACCGACGAATTCAACCTGTCCTTTGTAGCGTATCATCGCCTCATGAACGACGGCGGATGTGTTCAATCCGGTATGGCCGACATGACCGATCACCACGCAATTGGTTTTATCGAGCGTATGTTTCACGGCAGCATCCATCTGTTTACGGATATGCTGCTGCGTATTGCGATCATCCAGAAATATGTCATTGCCGATGGGAGGCATGTTTTTCTGGACAGCCAGTTCGCCGACGATCGAGCGGAAATTGGTACGGCTGTCCACAAAAAACAGCCCCCGCTCCCGGCACACATCCAGTACGACGGACATAATGCGTTTGTCTGAAGTGATTTTGGAGCCCATATGATTGTTCATGCCGATGGCATAAGGAACGTCATCGATTGCTCTTTCTACCCGCTCCCGGACCTCCTCATCGCTTAGTCCTGACGTGATGGCGCCCGGACCGAGCCATTCAGGTCTTCCCTTTTTCGGTTCCATGGGCATATGGACAATGACGTCCATGCCCTTTTCATGCGCAGCGACCGCATCCTTTTTCGTTGTCGGCAAAAAAGGCATGACCGCGACCGTCAGCTTCGCAGGCACAGCCAATATTTCCGCCGTGCCCTTCATGTCGTTGCCTGCATCGTCGATAATAATGGCAAGCCGCTTATGCGGTTCGGAGGATTCAATGCCTGAACCATCCTTGCCGGCTGGCTTCTGCATGTTCCATCCAGCATTGGCATGTTCAATCAAGTCGGAGCGACCTGCCGCAGCTCCAAATGCCCCGGCTGAGCCCTGCAGCAGCATTAGCACCATCGCACCGGCCATGATCACTTTTACGGCCCTGTTTTTGCCTATTCGCGCTTGTTGGCCTACATCTTGCTTTTTCATCATAACCCCCTCCTTATGTCCGTGTACTCATTGTTTCATATTGGAGGAGTGAATATGTACGCTGCTGACCCAGTCTTTCCGGTAAAAAATTGCACGTCAAACAGGCTTGCCAATATCGCTGGAACGCAAGCCTGTCACGTCATATTTATGCTGATACAAGGACGAATCACTATGTTAGCGCCCCAGCAATGAACAAAGATTCAAGAGCGGATATCCCGCAGCTTATCCGTCATTTAGTGAGATCATACCTTAAATTGGCGGCAGCTTCCACTTGCTGAAAGCCTTCCTGAAGGTAGAGGTTCTTGGCTCGTTCATTCTCGGCATTGACGCACAGGATCGCTTGAGAGTACCCTTGTTCAACCGCGAACGCCATTGCCGCTCTAAGGAGAATTCTCCCCAGCCCTTTTCCTTGGTATTCAGGAACAAGCGCAACCGGCCCGATGTTCATGATCGATGCTCCTTGGAATTCATCGTCCGAACCCCGCACGATTCCAACGGGCCGGTCCCCATGATACAGCATCAGCATCCCGCCCTCAAGGTAATCCTCCTCCGCAACCATTTTGGTTACCATGTCCGGTGTTACCGGTGTTTCATTTCCTTTCAGCTTGGCGAAACCCGCGTTTCGGATCTCTGCCCATGCCTCTTCGTCCAATCCCGTACGGAAAGCTTCCAATCGATATCCGTCAGGCACCTCGAAAGTCGGCTTTTCGAGCTGATGATGTACCAGAATAAAGGCATATCGCTCCAGCTTGAAATCCAGCTTTTTCAACGTTTCCATAAATTCGTGATGTACGGTTGGCACAAAAACAAACAGGTGATCCAGCCCTTTCCCATGCTGTATAATCGACTTCAACAATCGGCCGTGTAGAGTGAGATCACTCACTTCGGCGTGAAAAATGCGGAACCGCCCACGCCGCCCTTTGCGGTGATAAGCATCTTTAATGAGCGAAACTGCGCCAACCACTTCCTCCGCCGAATCCAGGGCAATATAGGTCGGATTGTCTTCATGGATGGCAAAGTCGCGCAAGTCCTCTTCGTATAAAAACGAATCATCCACTTCATTACGGTGCTTCCTGCAATATGCTAAAAAGCTCCCCAGAGTTTCCTGGCTCAAAGCTTCAATTCTATGATTGGTCATATGCGCTTCCCCGCCTCTACTTATATTATGAAAAAACTCCAGAGTTTCTCTGGAGTTTTGCTTATGATTTGTGGATGCGGTCGAGAGGACTCGAACCTGCAACAAAGACTAAGATACCGTGTATTAATTACGGGGTCAACCTATTTTTATTGAACAACAAACTCCAAATTGAAGTTACAGGAAGTCAAAGGTTACATTCCCATGAATGAAGAGATCGGACCGTACGCAAAATAATAACCGTTATTCAATAAGTATAACCCTTCAAAAAGGCGGTGAAATGGCATGCAATGGACGCGACTCCTGAATAATCGAGGAATCCTAATGTCGTTATTGGCTGTAGGAGTTGGATTGGCTACCTATGGGGTTACACGGCGGCTAAGATAAAACAGCAGCTACTGGCGTCCGATGATGCCACCTGTTCGAAAAAATGTTCCAGGTACAGCAGCAATAAACACCAAACAACCACCGGTATAAAAGTATACCGGTGGTCTCATGATCAATGCATGAACGCTGCAAAGATCCCTACCAAATCTGCGGGTACCTTGAACGAACTCATCAAAGAATTTGTTTATCAATACGGTCACCAATAATGAAAGAGGGCATTTGAAACGCCTTCTCTTTTCACCTGTTGCTTTTCTGGGCCTTCTTTGTTACGAGATTAAGCAAATAAGCTTTTAAGTCGACCATTCGCAAGTGTTCCGGCTTTTGGTCTGTTCCGCTGATGATCAAGGGAACAAGCGATTCCATTTTGCGAATGGAACCATGACCGCCTCCGCCCTTATGCGCAGGTGAACTGCCGCCCGTCAATTCATATCCCGGTTTTGCCGTGACAACCAAAAATTCGCCTTGGTGTGAACGGAGCGCGCTTGACAAACGTTTCAGAACATCGGGATATTGATCGTAATTCAATGAATGTGTGGCCGTGTTTATGCTTAAATCCAGCACCTCTTGATCCTGTTCGACCGTCCATGATTGGTTGTATGGATCAGTTAGATTACCGCCTGCTTTAAATTTGATCTGTTTGCCTGTTGCCCCCTGAATGGCGTATATCCATTCCTGGTCTTTCCAGGAAACGAAATCGATGCGCGGATCGCTCTTCAATACATTTGCCGTGTCTCTCAGGGATCGATCCGCTTTCAATGAATATACATAGGCCATCGTTTCATTGACGGCGAGCACGATATCCGTATCTTCCGATACGGCTTCACCCGGACGCAAAATGGTGGCATCTCCGAGCAAAGAGGGCAGATCAATGACCGGATTTTGCTTGGCAGGCAAAATCTGTGTCATTCCGCTGTCGCCTGCAATGACAAAAACGGCCTCTTTCAAGGCTTTCTCCGGAGAACCGAATGTTTCCAATACAGATTGAAGCTGCTGATCCAACTTTTTGACTCCACGAAGTCCAGTGGGACCTTTTTTATGCAACTCCCGGTCCAAGTCCGGCAAATAAACAAACAAAAAATCCGGCAATGTATTGGAGTGAATCAAATATTTTACGGCTTCAATAGCGAAGTCATTATGGATGCCCAACCGATTCGTTACACCGTCCGGCAAGTTTTTTATCCCCTGAAACGGATTAGACAACGAACCCAGGGACAACAGGTCCGGCCCTTTCACATGAATCTCTTTCGGTAAAGAAGCAGGACCTTGAATCCAATCGGGTATCGACAACTTATGATCGGACGCCCCCCTGTAAATCAGGCCGTTGATCGAACCAGACTTAAACCCTTGCCGGGCTAAGTCCTCATAGATCGTAGGCAAATCCTTGCTCAAATGACTCCCGTTCAAATGGATCAGCGCATCAGCAAGTACCCGATTCACTCCGAGCCTGAGCACTTCCATCGGTCCGGTTCCATAGTTGATCATTCTCTTGGTTTCCGCAGAGTACCACGTCAGACCTGGCACACGGTGAATGTCCGGATACGCACCGGTAAGCAATGAGCTGTCGATCGTGACGGACATCGTGGGAAAGGAACTGACCAGGTTTTTATAATATTGTCCGTGTTCGATCAGAAATTTTAATGTCGGAAGCTCCTGCTTGCCGATTCCTTGGTCAATCGCCTGAACCATCAAAGAGTCTACCATCAGGAAAATGACTTTCTTCGCATTTTCTCCACTGGCGGAATTTATTCGCATCAAATCCTGTTCTTTGGGTTTCGAGTTCTGGCATCCGATCAGCATGATCGATATAAGGATCACAGGCCACATTCGAATCCCTTTTTTCTTCATAACGGTTCACCCCTTTATGTACATTGTGTCTTGAAATCTAGGGGGTATCCGAGGTTATTTTTTCCATTATGAACATAACCAAGATGACAATTACATCCGTTCCGTGAAAAGTATGGCTGGATTCAGCACAAATACAGCGTCTCGCGGCAAATCTCTCCCGCCGCACTGGACGAAATGATGGCCAATGGCAAGCCGGTACAGCGTGACCGCGTTACACAGGCGTTCCTATAGATGAAAAAAGCTCCTGAATCTCCAAATAAGGAAATTCAAGAGCTTTCTTATGGTTATATTGATGCGGTCGAGAGGACTCGAACCTCCACGGGGGGTTAGCCCACACGGACCTGAACCGTGCGCGTCTGCCAATTCCGCCACGACCGCATATGTGGTATATCTCCGGAAATATCACGGCGACAAGGAAGAATATATCATAGAAACCGAAACTCTGTCAACACATTAACAGCCATGATGAACAGCAAAATGACGCGAAAGGAAATGGATGCTGTAGTCAGGCGACAAACTATTTATTTGTCCATTCCATTAGCTGTTGAAACGGTGGTTACTTTTTTGTAACCGAAAAACGACAGCTTTTTCGCAATTTGAGCATAAAAAATGAGAATTCCGTTAACATGGCGGTGCAGATAACCGTTTCAGAACGATTTGACAATTTCGTATTTATGCAATATCATTTCAAATGGTTACAAAATATTCATTATTCATGTGCCGAGTTTCATTAGTGAAAACGGGGGAACCATACCGGGTGAATTATTCCGATACATAGGAAATATAGGGAACCTTCTACCGAACCCTTAGCTAACTCCGTAGGCATCGAAGGGAGAACATAACATTTTGAAAAAGCTTATCCTGTCCTTATTCGGCGCAGCCGTTTTATTTACTTCCGGTGCAACAGCAACCGAAGCAAGCAGCATCAATACCGTAGTCAACAGCATGACTGGCATTCCGTACAAGTGGGGCGGCACAACAATGGCCGGCTTCGATTGTTCCGGATTTATGAGATACCTGTTTAACAAATACAGCATCGAGCTGCCGCGTACCTCGCAGGCACAAGCCAAGGCTGGCACCGCTGTTTCCAAAGCCAACCTTCGCACAGGCGACCTTGTATTTTTCAATACCACTGGAAAAGGCATCTCTCATACAGGCGTGTATATCGGTGGAGGCAACTTCGCCCATGCTTCAAGCAGCAAAGGCGTCAGCATCACCAAATTGTCCAATCCTTATTTCAGCGACCGCTACGTCACTGCACGCCGTGTAACCGGCGAATTCATGTATAACAAAATGCTTGGAAAAATTTAAACGATACCGCACTTGTTCATCCAGATCACTTGAGAAACATTGTACTCTAACCAAGAATGCCAAAAAAACCAGACAGGGCTCGAGCCTTGTCTGGTCTTTTTGGTGCAAATATGGGCTTATCGGATTAATGCAGCGCCTTCTGAACCCTAAGAGCCCCCTGAGACAGGGCGTGTCCGCCTCCAACGGCTCCGGCGACGGCAACGGCCTCCAGTATTTCCTGATCGGAAGCTCCCTTGGCACGGGCCTCCTGCACGTGGTAGAGCGTGCACACTTCATTATTCGCAAACAATCCGATGCCCAGCGCGATTAATTGTTTCGTTTTGGCGTCGATGGCGCCTGGCTGAAAACACTCGCCCGTAAATTCGTGATAGGACTTGACCACGCCGGGAAGCAAACCTTCCAATTCGCCAATCTGATCCTTGTACGCATGGACTTTATCGTTCATCAGTGTCATGTTGCAATCATCCCCTCACAGATAGGTTCCAGTCACTCACCGACCTTATCCTGTCTCCCGGAGCAGACAACTATGCCCAAACGTCCATGGTAAATCCAGTTAACCTCAGGAATAATCCTGATGGCAGACCGCTACTCCTTCAGCGGGCTTCGACGGGGTTCGCTGAAACGTTGGAAGCTGTAACGGCGATCCAGCTTGACCACTCGCCGATTTTGACGGCGAATGAGAACCTGCTCATCGTCCCACGCAACGACAATGCCTTTCACGTCGTTGGATTCCAACTCGTCGCGCACCACCCTCACTTTTTCTCCCGACAAGCGGAGCGCATTCAATTCTTCATCGCTAATCATGATTCATGGCCTCGACTTTCTATAAAATGATGGTCTGTATCTGTGCTAAACGGCAACGTGCTACAAAAAGAGACCTAAATGAAATTCATTTAGGTCTCGCGTGACTGCTGCCGTGTCATTCCTAAGTGGTTCCCTACTGAAAATTATCGCTGAGCGTGCTCTTTGCTGTCGTTCTTCTCAAACCAGAAATCAAGCACCTTGGCGGACATCACGCGTGATTCCAGGTACTCCACTTGATGCGGCGTAAATTGTTCTTTCCAAGAGAAGGACAACTCTTCGCACAAGCCCACGATCGTCAGCAGCTCTGACCAGGCAACGTAGCGTTTGTACCAGAAAAACTGCGGATGTTCAATCATATAGGGATAAAGGTCATCAAATTCCGTATGTTTACAATCCAGGGCACGTTCAAAATGAACTTTTGATTCAGCCAGCTTATCCATAAAAAACTGTTCTGTTGCCGGTTGGTTTCCCATGGTGTTGCCTCCTCTCCCTAACATAACCCCATTATAAAACAAATGCACGGTCATGCAAAGGTATAGTTAAGAAAAAATGAGTCTTTCCTTCGAATGGTCAACATTCCGAATCGTCAAACTGCACGGTACCGTTCTCCAGGGAACGGATCCGAACCAACGCTTCCACCGGAACGCCCAACTCGCGAATGGTGCGTGCGCCGGCCTGAAAGCATTTTTCCACCACGACTCCGAATCCGACCAGCTCAGCCCCCGAACGCTCTATAATTTTGATGATGCCGCGCGCGGCATCCCCATTGGCAATGATGTCGTCAATGAACAGGATTCGATCATTTTCCCGGATGAACTCGCGGGATACCATTATATCGGTTACGATTCCTTTGGTAAAGGAAGGTACGCGCTCACAGTAGGCGTCTGGGTCAGCCAAAAGCGTTTTTTTGCGCCTTGCGAATACGAGCGGCACGCCAAGTTCGTGCGCTGTGGCAAAAGCGACCGGAATGCCCGACGATTCAACCGTAATGATCCGGGTTACCCCGCTTTCGCGGAAACGTGCTGCAAATTCGCGTCCCATTTCCATCGTCAATTCCGTATCGATCTGATGGTTGAGCAGGGCGTCCAGCTTCAGAACCTGGTCCGAAATAACCACGCCTTCTTCCAAAATCCGTTGTTTCAATACTTCCATGTTTTGACCTCCCAGCCTATCCTATGAGGTAAAAGTATCATACATCCTGCCCATAGTTCAAGCGAAATCGCCCCAGTCTTCATGACGAAGGAAAAAGTTGTCGACTCTACGCGCTTGTCATGACTTTTTCGGGTCAAGCATACCTTGTACCATGGCACCCGCATGTCCAAACTAATTTGGTGCCTGAGAGGGGAAACGCATGAAACAGGCTTTCCGGGTACTGCAGATCGCATTCACATACATCGGAACGGTTGTCGGCGCCGGCTTCGCGACAGGACAGGAAATATTGCAGTTTTTCACCCAGTATGGCAAATGGGCCACCATCACCATCGGTTTATCCACCATACTGTTTGTCTGGCTGGGCACCAAAATGATGCTGATTGCCCACGATACCGAATCCCGCTCCTATGAGGATCTCAACAAGCATTTGTTCGGGCAGCAGGCAGGCAAATGGATTACCTGGGTTACCCTCCTGGTCCTCATTGGCGTCAACAGCGTGATGCTTGCTGGCGCAGGCTCGGTATTCGTGGAGCATCTGGGGATGCATTACCAAACCGGACTACTCATTACGCTGGTCGGTACATACCTTTTGCTTGGACGAGGCATACAAGCGATTCTGCAGATGAACAGCATCGTGGTGCCCATGATGCTTCTGTTGTCGTTGCTCATGATTGTCAGCACCATTCATCATCCAGCCGCCACGCGGTTCATTACGCTGACGACGGATGCTAATCCGGTTAGGGTCTGGCTATCCCCCTTGCTGTATTCGTCATTTAACCTTGCCCTGGCTCAGGCGGTGCTCGTGCCGTTAGGCAGTCAGATCCGTGATCGTAACGTACTGAAGTGGGGCGGCATTGTAGGGGGCGTTGGCGTCGGTTTCATGCTGATGGCAGCACATTTTGCGATGTCGGCCTATATGCCTGGAATTACTCAATTCGAGATTCCGATGGGCAGCATTGCCTTTCAATTGGGATGGGTTGTGCAATCCATCTACGTGTCTCTGATTTTTATGGAAATCTTCAGCACGTTCGTTGCTGATATCTATGGCATGACGCTCCAGCTTAAACAGCATGTCCAGGTTCCGCCCAAACTGCTTATCCTGACGATCATGTTGCTGTGTTACCTGCTCAGCCAATTGGGGTTCAGTTCATTGCTTTCCGTTCTGTACCCGATCTTCGGCTGCCTCGCCCTGGTCTGGGCAACCAAATTGATCATGAACCATTGGGGAAGCTTTCGCAAAACCGGCAAGAATCCATAAAAGCAAAGGAGCGAAATAAACGGGCAGCAGACCCGGCATTTCGCTCCTTTGCTCATTGGCGGCTTTCCGTCGGCGGATCGCCTCCCGCTTTCGATTCAATCTTCTATGCCGGAAGTCCGGCGATCCAATTGCAAATATAGCTTTTTCAGCTTATTGACGGATTGGCCCAAGGAGTACTCTGCCTTTGCCTTGGCACAGGCTGACCGGGCAAGCTCATACCGATAAGCAGGATCAAGCATGACTTTCTCCAATGCCTCGGCAAGCGCAAGCGGGTCTTCGGCAGGCACAAGCAGGCCATTGCTCCCATCCTCAATCTGCTCGGGAATCCCGCCCACGTCGGTGCCCACAAGCGCAAGACAGCTGAGCGCCGCTTCGGCGAACACGGATCCGAACGCCTCTGCCCGCGATGGGAGGACGAAAATATCGAAAAACGGCATGAATTCCTCCGGATGCAGCGTGTACCCGTAAAATATGGTCTCATTGTAAATGCCGAGCCGCTGCGCCAGTTCTTCCAGATCGGGCCGGATCGGGCCATCCCCGATAATATGTAAAACATATTCATGGCCGCGCTCCTTCAGCTCGGCACATGCCTTGAACAAAATATCCAGCCCCTTCGCCGGAACGAGCCGGCAAACCGTAACCAGCTGCGGAATCGCATTATCATGCGGTATCGGCTTGAAGCGTTTCTCGTCAAATCCGTTCGGAATCACTCCGATCGCTTCGGGTTTCCGGAGCAGAGGTGCCAGATACGACCTGAACGAATTCGATACCGTCAGCAGCCGGTCCGCGTGATGCTCCAGTTCGCCATAGATCGACAGCAGGAAACGATGCTCCGGTCCATCCGGTTCAATGCGCCCGTTCAGGATCAGCTCCCGCTCATAACTGGAGTGAATCGTTTGAATAAGGGGCACCTGCGGAAAAACCTTTTTCATCGCAAGCCCGGCAATCGGGTGATGGGCATGGATCAGATCATAGGACTTCTGGATGCGCAGCTTGGTCCACCACAGATAGTCCCGGTAGGTTTGCATGTATTTTTGCACGATTGGACTGTCCCCGTATTGCGTCCAATCGAACGTTTCGAACCGGACTTCCTCCACGCCCTTGTTACGAATCCGTTTGGGCAGCGAAAACAGGTCCATCTCCCATCTTGGAGAAGTGAACCTCTCCTGCATATAGGGAACCATAGAGGATACACCTCCGGGCTGTTCCGGAGGAAAGAATAGCGCCTGCAGCAATTTCACCGTAAGTTTCCCCCTTCCTTGCATCGGTCTTTTCAGTATAACTTGAAACATGATATATTGGAACGTATGTTTCAGTCAAAGAGAGTACGGCCTTTGTACGTTCCACCTTGCTAATCCCCTGTTTTTCATGAAAGGAGAATGTTTCGAAATGGGCAAGCCCCAACTTCCCAATGCGTATGTACAATATATGCGGCAAATGCTTGGCAAAGAAGCAGATGCTTTTATCAACAGCTATCAACAGCCCCGCACACATGGATTGCGCTTCAATTCGCTCAAGGCAACCCCGGAACGATTGCAGCAGGTAACGGAGCTGTTCTCCCTTACTCCCGTGCCTTGGTGCGAATCGGGTTATTATTATGACGAGGACCAACGGCCAGGCAAGCATGCATATCATGCAGCAGGCCTTTATTATATACAGGAGCCTTCAGCGATGTCGGCCGTAGAAATGCTGAACCCCCAATCCGGCGAAACGATCCTTGACCTGGCGGCGGCACCGGGTGGAAAAACGACGCATATCGCCTCCCTCATCCAAGACCGGGGACTGCTGATCTCCAATGAAATCCATCCGGCCCGGGCCAAAATACTGGCCGAAAACGTGGAACGGATGGGACTGGCCTCCGTGGTTGTCACCTGCGCTGCGCCCGGTGAGCTGGCAGCCCGTTTCCCTGCAACGTTCGATCGCATCATGCTGGATGCCCCATGTTCGGGCGAAGGCATGTTCCGCAAGGATGCCGATGCAGTGACGGATTGGACCGAGGATCTGGTCACGCTGTGCGTCAACAGGCAATGGGATATTTTGCAGGATGCATATACGATGCTGAAACCCGGCGGAACGATGGCTTACTCTACATGTACTTTTAATCGCGAGGAAAACGAGGGCATGATGGAGCGATTGGTCGCTGCCTATCCGGACTTGACTCTTGTGCGTACAGAGCGAATTTGGCCTCATTTGAACCGCGGAGAGGGACACTTCGTTGCGATCCTGACCAAAGCGGAAGCACGACATGCAAACATCGGCGAATCGGAAGAAAGCATGTCCACAGCCAAACGTCATGGCAAAAAGGGGAAAGCCGGACGCCAAAATAACCCTGGCAAAGAAACGCAATCCGCCTGGGACGCGTTCATCGCCTGGAGCGACGAGCATATGCCGGATCACGTTGTGCGAACGGGTCGCCCGCTCCTTTTCGGCGAAGCCTTGTATGCCCTGCCGGACAGCGGCGCGGCACTGCTCAGCGACGAGCGTTTGAGCGGCTTGAAGCTTCCGCGAGCCGGGCTGCATGTCGGCGACTGGAAAAAAGGGCGCTTTGAGCCTGCTCATGCTCTGGCCTTGTCCATTGCACCCGATGCGGCAGCCCGAATGCAGCATGTGACCCTGGAGGCGGACAGCGATCTGACAGCCGCTTATCTGCGTGGCGAGAGTCTGCCGGCGGATGCCGCGTTGAAAGGCTGGACGCTGGTGACGGTGGATGGACTGCCGCTCGGATGGGGCAAAGCCAGTGGCGGACAGCTGAAGAACCGTCTGCCGAAAGGCTTGCGCCGCATGCAGTAAGCCGTGTTCGGCTGGTATCAGCCTGTCTGCAAGACGGCACTGTTTTTTCAAAAATTCAATTTTTGATCATAGAGAACAGAAGGGTTGAATCATGACAAAATACGAAAATCAGATTCCGACGTCCGCAGGCATGAGCTTCAACTCATTAATAAGCATGTTAAGAGACTCGATCCGAGGCAGTGCCGTACGGAGGCCGGCAGCCAACATGCCGATCGTGAAATGTGAACCTGCCGAATCGTTGAACGCATCGGATAACCCACAGGTCACATGGTTCGGCCATTCGGCTTTCCTGCTTGAAATGGAAGGACGCAGGCTGCTTTTTGACCCGATGCTGGGCAAACGCCCTTCCCCTGTGTCCTGGGCGGGTACGAAACGGTACAGCACCCGTTTGCCGATCGAGCCGGAGGATTTCCCGGCCATCGATGCAATCATTATTTCGCATGACCATTATGACCATCTGGACTCTTCCTCCATCCGCAGATTAAAGGATAAAACAGAACGATTTATCGTCCCGCTCGGCGTTCGCCGACGATTGATCCAAATGGGTGTTCCTGCGGAACAGATTACCGAGCACCACTGGTGGAATGAGTTCTCCTTAATGGGATTCACTGTTGCTTGCACGCCAGCGCGTCATTTCTCAGGCCGAGGCTTGTTTGATCGCAATTCCACCTTGTGGTGCTCATGGGTCATTGCTGGACGGGAAACGAAGGTTTTCTTTAGCGGCGACAGCGGATACGGCCCTCATTTCAAGGAAATCGGCAGAAAATACGGGCCTTTTGACCTGACCTTGATGGAGTGCGGACAATATGACGAGCGTTGGTCCAACATTCATATGATGCCGGAAGAAACGGTACAAGCTCATTTGGATGTAGGTGGCGAACTGCTCATCCCGATTCATTGGGCCGCATTTAC
This sequence comes from Paenibacillus hubeiensis, assembly GCF_032334105.1. Classification (NCBI taxonomy): domain Bacteria; kingdom Bacillati; phylum Bacillota; class Bacilli; order Caryophanales; family Paenibacillaceae; genus Paenibacillus; species Paenibacillus hubeiensis. The sequence continues at coordinate 610,124 of NZ_JAVYAE020000001.1, forward strand.
GCTGGCCTTTCATGCCTGGAACGAGCCGGTTGAACGGGTCACCAAGGCAGCACAAGCCTTGAAGGTTAACATCGCCACACCCAAAATTGGTGAGAAGGTCAGGCTATATACGGCGGATTACCCGAGCCAACCATGGTGGAGATACCCTGAACCCCGGGGTTAACCGATGAAATGGTTAGGGATGCATTTGATGGCATAAAAAACAAGCGCAAAAAGACGTGACCGGACAGATCGTTCACAACAATCCGTCCAGTCACGTCTTTAGTTTTACCCAAACATGCTGCAAAGGTTGGTGCCCAAATCAGCAGCAGATCTTCGTCAAGCTTCATCGCCGAGCAGTTTCTCATAAATGCTATACCCGTCGTTCTCCCCAAGGTATGTATATCCGTTCCTTGCATAGAACGCGTTCAGCGTATCATTGCCGGCCACGCAGTCCAACCGGACCCGATCCTTGTTCTCAAACCAGATGCCGGTACTGCTCCATTTCAATATGCGTTTACCCAACCCGACGCTGGCATATTTGCGGCTTACGGCCAACCGGTGCAAATATAGCGCTCCATCCTCTGTTCCCGCTTGTTCTCCCCACAGTCGCTCATCCCACTCGCTCGGACTACGCAACAAGGTCACCATCCCGGCCACCTCATCGCCTTGCTTTACGACGAATACGTCGCCCCGGCGAATCGCTCCGACCGTATCATGAGAGTCTTCTCCTCGAAGAAGCACGCCCCATTGGCTCGACCCCTGGCTGTTTAACCACTCCGCAATTTCAACCAGCATGCGCATAATGGCATCGGTATCGTCCGGATGGGCCCGGTCGATGTAAAACGCTTCGCCGAGATCATGCTGCTGAATGGTATAGGTTGGTTGTTCCATGGCTTCTCTCCCTCTCCCTATTTAACCTTCGGACAGCACATGCTTTCGAATGGCATGCGCCACGCCTTGCTCGTTGTTGGAGTATGTCACTTCATCGGCAGCCGCCTTGACTTCCTCCGGCGAGTTGTCCATCGCAATGCCTTTGCCGGCAAAGGTCAGCATCGTAATGTCATTATAATAGTTTCCGATCGCCATGATCTCCTCGGGAGCGATGCCTTTGGTTTCGGCCAAACGTTTCAGCGCTGCGCCTTTGGATGCCTCCGGATGCATCAGATCGATGAAAAAGTCGCCGCTGCGGGTCATGTAATAAGGCAGATCCCAGGTTTCCCATTCTTGCTGGACGGCGTTCATCTGTTCGAGCGGACCGAATGCGGTAAATTTGGCCAATGGCTCCGACAAATCCGCCCATGTCGGCAGTTTTAACGGCTCCATCATGAAATTGGCATACATCTCCTGCACGTTCAGGGCCAAGCCCTCAGGTTGATCTACATATAGCCCAAACGCCGTGTTGATGTCAAAATGAACGGCATTGCTGCGGCAATAGTCAATGATGGGCTGCAAACCTTGTCCGTCCAACGCAAAACGATGCACGATTTCGCGGGATTGCACTTCGGCTGTCACTGCACCGTTATGCGTAATGACATAACCGTTCAAACCCATGCGCTCCATGAACGGAATCGTGTTGGCAGGCCCTCTGCCGGAGCAGAGAACGATTTCTGCGCCCTGACGCGAAGCCTGAATCAACGTCTCCTGCGTGAACTCGGTCAGTTCGTGATGATCATTCAAAAGTGTTCCGTCTACGTCCAGCGCGATCAATTTATAAGTCATTTGGCTTTCTATCCCCAATCCTCAAATATGTTCTCCTAGTGTGAACCGCGTAATCAATCACACCAGGCCACTGCGAGTACCTATGCTTCCGATGCTGCTTTCTTTCAGAAAGCTTTTTGAGCGAACGCTTCGTTTCTCCACATTGGTTCTGCCTACTTCCGCAGCAAATTCAACTCGTCCTCGGTCAGCTCGCGATATCGCCCGATCGGCAGATCCGGGTCCAGCTGCAAGCCGCCCATCGCCACGCGTTTCAAATAAATAACGCGTTTGCCCACCGCTTGGAACATTCGCTTTACCTGATGAAATTTCCCTTCATGAATAATAAGCGAAATATGGGATACCACCCCTTCTTCCGTATCCTCATGGTTCAGTACGGTCAATTCCGCAGGCATCGCGTCGTATCCGTCATCCAGCTGCACGCCTTGTTTGAAACGTTTGACGTCTTCTTCGTCCACGTTGCCGAGCACTCGGGCTTCGTACGTTTTCGGCACGTGCTTGCGTGGAGATAGAAGGTCATGCGCAAGCGGCCCATCATTGGTCAGGATGAGCAAACCTTCGGTATCCTTGTCCAGCCGTCCCACAGGGAACGGATTGAAGCTGCGGTCCTCTTTTTTCAACAAGTCAAGCACCGTACGATCTCTGGTATCCTCTGTCGCAGACACCACGCCCGGAGGTTTGTGCAGCATCAGATAGATCATTTCGCGGTAAACAATTCGTTCCCCGTCTGCCTCAATGACATGGACATCCGGATCAACCTGAATGCCGCTGTCCTTTACCGCTTTGCCATCCACGTGGATTCGGCCTTGTTTGACCATTTTTTTAAGCTCGCTGCGGGTACCTACGCCCATATGGCTCAATATTTTATCCAATCGCTGCGTTTTCTTGCCTTTGCTGCTCATGCCGATGTCCACCTCCAGCCTGCAGGATATTCATTTTTCAAAACGCCGTCCAGCCATTTCCCCCAGCCGAGGGCATATCCGTCCACGCATATAAGCGCATAGCCCTTACGGGCAATACCAGCTTCCACCTCGACCCGATCCTCGTCCACGTTTAACGTCTCGCCTTTGAGATATCTTACCGCTTCGCCGTCTGCCGAGGATAGATGGATCACTCTCTTTGCTTCCTGCGCGCGGAGCGCACAGGCCAGCGGATGGGAAGGCACGAAACGCCCGTTTTTGACGGTACCCATAAACCAACCCGGGCGAACGACCTTTAACCCTTCCAGCCTTGCTGCTCCGACTGCGGATTGATACACCCGATCGCCGTAGAACACCGTCTCCCCACACAGCTCGATCTCTGTATGCTCCGCAATGAAGCGGGAATACACTTGTCCGGCGTCCGCACCACCCTGTTCGACACGTTTCGTGCCACGATCGGATTTGTTTCCGCCGCGTTCCTTGCCTTTGCTATGTTTGCAGCCGCTTTTGCCTCCAGAATCCTGCTGGCGATCACGTCCCTCGTACCTGGTCAACCGTTCATGCTTCCGACCTCTGGCATCAGTCCATGGCTCTCCCGCAGCCGAGGCGTGGATCGCGACTTCTTCCTCCACGACGTCAGCTGTCATGGCCGGTTCGCCATTATGCTGCAGCACCGCCAAATAGTGTCCTTCCCCTTCGAGCAAATGAGGCCACAGCCGTGCCGTACCCCGCACCTGATCCAGCACCCTTTCGGTCTGCTCAGCCGTTTCAGGCAGCATCCGGCGCACCCAGTCAGGTCTGCCGGGGGCAAATCCTGCCTCCGCCGGAATCGGCTTCACGGCAAATTCGGGATTTGCAGCAAGGAACTCGGCAATCATCGCTTCATTTTCCTCCGGAGCAAACGTACAGGTTGAATAAACGATCGTTCCGCCGGGGGCGAGCAAACGGGCCGCGGTTTTGAGGATATCGCGCTGCATCAGCACACACTTTTCGACCGAATGATGCTCCCAGGATTTCACCATGTCCTCGTCTTTGCGGAACATGCCTTCGCCAGAGCAAGGCGCATCGATCAGCACTTTGTCAAAGTAATAAGGAAACGCCTCCGCGATGCGTTCCGGCGATTCATTCAGTACAACGGCATTGCGGACGCCATAGAGCTCCACGTTTTTGGCAAGCGCCTTGGTCCGTTCGGCATGAATGTCATTGGTGACCAGAACGCCCTCGCCCTGCAATTTGGCCGCAATCTGCGTCGATTTGCCGCCAGGTGCAGCGCATAGATCCAGAACACGGTCTCCCGGTTCCACTCCCAGCACCTCCACGGGTGCCATGGCACTCGGTTCCTGAATATAGTACAACCCCGCATGGTAATACGGATGCAGTCCAGGTTTGACGCCATGCGGAACGTAAAAGCCCGTATCAGACCATGGTATAGGTCTCAATTCGTAAGGAATGATCTCACGCAGATGTTCTACCGATATTTTCAACGTATTCACCCGTAAACCCGCATACGGGGAATGCTGATATGATGTCATAAATTGTTCGAATTCTTCGCCAAGCAGCATTTCCATGCGTCCGGCAAAGCTTGGTGGCAACTGTACAGCCATATTTCCACTCATCCTGTCTCGTTAAAATGCATATTGCTCTATGTTATCATATCCCGCGATTGCTTTCCTATTGATCTTGTTCACGTATTCCACTACACACTGTAATGTTGTATAATGACAAGTAGGTTGATGAACGAGCATAATTCAGGGTGTTTATGAATATTATCCCAGAATTTTTGCCGAAACCATATCTTGATATGATCAATGGAGGATGTCCGATGAAATCGAAGAAAAAGAAAAGCGCCGCCATTTTTATTTTTTTGGGCGCATTTGTCGTTCTGCTCGCTGCGCTTGCTTTGGTGAACCAGCAATCCAAAAAGCAGTTGGACGCTACGCCGAACCCCTACGGCATCGCAGCCTCCAAGCTTAATCCGGCGACCAGGGAACTGCTTGACGATCCGAATTACCAACAAATCATTTTGCCCGACCAGCTCAAGTCCAAGATCGATAACAAAGACAGCTTTTTCGTTTACTTCTTTGCCTCCGATTGCGTGCACTGCCGGGCTACGACGCCTCAATTGATGCCGCTCGTCGACGAAGAAGGCATCAAATTGCCGCAGTTCAATCTGCGCGAATTCGAGTCCGGCTGGACCGATTACAACATCGAGTTTACGCCTACGCTCGTTTATTACGAGAAAGGCGTCGAGAAAGACCGCATGGTTGGCGGATTGAGTGAGCAAAATTCCGACAACGGGTACACGTTGGATGATTACAAGCAATTTTTTGATAAATACAAGGCTAACCTGACGCCAGCAGCAAGCTAAACCATTTTCCGGGCAACATGGTCCGAAAAGATTCCGTGTCCAAAAATCTTTGGACAAGCCTACCGCACTTCTAATTATGGCGCATGATACAAACACCCCGGCGGCTCCATGACGGAGCCACCCGGGGTGTTTTTTGCCTTGCTCTTTGACGTCAGAATGGGCCTAGCTAGCATCCTAACGCTGATTGCTTTCCGACTGTGCGTTCCCTTGCTTCATCGCCTTCATTCGTTCCTCATAAATGCGTCCACGCGTAGGGCTGCGCCGCTGCGGAACGTTCGCCTTCAGCTGAGAGGAACGCTGCCGGATTGCTTGCATTAACGCTTCATCCTGGATGTGAATCACAAGATCCCGATACGGAACAGGTTCAGCATGCCGGCCGGAGAGCTCTTCAGCCAACTCCCTCACGTCCTCCACAAGACGTCCAAGATCAATTCCCCTTGCATCATCAGGGTACGGCTGCAACAATTGCAGCGCGCTCTGCAGCATCATCCGGCCGCCGCGCAAATTGCCGTTCCTGAAATGGTACAGTCCGACGGCAACCTGCAGCAAACCTTTATATAAAGCATCCCGATCCTTCTCAAGCCATAACTCTTCCAACGCTTCATGGCATTCGAAATAATCTTGGTCGCGGTTGAAATAGATCAGATAGTCAATATATAACGGCTCATAGGGATTCATCGGGATTGTCGCCCTTCCTGGCCGTATTCAGCAGCGTTTTGACGTCATCCAGCAGCTGCTTGAGACCCTCCATGTCATGGCGTTCCCAGAGTTCGTTGAATCGCTGCTGTGCATCGATCGCTTCCTTCACCAAATGATAGAAGTACAATTGATGAATGATCGATAACGTCTTGGACACGATGTTGGAATCGTCTTCGAACTCCTTCTGTGCTTCGAGGATCTGCAGCCGAATGGCCGACATCTCGTTGTCCAGGACAAATGCGGCTTCCGCCGTTTTCTTCAACCGCTCTCTCATATCGTCCGGCAAACTCTCCCGGTATTTGTAACTGAGCGAATGCTCGATGGTCGCCCAGAAATTCATGGCCAGCGTGCGAATTTGGATTTCTGCCAGCACCTTTTTCTGTCCGAGCGCCGTTTGCACGGGATATTCGATAATCATATGAAAACTGCGATAACCGCTTTCCTTGAAATTGGTAATGTAATCTTTCTCGATCAGCACGGTCAGATCCTTGCGGGCCCGGATGTATTCGGCAACGCGGCGGATATCCTCCACGAACTGGCACATGATGCGAATGCCCGCAATATCCTCGATTCCTGTTTCGATTTGATCAAGCGGCACGCTCAGACGTTTGGATTTCTCCAATATGCTGGATATTTTTTTGACCCGTCCTGTTACAAATTCGATGGGCGCATATTCTTCTCTCTTTTTGAGTTCTGCCCGCATCGTTTTGAACTTGACTTTCAATTCCTCTACCGTTTGTTCATAAGGAAGTAAAAATGTACCCCAGTCTCTACCGTCCATGTTTAATGCCTCCTGTCTCTATAGCGTCCCCTATGTTCCATTATACATGATGTCGGGCGGGGGGAAGAGTTCCGCGCATATTGCCCTCTTCCTGCTTCTTTTTTCTGGGGATGTAGTCATTACACGCTCTCACTGTCTTTTATCTTATCAGAAAGCATGCCGTTCGCAGCCCAAAGTCTGGGCGATTGCAGCAAAAACAGCCGCAATACGCGGTCTGTTTTCTCAGCGCCTTTATCGGCCCATGCACCACTAGCGGTGATCCGCGCCGACAGCCTCCGAAATATGGCTGTATCCGTCCTTGCGCAGCAGCTCCCGCAACCCTGCGTGAAGCCGGCGGTTGATCTCGGGCCCTTCGTAGATCAGTGCCGTATAGATTTCCACCAGGCTGGCACCTGCTTTTATTTTCTCGTAAGCATCCTCGCTCGTGAAAATGCCGCCCGATCCGATGATCGGCAGCTTTCCTTCCGTCTGACGATAAATTTGGCGAATGACCTCCGTGGAACGCTCGCGCAGCGGCTTCCCGCTAAGCCCTCCCGTTTCCTTTGCATGTTCGTGGGACAGTCCTTCGCGGCTGATCGTTGTATTGGTTGCAATGATGCCGGACACGCCGCTGTCCACGATGGTGCCAACCATGTATTCGAGTTCTTGCTCATTGACGTCGGGTGCGATTTTGACCAAGACCGATTTGAGCGTTCCCCCGGCTCTTTGCTGCTGTGCCTTCAGTTCGACCATAACGGCTGCGAGCAGCTCCTTCAATTCGTTTCCATGCTGCAGATTACGCAAATCCGGCGTATTTGGTGAACTGATGTTCACGACAAAAAGATCGGCATAATCATAGAGCGCACGGATGCATTTGGCGTAATCGAGATGAGCTTCTTCGTTGGGGGTCGCCTTGTTTTTTCCGATATTTACGGCTACGGGGATCCGTCGTTCCCTCAGCTTCGCCAGTTCACCTGCCATGGCCTCGGCCCCCAAATTGTTGAAGCCCATACGGTTCACCAGCGCCTCATCCGGAGGCAAACGGAACAAACGCGGCTGTTCATTCCCTGGCTGCCCCAGCGGAGTCACGGTGCCTACCTCCATGAATCCGAAACCGATGGAAGAAAAGCCGGCGACGGCCTGTCCGTTTTTATCCAAACCGGCAGCCAGGCCTACCGGCGTCGGGAAATGGCAGCCAAACAGATCCACGGCGAGGTCCTCCGTTTCGTTTACGCCGTACATCACTCGCAGCCCGGCAGGAACCGGGCGAATGCTGCCCATTCCGCTGAGTCCCCCGATAATCAGATGATGGGCCTTCTCCGGGTCCATTTTGAACAACAAGGGTTTAGCCAAACTTTTGTATAACAAATCCACTCACTCCGTTCTCGTCCGGTACGCCGTTAACATGCTTTCCCGTCCATTTATATGTAAAAACACCCTACTCCCAAGTCTATCCGTTTCTGACCTAAAAGGAAAGTAGTTTGCGCATAGACGCAGGCATTTGCCCTACTGAAACCATGTCTCATATCGGCAGCGCCCGGGGAACAAATACAACCGCATACTGGAAATAACGAGATGATTTATTTACAATGAAAGCAGTGGCCTCGACTGCAAGGCTCGATGTTAATAAAGGAGGATATGCCCATGGCTCCCAAACGAAAACCGCCCACGCTGCAGCAGAAAAAAGAAGAAGTCAACCGCAAAGCCATTATTTGGACGGCAGCAAGCGTTGTAGGGTTGATCATCATCATCAGCGCGCTTATTATTATCGCCAACCTGTGACCAATCCAATCCAGGGCCTGCTCATCTACATAACCACGCTTCACGAATGATCTGCTGCCAGGTCAATTCAACCAGTGATACGTTTTATTCGGGTTGTTTTGCTTGGGAACCAGCGTATCCCGGTAACGTTCCTTGTCGCCAGGAACGAGCGTTTCCTCGGGCAGCAGGTCATTCCCGATCTGAACAGGGGTCCCTTGAGGAGCAAGAGCAAACAGCTCCTCCACATCCCCCTTGCTCATCCGAATGCATCCCAAAGATTTATCCAGACCGATGCTGTCAGGTTCGTTCGTGCCGTGAATGGCATAATTCGTATCCGATAATTGCATGCCTCGCGTCCCGAATTCGCCGTCAGAGCGACCGTTGGGGTTGACGACTTTGTCGGAAATGGCGAAACTCCCCTCCGGCGTTCGTTCGCCTCCCAAACCCACTTCATAATTGCGGATGATGGTTGTGCCGCTGATTACCGCAAGCCTGTGCTTTTTCTTATCCACCACGATTCGCAATCGTTCCTGCAAAAACGGCTGCCCTCCGAGCGTATCGCCAAAAACGCCTGCTCGGGAGTCCGTATCGCCGCCATTACCCTGCTTACCGCCTGATGGATTCGATGCATTTGCGTTCTGGTTCAAAGCAAGCAGTTCAGGAAACATTTCGCTCATGCCCGGCATGGTTTCACCCAAGATGTTATTTGGAAACGGCCGCGTCAGGTTGCCCAAGCTTTTGGGCCATGCCCCGTTTTTCTTATGGTAGGAAGCGATGGCACTGGACAAGGCGGCTGCCGATTCCTGTTTCTCCGTCCAAGCCTGGGCCAATTGCTTGATTTTATTCGAAACGTCCGGAGGCTCGCATTCGCATTGCTTCGGGTCGTAGCTCTGAGCGGTAAGCCTGCCCTTGCCCGTCGTCTGCACGATATATTTTACGGGCATGTCGCGTTTCCACAGCATCCAGTCCCCAGAGGCCTTCATCCCGAGCACCGCTGTAGTCCGCACCCCCTCGTTCGCATCCGACATCGCTGAAGCAAGTGCACCTTCCCCCAGGCTGCCTCCGCCGAAGCCGGCAGCGGTAAACGTATTGGATGCTTGCAGAGCGGCCGCGGCATCCTGATCTTTCGCGGCCGATTCCTCGTCTTCCGCGGAATCCAGCGCCGCGGCCAGCGCATCGCCCGCATCCCGGGCGAAACCCGGCGCGTCTGCGGGTGGCAATCCAGCCAGCATGAGCAGCATAAGCAGCGTCAGCCACATTTTGCGCATGCGGCGTTTTTTCTCCTTTTGCTCCGCGGCTTCAACGAGTTTGTTCTGGTAATCTACCCAAATGTCAGCCGGCGCCTTGCTGCGCTCGAACGCTTCATATACCTCTCCGGCCTGCTGAAAACAATAATTGGCCTTGGCTTCCTGGCCTTCATTAAGATATTCTTTGCCCAGCAAATACCAGGCCATCTTATTATCTGGATGTTTCTTCACATAACTTCGCAAATGAGTATTTTGCATCCGGTCCTCCGTCATTTTGCCTTTTTCAGGTTATACCTTATGTATATCGGCAAAAGAAGTCAACAAATCCATAGGACTTCAGTACCCGGACCCCTTACCCGTTCGACAAAAATTGCCGACCCAATATGAATGAAGAGCTTCAATGGCAAAAAAAAAAGCATATTTGCTGTCATCGGGACAGCAGAACATGCTTTCTCTGCAAAACAACATATGATAAAGATTAACCTTCTTTATTGAAAGGCTCGTCCGCAATTTTAATGGAATCTGTAGGGCAGCCGTCGCATGCATCCTGCATGTCGTCGAACAGGTCGTCCGGAATGGCTACCACGCCTCTGTTGGCATCGCCGTCGAAAATCACTTCTGCCAAACCTTCATCGTCGTAATCGTAGATGTCGGGTGCCGTTGCTCCGCAAGCGCCGCATGCGATGCATGTATCTTTTTCAACCCAAGTATATTTGCTCATTACAATCTCTCCTCCTAAAATTCAAAAACGAACAGTGATTTTATCTAGAAACATATTAATACAAAGCAAGAATAATTACAAATCATTTTAACGACTCAAGACTTCATTATGCCTCATTTACTCCGGACTTTGCAAGTTGTCTTTTTGAAGCGACGTTCCGCGAACCTTGTGATTTCGAAGCAGGACGGAAGGGTCATCCCCAAGCATGCCTGCGGTGACGACGGCATTTTCCCCGAACTTGTCCCGAAGTTGGTCCATGATGCGAATCAGGTTTTCCTTTTTTGGCTTTTGCTCATAATCGAACAAATCCAGCTGAACCGCGCTCTCCTCGCGTGGAATCAGATTCTGAAGGGTGATCCCCAGCATCCGGACAGGCTTTCCGTTCCCCCAGTGCCTGGCGAAAAGGGCACAGGCTTCGCGGTAAATGACGGTTGCGTCTTCGGTTGGCACATCCAGCATGCGGGATCGGGTAATCGTCTTCATCTCGGGTGTTCGAATGGTGATTTGTATGCCTTGGCTCAGCATCTCGTGCCGGCGCAGTCTCCTTCCCACTTGGTCGCTTATATTCAGGAGGACCCGATGCACGTCGTCTATTTCGGTGATATCGGCAGGCAGCGTGGTGGTGTGCCCGATGGACTTGTTTGCTTCCCGCTCCGGCTGAACGGGCGAATGATTGATGCCTTGCGCCGAATTTTTCAACCAGGTCCCGTTGATGCCAAAAACGTCGACCAGCATCCGTTCATCCGACTGCGCCAACTGGCCAATCGTTTCGATTCCTAGTTTTTTCAATTTTTCCGCCGTTTTTCGTCCGATGCCAAACAGCTCCCCGCACGGCTTCGGCCACAGGATATGAGGAACATCCCTCATGCGCAGTATCGAAATGCCATTCGGCTTCTTCATATCGGATGCCATTTTGGCCAACAGTTTATTAGGTGCGATGCCGATCGAGCAAGGAAGCCCGAGTTCGTCACGAATGCGGCGCTGAATCGTTTCGGCGATGTCAAGCGGGGTTCCAAACTGCTTCGATCCCGTAATGTCAAGGTAACACTCGTCGATCGAGGTGGCTTCCAACTGCGGCGTGAAGCTATATGCAATTTGCATGAATGCTCTCGAGTACTGCCGATACAAATGAAAGTCCGGGCGAATAACGATCAAATCCGGGCATTTGCGCAGTGCCTGGTGGACGACCATACCTGTAGAAATCCCCTTGCTTCGGGCCGCATAAGAACAGGTCACGATCACGCCCTTGCGCACCTCGCTGCTTCCAGCTACGGCCGTTGCCTTGCCCCGGTACAACTCCGGTTCCTCGGCTTCATGCACGGAACAGTAAAATGCGTTCATGTCGACATGCAAAATAACCCTTCCGGCTGCAGGATAGTAACGCTCCACATCAGCATGCCGGGTTCTTTCGGAAGACAATGACATCCCGCCCTTCGTACGGTCCTATCGTCTATTTTCTATAGACCTGCTTCCCATTATACCAAGGAACGTTATGTAAAATCATGTATGCAGCGAAAGGGCTGGGCATGCACAATCATCGGAATGCACCTATTGTATGCTTTTCAACTGCCGCAAAGTGTGTTCACCGTCACGCAAAACCATTTGTAACATCAAAATGAGAATTGCATGTGGCATTTGGCGGCAATGGTGCTATAATAATAAATTATACAAATTCCCGAAGGTAGGACAAATTCATCTTGCGAATTTAATACAGTGTAGCGTTGCAGGATCGAAGGATTCACCCAAACATAACGAAAAAAAGTAGCTTTACCTTTAAAGGAGGATCTTCATGTCAAAGGCCATTTCCATCTTCGATACGACTTTACGTGACGGCACGCAAGGAGAGGGCGTCAGTCTGTCCGCGGACGACAAGCTCAAAATTGCCAGAAAGCTCGATGATCTGGGTGCCCATTATATTGAAGGCGGAATTCCGGGCAGCAACACCAAGGACATTGAATTTTTCAAACGGGTCAAAGAGTTGCATCTCAACGCCAAAATCGCTGCATTTGGCAGCACGCGCCGCAAAGGCAGCATTGCAAGCGAAGACGCAAACCTGAAGCGAATTCTCGAATCAGGCGCGCATGCGGCTACTTTGGTGGGCAAATCATGGGATTTCCACGTGCATACGGCACTGCAAACCACATTGGAAGAGAATCTGTCCATGATATATGATTCCATCGCCTTTCTGAAACAAAACGGCATGGAGGTCATCTTTGATGCCGAGCATTTTTTTGACGGGTATAAACATAATCCCGATTATGCAAAAGCCGTCCTGAGCAAAGCCCACGAAGCCGGAGCGGATTGGCTGGTGATGTGCGATACGAATGGCGGAACGATGCCGCATGAGGTGTATGAAATCGTATCCGGCATGGCAAACCGCCTGCCCGAGGCCTATCTCGGCATCCACACGCATAACGACTGCGAATTGGCGGTGGCCAACACGTTAAGTGCCGTACAAGCTGGCGCCAGACAGGTGCAGGGTACGATGAACGGGTATGGCGAGCGTTGCGGAAATGCAAACCTTGCCTCGATCATTCCGAACCTGCAATTAAAAATGGGATACGAGTGCGTTTCCCAGGAATCCATGAAGCAACTGACCAATGTGGCCCGTTATGTCAGCGAGATCGCCAATGTGAACATGCCAACCAACCAGCCTTATGTCGGCAATTCGGCTTTTGCGCACAAAGGCGGCATCCACGTCTCCGCGATTTTACGGGATTCCCGCACATATGAGCATATCGAACCGGAACTCGTCGGCAACAAACAGCGCGTGCTGGTGTCGGAGCTGGCGGGACAAAGCAACATCGTATCCAAAGCGCAGGAGCTGGGTCTTGAATTCGATCCGAACAGTGAAGATTCCCGCCAGATCATTAACAAAATCAAGGATCTGGAGCATCAAGGATATCAATTCGAAGGTGCGGATGCCTCCCTTGAATTGCTGATCCGTGAAGCGAATGGAGACATTCAGGAGCTGTTTGCCTTTGAGTCGTTCAAAATGCTCGTGGAAAAAGGAGCCGGCAAGCCGGTCGTTTCCGAAGCATTCGTGAAACTGAACGTAGCTGGTTCAAGCGTATACACTGCTGCGGAAGGAAACGGTCCGGTCAACGCGCTGGACAACGCCCTTCGGAAAGCGTTGGTGCAATACTTCCCTTCCCTTGCTCATATGCACTTGTCCGACTATAAGGTGCGTGTACTGGATGAAAAAGATGCAACGGCCGCCAAGGTTCGTGTATTGATCGAATCCAAGAACACGGAAGATACGTGGAATACCGTCGGCGTTTCGGAAAACGTCATCGAAGCTTCCTGGGAAGCTCTCGTACACAGCTTCCGTTATGCGCTGCTTCAGGAAGAATTGCAGGACGGGCCCGGCATCGTGCACACTGCCGCTCATGGTCTTAGCAATCATTAAGGCGAAATGGCTATTTCCCGGAAAATATGATGCATTGCACAACAAAAACACCTTGTTTCTCCATTCGGAAAACAGGTGTTTTTGTTTTTTCTTGCCATTATCCTTTAATCAATTTCTTGATCTTCTTCTCCAGTTCCTTTTCAGGCAGGATGCCGAGAATAATCTCTTGCACGACCCCATTCCCATCAATCAACACGTTCGTCGGGAAAGCAACACCGTTATATTTGGCGTAGGCCGATCCATCCTCATCGAGTAAAATCGGAAACGTAAGCTTATAGTTGTCCACAAATGCCATCGCATCTTTCAGTTTGTCATAAGGCGTTACATTCACACCGTAGACGTCGAGATCATTTTGATATTTGGCAGCCAACTGGTTGAGTCCAGGCGCCTCTTGTTTGCACGGCTCGCACCATGAGGCCCAGAAATTGACGAGGATCGGCTTCTCTTTTGCTCCTCCTGCCGTATACGTCCGGCCATCCATACCCTGAAGCGAAAAAGCAGGCGCCAGCAAACCGGCCTGCGGCCCGGTCTTCGTGGGCAACGGCTTCTCCTGGCTGAACACAGCGGCAATCTCTTCACCTTTATTTTGAGCGACGGCTATGCCTACCAACAGCACAACCCCCAAAATGATGTACAGATTTCTTCTCATGGCAAGCCACCTTTGATTGTAATCGCAAAACAAAGCCACGATCCGGACTTGTCCCCTCCATGCTGCAAACGCATTCCTTGAATACGATGACATTCGTCCTTTTATATTGTACCCTTTTCGTTTAAAATTTTACAATCGACACCAGACAAAAAAGGACCCCTGCCGAAGCAGGAGCCAAAGAGAGAGGGGTGAATACAAATGGCAGCACTTCACGGACAGCAAAACATGATCTACATCCCCCGCTCCATAGAGCAGGAAATGGCGAGGCACATGTTCTCTTCACTGCCGCAAGAAGCCTGCGGGGTTGTGCTGGGTGAAGCTGCAGCGGGCGGCATGCGAATCAGCCGGTTTAAGCCCATTCGCAACGTAGCGCCTGACCCGCTGCATCACTTCGTCATGGACGAGGCTGAATGGATACGCTGCGTGTTCCAGGAAAAGCAGCTCATCGGCATATTTCATTCCCATCCGCGCACCTCTCCGATTCCATCGGCGAGAGACTTGGACAACCTCCCCTCGTTTGCGGGACTGCTGCGTATCTATCTCATCGGGTCACCCGTTCCAGCAAGCTCATCCAATGCCCGGATGCTGCTCGGCGGCTATGAAATCATGAAAGCGCCGGAAAAAGGCAGCCTGTCAGCCTCGACTGAATCGTATGCCTTGCAACCAACACCCCTAAGCGTGACTTAACTGGGTATACAGATCGCCTAACGTTTCCACGTTTTTGCGAGTCATGTCTTCCAGATAACATGACCACAGCTGCGCCGTCATTCTCGCATCCTCAAGCGCATGATGCCGGCCTTGGATCGGAATGCCGCGGGACTCCAGCAGCTCATCCAGCCCATATCCCGGGCGCTGCGGCTCCAGCCAGCGTGCCAGCATCATCGTATCGATCAACCTGTGGGTCAGCCTTACCTTGGATGTTTTCCATAATGCAGCGTTCAGAAAAGCGCGATCATGGGCACTCGCGTGGGCGACAAGAACGTTGCCGCCCACAAAGGACATGAAATCATGAAGCCCTTCGAGCAATGTAGGCGCATCCGATGTCATTTGCTGAGTGATGCCGGTCAATTCGGTAATGTGCTGGGGAACGGCCGTTTTGGATTGGACCAACGTATAAAAATGTTCTCCTTCCACAACCTCCCCGCCGCAAATGCGTACCGCACCGAACGAAAGAATTTCATCCCCGTGCTGTGGAGAAAAACCTGTCGTTTCCAGATCGAACACGACCGCATTCAGTTCGCGCAGCGGCGTATGCAGCGCCTCCGGCTTCCGCTGCTCCCGCATCATCGAGCGAATAAACGCCATGTGTTGCGCCGTAGGGGCCCCCATCATGGAAGCGATGGCGGAAGGCACCCCTCCCTGACGCAGCGAATTCCAAAATCCAGTATTGCCCCTAGCCGGCTCTCTCATGAACGTCTCCTTTCCGTGAAGCGCAGCTGTCTTTGAAGGGCACGATGTACCCTCCGAACCAGTCCCAGCGTTTCCCTGAGCTCAAAATGCACTTGTTTTTGCTTTAGCTGTTTTTCATCCAAAAACCCGCTGCTGTGCTGCAACCCGTCCTTTAGAGCAATCGGCGTGCTGCGCCTCAGCTTGAGCGCGCTCATGAATGCCCGCTGCGCCGCATCCGACAGCGTCATCGGCACGGCTTCAAGCACCATCAGCCGCTGAAGCCGTTTGAGCGTTGACGTCTCTTTGATTCCATGCTGGAGTGCAAGGAAACGTGCACTATTCACGAGAGGAATATAAACGCCGTATTTCACATCGAAACCGCCTGCGTGTTCGCCAAACCGCTCAGTGACGACCTGGCCCAGAATGTTAAGCGTAGCTTTATGTTTTACCGTATTGCGAAGCACGGCATCCGACAACTCCGGCACGGTTCTAAACCCATCGTAGAACGCGGCAATCCATTGCTCGGCAAGACTCCGCTCACCTGCCACAAATCGCATATCCGATGCGATGATCAGATTGCGGACAGGTTCCCAAGCCAGATCCGTTCGCCAATCATGCAATTGCTTCTTCCACGCCTCCAGCGTTTTGCGCCACAACGCCTCCGAGCACATGACCTTCCCTTCGCACTTGGCATAACCTAGTTGTTCCAGCGTATCGCTGAGCCGAAGTCCCAATTCCGCGAAATAGGCTTCTTTCCCGTCATGCGGGGCATCATCGATGATCATGCCGTTGTCCTGATCACTCCACATTGTTGCCTCTTCCCTGCCCGAACTTCCAAACACGATAAAGGCATAGGGGACGGGAGGCTGACCGAAGCCCTCCTCTACCATCCCCTGAATGCACAGCTCCACTGCTTTCCGATAAATCCGGTCATGCAGCTCATTTACCGTCTGGTACCACTCGATCGGCGACAAGGAAGCGGACAACAATCCCTGGAGCTCATTCTGCAATAATACGCGCGCCTGGCGCAGTTCTTCAAAAGAAGAAGCACCGTCAATTCCTTCAAAGGACCAGGATTGATTGATATACGGAATGGGTTCCATCATGTCCAGCCTCCTTGCAGCGTGATTCATTTCAATGCCCACCTTTTAGGAGCTGAACGTTCCGCTTCCCGATTTATTTTCCAGACTTTTCATTTGCTCAGGATAACCGTAAGTCCCATGCTCACTCATGTCCAGACCCATGGTCTCTTCTTCCTCCGTAACACGAATGCCCATAATCGCTTTCATTCCGCCCAGGATGATGAAGGATAATACCAGCACAAAGGCAAATGCGCCTACGAGACCGAGCAACTGAACTCCCAATTGATGGAATCCACCACCGTAGAACAGACCCGCTTGGCCTACTCCTACAGTTTCGGCAAGTTCCGGCGTTGCGAACAAACCTGTGGAGATCGCGCCCCACATACCGGCTATACCATGTACGGAGAACGCGTAGATTGGATCATCGATGCCTTTCCGATCAAACCATTGAGCGGTAAAGAATGTAATAATTCCTGCCAAAGCACCGATGACCAAAGCGGCCCAAGGTTCAACGAAGGCACAAGCACCTGTAATGGCTACGAGTGCCGCAAGCACACCGTTCAGCATGCTAGGAATGTCGGATTTGCCAAGTACTGCCCAGGAAATCAGAAGTGCAGCTACACCACCAGCCGCAGCAGCTACGTTGGTCGTCAAAGCGACGTAACCGAAGAATCCGTCTCCCATTGCAGACAGCGTGCTGCCCGGGTTGAAACCGAACCAACCGATCCAGAGGATGATGACGCCAAGCACAGAATAGACTTGGTTGTGACCTGGAATGATGTTAGGTTTACCGTCTTTGTTGTATTTACCGATACGAGGTTTCAATAGAATCGTTGCTACCAGCGCTGCAGTGGCACCCGTCAAGTGAACGACGGTGGAACCTGCGAAGTCTTGCATGCCCAGTTCCGCGAGCCAGCCGCCGCCCCATACCCAGTGAGCGACAACAGGGTACATGATGATGGTGTACAGGGCTCCAAATACGATATATACGCTCATTTTTGCACGTTCAGCCATGCCACCGCACGCAATGGCCAAGGATACCGCCGCAAAAGCGAGGTGGAATACAAATTTGACGGTCAGCGGTACATCGGAAAAGGCCAGGGATTCAAAAGATGCTGCCATTTGATCTCCGCTCAGGAAGAAACCTGTCGTTCCGAAAAATCCATTTCCGTTGCCGAAGCCAAGAGCGAATCCGAATGCCCAGAAGGCAATGACCGAAATTCCCAATGTCAGGATGGTTTTACCCGCAATATGTCCTGCATTTTTCATTCTTGTGGAGCCTGCTTCAAGTAAAGCAAATCCCCCTTGCATAAAGAACACCAGCACTACCGCCAGAAACGTAAAGGCCGAGTTCAACCCGCTTTGGAGTTCGACGTTCGTCGGCCCCTCGGCTGCCGCAAAAGCACTGACCGGGAAAGCCAACAAGGTAAGCATTGCTAACATCGAAACCAACCATTTCTTTCTCATGTACCCCACTCCCTCAAGTGTTAGTTTTATTCACATGTCGTGAAATTCTTAATGTCATTATAAGCAGGAGTCAGGAAAGTTGACAAGGGTTTTTTCAGCAAATCCGAAAATATTTTATAGCCATAAAGTCTTACGTCTTTTTCTTGTACTTAAGTACATAATCATGTCCAATAAGCACATAGACATAGATAACACGATCCCTTTTTGCTAAAGCGTAACGTTTGACTGTATGGTTAAAAATCATGTATCATATCTATAGATCGTAATGGGGCGGATGCCGCTTTACCGCAATCGGAATGACCAATTCCCTACATTTGAACTGCAAAAGAGGTGAATATCATTGGGGGATATGAAACTGTTTCGGATTGGCGAACTTGCCAAGACCGCTGGTGTGAGCGAACGGACGATTGATTATTACACCAAATTGGGCCTGATCGCTCCAGAAGAGCGCACCGAAAAAAATTATCGTCTCTATAGTAATGAAACCTTAACTAGGCTGGAACGTATTGTACAGATGAAGCAAGAGAAGTATAGTCTCGAAGAGATTAAACAGACGCTGGAAAAGTGGAGCCTGGTAAGCACCGAAGAACAGGTTGCAAGCAAACTGTCCAGCCTGGAGCTTCATGTTCAACAGCTCGAGCGGGAAGTCAACGAACTTAAGCCGCTGCTTGGGGAGATGAAGCCCTCACAGTCACGCAAGATGATCACCGGACTTCTCGCGAAAAGCGCCGGCACGATGGAAGCGTTGAAAATCTTGCTCGAAAACACCATGATGTAATATTTAAGAAAGAAAACGGAGGAATGAATATGGGTTTTAACTCGGGTATGCTAATACTGATCATGCTGGCATTCGGCCTCTCTGTTTGGGCGCAATTCCGCGTTAAAGGTACATTTAACCGCTGGTCTGACGTACCGAACCAACGCGGGATGACCGGATATGATGCAGCACGCCACATGTTGGATACCAACGGCCTGCACGACGTTCCGATCGAACCTGTTCGCGGCGCGTTGTCTGACCACTACGATCCAATTAACCGCGTCGTCAGGCTTTCGGAACCTGTATATTACGAAAATTCGATCTCGGCCATTTCGGTCGCTTGCCACGAAGTAGGCCATGCCATCCAGCACAAGGAAAGTTACCCTATGCTGGCGCTGCGTCACCGGATTTTCCCGATCGTGAACTTTGCATCCGGACTCGCTCCTTTCCTGCTGCTTGGCGGATTTATCTTCAACGCATTCAATCTGATCGGTCTGGGGATCATCTTTTTCTCGGTCACCGTGGCTTTCCAGCTTATTACGCTGCCGGTCGAATTCAATGCCAGCAACCGTGCCAGAGAAATTATGGTATCCGAAGGTTACATTCGCAATGAAGAGGAGAAAGGCGTAGCGAAGGTACTTAATGCCGCAGCTCTTACTTATGTGGCAGCAGCACTGATCTCCCTGCTGGAGTTGATCCGCTATATCGGTATCTTCAACAACCGCGACTAATGGTCGTTTGTAGATCATACAACAAAAACAATACCCCGTCCTGATCAGGACGGGGTATTGTTTTTGTGCAAGCCGAAATAATTAAGCAGGAATGTGCGAAAAGATTGAGCGACAAGCGGGAGTTTGTCATCTGCACGATGAATTAACCCAATCGTTCTCGTCACTTTCGGTTGGGAAATAGCCACATGGGCCGGCTGCAATGGTTTGGTTTCAAAGAGGGACATTTCGGGAAGCAAGCTAACACCCATTCCTGCAGCTACCAGTCCCCGAATCGTGTCCGTCTCCTCCCCCTCGAAGGCAATTTTTGGCGTAAACCCTGCCTCCAAGCAGGCATGCCAAACAATCGGGCGCAGAGAGTAACCTTTGCTGAACAATACAAATTTGTCATCTTTAAGCTGCTGCAGCTCGATTTCATTCTCGCCGGCCAACGGATGATTCGGAGGAAGAATGGCGTGCAGCTCTTCCGTCAACACAATGTCCCCCGCTACCTGATCATGCTTTTCGGGAAACGGAGAAATGAACGCCAGATCCACTTCAGCCGATAATACGTCGCGAATGAGCGTGGGAAACATGCCCTGTTTAAATCTGAATTTAACGTTTGGATAACGCTGCCGAAATGCCGCCACAACCGAGGGAATCAAATGAATGCCCAGACTGTGCGGAAAACCGATGCGAATCTCGCCATGCTCCGGGTCCAGAAATTCATGCACTTCGCCCACGGCTTTATCAAGGTCTTTCAAAATACCTTCGACCCGTTTGCAAAAAAGCTGGCCAACCGGAGTCAGCTGCAAATTACGACCCTTTTGCATAAAAAGGTCAACACCCAACTCCTCCTCCAACTGGTGAATTTGGCGACTCACGGCAGATTGCGCCACATGCAGCTCTTCTGCAGCCTGAGTTACATGCTCTTTCTGTGCCACCTTCACAAAGTAATGCAACTGTCTTAATTCCACTCGCCTGATCTCTCCAATCTGCTATTACCCTTCTTATCCTACTTTGTATACTTCATGAAACTTTAAACGCTACCTCTTCAACATGCGGGGTTTCCATAGTCTGATCATTAGGCCATAAATGAAAAATCCGCTGAGCAAACCGCCGAGGTGAGCCATCCAGTTAACACCCGACATAGCAATCGAAAAAATGATCCCGAACACAAGCAGCGTATACAGGGTTTTGCGCGACGCTTCATCCATCATCGACCGTTGGAATAAGGCGACGTACAAAAATGCCCCATAGATGCCATAGATCGCCCCTGATGCCCCTACGGATATCGTGAGCATATTTGCGGAATTATACCATGCCACCGATATCACATTCCCTAACACGCCGCTTGCAAGATACAGCACCCCATACCTTAACGATCCTAACAGCCGCTCCATAGGAGGTGCAAACACAATCAACGCAAAGCTGTTGAAAAATAAATGGTCAAAACCCGAATGCATGAAAATGGACGTGATATAACGCCACCACTCTCCGTCAAAAGACGGATCGTTCGTCACGGCGCCATACTCCAGTAACGTTCTAAAATCTGTCGAACCGCCATTAAAGGACAGCACGATGAACATAATAACATTGGCCAACAACAACAAAGATGTCAGCGGGAAAAATTTCAAATAACTCCGCCAGTTCTCGTACCGAATAAATATCATAGGTCTATAGGTTCACTCCACCCTTTTCGGAACACCATTCGGTGAACCGAATCATAATCATGAAACGGCCTCCATATTGGACAATGCCTCTCATAAAAGATTATAATGGATTTTGGCACGGATCACCAATTAAAAGGAGGAACATTATTATGTCACAAGAACGTACAGGCGCAGCCACATTCAAAGGCAACCCTATTACTCTGATCGGCCCTGAATTGAAAGTGGGCGATCAGGCACCTGATTTCACACTGAGCAAAAACCTGCTCGAAGACGCAACTTTGAAAGACTATGCCGGAAAAATCAAACTCATCAGCGTTGTTCCTTCCCTGGACACCGGAGTATGTGATGCACAGACACGCCGCTTCAACGTGGAAGCCGGAGAGCTCGGAGAAAATGTGGTTGTGTTGACCGTGAGCGTTGACCTTCCGTTTGCGCAAGAGCGTTGGTGTGGGGCTGCTGGTGTGGATCGCGTTGTCACCCTGTCCGACTACAAAACGCGTTCGTTCGGCCAAAGCTACGGCGTCCTGATCAAGGAATTCCAATTGGACATGCGTTCCATTTTTGTTGTAGATGCCAACGACAAAATTACATATGTGGAATATTTGCCTGAGATGGCGGATTCCCCGAACTTTGAACAGGCTATTGCTGCCGTCAAAGCTTTGCTGTAAAACAATGCTGCGCATTCAGAACAAAAGCGAGGAAGGTTTACCTTCTCTCGCTTTTGTTTTTTTGATCCTCAGTCACTCATTCATGCACTTTAAACTGAGCCAGCTTCTTGTCGAGCACCGAGAATAAGTTCAGGATCGTTCGATAATTGGAGCCCAAATCCCCAAAAGATCCCCGGGAAGCCGAGTACATATCCACCGCGCTGCGTACCGGACTTACCGAAATGATCGACACCGTAATATCCATCGTTCTGCCAAACGACGTGCGCTTTTCCAGAATAATTTCTCCTACCGAAGGCACTTCATGCAGCACACGATATCCGGGAATCTTTTTCAGCGTCGAAGACACTTCTTCAAAGGCTTTATCTTTGGACATGTTATAATACCGCGTTTTCATCTTGGGATCCTTGGCTCGATCACTGGTCCCTTCCATACTTCGGATGATGCCAACGAACGTTCTCTTTAATGACAAGACCCTTCCCCCTTTAAATGTAACCGTTCCATTTATGTATACTAGTGTATCATTGTTCAGGTAGTAACAAAAGAGCATGAAGCACTTTTAACAAAACCAGAATGGTTTACGCACAAAAAAAGCACCCTGAATTCCTTCCAAAGGAAGCAGTCAGGGTGCTGTACGTCTGTTAGAGAACCCGCCTATGCCGTCCGGCTACATTGTCTTATGAACCTGCTTGGCAGGTGGGTGACCGCAAAAATGTGTTTGAAGTCCCCTTGTCATATAGACAGGGCTTTTCAGCAACATTCTATGTAGATCTCCCGAAGACATCATCATTGGTTCAAAACAACGATTAACCGAAACGTACATCGCAGGATGTACAGTTATTATATCCCTAACCGCGGCAAAAGTAAATGCCGCTCATCAAGATTATTTAACCTGCTCCCGATCGGATTTATCGGCAGATCCCTCACTGGCCGGATTTCCGTCTGCCCGTTCGTCCCCTTTTTCCTCAGCCAGAGCCGCTTCCTCTTCTTCCTTCTGCAGCTGCATCTTCTGCATTTGTTCCTGCATCTTGTTGAAGGTGGCATAGAAGTTGAAGAACGCAAACCAGGCAACAATGCTAATGATGAAGAAGATGAACAATACAGGATAACTAAAGCCGATATAGAACAGCAATCCGCTTCCGAGCAGTGTGGAAAATACGCGGAACGGTCTGATCAGTGTCAAAAGCACCGCATTTTTGATAATGAGTCCGATGGACATATGATAGTGAACAACCATCGAGAAAAAGTTGAACAAGGACACAAACAGCAGCAGCAGCAAAATCAACATAATAATACCGACAAGCTGCATGTTTCGGAACTGCGTCATGTAAACCGTATAATCCAGATACATGACAACAAACAGCACCGTGTAGAAAATACCCCCGAGCAAGCTCTGTTTGTAATTTTCCTTGTACCCTTTAAAAAAAGTACGGAAAATCGGTACATCCGTATCTCCCATATTCCACTTCCGGACAACCGTGAACAGTGCCGAAGTCGCCGGAAAAAGTGTAAGCGGTGTCACAATACCGATAGCCCAGTTCATTTGCAATGATTCGTTGGCGAGATTCTGCTGCATCACCAGCAGCTTCATGACCAAGAAAAACAAGAACGGCGACGAGCAAATCGCCCACAACAGGTTGGTTGCGGCCAGTCTCGTAATCCACTCTGTCAGCCGATAGATCCCGCCCATAGCTCCTTTAAATTCCAAACATTTCTCCTCCTCCACAGCCTTGCTTCTAACGTAAACTCTAATATTAATATACTCTATTCTGGATAGGAAAAGCCAGCACTTCCCGAAAAGAGCTGTCTAAGCGAGCTGCCTGCATAAGCAAATCATCCGTATCGTTAACCCCGGCTCAGAAAGTCCCTGCCCGAAGGCAAAACAAAAGAATGGAGCAGGAAACCTGCTCCATTCTCAGTCATGCTTTATTATTCGAAAGAAGACTCCCGTGCAGGGCGACGTCCTTCATTGTTGTTTGTGCGCGGTTTGCGGTCACGGTTATAGCCACCTTCGCGGTTGCTGCTTCCGCTGCTGTAGCGATCGCGGTTATATCCGCCACGTCCGCTATTGCTGTTGCGGTCGCGGTTATATCCGCCGCCGCCACCGCTACGGTTGCCGTTGTAACCGGATGGTTTGCGTCCGCTGGAACGCACATCTGGTCTGCGGCGTTTTGCACGGATCGGATCTTCCGGCGTCAATTCGATTTGCGCATCCTTTTTGTCGCCAGTCAGCAACTTCAATGCCGCAGACAACAATTGAACGGAATCGTATTGTTCCAGCAATTGAATGGCAATGCCTTTGTATTCGTTCAACTCGCCGGTTTGCATGATTTCAAGCAGACGTTCTGCAGTTACGCGCTGTTTGCCTTCTACTGCTTCAGCAAGCGTAGGCAGCGGTTTGCGCGGAATGCGATGGCGCGTCACGCGTTCGATGAAGTGCAGGTGATCGATCTCGCGCGGAGTAACGAACGACCATGCTGCGCCTTCTTTACCAGCGCGGCCCGTACGGCCGATACGGTGAACGTAGCTCTCCGGATCTTGCGGAAGGTCAAAGTTCACAACGTGAGTTACGCCGGAAACGTCCAGACCACGCGCCGCAACGTCCGTTGCCACGAGAACGTCGATGCTGCCGTCACGGAATTTGCGCATAACGGTATCGCGTTGATTTTGAGACAAGTCACCATGCAGACCATCAGCGGAATAACCGCGTTTTTGCAACGCTTCAGCCAATTCGTCCACACGGCGTTTCGTACGACCGAACACGATGGCGAGCTCCGGGGATTCCATGTCGAGCAAACGGCTCAACGCCTCAAACTTCTGGCGCTCAGGCACTTCAATGTAAGCCTGGTCGATCAGAGGTGCACTAACTTGTTTTGGAATGACGGAAACATGCTCTGGGTTGTTCAGGAATTGTTGAGCCAATTTCTGGATGTTAGGAGGCATTGTCGCTGAGAACAACATGGTTTGACGATCGTCCGGCACTTGCTTCAGGATGGATTGGATATCTTCCATGAAGCCCATATCCAGCATTTCATCCGCTTCGTCCAGTACAACGGTTTGTACGTCTTCAAGCTTAATCGTTTTGCGGTTGATGTGATCCAGGAGACGTCCTGGCGTACCGATGATAATTTGTGGTTTTCTTTTCAGGGCACGGATTTGGCGAACGATGTCTTGTCCGCCGTAGATAGGCAGGGAGCGCAGGCCCTTGAAGCGGGTAAGTTTTTCGATCTCTTCGGCAACCTGAATCGCAAGTTCGCGGGTAGGCGCCATGATGAGGGCACGGATTTTTTCGTCGTTTTTGGCAATTTTGCTGATCAGCGGAATACCGAAAGCAGCCGTTTTACCTGTACCTGTTTGAGCTTGACCGATCAAATCACGGCCCGTCAGAGCTACTGGAATCGATTTTGCCTGAATCGGAGTCGCTTCTTCAAATCCGAGTTCGGTGATCGCTTGCAGCACCAGTGGTTCCAAATTGAATTCTGAGAAATTTGTCAAAATTATTCATACTCCTTCTATAGGGTGGACATGGTGGACAATCCACTTTGTTGTCTGTATTCTTAAGTAGCGTTAATATTTATAGGGTTTCCCACAACGCCGATTTCATTTCACCAATTTTACCTTGTTGCCGAATTCGTGAATGGGCCCCCAACATAAGACTAAAACTACATAGCATACGTTGAAACACTTTAAATTTTAACCGTTCCAATTGGAAAAAGTTTCCTACTCAAGAATATCCACAAATTATTATATCACAAAACAAATCAAGATTACCAGCGATCTGATTCAAAACTAAAATGAGGTGATTAAATTGCCCAAAATGATTTGGCATTTTCTGGCGATCATCGTTGGCGCGGCTGCCATTGCGTGCGGCTTTAACTGGTTCTTGATTCCCCATCAGCTCCTTAGCGGCGGGGTTTCCGGCATATCCATGCTTCTTGGCTACTTTACGGCATTAAATCTGAGCGTGATGTACTTTGTCCTGAATATTCCACTGCTCATTGCAGGCTGGTTCATTCTCGGAAGGCGCTTTATTATACTTAGCATTGTTTCGGTCCTCGCCACTTCGTGGTTTATCGGCTTTCTGCCAATCATTACCGTAGCGGACGACCCATTGCTGAGCTGTGTTTTCGGGGGAGTTCTGGTCGGACTGGGAACAGGCATTTCATTCCGGGTTGGCGGCTCGACCGGCGGTCTTGACATTGTCGGCTCAATCTTTACCCGCAATCGCGATTTTCCGATCGGAACCGTAATGGCCGGCATGAATGGGGCCATTATTTTGCTTGCCGGTTACCTGAACGATGACTGGAACATCGCCCTGGCCTCCATTTTGTCGATATACATTACAGGCAAAGTGCTCGATCTCATCCATATCAGCCATGTCAAAGTCACGCTGTATATTGTGACCAACGAAACCGAGGCCATGCTCAAAAAAATGCTTGTACACAAGCGCGGCGTCACCAAAATCAAAACGCAAGGAGCATACACCGACATTGAAAAGGACATGTTAATGACAGTAACCACGCGGTATGAACTCGTCGAAGTCAAACGCATTATCAAGGAAACCGACCCAAACGCATTTGTTAACATTGTGGAAACGGTTGGCGTAATGGGCTCGTTCCGTAGAGGATAAAGGTTTCTGTCCGATTAACAATTCGTAACTTTGTGGTATAATAATGGTGCACAGCTCCTAAATATGATTGTATAGCAGGGAACTGCCCTTCAATTTCACAGGCCTTATGCTTTTCCAATTCTCGCCGAATGAGTTACCATGTTTGGAATTCGAGTAGGAAAGGGTGATTGTTGTGGAGATGGAAACGGTGAAACTGTTAGAAATCGTCAACAGATGGTGCCCTGAGATGCTCCCTTTCTTGAAACCGAATGAGCTGGACTCACTCATTGTCCTCCGGGATGGAATGGGCATTCTGGAGCAAGGGGACGCAATGGAAATTATTCAATACAGTATTTGCGAACATCAGAACGAAAGTTTTATTCAATAATTCAGTGATGAACAAATCGCCTCCAGCCGGGAATGCCCGGTTGGAGGCGGTTTTTGTTTCCCCGTCTATTCAAACGAATGAAAATCCTCTACAATGAATAGCTGTGCGCTTTCAATACGACAGCTTGATGATATTATTCAGAACAGAGAGGCCTTTCACGTGAACATGTTAACAACGAGTTTTTCGCAAAAAATCAAACCGTTTTTGATCATATTTTTACCGATCTTCACGACGCAAATATCGCTGTCTGCCATGTCGTTCTTCGATACGAACATGTCAGGGCGCTTCTCTCCCGCCGATCTGGCCGGCGTCGCTATAGGCACAAGCCTCTGGATGCCCGTTCAGACCGGGCTTAACGGCATTTTGATGGGGATCACTCCCATCGTTTCGCACCTTCTTGGCTCCAAACGCTATGACGAGATCGGCCGCAGCACGTTGCAGGCCCTATACCTCGGCCTCGCGGTTGCACTGATTGTGCTCGGCGCTGGCGCTCTGCTGCTAAACCCCGTTCTGGACGCCATGCCTCTGGACTTCCGGGTTGCAGAAGTCGCTCATGGATTTTTGAGCGCGCTTGCTTTCGGCATTCTACCGCTGTTCGGGTATACCGTGCTCCGCAGTTTCATGGATGCGCTGGGGCAAACGAGAGTCACGATGCTGATTACGTTGATCTCCCTTCCGATCAACATTATTCTGAATTATTTGCTGATCTACGGACGCTGGGGTTTTCCCGCATTGGGCGGGGTCGGAGCAGGCGTTGCAACGGCAAGCACCTATTGGTTGATTTTTCTGATCAGCATATTTTTTGTGCACCGGATTCAGCCGTTTGCCCGATACGGAGTTTTCCGAAAATGGTGTGGCGTATCGCTGAGCAAGTGGAAGGAATTGCTGCGAATCGGCATCCCGATCGGGTTTGCCACCTTTTTCGAAACTTCGATCTTTGCCGCCGTCACGTTGCTCATGAGCCGATTCGATACGGTAACCATAGCGGCGCACCAGGCTGCGCTGAATTTTGCATCAACCTTGTACATGCTTCCGGTAAGCATATGCATGGCACTTACCATCCTTGTCGGCTATGAATCGGGAGCAGGCCGCGTGAAGGACGCCAAACAATACAGTCTCATAGGCATTGGAGGCGCAGTGCTGCTTTCTCTGGTTACCGCCGCTCTGCTCCTGATATTCGGCGAAACGGTAGCCCGGCTGTACTCCAAAGAAGCCGACGTCATCGGGCTAACCCAGCACTTTTTGATCTACGCCATTTTTTTCCAGATTTCAGATGCCATCGCAACCCCGACGCAAGGCGCGCTCAGAGGGTACAAGGATGTAAATCCTGCTCTGATCATTACGTTTGTCGCTTATTGGATTATCGGTTTGCCCGTCGGCT
The DNA here is from genome assembly GCF_032334105.1 of Paenibacillus hubeiensis. Classification (NCBI taxonomy): domain Bacteria; kingdom Bacillati; phylum Bacillota; class Bacilli; order Caryophanales; family Paenibacillaceae; genus Paenibacillus; species Paenibacillus hubeiensis. Next base: position 638,474 of record NZ_JAVYAE020000001.1, read on the forward strand.
ATCTCATGGCAACGTACACATCCTTTGGCCCATTTGGGTACTGGATCGGCCTGATCGCTGGTCTTGCTGTGGGGGCTGTCGCTCTCTTGTATCGCCTGTTTGCCGTGCAGCGTATGGCGGCACAGCAGAGCAGCAACCACGTTCAGCAAAGATAAACCGATGACGCTCCGCATGCGGTGCATAAAGAAAGAGCACGGCCCACTTCAAGTGGTGCCGTGCTCTTTCTTGCATGATGCCGGATTTATTGGGACAGACGAATCGCAAGCTCGTAAGTGTCCAAATCGAATTGTTTTTTGGTGTTGACCACTTTATCGATGTCCGTCAACACAAGCTCGCCTTTGATGATTCCGCAAGCTTTGTCTGTTTCTCCCTCAATCAGTGAGCGTACGGCGAAATCGCCCAGACGGCTGGCCAGGTTGCGGTCAAACGGCGTTGGAGTCCCGCCGCGCTGGATATGTCCCAACACGGTTACACGCGGTTCATAGGTCGGGCAGCGTTCCATCAATTCTTTGGCTACATCTTCGCCTTTTCCTACGCCTTCGGCAACAACGATGATACTGTGGCGTTTGCCATGTGAAAAGTTTGCTTTCATGCGCTCTGCCACTTCGTCCATGTCGAATGGAACTTCCGGCACCAGGATCGTTTCCGCGCCGGAAGCCAGGCCGGCATGCAGTGCGATATCGCCGCAATGTCGTCCCATAACCTCAACAATGGAAGAACGTTCATGGGAGGACATCGTGTCGCGCAATTTGTTAACCGCATCGACAACTACGCTAACCGCTGTATCAAAGCCAATGGTGTAATCCGTAAACGAAATGTCGTTGTCGATCGTTCCAGGAAGTCCCATGGTGTTAATGCCCAATTTGCTCAATTTGTTTGCCCCGTTGTAGGAGCCATCTCCACCGATCACGACCAGGCCGTCAATGCCGCGCGCACGCAGAATGTCCGCCCCTTTTTGTTGTCCTTCAGCGGTGTAGAACTCTTTGCAGCGGGCCGATTGCAAGACGGTTCCTCCGCGCTGAATGATATCGCCAACGCTGCGCAAATCCATAGGGAAAATGTCGTTGTTGAGCAAACCCTGGTATCCACGCTGCACGCCGTAGACTTCCAGACCATGGTACAAACCACTGCGAACGACGGCACGAACAGCTGCGTTCATTCCTTGTGAGTCGCCGCCGCTCGTTAGAACTGCGATTTTTTTTACTGCTGACATGATGTTTCTTCCTCCTCTAGTTTCACTTCAGGCTCCCGCAACAAAAACGCCTGACTTACATTTTTTTGCGAATCCAGCGGCTGAACGCGAAGAAGAACACCCGGGTCATCGGGCTCTTCTTCATCAAACGCTTGGATACGGCGCGAACTTCCTGCTGTTCGCTGACTTTGGGATCAGACAGGTAAATGGCCAGCAGTCCCTCGATAATCATTCGGTGGAACGAATTCCCCGGAATGTTCCGCACATCGCTGCGTGCCATCTCCACGATAAAAGCAATGCGGTCCAGCATGGTCTCAACATGATCGTAATAATTGCAAAAGTTGAGATCTCCGCCCACACGGTCCTCATCCTGGTCGATCAAATAATCAAGCAAGATGTGCAGTGCGCACACATGCGGGAAGTAGGCTCTATGAATCAAAGCAGCCTGCTCTTCCGTCAGGTGCCCGTCGCTTGCAGCCAAGAATAGCATGAAAACGCCCAGCGTGGAACCGGTCGCGGCAGCAAATTCGTTCCAGCGCAGCTGAGGCGTGCGGTGACGATGCTTCGACCACCATTCAAGCAGCGCCGTTTCTCTCAGCTCGGGTTTGATGTGCTTATATACCTGCAGGTCCGTGTATAGACCTGCCAGATCCTGAATTTGAGGTTTGGCGGCCTCGTAGCCGGGCAACTGGCGCGTCAGCTCCTGACACCGCGTCACCAAGGAATGAAGGTATCCTCCGTCATCCTGCTCCTCGCGAAGCGCGTAATAGTTGACAGGCGAAGCCTCCGGGTTAACCGCATCAAGCATCGATTGATGAAGCAGGCGAAAATCGCCGGGATCCATCGACGTGCTGCGATCACATAGATTGTCCAAATAATCACTAATGGTTTGATAAGAAACGATAAGCGGGATCAGAATGTGCCTCTGGTTCATGTCGGGCAAGGCATATACCGTGCCCCCTTCGCAGTGAAACTGCTTGTCCCTGAGGCTGGCCAAGGCTTGATTGCGCAGCTCCTCGTTCGGAATGCGCTCCGCCGCTGCTCTCCAACCGTCCAGTTCCTTCCGGGTTTCCGGAATGGTGTTCCTGTACACCTTCCTCATCAAATCGAGCGGTCCCCGCGGATATTGATGGCGGCTTTGATTGAATTGGCTCAAATTAAATGTGCCTCCACTTGATTGAATACGTAATAAAGCGATTTTAAACCACTACTATTATAATATGATCCCCCTAATTGTACAAATGATCTGCCCTGCCGGCACGGCAAAAAATCGCATCCACTGCATAAGCTTTGTGGTATACTAACTTTATTTCATCCATAAAAGGAGTCGTTGACATGACGTCAGGTGAACCGCTCTCATGGAGACGGTTATTTGCTTTTTTCGTGCCGCTCGGCATTTCCGCCTCTCTCGTCACCATTTCTCACGTAATCATTAACAGCACGCTGGCGCGCTCGGCGCACCCGGAAACGGTCATTGCCAGTTATGCAATCGCCGGAAGCCTGCTGACCTTAACCGAGCGCCCTTCCACTTTATTGCGGCAAACCTGCTCTGCGCTGGTTCGTGACCGCCTTTCTTTTCAGGCGCTCGCTTTCGTCACGAAAATATTTTTGGCCTGCGTGCTTCTGATCGGTTTTGCGATCGTGTATTCCCCCGTAGGAACGCTCGTGTTCAAATACTTGTTCGGCGTTAGTCCCGACCTCTTGACCAAAGTCATCGATGTATACGAGATCCTGATGTATGTCAGCATATTTTCGGTCATCCGTAACATCTATCAAGGCATCATCATTACGAATAACCGCACGAAATGGCTAACGTTCGGCATGTTGTTCCGGCTTGCCGGCATGTATGGACTTTCCCTCTATTTCATCTATACGGATACCATTAACAGCGGTCGTGTAGGCGCTATCATTTTTGCGGTCGGCATGATTATTGAGGCGTTGGTTAGTTTTGTCGAAGGAAACAGCATCAAACGGAACATGCCTGCCAAATTGGAAGATCATCCGGTAGAAACGAAGGGGCAAGTATTTCGCTTTTACAAACCTTTGCTCCTGTCCAGCTTCGTCGCACTGTTCATCGGCCCGGTCATTAACATCGCGCTTGGCAAAACGACGGGCATCGCACTGGCGATCTCCTCCTTTGCGGTAGCAAGCAGCCTGATGCAGCTCATGCTGAGCTTCTTTACTTATATTCACCAGATCGTGCTGAACTTCTATGAGGTCAATGCCACGCTCGTCAAAAAGTTCGCGCTCGTCACGGGCTTCGTTCCGTTTGCGATGACGACGTCTATCGCCTATACGCCGCTAGGCCCATGGGTTTTGGAACATATCATGAGCGTGGAAGGCAATCTGCTGGAACAGAGCTTATGGACCCTGCGCGCCTTTGTGCTGTTTCCGCTGATCTCCCCGTTCCTGGATTTCAGCAACGGCCTCATTTTGCTGCGCGGGCAGACCAAAACGATGTTCCGATCCCAGGCCGCCAATGCAATATGCACTATGATTGTTCTGCTTATCCTGATTAACCTGTTTCCGTCCTGGAACGGCATGATCGGCGCCATCGCGCAATCCCTGGGTCTGTTTGCCGAACTGGTCATCGTGTGGCTGGTCATCCGGCGCACGCAGCAGGAGCCTACGATGAGATCGGCAGGCAGGGGCGGAAAATCCTCCGCCCTTTAGGAACAACGGATTTCAACTACGAGATTGGAGTATGTCAACCATGAATTCAAGTCCTCTCGCCCGTCCGGATCAAAACTGGCTGCGGGCACTCATGTTCACCATTTTCGGGTCCACCGTGCTCGTTGTGTCCTATTTCCAGCTGTTTTTCAGCCATCTGGGCTTCAGCCGGGCCGAAATTGGCTACCTGTATGGAATCGGTCCGCTCATCTCCGTGTTTTCCAACATGTTTTGGAGCATGGCCAGCGACCGATACCAAACGGTGCGGAAAGTGATGATCATTTTGCTGGCCGGGCAGTTGATCATGGGTGTGCTGCTTGCCAATGCAACAACGTTTGGCGAAGTGTTCGTCCTGGTCACCCTTTTTTATTTTTTCTATTATCCGGTCTACCCCCTGGCTGATACGATGGCGATCACCACGGCCAGCAAATACGGCAAAAACTTTACGTCCATTCGGGTTTTTGGTTCGATCGGGTATGCCTTCTTTGCATTGGCCATCGGATATTTTCTCGGCTCCTTCGGACCGGGTTGGACGATGTGGATATGCATTGCCATCGTGACAACCACGCTGCTTATCGGATTCAAGCTTCAGGATCAGCCTGTGGCGAGCAGCAGCAAGATGGAGCTTTCCGGGCTATGGTCGATTCTGAAGAGCCGGGAGGTATTGCTTTTTTTCGGCTGTACCTTCCTGCTTGCCCTGGGCCACCGAATGAACGAAGCCTTTCTGACGATCACGCTTAAGGAACTCGGAGCGAACGAAGGGGTCATCGGCTGGTCCCTGCTCATTGGGTCCGTAAGCGAAATTCCCGTGTTTTTGCTGCTCAGCAAGTACGGCAACCGCTATAAAGAGCTGCCCTTGCTTGCTCTTGCCGCACTTATGTACACGATCCGGCTGTTCTTGATGTCCATGGCCGATACGCCCGCTACCGTCATCATGGTTCAGTTTCTGCACAGCTTGACCTTCGGCGTTTTCTATGTGACCGCTGTCCGCTACATTACTCGGCTCGTTCCCGACAATTACCGGGCGACCGGCATGGCCCTGTTCACGATTGTATGGTCCAGCGCATCAGGACTGCTCAGCGGCACATTGGGCGGATTGCTTCTGGAACATGCCGGCAGGGAAACGTTTTATTTGACGGCGATGGCTTTTGCATTCGCCGCCCTGATCGGATTCGCGCTCCAACTGTTCTTCCACATGCTCCGCCGCACGTAATCGGGTGGGGCTTGGTTGAACCGAACCAAAAAAAGCACAGCCACCCATAAGGGAGACTGTGCTTGATTGCTAATGTTCAGCTATCGGTCAATCATTTATAAGAGATCCGCCGGGCGGATAGATCTTACAATTTAATTACGTTAGCTGCTTGAGGACCACGGCTTCCTTCAGTGATTTCGAATTCAACCGCTTGACCTTCCTCCAAAGTTTTGAAACCGTCGCCTTGAATTGCGGAGAAATGTACGAATACGTCCTCGCCGCCTTCAACGGAAATAAAGCCATAGCCTTTTTCTGCGTTAAACCATTTAACTGTACCTTTCAAATGAACAACCTCCTAAAAATATCACCATCTGTGGTGAATACCATCATTATACTGTATGACCATGCACATTGCAATTTATCTTTTCCAAAGAATGCGAAAAAATTTGCTTTGCATCTAAGGGTACGGTATCATTTTACCAAAACCGTAAGTTTGGAGACGACCTATGATCAAAAAACATGAAATATACAAAACCGACAAGTGGAACATGATGACCGTTGAAGTGCAGGGCAAATATTTGGTGCTGCGCGAAATTTCCGACCAGTGGGGCGAGGAATGCCATACGTTTCTGAGCCGTCCTGCCTTGATGCAGTGGGCCGAACGCCGCTTCCCGAAAGAAGATTTCGAAAACCGCGAGGAAGAATGGCAGCGTCTGATGGCCGCCTTCAAAGAGGTTTGATATGCAGCTTGATTCAAGCAATGCGTTCATCTTCATTATTCTGGCCTTCTCCCTCGGGATCGTACTGATCCTGGGGCGGGAGTCCATCCCGGCCAAGCTGAAACGAGGCATGGCCCTCATAGCCACCCTCATGATCGGCTTCGCCTTTTTTCTGATCGTTTACTTCTTGTTCAACATGGGCGCTTGACGCTCCCAAATATTTCAGCGACCCTCCGGCCATACTATTCGGGTATTTTACCGACGAGGAGGAAACCGCTTGAAATGGCGAAACACGTTGCTCGTTCTGATGGCGTTCAGTCTGATCCCTTCGCCTCTCCCCGCACAAGCGAACGTGGCAAGGACAGACCGGCCCATACATACATCCCTTCCATTATCCCAACAAAGGAGGATTCCCATGAGTCAAATATTGAAACGTTCCGAGGTGCCGGCTGAGCATACATGGAAACTGGAGGACTTGTTTGCAGACCAAAAGGCTTGGGATCAGGAATATGAGGAAGTACTTGCTTTAATCAAAAAAGCCTCCGAATTCCAGGGAAAGCTGAACAAACCCGAATCGCTGAAGGCAAGCTTTGAGCTCGAAGACGAAGTCAGCCTGAAGCTGGAGCGCTTGTTTGTCTATGCACGCATGCATCAGGATGAAGACACCGCCAACCCTACATACCAGAGTCTCTCCCAGAAAGCTCAGAAACTGAGCGTCAAGGTCGGCGAAGCGCTTTCGTTCGTAACGCCTGAAATTTTGTCCCTGCCGGACGAACAGCTTGATGCCTTCATTGCCAACGACGATCTCAAACCCTACCGATTTACGTTACAGGAAATGAAACGCGAAAAGGCACATGTTCTCACCCAGGCCGAGGAAGCTTTGCTGGCCCAGGTGGGGAACCTCTCGCAGGCTCCGTCAACCATTTTCAGCATGTTGAACAACGCCGACTTAAAGTTCCCGAAAGTGAAGGACGAAAACGGCAAGGAAGTCGAACTCACTCACGGCAGCTATATCCAATTGCTTGAGAATCCGAACCGCGAGGTCCGGGAACGTGCCTTCAAAGCCGTTTACGAAACGTACGCCAAACAAAAGAATACGATCGCCGCAGCCTTAAATGCCAACGTAACCAAAAACATGTTCTACGCCAATGTGCGAAAGTACCCTTCCGTGCTGGAAATGTCCCTATATGGCGACAACATCCCGAAAGAAGTGTATACCAATCTTGTGGACACCATCCACGAAAGCCTGCCGCTGCTGCATCGGTACATGGAATTGCGCAAAAAACTGCTTAAGGTCGACGAACTGCACATGTACGATCTGTTCGCCCCGCTCGTGGACGAATACAAAATGGACATCACCTATGATGAAGCGAAGAAAATCGTGAAAGAAGGCCTAAAGCCGCTGGGCGAGGATTATGCCTCCGTCCTGCAATCCGGATACGACGATCGCTGGATCGACGTGTACGAAAACGAAAACAAACGGTCGGGAGCTTATGCTTGGGGCGCTTATGGCACGCACCCTTATGTATTGCTCAACCACAAGGACAATTTGAACAGCATGTTCACGTTGGCGCATGAAATGGGCCACGCGCTGCATTCGTATTATTCGGACAACGCGCTGCCTTACCGTGATGCGCAGTACACCATTTTCTTGGCCGAAGTCGCTTCCACGACCAACGAAGCGCTGCTGATGGATTACTTGCTCAAAAAATCGACAGATCCGAAAGAAAAGCTGTATTTGCTTACTTATTATGCGGACCAATTCCGCACCACCGTATTCCGTCAAACCATGTTTGCGGAATTCGAGAAAATCATTCATGAACGTGCCGAGCAGGGCGAGGCTCTTACGCCGCAATTGCTGTCGGAAATTTATTATGACCTTAACGTCAAATATCACGGAAACGGCATGGTCGTTGATAAAGATATCGAGATGGAATGGGCTCGCATTCCCCATTTCTACAACAGCTTTTACGTTTATAAATACGCAACAGGATTCTCTGCGGCAACCAGCTTTTCCAAGCAAATTCTTGAGGAAGGCCAACCTGCGGTAGATCGTTATCTCGGATTCCTGAAAAGCGGCGGCAGCGACTTCTCCATCAACATCCTTAAAAAGGCAGGCGTGGATATGTCCTCGCCGCAGCCGATTCGCGAAGCCATGAGCGTTTTCAAGGAACTGATCGAGCAGATGGAACAGCTCACCAAGTAAGGCGGACCCCTGTTTGAACGGTTTGAAACGGTTCATCCCTTGCCCTTGTCGGGCAGGGGATTTTATCATCGGATCAGACTGCAAACGTTCAGGACCCAGGAAAGAATTAAAATGCTGCATAGCCTTTCCTTCAGGAGAAGGATGGTCCTATCAAGGAGGCAACATCATGAAAATGCAATGGTCCCTCATTGCAGGTCTCGTTTTTGCATTATTAACCGGCATTTTTGCGGTGATTAACGTCAACGCCGTGAAGGTCAACCTGCTGTTCAACACGTTCCAGATTCCGTTGATTCTGCTCATTCTCGGCTGCACGCTGATCGGCGGCGTTATCGTGGGATCTTACGGCATTTACCGCCAATACCGGCTTCAGCGCGAAAACAAACAATTGAAGCTGCGTATTACCGAACTAGAACAATCTGCGGCGAGCCCATTCTCGCCTGATTCGTTTGCTTCCGCGGAACCATCTCAAACAGCTGCTCCGATCGGAACGGAGGAGCCAGATTCCTTGCATAAAAAGGAGTAGGGATTTAGAGCGGAACAATACATGGTAGCACTCGAAGCAGCCTGCCGGGTACTTGGTGATGCACTGCATTTCCGCCTGCCAGGCTGTGTTTCTGTTTTTTAAATTGTGAGTTTCAATGAAGGAGGACAAATGACCCATGCATCATACCATCGATGAATCATACGTATTGAATTTTTTAAAAACGTTATTGGACACTCCTAGTCCCAGCGGTTATACCCATCATATTATCGATATGATCTGCAAGGAAGCCCAATCTCTAGGCATTGAATCCAAACTGAACAACAAAGGCGGCGCCATTCTGCGTTTGCCCGGGCAAGACAACAGCAAAACGATCGGCCTCAGCGCACACGTCGATACGTTGGGTGCCATGGTCCGCTCCATTACGTCCTACGGCACGCTCAAACTGACTTCGGTTGGCGGATTTACCATGCACAGCATCGAAAACGAATATTGCACGATCCATGCCCGTGACGGCAGAACGTATACAGGCACTATCCTTACGCTGCATCCTTCGGTCCATGTCTACCCTGACGCCCGCACGTTCGAGCGCAAGGAAAGCCATATGGAAGTACGCATCGACGAACTCGTGAACAACAAAGAGGACGTTCTCGCGCTCGGAATCGGCGTCGGGGATTTTATTTCCTTTGATGCCCGGGCCGTTATTACGCCAAGTGGTTACATCAAATCGAGACACCTGGATGACAAAGCCAGCGTAGCTGCACTGTTCGGCTTGTTGGAATCTTCCAAACGCGAGGGTTGGAAGCCGGCGCATGACGTTCTTTTGCTCATTTCGAACTATGAGGAAGTCGGTCATGGCGCCGCGCACATCCCAGCGGAGATCAGTGAAATGATCGCCGTTGATATGGGCGCCATGGGGGATGATCTGAGCTGCAAAGAAACCGACGTTTCGATCTGTGCCAAAGATTCTTCCGGGCCTTACGATTATGCCATGACAAGCCGTCTGATTGAATTGGCCAAAAAAGGCGGCCTGGATCATGCCGTCGACATTTATCCGGATTACGGTTCGGACGCCAGCGCAGCGCTCCGCGGCGGCAACAATATCCGCGCCGCACTCATCGGTCCAGGCGTTCATGCTTCCCATTCCATGGAGCGTACGCACAAAAATGCGGTACTGAACACGGCAAGGCTGCTAACGGCATATATCACAACCCCTTAAGCCCCATAATATCGCGACGATATACACCGCAAAAAAGGATGCCTACGGACTTTTCTTATTCCGTTGCGGCATCCTTTGCTTTTGGAAAAATAAATCGACACCACGCTGCGCATTCTCCCCCACGCACTCCTCATATCAAATGTTTCAAATCAAGTCCTATAGGTCGGAATAGATCCAGGGAAAAGGTACAAAATTTCTGCTGAGCGCCTTACTAGCGGACAATGCAAAAACACCTTCCTGCTCAGTGCGACAGCAAAGCCGCGCTTGATCAGAAAGGTGTTCATATCGGTTTATGCCCCGAACAGATGGCATCCTTGCTTCAAATTCGTGTCCGTGGTTACGATTTGCTCTGCTCGATCTGTTCTGCAAGTTCGTTCAGATAGGTCCAGCGTTCCATCAATTGCTCCAAATGCCGTTCGGCTTCCGCCTGCTCGGCCATCAATTCCTGCAAACGGGCGGAATCGCTAAAAGCTTCTTCCATGGCCGTATTGATCCGCGCGATGTTGGCTTCCGCCTTTTCGATATGATCATCGATCTGTTCATATTCGCGCTGCTCCTTAAAGCTGAACTTCAGCTTCGGCTTGGAAGCGGAAGCAGGCTTGACGTCAGCCGTTTCAGCTTGTGCCTTGGCACTGCCTGCGGCATTTTCCAATCCCGCCGGGGCCGGGGCATTACGGGCCATCCATTCCGCGTATTCGCTGTAATCGCCCACATGCACCCGCACTACGCCCGCACCTTCGAAGGACAACACTTTGTCTATGGTCCGATCCAGGAAATACCGATCATGGGATACGACAAATACGACGCCCGGGAAATCGTCCAGGTAATCCTCAAGCACGGCCAATGTCTGAATATCCAAATCATTGGTCGGCTCATCCAGCAGCAGTACGTTCGGCGCACCCATCAGCACGCGCAGCAAGTAGAGCCGCCGCTTCTCCCCGCCCGACAGGCGCGAAATCGGCGTCCACTGCGAGGCAGGAGGGAACAGGAAACGCTCCAGCATTTGCGAGGCGGTGATAACCGAACCATCGGCTGTTTTCACGTTCTCGGCCGCCTCCTTGATGTATTCAATCACGCGCAGGGATTCATTCATCTCCTGATGCTCCTGCGTGAAATAACCCAAGTTCACGGTTGGTCCGAGGACCACTTCGCCTTCATCCGGCTCCAGCTTGCCGGAAATCATCTGCAGCAAGGTAGACTTGCCGCTGCCGTTGGGGCCAATAATGCCCACCCGGTCGCCGGGAACGGCAATGTAATTCAGGTCGCTGATCAGCTTGCGATCTCCGACCGATTTGGAGAGATGCTCGATCTCCAGAATTTTTTTGCCCAACCGCGTGGAACCGACGGACACATCCATTGCCCCCGAACGCTGGATGCCCTGCTGGTCTTTCAATTGTTCGAAACGGTCGATCCGCGCCTTCTGTTTGGTCGTACGTGCCTTGGCACCCCGCCGAATCCATGCCAGCTCCGTGCGGAGCAGGTTTTGCCGTTTCTGCTCGGAAGCAACCTCACGCTCCTCGCGTTCAGCCTTCAGTTCCAAAAAACGGGTGTAGTTCGCCTCATAGCGATACAAACGGCCATGGTCCAATTCCAGCATCACGTTCGCTACCCGGTCCAGGAAATAGCGATCATGCGTAATCATAAGCAGCGCGCCGCGCCGTTTCTGCAAATATTGTTCCAGCCATACCACCGAATCGTTATCGATATGGTTCGTCGGCTCGTCCAGAATCAGCAGTTCGCAAGGATGAATAAGCGCTGAGGCCAATGCCACCCTTTTGCGCTGTCCACCGGACAAGGTCCCCATGCGTGCATCAAACTGCCGGATGCCCAATTTGGACAAAATGCTTTTGGCTTCGCTCTCCAACTGCCAGATCTGGAGCTGTTCCATCTGCTGGTTCAGTCGCAGCAGTCTTTCCTGCAAAGCCGTGTCGGAAGGATGAAGCTCCAGCAGCTCCATCGTTTCCGTGTAATCGCGCACGGTCTTCATCTCCGGGCTGTCACCCTCAAATACTTGCTGCAGCACCGTATTATCCGGGTTGAAGTCGGGATTTTGTGCCAAAAACTGAATGCGCACGTCATTGCCGATCGCGATCTGCCCTTCGTCGGGTTGTTCAATCCCGGCAATGACGCGCAAAAACGTAGATTTCCCCGTCCCGTTTACGCCGACAATGCCGATTTTGTCCTGGTCGTTCAAGCCGAATGAGGCATCCTTAAACAATATTTTTTCGCCATAGCTCTTGGAGATTTGCTCCACAGTCATTATATTCATGCTCGTTACCCACTTCTCCGTAAATTAGTTGATGGTGTCCCCGCTCCACTCATGCTTGCAAAAAAGAACGGCACCCATCCAGGAATAATGCTGCCGCAAACGCAATCCGTCTGTTCAGATCCTCTTCGCCGAACTCGGGATTCAGCATGATATCCATTTTCAGGCGGTCAAGGATGCCGATATAAGCTTCTGCCAGCAATACAGGGTCCGGCACGCCTGCCCGCTCCAGCACCTCGCGTACCACGCCCATGTACTCGCGCATGAACCCTTTCATGAACTGCATCAGATCCGGATCATTGTTCGGGGCCATAAAAAACAGCTTGGTATGATTGCGGCGCTCATAATAATACGTCAAATGTGTTTCGGCAATGGCCCCAAGCTTGTCGCCCGTGCTTTCATGAGCTTCCAGCGCTCGGCCCAGACGGCTGATGAATTCATTGCAGTCCCTTTTCGATACGGCCACAAATAATTGCTCTTTGCTTTTGAAATATAAATAAATCGTGCCTTTGGCGATCCCCGCCTCGTCCGCGATATCGGACATCTTGGTTTCGTAAAATCCCTTCGATCCAAATATCGTGTATGCCGCATCCAAAATGGCTTCCGATTTGTCTCCCTGCACGCTGCTCAAAATGCAACTCCCCCTATAGCGCAAAAATGTTCCCTAATCCAATGGCCACGCCTGCACCGACAAGGGAACTGATTACGTTCACCAGATCGTTGCTCATCCATGACCAGCCTCGCGCTCGCACCGTATCATGCCCGCAATGCGTTCCAACCTCCACGTCGCGCCCACATACGGTGCAGCGATACATACGCTGCACGGTTGCTCCCAGATAGGAATCGGCAAAAGCCCCCGCAAGCCCGCCGACCAGTCCCGTACATATCCAGCCCAACACATGAGCATGTTCCATGCCGGCCATCCAGCCAAAGAAGGAGGCTCCCGCGCCGATCATGGCCCCGCCTGCAGCAGCAGCAGTGGTGCCAAGCATCGATACACCTCCGGAAGCTCCGGGTGTCAGCACCTTCCATGTCAGCACGGAACGAGGAGGCTTGCGGCTTAAACTACCCAGTTCAGTCGCCCAGGTATCGGAGGTAACGGTCGCCATGACACCGATGAACGCATACAACCAAGCCGGATGCGGATACAGCCAGTATGCAAGGCAAAGAATCATGCCGATGCCGCCATTGGCCATGACTTGTCCCGCGTCACGATTTCCCGTTTTGGCGTACGATTTCTCCAGCTCCTGCTTGCGATCCTTTCGGTACTTCGAAAGCACCGTGGAAGTGATGAAAAACAGCAGCAGCGTACCAAACCAAAACAAGTTCCCCGCGCCGTAATAGATGGTTCCCATCATGACAGCCGCAAGCGCTCCCGACAGGGTAAGCGATTTTTTGGCATAGGCGGCGCCCGCTACAATAAAGGCGCACACGGCGCCGATGATCCAGTCCATATGTTCTCCTGTACGTCAGCATGCGTTAAATGCAACGGACGCTCTCCCATTTTAAAAGTTGATCAACAGTACACTGATTATAACACGGTTTCCCGTGATGCCGAAATGTTGATGAAATGCCGCAAAACCAAAAGGAGCGCCTTCGCGCTCCTTGCAGCTTTGTTCCCGTTATAGACAGATCACATGTTGGTGTCCTCTACTTCAATGCGATGGAACACTTGCCCACCGTTTGGCCATTCCAGCCCAATTCCAGCACGTCTCCTGCCGTCGTTGGTCCCACCCCTTCAGGTGTTCCGGTGAAGATCACATCACCAGCTCCCAGGCCATAATGATGGCCAACATAATCCACGATGTCCTGCAAGCTGAAAATCATGTTGCGGATGTTGCCGCGCTGCACCGTTTCCCCATTTTTGGTCAGCGTAAAGTCGCTTTCCAGCAAGTCTTTCACCCCAGGAAAAGGCTGAAAATCGGTAATCGGCGCCGAATTGTGGAACCCTTTGGCCGCCGTCCAAGGATGGCCTTTTTGTTTAATCTTGGACTGTACGTCCCGAAGCGTGAAATCAATGCCAAAAGCATAAGCATCGACAAGCTCATCTACCTTGACTCCCGGCTCGTGGCTGCTTCCGATGCGGATGACCAGCTCGGCCTCATAATGGATTTCACCTTTTCCGGCCGGCAGTTCAATGACCCCTTCAGTCATGGGGATGACCGCGTGGGAAGGTTTCATGAAAATCATCGGTTCGTCAGGAACGGCATTGCCCAGTTCTTCGGCATGAAGTTTATAATTGCGTCCTACACAGTATACGTTGCGAATATTTGTCAGCATGAATACAACCACCTTTGTCGGATTCGTTATGCAAAGCTTTGCCTTTAACGTTTGATAAACCGGTCATGCGAATCACGGAAAGCTACCTGCCACGCGTGCACATCATTCGTGCAGATCATCACTTCCGGATCGACCGCCGCGAGCTGCTGCATGACGGCCGGATCGTCCACCGTCCAAGCCATGACTTGGATGCCTCTGCTCCGCAAATCGTTCATCATGCTGCGATTGACATGGGAGTGTCCAATAGACAGAAAACTGCACTTCATTTCCTGCAAACGCTCGGGAAGATCGGCTGGATAGGCATCAATGATCAACCCGGTCCTAATCCCGGGGTCGATCTCCTTCGCTTTGATCAAAGCCGTCGGTTCGAAGGAGGTCAAAACAACGTCGTTCTGCATATGACGCTTCTTCACCTCTCGAATGACCGCTTCCGGCAAATCGGGGTACATGTTCCCTACCGTCTTCAATTCGATATTGAGCCGTACTTTGCCGCAGCAGCGATCCAGCACTTCCGCCAAAGTCGGTATGCGCTCCCCTGCGTATTGTTTGCTTTTCCATGATCCGGCATCAAGCGATGCCATAGTGGAACGATCTGTCTCCCGGACCAAACCTTCGCCATTTGTCGTACGTTCCAACGAAAAATCATGAATGACGACGGGAACACCATCGCGCGACATTTGAACATCCAGCTCGATCCATTGCACTTGCGGCTGCTCCATGGCCAGCAAAAAGGCCGCCATCGTGTTTTCGGGCGCTACCGAGGAGTATCCGCGGTGCGCGACACATATGTTTTTCACTAGGTTTCCCCCTAAAATGATAGTCATTTCGTCACAGCTGCTCCGTTTGGTTCAAAACGGATGCCAGGAGAAAGCGTGGTCATCTGTTCCAGAAGCAACCGTGCAGCGTCGGCTTCCATCGGAATGGCTTGCCCCAGCCCTGCTTCATAAGGCACCACTTTCATGCTGCATTTGGCATCCGCGCTGCAGCGCGCCTGGAAGACAGCCGTTTTCCAGGTCTCCTCCGTGGTCGATCTTGAAAAAATGAAATTGCCTGTACTGTAAGCGATCCATTTGCCCTTGTACAGCTCGACGCCTTGCAGTACATGAGGGTGTCCCCCGATGATCAGATCCGCGCCAGCGTCAACGAATTCATGAGCCAGTCTCGTCTGGTCACTGTTGGGGGTGCTTACACGTTCCTCTCCCCAATGGGCGACCACAATGACCAAATCGGCATGCTTGCGGGCCTCCTTGATTGCATTTACAGCCGCGGCCGAGCTGTAAGCTTCTGCAACGCCAGCCCGGTTTCCTTCGGCTTTCCAACTCGTTTCCGGAACGACCCTGCTGAAACCAAGCAGGGCAATCTTCATTCCTTTGCGTTCCATGTATACAGGAGCATACGCCTCGTCCTGATTCATGCCCGCGCCGACATGTTCGATGCCATACTCCTTGAGATAGGTGAGCGTATCCACCAAACCTTCCACGCCCTGATCCAAAATGTGATTGTTGGCCAGGTTTACGGCGTCAAATCCAGCAGCGACCATTGCGGCAAGCGCTTTGGGTGAAGATTTGTACACAAAGGTTTTGTTGGCAGCCCCGGTTCCGCCAAGCGTAACAGGGGTTTCCAAATTGCCGATGGTCAGGTCGTCTTCCTTAAACATGCCTCCAAGTTGAGCAAAGGCATAGTCATAGCCGTTTTTATCGAGGACTTCCGCTACCTTGCCCGAAAATTGCATATCTCCGACAATATTAATAATGACATCACCGGAGGTACCCGAAGGCTGAGGCGCAACAACGCTGCTACCCGAAGACTTATCGTTGTCCTGAGCAGCCGAAGTGTTGGATGACGCAGGCTTCTCTGGCTTTTCCGGCTGTTTCGCAGGTTGGTCTGTCTTGCCGGCCTCGGAAGTTCCGGATGCATTCGCAGGCTCTGAACCTTGCTTCCCTCCACTTGCAGCAGGGGATTCCTGATGGTCAGGCTGAGGCGTTTGGTCAGGCTCTTCATCCAACGTTCCGCCAGTTACCGGTTTTGCATCTGATTCACCAGCAGGTTGGTTCTCCTCGGTATTGTCGCGATCCGCCGGAACCTCACTTACAATCTCATCTTGCGGGTTTGTGCTTGCCTGCTGCTCCTTCATCCCGAGAATATAGTAGAGCGAGACCAGGATGATACAGACAAAAAGCAGCAGATTAATGCTCCAGACTACCTTTTGCGGGCTTATGCGCTTTCGCTTTTTCTTCCTTGCACCTCGTTCGGATCTTGGGGGATACATAGACCACCTCTTCTATTCCATTTCAACCCAATCGCTATCATTATATAAGAAAAATAACTATCGATGCACTCTCTAAGTAGACAGACCGCCTTTAGCAGAAATTTTTCTTGCGATTATGGCCTTCAACTTCGCTCACACCCGCGAAATTCCATAATCTAAAGAAAAATAACTATCGATGCACTCTCTAAGTAGACAGACCGCCTGAAAAAAAAGAGGCCGTCTCCACGTATCCATTTCAACGTTCGAGACAGCCCCATGATGAATGTTACAACGCCGCAAGCGCGGCTGCAGCCTGCATGGACATTTCCTTCGCCTGTTTGATGCAATCCGGCAAACCAACGCCTTCATACGCAGCCCCGGCAACATAAACGCCCGGCAATTTGTCGCCGAGTTCCTGCCGAAGCGCCGTAATATGCTGCAGATGCCCGACCGGATACTGCGGCATCGATTTGCGAAGCCGCGTAATTTCTGTGAAGAGCGGAACGGCATCAACCCCCATCGTCTCATGTAAATCCTTGAGCACGAGGTCAGTCAGCACGTCATCCGGAAGCTCCACGTTCTGTTCGTCCCCGGAACGGCCGACATAGCAGCGAAGCAGCACTTTGTCATCCGGACTTGTATGCAGCCACTTCGTCGAAGTCCACGTGCATGCCGTGATGTTGCGCCCTTCCTTGCGCGGCACGAGAAATCCCGAGCCGTCGAAGACGTGCTCCACGTCCTTTTTCTGGAATGCGAGCACCACATTGGCCACGGACACATAATTGATGGCATCGAGCGCGGAGGTATCCACATGCGGTTTCAACAGCGGCGCTGCCGCAAAAGCCGGCACGGTGACAATGATATCTTCGGCAGCCAGCGACTCCCCGTTATCCAGATGGACCCGGTATCTTGCCTCTCCCTCGTCGTGCTTCTCAAAAGATTGCACTCCGGTGTTCAGCAGCTGCTTCACGTCATGCAGATCATGAACAAGCGCGTGAACAAGGCTTTGCAGCCCCTGACGAAACGTAAGAAACGCACTTCTTTTCGTTCCCGTATGGGTCTCTGCCGGCTTGCGTCCGGTCATCATGCCGCGAATCAGGCTGCCGTAATCCCGCTCCACCGCGCCGAATTGCGGAAAGGTGGCCTGAAGGCTCAGCTTGCGCATATCCCCGGCATAAATGCCGGCCAAGAGCGGTTCGGTCAGGTTCTCCAGCACCTCCGGCCCAAGCCTGCGCTCGATCATGTACCCGAGCGACTCATCCTCTGACGATCGACGCGGCGGGATGAAGAAATCCATCAATGCGCGCAGCTTGCCTTGTGGAGACACCAACCCGCTTCGCAGAAACGGCGCCAGTTCCGTAGGTATGCCAAGCACCAGTCCCGCAGGCATCGGATGCAGCTTGCCGCGCTGCATAATGTAGGTTTTTTTGGATTCCGGATTTTGGCTGACCAGTTCATGGTCGATTTCCAGTTCCTTGGCCAGATCGACCATAGCCGTTTTGCGGGCCAAGAAGGAATCCGGGCCTTTCTCGATCACGAAACCGTCACGATGAAGCGTCTGAATCATACCGCCCATGGACGAGCTTTTTTCCACAAGCGTAATTTGGGCCTCTACCCCTGCTTCCCGGTAATGTTTCCGGATGTAAAATGCCGCGCTGAGGCCGGTCAACCCGCCGCCGATGACTACGACACGCCGTTTCTTATCAACCATTACGCATCTGTTCCTTGCTGCCATCGGCCTATAATTACATCGCTGAGCGTTTCCATGTACAGAGGATCACTGTTCAGCGAATCAATGCGCATCAAACGTATGTCGATTTCCTTGGCGATCGTTTTGGCTTCAATATCCAGATCATAGAGCACTTCCAAATGATCGGACACGAATCCGACGGGTGCCACCAGGACGTCCTCCACCTGCTCGCGCGCCAGATTCTGAAGCGTGTCCAGAATGTCCGGTCCCAACCACGGCTCTGCGGTTCTTCCCGCACTCTGCCATGTGAACTGCCAATTGCTGATCCCCGTGCGGGAAGCGATCGCTTCCGATGTCTCCAGCAGCTGCTGCGGATAAGGATCGCCCATGCCGACGATCCGTTCGGGCAGACTGTGTGCGCTGAACAGGACCCGAACCTCCCCGCGTTTTGCGCCAGCTTCCTCAAACGCATCCAGCTTGGCATTGACACGGCTCGCAAAAGCCTGAATCAACTTCGGATGCAGATGATAACTTTCGACGAAAGACATCTGAATGCCGAGCTCCTCCGCCTTCTCGCGGGCACGCTTAATGTAGCTGCCCACACTCATCGTGGAATAGTGTGGAGCAAGCACGATGCCAACCGCCGTCCGGATGCCGTCCTTGGCCATCTGTTCAACGCCGTCCTCGATGAACGGGCGGGCATGCTTCAATCCCTGATAACAACGGAATTCCACCTCTGTTGTGCGCTCATCCCGGTTCAATGTTTCCTGCAGGGCTTTCACTTGGTTGTCCGTGTTTTCCCTGAGCGGGAACACACCGCCGACAATGGCCTCATACCGATCCGTCAATTCTTTCAATTGCTCCGGCTCGGGAGGACGCCCCCGGCGAATATGCGTGTAGTACGCTTCGATGCCTTCCATGCTCTCCGGTGTGCCATAAGACATCACCAGTACGCCTACTGTATTAGTCATTTGGTAACTTTCACTCCCATTCTCAATGCTTCAGCAGAATATTCGTGAATATACGCCGTCAATTCTTTCAATTTATCAAGCGAGGCTTCCGGGAACAATCCATGACCCAGATTGAAAATATAGCCCGGCTCCTTAACGCCTTCGTCGATGATTGCTTTGGCCTGCTGCTTGATGACATCCATCGGCGCGGTCAGCACGTACGGGTCAAGGTTGCCTTGCACGGCAAACTTGCCCCCCAGTCTCTTGCGTCCTTCGGAGATGGATACCCGCCAATCCAATCCAATGACGTTCGCCTGCAGTTCAAGCAGCGCGGGCAGCAATTCTCCCGAAGCAACGCCAGGGAAATAAATTTTGGGTACATTCAAATCCGACAATTCGGCAAAGATACGGGTAATGGTTGGCAGGACATAGGTCTTGAAGTCAATCGGTGAAAGCGCGCCTACCCAGCTGTCAAACAACTGGAACGCTTTGCCGCCGCTGCCGATATGGGCTCGTACATATGTAATGACCATGTCGCCCAGCTTCTGCATCAGCCGATGCCATACTTCAGGCTCGCTGTACATCAACGTTTTGGTGCGAATATATCCTTTGGACGGCCTGCCTTCGATCAGATAGCTGGCGATCGTAAACGGCGCACCCGCAAACGTAATCAAAGGAACGTCCAGCTCTTTGTCCAGAATCCGGATCGTCTCTAATATATGGGACAAATCCCCCTCCACGTCGATGGGACGAAGCCGATCCACGTCCGCAGCGCTGCGGATGGGATTATCGATGACGGGACCGATGTTTTTGACAATATCGAAATCAATGCCGATTGACGCAACCGGATTCATAATATCGGAATACAAAATAGCCGCATCCACGCCGAGTTTGCGTACCGGCATTAGGGTCACTTCAGCAGCCAGCTCGGGCTGGCGGCAAATTTCAAGCAATGAATATTTCTCTTTGATCTTGCGGTAATCGGGATCGTAACGCCCAGCCTGACGCATGTACCACACCGGAACACGGTCCACCTGCTGTCCGAAGCTCGCCCGAATCAGACGGTCATTATAGCTCATTGTTAAGATGCCTCCAACTCGTTTTGGACTCATAACTACCATTATGCCCTTTTTGAAGACCAGTAACAACCACGTCTGGATGACAATACTATGACATTCCTTACATCCCGATGCCCATATGCCAATTATGGTATAATAAAAGAATCGTGTTTTTTTAGGTGTTTCAGAAATGATCCAGAAAGGAGTGAAAAGCACTTTGAAAACCTGGAAAGTAAACCTCATCGTGCTTTGGTTCGGGCAATTTCTGGCCAACTCCGGTATGACCATGATCACCCCGTTTTTGTCCCTTTATTTGGCACAAGACCTCGGCGTGGTAGGCGAGCATGAAATCGGCATCTGGGCGGGGATCATCTTTGCGGCCAATTTCCTGACCTCCTTTTTGTTCCAGCCCCTGTGGGGCAAGCTGTCGGACAAATACGGCCGCAAAATCATGCTGCTGCGTTCGGGCTTCGGCATGGCGATCGTCATCGGCTTGATGGGACTCGCGCAAAGCCCGTGGCAGCTGCTGCTATTGCGCCTGTTGAACGGCACGATTTCGGGCTTCAATCCGGCCGCCGTATCGCTGATCTCAAGCACGACACCAAAAGACCGCATGGGCTTCGCCATGGGGATCAGCCAGTCCGGCCAGGTCGCCGGCACGATTCTCGGCCCGCTGATCGGCGGTTTGCTGGCGGACCAAGTCGGCTTCCGTCCGATCTTCTACATTACGGGCGGACTGATCTTTACGGCCTCGATGCTGGCCCTGTTTTTCGTTAGGGAGACATTCGACCGCGAAAAAGCGGCCAAGCTGCCAGAGCAATCGGTCCTGTCCGGTTTGAAAGAGCTGAACAAGTTTCCGCAGCTCCCTGCATTGTTCGCCGTAACGTTCCTGCTTCAGTTCGCCATGATCAGCCCGATGTCTCTGCTGCCGCTGTACGTGCAGAAGCTTCACGCGTCCGACGTCAACGTAGCGTTCTGGGCAGGGTTGGTCGGTGCCGTGACCGGGATGTCCAACATGGCGATGTCGCCCGTGCTCGGCAAGCTCAGCGACAAGATCGGGGCCCACAAGGTGTTGACCTTTTCACTCATCGGCACGGGCCTCATGTTGATTCCGCAGGCCTTTGTACAGACGGTATGGCAGCTCATCCTTGTACGCTTCGTCATGGGTGTGTTCATGGGCGGCCTGCTGCCAAGCGTCAATGCGCTGATCCGTTCCTATTCGCCGGAAGGCATGATCAGCCGTGCGTTCAGCTTCAATACGAGCACGCTTGCACTGGGCAACATGCTCGGCGCCGTGTTCGGCGGTTTCCTGGCCGGCTTTATCGGAATCGAAGGACTTTTCATTTTGTCGGGCGCCCTATTGTTGCTGAATATGATCTGGGTCCGATTCAAGCTGTACGGCAAACCAGCGTCCCTGCGTGATCCTTGACATGCAGCTTCCCCGGACCACGAATCCCACATGCAGCTTCTCTCCGAGCTTCCTTTACAGGAAGACTTGGAGGGGAGCTCTTTTTTTTCAAAGGAATGTCCTGCATCCGCCCGTTATATACGAAGCTACGATGACCAATAATCGGCCCAACCTCTCTGAGTTTATCGATAGACGATTTCATTTCTCGCCTATACCGATCATGACAGCACAACCTCAAGCCTATTATGGAATATTATATGACATGTACAAGATGAAAACCCAATCATTCCAACGTCGTATTTTCCCTCAAAATTTCAAATAAATATGCAATATACTCTTTCAATCTTTCAATTTAACCGCTTTCCTTATGCAATCTTTCGTTTGTCATATTTTCTAACACATAATACAATAACCCTACAATCATTACATAATACCTCACACACCATTGACCTGAAGGAGCGTGTTACTATGACAAAACGTTCAAATCTTCGCCCTTGGGCTGTATGGAGCACAGCCGCTTTGACAGCACTGACCATCTCCTTATCCCCAATCGGAACTTACGCAGCCTCTGCCGCCATCGTCGAAACGAGCGGTACGACGGCTCCCGTGCAGACGACATCGTCCACGCCGGCGCGCAACACAACCATTCCTCCTGTCACTGATGCCGCCAAACAATCCCAGCTGCCTAACGTTCTCGTCATCGGTACAGGGGGAACCATCGCCGGCCAGTCTAAGGACGAAACCAGCTTTCAAAACTACAAAGCCGGTACGCTGGCCATAGCCGATATGGTGGATTCACTGCCCGATAAACAGAAGATCGCGGATGTCAATACGCTCCAGTTCGGCAATTCCGGTTCAGGCTCCTATACCATGGCCGATCTCTATGATCTCTCGCAATCCGTAGACGAAGCGCTCAAACAATATGACGGCGTTGTCGTCACGACAGGAACGGATACCATGGAGGAAATCGCCTATTTCCTCGATTTGACGGTCCAAAGCGACAAACCGGTAGTGATCACCGGATCGATGCGGCCATGGACGGTGATTGGTTCCGATGCGCAGGCCAACTTGTACAATGCCATCAAATTGTCCGCGAGCGGTCGCACCACTTCCTTCGGCACCGTGCTCATGTTGAATGACACCATTCAACTGGCACGCGGCGTAACCAAAACGAACGACTATCGCACAGACACCTTTGAAACCCCGATGCTTGGGGCCGTCGGTTACATCGATGAAGACAACATTCGCATCTACCGCGCACCTTCGCGGGCCATGCAGCCTTCCGGGGCAGCCAAACCGGTCTTCGATCTGAGCAAAATCAAAAAATCCGACCTCGCCAAGGTCGAGATCGCGATCTCTTACCAGGAAGCCGGAGGAGAAGCCATCGAAGGCTTCGTTAAAGGCGGAGCCAAGGGCATCGTAACGTCAGGCACCGGCGCAGGCGGCATTTCAAAAGCGATGGGTCAAGCACGCACCAAAGCGATCGAAGAAGGCGTCGTTTTCGTGACGACAACCCGTACAGGCTCGGGAAGCGTATACGGGGGCAGCGACGGCATCATCGCCGGAGACAACCTTAGCCCGCAGCAGGCTCGGATCTTGCTGATGCTCTCCCTCTCGTTCAGCAGCGATTTCGATACGATCAAGAAATGGTTCGAAACCTACGGAACGCCTGAAGTATAATAAGGATACGCCGATTCCGGCCAACCCATAGACGATCTTAATGAACATGCAGCAGCCATCATACATTAAAAAAAACGTTTAAACCCGCAGAAAGACCACGCCCTCAGGAAGAACAGGCGTGGTCTTTCTTAACGATGTACCTATTTTTTCACTTCACCCAGGCCAGGGCCAAACCATCGTAATCCGGCAGCATCGTGGTCACGAGGCGCGGGTCGCTGGCCATCTGTTCGTTGAAACGGCGCACGGCAAGCACGGCCGGGCCTTGCTTGTCCGGATTCAACGTACGGCCTCGCAGGAAGCAATTGTCGCCTACGATGACCGTTCCCGGACGGGCCAACCGGATTGCGTAATCGAGATAAACCGGATAGTTTTCCTTGTCCGCATCGATGAAAACGAAATCGAACGTGCGCCCTTCCTCTTCGAGCCGCTGCAAGCTGTCTGCGGCAGGACCGATGCGATACTCCACTTTATCTCCGAAACCGCCTTCTTCCAGATGGCCTTTCGCCATCGCTGCGTAAGCTTCTTTCAATTCGAGCGAGGTCAGCTTGCCGCCTTCCCCCAAGCCGCGGGCCAGGCAGATGCCGCTATACCCTCCCAGAGCCCCGATTTCGAGAATGGCCGAAGCGCCGGATGTTTTCGCCAGGAAAGTGAGCAAACGGCCGTACGCCGGGGCAATGGACACTTCAGGCATCCCGCTCGCCCGAATGGCCTCCTTCACTTTCAACAAGAGCTCATCCTCTTGATATAATTGATTCACATATTCGTCAGGTGTCAAATTCACCGCAATATCCTCCCTCGGACACTTGGACCGCTTTCCATCTGCATGCCAATGTTCTATAATGAATGTTTGTTATTGATACAGGCGGTTAAGCTTGAATACATACCGCATTACTCATTGTAAGTTTTTTCACGGCAAGCGGCAAGGCCGCACCGTCTACTATACGGCATCGGAAAGGCATATTTCCTTCCAGCCTGAAATGGAGTTGAATATTTAGCAATGGCTCAATTGCAATTGATCGCCACCTCGGCGATGGGGCTTGAGGCGGTCGTCGCCAGGGAACTGAAAGAACTAGGATACGAGGATGTCAAGACAGAGAACGGGCGGGTCACGTTTACAGGGGATTACATCGACATTTGCCGCTGCAATCTGTGGCTGAGAAGCTCGGATCGGGTGCTCGTCAAAATGGGCGAATTCGATGCGACCACATTCGACGAATTGTTCGAAGGGACCAAGGCGCTCCCTTGGGAAGAATGGATTCCGGCAAACGGCGAATTCCCTGTCGAAGGGCGTTCCCATAAATCCCAACTGAGCAGCGTGCCCGCGGCCCAAGGGATCGTCAAAAAAGCGATCGTCGAAAAACTGAAGCTGACGCATCGCACGGAGTGGTTTCCCGAAAATGGCGCGAGATACGTGATCGAGGTATCTCTTCTCAACGATCGCGCCCTGCTTACGCTGGACACGACAGGTGCAGGGCTCCATAAACGCGGGTATCGCAAACTGGTAACGGAAGCACCGCTCAAGGAAACGCTCGCGGCCGCGCTAATCCAGCTCAGCCGTTGGAACGTGAATCGCCCGTTCTATGATCCGTGCTGCGGTTCGGGCACGATGCTCATCGAAGCGGCCATGATCGGCTGGAATATTGCGCCGGGACTGCGCCGTTCCTTCAATGCGGAACATTGGGGCGTCGTTCCGCCAGAACTGTGGGAACAGGCCCGCGAGGAAGCCTTCGATGCCGTTCAAGACGACGTGCCGCTGCAAATTGCCGGCAGCGATATCGATCCGGAAGCCATCGAAGTCGCCAAAGCAGCCGTCAAGAGCGCCGGCTTCGCCAAAGACATTCAGCTCAGCGTGATGCCTGCGCATCGCGCAAGACCACAGGGAGAATATGGCGTGTTAATGACCAATCCTCCTTATGGCGAACGTCTTGGCGACGACAAGGAAGTCGAGAAGCTCATTCGTTCTCTCGGACGCTCCGCCCTGGAAATGCCGACATGGTCCTTTTTTGCGATCACGTCCACCAAATCGTTCGAGCATTATTTCGGCCGGAAAGCGGACAAACGGCGCAAGCTGTTCAACGGACGCATTGAGACCCAATTTTACCAATATCTCGGCCCATTGCCGCCGCGCGGACCTAAACCCGAATAAAACGAGAGCATGGTTCGGTTGGCACTGCGATCAACCGCAATCGGTGCAGGTCCCTCTTAGCCGGCCCTTGCCTTCTTCAGGCAAGGGCTTTTTTCGTTTCGCTGCGGCACCGATGATCGCGATCTTCTCATACCTTGCTCCCCTTGAGAGCTCCTCCACATATCCAGACACAGCGTTACCCATCCTATGAATGGGAGAGATAACCTTCCGTCTATTTCCGCCCGGTTGAAATGGAGTGAGGCCGCGCTATAATGAATGGAGTCCCGTTTTACACTGCGTTAACAAATGAATTTACAGGAGGAACATCATCGTGGTCCTTACCCGGTCAACACCGAGCGGCATGCTGCGCAAACTGCTGAACCATCCGCTGACGATTTACCTTGTG
Source organism: Paenibacillus hubeiensis (assembly GCF_032334105.1). Classification (NCBI taxonomy): domain Bacteria; kingdom Bacillati; phylum Bacillota; class Bacilli; order Caryophanales; family Paenibacillaceae; genus Paenibacillus; species Paenibacillus hubeiensis. The sequence goes on from NZ_JAVYAE020000001.1 coordinate 664,264, forward strand.
TTTCTGGCACTCATCCTATTCAAACTGATCTGGCTGCATCACAATCTGCATGCATACAACATTACGATGGACTTTTTTGACAAAGTGATCGCCGTGGGTTCCCTGCTGCTTGTCTCCTTCTGGACCTGGTGGCTTCCGCCCAAAGGCAGAATGGCAGGACTTGTCCTGCTGCACCTGTTCCTCACGGCGCTGATTTATGCGGATATGGTCTACTATCGGTATTTCCAAGACTTTTTGACCATTCCTGTGCTTATGCAAGCCGGACAAGTCAATGCGCTGGGAGACAGCATCGCCACGCTGCTTCATGTTAGCGACATCTTGTTTTTTGCCGACTGGCTGCTCGTCATCCCATATGGCATCATCGTTCTCTTTGGTCGTCGCTCTCCACGGCATTACAGCCTGCACGCCTTCGAGAGCTCTTCAGTTCGAACGAAAGGGACTCGCAGGCAAACGCGCATTCGCAGATTCGCGTCGGGCTGCATCGCCCTTGTGCTTGGGCTAGGCCTGGCTGTTGGGCCAATTTATTATTACAGCCAGACTTGGGCAAAAGGCTTGTTCGACAATAATTGGTGGAACGTATCGATGTACAATGTGACCGGTCTGATCGCTTTTCACGGTTACGATCTGTACAGCTTCGCCCGGGACCACATCGGTTCAGGAACGGAAGCCAGCGAGAGCGAACTGCAGCAGGTTCGTTCCTATTTCTCGGCTCGGCAAGAAGCCGGTTCGCCGCAGGACGAGTGGTTTGGCAAATACAAAAACAGCAACGTCATCATCGTGCAGGGCGAGGCCTTCATGAACTTCATGATCGGACGCAGCATCAACGGCCAGGAGATTACGCCCCATTTTAACGAGCTGATGAAAGAAAGCCAGTACTATAGCCATTTTTACCACCAGACCGGCCAAGGAAGAACGTCGGATGCCGACTTCGGCGCCAACATTTCGCTGCATCCGCTGCCGTCCGGCTCGGTCTTCGTTCGCTACGCCGACCATACGTATGATTCGCTGCCCTCCATCCTGAAAGATTCAGGGTACAGCACCAACGCGTTTCACGCCTATGAGAGCGGCTTCTGGAACAGGTATACGATGTATCGAAATATGAAGTATGACCGATTTTACAGCAAAAACGACTTTGTGGAGGATGACCCGCTCGGCTGGTCCTTGTCCGACATGTCCTTTTTCCGTCAATCCGTCGACAAAATGAGCGGCGAGGCCGTCGCCCCGTTCTATTCGTTCCTGATCACGCTTAGCAGCCATCACCCTTACTCCCTTCCGCAGAATAAACGCCAACTGGATGTCGGCGAATTCGAGGGCACGATGCTCGGGAATTATTTGCAATCGGTCCATTATGTCGACGCCGCACTCGGCAGCATGGTAGAGGATCTTAAAAGCCGCGGTTGGTGGGACAATACGATATTTATGTTTTACGGGGATCATGACAATTCAATCACTGAACAGGATGATTACGAGAAATTTTTGGGCCGCTCGTTGAATGCATTGGACATGGAACAGATCATGAACGAGGTGCCGCTGCTCGTGCATCTTCCGGACGGCGCAGGCGCAGGCACCATCGACGCTCCCGCAGGACAGCTCGACATTACGCCTTCGGTGCTGCACCTGCTCGGCATCCCCGATCAAGCATATTACCACATGGGGAACGACCTGTACTCCGGGTCGCCGCGGACGGTCGTGCTGCGCAGCGGCGCATTTACGGACGGCTCGTTGTTTTATATCCCCTCGGACGACTATCTGTTCGAGAACGGTTCATGTTACGATATAAGCACAAGCGCACCAACAGGCATCAATGCATGCCGCCCTGGACATGAAGAAGCGCAGAAACGATTGCAGGTGTCGGATACGGTCATTACCTATGACCTCATTCCGCGCTTGCGGCAGGAAAAAGGAGAACCCAAATGACGATGAAAACAAATATTGAACATCATTCCATTGAACAAAAGCTGTACGATGAGGCAACCGCCTTTGTAAAACACCGATATCCCCAGGGTTGGGGAGGTGCGGCAGCCGTCTACACCGAACAAGGTTCGGTCCTGATCAGCGTTGCTCCCGAAGTGATCAATGCCGCGACCGAATTGTGCATGGAGACCGGAGCCTTTCTGGAAGCTCACAAGCTCAACGAACGCGTCACCCATTCCATCTGCGTGGCCCGCGATGACGAGCAATCCGAATTCAAAGTATTGACGCCTTGCGGCGTTTGCCAGGAACGGTTGTTTTTTTGGGGAGAAGACGTCAAAGCCGCCATCTACGATCCGGAGGGTCGGTTAATTTACAAAAGGCTGGATGAGATTCAGCCCTTTCATTGGTTCAAAGCCTTTCGCGACCAATAAAGCATCCCTCGGTGAATGTAATGTGCCGAAGCCGCACCTCGCTGCGTGTTTCGGCATTTTTTGATTCAAACGTCCGCAAGGAAACTTGCGAATACGGATCGGCTGTTTTATAATTGTAACCAAAATAGTTTCAACTACATTGGAGGTCCAACATGAATATTGAAATATGGTCTGACTATATGTGCCCTTTCTGTTATATCGGCAAGCGCCGTCTGGAGCAAGTCCTGGAACAATTTCCGCATCGTGGCGACGTTACCGTTGAATTCAAAAGCTTCGAGCTCGACCCGAACGCCGAATTGAACAGCGGCAAATCCAACACTGACTATTTGACGGAAAAGTATAACATCAGCGCCGAGCAAGCCCAGGCCATGAATGCCCAAATGAATGCCAATGCCAGAGCCGCGGGGCTGGAATACGACATCGACTCGATGGTTCCGACCAATTCCTTCGCCGCTCACCGCTTATCTCAATGGGCCGGCACCCAAGGCAAAATGCTGGAACTCAGCGAGCGGCTGTTCCAAGCCGTATTTATCGAAGGCAAAGATACAGGAGATCATCACACGCTGATCCAACTCGCTGAAGAAGTGGGATTGGACGGCCAGGAAGCCGCTGCCGTGCTGGCGAGCAATCAATACGCGGACCATGTGCGGGCGGATCAAGCCGAAGCTGCGCAGCTGGGGGTTCGCGGCGTTCCTTTCTTTGTCATCGACCGGAAATTCGCCGTCTCCGGCGCACAACCGGAAGACGTATTCCGAAACGCGTTGCAAAAAGCCTGGGATGAGCGTACTCCTTTCACTATGGTGGAGTCTGCCGGAGACAACACTGCCGATGCAGGTCTCTGCACGGATGAAGGCTGCGAGCTGCCCCAAAAACCTTCGAACTGAACGTCGACGAAAAAGCAGCAGGACTTGGCATACTCCAAGGCCTGCTGCTTTTTTATCGATGAAACTACGTTTCCCCGAAATGCCGTCCATGTCAATCTAATCCCAAAACAACTGGTCCGGATGCGGGCCCGTTCGCTTGTCGGCATCGAGTGCATCGATCAAACTCAGTTCGTCCGGCGTTAACTCAAAGTCAAAGATGTCGGCATTCTCGCGAATGCGCTCCGGCGTAACCGACTTTGGAATCGTCACGATCTGATTCTGGATGTCCCAGCGCAAAATGATTTGCGCCGTGCTCTTCCCGTACTTCTGGGCTAACGCCTTCAGGGTCGACTCCTTGTCCAGCTTGTTGCGCATGATGGGACTCCATGCAACCAACTGGATGCCGTGCTCCCCGCAAAAATCCTGCAATTCCTGTTGGACCAGACCAGGATGCAGCTCGACCTGATTTACCGCAGGCACTATTCCACTTTCGTCCATTAAGTCTTGCAAATGATGAATCTGAAAATTGCTTACGCCGATAGCTCGTACACTTTTCTCATGATATAGACGCTCGAAGGCTCTCCACGTATCCTTATACCGGTCCCTGCCGGGCCAATGGATCAAATACAGATCGATGACGTCCAGACCCAGCGCCTTTTGGCTCGCCTCAAACGCACGAAGCGTTTGGTCATAGCCCTGATCCTCATTCCACAGCTTGGTTGTGACAAACAACTCGCTCCGGGCAATCCCGCTGCCCGCAAGCGCCTGTCCCACTTCTTCCTCATTGCCGTACACGGATGCAGTATCCACGCTGCGATAACCCACTTCCAGCGCTGTCTCCACCGCTTCCTGCACTTCTTTTCCTTTGGCCCGATAAGTCCCCAGGCCCAGCCAAGGCATCGTGACTCCATTGTTCAGTATGGTGCAATCCGTAATATGTTTTGTCATCCTATACCTCCCGATTGGAATTAACCTGCTCTTGGTCTATTAACCTCCTCGCGAAAAATGAAGCGGTCACCGGGCGCAAAAAACCCGCAGGAAGCATTCTGCCCTGCGGGTTCCGGTGTGACAGGAACGAATTATGAATTCCCTTGGCCGCTCTGGCTGCGGATGGAGCTGAATCGTCTCTTCTCCACGGCCAACATCTCTTCGGCAAGCTCGACGCCCTGACCTCCCAAAGAACGTTCGGCTTGACGCATCGCCTGCTCGGTATGAGCCAAGCGCCGTTCGGCCTGTTCGATGGTTTGCTCGGTCGGATGGGACATCGCCTGGGAAACGGCGAAATGCAGTTTGTTGACCGCATTTTGCGCCTGAGATACGGTCGTATTGGCTTGCAAGCTGGAATCGTAACGCTTCGGCATGAATACACCCTCCTTGGGAATCATGTTCCTGTTACCCCTTTAGGATGGATTAGGTTTATCCGCCTTATGCCCTTTCGCGCCCAAAACCATTATTTCACGAATTTTGCAACCTTCTCCAGCACTTCTTCTTCCGTAGGAGCGCTAATGTAACGGCCATTGACGAAAACAAATGCACGTTTGGCGCAAGGTCCGCAATACGATTTACACCCCACCTTGATTTCGGTGCCTGGAGCCATTTTCTCCAGTTTAGGTACGATCGATTTCAATTTAATATGCCTGCATTTCTCGCAGACGCGGATATCGTTAGCCATGATTTCCCCTTCTTTGCGCCTTAATGGTCGCCGTGATTGCCTTTGGAAGGGTTCGTAATGACAAATCCCTCTTGCGGGAAATACAGATAGTCAATTTTAACGCCATCCAGCATCGGCTGATCTTTCTCGAGAATTACGTCGATCTCTTTATCCGTAGACACGACTTCGTCGTGATCTCCCGGGGTATCCAGATCGAGCCCGTAATGGGCGTGATCGCCATGGGCGTGAGTAATGACAACCCGCAGCTTTTTCCCTTCATTCTCAGGCTTGTCCAATTCAAGCTTCAATACTTTGGCAGCATTGCGCGTAATTTTGCAATTCATCTGTTCATCTCCTATATCGTAATTGCTGGATCCAACAATTGCAGCATTTTCGAAACTCCAGCATCTATTTTAAAGAAAGTTAACCCGCTGTGCAATAACATTGATGCAAAATCGTGCCATAATGCCCCATTTGCGGCAATACTCTTTATTTTGAAACAGGCGGCAGCGCCGGATATTTACGTTCGGCCCGACTGACAAACCAGTTCATCAGCAAAAGCGTCACGCCAATATCATCGATCGGCATAAAAGGCATCACGTCGGGAAGCACCCAATACAACAACGCCGGCACGGCAAACAACAGTTTTTCCCAGAGCGGAATCTCGGGGGCCCGCAACAAACGAGGCAATCTGGTGAATACCTCTCCCCACCGCTTAAATGACAACAATCTTCTCCATTTCATCGACATGACCTCCTATCCCTTCCTTACCCGAAAGCACAAGACCCTGCACCACCCATGCTCTATGGATCAGGAAGCTGAATTGAAAAAAACGGATCGCGGTGTGCGGCATCCGTTTTTTTCGTTACGGAAATGAAACCTGAAGGTTTCACCCGTTTTACGGCGTCCCCTTTTTCCCTTCGCCGGAAAGCAATTCTCCGAGCAGCATGCCGATCTCCATGCAAAGATCATCAAACTGCTCCACCGGGAGAGGGTTCACGCCTAATCCCATTTCAACCGTAAAGCCCGGCCTGCTGAACTTTTGAATGAACCAATCCTTGTATCCTGCATCGCTTCCGCTAAGCCTCACGGCTTTGTATCCGGATGCTTTGGCCAACCTGCGGGATAACCAAACACTTTCCACAGGCTCCAGATCGCGATAATTCCAGTAAATCTCCTTGCCTTGACTATGGAGGGCTACAACCGCCGAAAAATCATGCTGGTCCGTCCATTGCGCCAGGGCCAGAGCCTCCGGTTCGGACAACGGCGTTCTCCCCGCATAATCGCGCGGCCCAGGCGAAGCCACCCCTCTCCTAGCCACCTCTTCTTCCCAGTAAGCCGGAAACTGGTCATTCAGATCCACGCCTCTAATGTTTGCTTTCCAATGCCTGAAATCGGCACGGCCCGCATTCCATGCAAGCAATTCATCGGCATAAGGGTGTCCATTCACAACACCTTCCTGAACGAGCTCCACCCCATCCGGATTCACCATCGGCACGATCCAAAGCGTCGTTTCCTTAAACCATTGATTCGGGTAGAAACCATACCAGGAAGAACCCGTGCCGACGACAGCCGCATACTGCTCAATAAACCGCAGCAAAACCGGAGTCGTCAACCACTCGTTTGCATGAATGGAGGCATTAACATGAAAATGCCGGGCTCCTTCCCCGATCCGCACATAATGCAGCGGTTTGCCCATCACACTCGTACCGATCGTGCCCGTATGGATAAATGGATAACGTTTCTCAAGCTCCCGGATGTCACGGTTCATGTCACGGTACCCATATTCACCCTGGATTCTGATTATAGTTTGGCCCGTTGCATCCGGAATATGAATGCAGTGTCCGTGCCAATCGTCCATTTCTGCAATATTGGCATTTGCGTTTCGCAATTCAGCCTCCGTCATCCCGAAGCGCTTCGCGATTCCGCTTGCGGTTTCTCCAGGCTGAACCGCATAGCGACGCCCCGTGCCCGGAATGATGCGCAGCATCTGTCCTGCCAACAAGTAGGGCTGGGCCGCGGCCTCCGGATTAAGTGCTGCGAGGTGTTCCCTGGTCATGCGATGTACGGCAGCGATGCGGGATATCGTGTCTCCCGGCTGTACGATGATCCATTTCGATTCCATGCGCTCCCCTTTCCCGGCAGGAAACCCTTGAAGTCTGACCGTCGCCCCTGCCCGTCTTCTCCTGATTAGCTGCAGGCTCTCAAAACATCACGAATCGCATGCAGCATGGTTCATCATGCTATTGCATAGCATTGATAATGTATATGCGCATGAAGTCGTCCGACATGTGGTCGCCATGCAGTCATCGACGGGTCGGCATGAACGCACGACAAAGATCCCGGAGCCTCATGGCCCCGGGATCAATCGCACCCCTTGTCGCAATGATCGAGAACGTCAAAATGGTTATGATAATTGCGTGACCTGCCATACTACTGGCGTTTTGGAGATCTGCTCTCCCAGCCATTGACGGGCAATATTCTGAAACATACCCGGGTCTCCCGTGCAGAAAAATTGGTGTACCGGAATCTCGTCTCCGCTTGCCAGTTTTCGTTTATCGTACAAAATCGTGCTTATTTCCCTTGCGGTCTCATCCGCTGAACTGATCAGCTTCACGTCCTGACCGATGACTTCCTGAATGGTATCCATCAGAAACGGGTAGTGGGTGCAGCCGAGAATGAGACAATCGAGAGGCTCATGCCTGAGCGGATCGATGGACCGCTTCACGACGCCGGTCGTCTTGACGGAGCGGAATTCCCCCTTCTCCACCAGCGGCACAAGATCCGGGCAGGCCTGGCTTACCACTTCGATATAAGGGGAAAGCTCTTTAAGGGCCGCCGTATACGCACCGCTGCTGATCGTGCCGATCGTTCCAATGACTCCAATCTTACCTGTGCGCGTTGCCGTAATGGCCGCCCGCGCTCCGGGATGAATGACGCCGATGACCGGAATCGGGACCTTGGCCCGGATATAATCCAGAGCTGCCGCCGTAGCCGTATTGCAGGCAATAACGATCACCTTTGGATCGAATTGGATCAAAAAATCTACAATTTGTTCTGTAAATTGTTTCACTTGTTCGGACGAACGGGGTCCGTACGGTGTCCGGGCAGTATCTCCAAAATAAATGATCTTTTCCCTGGGAAGCTGACGCATCACTTCCTTTGCGACCGTCAAACCTCCGACACCGGAGTCTAATATAGCGATAGCTTGTTGCACGAACACACCGCTTCCTTCTTCGATTAAAATTGTTCTGAAATGCATGTTTGCCTGAGCTTTCATCCTACTTTATGAGTTTTCGGGCAAAAAGGTACCTACATCTTACCCGATTTCATCGTCGGCTTCAAATTCCGGATACAACCCCCCGACTGGGGTTTATTCCCTTCCGCACAGCAAAGCAGGCTCTCCTCTGAGGGAAAGCCTGCTTAAACCCAAGCCTTTTTGCTTAATTCTGGTTTTTCGACTCGTCTTCGGGAAGCTGGAGGGCCGCATCCTTGCCAATCTCATCAACCTCTTTTCCAGTCGACAGATGATCTTCTGAGGCTGGATTAGCAGGGATCGCCGAAACCAGCAATTCCTTGGAGCTGCTGCCGCTCCGCCATGATTGGATATCATGGATCACGACATCAGCCGCTTCTTTGACTTTGGACACGAGATTCGTGCCCTGTTCGCCCACTTTGCTGACCAATTCCTGGCCTTTCTCCGTGACTTGGCGCGCACCTTCCGAAATGTCCTGACGAAGCTCGCGCCCGGATTTCGGAGCAAGCAGCAAAGCTGTCACCGAACCAACCACCGAACCAATTAACGCTCCCCATAACAGGCTTTTGTTGGAATCCTTCACGTTGCATCTCTCCCTTTCGAATTGTCGTTACCGATTTAACCCAACATTTTCGTTTCGCTAAACCGGGCGAATGCCTATTCCGTTGATGCATTATAAGCAGCACCGGTTTGTCCTGACACTCCCTGAACAAAAAAAAGTTGGAGTACAAGCAACTATGCCTCGGCCTTCTCTCCAGGCTGAAGATCAATGACATAGCGCCCCGGCGCAATCAATGCCGCCTGGCGCTCGCACCGCCAACGCCTGCCGCCGGAGGAGCCGAGCAGCTGTCCATTTTGAAGCACATCGCCTTGATCGAATATGTAATAAGCTGCCCCGAGAAGCGTTTGGGCAACCGTATCCGGATCAATTCCCGTGAAATGACATTGGACATCGGGTATGCCGAGTGCGGAAAGTCCCACCGTGTCCATCACAAGTTCACGTTGTTCCTCATCCCCGCCGGCCTGATACATCCGCACGTTCATGGCGCCGTACAGATGCTCTTCCCTTTCCTGCGACTGGCGATAAGCCGCTGGTTCAACCACTTTGTCGCTGCCGTACCAATAGATCGCCTCGCACGGCAGGACCTCAAGGATCGCCTGGAGCGTTTTTTGAAACAATTCCAGCCGCTGTTTCCGCGGCATCGCCGCCGCAAACATGTCATGCAGCCGCATGGAATATTCGGCAGACGACACAGCCCGCTCTGCTTCGGACCAATGCCAAGCCTGCTGAATCGCTCCTTTAAAACGGGAACGATCCTCGATTTTCTGCACGGCGAGAACACAGGTTTGCGAAGGAACGGCCCCTTCCTCAAAAGAAACCAGATGGTCCAAGTGATAGAAGACCAACAACTCTTCCTTGTACTCCGGATCCGGCTGCACAGCATTTTTCTCTCCGGGGAGTTCCTGATCCCCCGCGGTTTCACCCTGATCATGGCGCTGCTTCACGGCTAACCGAACTTGACCGGTGTACCGGCTTATCGCATCATGCAGTCGGCGGCGATCGACATGCGGCGGGGTTTTGAACAGCAGCTCCACCATATATACGGGATGAAATCCCGAAGGCGTTTTTGCGCTTTCTTTTTCTTGCAAATGTTCGTTGCTTTCATGCATCATGCTGCTTCCCTCTTCCTTGTGCTGCTAACCCTTTGCCTGCACGTTTTGAAATGGACCGAGTTCCCGGTCCACGTAATCGGAGACGTGTTCTGCAAAACGTTCGAGAACGTCCGGCAGCTCCCGGCTTAACGGATGCAGCTCGGACCGATTCCAGCTGAAGTATTCTTGTACTAACGGCTTTCGTAGAGCAACAAGACGGCTTAACACCTCATATGTCGCCGTATCGAACACCTTTTCCTCGTGATTGATCGTGATGATGTCGTCATAACTGCTTGCATCCCGCATAATAAACCCGTCTATAAGGTAACTTCCTACATCGGTCACGATTTCGATGGCCAGATGCAGGCATCGTTCCTGAACCAAGCCGAGCACAAGCCCGCCATCCCACGAATGTACCGCATGACGAAGCCCCTCGGCGATTTCCGGCACTGCAGCCAACCTATGGGCAATCTGCTCTCTGTTTACGTAATACAACACGTTCACCTTCTGTTCCCTAGATTATCGGTTCCGCTTGCCTCTGCGCTTCAGCCAGAATAGCATGACTGGACAAGCGATCAGAAACACGATAAAAATGTACAAAAATTCCATAACGTCTCTCAAATCGCTCATATCCAGTCCCCTTTACTTCTGTAAATGGAATGAAAAAGATCAGATTTCGTAATCCACCGCAATCGATTGTTCTCTTACTTCGTTCATGTATTTGATGACTTCCTGATGTAATGGGTGGACCTGATACGCCTGCAAGTCTTCCAAAGAAGCGAATTCCGCTGTAAGCGAAATGTCAAAAGACCTGTCCGACCGCAAAACATCCACGCCAACCTCCAGGGAAATCAGGACGTCGATTTTGCCTTCCAGGTTTCGAAGGACTTGCGCAGCGGCTTCAATATTCTCCGGAGAACGCTCCTTCATTTTAAAAAGAACAATATGCTTAATCATCGTAGACGGCTCCTCTTCTGCGTATAATCCATATCCTTGCGTAAATCCATCGTTGATCCACGGGTGCTTCCTTCTTAAGCGGAAGATCGGAGCAACGTTGCTGTATTCAAAATATACCATAACGTTTGCTATTGTAAAAGGATACTGGAAACGTTCTCCCAGAGAATACGAGAAGCATTTCAGGCAGGGATTTAGTTGGACTCGTCCGAGTCCTTCACGTTCTTCGCTCGTTCCGACTCGGGCAACCGGGATTCAGGCTGCTTCTGGTCAGAAACCGGCGGTTTGGCTTCGCTCTCCGACTCAGACTTGGCGCCAGACCGTGACCATTCCTGATCCGAGATGCCTTCTTTCTTTTTCAGTACCGTAATGGCCTGACGAAGTTTCTCGGGCAGCGGAAGACCGATTTTGGCATAATTTTCCGTAATCGAAATCAGCTCGTTGACCAAATAGAAATAAATCGCCCCACCCTTGATGATATCCATTCCCATTAACAGATCGATCCGGTGAGCGAGAAGGATGACCGTGAGCATAAGCCCCTTGCGGGCAAGCCCCCAGAAACCGACATTACTGTTTAAACCGGTACCCGACCTTACAGCTGCAGCAATACCCGTAATGTAATCTATGGCCATGGCAACGGCCAACAGACTGAGCAGCTGATCCCATCCACCAAAAGCAAACGTAACAATAGCTCCTGAAATGGCTGCAAAGGTATTCACGGCTGGTTGCACAATGCTCCCCCCCATCTCTTGATCCTCTGTACAAGATATGCACGGTTAAGAGATTTTGACCAACCAGTTGCCTGGTGCAAACCGTGGAAATGCGATTGCCGGTTTGCGCATAATCACATTAAAAAGTGAAAGGCGAATCCGGAAAACATTGGCTAATAGAGGTAAACAAACCGCATCATATCAACAAAAATTCGGAAAAAGTAAAATAGTCCTAAGAATAGTCTTATAGAATCATTTTGATGTTTCTACAGCTTCTTTTAACTCTGAAAATTTAGTGAATCATTGTAATCTAGGAATATACTAGGAAGTCCACGGGCAAACTTCTAGTCCATAACTCCCCCCCCGGCCATGCGCCATCGCGGTTCGCGTTTGCAAAACGGTGCACCTGGCACTTGAAAGTACCCCTGTTCTTATTGTAGTATTTGTTTAAAAAAATCGGAGGAAATATGCCTAATCAACCAGAACAACATTCCATCCAGGCGTGGTCTCTGATCAACCGTAAATACTTGGGTAAAGGCGTCCGTGTGAAACGATTCCGCAAACCGACACGCTGTCAAATCCGTAATCGCGTTCTTCTTGCCGTGCTGATGGCCAATGACATCAAGTTGTCCCAGCTGGCCGAAGACCTGTCCATTTCGTCCCGGAGCGTAAGCGCCTGGGTATACGAAGGGCGGATACCCGGCAGTACCAATCTGGACAAGGCCTGCCAATTGCTCGGCTACCCGCGCCACATTCTTTTCAATGAAGAAGTCGTTCGCAAAAGCCCGGTGATTTGCCAGCCTGAGCCTTCCCGTTTCATGAAGCGTACGGTGACCCGTTCTCCGGTTAGCAACCGTATTCTGACAGGCTTATGCATGGTCCATGATTTGTCGGTGACAGATGTCAGCCACTGGATCGGGGTTCACCCCGGCACTTTTCGCAAATGGCTGCATCAGGGAACGCTGCCTTCCGCTGCGTTTCAGGAACAGGCGGAACAATTTTTCCGCATTCCAAAAACGATATTGTTTGCAGATGTTATCTTGAAAGATCGCCGCAGCAACTAAATGGAGCAGACTGTCCGGGTGCAGTGCACCCGGCGACAACCAATGTCACCTTAAATACAGAAAACACGGGTATATGGCTGAAATGGCCAAATCCCGTGTTTTTTGTTTTGTCGAGCAATTCAACTTCAATAACCTGAAACCTGTTGTGAATAATACATACAAAAGTCTGATTACACACAATCCAAAAAAAATTTGTTCGACCATAAATTAAAAATATAGACAATTGTACGTACAACTAACAAAAAGACAAATAACCCCGCCATCGCGAAACAAATGTATCTCGCACCCGTTATTTGGAACAAAGGACTTCGTTCATATATTTGAGCCCCGTATAGCGATCACGAAGCGTATGCGCGGTCGCAAAAGCGCGTTCCACCATCTCCGGAGAAATGCCCAGTTCTTCCGTTGTGGTCGGCCCGCCAACTTGTCCCAACCATGCAGACAATTGCTCCTGTTCGGGCAATGATCGGTATACCTGAAAGGCTCGCTCGTTCGTTGTACGTACAAGCTCCTTGTATTTCCCCGTCAACAACGCACAAGCCACACCCACTTTGGCCCCGTGCAAAATCGGTTTGCGACCCAGCTCCATCAGCTCCATCTCCCAGCGATGGGATACATGATGCTCCCCTCCGGAGGCCGGACGAGAGTGATCGATGATCAGCATCGATATGCCTGACATGATCAATGCATCCATCAGCGCAGTCACGCCTTCCTGACTTCCCCCCGCAATCGCATCCACCTGATCGATGCACGCGTCCAATGCCTCTTTGGTCATCCGGTATGCAACAGGGCAGAATGGCTCTCCTCCAAGATCGCGGGATACTTCCCAATCGGCAAGGGACGTAAATTTGCCGAGCATGTCTCCGAAACCTGCTGCCGTCATCTCTTGGGGTGCCGATGCAAACACGTCGATGTCGGCAAAAATGATTTCCGGCGGAACCGCTTGAAACGTTTGCTTTACCCCGTTTACGATGAGCGGCGCTCCCGCAGACGTAAAACCATCCACCGATGCTGCCGTTGGAATTGACAGAAACGATTTGTTCATTTTGGCGCACACGATACGAACGACATCGTGAATCGTCCCGGAACCGATCGCAATGATCGCTTGACTTCCCTGCTGCACGCCCAAAAGCAGCTGTACGATGGCCGCCTCGTCGGCAATGACATCTCCGGCAGCCGCAGGTCTCAAACAGATCTCATCCACCCGGTTTCCCGCTGCTCGAAGGCTCCGCACCACGCCAAAAGCGGCAATGGGCCCCGTACTCGCATCATAAACGACCGTCACATGATGATATGACTTCCGGCTCAAATAGTCAGGCACCTTGCGAATCGCACCATGCTCCATGACCACCTGGATTTCCACCTCACGATGCTCATGTCCGCAATCGCATTCCTGGGCTCGCCTGTTCCAGTCCGCAATTCGTTCGTTCATATTCATTCTTCCATCCTCCTGTCCTGGGTTCATGCATATTTCTTCGGTTAAAGCGCACAATGAAAACAAGGAAAACGATGTTATATTTTTCCTGATCACACTTTACCGCTAGTTCTGCTACTTTGCAACCACTTACCACAACAGAAGCAGGTGAATCTATGAAATTCACGAAGGACATCGGCATCGCCCTCGGCTTTCTTGCCGGCACGACGCTGGGCAGCGGCATCTCGTTCCTGTTCCGTTTCCAGCCAAACCACCTTATGGGCACGGTCGCGATTTGCGGTCTGGCCGGCGTGATTGCCGGCCTCTGGGCAGCAGATTACTTACAGCAGCAGACAAAACGAAGTTGAGTTGAATAAACAAAAAAGAATGGAAGAATTGCGTGTGCAACTCTTCCATTCTTTTTCTGAGATGCGGTCGAGAGGACTCGAACCTCCACGGGGGGTTAGCCCACACGGACCTGAACCGTGCGCGTCTGCCAATTCCGCCACGACCGCATAATATGCAGCTTTTTCATTGATGTGAAAATGCTCCGGTCAAACCATTGCTTGTTTCACCGTAATTAAGAGTATACAGGTTATTCAACACGATTGCAATATATTTTTGTATCAAAAAAAAGGACATATGTCCTTTTTAATCGAATGCGAACCCGCTATCTTAAAACATGATGTCATCAAGATCAGCCAAATCATGTACAAATCAAATTTTCAAGGAGAGATTGGCGTTGCCTCAGACCAAACTTTGTTTTATCGGAGCAGGATTCCATGCCACCACCAACATCCTGCCCGCTGCCGTAGAAGCAGGAGCCAAGATTCAGGCCATATCCACCCGCAGCATCGAACGTTCACGGGCCGCGTTGCTTCGTTTCGGCAGCCAAGGCCAAGCGTATGGCGACGCGCTCGAAATGCTGCGCAACGAAAACTGCGATGGCATCGTTGTCGTTGCACAGCCGCATGACCAGACGGCTCTCGTTCGCGACTGCATTCGTGCGGGCAAACATGTATACGTAGATAAACCGCTGGGATGGAATGCAGCCGAAGCAGAGGAATTATCCCGCTTGGCCGAGCATGCCGGCGTTGTGCTCATGGTTGGTTTCATGAAACGATATGCTCCCGTTTACATGAAATTAAAGGAGTTGATCGACCGGCGCGAATTGGGACAAGCCCGTTCGTTTCAAATGCGCTTCGCCGTGGATTCCACACCGTTTTGCGAAGATGAAGAACAGTTCATTAAACTGGCCGCCATTCACATGGTCGATCTGATGCGTTTCCTCTTCGGCGAAGCGGTAGAGGTAACGGGAACCCGGGCCACAACGGGACGTCAAATCAACCAGAGCATTTCCATCGCGTTCGACAGCGGCGTAGCAGGCAGCATTTATTTTACCGGCATGAGTGCATGGTCCCGCGAAAGCGAAAGCCTGCTGGTCACCTTTGATAACGGGTTTGCTTCTGCGGATGAGATCAACACCCTGACCGTGCACTCCTCCCGCACTTCATCGAATATCCCATGGAAATCCCTTGAAGAGCAGGATACTGTCTTCACTCCTTCAGCCTCGCCCATGTCCGGTGCATACCGCGACCTTTATTTGCGGGGATTCGTGGGCGAAATGGCCCATTTCATGGCATGCTGCCGTACCGGAGCAACCCCTCTTAGCAGCGGGAAAGACAACATTGGCACGATGGCGTTATGCGACCGCATATTGACATCGATTCTGTAGGTTTGGCTGTAGCGGTGGACCGAATTGGCCTTTATTATATATTTCTCTGAGTTCGCTTATAGATTCTTAAGGTAACCAACCAGCTAATGATCATGATTCCCAGAAAAAGCAGGAGCATATTACTATACAAATACGCAGGCGGTTCAGTTATTGCAGGCAGCAGCCTTCGATCCAGTAAACGTACGGATAATAATCCGCCAACGATCGCAATACCTGTTCCCTCTGATAAGAAGCTAGTAAAATTAAGCAAACTCATTCCGGCACCAGCATCATTTTGTTTTAAACTGCTTGACACTATTGTAGAAACAACGGTTTTAGTAAATGAAAGCCCACCAAAAACCAAAACCAATACCATGGTCATAACCCATGGTGCTGCTTCTGCAAATAAGGCAGCGATCAAAAAACCGATGGAAAGTAAGGCAACTCCCATGGTCAATACAACCAAAGGACCTTTCCGATCAACAAGCAATCCTCCAATGTAACCGAAGAGGATGACACTCATCGTTCCGGGAAAAATAATCCCGCTTCCGATAGCCGCAGTACTTAACTGGTGAACATCTTTCATCATATAAGGGACCATGGAGACAAAACCTGCTACCGTACCGAAGATTAGCCCGCCACAAAGGACTCCAATCATAAATGGAATATTTTTACCCAGTGCAGGATCGACAAAAGGGTTTTCAGCTTTCTTAATATGTTTTACAAATATCAGGAAAGAGAGAATGCTGAGGACAAGAAAAGAAATTGTAAATGACGTTGTAAACAGCATAAAAAATACAATGCCTAGTGACATCAATATAATACCCGTTGTATCAAAATAACCTTTGGTTCCTTCATCCTTTTTCAACAGTTTTGCAAGAAACGGCACAGTGATTATCGTCATCGTTGGGATAAGCAGCAAATATGACCAATGGATGTAATGGGCAATCATTCCACCAATGGCCGGTCCGACCCCTTCCCCCATGGCGATTATGGATCCGATAAGACCAAATGCTTTACCCCTGTTTTCTTTCGGGATATAGCGCGCAACTACAACCATCACGAGTGCGGGAAATGCGGCTGCACCCATCCCTTGAATAAACCGTGAAAGAATAAGGATGGGAAAGAACGAGTGACCAACAAAACCGATTACCGATCCGAAGCAATTGGCGATAATCCCAAACAAGAGCAGTTTTTTGATGCCCAGTTGGTCCGATAACTTTCCATATACCGCTGTTCCAACCGAAAAGGACAACATAAAAGCTGTATTCACCCAGTTTGTGCTCGCTGGAAGTTTATTCAAATCATTGGCGATATCAGGCAATGAGACGTTCAGAACCATTTCATTTAATACGCTAAAAAAAGAAAGCACACAAAGCCAAATTAAAATGGGGTTGTGTCGCAAAGTTGATTGTGAATGAGATGTATTCACATTCTACCTCCAAACATGAGGCAGCGTAGTTTATAGGGTCAGTGATACGCTCCCTTCTTCGATTTGTACCCTGTTATATTTATTGCACTTCATAAGTAATCCCCTCCACATAAAATTAATTATACTTATCATTTTTAGTTGCTGCGCTTCATTGTCGCTCTATGCTTGAATATCGGAGCAATACCATAAAGAGTAGTACCCGTCTTCATCGGGAGCTTCGTTTTCCAATACAAAACCGGCAGACTGAAAACATTTCAAACAAGCGACGTTGTCAGCTTCGATCCCCGCATACCACTTATGAATCGTCCTGAGCTCGGGGAGCTGCATTGCTTTTTCAAGCATTGCCCTGCCATATCCCTGGTTCCTGACGGATGGTTTGACTATGACGGCAATGCTGCCCGTATTTTGCTCATCCTGCTCGAGCATAATTATGCCCACGACTTCTCTCTCCGCATACGCGATCCGCACGTGATAACCGGGATGCCGTTCCACATGCTCGTACCATTCACCTAACGGAAGCATTCCCTCCAATCGCTGCTGAACCTCTGCATCTTTAAACCAATCCTCCAGCATCGGCAGATTGTGTTCCGTAAACGGCAATAGTTTGTCAACCCATACCACGCTAATCCCCCCTTATCCGCTTGCATAATCGTCCGTTAAGATACCTTATGTAATAGCTCTTGCAGACTTGATCCATCGTTTTCCTTCATTCAATCTATTATAAAACTCTTTTCATCCAAGGTCTAACTCATCAACAACGCCTAGTCACCAACGAGGTTCAGACCAAACAGCAGGACGTGCAGGCCGCTCTTCACAGAAAGAAGCCGACCCCGTTCGTCCGGGATCAGCTTCTTTTTTTCGCTATTTTCGCAAAGCCTTTATCGTTACGGTACGGTTGCGTCCCTCTTCCTTTGCCCTGTACAAGGCCGTATCCGCGAGATGAAACAGCTCGCTCGCGGACGAAGAATGGAGGGGATGCTCGGCGATGCCTGCCGAAATCGTCACTTGCCGATCCACGGGCATAACGCTGCCTGCAACCGAAACGCGAATGTTCTCCGCAATCTGATAGGCCTCTTTGGTATCTGCATCACGAAGCAATACCACGAATTCCTCGCCCCCGAATCGCGAACTCACATCCTCCGGGCGCACCGATAACCGGATCAGGTTGGCGATATGCTTCAATACTTCGTCACCTGCATGGTGCCCATACGTGTCGTTAATGGATTTGAAACGGTCGATATCGAGCACCACGATCGAAAAGCGGATGCCTTCGTCCAACCAATTCTGGATGACCTCTTCAAACGTTCTGCGGTTGGTCATTCCGGTCAAAACATCCGTTCTTGCATCATAAGTGAGCTGCTCCCTTTGCTTGCGGAAATTGGCCAATGCCGACAGCACCGTACGATTCAGCAAGTCCGCTTCCCGGTTCCAATGCGGCTTCATGATCGGCAAGTACACTCTCCCTTGATCCACCTGCTGCACCAGATCGGTCAGCGATACGAATGGACGAGCGAGTTGTCTCGCAACACGAATGACGATCAGGGTCAGCAGCAAAAAAGGAACGGAAGTGTACAGGATAAGCAGCCCGATTTGATGATTCAACTGGTCATATACGGTCTGGGTCGGAGATACCACGACCACTCCCCAATCCGTTGTGGGCACCTTATAGTAACCTGCGAGAGAATCGACGCCAGCCAGATTTCTGTATTGTGCCTTGCCCTTCTCGTTGTTCAGCAGCTTGGAAACGACCGTATTGCGGCTAATGTTCTCCCCGATTCTCGCTGTGTCGGGATGATAAATGAGCGTGCCTTTCGAGTCCACGATGAAAAAATGAGATCCTTGACTTGTTTTCATCTGGCTTCCGAACAACAGATTCAGAATATTCTGATCCTGCAAATAGATGTTGCCCCCGATCATTCCTTTGAATTTGCCATGCGCGTCAAAGACGGGTTCGCTGACAAATACGATTCTGCGTTTCTTCCGGGGCGTCTTGTACGCTTCAGATATGTACGGTTCCTGTAATCGGAGCGCTGTCTTTGCAGCCTCTGACGAAACATGGTAACCAACCGAATCGGCCGAATACGGCGATATGCTAAGGACAAGCCCGTCCGAATCCACCAATGTCATCGAGTTGAAGTAATTGCTGCTGTTCTTGATCAGGTCCAATGCGGAATTCAGCTTTCGCGAATCGGAATAGTCGAGATCGGCGAAATACCTGGCATCATGGGCCAGATTGTTCTGCATGGATTTGAATAGCGCATCCAATGTATTGCTCATCTGCACGGCATTCGAATAATTCAAGGATAACGTTGTGTTGATCAAAGATTGTTTCTGGGAAGTGTACGACGATATAAACATAATGGTTAACGTCATCAGAACCGAAATGGTAACGAGCCCACCGAGCAATGCGGTGAGACTTATCTTTTTGAACCTCCTGAACTTCCCCCGAAATCTGGATGCTGCATTCTGTGAAATCATGATTGTTCGTTCCCCCGAAATTTCATGAAAGGCATATCGTAATATTTTACACGAAAGTTGTTAAGAAGGTATGTCTATTTCGCAAACATTTATCATCCATGATGTCCGGCATTGCCGCCGGGCCATTCCAAATCCAATAGGAGGTTTTACAGCCAATGATCTTCATTTTGAATGACATGCCCTTCACCAGGCTGCTGCTCCACGAACCCGGCCATTTGCCGCGCCTGATAATGAATTGCGGAGTCGCTTCCGGCCAGAATGCGATTCTGGATCTCATCGCCGGATTCCGTCGGCAAAGCAAACAGGCGTGTGCGGTCAAAATGTTCCGAAAGCGTAGCATAGATGGCATTCACTTGCCTGTCATTGCCCGATCGTCCAAAAACGTTCATCAATAACAGGCCATTCGGTCGCAATCTGTCCTTCACCAAACGAAAAAAAGAGCTGGACATGAACTGTGCAGGCGTACCTGCTGCCGTAAACGCATCAACGATGATTACGTCGTACATCCCCGAAGGTTCCTGTTCCAGCAGTTCCCGTCCATCGCCCACAATGACATCATTCGCCTCGTAACCAAAAAACGTCCTGCTGATTTCAACCACTTCGGCATCCAGTTCAGCCACCTTGAGCCGCCGATTTGCCAAATAGGCAGACAATGTGCCGATGCCATGCCCTATAATAAACGCCGTCTCGAATTCCGGGTTGTTCCGTTCCATTAAATGAACCATCGCTCGCGGGTACTCCAGCACCATTCGGGCAGGCTGCTCCAGATCCATCGCTCCTTGAACGGCCTCACCTGAAAATTCCAAAACCCGAAATTGCCCCTTCTCCCCGTAAAGTTTCTTGATATCGTATACCACCAAGTCATGTTGTTCGCTCCGATTCCGATATAACACTCGCACGTGTGACGTTCCCTCATTCCGCTAAATATAAGTACATTACTTCTATTATAACAGTCACTGGATGCTCCGCTCCATCAAAATGACAAAAACCGTTCCAACCGGGAACGAATCAGGAGCCGATCGCTTCATGCAGCGCATGGACGTATGCCTCGCCCAGAATGGACAAGGAGGCGCTTTTATGGCGAATCCAGCCTACGTTGATCGACTCCTCGCACTCCAGCGGAACCGGAATAATCTCGTTTCCGTTCAAATCCGAACTTAACACGCCCGTAGAGATCGTATACCCGTTCAGCCCGATGAGCAGATTGAACAACGTCGCCCGGTCATTGACCTGTATGCTTTTGGGATGGGAGAGCGTGCTTAATATTTCTTCGGAAAAATGAAACGAATTGTACTCCCCCTGGTCAAAAGACAGGTACGGGTAATCCCGAAGCTGCTCAATCGTTACGGAAGCTTGCTTGGCAAGCGGATTGTGAATGCTGATAAATATATGCGGTTTCGCCGTAAACAGGCTGTTGAACTCCAACCCGGCGTCTTTGAGCAGCTTGTTGATGACTTTGGCATTGAACTCGTTCAGGTACAAAATCCCGATCTCGCTGCGCATGCTGCGCACGTCCTGAATGATCTCGTACGTTTTCGTTTCGCGCAAGGCAAGCTCATACTCCTCATGCCCGTATTGCCGGACCAAATTCACGAAAGCATTGACCGCGAACGCATAGTGCTGCGTGGATACGGAAAAATGCTGCGGAGACGGCTTGGCATTCAGATAACGATTCTCCAACAGTTCGGCCTGCTCGACGACCTGACGGGCATAACTAAGAAATTCGACGCCTTCCTTGGACAATGTAATCCCCTTGTTGGTTCGTTCAAAAATAGTAATACGGAGCTCCTGCTCCAATTCCCGAATCGCGTTCGACAAACTGGGCTGCGAAATAAACAGCCGCTTGGCCGCTTCGTTCATCGAGCCGCGCGTTGCCACTTCGATCGCATATTTTAATTGCTGCAGCGTCATTCCTGATTCTCCCTTCAAACGTATCCCAGTTCTCAGGGACATCTCAGGCAAAAAAACCGTCCACATCCCTCTTTATCATAATAGCCTTAACCCGCCATCAAAGAAAGAACCCGAAACTTACAAACCCAAGGGCGGTGGGTCACGGCACGTTCTCCCAAAAAGCGTCGCCAGAATGTTTTATCCGGTCATTGTCCCACATATTGAGCAGGCCCCCCATCATAGGTGTAAATAACGAGAATTAGGCGTATCCAAAATAAGCACTAACCCTGCAAGGAGGACAAGAAACAATGACCAATCCGGATCATACCCGTCTCAAAAACGTGAACGTGCCTCAGCCGATCCGTAAGGATGGGGCTGGCGGACCAGACCTTGGACCGCGCAACGTGATGCTCGACCGGCAAAATCCGAACATGCTCGTGCCGCCGGCGACCGACTCCGGCCTGTTGCCCAATCTGAAGATGTCTTTCTCGAACACCCATATGCAGCTTAATCAAGGCGGCTGGTCGCGCGAGATTACCGTGCGGGATCTTCCCGTAGCTACCACGCTGGCCGGCGTGAACATGAGCCTCATTCCCGGAGGCGTGCGCGAGCTCCACTGGCATCAGCAGTCGGAATGGGCATACATGATTTGGGGAACCGCCAGGATCACTTCTGTCGATCAGGACGGTCGCAACTTTATTGCGGATGTAGGCCCCGGCGATCTTTGGTTTTTCCCCAAAGGGCTTCCCCATTCCATACAAGGCCTGGGAGAAGGCTGCGAATTTTTGCTGGTGTTTGACGACGGGACGTTCTCGGACCTGAATACGTTATCCATCTCCGACTGGTTCGCGCACACTCCGCCCGAAGTATTGTCCCGCAATTTCGGAGTGCCGGAGAATGCCTTCGCCCACCTTCCGAAAGACCAGGTATATATCTATCCAGACCGAGTACCGGGTTCGATCGAAAGCCAGGCAGTCCAGTCGCCATACGGGACGGTTCCGCTGACATTCACCCATCGGCTGTTGGCGCAGGAGCCGCTCGTTACGCCGGGAGGAAGCGTAAGAATCGTGGATTCGCGCAATTTCCCCATCTCGACGACGGTTGCTGCGGCCTTGGTCGAGATCAAGCCTGGAGCCATGCGCGAGATGCACTGGCATCCCAATGCAGATGAGTGGCAATACTATTTGACGGGGCAAGGCAGAATGACGGTATTCGGCGGCAATGGAACGGCCCGCACGTTTGATTACCGGGCCGGAGATGTCGGATACGTTCCCGTGGCCATGGGGCATTACATTGAGAATACCGGAAATGATACGTTGTGGTTTCTGGAAATTTTCCGCAGCGACCGTTTCGAGGATATTTCGCTGAATCAATGGATGGCGTTGACTCCGACCCAACTGGTGCAAAGCAATCTCAATGCATCACCCGAGCTGCTTCATTCGCTGCGCAAAATCAAATGGCCGGTGGTTTGAACATCCGCAATGTCGTCGATCGGCCAGCATCTTTTTGGGTAAACAAAGAAAGAATCCGAACACAAAGGAGGCTGCATCGTGAAAGCTGTTACGTTTCAAGGCATCAAAGACTTGCAAGTCAAGCAAGTCCAGGACCCGACCATTGAAAAAAAGGACGATATCATCGTCCGGATTACGTCCACGGCCATTTGCGGCTCCGATCTTCATATTTATCTGGGTGCATTGCCTGCACAGAAGGATTATGTCATCGGACACGAACCGATGGGCATCGTCGAAGAAGTAGGCCCTGACGTTACGCGCGTGAAAAAGGGGGACCGCGTGGTCCTCCCTTTCAACATCGCATGCGGTCAATGCTTCTACTGCAGCCACGACATGGAGAGCCAGTGCGACAACTCCAACCGTAATCCCGACATCCATACCGGGGGTTATTTCGGATTTACGGACCGTTACGGCAATTATCCAGGCGGACAAGCCGAGCTGTTAAGAGTCCCTTACGGAAACTTTGTGCCGTTCGTCATTCCCGAATCATGCGAATTGGAGGACGAAGCGCTGCTGTTTCTGTCGGATGTGCTGCCGACCGCTTATTGGAGCGTCGAAAATGCGGGCGTCAAACCCGGGGATACCGTCACGGTTCTCGGCAGCGGGCCGGTTGGCCTCATGACGCAGAAATTTGCCTGGATGAAGGGAGCAAGGCGCGTCATTGCCGTCGACCGTCTTGCCTATCGATTGGATAAAGCCAAACGCATGAACGATGTGGAGACTTATAACTTCGAAGAGTTCGAGGACATGGGTGCACATATTCGTGAAATCACGAAAGGGGGTACCGACGTTGTCATCGATTGCGTCGGCATGGATGGCAAAAAAACGGTGCTGGAACAGATCGGGCAAAAGCTCAAGCTCCAGGGAGGTACCCTGAGCGCCCTTGAAATCGGTATGAAGGCCGTACGGAAATTCGGCACACTGCAGCTTACGGGCGTATACGGCTCATTGTATAACATGTTCCCCCTCGGCAACCTGTTCGAACGCAACATCAACTTGAGAATGGGACAAGCTCCTGTCATCCATTACATGCCTGAATTGTTCCGCAAAATTACGGCCGGCGAGCTTGATCCGACGGAAATCATTTCCCACCGCGTTCCGATGGATCAGGCAAGCGAAGCCTACCGGATGTTCTCCGAGCACGAAGACGAATGCACCAAAGTGGTGCTTAAACCGTAGTCTTCCGGCCGTTTCGTGCTTTAGGGCGGACATCCGCTTGGCCTGTAATGCTTCGATCGAATAGGCAAGCCGAGGCAACCGCAACCCGGCTTGCTTATTCAGCGTTAAGGGAGTGAAGTTTGCTCCTTCACAACCCGAATGCCCACGCTCTGGCCTTCGAACCCAAACAATGTACCATCCTCCCGGCTTTGAAACCGAAACGTCCGTTGAAGATGGTCCGGTGCTGCCAGCATCGTTTCTTCCAGCTTGATCTGTTCAGCGCGGGGAAGCGCCATCCGTTCGCACCATTCGGTGAAAACGAAGTTTTTCCGGAAAACCTCCATCGTCTCCACACGGAACCCGGCGGATTCGAGCATCGAAATCCACTCCGTCTTGCGCCATGCCCGAACATGGCCAGGGTCCCGCCGGCACTCGATTTCATTATAGAAGCGATCCGCTTCCCCCGATTCCGGAACCACATTATCAATAAGCAGCAATCTTCCTCCAGTCCGAGTTACCCGGTAGGCCTCCGCGACGAAATCACGAACATGCGGGAAATGATGCGCGGCAATCCGGCATGTCACCAGATCGAACGATTCATTCGGAAAAGGCAGCTTTTCCGCATCCCCTGGGACAAAATCCACGTTGGAGTGGCCGTTGCCCCGGATGAACTGCCCGGCTGCTTGCAGCATATCTTCCGTCATGTCCAGCGCCGTCACCCTGCTGACGAGAGGAGCCAGCGCATTGGCTACATGCCCTCCGCCAGTGGCTACGTCCAAGGCGTTCATTCCCGGTTCTGCTCCCGCCGCCTCAACCAACCAGGCCAGATCCTGCCCTTTGGCGTGTCCTGCACTGGTTACATACTTGTGCGCATTCTCGCCAAATTGTTTGCGAACACGACTTTTGATCTCATCACTCATTTCGCGTCCTCCTTTAGTTTGATATAGCCCGACTCATCATGTTTCACCAGATAAAACTATGTTTCATTTATCGGTATATCCTCAGCTTATCATAGGTCAAGCTTCCCGAACAATAGGACAATACAAAAAAGCATCACCCCAGTGATGACCCACTCGGGCGATGCTTTTTTGAATGTTGCGGAAACAAAGTGTGGAAGTGTCCGGAAATGCAGTGTGCAGCACAACATTTCGAACGTTTATGATTTCACTGCCGTTGGTCTTTTCTTCCATACGCCCAAAATCAGGCCGGAGATGACCGAGCCGATGGCTACGGCAAGCAGGAACAACAGTGCATGGTTCGCCAGTGCGGCTACGAAGATACCCCCGTGCGGAGCAGGCACGTTAATGCTCCAAAGCTGCGTCAAGCCACCAGCTAAGGCGGAACCGATAATGCAGGATGTCAGGACGCGCAGCGGATCTGCTGCCGCAAACGGGATCGCACCTTCGGTAATGAAGGACAAGCCCAGCACATAGTTGGTCAAACCGGATTTGCGCTCTTGGTCCGTGTATTTCGATTTAAAGAATGTCGTGGACAGCGCGATCGCAATCGGCGGAACCATACCGCCAGCCATAACGGCTGCCATCCAGGCACCATCCGTATTGCCGCTTGATGTGAACACGCCGATGGCAAACGTATATGCCGCTTTGTTGAACGGACCGCCCATATCGATCGCCATCATGCCGCCCAGCAGGATGCCCAGCAGTACGGCATTTCCTGTACCCATGTTTTGCAGGGCATCCACCATCCATGTGTTGATGGAGCCGAAGATCGGATCAAAAATGTAATAACTGATTGCACCTACGATCAAGAGTCCAAGCACAGGATACAGCAGGATCGGCTTCAAGCCATCGATTGCTTTCGGCAATCCTTTAAGAGCCTTGCGCAAACCAACAACGACGTAACCAGCCAGGAAACCGGCAGCTAACCCGCCAAGGAAACCGGCATTGGAGTTGACCGCCATCAGACCGCCGACCATACCTGGCATCAATGCCGGGCGATCGCCGATGCTCATTGCGATAAATCCGGCCAATACAGGAATCAGGAAGTGGAATGCACCCTCTCCGCCGCCGATCGTCTGCAGTAATTGGAAGAGCGGATTATCCGGACTTGCTACCTGTTCGATCAGGAAAGACAAAGCCAGCAATATGCCCCCGCCGACGACGAATGGCAGCATGTGCGAAATCCCGTTCATCAAATCTTTGTAAATTTTGCTGCCCACGCTCATTTTCTCGGCAGCGCCTTCATCAGAACCGGCCTTACCTGCACCTTGACTGCGATAGATCGGGGCATCGCCCTTCACCGCTTTGCTGATCAGTTCTTCTGTCTTACGAATGCCGTCGCTGACCGGGCGCTGCAGCAGAGGTTTGCCGTCGAAACGATCCATGTCGACCTTTTTGTCGGCTGCGATGATGACGCCTTTGGCCCGCGCGATCTCTTCCGGTGTAAGCACATTTTGTGCGCCTTCGGAGCCGTTGGTTTCGACCCGGATGTTGATGCCCATTTCCTGTGCTTTTTTCTTGAGCGCATCTTCCGCCATGAATGTATGCGCAATGCCTGTCGGGCAAGCGGTAACCGCAACGACGAAATCTTCCGAGGACGGGTTGCCCTCAATGATTCCGGCAGGCTTGGACTGAACAGCTGCCTCCGCTGCCGCTTTGGCCTCTTTATCGGCCTTTGCCTTTTGCTTCGCCGCTTCCTTCTTCTCGGCTTCCTCCTGCTTCGCGTCAAACAGCGCGCTGACCTCAGCCGGGGAATCCGTGTTCATCAGTTGAGCGATGAAATCGTTATCAATCAACAGCCTGGAAAGAGCCGCAAGTGTGCGCAAATGGGTGTTTCCGGCACCTTCAGGCGCAGCAATCATAAAAAACACATGTGCTGGCTGGTCATCCAGCGCTTCGAAATCCAGCCCTTTTCGACTCTTGGCAAATACTACGGTAGGTTCGTTGACCGCGCTTGTTTTGGCATGCGGCATCGCGATTCCGTTACCGATGCCCGTGCTGGATTCAGCTTCCCGTTTGTAGATCATGTCTTTGAACATTACCGGATCGTTGATGCGTCCCGTTCTGCTCAGGCTGGAGATCAGCTCGTCAATGGCTTCATCCTTGGTTGTGGCTTGCAGGTCCATGATCATCGCTTCCTGGATCATCAGGTCTGTTATTCTCATTGGTTACACTCCCCTAAATCGCTTCCGGCCCGACACTTGCGGACCGGTCGTCATTCACTTTTCATTTCATACCCAGGTCGTTACGGCTGCACTTGCGTTATGCCTACCTGATTACGCAGTTCCTCAATATATGCACGTTCGGCCAGATCATCGGAGAAGGCGGTTGCACTTCCCGAAGCGACGCCCGTTCGAAATGCTTCCTGCAAATTCCCGTTCAGCACCCATGTACCTACGAATCCGCCGATCATGGAATCCCCTGCACCTACCGAGTTTTTCACCGTCCCCTTCGGAACTGTGGCATGAAAAACATCCGTTTCGGTAATCAGCAAAGCGCCTTCCCCGGCCATCGAGATCAACACATGCTGAGCACCCGCTGCGAGCAATTTGCGTCCATAAACGACCAGTTCCTCACGCGTTTCGATGTTGACGCCGAACAGTTCGGCAAGCTCGTGGTGGTTCGGCTTCACCAGCAGAGGCTGATACTTGAGCGCATCCATCAGTGCCGGCCCGGTCGTGTCGATCACGAACTCCGCACCCTTTTGCCGACACACCGCAATGAGTTTTTCGTAAAAATCGTTGCCGAGCGATGGCGGAATGCTGCCGGAGAGGATGACGATGTCTCCTTGATGAAGGGCGGACAATTTGCTTACCAAACGATCGGCTTCTTCGGTCGTGATCGCCGGGCCCAAACCGTTGATTTCCGTCTCTTCTCCGTGCTTCAGTTTGATGTTGATCCGCGTATCGTCCGCAATGGTCACGAAATCGGTCCGGATCCGGTCTTCCCGGAGTTTATCGTTGATGAAACGTCCCGTGAATCCGCCCAGGAATCCGATCGCCGTATTCTCCGCGCCCAACTGGTTCAAAATACGCGATACGTTAATGCCTTTGCCTCCCGGGAGCTTGAGATCCCGGTTCATGCGATTCAGTCCTCCAAGCTGGATATCGTGCACTTCCACGATGTAGTCGATGGAAGGGTTTAGCGTTACGGTATATATCATGGTTATCCCTCAATTATTTTAGTTTTCTGCGCGATTGCGTTCCGCCAATGCTCCGGCATCTGCTCGGTAATGAGGTCGGCTTCCTCCAAATCAAACAATTTGGCAAAAGTGATCTCTCCGATTTTGCTGGAATCCGCAAGCACGTACGATTTGCCTGACAATTGGTGGGCACGTCTTTTGACCATCGCTTCTTCCGGGTCGGGCGTTGTGTATCCCATCTCTGGATCCACCCCGTTGGTCCCAAGGAAGCATTTGTCAAATCGGAAATGGTCCATATTTTGCAATGCGATGCTTCCAATGACGGCTTTGGTATGCATTTTCATCATGCCGCCAAGCAGATAGCTGCGGATCCGTTTGCCCACCAATGCTTCGACATGAGACAAACCATTGGTAACTACCGTGACGTCTGTGGCTTCAATGAACGGAATGATCGCTAATGTAGTGGTTCCCGCATCTAGATAAATGCATTCGCCATTTTTGATCTCTTGCGCCGCCAAACGGGCAATCATCATTTTCTGTTGAATGTTTTTGGATGTTTTTTCTTCCATGCCGGGTTCCAGCGCTTTCTCGTTCATCAATGAAGCTCCCCCATGGATCCGTTTGAGTACCTGTCGGTTCTCCAAGTCGATCAAGTCTCGTCTTATCGTGGATTCCGAGGCGCCAAGCACCTCAACAAGCTCCTGAAGCTTTACGATACCCCGTTGATGTAAGCGCTCTATAATTGCAGCATGTCTCTCTTCTGTTAACATAGCCATTCCTCCAACTGCTTTCTATAGTATCATATAATCCGCAAAAAACAATCATTTTCTTTCAAAATAATTTAAAAACATTCATCATCCTGCACGGTTTGACGAATTTGTACACACAATATCCTTATTTTACACGTTCAAGCGGCCTATTTCATTCAAAACCCTTCAACGGCAAAAATCCCGCAAACGCTGTGCAAAGCACAACGCTGCAGGATCCGCTTCCGTCATTTCGTCGTCATCCGCGAGATTTCGCTAACGGTTCTTCTCACGTCTTGGTTTGGGTTTGAGCCATTGGCCTTCTTCGTTGATGAATGCGCCCTTGAAGCGCCCCATCTCCAGTTGTTCAATCAGCTTGGTTTCGTCAACGCTTAGAATGTCGGCCAACTGTGCTGACGTATAATACTCATTTGGGTCATACTCGATCAATAGCGGGACCGCCGTATCGTACAATTCCCGAAGCAAATTTTCAAACGATTGCCGGCCGAGGTTCTCCATATCCTTATACAATTGGAGCTTTTGCGACACCAGATTGCGGAACGATTTGTTTTCCAGGTTCATCCACAGGGTGTTGCAAGCCTGTACACTCATATAATTTTGTTCTACGTCGAAAAACTGCACTTCTTCCAGCTTCATATACTTTTCCTGAAAAGCAATGATTTTAATGATGGGTACATCTCGCTGACGTGATGCCTTTTTCAAGTGAGCCCTGAATTGTTCATAGCTCATCTCTTTCATACTTCCTTACACCTGCCTTCAACATCCTACATTCGACATTTTACAACAAAAACAGTTTCGACGTAACCGTCCCGCCAAAGAAAAACGTCTTCTAACAGGCCAGCACAGGAAAATCCCTGCAATCCGGATCCGTTCCCCCAAAAAAAACAAACCGCACAGCATTAGAATGCTGCGCGGTTCGCATATCGGAGCATGGCTCCCTTTATCATCATACGTTGATGCTTTCTCCCCAGGTCGCGGTGAACTCTTTCTCCTCATAACCGTAATACCGTTTCAGGATGGACTCCCGCTCATCCAAAAACAATTGGTCGGCCACCGCCGCCACCAACTTCGGAATGGCGCTGCGGGTGCCTGATATTGCCGATGCAGAGAGACCGCAGCTTGCAAGTGCCGAATAATTGAAAACAAACAATCCGTACAGCAGCGCCTCCCCTTCTTCATCCCTGCTTGTCATCGCGAAGCCTGGGCTTAGATAAGGATGTGCGTCGAGCAGGGCGTTGCGTATGCCTTCGGGCGCGTCGTATCGGTCCGCCCAACGGGCAATATGACGCTCCACAAGCTGAAGCTCCGGACGTAATCCGGGATCGCTGAGCAATCCGGTGCTGATGATCAGAAAATCGAACGCAAGCGTTCCCTTTGATGTCGTTACGATAGCCTCTTTTCCAGTCTCCGCCACACTTAACCAAGGCGCCCCCAGATGCAGTTCGAATCCCGGCCACGCGGCAGCCCGGTTGAATGTATCGTTCGTCGGCGGCTGATTATATTGGAGAAAATGAGCGATCACCGCATACTTGTCAGGGACGGACAATGCGTGGAATCGTTCGATCATGCCGGATTGCTCCATCTGCCGAATCGGGTTGATGCGGGGCAGCTGCTCCCGGCGCACGAAAACATGAGCTTCGGCCACGCCTGCCGCAAGCGCATGGGCGGCATTGTCGAAGGCGGATGCTCCCCCGCCAAGGATCGCAATCCGTTTTCCGCGCAACCGTTCGAAATCGATCGCCTCGGACGTATGCGCATACCGTTCCTTCGGCAGACTGTCTGCAATCATTGGCGGCACATGCCATCCCCCGCCGCCCTGAATGCCTGTGGCCAACACGACTTTTCGGGCAAGCAGCACCTCGGCATCCGCGCCGGCACCTTCCACGTGAAGCTGGTGAATTCCGTCCGGGAGCGGTTCGATCAACCTCAGCTTCACTTCGTTCAGGACGGGAAGATTCAGCACTTGCCGGTACCAGCGCAAATAATTCATCCAGGCACCGCGCGGAATTTTGTCCATGCCGTCCCAACCGTCACGTCCAGCCTGGGCTTCCCACCAGGCCCTAAACGTCAAGGATGGAATGCCGAGATCAATCGATGTCAGGTGTTTGGGCGTACGCAAAGTGACCATACGGGCATAGGATTCCCAAGGCCCCTCGCTGCCAGCCTCGTTTTCGTCAATGACCAAAATGTTGGATATCCTTTCTTTCAACAGCCCAAACGCTGCCCCAAGGCCGCTTTGTCCTCCGCCGACAATGATGACATCATAAACATGCCCATTGGGGTGCTGCTTGGGCTGCAGCCAGTCCTTTCCTCCATATGCCAAATAGGCAAGGTCAGTTTTGACGCGTTCATTCAATGCTTCCAGGCTCATGATTATTCACCCTTTCCAAACAAGCATGGCAACAAAGGAAAAACATAACTTAACGAGTTATATATAAGTTATGTTCATTCGGTAATAAACCGTTCTTTTGCATTTCCCATCCATAGATTAGCGTTATTATAGAAGCTCGAATGGCATATTTGAAGTATATGGAAGGTTAATTGTCATTGAACCTAAAAATAGCTATCATGCTTGTTGATCGAAACGAAAGGGCGGAAAGAGCGATTTTATGTCTGCATCCAACCTGAGAAGCACTGGAATAACCAAAAGATCATGACTATTTCCTAAACGCTTCAAACGAATTTAGTGATTGATCAATAACTTAGAAAGTTACAACGATCTTCTGATCTCTCTTACCGTTGCCGCAATCCCTTCTTCAAAGGCAGTGGATACGATCGGTCCGATCCTTGTTTCGTATTTTTTTCGGCTTAATCGCAGAGGTTCCGTTGTCAAATAGAGCATTTCTACAATTTCTTTCATCACCGGCACACCCAGCCCGAGCAGCGACAACCCGATTTTCCCCAATGCCAGCACCGGTTTTTTCACGCCTGCCGCTTGCTGAGCAATGCGCACGATGTCTTTGCCTGAGATCGTTCCCGATCCGGGAATGTTCCAGTTCTCACCGTACGTGTCTTCCTTGCTCGCCAGTTCCACCACCATCGCCGCCGCATCCGGCAAATATACATATTCGCGGGGAATGCTCATGTTTCCGATAAAAAATGCCATTCTCCCCTTCGCGATTGCATCCAGCGTGGAACCCAAGTAAGAAGCTTCATTGGCGGTCGGGCCATAATAATCGGGCAGGCGCACAATCATGAGACGTTCCCTCGCCCAAGAGTAGCTGAATAACATCTGCTCATAAGCCAGCCGGGTTTTCCCTTTTCGCGTATGCGGCCGTTTGGGATGCTCTTCGGTGACCTCATCCATCTGACTTTTCCCGTAAGGATAGATGCCGTCCATGACAACAACCTTGATGCCAAGCTGCCCTGCTGCCCGCATGACGGATTCGCCGAGCGGAATCAACCTGCTTTCCATCTCGTGATAAGGGACATTGGCGCAATGGAACAGAACATCGGCTCCGCCCGAAGCAGCCACAATATCCTCGCTGCGGAAGGCATCACCGGTTTGGATGCGAACATGTGCCGGATTCCCCAAACGGTGGACCAGCTGCTCCAACTTTTGCCGCGAACGGCCAAACACGATCGTCTCTACACCTCGTTTCACCAGCTCCTCCGTAATTGCTGCTCCCGTTCCTCCCGTAGCTCCGATAACCAGCGCTTTTTTCATCTTCTTTCATCCTTCCTTCTGATGTGTTATTGATCAATTACTTATCTGATGACCATATCATAACGCATAATTAGTGATTGATCAATAACTAAATCAAAAAAGGGCATTTCGTCCCTTTAACGTTCCTTAAGTTCAGGCATATCCAACGCCGAAGAAATGTTGCACAGCATGCCGATCGCCAAAAAGGTCAGCGTTCTGTATTTGGGGTTTGCATATCCGGCCTGGGTGAAAGCATTCAGCACCATATTGCGTACCTCGCCTAATGCTTTTTGCATCGCATGCCGTATCTCTTCCTCCCGCATCGTCTGCGCCTGCATCTGGAGCAGGATTTCATTTTTATGCGTTTCCAGAATTCGTTCGTATGCCTCGATCAGTTCGTGTTCAAGCGCCTCTGCCGATGCCGTCTCCACCACCGCACGAAAAGAATCGATGATCCGCGTCCAGGATACTTCCAGCGCACTGAGCAGCAATGCCTCCTTCGTTTTGAAAAAACGAAAAACGTACGGCTGCGAGATTCTGGCCTTTTCGGCGACCTGCGCGGTCGTGGCCCGGTAATATCCGATTTCGGCAAACACCTCGATGGCTGCAGAAATAATTTCGTTCCGGCGGTTGACCGATGCCACTCCGTCTTTTGCCATTTTAATGCACCTCCACATAGGTTATGAATGAATCAATAACCAGAAGTATAGCGGATCACCGCTCCCATTGCAAAATACTCCGGCCCATACCCTTCTCAATAAAGAAAAAACGAAATAATAATGTCCTAGACTCCGGATAGAATAACTGAGGAGGTCCCTTTTCATATCGGCCTTTGATTTCGTCTCATCTGGAGGATGGTTGCAAAAACAAATGAACCATGCTATATTGATTGAGCCGTCAATCATTGATGCCTCAAATTTTGAGCGCTCAACGATGATGGCCCTGTTCATCATTATGCAATGGCCCTGTATGTGGCACTTTACCATTAATTTGTTAACATACGCCCTTGTCCATGGATGAGATTTACCCGGGAGGTCCAGACATGACACGTATCGTTTCCAAAGAAGAACTGATCCTGACGCTGCTGAACGGGCTGGGCAACAAGATCAGTCCCAAGTTCGAGCGCTGCACGGGCATTAGCTCATCCCGCTTCGAAATTTTGTGCCAGTTGAACTTGGTCGACGAGATCAATCAATCCGCGCTGCAAAAAAACGTCGATATCGACGGGGCGGCCATTACCCGCCATCTGAAACAACTGGAGCTGGACGGCATGGTCAGCCGGCGCAAAAATCCGGACGATAACCGCGAAACGTTCGTTTCCCTCACCGATGAGGGGCGCCACCGGATCGATGGCTATAAGGCGGAAAAGGATATCCTGATCCGCCAAATCCTTGAAGGTTTCAGCGAGGAAGAGATCCATAACCTGGCGGGGTATCTTGAACGCATGCAGAACAATTTATAAACCGTAGACAGAGGAGAGAAACGAATATGAGCACAACGACAGGCAAATTTCATAAAACCAACGATTTTAATGAAATTGTGCTGGGACGGCGTTCCGTCAAAGCGTATGATCCCGAAGTAAAAATCAGCCGGGAGGAAATGTCGGAGATTTTGGCAGAAGCTTCCCGGGCACCTTCATCCATCAATCTGCAGCCTTGGCGTTTTCTTGTCATCGACAGTGCGGAAGGCAAAGAAAAACTGGCGCCGCTCGCTCGCTTCAACCAGACGCAAGTGCTGACGTCCTCGGCGGTCATCGCCGTGTTCTATGATGCCAACAATATCGAGCACATGGATGAAATCTTTGGCAAAGCGGTGGAACTCGGATACATGCCGAAAGACATCGCGGATATGCAGCTGCAAAAAGTGAAACCATATTATGCGAACATGGCTGCCTCCGATCTGCGCGACGTGAACCTGATTGACTCCGGACTCGTTTCGATGCAGCTGATGCTCGTAGCGCGCGCTCATGGATACGACACCAATCCGATTGGCGGTTATGAGAAGGACCAGATCGCGGAAGCGTTCGGCCTGGACAAAGACCGCTTCCAACCGGTCATGCTGATTTCGATGGGCAAATCGGCCAAAGAAGGGCATCCTTCTTACCGCTTGCCTGTGGACACCATTACGACTTGGGCATAATCGTCCCCTGCTTTTCACAAAAAAACGTTGGAGGTTGTCATTATGATTATCATTCACGCACATCTGTCCGTTAAACCCGATCAAGAGCAAGCTTTCCTCGCTGCCGCCAAGGAGCTGGTTGCCGCAACCCGCCAGGAGGAAGGCAACATCTCCTACACGCTGGTTAAACACACCGAGCAAGAACACCAATACATCATGGTCGAGCAATGGAAAGACGAAGCTGCTACTCAAGCACATAACGCAAGCGCGCATTTCCAAGGTTTCGTGCAGCAAGCCGCTGCTTTCATGGCAGCGCCAATGAACGTGGAAGTGTTCGCTGGAGAGAAAGTAAACTAATCTCCGTGAGCAAAAAAAAGATCGGTTTCGGGTCACACAGACGTGATCCAAACCGATCTTTTTTGGGTTGTCCAGCTTTTGCTGTCCTGTCCATCCACGGTGTCTTCGCTTAGTACCTGCCATTGCGCTTTGCTCCGATCAGGACTTTTTCAATAACAGATAGACAAAGTAAGGCACGCCGATCAAGGAAACCATAATGCCGGCCGCGATGCCGTCGGGATCGACGAGATTGCGCCCAATGGTGTCCGCGACAAGCAGCAGCCATCCACCGAGCAAAACGGCGACCGGAATAAATAAGGAACTTCGGGGTCCAACCAACGCTTTGGCAATATGGGGAGCCATCAGGCCGACAAAAGCGATGCCGCCCGTAACCGATACCGCCGAGGCGGCAGCGGCTACGGCGACCAGCACCAACACCAATCTTTCCTTTTCCATGCGCACGCCCAAACCGATTGCGGTTTCTTCATTCAAAGCAAGCAAATCCAGCCTCCCTGCACGAAGCAGCGCAATCGGAAGCAGCACCAGCAGCCAAGGCAGCAAAGCCCATATAAACGGCCAGTCCGTTCCCCAGATGCTGCCCGAGATCCATTTGGCGATAAAATCCACTTTGGTGCGCTCCGCCGCAGAAATGATTACGATCATCACACCGGAGAGCGCCATCGAAAACCCGACGCCGACCAACACCATGCGGATGGGATCGAGTCCTCGCGTACGGCTGTATGAAAAAAGATAGATCAGTGCAGCGGTAACCAGCGAACCCAGCAATGCAGCGAGTGGCAGCATATAGGCCAATGAGCCTGCTTCAAGGGGTGCATACAGAAAAAAGACCGCTACGGCAATCCCGGCACCCGAATTGATCCCGATAATGCCCGGGTCGGCAAGGTCGTTGCGCGTGACGCTCTGCAGGATGGACCCCGAGAGCGCAAGCAGCATGCCTGCCAGAACGGTAATCAAGATTCGAGGCAAGCGCACGGAAAACAGGATGAAATCTTCCTTGAATGTTCCTTGTCCTACAAGGACGGGAAGCAGCCGTTTGACTGACAAAGAAGAATACCCCCAGCTCATGCCGATGACGATGGTTAATGCAATCAGCAGCAAACATGCGAGCAAGATCAGCCGCTGCTTGCGAAGGCGGGCAGACATCATCATGAGAATGCTTTCCCTCCTTTACGCCACACCACAAACAGAAAAAACGGCAGTCCCAGCATGGAGGCAATCGCAACAACCGGTGTTTCGTACGGCGCGTTGATCGTGCGTCCCAACGTTTCGGCCAGCAGCATGAACGCTGCTCCGGCAAAGATGGATAGCGGCAATATGTGCCGATAATCCGTGCCGACCACCTTGCGTACAATATGCGGAATCATGAGCCCTACAAAAACCATATTGCCAATCAGGGCCACCGAAGCGCCGGTGAGGATGATAACCAAAAGGAACAGCATCAATTTGACGAAAACAAGCTTCTGACCCAAACCGGTAGCGACATCGTCGCTCAGGCTGAGAACATTCATTTGATGTGCCAAAAAAGGGACCAGGAACAGGCCGATCAGGATGACCGGACCGATCGTCTGCACCTGCTGCATCGTCGTACCGATCAATCCGCCGGCAGTCCACATGGATACGTCTTTGGATATTTTGAAATAGAGGGTCACCCCATCCGCAATGGCATACATAAATGAAGATACGGCAGCTCCCGCCAGGACGACGCGGAGCGGTGACAGCCTGCCTCGTCCAAAGGCTCCGAGCACGACAACGATGGCTGCGCCAAAGGCGGCTCCGACGAAACATGCGGCCATAATGCCAAAGGTTCCGAGCGACGGCACAAAAACAAAAGCGATGGCCAGCGCCAGATTGGAGCCTGACGTCAGGCCGAGCAGCCCCGGATCGGCGAGTGGATTCCGCGTCACTCCCTGCATGATCGCACCGGATACGGCGAGCGCCGCCCCGATCAGCATGGCCGCGATTTCCCGCGGCAGCCTGATCTCGCGCAAAATCATGACCTGATCATCTGGCTCCGCCGCGGTGAATGCCAGCCATATGCTGCGAAAGTCCGCCTGCTCCGCCCCATACTTCATGGCGAGGACAAAGGATAGAACGAGCACGACCACGCTGCCCGCCAGCTTGATCCAAAAGCGGTTCGAAACATGTTTATTTTTCATGGCGGTTCAAGTTACTTGCCCAGGAATTGTTTTTCAAAGAATTCAAGCTGATACTCCAGGCTGAGCGGATCGTTGAAATAAAACGTTTTGGCATCGGCCTCAAACACCCGGTTGTTTTGCACGGCCGGCACGTTTTTGTAGGTTTCCGTGGTCTGGAAAGTGTTGTCTTCGTCCGTGTTTTTGCTGAAAATCACGTAGTCGCCCATGTAGTCCTTCAGCACTTCGGTCGATACGGCGAAAAATCCGTCCGTTTTAGTTGCTTCTTTCACTTTTTCAGGCATTGCCAGACCAAACTGCCCGTACAGCAGCTCGGTTCCCCGTCCAAAGTTCTCGCCGTACACGTACAGCTGTTTATTGAAGGTTTCGATGACGGATACGGTGGCATCCGCACCGATTTTGGCCTTGATTTCTTCTCCGATTTTTTTGCTGCGTGCATCAAAATCGTCCACCCAGGCTTGAGCTTCGGTTTCCTTGTTCAACAGTTTTCCGATTTCCAGCTGCTGTTCCAGAAAATTCAGCTTGCCGTAAGTGTAGGTTACGGTGGGAGCGATTTGTTTCAACTTGTCCACGTTTTTGATATCCGACTGGCCGATGATCAGGTCGGGATTCAGTTCGATGATTTTCTCCAAGCTTTCGTCCGTCACCGCTTCGGCATCAGCCAGCTTTTCCTTGAAGTTCGGGTTTTCCTTGGACATTTCGTCCACGCCCACCAGCGGAACGCCAAGCTGCATCACATTTCCCGTCAAAAAACGCGTCAGCACGATTACACGCTGCGGATGTGTAGGAACGTCCACAGGTCCATTCTCGGACTCGTATACAAAGGTGTCTCCCGACTTGGCCGAATCGGTGGACGCGGACGAAGTTGCCGCCTCCGTTGTGCCGGAGCCCGCTTGGGCATCCTGGCTGCCGTTGTTTCCGCATGCCGCAAGCAGCATCACCAAGGCAAGTAATACAGGCGCAAAACTCTTTTTCATGGATGACTCTCTCCCCTTTTTGTTTGAACATGAAAATCATTCTCATTAACATAGCTAATTATAGGCATGGCGAATGAAGCTAACCATGCCTTTTTGTTTGCAAAATGACTTGCATTATTGATTCCCCGCCCAAAGCTTGAGCGCCCGTTCAAGCTGAAGACGAACAGAAACGGGATTATACGGAATCCATTCCTCTTGATCCAACACATGCACCCGATTCTGTTTAACCGCGCTCAGACCTTGCCATTCCTCGGAGGCAAAAATCCGCTCGGCATGGGCGGTAGCCCCCTTCTCATCCGGGAACACCATAACCAGAAACCAATTTCCTTCGTACTCCTTCAGTTCCGATCGTTCGATGGAAACGGAATGAAACTCATCCCCGAAATGTTCTATTTCCTGGGCAATCTTTGCCGAAGGCTGCAATCCCAACGAATGGTACAGGACATAACCTGCATTCCTTGCCCCGTAAATTTGCAGCCTTTCCGGTTTGATGACGACAATGGTTACGGTTTCATCAACCACCTTCTGCTCCTGCACCGTCTCCCTTGCCCGTCGTTCTTGTTGTTCGAAATCGGCTAACCAACGCTCTGCTATTTCGCTCTTTCGAATCGCGTGGGCAATCATACGCAAATGTTCTTTCCACCCGAGTTCCATCCATGGAACCTCAATGATCGGGGCGACCGATCTCAATTGCTCGGCAGTCAAACCGGTCTCCCGCAGATGTTGCTTTGCAGCAATGATCAAATCGACGTTTTCCTCCTGCAAAGCAGCTTTTATTTGCTCGGGAGGGGTGTCCATATGAATAAATCGCACGGTTTGCGGAGTCAGCAGACCATCTGCCCTTACGTATTCGCTGCTTTCCGAAATAACGATGGATGGCTCCACGCCAAGCAAAAACAGGTGGCTTGCATATGGCGCAAACCATACTGCAGCCCGTTGAACGTTTCGGGATCGACTATAGGATGAGGGACTTTCTCCCGTCTGGTGTTTGAAACGGCGGCTGAGATAGAATTCGTCCTTGTAGCCTACCTTTAACGCAATGTCCCTTAGGGATAACGTGCTGCCAATGATCAATTCTTTGGCCCGATGCACGCGCAGCTTGGAT
The DNA here is from genome assembly GCF_032334105.1 of Paenibacillus hubeiensis. Taxonomy (NCBI): domain Bacteria; kingdom Bacillati; phylum Bacillota; class Bacilli; order Caryophanales; family Paenibacillaceae; genus Paenibacillus; species Paenibacillus hubeiensis. Next base: position 703,581 of record NZ_JAVYAE020000001.1, read on the forward strand.
AAATATTCGTTCGGAGAGAATCCGGTCATCTGCTTGAACAAAATGGAGTAATGAGAACGGCTGACCCCGGCCATCTCGGACAAAAGCTCTGTCGTGATTTTTTCGTTGAAATGGCCTTCCATATAGGCCAAGCTTCGTTCCATCGAGGGCAGATCGGAAAAAGAATCCCCGCTTTCCATACGTTCCAGCAATGCTAGCAAGACCTGGTGAAATACGATCTGATTGCGCATATGCCGGGTCTCGCTTTCGGGCAAGCGATGTATAAACAGTTCTTCCAGCCGGGCCGCAATCGCCGGTGCGTCGATGAAATACTCCACGTTTTTGGCTGAACCAATCATGCTCACCCGGCTCATCGAGCCCTCATGGGTCGTACGTGCCTGGGCTTGCGTGCTGATCGTCAGCATATATATGTGCAGTGGCTGTCCAGACCCGGCCGTCACGACCGCCTTGGCGCCTGGCGGAAGCAAAACAGACGTGCCCTGCGACAATTCATAGGTTTCTTGTTCCCGTTGCAGCGAACCCGCGCCGCTGTTTACCGCCAGCAGCATGGGAACATGTTCATGAATGGTATGGAGCGGCCGATTGGAAGTGAAGTATAGGGATTGAATGCCTTCCATCACAAAATTGGGAAAGTATGATCCCGACCACTCAGAGTTTTTCATTGAGGGTTTCCTCCGTATCGTTAATGACAGTAAGTGTATGATTTAAGGATTAGTCCGTTCATTTGGCTCTGCCCGAGCGGGAATATCCCGTTTGGCAGAGCCGTAATCTATTTTATCATTCGAACCTTGGGACGAATACATCATTTTCGCTTTGCGGCTTCGGCGCAAGTATATGGGCTAACGGGTCGAATGGCAAAAAAACACGCTGCAGGGAGCGTGTTTAAGTTGATGTCTTTGGCGCGGATCGCGTAACTTCAGTCCGTCATGCATTCAAATCCGTGATCGCCGGAACATGGATTTCCTTTACACAAGCTGCGCTGGAGAGACTGACAATACATTTAACGATGGATACGATGTCCTGAACCGGAATACGGGTTCCCCCATACAGGGCAATTGCCTTGTCCGCCCCTTCCTCATAAGGGACTGCGGCAGCCAATTCTCCCGGATTGATGCAGGTTACCGCAATGCCATCTTTGCGAACATGTTCTCTTAGAGCATTGGCGATGCCGCGCAGTCCGAATTTGGAGGCCACAAACGATACTTGTGCATTATTCGTATGCTCCAATCCGGCGGTAGATCCGATCAGAATAATTTTTCCCGCCCCCGACATGCGAACGTTCGGCAATAACGCCTGAATGGCAGTGATGGTCGTGGTGATATTCACATGAACGATGTTGGCGATGTCTGCCGGGTCATCCTTCTCGAAGTCGTAATGCTCCTCGAATCCTGCCTTCTCCCAAATGCCCACGTTATATATCAGAACATCGATCGGTTCAGATGCCAAAGCATCCGTTATTTTCCGTACTGCATCCGGCCGCGCCAGATCCGCTTCGATCCATGTCCGTTTGACGCCATCGTTCAGTGCCAAGCTGCCCGGCTTGCTCCGGGACACGATCCATACTTGATCCCCCTGTTCCGGCAGCCCTTTGACGAATGCATCGCCCAATCCCTTGCTGGCGCCAAAAATGATATAATTTTTCATCTATTTCTCCTTTTTTGAAAGTGATATGGTCGATTTCTAATCTATTATAACCGGATCTATTATAACCGGATGGATTTCCCGTACAAAGAAAGATCGTTCCTCGTTACCCTTGTTGCGATAACTGAAACGATCTTTGGGAAGGGATGGCTTAACGTATCTTCCTGGCCCCGGGGTGTCGCTTGCACCTTACTACACGTTGTTGGTTTAACCACTCTCCTTTTCGTTTGAGTGCAACCTTCGTATCCCTTTAACCGTCTAATAAAGCGCAATAATCAATCACACTAGACCACTGCGAGCGCAGTACCATCTTCCGATCGCTGTTATCCCCAGATTTTTCGAATCCCCTTTTCGAAGGGGAAAATCCGGTGAACAGACTATGCTTCCGATGCAGCTTTCTTTCAGAAAGCTTTTAAGCGAACGCTACGCTTCTTCAGATTGGTTCTGCCTCTCCGTTAACGTGTGGATGTTTTTTCAGTTTATATAATAAGTACTTTTGGGGAAGGAGAGAAAGGGAATTGAAATCGATATTGTCTGTTTTCATTTTGATTCTTCTGGTTACAGGTTGCAACGGCAAAGGTGATCATTCTAAACAATCAACAGAACGGCAAGATGCCCTAAAGACGTCTGAGGCTATCGTCCTTGCAAAACAGGAGTCAAAGGGACAAAAGAAAATTCTTCTTGCGTTGGACACAAAAAATCCCGAGTTACAGTCAAACCTAGAAGAAATTACGGGTCAGACCGTTCAAGAGATTTTAAAGGCGAATAAATATAACTTAGAATGGCTGGATCTTAAAAACATCTCACCGGGAAAAGATGATTTTAATGCCCTGAAGATCGGGGCGAAAATCAATGTTGTTGCTGATAAAGAGCATCTGGATACGATTCCTCCAACATCTATTGCCAAAGAAATAAATATAACAGAATAAAAAAAGGGTTAGTGTGACACGACCATGAAAGCAAACAAATTTCTACATAGCAAAAACCCGCCAAACACTCGGAAATCCTTGTGTTTAGCGGGTTCTTTTGGTATGGAGCCTAGGAGGGCGAACCTGACTTATACAATTAAGTATCCCGAACCTAGGCAAGCGCTGATACATACAGTGTGTAAAAAATACGCTTCAGGAGGTTTTTTACAATGTATTACCATCAACGTTACTGGATTCGTTTTGGATATCGGCAAGAACCAATGGACTTACCAATTAACGGGAAAGTGTCGATACTTTTCAGTGAAACAAATCAATACGTCATTGCAGAGCCAGGCGCAAACAATGTCAACAAACTTATTGCATTTCAACCCAACTCCGATGGATTGGCAGAATTTGAAATGCGACAATTAGGAGGAAATGACAGCAGACTCTTCAATTTGTACTCACCTAGCATGCAACGTTATGTTTCAATAAAGTATGGGTGGTTGACAGCAAGCGAAGCAGGCGCTGGTCCAACTGAAGAATTCACACTTCATACTGAAACATTAGATGGAACTAGCTGGAATGTCATCTTTTCACCAGTTCAACAACACTATATTGGTGTTGATATGAGTAGTCAAAACTACTTACGAGGCTATTTTCCATGTCTTGGTTCTTGGCAACGATTTATCATAGAACCAAAATAGCACCGGAGAAGAATTTTCCTTCCTATTTACCTACTATAAATTCGAATCACAGACATTGGCCCACCACTATTCAACGTACTACAGACATAAAATACTCATTTACTCAATCAAAGGTTGATTCTACGAGAAATATTGTATACACACGCAATTGAAAAATTGAACCGTGATGCAAATCACAATTGCAAGTTAAACACAACCTGTCCCCAACTGAGAAAAAATGTAGAATGACTCATTTTAATATCACAGAAAAAAAGAAAAACCCTTATATACAAAGGGTTTCAACAGTTCAATATGTATGGAGCCTAGGGGGATCGAACCCCTGACCTCATCGCTGCCAGCGATGCGCTCTCCCACGTTTGTCTAAATCACTACCATTAACATCCCCGAGAAGTTCATGTATTTTCAGTTTTATTTTTAGGTCTACTGAATCTCTGTAGACCGTCACAGTGTCAATTACACTATTCAGCATCATTTTCTTTTTCTCCAATGGGGCATCTTGGAATGTCTCTTTCCACACTGGAATTGATTTTACCAAATTCTCCATTTCCGATTGCTCAATCTTCTTGTGAAGAGACTGCGCTTCGATTTTATCCAGTTCTGCCTTTGTTGCCTCAACTTCATTTTGCTTTTCTTCTATTAAAGAGTTAAGCAGTTCTGGTTTGAATGCACTCTTGCCAGCAATGCTTTTTGCTACCTCGCCCATTAATGTCGCCAACTCTTTTTCCAAAGCGGTAAACTGCTTTCTTAACAACTTCGCTTTATTCTCTTCTATATTAGTGTTTGATTTTTGAATTCTCTTCAATTCCTCGGACACGTCGACAGTCCTCAATTGCCCTAAGAACGAAAACAATTCATCAAGAACAGTTTCTTCGATCTTTACTTGGGAATAGGTCGTTTGTCCTTCGCAGTCCACTTTGTTTAATGCCTTTCCGGTACAACGGTATTTGGCTTGGCGCCATTTTTGCTCCGTTCCATCTTTCAAGGTGTACTTTTTAGAGTTGTATGTCGTCGTCATGGCTGAACCGCAGTATCCACATCTAATCATACCAACAAGCAAAAGTGGGCTGCTTGATATCAGAATCTTCTCAATCTCTGGTTTGTTGGTATTCTCTTGGTTTCGGGATGTCCTGATTTCCTGAACTCGATCCCACATCGGTTCCGGGACCGTTATAAGATGTCCAATTGCTTCGTCGGGACCAACCCAGTTATCTTTTGAAGCAGTCTTCATCTTACCTTCGTCGTCTTTTCTTTTTTTTCCAAAAGCAGGCTTTCCCTTGTACAACGGATTACTGAGTATGAAATTTATAGCACTGGCTGTCCATTTACCGCCTGTTGCGGTTGTTATATTCACCTCGGGATCGTTCAGGTATTTGGCGATACGATTAGCTCCATAACCTTGTGAGTACACTAAATCGTACATCATATATGCAATGGGATTTGTATCCTCGTCTTTTACCATCTGGAGCAGTTCTTTCCCTTTTTTGTTGAACACTCCTGACGGAATAAGCTTGTATCCATACCCCACGCCACCCCCGCGATATAAACCATCCTCAGCCATTTGAATGTGATTTTCGGTTACACGGATAGATGTCTTTTTACTTTCGCCACCTGCCTGCCAGAACCGTATGTAGTTCGTCAGGTGATCAGTATGCTGCTCAAATTTCTGTTGACCTTCCATCACAGACCAAACCTGTACACGCTTTGCGAACCATTCAACCACAAATGGTGTTTCATCTTCTTTGCGGCCTAATCGGTCAAACATGAAACACAACAAGACGTCATACAAACCATTCTCTGCATCTATCTTGGCTTCTTGGATTTTGTCTCGATCATTTGCGGAAACCCATAGACCCGATACACCTTTTTCGACATATTCTTTAACGAAAACCCAACCCATACGCTCATAAAACTCCTGGCACGATCTTCGCTGTGAAGGTATATCATCTTTGGTTAACTGCTTGTTGGTCGACACCCTATAAAAGGTGGCAACCCGTAATTTCCTTGTTAAATCAGGATTTTTCCGATTAATCACTACCATAAAACGCGCCTCCTAGTTAGTCAGGATAACTACCATAGAAAATAAACTATAACTGAATCTTTTGCAATTAATATTTTTTTTGCTTGCATAATTAATAATTTTTTTATATACTACGAAGGTAGTCTTCTTTACGGGGAATTAGCTCAGTCTGGGAGAGCGCTTCGCTGGCAGCGAAGAGGTCAGGGGTTCGAGCCCCCTATTCTCCATTAAAAAAAGCCCAACGTCATGTTGGGCTTTTTGTTTTGTCCAGACATTGCCGCAAATGTTCATTAGTGAGCATATCAATCAACTGTTCTACGACCGATTCATTTTCCTCATTCGCAAATTGTATGTTCACCCACATTTTTGTTTTTTCATTGAACCTTCTTATTAACTGCTTTTCTTGATCTACCATGTATCGTTTATTATCGATGATAACCTCATTTACCACCATCTCCAGTAGGCCCATCTCCCTCCTTCTTCGGTTTGTACACGACAATCCGTAAGATCAATGCCAAGTTCAAAAACGCGCTTTTTCGAATGTCAATATATTTCGGTGCGCTGATAGGTGGCTGAAAAGTGAATAAATAGACCTTTTGATCGGTGAGATATTTATACTCGTTTGTCATGTAACGTTCTTCAATCAAGAATCTTTCCATACGAGGAAGGCGTTTGACAGCCCGTTCAACCCGTTCGCAATAATTGCTTCTATATTCTTCTTGATCGGCGTTATATATGGCGATACTGGCCGTTTGATCACTTGTTTGGTTAGTGGGCCCGTGAAATCGTTCAGTGTAACCAGGTGTTATACTCGCCTCGCGTGATTCAAACATCATGTACTTGTATATCCTGTATTTCTCCAATGCTGACTCTACAGCCTCGGATGTAGCTTTACTATCAATGTCCGGCAAAACTGATTCTTGACCCACTGTATCACCTCAATGTAAGAATGGTTCCCCGACCGGAGCCGGGGATTAAAACTTTATTTAGAACGGCAGATCGTCGTCCGAGACAGGCACTTTCTTGCCGTCCTGAGTCGTTGCTATGATACTGGCAGCAGCGTCCTGTTCATCGAGCGGAATCTTTGCCTGATTCGGATCGGAGATTAAGATGTTTCCCTCTGCATCGGTTTTCGGACCCTGCTGCCCGCCCTGTTCCTCTTCCTCGTTTACGTCGGCTGTTTCAAGCGTAAGCTGCTCGACATTCACCTCTTTGATTGCGAGGGCCAGACGCTTCACGTCCTCACTGACTGCACCATGGCGAGTAATGACAGCATAGAATGCTTCGATGTCTGGCGGTAACGTTTTGAGCAACGGACGGCCGTCATCAGCCTCAATGACGTCTTTATTTTTATCCTTCTTCACATCCAATCCAAACAGTGCGTGATCCAGCACATACCGCTTCTGAGGGTCCGCCATCTGGTTCCACATATCCGCATTCAGATATAAGATCGCATCGTACTCCATGACCATGCGAATTGCCTCATTAAGAACAGACACACCACTGAATTTTGTTTTACCTTTGGATTTCCATCCACCGTGTTTCATCATGATCAAAAATTCGTTATCTCTCAAATGCGGATGATGTTTTTGGATCATATCTTTGAGCAGCGCGTTCGTTTCACTAGTTGCCTCGGTATGGAATTTATCGTTTGCCATGGGTGGTTCCCCTCTCATTTTTGAATTGGTTGATTAATAGAATAAGGGCGTTGTTTACTGTGGATTCGGGTCCGCTTCCGTTCCTTCGGGGACCCATTCGACCAGTCCCTCAAAGATTTCCGGATCGATTCCGTAGAGAGTAGCTGCTGCCTCAACACCGTCGGCGAAGTCCTGGTTTTTCGCTCCCTTGTACATTTCCCGCAAATGATCCTCAAGCGATGGTTCAACCGTTACCTGGTCTGGGTTGTACAGCAACAACGCCATTTGGTCGATGCTCAGGCTGTTGAGCGCGTCAACACTCCAATACTTTTTCCCCAAGTTGTCGGAATGCTCTTTCATGATCTGAGCCGCCGCCTTGTTTTTCAGTAGGTCTTTAACCCCTTCGAATTGCTCTTGTGTCACCATTGTTTGCATGCTCCGTTCCTCCCAATCTCGTATTGGTTTATTCGAATTGCATTAGGCATCGTTGGACCCTATATCCTCCTTGGTAGGGAGAGGCAACAGCCCAACCCTAAACGTTTGGGTAATTTTTAATATGCTCCGGGATCTGGTCGTACTTTTCTTGCCACAACTCGTTTGCAACATTCAGGACATACTCTTTTTCCATGTTTTTGATCACTTCTTGTGCAGCTCGTTCAAATTCTGTGTCTCTTCTGTAATATGTCAGGCCGCGAAGCATGTCAGAAACCTTGAACTGATGCGCCTCACCAACTGCTTCAACAATGGCTCTCGCTTGCTGTAGGCCCGTTATAGTCTTCATTGGTTCCCCTCTCCTTCCTGACTCAAAGCCAAATACTGCTCTAAAATGTCCTGAGCTGGTATATAGGATTCACGTTGGAGATAGTACAGAACGTCTTGCATAATTCTCCGAACCGCTTCTGCCTGCTTCTGTGCCTCTTCAAGCTCAATGCGAAGACTTTTAATTTCAAGCAACTGCTTGTTCGTCATATTCTGCAACCTGTTCATTTCCCTACCTTGTTGTTCAATAAGTGTTGCGCATGCATCAAGCTCCTTGCGGAGCCGTTCGCCTGACGCTCGTGGTTGACTTTGTTCTTTTCGAGGTATGCTGCCTCGATCTGTTCCAGTGTGAATCCGAAACGCTGTTGCCCGAGAGCGAAGAAAATATTGAATGCCATTCGGAACGATGTGAAGGTTGAATATCGGCTGAAATCTATCCCAATTGCTCCAGTGTGATAAATCAATCTGGATATAACCTTTGTCGTGCTGCCTTCCAGATAGTCATCAATGATTGTAAGGTCCTCTTTGGCCAGACCCAGTTGACGTGCGATGCTCAGGAAGAAATGCAGGCAATCGACATATTCCTCAAGCAACCGCCCCCATCTCGGGGCCTGATCGTTGCTCCAATGCTTGAACCCGCGCCATTCGTTTGCCATTTCGCCCAATTCCACTAGCAAAGCCAGGATCGTGTTAGGGAGCAAGTCTTGCCCTCGCAGCCCCTTTTCTTCGATGATCCGCGCATCCAACATCTTCTGCATTTCGAACAATTTAGCGATGTTCATACCCTTCCAGCCTCCTCGATCTCGGCCGCCGTCGCTGGCCGGATCACAAATTTTTTATCTCCAATGTGCAGCATGTGCGGCTCAGTCAACTTGTAAATTGCGGCTTCCGTTGCGTCGAAACCCTGTGCAATTTGGTCGGCCGTCTTGTATTCCGTTCCTTCTGTCCCATCGACCGTAACCATCTTCAATCCGTCCCACACTTCCCTTATCTCTTCTGCCTTGATCAAAACTTGGTTGATCATTGGTTTGCTGATACGTGGGTGGCAGCTCATGGCGTCTGTCATGTGCTCAATTGCCTTGGCATAAGCCCGGGTATGCAACTGGTTCATCCAGATCCAAAACCCTTCTTTAGTCATAGATTTCGCTTTCTGGAACACCCGTCGTTTCTGATCATCGTTCATGCAGAATGCTCCTTTCTGGCTAAAATAAGCACGTCTGTTCTGTATTTTGGGCATGACTGCCCGCCGTACGAGACTTCCCCCGCCGTTGGTTCGGTTTTTCGGTTTTCTTACTCTTCTTTTCCTTTGGAGTCGGTTTGATAATTGATTGGATGATTTCCTGCTGATATTTTGGATAATCGCTTAGCGGTTTGCCTTGACGCACCCGATAGACCGCTTCGCAAATTTTAGCGATGATGAATGCATCCACAACGTTGTTATTTGGGTGAGAGTAACCGAAGTGTTCGAGAGCACCGGCAGCCATGGCTTCTTTCTTTTCTTTCTCACCTTCAAGGCGCACTTTCTTCCCATCCACTAATTTGAATCCAGTTACTCGGACATATTTTTTGACTGCGGTTGGTTGAATTGATTCGAAACTCAAACCTTTCCTTGTAATCATATCTTCAAGTCCACCATGGATTTTAGCTGTAGTGATCAGCCTTGGAGTCTTATTCGCAATCCCTTCTTTTAGAACCACATCACCTGACTCCAAGAGTTTAAACAATTGATTCTGTAGAGAGACTCTCTGTTCAAGAGTTATGCCGCCAGGCTGATCCTTTCCGCGACCTCTGAAACTCGTTTCAACCACGGGATTTCCGTCCTCATCCAAGGCGACAACCCCCGTTTCGGTGGCCGGGTCAATTCCCACAAACCGCACTGCCCACACCCCCAATAAACCGTCTATATTTAACGCCTATAGCTTTTATAATCCGGCCGACATGCGCCTGGGAGATACCAAGTTCAACTCCAATATCTCTTTGCACATACCCGTGCATTCTCAACTCCAACGCTCTCCGTTCCCTCTCAGACAGGGTATTCATGAATTCCTCAACATCGAGTGAGCTTTGGTCGTCGATCCGACCGACCATATCCTCAAGCGTGGTGGTTTCCTCTTCGTCAATTGAGCGGCTGAGCGACATAACGACAGGGTTGATCAATAGGTCTCTTCCCGCCTGTACTTCGGCAATATCGATATTCAAAATCCTACTGATTTCGCTATCCGTTTTATCGAGCAAATCCTTTCCTATCAACTTTCCTCTGAGTTCGAATATCCTTCGTGTTGGCCGGATCGTGAAACTCTTGTCGCGGTAATAGTTCGTGATTCTCCCCTTTATGTTTGCGACTGCATGGGTTGTCATCGCGCCTTTTTCCGGGTCATATGTCATGTAGCACCGCAACAGCCCCATCATGCCTTCTTGAAACAAATCATCGTTATCAACGAACGCATGATATTTGGTTCGCCTCATTACCATCCACACAAGACGTTGATTTTTCTGTAAGAACTCTTCACAATCACCCAAATGCGGGTTATAAAATCGCTGCCCTTTCACTCGCTCCCCTCCTGTCAATCATCCAGCCAGGATGATACTTTTGTTTGCTGTCTCTGCGGCTCTGTACGCTTTGCTGGCACTGTTTCTGGTTGTGGCTTGGTGTTTGGCTTGTGCTGCACTCGTACCTCTGAAACAGGCGCTGAGAAGTCCTGATAAGCCCATCCCATCTGATCGTAATATGCCGCCCTCGTTGGGTTTGTTTGTACCTCTCGACCCCGGCTGTAAATCTGAACAAGTTCGGCAGTCCGCTCAAGTATAAGTTTTTGCTTTTCTACCCCATCACCGAGCGGATCGGGGTTTTCGATCTCTTCTGTCAACCGCTGCATACCTTGAATTGCCTTCACAAGTTGCTCGTCGTTCTCAATTCTTCGACTCATGAAGCCAGCCCCTTGTCCTTACGTGTTTTCCTGATCTCATCCGTAATGTTCAGCAGTGCTTGACGCGGCTTATCGAATATCACACTAACAGTTCCTGTTCCACAGTTCCGGCCTTTGGCAACGATCATGTCCATAATCCCCTTACGGCTGCTTTCTGCGTTGTAATAGTCATCCCGGTAAAGGAATATCACTACATCAGCGTCGCTTTCGATATTCCCGCAATCTCTGATGTCGGACATGACCGGACGTTTATCTGTTCGCTCATCTACCTTGCGGCTCAATGCTGCCAGGCAGACGACCGGAATATTAAACTTCCGCGCGATTTGTTTTAGTTCGTAGCTGATATATTTATACATCTCCCGCTCGCTGGTGAATGTTTTCTCGCTGCGCAGATGCTGCAGGTAATCAACATAAAGCGTGAGATTCGGGAATTTGCGTACCAGTTTTGAAACCTTTCTACGGATCGATTCAATGGTCGGGGCCGGTGTATCATCAATGTATATTTCTCTGCCCTCGATAATTTCAGCAGCCAATCCGTAACGTTCCCAATCCGTCTCAGTCATTTGTCCCGACTTCATGTGTGCAAGGTCGATCCGTCCGGCGCCGGCTATCATCCGTTCCAAAATATTCATCGTCCCATCCTCGCCGGATATGAGTAGGGAAGCCGATCCGTCAGCTGTAGCAGCCAGAATGTCATTGCAAATCCATGCTGTTTTACCTACGGACGGCCGGGCACCGATCACAATGAAATCTCCTTTCTGGTGACCTTTGGTTAGCTTATTCAGGTCCTCTGAGAAGCTTTTTCGTCCAGTGATTCCATCAGGATTCTGTGAACGTTTAAAGATCGTGGATATATGGCTTTGGATCATGTCTGAAATTTTGACCACATCACTGCCGCTTGTCGTCCTGGATTCTATACTGGCTATCCGGTCCATCTCAGTTTGCATTTCAGACAGGCTTCCTTGGGATGCAAGACGAAGACTTGCCTGTTCAATCTCCCGTTGTACATGCGCTTCATTTACAACTTGTTCGTAATGCTTGAACATGGACGTGGTAGCCACGGATTCAAGAACCTTTACGAGATATGAAATGCCGCCGACCTTATTGATCCTTTCGCCCCAATGCCTCGCCATGACAACCAGATTGAAAGGATCAGGTTCGTCACTAAATTTCTGGTGCGCATACTGTAACGCTTCAAACAAAAGACCATGATTCCATTCCGGAGAAAACGAATCGAAAGCAAGCACACACTCATCCATGAGTTTTTTGTCCTTCATGATCGAACCGAGAACGTTTATCTCCGCTTCGTACAGGTAGTTATATTCACTCAAGGACATCACCGCCTACGGTCCTTTTCTTCACGAGTCCTTCAAGCTTTGCCCTGATATGATCCGGCATCGGGACGACTTTGTTTTTTTCGTGATATTCCTGTAACGCGATTTGTTGCTCCTGTTGTTCGATTGCCTGTATGTCGTATACGGAGAGTTTAGGTCTGTTGAAGTAATCCCCGGCAAGATTAGCAGGCTTCGGCGGGAATTCACTTAACCGTAGGTGTTCTTTCAGGTTCTGTTGTGCCACTTCGAACGGCACTTCCCCGACCAGCTCAAACCAAATACCAAATGTAATCTCGTCGTCAACCGAGAAGCTTGGGTGTACTCGCTTGGCTATTGTCAGGAGTAACGTCAATTCTGCCTCCGTCACCGATCATCCCTCCCAATTTCTTTTCAAGGAATGAAGGCTGCTTTTGACCCTTTTTCATTTTTGCGAGGTGTTCCTCGTATTTCATTCGGAGCCAGCCGCCTTTTTTGAAGACTGCATAATCGCTTGCGTAAAATTTATCAACGGAAAGTTTATAAGAGCTGAGCACATCTACCATCCAGGTGAGTCCTTCCTCCCCGAACTCATTCAGCAGTTTTGCATGCTCTTCCGGCTTGAGCCATACTTCATCTGCATACTCCTGCTTGCCTTCACGACTCTTTGCCAGCTTGGTTTTAGAAGCCATTTCTTTAGCAGCTCCCTTATTGTTTTTATTATCTTTCTTTATACTTTCTTTCTTTTCTTTCTTGGGTGGTCTATTGTCCACCAGTTCCGGTGTATAATCGTCCACCTGATAGGTGGATAACTGTCCACCAGTAGATTCAAGTTTTTGCGGTGGACGATTGTCACCCACTAGCCATTGATCCGTGTATTTATTGAAACCGATATAGCGGCCGTGTTTTCCCTGCGCTGGCCTATGAACCGTCAACACTTTTATATCTAAGAGGTGGTTGAGTTCCTTCTTAACGCCGCGCAGATCGCTTTGTAAAGCTGTAGCAAGGTACGTAGCTGACAACTCGGCTGATTTCCGATGCCACCCATATGTTTGGCGCCAGACAATCAGGAGAATGCGAAGTTGTGTGCCGTTGAATTTGTGCCTTGCTACCTCCTCGATGATCTCATTCGCCACTTGGGTGTATTTCTCAGAAAACCCCGGTCCTGCCATTCAATTCACCCGCTTACTGTACGGTTTGCCGCTCAGCAATGTGGTTTTGAAGCCGATCTACAAGGTTTTGGAGTTGTTCCTCATTGGCGTCAATGTCCCGTTCTTTCCACCATTTCAACACGGTTTCCGCCAGACCAGATACATCCTCCAACTGCGGCTCAACAATGTACCCGTTGACCATGCCGTTTATAAGCAGCCAGCCGTTGCCCTTGGCATAATTAATAATTGTCATCAAATTACTGAACAATGCAGGGTCTGCATGTACAGGCTCCGTCATCCACCGGATAACCGTATCCCAGTCGTCGCCATTACGTTTGAATGCTTCCAGCGCCTGCACTACCTCACTCGGCAATGCCGACATCTCGTTATGTGCGATTGCTCTTTCGATCGTCTGAAGCAATGCGAGTCTTTCATCTTGCAACTCAACGATCGTCTGGCCGTGCTTCGCCAGGTCTGCAAAAGATGCATCGCGCTGTGCCAATGCTTCATCCCGTTGCGCCAAAATTTCGTCATACTGCTGCTGAGTGTACGTTCTTTCCGGTTTCAGTTCGACGGCGTTTTTATATGGAACCTCTTGGCCTGAACACGGTCCATCAATAATTTGGAAAGGAGTTTTGTAATCAAAGATTCCCGGATTAATCCGTCTTGCTGTATATGTTTCTCCCGGATGAAGCCAAGTTTTGTCCTTGGCCTTGAATGGTGCCACGATCTTGATTTGAACTGTATTCATGTACTGACCACCTCGATTTCATAATGTTTTCCTGCTATAAACCCGCGCTGCCGTAATGCCGCCTCAACGGTCATTTTGGCAAGAATTGAATTGTTATTACTGCTGGATAAGTGCGTAAGATATATTCGTTCGCCCTGGCCCTTGATAATCCGTTGGAGCGCTTCTGCTGTCTGCTGGTTGCTCAGGTGCCCAAGGTCACTCAGTATGCGCGCCTGTACGCTATCGGGATAGCTGGAAGCCAGAACAAGGTCCGGGTCGTGATTGCTCTCGATGATGTATATCTGACCTTCCATGAGCGCAAGCATGTCGTCATCGACCTTTCCAGTGTCAAACACCACGCATGCGCGGCTGCCGTCGTCTGCTTCTATCGCGTATCCAACCGGTTCGTATGCGTCATGGTGGGTTTTAAAGGGGTAGACCCATATATCTCCCAGCCGGATTGATTCGTACTTGCTGTATCTGGTTTCTACAACCCGGCGCAGATCATCGTCTACACCGGATATGCCTTTCCATTCTCCGTCCGTTGCCCACACATTGATGCGGTACTGGTTCGCCAGTGGCAGCCCTTTGATGTGGTCGCCGTGGGCATGTGTGATAAATATGTCTGTTACCTGATCTGGCCGGATGCCGACCTCAAGAAGCCGCTTTGCAATCTTGGTTTTGGCAACGCCTGCGTCGATTAGGATCGTTCGCCCCGCATAGGTCAGTGCTATGCAGTTGCCCCCGGAGCCCGATGCAATAATGTCGATTTTCATGAATTGCCCACCTCAGTCCACATACTTCACATCAGATTGGATTACACCGGGGTTATCTACAACTGCTTCCAATATTGACCGCATTACTCCAGCACAAGCCGTAAATCCTTGGTCTGTATATTTAATAAGTCTCCTCATTGTGGCAACTCCGTAAGTTAACTTATGAAGAGCTAACTTTTTTCTGGGGATATCCCACAACGTGTATTCTCCAAAATAGAAATCAGTGCCGTCATACGCGCATTGTGTAATTGTGAAATCGAAGGAATCAATGACGCTTTCGGGAGAAGTGTAGTAACCCATTCTAATAAGCTGGATGTATCGATCCTTACCATGAATCCGCTTGATGAATGTTTCTGCATGCTCATTTGAGTTGATTTTCTTCGCGCCATCTTTCTCAATTTGCTTTTTAAAGCAATTGAACTGATCTACGTCTTTGAAGAAGAAATCAAAATCTGAATCAATATCCATGCCAATCAACGTTCTTCGGATTGCACCACCGCCAAGCCATGGTCCTTCTGGAGATAGAGCAGGAAGGTCATTTAAAACCTTCAATATTTCTACCTCTTCCGCATCAGTGAACCTTCCAAGAAACTCAAGTGCATTTTTCTTCATATGCTCCGCTCCCTTTTAATTCGTTCCTGCCATTCCTTCAGGTGTTTGCACCCTCGGGCAGGCTCTTCGTAATGTCGTTTCCCCATCATGTAGGATACGAACTTGTCAGTGGCCTTTTCGTAGTACATGCCGTTTAATACCGGGGCCGGAGGCGGCCCCTTTGGTTCGGTCAAGCTGCTGAACAAGTCGAGCTGCACGGGCTTGCCGTCTTGCATCGGTTATCGCCTCCAGTGATGTCTTGCAGTCATCGCATACTCTGCGACCCCTGTTGTACTGCTCACGTCCTGCGGTTATATCTCGACCGCACACCTGGCAATCCGGACTCAAGCGGTATATTTCAACCATGGCTTACACTGGGAGATCGTCGGCGGCAGCTTGGATTTGGAGGTCCATAATTTTCAGATAACCTTTGATCTCAGCTACGGTCGGCTCTGATCCCTTCATCTTGCAAAACTGCTGCATGTGTTCTCCCATAGCTGCTTTATCTGTTATCCCAAGTTGTTTATATTTCTGCTTCATCTCGGCTTTGAGCGTTTGTTTTTCAGAATCAGGAGCAGCAGTGTCGGTTGTTGTATCAGGCTGTTCGATTGTCGGTGTTGGCGGAGCCTCTGGAGTAATATCCCGGCGCTCGTATGGTGCATTTTCAACCGGTGCTGCAGTCGGTTCATCTTCTGATACTTCAATCCCGTATTGACGCTTGAAGGCTCTCTTGATGGCGTGTTTTACGATCATGTCGTCAAAGTAGTCCTTCCACATTTGACCGTTCCGGCCTTTGACCAAATGCTCAATCTGATCTCTCCGAACGATGACCAGAATATTGGGTGCGTCCTCTCTGTATGCAATGCAGTAGGCACCGATTGTCTCTCCAGGATTCATTACGTCCGGCTCGTGTTCGACTTCACCCGTATGCATCTTGGCTTTGAAATGATCATTTGCACGAATCTCAGAAGCGATAAAACCTTTGTATTGTGGGTGCTTCTTCGCGAGAGCTACAATCCCCTCAACTGCAATCTGCATGCTCATAACAGGGCCGTCCTTGCCGTTGTAAACAATGCAGAATATTTGATTAAGGAACGGGTCCAGCCCTGTACGCACACACGTTTGCACGAATAATGCGAACTGCTCATTACTGGTGCCTTTGGCAATGGTCGACTTCAAAGTATCCAGATGTTTTTGTGTGTAGTTTCCTACGACCACCTCTTCATTGATCGCTTGCAGTTGATTATTTGAATTTGTCATGGGCTTGTAGCCTCCTATGATTTAATTGTTTTGCGGGTTAGCGAATTGCGTTATCGGTTTCAATGCGTAATTCCTGGCCTTCGACCACTCGACCCGTAATCAGTTGGTCGTAAACCGATATGCGGCCTGTGTAGCTCTCCAGGTTGTCGATGAAGGTCGGGCAGATCAGAGCGGATTGTTTGAACAACACCTCTGTCAGTTCAAGACCGGCTGAGATGCGTTCGCCCGTGGACAAGGCCAGGTAATCCTTGCCGTCCATTTGGATGCTGAAATCCGGCTCGTATTCGCCCTTCGTTTTCACGTATTTGAACAGGCGGATCGACAGTGATGTGAACAGGGATTGCACCTTGCTGGCTTGCAATTCGGCTTCCTTGGCTTTGTAGGACTTGATTGCATCCAAGATAAAGACTGATTCTTTCAGGTTTGCAAGGGTGTCTGCTTCGGCCTGCTTCGCATCCTCAACCTCAGCAGCAAGGCTGCTCCGGCGCTTCTCCGCTGCCAGTAAGTCCTCCAATGCATCCCGCTGGCTCTCTGCTTCTCTCAGCAGCCTCCATTGCTCTACCAGATCGACAGGTTGAATCTCGGCCGCTTTCGCCTCCAGCTCATTCCGCTCCTTGACCAGCGTTTCATGTTCCGCACGCAGGAGCTTCTTCTTGTGTTCTTTTGCGTCCGTAACTGCCTTCACGGAATCTTCGTCAAGGAGCCGATTGCATGTTGGGCATGTATCCTCAATAGGCTCGTTGTACGCCTCCATGTATCTGTCCCTGGCAGCAGCTACGCGGGCTTTAGCTGATTCAACTTGTAGTTTCAATTCATTCAGTTCTTTGTTAGTAGCCTCAGCAGCATCTATCGGCGCATTTAAAATTCTGATCTGCTCAAGTAACTCGGCTGAATCCAAGCGTATTTCTTCCGCATCCCGATCCAGTACAGGCAAACGGTCAAGTTGTTCCTGCAGCGTCTTCGTCCGGCTTTGAGCAGCAATGTGTTCCTTCTCCAGCTTCGATTTCTTGCCTCCGGTGCCGCCGTGAATCTTCTGCAAGTCATCAAGGGTGTGTTTCTTCATCAGTTCATTCAGCTTGACGGCAGCAGGGTTAAGCGTGATGTCCTTCGGTTTTTGTTCCGGGCTCAACCGGCTCATTTCCTGAAAGACTTCTTTCTTAGCAGGCGGCGTAGTGTACTTCATAATCTGTTCCCGCTGTTTCGTCCAGTGCCGTCCGAAAAAGTAAATCGGGTTATAGAAGGACAGGAATTCATCCTTATCGAACAGTTCAGATACCGCGGCCTCAAACTCTTTCGCCTTGACCGGAACATCGTTGATGTAGAACGAGTTGGTTCCCTTTTCTATCTCTCGCGCAAACTTGATAGGCATGCCATCGACTTGTAGAATCGTGGAAGCAAACACCCGGTCAAATTCATAGTTGGTAGGTGATGGATTGTATTTATTGCCGAACAGATCAGTTCCGTACAGGGTCCATACCGGAGCCGTGCCGATGGACGTTTTGCCTTGGCCGTTCTTCCCGGAAATCCGGGTTATATCCCCGTACTCCACTTTTTGATGCCGTAGCCCTGCGAAATTGATAACTTCTGTTTCGATCAGGCGCACATGGTTTGCCACTTGTTTTCCTCGCTTCCTGTGATATGATGATTGCGAATAGTTTTCTTATGGACCGCTCTCTAATGGGCGGCTTTTTTTGTTTGTTTTGGCCCCTCGACTTTCTCCATTTCCCACGGATCAAGCGTTCGGACCGGAGTCGCTATGGTGCAATCTACTGCAATAAGCATGCAGGCCAGACAGTGTGGTTGTGGTGGTTCATGCACTGCATACACCGCATAATTGCCGCACCCACATTCAACTCTCATTGTTTGCCTCACCTCCTCTCAAGCTGCGGCGGATGCGATTATATTCGATCCGGTGTGCCTCCGATGGAAAAGCGAATTTCGGATGTCTCCGGTCTAAATACTGCCCACCAGACTGCGCCAAGGCTTTCAGGTCATTCGGATCATCAGTGGCTTTGATTCTGATTGCCATCTGTAACGGATTGGTAACGTTCATGCTGATCACCAGTGACCATTCAAGCGGCGGCGGTACTTATCCCGCTGGCCCCGAGCATGCAGCGCAATTAACATGCGGCCTTGCTGGAGCATCCGCCATTCGAAGGATTCGAAGAACTCGCACAATTCGTACAAGCGTTGTTTGTTCATGCGTGAATCTCCTTTCTGTGTGGCACAGAGATGAGTCCGAGGCTTATCTTGAGCGCTTGTTCCATCCGTTCCATTTCCTTCGGGAACAAGTGAGATTTCTTCTTTATCAACCTTCGTTTGTCCACTGTCCGGATCTGTTCGAACATGACCACTGAATCTTTCGGCAGCCCATTCGACCGTTCGATCGGGACATGTGTTGGTAAATCTCTCTTGTTGCCATCTGTTATAGCAGCAACGATCACCGTTGGTGAATACGTGTTACCCACATCATTTTGAATTACCAGCGCCGGACGAACTCCCTTCTGCTCACTGCCCACAACCTCGCCAAAATCGACCATATAGATATCACCGCGTTTGATTTGGTTCATGTACACTGCACCTCCAGTTCTTCCAAGCGCTCGCAGACATGTTGTACAAGGTCCATCTGATCGAGCATTTGTCCGGTAAAGGCGATTTCTTTCAGTCCGTCGATCTCGTAAACAAGTTCATAATTTTGTTTGAGTAGCGGGAGAATCAAAGCCAGTTCAGGCTGACCGACTATCAAGTTTCCGTTTTTGTCGGTGATCATTTGAACGATTTTTGCCAACTCCCGGTGAACATTGTGGATCATGACTGCCATGTTCCTATCCCCTTTCGGATGTTGTATTCGAGCTGATTTCCGACTCATCTAAAGGAAGCTGGTTCAAAATGTCCCGAAGACTCCGAAGTGCCTCGATGTTTGAAATTGTGAACGATGCCGCTGGTGTGTGTTTCCCTGTTTCATAGTCCGTGCAAGCTGTCTCAATGAGGTTCAATGTGAATGCTGTTCCGCGTTGGATTACAATCGCGGCCTGATCGTCGGTTAATGCAACTGCATGTCGATTCATGTAACACCTCATATTTCCGAGAAAATACGGACAATCTAGTTGACTTTTTATACGGTTTTGCCGTATACTTCTCTTGTAATCAATTCCTAGATTCTAAGAATTCTTAGCCAAAAAAATTTCGTTTGGTTCTAATTCCAAGCCTTCAATCTTACATAACAATTCAACTTCTTCCGCTACCATCTTCGATGTACCATCCATCAATCTGTAAAACCGTCCTTCGGGGATGCCAGCTTTAGCAGCGACATCTCTAAAGGGAGTTCCAGATGCAATGATATGAGCGCGGATACGCTGGATCAAAGGAGATATGTTTTTCTTTGGTTGTTCAACACTAGGTCGAAACTCCAACGATTGGGAAACAAAAGATTGATTCATCAGGATCACCTCCTGCTTTGTTTTGATCGAATTCCTAATTTCTAAGAATCCGTGAGTCAAATATAACTCTTAGTTTCTAAGAATGCAACCCCTTTTTTTAATTTTTTTATTTCTGATTCCGCATTTCTAAGATTAATTACCAAGTTTCTAGGGCATTATGTTAAGATCAATTACCAAGGAGAGGTGAATGGAAACCATGCTCAATTTCTACGGTGAGCGCCTAAAGGAAGCACGTACTATGGCGGGATTGACACAGATTCAAGTGAGAGACCATACAGGGATTAACAATAAGACATTGAGCGGATATGAGAATAATGTGAGTGAACCAGATCTCAAAACGTTGACGATTCTGTGCGATCTGTACGGGGTAACAACTGATTGGGTATTGGGGAACACAAACAATCCCTACAGCCAGCTAACTGAGGCTGAAAGGGACGCTGTTAGGAAAGTGGATTTGGATGATGATTCTTTCATCGAAGGAGATTTCAGTTTCGCCGGACGTGAATTGACGGTAGAGGAAAAAAGAGAGTTACAAGCTATGGCTCGTCTGTTTCTGAATCGGAAGAAAGGGAACTGAGGAATTCTTCAATGAGTTCTTGGTTTTCTGGAGTATCGGCTGCTATAGATCTCAGAAAATGTTCGACATCAATGCTATTCATAAGGCATTACCCCCGTTATGTATTATTGTAATTATATACGAACGACTGTTCCTACGAAAGACTTAAAACTTAATATGGAGGCATACATAATATGGCGCTTACCTTCGGGAAGTGCCTGTTGCGCGATGTCCGTATCAAAGCCGGTTACACTCAGGAAGAGCTTTCCGAGGCCCTGCTTGAAGACTGCGGATTGAAGGTTTCCACCACCCTTTTGTCGCTCTATGAGAACGATAAGAGAACTATGCCAGCCCTCACTATGAGAGGGATCTGCATTATTCTCGGATGTTCAGAGACTGACATTTATGAGTGGCCGAACTAGCGCATCAGGCCGGAGCAATCACTGCTCCACCGGAGGTATTTCTTTACCCCTGTGTAAAGTTCGGAAACATCAACAGGAAATCTTGTTCCTATTTCCCATTTTGCCCCATACCACAGATTTTGTAAATTAAAATTGGGCGGCTGAATTTTTCCAATTCGACATCACAATTCGACAACTTATTCCATTGTACCTATGTTATTATTCTTAATTGAGAGCAAAAAAGAGGGGCCACCGCACTATGACGGTGGCCCCTCTTTTCATTGGTATGCTGGCACAAATTGTGGTTTGGTTACTTGCTCCACTGCATGCAATGCTTTCTGCAAGTCGTTGAAGCCTCTCACTGACATTGAACATTTAATCTCGCCAACTCTACGGAACCTTTCAAAGTAAGCGTAGTATGGCGTTTCGGATGTTCGCAGCACTCTGGCTACATTGACAGAACTATTCCGGTCAACGTCCACAAAGCGTCCGCCGCTGTTGTTGAGGACATCGGTCCAGTACTCCTTGCTGCCAGTAAAATAATACGTTGCATCGGCCGTATAGAAGGCAACTTTCCTATACGCCCTGATATAAGACAGATACAGTATGTCGGCGATCTTTACAGGGGCTACACCTTTTTTCCCTTTGTGATCCACTAAAAGCGTTATGTGTTCCATGTATGTGATCCTCCATTATTTTTTTAGCAATCTTTTGGACGGACGTGGATTGTTAACGAAAATCAAGCTTGCAGGCAGTACAGTAAGAGCAGCAATAGCACCCAGACTTGTTGCAATCGCGGAATAAATAGCCACTTTAAACATGGTTGTCACCTCCCTTCGTGATGTGTTCATTGGCTACGAGCGTCATGGCTTGAACAAAAAATGCTATCGCAGCCCAAGACGATCCAAACCAAAGGTTTGATGCCACGATCAGGAATGATATGACCGTGAGCAGCGGGTAAAACCGTTCCGGAATGCGCGTCTGGTGATCGATCCCCGATGGAGCGTAGAACAGAACAATTACCATACTGATAAGCGTAAGTCCCACGGTCCATGTCGAATTGATGCTTACCATACTTAACACCGTTGCAGTGCTTGCGGTTACGATCGCACATCCAATACTTGATTCCAGATGCAGCCCGCCCGAGACAAGCCGGAGCAACGCAAAGCATTTGAGCAGCATAATGACCTCAGATCCCCGGCCAGTAAACAGCGCTCCGATAATCGTAAACAGGATGACAGCAGCCGTATTCAGGATGATGATCAGCGTGTGCCGCATGTCCTCTTCATGCACCGGATGATTCGGGACCACTGACTTGATATGTCGGGCTATACGGCCCGCCGCATTCTCAATCACTCATATCCTCCCTCTCTTTCCGAACGGCATAATACAGGAACAATGCAGAAGCAACCCCAAAGAATAGAATGTTTGCCCACGATTCCTGTATGTACATTGTGATCGCCAAAAGCACAAATGCCACCAGAATGACGGACACAACCATGATCTTTTCCCAGCGTAACCTGAGCAAATCATAATCCGCTGTAAAGCCAAATCCGAACCTATACAACCCAAATGACAGGACCAGGAACAAAATGCTTGTCACAAGCTGTAGGAGTACCCCTCCAACTACGTTTACTAACAAGGCTTGAACGATCCCGTAAATGAAAAATCCGGTACAAGATATGATTCCTGACCAAATGAGCGGCAGCCGCACGATCGTTGCCAGGAACAGCACGTAGCACAGCAGGTTAATAACCGTTGCCAAGTAACCAAGCTCTAGTCCCCGGAGAAAATGGCTTTGCAGGCCCATCAGGATCGATACAACCACCGTTTGCCAAATGAAGTCCATAGGGTTTTCGCGAAATATCGCCATCATGAAAACAAATACTGCTAATACCTCAAGCGTTGAAAACAACAGAAACGTGACCAATTCCATCCGACTGTCCCCTTTTCTAATCCGGCTTTTCTTTGTTGCGCCATTCAGCCATGCGCTCTTGGTACTCATCGATAGATGGTTTGTACCAAAAAGGCCGGCTTCCTACCATGACATCAGGCTCGGGAAACATTTTGTTTTTGCGGACATGGTGCATATTCTTGGGGTCTACGCCTATCTGGTCGGCCACTTCTTTGCTGCCGAGCAGCGGCGGATACTTCTTGCCGCGAATGATCTGCCTGGCGTCTTCCAGCTCATCTACCAGCGCTGCGATTTGCTCGCCGACCTCTCCTCCTAACTGGTTGGCTATCTCGCGGTATTGATTCAAGGTCAATGTCATCCCTCCCATAAATTTCCGCTTTGGTGCTGATATAAATATACGGTAAAGCCGTATGTTTTACAAGAGGATGTCAGAAAAATATAGAAACATTTTCCTAGTTCTGTTAGACTAAAGCCAAAACTACCGAAGGGGAATGAATCATGCGATATCTATTGTGTTTCCTCCCGCCCCTCGCAGTCCTATCCTGCGGAAAAGTGGGCCAGTTCTTTATTAGCTGTATTCTGACGCTGTTCTTCTATGTGCCAGGAGTCATCCATGCTATCTTGGTCGTTAACTCCTACAAAGCAGACAAACGCAACGACAAGCTTATCCGAGCAATCAATCAGCAACAGCGTCCACCCATGTGATCTATGTACATAAAACGCCCGTATCCAACATTAATGGATCGGGCGTTTCTTCTTTAATCTATCGTTGCGGATATGATCTCCCCAATATCGATGAACACCCAATCGTCTTCACCAATGAGCAATTTGAACTCATTACGGTGAACAAAGATGGTTGAAACCATCCCCCACGAACACCTCAACCTCATAAGGACCGAACTTTGTTACCCGGAGCTTTAAGCGCTGGTTTCGAGCATCGATAATCGCTCGTTGAATCAATTCCAACTCCTGCGGATCAAGATTCGGCTTTTCCCTCTCCAGTTTCCTTTCCTGCTGCTCCAAATATGCATCTCGGTATTCCGGAAGTATCATCCTGGATGACTCAATCAGACCATTCCCAAACAGTTTCTTTGCCATTGAATGCCCTCCTTAATATTCGGTCCAGTAACTTGTGTCGACTGGTGGTTTCGGTTTGACTGATGCCGTTTTAGGTTGATCCGCTTCGCGCTCCCAGCCTTCCAGGATAACAATGCTGCTCGTATCCGGTTTATTGCGCCATGATATGTAATTAGCATTAACGAGGCCGTCCAAAGCAGATATGATGTCGTTCTGGCTCCTGCCTGTTTTGACAGTCAGTTCGTGGAGCGTAGGGAACCTTCTTCGCACTCCACTGTAGTTATACAGAATCCTCAGTACCTTCCGTTCGTAATCATTCAACATTTACCGTCACCCTCCTGAATAAGAACAACTGTTTGTATTATATGCGAACGATTGTTCGTTATTCAAGAAGAAAATAACCCCACCGCAGGGAGCAGGTGGGGCATCATTCATTACTTCACCTTGATTCCTTTTTCCTTACGGTAGCTAATCACAAGTTGCCGCCAAAAGTCATATGATCCCGTTTTATCAGCCATATAATCCTTGTAATATTCATAGGCTGCCTGTGCCCATGTAGGGCACTCCATGCTGTCCTTGGCCTTCTGTGCTTCGATCCATTTGTCCTGCGCTTCCACTTTATTTTTCAATTCATTCATTTGCTTCGTTTCCTCTGCCGTCATTGGTTCGGCACCTCCGTTCTTGATACGTTCAAATTCCGCTTTAACGGCTGGGAAGAAACTTTTTTCCGCTGCTGCCTTCGTGTTCCCTGCCCCGAAAAAGTTTGTGCCTGGGCACGTCTTACTTGATTCACCCTTTTTGTAATCTCCCAGCCACACCCCAGAATCCGTATACCAGGCATGATAAACGATATGAGTTGAATCTATAGCCAAACCCAGTTTAAGCGTTAGGCACGCGTACAGGTGCAATACAGCTTGTCGCTGCGCCTCTGTCATCTTATCTCCGCCAGTATCAAAATTCCCAACAATCTCAACGCACAATGCGCCTGTGTTCGCTCCCTTGATTCCGGCAGGCGTCTTGTTCAGATCCCGGTCCAGGCTAATAGCAATCCGTCCGTCTTCAAGAACTGTTATGTTTTGTCCTGTACCAGACCATCCCAAAGACAAATGGTATGTCCTCATGCCCTCAAGGCATTTCCATACATCCTGCTGGGCTATTCCATTAACCATCTGACGAGTTGTATAGTTAGGTGATGCTGTATGGTGTACCTGGAGTTTGTTGATATT
This sequence comes from Paenibacillus hubeiensis, assembly GCF_032334105.1. Classification (NCBI taxonomy): domain Bacteria; kingdom Bacillati; phylum Bacillota; class Bacilli; order Caryophanales; family Paenibacillaceae; genus Paenibacillus; species Paenibacillus hubeiensis. The sequence goes on from NZ_JAVYAE020000001.1 coordinate 728,610, forward strand.
TCGTGTGATTTTTTGTTTGTCGAGCCACCCTTTAAATTCGGATGGCTCAAGTAACAAGAAATTTCCTTTGGTGATCATTGCTGGTCAGCCCCTTCACGAACCTGCTTAACCAGTTGGTTACCATACACTGCCACGGCCCCCACAAGGATACCCTGTACCACGCTCTCAACGCTTAAGCCGAGGACCAGAATCGCAAATACGATCGCCGCAGCAGTGACGACAAAAATAATCGTCCAGTCAGGCACCCGTGGCGTCCGTTTGAGCACATATCCAATCACCCAACACGCTGCAAGAACGATCAGCAGCCGGCCATCAATCAACCCTTGAATAACATCCCATTCCATGCCCTATCTCTCCTGTCTTCCTTCGATTTTGTCGAGCCGTTTATGTGCTTGCTTCGAAGATTCCTCAACCCGGGTAAGTCGCTCTGTTACCCCGGCAAGTTGTTGGTTCTGCAGCCGGACATCCACTCGCAAATCGTCAATTCCGCGTTTGATGTACGAAACATCCGTATGGAGTGATGCATCCTGAGTCGCTTCTTGAATCACTTCGTCTTTGTAGGCTTTGGTCCGGCCAATCCAACCAATAAGCATGCCGCTAATCGCGCCAAGTGCTCCAATAAGCCCTATCAACACCGAAAAGTCCACCTTTCTTTCCCCCTGATTCCTAATTTTTTTGAACAGCAAAAAACACGTTCAGGATATCCGGACGTGCTACAAGCCACCCTTAATTGTCTTTGCCCGACGCCAACACCGCCCCCGATTTGATTAAAACGAATATATCGCCGTGTTTTTGAAATAAAGGTAAGCATGCGACCATCCGCCGCCCTTGTTAATTTGTCTGAAGCTCAATCTGTAATCACCAGTACGATCAAAGTTGCTTGGCATATTCATCGTTACTACTGGCGTATTAACGAATTGATTACGCCAAAATGCCACGCCCCTATCGATGTATATCGATAAAAAATCGACCGGAAATGAACCGTATGCCGAATTATTAACGCAAACAGTCCACTCCGTATCGTTTTTATCTATCAAGACAATCCTCACCTCTGTATCAACAAACTGATTACCACTACCGATGGCGAAATCATTATCACTAGAAATGTTATTTGCGACTGTAAGGTTAAAAGACTCTATAAACCCAGTGCCCGCCGGGAATGTGGCAATCGGGTAATACCGTGATCCCAGACCAAAAAATTCAGTTTGAGCAGTACTTAATGCAATGGAAGGCGTTACTACTTGCGGTTTCTTAGTATCAAGTGCCCTAACCTTATCAGCCAATACCGCCCATGAGTCATTGGTGGAAGCAGATCCCCCCTTGGCGTTGATGGCATTTACAATGCCCTGCTTCGCTTCAACGCCAGACTGAAAAACGTCAGGACTCCATGCGGACCAAGAATTGCCTAATTTAACGCGTACATAGAGTGTTGGTCCTGTATTTTCTAACCTTGTCGCACGTTGCATCACATAACTGTTCCCATTTGAATGAACAAGAACTTCAATGTAGAACCATGGTCCAGCTTGATTACCTAGAGGGCCATTTAATGGACTATTACAATCGTATTGTCCAGCTGTTATGAGATTGTTCAAATCATAGTTTATGGGTAAATTGATGACTCGCCCATTGTCCTCTGTAAGTTTGAATTTCTGCCATGCCTTAGAATCAACATAGTTTTTTGAATTTGTCTCCGCCGCATTCGCCTTTGTGGTAGCATCCGTAGCCGCCGAAATGATAGCAGATTGACGGGCGTCATTGACTGCTTTCGGCGTCGCAGCCATCGTCTGATTTGTGCTGTCGATTGCGTTATTAAGCTGTACCTTTCCTTGCTGGGTCAGCGAGGCAGACGGGATAGTGACTCCGGCCACCGCCGTGTCCGTGTAATCCTTCATTTCCTCTTTAGCCGCCGTCAAGTCGTCCTGAGTGGCATAAACCAAAGAAGAATTAATCACAGCCGTTACGTTCGTTGCTTCACCGACAAAAACAAGGACGGCAAATTGTTCCTGGAAAATGTCGCTTCCGCCCCCGGCAGGGATGTAGTCCGCCATAGCCCCGGCGTTGCCGTACCAATACAGGATTTCCCCTTCGTCGGGGTCTTGAGCAAAAATACCGACCTCTCGCCAGTAAAATCCGGTCGTAACACCTTGGTTATCGACGACGGTCATTAATGTCGCCCTATCCGGCGGAGTCATTTCCTTCCCTGTGATCGGCAATGTCAATTTAGGGCTAATCAGCGCCGTTAATGGTCCGATGGGGCTACCCCCTAAATTGCCATCACCAATCATGAATTTGGTGTAATTTAGCTGCGCCCCTGCTTGCGCCTTGGCTTGTAGGGCTTGGCCTTTGGCGGTTAACCCTTTCGCGTTAAATTGTCCCATGGTTACCCCCTCATTTTAGCTTTGCGGCCCCGTTGAGTCGCCGCGCCATAATACAATACTTGTTCTTCTTGTTTGATAAGCGTAACCGATTCAAGCCACGCCGAAAGGCGCGTGACCGACTTAATGGCCCGCGCGAACTCTTCCGCCCTCTCTGCTGTTACATCTTCATTGCTCGTGACTACCCGGTAATATCCCGGTTCTCCCCCGTATTGGTTCCACTCCTGCACCTCTCCGTCACCGAAGAGTATAGATATCAGTCTTTCGATAGCAGCCGGGGTCCCTTTGCTACGGTTCGTCTCCGTAGCCGCCTGTAATAGCTGTATCTTTTGGGTCAGGGGCAAGGTCGGATCGTAATAAGGTAGGTTGAACTGCCAGGCTAATTCATCCGCTTCGGCGTCTGTCAGGTCGCCTTGCATGATCCGACGATAGTACGATATGGAAGAAATCCGCCCATACAACGCCGCTAAATCACCATCAAGCGCCATCGCCGCTGATCGGATATTTTTATCACCCTGTGCGTTGTTCGGCAATAGATCGAATACCGAGACGTCCTTGAGCATCTTTACCATGATTCCAGCCCTCCGTAAGTGACTGTGATCGAATCCGCGACGGCGAATTCAGACTGCTCCAACGCTTGGAAAGCTGGGAGCATGTTCGCCATGTCGATCCGTAGTACACCTGCCGCCATAACTCGCTTGACCAACTCAGCAGGGTTGATGGCCCTACCCAGTGCAGACCTTTGCCAAAGAACATAAGCGGATACGGCATCGTCCACGGATTTCTTTATAACAGCTTCGTCCGACGCGTCCGCTTCGTCGATATAATAAGTGAACTCGATTTTATAATCGACGACTGTCGGGGCTTGCACGGTCACGACATCGGTTAGCGGTCTAACTTTCCGGTCGTTAAGGACTGATTTTACAGCAGCCAGAATTTCCGGTGTGGGCATAACCCCGTTTTCCAGCAAAGGCACGACCGTAACCTCCCGAACGGCCGGCGAAAAGGCGGCTACGTCTGCGATAGCCGAGCTTGCTGTTTTGGCCCAGTAAATATATGCGCCCTCCGGCCCGGCGGTAGAATATGAATCGCCAGCGCCCCTAATCCTAGCGCGATATGATTCATCGTCTTCACGATCAGCTCCCCCGGCAGTGACGGTGATGTTTGAAACGGTCTGCACAAACGGGAGTGGGTCGATAATGGTATTGATTGTGCCGACGGCAAAGTCATTCCCCACTATGCCAGCAGTCAAAGATCTAGCAGAAACCGCACCTGATGTTTGTCCAGCCGGAATAACGATATCCTGAGTCGTCGCAAAATAAAGTTCACCTTGAGCATCCTCCGGGCTTACGCGTGATCCAGCCGGGATGGTTACCGGTACTACGAACGTAGACGAAAGTGTGAACTCAAGCGTGGTCGTTGCATATGCAGCCTCAAGACGAGTTGTTTTCGTAAAATCTCCAATGTAATCAAGCACCCACCCGGAAGCATACCGGAGCAGAACCGACTTTGCCGACGCGTCAATCGCCACGTTTTGCAACAAAATTATGTGCGCCAAACTGTTGAAAAAGAACATTTCAGGGTCCGCTCTGTTTACATTCCTGCCGGACAAACCCTCGTACAGTGCAATGATATTGTTAAGGATGGGCGGTACGTCTTGTTCGTTAAAAACGATCTCTGGCAATTCCACCAATTCAACCATTAACCGTATCACTCCTTTCGATAAAACGGACAATAGCAGGCGTTCTCCCGAAAAATTCAGGATTTTCGTAGTCCTGTTCAGGGAAAATGATCTCCGTCACCTGCGCCCTTGGTTCGCCCGCTTCGATAGCCTCGATAAGCGCTCCTGGGAGGATCAATCGCCCGTAATTCTCCGGCACGTCAAGCACATCGGGATTTACACCCAATGATCGGTCAAGCGTCATTTGCCCTTGTGCGAGCGTGGCTATCATCTGAACATTTTGTTTGATGCTTTCAATACCTGTCAGTCCCAAACGAGTATCCGGCATAACCGTTTGGACCTCATAAACCTCGCTCATACGTATTCCTCCAAACTGACATCCAAAGACGCCTGTAATACGTTGCCTTTGTTGTCTACATGCAACCAGTTTTGAGTGAGTCCGGTTATGTTCCACTTTCCGCGACCCAATGGTTTGCCTCCGATGACAAGTGTAAGCACTTTTCCATCTCGGCTGTAAGTCATCAACTTTTCCATTTCAGGCCGGGGATTCATACCGAGATTCACGTCCAACACGATTGTAAAAGACACCGTATCAAGCCCCGGCCCCAAAAATTGCTTGCGAGGCTTTTGCAGGACAATATCGGTAGCCGCCCACCTATCTGCGCTTGAACGGACGAAATCTTTGAACGTCCTAACCTTTCTCCGATCCGTCCCAAAATAGGCGATGAATCCTATATCCCCAAGCGCGCCTGATCCCGGCAATGCCATAAATAATCACCTCAATCTATGTTTGATGCTGAAACAGTCCCGGTAACAGTCAAATTGCCGTTAATGATGACGTCACCGTTTATGGACGTCCCCACGGCTTCTATACTCACGTTTCCGGCAGTTTTGACGGCAAGGGAACCTGTTGTACTATCGAAATAAACATGGCTCCCATCCTCGAAATAAACGCCCTCTTGCCCCTTTTCTCCCGGCGGGTCTTCTACATCGTAGAGGTTGCCGAAACACACCCCATCTGACAGGCCGTTGCCCAAAAACGCACAAAAAACCGTGTCCCCCGGCTGAGGAACACCGCGCCGCTTTCCCAATCCACCAAAATAAACAACGGTGAGGGGGCCGGATACCATATCGTCCTTATCAGGGAATGTCGCCGTTATGGTCCCCGCATCCTCGTTTGAAGTGGAGCATATGCCGACCTTGAGCATACTCGAAATAATCGCCCTAATATCTGCCATCACCAAGCCAGCACCTTTCTGACCTCAATATCGGTCGTGTATGCGCCTGATGCGCTGACCTTATGCGAGGACTTGATAACGATGTATTTTCCATCGTACCGACCAAAACCCTTGACCGTGATCGTAATGCCTGCCGCAACACCAACGGAACCGGATAGCGAGAATGAGGCAAGCCCCGCTTGTTTGTTCTGCTCCCGAAGCTTGTTCCGGGCCAGTCTTTGCGCCTGCGCTACCGTATCTACTTGCTCATTGACTTTGAGCGTAGGCCCCTTAACTCCGGGCAGGGTGTACGATCCGGTGATGACTTTCGTTTTCCCCTTTTCCTTCTTGCCTTTTGCGCCCTTCTTCTTTTCGGCGCTCACCGTGGATTTGTATGTGACCACGCATGACGCATAAGCGGCGCTCGTGCTTGTCTCTGAAAAAGAGTATGAAACCAACGGATTTTTCCCATATTCAATGGTCATTACAGGGTCTTTCTTTTCGTACTCAGATTCATCGAACAAAACGAGTTGCGAACCCGAAACTTTGATGGCGATACCCTCGTCAGCGCAGATTTTGGAGAGGAATGCAAAATCCGATTCATCGCTTTGGTCCTGCCTGTCGTACGTCGGGTTGATATTGACCGAGTACAGCAGTTTCAGACGCGCTCTGTTGGCTATTTCCTGCGCTATTGTGCGGAGTTTAACCTTTTCCCATGCCTTCGTTCTCTGCTCCCTCAGGGCGCCTTGTCCTGCTTGTGGGATCGCAGTTGCTGTGATGGCCACAATATTAGGGGGGCCGGAAAGCTCGACCGTTTCAACTTCAAACGATCCGCAATTGAGCTTTGCTTTGTGCCCGGCCTTGTCCCAGTCCGAAACCTGTATCTCTGCAATAATCTTGTCACCTATATTCGGTTTCCACGTCTTAATCCAACGCCGCTCCCGATCATCAAGCGTCAACGTGATTTGATCTTGTTCCCCCGGGGCGTTGTCGTCGTATGAAAAATCGGAAAGGTACTTCGCCAATTCCTCAGTGATGTTCTTCCCCTGATACTTCACTGCCACCAAGCTGCGGCGGGCGTTCTGGACGGAACTCATACAGATTCGCCCCCTTGCAGCCATGGAGGTAACGTGTCGTACTCATCGATTTCGAACGATGGGACCGTCAAGACAATGCCAGCGGGAAAGATGACAAACTCTGAATAATCCAAGTTGGCTCGGATCAACGGCGTCATGTTGGCTTCGGCACCGGAAAGCTTGTAGGCGATTAAGTCCCATGTATCACCGCTTATCGTTGTGTATGTCATGCTAACCCCACCCTTTTCTTCCTTTGTTGGATTGCAGCAAGATGTTTTTCGATTGCCGCGCCTATATCTGTTCCTACTGCAGTAGCCTGTTCAGGGGTAACCGCACCGGAGACACTGACATTGATTTGTATCGGCGCTTCACTACCTCCGCCCGCACCGATCATGCGCCCTGTTTGCTCGTACAATCGCTTGGAACGTTTGGAACCATCGATAGGGATGATGGCTTCCATACCCGCTTCACCCGCAAGGGAAGGGCCGTCCGTGAATCCACCCTTGGCATACGCCGGGATTTCAGGGATCGTCGGGATAGAGAACCCGATATGACCCATATCAAAAGGCAAATCGACGGAAATGCTATTGATTTTGCCAATGGCCTGATTGACTAACCCGATAACCGCATTGATCGGTCTTGCAACAAGCGCCCTAAGCCCGGACCATATACCGCCGAACGTCTCGACGATCCCGTTCCACGCTTGCGACCAGTTGCCTGTAAATACTCCGGTCAAAAAGTCTATAATCCCACCAATAGTCTGCATCAACCCTTTAATCACGCCAGTTACCGTCCCGATAACACCGCTCACTATCTGCTGGATATAGGGAAATGCGAAATTAAATGCAGCAACGATGCCGTCTATAACTGGTTTAAGGAACTCGAAAATTTGACTAGCCGCCGTCATTATCTTGTTGAATGTGCTTTGGAATACCGGAGCAATCGTTTGGATAGCAGAAACAACCATGGGCGCTACCGTATTCCCCAGCCATCCGAAAACCTTGGAGATAATCGGCCAAACTTGGCTTGCCAGATACGAAACAATCGGCGTTAAAACGCTAATAACCGTTGACGCCATGTTCGCCACGGTGGTTGCTACTGTTTTAAAAATAGGAATTCCCGCCTTGATTATCTTGCCAATGGAATTGAATGTGTTAGCTACGTATGGTCTGATGGTTTTGAACGTGTCGATCATCACATCTTTGTAATACAAGACCGTATTGATCAGCGGTTCGAATTGAGAATCCTCGCGGTTCCCCCCGAACATGTCGCCAAAGAATCCACTTACGGCCTTGAATGTGCCGCTAACCGCCTTCGTAAGCTTGCCCGACGTGAAAAATTCCGCGAACTTGCTTACATACGGTAAAAGGTACTGAGACATAGGCGTAACAATGTCCATTTGAATCGATCGCCCTATAGCCTGGAACGACTTTGTTATGCTGCCGTATTTGACGTTCTGGACGTTCTTCATCGTCTCTCGTGTCATATCAAACTGACTTCGAGCCTCACCCATGGCCTTAATTGCTTCATACTCCAAGTCCTCAAACTGCGTGCCAAATAGCGCCACGCCTGCAGCGTTACGCTTTACCGGGTCTTCAACTTTGGAAAGAGCCTGGAAAATCTTTTGGGTCGCCTTTCGAGCGGCTTCCCCACCTCCGGCGATTGCTTCCTCAAATTCTATGGCATTCAACTTGAGTGCGTCGTAACCTTCGTAAGTTGTTTTTGATTGGTCCTTGGTCCGGATTGTAAGTTCCTTAATCGCGTCCATTAAGGTGTTAACCCACTGGCTTTTTATCCGGTGGTTCTAACGGTTTCCTTTCCCGTTAGATCAGCATAACTTTTCATTACCCGGAGTTTGGTAATGTCGCGGCCTCGTGGACGGGTTATTTCACCGTCTATGCGTTGCCCCTGAATGGCTATACAGCCATCCTTCGGTTCGGATTAGCATTGCAGCCTCCCCGTTTAATTCCGCGATTTAGGGTCGGCAACGCATTTTTACCGACCTTGTCTAATTGAAACACCCCTTCTTGGGCGCCTGCCCCGAACATATTGAACATGTCATTTGCATCGTAGCCGAGCTTCTTAAAGAAAACTGAGTATTCGGAAACCGAATCAATAAGCTCGTCTGACATGTTCAAACCGCCCTTGTAGCCCTGGGCCAAAAGGTTGAACGCTTCATGCTGGGAAACCCCGAATTGGCGCGTCATTTGATCGGCTGCTCGGATTGATGCCGTTACATCCTCACCGAAAACATCACGGTAAACAACGGCATCCCTTGTGGCCTCTTTCAGTGCATCGCCGGACAACCCCGTTACCTGTTTGACGGTCGCCATGGATTGCGCCAAGTCGTCCCAGCTTTCCCCGAGATTGTCCCTATACAAGCTGGAAACCTGTTGTTTGATCTGGCCCATTTCCTTGTCGGTTGTGTTTGTCGATGCTTGGAGTTGGCGCATAGCATCGTCAACTCCACCCAAAAGACCCGTAGCCTCTTTCAAGCCGGCGATAAGGCCGACGGTAAGAGCAGTCAACCCTGTGAACTTAGCGAGAGACATAACGCCGCTACTGAGCTTACCGAGCGCTCCGTCAGCCCTCCCAAATCCACGGACGGCATCGTCAGCCGCTCGATCAGGCCCTCGCGCATTTTGCAACTCCCGCAATGATCGTTGCATCTCTTCGAGTTGCCTGTTTGCTTCCCGGAAGCTGTTCCGAAATTGCGAGTTCATTTCGGCTTGCAACCTAAACGCTATTTCATAATCTCGCCCGGACATGGTTCACCCCCTGCATCATTTTTTAGGGGTATTTTCCTTGCGAAGTTCGATTATCTCATTGGCTACCCCTTCCCACTCGTAAAACTCAGCCGGAGAGAGCGACATGAAATAATCGACCCCTGTATTCAAATGCATGCTAAGCAAAGCCGCTCGGAACTTGACCGATTCCCTTACTCGGTCGTCTCTTCCGTTGAGGCCGTAATGAGCAAAAAAGCTTGCACCCGCATTCCCAAGCGGACAGCATCTTTCAAGCTTGCGCCGCGAAGGACTTCAAACGGGATACCGGATGCCTTGGACATAACAATAAGTTGGTATGTCTCGTCCATCGCCTTAACCATCGTTTGTGCCGCCGCTTCCGCTCCTACAACCCGGATAAACTGCTGCTTGATCTGCGCGAGGTCGTTAAAACCAAGCGCGTCCAAGTCGTATTCGATTTCTTCGATTTTTGTATCCCCGTCCAGGATCGGACGGGATAATTTGAATTTTTCCATGGCTCATTGCCCCTCTCTTTGATTAAAGGAATCCTAATGCTTTTTTGATTGCATCGTTTTGGCTGACGCCGCGAATCTTGAAGACATAGCCCATCTTGTCCACTTCGAAAATCTCCTGGTTGTTCAGGAACGATTTGTAGTACAGTAGTTCAAGCTCCGTGCTTGCTCCGAGCGATTCGTTTTTGGTAACCGTACCGCCTTCATACGTTTTGCCCAGCCCCCGGAAAACAATCTTGATCGGCTCGTACACAATTTGTCCGGTAGCCGTATCAAAGTTTTGTTGAGCGCCCCTAATTTCGATATCAATCGAACCCGCGCCCATCATTTCCGCCGCTTCGACGGTCATGGTGTTCCAAGCGATGCCGAGCGTTTGGGAACCGAACTGCCCAGGCGTAGGTACTTCTAACGTGCCCATGATCCCCGCGCCGCTTGTTTCCGTGGTCATCGCCTCGAAAGAAGGCAAAGTAATATCAGCGGTTCCCAATTGGTTGTTTGTTCCCTTGCGATATACGGCGTAGTCAATAAGCTTTTGTGGAATTTGACCCATGCTCTTCCCCTCCTTACGCTGTTGTAGTGAACGCCGCTACGAGGTTGGACAGATCGTATTCAAACGTTCCCAAAATGTCCTCCATTGGGTTTGGAGGCGTGATCTTAAAGCGGATGACGATTTTCCCGGCGAGCAATGCGTCAATCGGGTTATCAGCCTCGACGAATTCCAACGTACCGCCAAGCAAATACCCGGCAGCAGTCAAGCCGTTAAGCCAAACATTACCGTCATCGACGATCGCCGCGACCTTACGTTGGATCATGCGGTCGTCAACGCGGTCCCAATACTGCACGATGAAGTTGTTTTGCAACCAATCGAACATATCGCGAACTGGAATGAATGCGTTTTGTGGGTCAGTAGAGGCAGGGAATGCGGCTGTTTTGTTGCCCCATGCCTTATACGTACCTGTGAAGTTCAATGCCGTTACAATCCCGTTTGCGTTGAGCTGGTCGGCCTGCGCTTTCGTGATCACAATTTCTGTGCCGTCATCCCGAACCAAAGAGTCAACGAAGATCCGTTTGTTGGACAAGGAATCAGCAGGCACGCCCTCGTTCAGTGCAGCCGTAGCTACGCTTGTACCAGCGACCAGCGTAGACAGGCGGTACGTCTTACCGAGATATTTCGCTTTCGGGAACGTAGCCGTCATACGCGACGTGTCATAGTCGTTTTCATCCTTCCACTCGATCGCTGCGCTCACCGTCGATTCCGCTGGAAGATCAACAATGACGCCAGTTTTCAATATACCGCTGACGTCGGAAGCCTTCGAAACCATGGCGCTTGCGACAAGCGGGTCGGATGAATATCCAGGAATAATGAGTTTGTCGGGAATGACTTGGAACTTAGGCAAAACCTCTTCCAAAAGTTCGATCCCCGAGCGTTTCCCGGTTGCTTCATCAAACCCGCCGATGATATCCTCGGGCAAAACCGTGCTTGGATCAAGTTTTGTATACTCGACGGTCAACGTAAGGGCATCAACGGGGATCGCCCCACCTGTTCGGACAACCAAAATCACGTTACCCTTGGCATCAAAAGAAGCGGAATAGTCTGTTTTTGCCGCGTATGTTATGGATCCATCCGCCGACTTAACGACCAAGGTATCAATAAGGATGCCGCTATCCGCTATCGTCGCCCGGCGTTTAACCAGTTGGACAGGCGTAGACGGCACTGCCTTCCTGTGTTTGGTTGGATCGAGGACGTTGACAAGAACCAGTGGGCTACCCAAACGATAAAGCTTGAAGTGCGAATAAATAACCTCGGACAACGTGTAGTTTTCGAAGTCCTCGGAAAACCCGAGTGCCGCCACTGCTTCGTCATAAGTGGTCGCTTTGATCACCTTTTGAACTGGGGCGTCAGGCACTTGGTTAACCGGACTCGTGCCGATAGCTACGAGCGTTTGGAAGTTGTTGCCCACCGTTGTTGGTGGGACAAACTCTTTTTCTTGCGTGTGAATACCGTGGAAAAAGGCCATTTATTTTACACCCCCGATTTCTGAATTTCTTTAAACACAAATGATTGTTCGCTCGCCGGTTCCTTGAGTTCGCGGCGATACTCTACCGTTTTTTCCAAGGGCACAAACAAAAACGCCACGTCTGCGTTGGTATCAACCAGTTGTCGGAACTGTGCCGGAATACCGTTAACATACGTGGCGTTTTGCCGTAATGGATACGTCTTGAGTGTCGGACCCAAGTAGACGTATGTTGAAGACTTGGTGGTTGCGGCAGATTGCGTCTCTTTTGCTGCTGCAGCTTTTGCCGTCGGCGCTTTCTTCGTCTCGTCAGGCATTAAACATCGAACCTCCTTAAAATTGTTGGGATTTCGAATACCCCGTCACCATCTGAAACCCAATAAGGCGCGACCTGATCCTCATATACCGTCATCTGGAACGGCCTTTGAAGAGTGGCAAACCCGCCTATGTTAAGCGCCTCAAGCAATGTTTGCCGGACAACCTGGGTCAAATGCAAAATGTCCAAATACCCGCTTTCATCCACCGATCTAACGCCACAAATAATCCTCACCGTGGCTTCCGCCCGTTGTCCGAGGTTATCCTCTACGTCGACACAATCTAAAACCCGGACCACAATCAACGGATAAATCCTTTCTTGGTTAAAAGGGTTTGGCGCTGGCGGTTGTGGCTGATTCGGCAACACCTGTACATTCCCGGTCGGACCAACAACGCCCGGAACCGGACTGGAAGGCGTCACCCCTCCCGCTTTTGGGCGAGGAGGATAACCAATAAACACTTGTGGCGCTCTCCGGGAATCCCCTTCCCCAAACGAAAGGTTCGCGGTCGCGCCCTCAAGCAGTTTTTTTAATTCTTGAAGCAACACCGTAGGTGTCATGTTTTACCCTCCCATGAGACGCGCCAAATGACGGTCCATTTCATGGTTAATCCGTTGCTCGAACGTATCCGAAAAGGTTTGCTCAAGTTCCTTCCGAACTTCTTCGGCATTGAGCATTTCGGGGATCGGAGGTCCAAACAACTCTTTAATCGGCAATCGCCGGCGCGTCGATCTCTCGAAGACGCCGACGTGCCCACCCGTACCAACTTTGGCAACGAATGCGTGTTCCAGCGATTTGCGCTGCCCCTTGAGAACCCCGACCTTAACTCCGCCTCTTGGTTGCTTCTTTCCCGGAGGCGCGGAGGGCTTGGTCTGGAAGTTGATCAAGGGTAAACTCCCGGTTTTGGCACGCAAAACAGCCTCCAGCGAACCCGCAGAAGGTTTTGTAACGATCTTAAACGCCGCGTTTACGTCCTTAGCCTTGATGGTGTACCGTTCCCTCACCTTACGTCCAGCAGCAGTTTTTGCGCTTGATGCAGCACGATTGAGCGCGGAAGCGGCAGCTTTCGGGCCTATCTTCTCCATCTGTTTAACGATTCGTTGTGCTTTCCGCATATCGGCCTGAATGTTGATCCAATCGCCGCCACTCATGACGTATACGCCCTCTTGAGGGTTAGTTTGAGCATCCCGAACGTATTGTCCACACCATCAACCACATAATACAGGCCATCCAAGTAGACCGCTTGACCTAATACGGGAAGGTATCCGAGCGCTTGCAAGTCCACATGAACGACGGCTGTATTGGAGGAAATCCCTTCGGCGTGAGATACTGGACGACCATCGAGCGTGAATAACTCGACGATCATGTTCACTTGATATCTGCGCGACGTGTCATCAGCATTCGGATGCCACCAATGCAATTCCGAGAATTCATTGGGGTTGAGGAATGTCTTTTGGACATCAAGCCTCATTTGATCACGAAAGTTCATTGGGAATCAGCTCCCCTATTCGGCGGCCTCTGCCGCTTTCTTGGCTTTGGCTTTAGCCACTTCCTGTGCGACTTTATCCGGGTCCTCGACGGCTTTGGCATCAATCAATCGTTTCAAGTCATCGCCCTTGATGTCGTTCGGGAGTGTTTCACCGATCGCGATTCTTTTCCCGTTGTGACGGATGTTCCAAAGTGCTTTATATGCCATTTTGTTTTTCCTCCTTGGTTTTTAGATTACAATACCTTCGCCACATACCAGCCATCTACGTTTTCAGGAACGCAAATTGGCTTGGACAGCAGTTGCAGTTTGCGGCTTACTGGCTCGCGGTTGAAGAATACTTGCGGGAAAATCTTTGCCCGAGCAAGTTTGATGTTGTCGTCTTCGCCCACGAGGTTTGCACCGTACATGAACTGGAACGGTTTACCCTCTGGCAGCAACGCCAGCGTGCCTTCCGGGATATAAGGAACTTCTACACCCTCTTCGTCGGTGTAAGAATTGGTGTACGACCATACGGACAATCCTACTTGAGCAAGATACCCATGAAAGATGACCCCATCTGTACCCGCTTGGATTTGTTGGTTGAGTTGCCCCGGTGTGATAACGGCTGTGTTGTCGGTTTTGATCAAAGCCAGCACCGTTTCGTGGCGCATGATGCGCGTTGCAACATCAGCAGTTGCAAGAAGTTTGGTCGGCGTTTTACCGGATTTCCGCATTACTGCCAACTTCCATTCTTCCAAGAAGGCCAGGACATCCGTAGTTGGATTACTGAACAGGTCGTCTCCCGAAAGAATTGTTTTGTTCGTGAATTCCCAATCGAGAACTTGGTGTACACCTTCACCGATCTGTTCGGTCGTTCCCTTGAACATGATGTCCGAGAGTTGTTGCATTTTACGACGGTCGATAGTCTCGATCAATTCCGCCAAGTCTTGCGTTACCAATTCTTGATAACGTTCCTCCGGCGTTTTAGGGTTGATCAATGTTTCGCCTGCTTGCTTAACCTTTAGATCGTGGCGAGTGATGACGCGCATTGGTTTCAGCAGCGCAGGTTTCCACGTCTTGGACGTCCAACCGGAACGGAGGACTACCTTACCCGGCAACAATTCGTTGACGTATGGTGCAAGTGGGCGATGGCCCTTTTTCGTTTGGATTTCGATTTCTTCTGTTTCGAATACTTCGCCTTCGGACGCGAATTGGTCCATCAGCCAAGAAGAGTCCGGCGGGAATGCCTCGACGACGCGAAGCAGTGTAGGGATTTCCAAAATGTCATGATAAGATGCCATAGTTTTTTAGCCTCCTTATTTAACTACTCGTTTTGTAATCAAGCCGATTTTGCGCATTGCGTCCTCATGGTCGGCAACCTTGTCGGAACCACCGAACTTGAGGAAATCACGGTTGAACTCTCCATCTAAGAAGGATGCACCACGAACGTCAGCAGCCGTTGCATCAATCACAGGGTCAGCGGAAATGGCGTATGGTTCTGTTTCTCCCGGCTTCGTACCTGCCGAGTTAACCGGAACACAAATTGGTGTGCCTGCGTACAGGTCGCCTTCGGCAACTTGTCCGACTTTAGCCAGCACTGTACCGCGGGTTACCACGCCTGCGCCGGATTGGATGATAATTGCAGTCATGCGCTCAGGCACAATACCGCCTGCAAATAACTCATCAAAATTAGGGGATGTGTAATCAGCCATTATTTTCTTCCTCCTTTAGCTACGCCAGGGATAAGGTTAATCATGTGTTGGATGCTTGCTTCTTTTTTGGCAGCGTCCGTTACTTCCGGTTTTACGGGTTCTTCCGTTTGGACGTTGTTCACGCCGCTGTTCATGGCATCTTCGGCGCGATTCTTCGCCTCTGTATCAAGCTTTGCAGCTTGTGCCATGAGGATTTTTGTTGCCATTTGATCGACGGTATCACCGTTCGTGATGGCGTCTTGGATAAATGGAGCAGCACCCGGAACCTTGGACATGGCTTGCAGTCCGGCAATGCGCGTGCGTTCGCTGGCTTGAGCAGCTTCAACGATTTGGTTGTACAATTCGGGGTGGTTCTGTTTCAGTTCTTCGAGAGTCATAGTTTTGTTATCCTCCTTGTTTTCATTTTTAGGTGGGGCTACTTCTTTCACGGCAGGAGCAGGCGAAGGCATGCCGTTACCGCCATTGACAGGCGGCATGTTAATCGCCTTTCCGGTTGCTCGTGCTTCCTGGAAATAGTTGATCACGTTCGAAGGGATAAGGCCCTCTCCGGCGGCAGAAGCAGCGACTTGAGGTACTTGATTTTCGAACATGATGTCATCAATGAACCCGAGTTCCTTCGCCTTGACTGCATCCATCCACGTTTCCTTGTTCATTAGGTTCAGGACCTTATCCCGATCCATTCCCGTCTTGGCAACGTAAGTGTTCGCGATAGACTCGTCCACCGATTTCAGCATGCTTGCCGTGTCCGTCATGGCGTTTTTATCCCCTTCGGAAACTGTTGATGAGTTATGGATCATCATTTGTCCGGCAGGAGACATGAGCACTCTCTTTGCGCCCATAGCGAAAACGGAAGCGGCAGAAGCGGCAAGGATAATTTCTGATGTCGAGTTACCCGGATAACTTCGCAACGCCGTGTAAATCTCTGCGCCCACATAAACGTCCCCGCCCCCCGAGTTAATCGAGATTTCGACGTCATCCCCGGCGGCATCTTCCAGAAACGAATGGACCGCCGACGGGCTGATTGTCTGATAACCAAACCAGTCATATATCCATGCGACATCATCACTAACGACAACGCCACTAAGCTTTAATCTTTTTGCCATTTTTAGTTTTCACCCCCTTCCCCTGCGTTCTCGTTCTCATTCAATTCATCATCATTGTCATTGTCTTCGTCGCCTTCCTCCGATGGTTCAGGAGGCGTTGCAGGCGTCGGGGTTGATACTGTTGCAGTAAGCCCCAATTCCGCCTCACGCGCTTTCTCCTGCGCCCGACGTTGGACGTTTTGTTCCCACGAACCGCCGTTAAGCTCGGCTGTCTCGCGGGTTGCGGTGGAAAGGTTGTTCTCAATACGAGTGACGGCGGCGTCTACTTCCTTGGTCGGATCAAGCAGCCCTTGAGATGGTCCGTGCCATTCAGCCCGTGTATAGGCAGCAAAAATAGCCGGGTCATCAAATATGCCCGGTGCGTCGATCCTGCCTTTGGTTACAGCCTCGATAAACCACTCTTCATAGATCGGCTGGCAGAAGCTTTTCGCAAGCCATTCACGGCGCATGCGGTACATCTTCCAAGCCTCAAGCAGAGCACCACGAGAAGCGGAATAAGACGACGTGAATTGCTTGGTCAAAACCTCGTATGGGATTTCCAAAGCAGCAGCCATTTCTTTCATCATGGCGCGTACAAACGCTTCGTAATTCGGATTCGGCCTTGTGGTTTCAGCGAACTTTACGTCTTCCCCTGGATCGAGGTAAACGATAGCTCCGTTGCCCAGCTTGGCGCTCGAATGATCCATACCAACCACGGGTTCATCGCTCTGCCCATCTGTTTCCGGCGGACCCATGCTCATAGCCCCGTCGCCCATATCATCGGCAGGGGTGGTTACGAACACAGTGTACATCGCTGAGATAACAGCAGCCATAATTTCGGCCTCTGTGTACCTGTCAAGCTGTTTGAGCGTGCTAATGATCGGAGCAATGACAGGAATACCCCGGCGTTGGCCTGGCCTCTCTGCCTCGAACAAGTGGAGCACGTTCAGGCGTCCAGTCTTGGCCCCGTACTTCTCCACGCGCACCCACTCTTTTTTTGTTATTGTGTAGTTGTCTGATCCGGGGTGGTTGTTTGAAAAGTAGTACGCCACCACCATTCCGTCTTCGTCCACCTCAACGCCTGACTGAACCCGATTCAGGTCGCCTACGCTTCCGTCATCGGGAGTATCACAACGATCGGCCTCAATCAAATTGATTTTAAGGTCATACAGCGACCATTTGCGCGGCTTGGAGGCCAGCAACGGGAAGACATCGCCACTCATTAACGTTGAGAGGAAGGCCAGGCTTTGCAATTCATAGAAATCGTTAAGCCCTGCTTGGTCGCACTTTGTTGTTTCGGCCCACAAGGGCCATTCTCGCTGGATCGTGCTTCTCAATTCGTCCGCTTGCGCGTCGGTCAGGTTAAGGAACTTGGCATCAAAGGTGGGGTTCAGTTTCAAACCTGTACCCACAATGTTTGTTCGAAGCCCCTTATGAGCAGCGGCAACCGTCGATGAACCCATGTGAAGGTCCCTAGCACGCGCCCTGAGCGTCTTTAAGTTAAGGTGGATGTCTGTATTGGCATCGCCAATCGGAGCGCTCCACATCGCCATAGACGACTTGGTGCGGCTCGCTCCATGCTTTCCGTAGCCCCTACCGCTACCGAGAGGACTGCTCATAGAGTTTGTGACTTGTTTTGGTGGTCTGTGTTTAGGAATCAATAGTCCATGGGAGTTATGCGATGCACTTTACGGCGCTTACGGCCGCTTTGAAGCTCGTCACACAACCGACTGTAATACTTCTTGCGTTCCAACACCTCCCCCATGTTAATGCGCGTCAGCGTCCGCCCTGCTATGCTGTATGACTGCGATGTAGCCAGCGCCTTTTCAGCATCGAACCAAAGTTGATACATGGCATAAGCTTCTTGGTACGTCATTTGCGGCATAATCCCTTTCACCTCCTTTCGTGTGGTCTACACGCTACTGCTAACGTTCTGCTTCCTCTTCCTCCGCTGTGCTTGAGGCGTAGCCCCTGCAACGACATTCCCCGGAGACGGCAAAGGGCTGTCAAAGTTCGGGTTACCAGATTCAATGGCGGCAAGGTTGTACACCGCCAAGTCGAGCGCTTCGTTTCGGGCACGGATTTGTTTCCACACCTGATAGGCCACGCCGTTTTTCTTCCTGGTCACCAACTCTTCGGAGGCCAGTTGTTTGAAATACTCTTCGTCGTAGGTGAACGGGTCCGGCTTTTCCGGGTCCGGCAAAGGGAAACGCCAGTATCCCGGCTCTCCGGGTTTGACTTTCATCGCGGCAAACACCCTTGCCTTCCCCTCAGCGACGCCCAGTCTGAACACCGTGGCGCGGTGGATGTTGTTGTCCGACGTTCCAATAATGAGCGGAAGCTTTGTCCCGTCGTCCGTCCCTTCCCCCTTGATGGCGTAAATGCCACGTCCTGCGCGTTGCTTGCAGAACTTATAGACCTGGTTCGTGAAGTGACCACCGGAGTCTATGAACGTCCGGTTAATCCTGAACTTGCGACCCTCGGCATCAGACCAAGTTCGGGCCAAGAACTCGTCGAGATCGTGCCAGACCTGTTCTTGATTGAGGTCACCGAATACTTTGTGGAACTGGATTCGCCAAGCTGCAAAGCCCTTGCCCCATCCGACGACATCAATCTCGAAACGGTTGTCCTGTGTATCCACTGCCGCCGTTAGGAAGCGCACACCTTCGGGAACGCGAGCAATGTACATCTGCCTGCGGTTCAATAGTTCCTCGTGTTCCAGCTTGTCGCCTTTCTCTTCCCACGTTTCAGCAAGGCGGGTGTTGACGAATGCCTTGATCATCTCGGGGCCGCCTCGATTCGCTTCCTTCCACTCGTTCACGAAATCTTTCCACGTATAGTTGATCGTGGCGTACAGTGAACTCAAGTGGAATCCCCTGCACTTCGCGTGCTGTTTAGCTGCAATCCACACCGCTTTATTTTCATAGTCGTGCTTCCACTCATGTTCCCCACTCGGCATGCCGCATTCGCAGCAGTGATAGCGAACATCGGTACACGACTTTGTTTCCTCGTCATAGTCGTACTTCAAATTTTCGAATTTGAGGACTTGCAGTTCCCCGCACTTCGGACAAGGAAGGTACAACGACTCTTGCGTGCTGTCTTCGTAAAGAGACTCGATCCGGGAAACACCCTTGACCGTAGGCGTAGAAACGAGAATCAGCTTTTTGTTATAGAAGGTGGTTGTCCGCTTGGAAGCGAGATCCACCGGGTCGCCCTCTTTACCAGCCGATACCGGGAAACGGTCAATCTCGTCCGCAATCAGGACCCGGATAGGCTTGGATGCCAAGGAAGCCGGGGAATTCGCCCCTGCAATGTTGATCCTTCCGCCTGGGTAAGACTTGTATAGGATCGTGTTCCGCGTATCCCGGCTCTTATCCTTCGTGACCAGCTTCGACAACTGGGGTGAATCCCGGTACATCGGGGCCAATCGGTCGTTTGAAAAGTCCTTAGCCACTACCAAGTCCGGCTGAACGACCATGATCGGGGCCGGGTCATGCCCGGTGAAATAACCGATGGCGTTCAGTTGGATTGCCGTTTTACCGAGTTGGGCACCCCACATCATGATGATACGTTCTATATTCGGATCGGATATGGCTTCCATTGGCTCTTTTTGAAAAGGAGAGCGGCTTGTTTTCCATGGACCCGGTTCCGCTGAGTCCTCCGGGGATAGTACCCGGTGCCTGTCCGCCCATTCCGCCACGCTGAGTGGTTCAGGCGGCTGTACCAAAGCCACCGCACGTTTCAGGAGAGCGAATGTCTGCCTGCGTTGCGCGTTCATTCTTCTTTCGCCAACGGATCGTATTTAGCAAGCTCCGTCAACGCCTCATCAATCAACGTTTCCAGTTTAATGCGGACCTCTTTCTCATCGTTCATGTGCGCCACCGTTCCAGCGATCCTCGGGGGCAGCCCTTGCAACCTTTCGCGGAAGGCTACAACCAATTCGCCCCACGCGTCCAGCACGTCGCCTGTTGTATGCAGGTCACCGCGCAGCTTTTGAAGCTCAAGCATCGCCATTTCCTTCTTGATCTGTTCATGCGCGGCCTTCTCTTCGGCTAAACTGATCTTGCCTTCCTCCGCTGTGCCCGTTACATGCCGGATGTAAGCCTGCATGGTTGAAGCAAGCTCGTACTTCCCACGGGCCACTTGAGTAAGCACGCCATCCCTCGTTAACTGCGCCACCCATTGCTTCGTTTTACCGATGCAGGCAGCAAGTTCATTCGTGCCAATAATTGTTTTAGCCGTCGCTTCTTTCGCCGCTGGCTGTTTCACTTTTGGCATGTCCACCACTTTCCTTTTCTTCTCCTGATTTATCGCACCTTATCAGACCGATTTTAAGGCCGTTTTCAGAGGCGCTTAATTTGAAGGTAAAATTCTACCTACAACAAAACAAAAAGCCATCACAAGGCCGCTGGATGGCTCTGTGTGGCTTACAAGGTAAAGGATATTTAAAAAATAAAATCTAGGCGTTTTTCGGGGTCGTCCGCACCCGCCCTTAATTCCCAAACTCTGGAGGGACCCAGGAATTATTTTCCCGAGGATTTTCCTGATAAAAATAGGAAAAACCATTAAATAATCATTAATTCCGGTTGTTCTTTGCTGAGTTTGTACCAATCGAACTCCGAGTTCGGCATGATGATGGTCAGCGTCTCATCACCAATGATCGTACTGCCCAGTTGTACACGGCGTACTGCATCCTCCATACGTTCACCTGGCTGTTGATCAACAGGCAACCACACGAATGCTGATGTATCATAGCCTGCGATCTCACACCATAATACAATGGTCTGCCATCGGGTAGGGATACGGTTGTTGATAACATTCATTAGGTTATCACTTGCCTGTTCAGGTGTTAGGTAATAGCGACTAAGTGTGTTGTTCAATACGGATGTTATGTTCGTCAAGGCAACCACCACCCTTTAATGTTGTAGTGTTCTTCCAATCGTCGTGGTCAGGAGGTTTGTGCGAAGCGTGTTGTATATGTTGTGTTCTCCCAACTGGTTGATCGTCTATAAAGAGTGAAGCGTTAATAAGGTGTTCTCCCATACTATTCACTCTCCCACATACGTACGAATTTAAGTGCTCGTGTTAACTCCTTACCCAATACTTCCGTGCCATCAGATAACGTGTATATTACGCCTGCATCAATTTCCCCATTTGATACAGGGTTTTCTGATGACCCATCAGGGGAAGTATTATCCGATGATTTAGGCGAAGCATGTACGCTTTCTAATAGCGCATCAAGCAATGGTTCGATGTAGTATTGAGGGTTTACATCGCCACTATGATAATCATGTTCGTCCATAATAAGGAGTTTGTCCAGCAAGCGAATACGTTGCGTGAATAAAACCTCTTTATCGCGGTCCGCATAAGACGGAGGTTTTCCGATTCTTTGGTGAAGTTCGCTTAATATTTTCTCGGCGTCTTCATACGTAACAAATGTCGGGGGTGCAGCAACTGTTTGTTTTTCTCCACCATTCCACCATTTCTTAAACCATGAGAACATTTTGTATCACTCCCCTTATATTTTTGAACAACAAATACACCCGCTTTTATACGAGTGCTTATGCATGCATGAATGAAGTTGTAATGTATATATCTTTTATTATTTATATCTTTTATTTCTTTTTTCTTTCTTGGGTGTATAATTGTCCACCACTAGAGGGGTATAATTGTCCACCACAAACGTTTTTTCAGGCATATATTTAGTGGTGTATGATTCTCCACCGCTTTTATGCACAATTCATGTATAAATTGCATGGATATTCAATCGTTAATGATAGGTTGGAATTGATAATCGTTAACGTAATTCGGATCGCGAGAATCCAAAGGTATGTTTATTTGCCCTGCCACATATCTCAATGCTTGGTCATGAACAAACCTGATTTGAAGATCAATCTCACTTTCAACCGGGAGAGTGTTTTGGAGAACACAAAACCCGAATAACGTCAAATTCCCAACTTCATTTATCTCGAATGGCGCGCCTTCTTCTTTAAGAACTTCAAACGCTTTGTACTTCATGTGAATGGCTGCGTCGATAAACTTTTTTTCGGATTTCAAGCGCTCCAACTTCGTTTTGATGAATTCCGTCAATTCCATAGTAGCTGCACCCCCGTTTAATCGTTTGTTCTCTTCCAGCACTTCTTACACACGATCCGCGCTGTGGGCTTGTCGCCCCGTCTTACTTCATGGCCTCTTTTCACCGGATCACCGCACCTGATGCAAAGAGGGACGGTTACGCCGTTTATCGTTATGGATTCAACGTTCAGCATCTTGATCTCGCCACCGCTCGACGAGGTTTTTGGTTCATGCAAAGTAGATGCACTGGGACTTTGGGCATCACAGAATTCGGAGGTTTTGAACGTTTGCGTTTAAAGTGACTCTCCAACGTGAATCGGATTTCGTGGTCAGGAATGCCGACCGCCTTGCACTGATTGACGAAATCGGATAATTCCAACGCCAGTTGGTAAAAGTCTTTTATTTTGTCCCAAAATTCTTCAAGTTCCAAGCGAATACGTTCAATTGCTTCGCCAAACGTTTCTTCATGCTGCATGCTGCTCCCCTACCTTTTCGAGAAATCCAAAATTGTCGTTACTACCAAAGCTAATGAAAGACAGGTCATAACCGGGCTGTCCAAATTTATGAATGATAGCAAGAATGACATTAAGGAATACGCTCCGGCCGCCAGACCAATTAAGATCAAGACTGCAAGCAAGTTACTAATATAATTTTCCATGCCGCCACCACCTTTCTTTTTATGTACCGGCACGCCCCTACTTCGCCGTCACCTCTGCAACTTTTCGGGGCATAGATTTGCCTGCGATTATAACAAATGATTTTGGTTATTTACCGTCATGCGTCAAAACGACGTCGCGTGCAGATCCAAGGAGGTTTTTGACCGTGATGTTTCCGCCAGCAGCGAGGTAAATGTTTAGCTTGCCAGCTTCGGAACCTTCTTCCGTCGACACATTAGCCGTAGGCCCGACGGAAATAGGTGTCAGTGCGGCGCCGTCGGAGAAGAATATCGCAAAGCAAGCAGAGTTATGATCGGCCCATACCTGGTAAATACCGCGTCTGTTTTGATTGTTCGTTGAAGGTATGACCCATGATGCCGTTCCGTTATTCGCAATGTTTTTAACCCGACCGGATCGCGAAACCGAGAAAAGAACGCCGTCTTTGCTCAATTTCATGGCGTAGTCGGTCCAATCAAAGTTTTTATCCGACGATTGGCTGTACCCGATTTCCAGTTCGTTCGCTGTTGTATGGCGAATGCCGAATTTACGCGTTCTGGCCGTTGGACTGGCAAGCGACATTTTATCCGGGAACATCGGCGGATGACGCGGATCAACCAGCGGGCCAGATAGCTGCAAAGGCGTTTCGCCGTTATCCACGTATGGAAGATCGGCTTGTGATTGCCATAGGTCGTTAATGGATGATGCCGCGACGCCAGGATCAAGAATGCCGCCAGCAATACGCAAACCACCTACGCTCGCTCCAAGCTCGAATATTTTGTTCGCCACATTTGCAGCGTTGGCAATGCCGATACGCGATATCGTGCAGTTTTCGAACAGGATAGCAGACGAATTCCGGAATTTGAACATTGGCACAATCTGCGCTTCCGTAATTCCCCGCCCTGCGCCCTGTGTGTTGTTGTGCGTGAACTGGCAGTTATAAAACCCGACCCGATGCGAATGCTCAAGCTCGATAATCGTCGTATCCCAGTTACGGGCTTCGAAATGGCATCCAAAGAACCCATAGTTATTATGCTGCAGCACAGCAGGCCCGCCGACCGAACGGAAGAACGTCCCGCCTGGCACTTGCTCGAAGTGGCACCGGTAGAACATGAGGTTATTTGACGGGTCCTCGGCGTGCTTTAAAACGTCAATTGCAACCGGGCTTGTGCCGCCCAGGTTAAACATTTTGCAATCGTAAAATGACGCATCATACATATGGCCGATTTCTAAAATTTTGTTGAAATAGTACCATTCGCAGTCCCTGAATGTAGTCTGCTTGAGCGTAACGTCACCAAGAGGATTGGAACCGCCTGTTTCGCGAGCTTCCCGGCCGATTTTTGCGAATTTGATCGTGCCGCGTCCCATAAACTTGATGTCCTCGACAATGACTTGCCCGTACTTGAAATCGAACATCTGCGTTAAATCAGGTCCGCTTTCAAATAGAACGCCCGATGTTCCGCCGCCGCCACCTTTGATGTGTAGCGTGATCGTGTCAGATGAATTCGAGTTTTGCCCAATGGAGCAATCAACGGTAATCATCTGGTTTATCAAGTATTTTCCGCGAGGGATGACCAACTCAACCGTCGAATAAGTCGGATAGTTGGCATTGGTTCCTTTGATGGCATAATCCTTTAGCGCTCGATTGATATAGGTTTGGATCACTTTGGATGCGTCATTAACACCCGTCTTGTCCAAAACGGTATTCGCCAGGTCGATAACCACCCTATCCGTTACATTAGACACGCGCTCAGACTGTCCAAGTGCTGTTGTTGCAATCATTTTTTCACTTGCCATCAGCCAACAACCCCTTTAATGTTGACCGTCCCGTTTGCCGGGGCTGTGTACTTAATGCGCAGTTTGCAACCAACCGGAATGGAATAATCAACGACGTCTCCAACGTTCGCACTCGAAACAAGGCCGATGCTCACATTGTTCCTGACCCCTTGCAGAACAGTTTCCCGGCCGTTGATGTCAACGAGGAACGTTGTGAAGGTCGCGGTCGTGTTAGCAGCAGACCCACCGTACGTGACCGTGATGTCTGTCGCCTTTTTCATGCTTGAATCTTTCGGGAAATCCGCAGAACCGGCAGCCGTCCCTGTACCCAAGATGTTAATAACCTCCGGGTCCGGGATAGGCGTTGGACCTTCACCGACGATGTACACCGCCATTGGGTTATTAGGCCCTACCTCCGCCGTTTCCCCTTCGGCGTTCTTCATAAACATTCGCTGTGCCGGAAGCAAATAACCTCCGTCTTTACTAGCCATGCAAAGCACCTCCAAAAAATATATGTCATAAGGCGTTTCCGCCAAATGCATCAAAAGTTCGTGCTATTGTGACTTGTTCGTTGTTGTATAAGCTCCCTGGAGGAATCGAACCACCGCTTTCCGGATCTCTCCGGACTCTACCGTTGAGTTAAGGGAGCGCAATAAAAAAGCCGCCTACATTTGGCGACTACACATTGAGATTTAGTTTTAGGTCTTTCTCATTTAGATTCAGTTTCAAGTCCTTCTCAAATACTTCCTGCAAGTTTGCACACGAAAGAATAAAATCGGGGCCTCGTTTACTCGCGATCCAAGCGACCTCTTCTACAATATCTTTTGTTCTGAGCAAAGTTTGTTTTGACCATTCCGAAATCATTTCTTTCACAGTCTCAAGATCCTTTTCTCCAAATAATCGATACAAACTTAACATTATTTCGTCGTTCAACTGACATCACCCCTGATGTTTTGTTGTCAATGCTCTGCCTCACTTCGGTACAGCTGTAAAAATGTATCCCTCTGATCTGCTGTCTATTGTTTGAATGATTTTATAGTCGTTTATGTTTTTCCCTGCAGCCTCTACCTGCTCCGCAATCATGTCTTTTACTTGTTCTGAAACCTGTTTACCTGTCATCAATTTGGATGCAGCAAAGCTAACTTCAACAACAAACTCTTCTTCTGTCAGATTCTTCACGCAACCACCTCCATAGAGACAGTATAAACCAAAAAGAGCAACGGCGCTTAACCGTCACTCTCGAGATGCTATTTCATTATTTGGTCTATGTTAAGACCAGTCAATATTTTGTACATGTTTTGAAGTCGATGCTTTGTTTGACTCAATTCAACGACATTCAAATTAGGCACAATTGAACTTGCTTTTTCAATGGCTTTGTTCAACTCATGGTACTCACAACGGATGTTTTCAACGAGATGCCTAAGATCGCCCAACTCTACCGAAACAACCTTATCTCCCGGCTCATTCGAATTTTCAACTAACACTTGTTTAATTCCGTACACATCATCACCCCTAAAGGTAATTATACACGATGTTATGGTTGATGTGGGCAAGGGCCATCCTCCCCTGCATGCTCACTCGGTTCCGGTCACTCGGATTGCGGTATTTTACCCCAACAATAGATATGGGCCGACTATCACTGAGTTGGTGGGTACACCGTTCCTTAGCGTCTCTCTTCCGCCACCACATCATTTGATCATACGCGGGCATCATGTGTACCGTGCGGTTTACTGATCGGATGTTGATTGTTGTAGCCCCTCATAACCTAAACCACGCAACTGAGCGTAACCCTCAAGCGATTATGACAAGCGATGAAACAAAAAGAGCAGCATGCCCGCTTGTACTACCCTTGCGGCTCTATGCGGGTCTTATTGCAAGGGGCTAACTGTCGCCGCTCGTCTTACGCCTGCCACCGTCAAACAGGTATTTGGTGTGTCGGGTGCTGTTCTCTTTTTGTTCCATGCTATAACTATAAACTATAAAAAACCTAATGACTTATAGGATTTTTAAATAATTCGTAAAACTTTTTTAAAAAGTTGTTAATCCGATTTTTGGGAGAAAAGAAGGATCGCCGGAGGTATTCGGAGAAGTAGCCCATTGAGGTGATCAAATGTATCGTACATACAAAGTTTTAAGGGATGACATGGAGTTTTTGGTCGCGGCATTCAGCCAGGATCGCGTGAGTGTCTGGCATGTGCTTGAGGAAGGCGAAGCATTGATTGATTATGGAGGGATTGTCGAGGGGTACAGCCCAATAGCGGTTAAGATTGCAGGCAAGAGGTTTTTTAGAGATACCTTTGAGTTTAGACTGGAGAAGGTAACTACATAAAGCGAAAGCTCTACCGGCTTATATGCTGGCAGAGCCTTTGTATTTATTTAGTGAGTGTGATTGAGTGACCGTGATTGAGTATCCAAGACTCAGCGGCTCTATCCGACACTATGGCCGAATACTCCATGACTTCACCAGCGCTGATTTTTTTTGCTATTTCAAGAAACTCATAAACTACATCCATTTCTTCATATAGCACATCTGTGTCGTTTGAGATCCTGTAATCTCTTCTAAAGTGTCTTACCATTTCTTTCATGGTATCGACACCAAGTAAAATACTGTCTCCGCCATCGGCGTATCTTGGCTTGTGATATGTTAAGTACGGACTGGCTATCTTGATTTCTATACCTCCGAAAAAACCTTCTTCCAGTTTGTGGGATACTGATACTCTAGAACTGTCTAAGTCTTTCTCCATATCCTCAATCATTTTGATGGCTCCTTGTATCGTTTTTGGATAGTTAGCAATAAACTCCATTCTCAATTCCCACAAATTCTTTTTGTATTCCATGATTCCCTCCATTGCCCGGCTCCTTGTTGAGCCTGCAGCGAACTATATATATCCTACATAACGCCAGAATCCTGTTTTAAGATCACGTTCATATACTTTCCAATCGCCATCCTCTTCGACGACCCTTAACTTGATTGGATCGCCATTAAAATAAGCGTCGTAGTAAGTCTTTAAACCGTCTTCTGACGTAAGGGATATATGAGTGTATCCCATGCTTTCTAGGTGTTTTATATTCATTCAGCCTGCCCGCCTTTGATCAGATGTTTGATCGTGTCGGCCATCCAATATCCACGGCCGCTTTTTGTAAAACCATCATATTCCGGAACCGTGCCACGAGAGATTCGGTCCCTAATAGCTGCCGTGGACACCCCTAGCGCCTTTGCAAGATCAGTCTGGTTAAACCTATCCGGATCAGGGTCAACATCCTCTGGCCGGTATACTTTTCCGGCTGGTGATACAAGCACGGGCACCCCGTCTTTGCTTGCTGGGTGATCTGTAGTGATGGTCCATTCAGGCCATATTTGAGTCATGAAAATTACCTCCTAAACAATTGCTTCTACCCAAGCTCCAACTATACGGATTTCTTGGTCGTCCATTTGATATTCAGTGTTTAGCGATCTGCCAGCTATCAGAACCTGTACATCAGAACCGATGTAAATGCTGTTGTATTTAATCGCTGCTTCGATATTGGAAATTAACTCTTCAACTGTTTCTACATCCACATCAACCGCCGTACAGCAAGTTCCGCCAGCAGTTTCGCCTGTTGTGTGGTATGCGGAACAGTCGTTTTCTAAATCCCATTCATAGGATTCGCGCGTGCTGTCACCAACTTCATAAGCTTCGTCAGCTGTAAGGGTGCGAACACCTAAGTAATAACCTTCTGCCAAAGCTTCTTTTGCAATTTCTAAGTATTTGCTCATTCCGATCCATCCTCCTATTTTTATTATTTATGTATGTCGCGCTTGCTATAATTCCATTATATATGACCTTCTCTAAAATGAGAAGGGGAACAAAACATTAATTTATGCGAACAAAAACACTCCATCAGCGTGATGCTGTGGAGCGTTTTATTTTTACGATACTTCTTGTATTAGATTATCATTGTTATTTCGAACATTTCCGACGGAGGAATCCACCTCCTGCATATCTTTAATCACACGATAAACTGTTCAAACACCGGCGTTCGTAATAGACCCGACTTTGTCCAGTTTCTCATTTTTACCCGAGCTTGTATACGCGGCTCCAGGTAAACGTGATTCTTGTCTTCTCCAGTCACAAGCTGTTTGCATACACCGCGGAATGCCTGCTTATGCTTTTGATTCGGCCCGTGCTCAATTATTCCTGCTGGACGTAGCTTTCCGGATAGATCGGACACGGCAGCAAGCCAGCCGAATTTCGCCTTTTTGTACCCTGTGATAAATACTTCGGCATAAGACCAGTTAATGACCTTTTGCCAGTCTCTGGACCGCCTGCTGAAGTATTGGCTATCCTTCCGCTTGCCAACCACACCTTCCATCCCCATAGCCTCTATTTGAGCGTACAGTGCTTCTCCTGCCCCTTCTATGTGTGGCACAATTCCAAAGCTACTGGATGGCAGATTGAGGCCGTGAAGGATCGCTTTGCGCTCCATGAGTGGCAGCTTGCGTAGATCCTTCCCCTGATATTGGAGTATATCGAAAATCGCGAACGTGGCAGGCAGCGTCTTAGTGAGCTGCAGCACCTTAGAATGTTGGCGCGTGCTGAACCTGCTCATGACACCCTCAAAATCGTTAAGCCCCGTCGCCGGATCGGTGCAAGCCACCTCTCCGTCCAAGATGATGTCATCGTCAAATGGGATCAACAACTCGGGGTATTGCCTGGAACAATCATTATTGTGTCGCGTATATAACCGGATGTCTCCGGACTGCTGCGAAAAAATTAACCGGTGCCCGTCAACCTTCGGTTCAAAAACACCTCAACCCAATTATAGCGTTTTGCCATAAAGGATTGAGGCGGTAAGTTATGGTTACTATTTAAATTCAAACTCCACGACCGTCCCGTCTGGATAATCTTCCAACTGATTCCCTACCCAACTACCGGCGCCCCGATTATCTGACGGGCTTATGTATTCGATATCTGCTCCTGATCCTCCTTCGGCACACATGGCCATCGGCCACTCGTCGCGATCGTAACCCTTCTTCGTCTCGACGCCTTTTAGGGACAGTTTCCGGTTTTCCTCCGCTCCATCCCTGTCGATGGTACATGTCGCAGGCTGTCCGCTCTCTATGGCGTCCTGAATGTGTTTGGCAGTCTCAGGATAACGATCGGATGGAAACTCCAGCACGACCACCTTGGAGCGATCCACGTCTACGTCAGATGTTGTAGCAGGGGTTGAGTCGCTTGGTTTGGAGCTCGGCAAAATGTCGCCATTCAAAAGTGCGATCGCCATAATTATTGCGAGTATTGCCCCCGCAAGCAGCTTTTTCATACTTACTGTCCTCCAATTAAACTGAAAATATAAAACGCCCCTATTCATTATAGCGCTTGGCTACACAGAACAGAGGCGAAATTATTTATATTAAGGGAATTAATTACGTTTTGGTTTGATCTGATAAGGATAATTCCTTGATAACTGCGTTTCGATGACCTTGTTTGATGGTAGTACATTCAGCAGATGCGCTCTCCCAGCTGAGCTAAGGCCCCAGGATATGTATTTATTCCTCATCGCCATATCGTTTGCTTCAGGCGACTTCTATATCATATAAAATTCAGCCCATGTTGTCAACATCTTTTTAAAAATTAATTCATTTCAATCCATACCTACCCTAAAGTGATCGGAGAAGAACAACCTTTATGCACAATGTGTAACGATAACTCTGGACTGCTCTTCTCCCTCAACCCTTCACTTTAAGCCTTCAATCTTCCATGTCCTCGTTGGACAGCAGCGATTTCAGTTCTTTCATGAACATGTTGATGTCTTTGAACTGGCGATACACCGAGGCGAATCGAACGTAGGCCACCTCGTCCACCGGAAACAGCTGTTCCATCAGCAATTCGCCGATCTGGCGGCTTTCCACTTCGGCGTCCGCCGTATTGCGCAGCGATTTCTCCACTTCGGAAACCATCATTTCCAACGTTTCGACGGAAACCGGACGTTTCTCGCAGGCACGGATCAAACCGCGCAAAATTTTGTCCCGGCTGAATTCCTCCCGGCTTCCGTCCTTCTTAATCACGATGAGCGGAGTCTCCTCCACCATTTCAAACGTAGTAAACCTTCGGCTGCACTGCTCGCATTCGCGGCGGCGCCGAATCGACTTGGATTCGTTGGCCGGCCTTGAGTCCAGTACTTTAGTGCCCAAGTAGCCGCAATAAGGACATTTCAAATCAGATCACTTCCCATGTTTTTCTTTTGGAACAAATTCCCTATAGACATTCGTAATGAAAATCGAAGCTTGGACACATAATACTTTTACCAACCGCGAGGAGGTGAACAGCAATGGCCCAAAGCAATGGTAACTCCAATAATCTGGTGGTAACTAGAGCTTCCGCAGCTCTCGAGCAAATGAAATACGAAGTTGCTCAAGAACTCGGAATTAGCATCCCACAGGACGGATACCAAGGTAACATGACTTCTTACGAGAACGGTTCGATCGGTGGTTACATCACGAAGCGTCTGGTAACAATTGCAGAACAGCAATTGGCAGGTCAATACTAATATCCGTTCGGGAATACGTAATACAGAGGAGCACGGAGTGGTCGGCAGCATGCCGGCCACTCTGTTTTTCTTGCTCTTTTCATCCGGATTCTGTCCCTTTTAGAACGTATCATAGATATCTACATATTGATTATAATAATAAATAACGCGTTGTACATAGTGCCGGGTTTCTCCAAAAGGAATATCCTTGATCGACTCCAACGTTCCGTCCCATACGCCGTTCTTAAGCCACTCGTTGACCTTGCCCGGACCTGCGTTATATGCAGCGATCATCGCGATGGGATTGCCATCGAATTGCTCGGACAAATTTTTCAAGTACCACGTTCCAAGCTGGATGTTCCTGTCCGGCTCATGCTTCAGCTCGTCCAGCGAGGTATGCGGAATTTTGGCCTGTTCCATGATCCAGTTCGCCGTATCGGGCATGAGCTGCATCAAACCGATGGCGCCTTTTCTGGATTCCTTGCTTGTTTTGAAATTCGTTTCCACCCGGATAATCGAAGCGATCAGAAACGGGTCCACTTCATAACTCTGCGATTGCGCCCGAATTTCGTTTTTGTATTGGATCGGATAAAACCATGCCATCCAGTTCGTATTCAGGAACAACACGAGCACAAATGACACAAACAGCAGCAGCAGCACTCTCTTTTTGCGCAGCAGCTTCATGACAGACCCTTACGATGCCAAAACGCCGCCAACTGCTTTTCCGTCTCCGTCCATGAACCGCTATTGTCAATGACGATATCTGCGCGCCGCTTTTTCAGTTCGATATCCATTTGCGCCCCAAGGCGTGCATCAGCCTGTTCTGACGTCAATCCATCCCGAATCATCAGTCTTTCCTTTTGCACGGAACGGGGGACATATACAACCATAACTTCGTCAAACCCATTCTCCAATCCCGATTCGTACAATAAAGGAATATCCGATACCACAAGCTTGTCCGGATATTCTGTCCGATATGCGACGGCACGCTCCCGCATCTCCTGACGGATTGCCGGATGCGTGATCGCTTCCAGCGCTTTTCGCTCTTCGGGGTTCCCGAAAACGATGCTGCCCAGTTTTTTGCGATCCAACGTACCGTCTTCATGCAATATGGCTTGTCCAAACCGCTGCACGGTGGCAGCCAAAACCGGATGCCCGGGCAGCATAACCTCCCGGGCAATCACGTCTGCGTCAATGATCAACGCCCCCTTGCTTGCAAGAAAGGCGGAAACACTGCTTTTTCCGGTTGCGATCCCGCCGGTTAAGCCCATATTCATCGTTTCACCTCACAACAGCTTCATTATTCCCATAGCCACCAACAAAATGGCAGGCAGCACCGACAAACGTTGCATCCAGCGCAGGTCGGCAAAGCGCAATCCCACCTTCATCCCGAGCGAAAGAAACGCCCCGCTGAACAGCGCAATCACCAATGCGGTCCAGAACGTCGGAAACCCCAGCAAAGCAGCCCCGAGTCCGGCACCAAAAGCATCCAGTGACAACGCTATGCCGAGCCACATCGCTTCTTGGGCAGATATGCTGCCCGAATTGTCGATATCCGCCTTGGAGGGACTGCGCAAAATCTGGATCACCACGCCCAGCTTGCGCAGTTCCAACGTAAACACCATTCGTTCCAATGATCCGCTTGAAGCGGATTGCTCCAGTTCCAGTGCCATGACCTGACTTTGCCTTCTGGTCACCTGTTCTTCTCCACCATAGATCTCCGTTCCATATCCCGAAGACGCCCTCATCCCTTCCTGTTCAAGGGAAGTGTTGGCTTCGGCCGAATCTTTGCTCTTCTTCCGTACAAGCTGAAGGAGCGACCAGCCGCCAATGCCGATCAGAATGACCGCGCCGACAACGGAAGCCACGTCCGGAGACACAAAACGGGATAATAGCACGCCGACCTGCATCGATACGGCAATGACCAATCCCGAACACAACGAAATGACGGCAATGGATAAGAGCGGGATCTTGGTCCTGCGCAATCCATATGTAATTCCGACTCCAAAACCATCCAGACTCACCGCGAAGGCCAGCACGAACAACGAAATAAAATGAGGCAGCACCCCGGATTCCTCCCCTGTGCGGATCACATCCACCTACCCGGAAGTAGGTATTCGCCCGCTTATTTCTGCCATATCAGTATATGGAGAGAGGAGTCCATGGGTGCTACGATGGGATGATTTCATTGATCCTGACGCTTGGCTCAGCTTATTCTGACGGCTGGCATGTCGGACAATAATGCGTGCCCCTGCCGCCGACCACGCTTTTTTCAATCAAGGTGCCGCACACGGTACACGGCTCGGACTTGCGACCGTAAATTTTCAACTGATGCTGAAACATTCCCATCTCGCCTTGTCCGTTGACGTACGATTTGATGGAGGAACCGCCTGCATCGACGGCATCCCGCAGCGTCACCACAATCGCTTCATGCAATCTGGCGAGCTGGGCTTCGCTCAATGTCCTGG
Organism: Paenibacillus hubeiensis; assembly: GCF_032334105.1. NCBI lineage: Bacteria > Bacillati > Bacillota > Bacilli > Caryophanales > Paenibacillaceae > Paenibacillus > Paenibacillus hubeiensis. Next base: position 762,288 of record NZ_JAVYAE020000001.1, read on the forward strand.
CAATCGTTTCGGGATGGATGCCCGCCCGGAACAAGGCCTCGTCCACATAAATATTCCCGATGCCCACGACATATGCCTGATTTAGCAGTACGGCCTTGATCTTCGTTGTCCGTTTGCCAACGGCTTCCCGGAACGCATCCAACGTAAACGCCGGATCGAGCGGTTCGAGCCCCAGCTTCAGCAGCGGTTTCGATACAAGCTCTTCGCCTGCTTTAAACAGGTGCATCGTACCGAACTGGCGCACGTCCTTGTAGCGCAATTCCGTGCCGTCGGTGAAATGGAAAATTACGTGTGTGTGTTTTTCCACCTCTTCATGCTGCTTGTACAGGCCGTACCGCCCTTCCATGCGCAAATGGGACACCAGCACAAGCCCGTCCAGCAAAATCCGCAAAAACTTGCCCCTGCGCTCCACGCCGACCACGGTATGCCCCGCAAGTTCCAAAGCAAATGCATGTATATCATCAGGCCGCTGAATGATTCGCGGCAGATTCACGGTAACATGATCGATCGTTTTGCCGACGATCAATTGATTCAACGTTCTTTTGACAGTTTCGACTTCCGGCAATTCCGGCATAGTGTTATTCACCTCGTCTCTATTATAACGGAAGAAAAGGCGAAACGGGACCCTTCTTGTGCCGAAACCTTGTGCAAAAGGAATTCCATATATCGGATATCAAAGCAAACCCAATCTATTTCGCCTCGTACCAGTTGTCTCCATAGCTGACTTCCGCCTTAAGCGGCACGGACAGCTTCAGCGCTTGTTCCATCACCGCAGGCACCAGTTCCTTCATTTGTTCCAGTTCGTCCGCCGGCACTTCGAACACAAGCTCGTCATGTACTTGAAGCAGCATGCGGCTCTTCAAATGACGCGTACGAAGCGCTTCGTCCATCTGAACCATGGCCAGCTTGATGATGTCCGCAGCCGTACCCTGGATCGGCGTATTCATCGCCGTGCGTTCGGCAAAGGAACGCAGGTTGAAATTGCTCGCATTGATCTCCGGCAAATAACGCCGGCGTTCCAGGAGCGTTTTGACATAACCGTTCTGGCGCGCTTCCTTCACGATATCGTCCATATAACGGCGCACCCCCTGGAACACGTCAAAATATTGGTCGATGAACTGCGCCGCTTCCTTGCGGGTAATGTTCAGGTTTTGGGAGAGTCCGTAATCGCTGATCCCATAAACGATACCGAAGTTGACCGCTTTGGCAGAGCGGCGCATATTGCTGTCCACGTCCTCCGGTTTGACGCCGAAAACGTCCGATGCCGTCTTGGTATGGATGTCCATATCGTGCAGGAACGCTTCCTTCAGGCGCTCGTCGTCCGAAATGTGAGCAAGCACCCGCAGCTCGATTTGTGAGTAATCCGCCGCCAGAATGGACCATCCGGGCTCGGACGGCACAAACACCTTGCGGATTTTCCGGCCTTCCTCCATACGGATCGGAATGTTCTGCAAATTCGGGAACTGGCTGCTGAGGCGCCCGGTTGCCGCAATCGTTTGCCGGTAATACGTGTGCACCTTGCCGTCCTTCTCCGAAATTTCCTTGAGCAAGCCTTCCACGTACGTGGACTGCAGCTTGGCCAATTGGCGGTATTGCAAAATCAATTGCACCACATCGTTGTACGGCGCCAGCTTTTCGAGCACCTCGGCATCGGTGGAATAACCGGTCTTCGTTTTTTTCACGACAGGCAAGCCCAATTTATCGAACAAAATTTCACCCAGCTGTTTCGGCGAATTCAGGTTGAATTCAGTACCGGCCAATCGGTAAATGTCAGCCATCAGCTTGGCGATCTGCTCCTCGAACTCGCGGCCCAAAGCCTGCAAATCGGCAACGTTAGCCTTGATGCCTTGCTTTTCCATGTCGGCCAATATGCGCGACAACGGCATCTCCATCTCATGGAACAGGGCGTTCATTTCGTCCTTTTCCAGCGCCTGCTCCTGAAGCGGAACGATGGCTGCCGCTGCCGCGGCTTTACGACATACAAAATCGGCCAGAATCTCCGTCTCCGGTACCTTATACTTGGCACCCTTGCCCATAACGGCCTCATCCTCAGCCAGGGAAGGGAGACCATATTTCGCCGTCAAGCCGCTCAGCGTCTGATTGGCTTCCGTCGGATCCAGCAAATAAGCGGCGAGCTGCACGTCAAAAGCCGCTCCGGCAAATTCCACGCCATGGGCGTGCAATGCCAGATCCACCTTGTGAAGATCGTATCCACGCTTCGGCTGATCGGGGCTGGCCAGCCATTCCCTCACCGGAGCAGCCGCCTGAGAGCGAAGCAGCTCCGGGGACAAAAAGACATACGCCGAACCCGAACCGACGGCCATGCCGATCAATTCGGCCACATGGGGATTGTCGCCATGCGTTTCGACATGCAAAATGTCGATCGTCTCCATCTCCGCAAAACGCTGGCCTATCGTATCTTCGGTTGCAATGATGGCTTCAATTTCTACGGCAGGAACCTGCTCCTGCGCCGAGCCTGCCGTTCCGCTAAAGGACAAGCGCTCCAGCAGCGATTTGAATTCAAGCTTCGCGAGAGCCGGACCGGCCTGCTCTTCCTTCAGGCCGTCAAATTGCATCTCTTCCCACGTCTTCTCGAGCGGAACCTCGCGGTAAATGGTCGCGAGCCGTTTGCTCATCCGCGCATCCTCCGCGTGAGCCTCGATCTTTTCTTTCATTTTCCCTTTGAGTTCGCCCGTTCCGGCCAGCACTTCCTCGACCGAACCGAACTGGTGAAGCAGCTTCAGCGCCGTCTTCTCCCCTACGCCCGGAATGCCCGGAATGTTATCGGAAGCATCGCCCATCAGCCCTTTGAGATCGATGATTTGCAGCGGCGTCAATCCGTAGCGCTCCCGAATCTGGGCAGGGTCGTACAATTCGATCTCGGTGACGCCTTTGCGCGTAAGCGCGATGTTTACGTTCTCGGAAGCGAGCTGCAGCATGTCTTTGTCTCCGGTAACGACGAGCACTTGTTTGCCCGCGTCGTCCGCGCGTTTGGTTAACGTGCCGATGATGTCGTCGGCCTCATAACCCTCAATCTCAAATTGAGGGATGCCCAATCCTTGCAGCAGCTCCTTCAGGGCCGGAAATTGCTCCGACAGCTCCGGCGGCGTTTTTTCGCGTCCGCCTTTGTATTCCTGATATCCCTCATGGCGGAACGTAATCTTGCCCGCATCGAATGCCACCATCATGTGGGTCGGTTTATGCTCTTCCAGCAACCGCAGCAGCATCGTGGTGAAACCGTATACCGCATTGGTATGCAAGCCCTTGGAATTGGTCAGCGGCGGCATCGCGAAAAACGCCCGATATATAATGCTATTTCCATCTATAAGAATCAACTTGTCCATTCCAGCACCTCGCGTATCAGGGTCAAACCCAGCAATTTTCATCTTTCTCCATGATAACATACACCACTTCCACAACAAAAAAGATTCCGCATCTTTTTCGCGCCACATTCCATATTTGCAAAAAAAGAACCCTCTCCCTGTCGCCTGTCGTGCAGGCCACCGGAAGAAAGTCCCTCTTTGTTTCGCGAAGATCACTTATTACCGATACAATTGCGATGCGATGAAACGATTCCCCAATTCCAATTCGTTCATCGACTTATTGATTCAAATCCGGGCGTTTGCCCGTGACCAGATATACCGTGCTCTCGCCAATGTTGGTTGCGTGATCGCCAATCCGTTCGATGTAACGTCCAACCATCATGAGCAGCATAGCCTGCGAACCATGGTTCGGATGATCTGTCGTGAATTCGTACAGATCGCGAATCATGCTGCTGTAAAGCTGGTCCACCTGATCGTCCGTCTGCGCCATTTTGTAGGCCAGATCGGTATTTTCCTTCAGAAACGACTCAATGGACTCGTCGATCATACCTTTCACGATTTCAGCCATGCGCGGAATATCCACCAGCGGTTTGATCAATGTCTGTCCTTCCATGCGGAGCGTGACTTTGGCAATATCCAGCGCGAGATCGCCCATGCGTTCCAGATCGCTCGAAATTTTGAAGGCCACGATAATGCGGCGCAAATCTTTCGCCACAGGTTGCTGCGTAATGATCAGCTTGGAGCCGAGCTCCATAATTTTGTCTTCAAGGGCATTCAAATTCGCATCGTTTTTGATGATGACCTGCGCTTTTTCTGCATCCATCGTTTGCAAACTTTCAATGGCACCGTCCAGTGCCGATCCGACATGCTCACCCATTTGCCGAAGCAGTACGCGCAGTTCTTCAAGCTCCTGGTCGAATTCTTTTCTGCGAATCATGGTTAGATTGCCCCCTTGTCCATCATCTCCGGCATAGCCGGGATCCATTGTTTTCTTAACCGAACCTTCCGGATATATAATCCTCGGTCCGGGAGTCCTGCGGCGTGGAGAACAGCGTCTCCGTATCCGCAGCCTCAACGACTTCGCCATTCAGGAAGAACACCGTGCGTCCGGACACGCGCGCGGCCTGATGCATGTTGTGCGTGACCATGACGATCGTGAATTTGGTGTGCAGCTCCTTGACCAACTCCTCGATCTTCAGCGTGGAAATCGGATCCAGCGCCGAAGTCGCCTCGTCCATCAGCAGCACGTCCGGCTGCACGGCAAGCGCGCGCGCTATGCAGAGACGCTGCTGCTGCCCGCCCGACAGACTGAGCGCGGACTTTTTAAGCACGTCCTTCACTTCGTCCCACAGGGCTGCGTGAGCAAGGCTTTGTTCCACGATCTGATCCAGCTCGGCCTTTTGCGTGACCCCATGAAGTCGCGGTCCGTAAGCGACATTGTCATAAATGGATTTCGGGAAAGGGTTCGGTTGCTGAAAGACCATGCCCACACGTTTACGCAGCGTCTCCACTTCAATCTCGTTGCCGTAGATATCCGATCCGTCCAGCAGCACTTGTCCTTCCACGCGCACGCCTGGAATCATGTCGTTCATGCGATTCAGCGTGCGCAGCAATGTGGATTTGCCGCAGCCTGACGGCCCGATGAATGCGGTGACGGTCCGCTCCGGCAAATCCATCGATATATTTTTAAGCGCGTGATGCGTATCATAGTACAGGTTCAGTCCTTCGATATGAATGAGATCCTTCATGGATGTTCACTTCTCCTTCGTTTCAGGGGCAAGCTGCTGTCCCTTACGTTGAGACCGGGCCCATTAATGCCAATCCAACATGTCCGGCCATCTTTAACATCCTACCTTTTGATTGTAAAACCAGTATCATTTTCATGTTAACGGAATGTAAAAAGACATCCTTTCACGACCATGATGCTGCGCCATCATGATGCGAAACGATGCCTGAGCAGGCTAGGCCGGGGTATTCCCGGAAACCATGTCATTTAATTTGTTTCGGATATAATCCGCGACTTCTCCCGACCGCTTGCCTTCCTCGCCGATCTCTTCCGCAATCCGGGACATTCCCGAAACCGCGTTGTTCAATTCCCTGAAAGCGGTCTCCCCTTCCGTAACATAGCCCAAGCTGCCCTCGATCTCGGCCGCGCTTGCGCGCACCAGCTCAACGGTCTGCCGGGTCAATTCGCCGATGCCTTCAAGCAATCCCGACATGTTCTGCGCCACCTCGCGGGTTTGCTTGGCCAAAGCCCGGATTTCACTGGCGACCACTTGGAAACCGCGTCCGTATTCCCCGGCATGCGCCGCTTCAATCGAAGCATTCATCGCCAGAAGCCCGCTTTGGTCTGCCAGCGACCGGATCGATCCGGCCATGCTGGAGCCTGTCTCAATCGATGCCAGCATGTCTTCGGCATGTTCACGCTGTGCGAGCATGTGCCGATTCACCCGGTGATAGGAAGCTTCGACCTGCATCAGGCTCTGCTCCCCTTGCTCCGACAACGAGAGGATCCGTTTAGCTTCCTTCTGGGTCTGGCTGGCGCCTAGAACAAGTCCGGTAATCGATTCGTGAATCCGGGACATTTCCTGCCGGCTCTCCGTGATCGTGGCCGTTCGTTCTTCGCTGGCCTTGTGCTGCAAGTTTCGGGAAAGGGTCATCACGTCCCTCACCGTCAACACGCCGACCAATCGGTCTTCTTCGGTGACGATCAGGCAGTCGTAGAAATGCTGCTCCGTGCGCGAAAGCGCAATATCGATCATGTGTTTGGCATCGGCATGCACATCGACGATGACAGGAGAAGAATCGGCTACTTTCATCAGCGGTTTGTCGTAGAACAGATCGGCGGCAAAACGGCCGTTCAATAGGCGATATAACGTTTCTCTCATCACCATGCCTACAGGCTGCATAAGGTCGTCGCACAATAGAATGCAGGGATTGTCCTTGTCATGGTTCAACATGTTAGCTGCTTCGCCGCAGGTGGTATGTATTCCGACTATAGGGACTTGACGGCAATAGTCCCGGATCAACAAGCGCTTCTTCGGACCGGATTCCGGCTGTTCCTTCGGAACGTCGGCAACAACATCGGCACTTGCGGTTACAGATTCCCGCACAAGCGCTGCATCCTCGGCTTGCTCAGGCCTCGCTTCAAGCAACATAGGCATAAATGCTCAATCTCCTTTACGTATGAGCTGCTTCATAAGTCTATTAATAGGACCTAAGTATTACTCAGACAGTATCATGCTACCCCTTCTGAGTAAAGGAAGCTTTTTCTTTTTGTGAATGGAACGTAAAAATATTGTGACAAAATAAAACTCCCCAATCATTGTCAGCTCGAATGATGGGGAGTTTTTCTTTTGACAACCAATTTATAGCCCACGCCACGAATGGAATCGATATGCACCGATTCGGGATCGAGCTCGAGTTTTTTGCGCAATGAACTGACGTGAACGTCGACCGTCCGCTGCCCGCCGATATAATCGAAGCCCCAGACTGCATTCATCAAATCGTCGCGGGTAAGCACCACGCCCGGCTTTTTCGCCAGATAGAGCAATACTTCGAATTCTTTGGGACGCAAGCTGATGGATTGGCCGCCCAGCGTTACCTCGTATTTTAAAGGGTAGATTTCCAACTCGCCGAGCACGATGCGCGACCCGTCTTTATCCTCCTGCTGCGGCAAGTCCTCGCCGCTTGAAGATCTGCGGAGTACGGCGTCCACCCTGGCAAGCAGTTCGGAAACCCCGAACGGCTTCGTGATGTAGTCGTCTGCGCCGGATTTCAACCCTTGCACGACTTCCGCTTCTCCGTTCTTGGCCGTCAAAATGATCACCGGCGTGGTTACGCCTTGGGATCTGAGCTTGTTCAGGATGTCCAGGCCATTCATTCCCGGCAGCATCAAATCAAGCAAAATCAGATCGAATTCCTGCGATACCGCGCGGTCATATCCCGCCGAGCCGTGATCTTCGGCCGTCACGTCATAACCTTCCTGCGTCAGGTTGTACGTAAGCAATCTTGATAATGTAGGTTCATCTTCGATAACGAGCAAACGCTGTGCCATGATACCCCTTCTCTCCTTATAGGTTGTCTGTTGCCACAACACTTTTTTAATCATAGCACCCTTTTGTTAACGCTGTGTAAAGTGAGCACATCCTTTTTACATTTCGCTTCCAAACGAGCTACACCGTTTCTTCCTGAATTAATGGAAGGATGACACGGAACGTGGATCCCATGCCAAGCTCGCTCTCTACGGACAGTTTGCCATGATGCAATTCCACGAGATGTTTAACGATGGACAAACCAAGGCCCGTGCCGCCCGAATTGCGGGAACGTCCTTTATCGACCCGGTAAAACCGTTCGAAAATGCGCGGCAAATCCTTTTTGGGGATGCCGATCCCCGTATCGGACACCGCAAAGACGACCTCTTCCCGCTCCCCGTCGTTTTCAACGGTAACCTGTACTTTGACCCGTCCGCCCTCAGGCGTGTAGTTGATGCCATTGGACAGCAGATTGATGAAAATCTGTTTCATCTTGTCTTCGTCGGCTTCGATGTACAATTCCTCGGGTACGATCATCTGCAAACGGATCTGCTTTTTCTCGGCCACCTTCGACAAGGTTTCCAGCACCATCTCCAAGAAGGAATGGACATGGACCGGAGAACACTCCAGCGGAGCCCGTTTGGATTCGATTTTGGACAACTCGAGAATGTCTCCGATCAAACGGTTCAACCGGTCTCCTTCATCGTAAATGATCTGCAAAAAGGAACGCTCCGTCTCCTTGTCCTGAACCCCGCCGCTTAGCAGCGTTTCTGCAAATCCTTTCACCGCGGCGACAGGCGTTTTCAGCTCATGCGAGACGTTGGCTACGAATTCGCTCCGCATTTTTTCCAGCCGCCGGATGGCGGTAACGTCCTGCAGCAGGAAAAGCATGCCGCGGTATCCTCCGTCATTTTCGGACATCGTCACCCCGTCGATGCGCAGCAGATGCTGTTCAGGATTATAAATGCTCACTTCCTCCGACATCCGTTCGCGCAGTTCAACGCTTTCCTCGATCGTGTGAGTCAGCTCGTAATGCCGCTTGAGCTCCGTATAAGGTTTGCCCGTCACGCGCGCGGCCTGAATGCCGAGCATGCGCTCCGCTTCGCGATTCACAAGCGCTATCGACTGGCCTGCATCGATCATAATGATGCCCCCGGTCATGTTAGCCAGAACGCTTTGCAGCAGCGCCTCGTTATCCCGGATCGTTTTCAGCTGCGTTTGCAGGCTGTCGGCCATGCCGTTAATGGCCAAACCAAGCTGGCCAATCTCGTCCCGGCGGGTTACTTTAACTCTCGCATCGTAGTCCAGCTTGCTGATCCGATGGGCCACCTTGGTAATATGCTCAATCGGGGACGTCAGCCCACGAGCTACCCGATAGCTGACCAGCGCAACAACGACGAACAACACGCCCAAAGCAATGAACATGATGATCCATCCCCGCTGCAGTCCCTGATTGACAGCCTCAAGGCTCATGGACAAGCGAATGAATCCGTCGAATTTGCCGTTCGGCATTTCGATCATGTCGCTTTGCGCGGAATTCACGGGTAACGCCACATACAGCATGTCTTCGCCCAATGTTTCGCTGTATCGAATGGACCTCCCGTATCCCGTTTCTGCGGCTCCCTTGATTTCTTCCCGGTTTAAGTGGTTATCCATCGTCCCCGGATCACTTTCCGAATCGCCGATCACAACGCCATCCTTATTGATAAACGTGACGCGGGAATCCGTCAGACGTTCCAGCTCCGACGCCCTTTCCGAGTAGTACTTTTGGGTGGCGAGCGATGAAGGATCGGTTGCATCATGAAAAGGAAACGTAGCTTTAAGCAAATTGATCTCGCGGATCATCGTTTGCTCCAATACTTCGATATGCGTTGTTTTGAATACTCTGCCCATCGTGATTCCCGCCACGATGACGGACACGCCGATGAGGGCCATCATGATGATGGAAAGCCGGTTGCGAAACGTTCTCATGGATCTCTTCCTTTGGTTATATAATCAATTCAATGAATCCGTCTGGTCAGCAGCGAGTTCGATGCGGTCCCCCCGCGTGCCCGGCATGGAAATAACCAGAAATTCCACGTCTTCGCTGCTTCGATTCTGCATTTGATGAGGCTTGCCCGGCGGGATTTCAATGCCTTCCTGTGCCTCCAGGATCATGTCTTCACCATCAAGCTCCATGCAGGCTTCTCCGCTCAGCACAAAGAAAAATTGGCGGCTGATGTTATGAACATGGCGAACCTCCGCCGTATGGGCAGGCATCCGTTCATGAATGATGCTTAATCCCTCATGCTGCATAAGGTGCCATCCATCGCAATTCGTTCCCCAGATATAATGCGGCGCATACTGTTTGCTGATTTTCAACGTTGTTCCCCCCTGTATGTATAAAACGTTCACTACATCATATCACAGGGCTTGTTCGGATTCATACGAGTACAGATCAATTCAACTATATCATGTACAAGTCCGTTAAAATCGCTGATTATGTAAAATAGGAAATAACTATTTTTGTTCGATCACGCCTTCATCCTGTTCAAAATAAAAAACGCACTGCCCGACAAGCCGGCACAGTGCGTCTTCATCATACCCTTGTTTCTATCCATTCACGACTTCGCCGCCATTAATATGCATGACTTGCCCGCTGACGTATGAAGAATCGTCTGAAGCAAGATAAACATAAGCAGGAGCGAGCTCTTCCGGCTGGCCCGGTCTCTTCATCGGCTGCGTCGATCCAAATTCGCTGACTTTTTGCGCATCGAACGTGGACGGAATCAACGGTGTCCAGATCGGACCTGGTGCTACCGCATTTACCCGAATCCCTTTCTCCACCACATTCATGGACAATGACCGCGTGAACGAAGTGATGGCCCCTTTGGTCGAGGAGTAGTCGATGAGCGTCGGGTTGCCCCGATAGGCCGTAATCGATGTCGTGTTAATGATCGAGCTGCCTTTTTTCAAGTGCGGCATCGCCGCCTGCGTCAAATAAAACATGCCGAAAATATTGGTGCGAAACGTGCGCTCCAGCTGTTCCGGCGTAATGTCTTCAATGTTTTGCTGCGGGTGCTGTTCGGCCGCGTTGTTCACAACGATGTCCAGCTTGCCCAGTTCCTTGACCGTCTGTTCCACCGCTTTTTTGGCAAAGGACACATCGCCGATATCGCCGGCAATCAGAATGCATTTGCGTCCTTCCTGCTCCACCTGGCGTTTCGTCTCCTCGGCATCCTGATGCTCATTCAGGTACACGATGGCAACATCGGCGCCTTCCTTCGCATAAGTGACGGCCACTGCACGTCCAATGCCGCTGTCTCCTCCGGTAATTAAAGCTACCTTGTCCAGCAGTTTATCGGCCGCCTTATATTTCGTCTTCTCGAATTCCGGTTTGGGATTCATTTTCGATTCAATGCCTGGCTGCTGATTTTGATGCTGTGGCGGCAGCGTTTGTTTGGATGGGGTTGTCGTTGACATCTCGCATTCTCCCTTCAAAATGGTGTTCTTGCACGTCTCCATGTGTAGGATGGCATGAACCCTGCATATTATTCCTTTCCAAGGTCCATTTCACCAATCAAATAGCCTGTCGGCTCATCATTTTATTACCACTCTGCTCATGAATTAAACGACAAATAACAACCTCCCGCGGGGTTTACATCGAAAGCGAGTCGAAATATACACATTTCGATCCAAAAAAGAAAGCTTAAGTCACGATTTGTATTCCACAAGCCGGATGGGCTGATGTACAATGTACATTATGCATGGCTGTCCAAAGCTTATTCATAAGGCTTCTTAAAACACTGATCGAAGAACAGGGGAAGTGAACATGGAAGAATCGCACATTAATGCTTATATAACCCTGGTAACAACTTCTGCTGTCCTTAACGTGTTTTTGTGCCTGTATACCTATTTTCGCAGAGCGGAGATTCCCAGCGCAAAAACGTTTATTCTCTACACGGCGGCACTATCGGTCTACGCCTTTGGTTACGCCATCGGACTGGCCAGCAATACGCTGGAACAGATGAAATTTTGGACGGTCGTGGAATATATGGGCATGCCTTTCTCGGCCTCCCTCGGCCTGCTGCTCATGATTCAATATACGGGCAGGTTCCTGTCCCGCAAAATGATAACCGCATTGTTCGTAATCCCTTCCGTAACGTTGATTATGGTGGCCACGAACGATGTTCATCATCTGTTTTACAAAAAAGTGTGGCTGCGTGAAAACAGCACCGTGCCCGTCATGGAAATCGCCGCAGGACAATGGTATGTCGTTCACGGCGCCTTCACCTTTTCCTGCCTGCTGTGCGCCTGCCTCATCCTGATTGCCCAATGGAGACACACCAAAGAAACGTATCGCCGGCAGCTGTTTACGCTGATTACTTCCCAATTGATCCCGATGGTCGGGGCTTTTGTGTACTTGCTCGGGCTGACTCCCGGCGGCATGGACCCTGTGCCCGTTCTGATGTGTATTACCTCTGCCATGTATATCTGGGCGATCCTGTCATCCCGTCTCCTGACGATCGTACCGATCGCCAAAGACAGCATCTTCGAAAGCATGCGAGAGGGCGTTATCGTGCTGGATAGCTCCAATCGGCTGGTCGATTACAACAAAGCCTTGCAGCTTATGCTGCCTGAGCTCGACATGGGCATGATCGGTCAAAAAATGGATGACATTTGGATCAACCTGTCTGGGAACCCTTTCCCGCTCGGTAATGACAAAGAGGGGCTGCAGCAGGACTTGTATTGGCAACTGCACGGTCAAACGGTCTGTTATCAGGTCCGTACGTCTTATGTCCACAATAAGGGCGGTCAGACCGTGGGCAGCCTCATCATGCTCATTGACATCACCGAACAGCGCTTTTTGCAGGAACAGCTGAAGCAGCTTGCCTATTTCGACGGGTTGACCAAAATATACAATCGAACCCAATTTCTGCATCATGCGCGAAAACTGCTCACGAACGCTTTAGCGAATGGGCAGCCCCTATCCTTGATTTTGTTCGATATCGATCATTTTAAACGGATCAACGACACCTACGGACATGAGACAGGCGACAAAGCGATCGTGCACGTCGTTTCAATCTGCAACCGTTACCTCGGACAGGATATGCTGTTTGCGCGTTACGGCGGCGAAGAATTTGTCATTGCCCTCCCCGAGATGACGCTGGCGGAAGGCAAACAACTGGCCGAACAACTGCGCATGGCTTTGCTGGAACACCCTATGGAGTGGGATGGGACAAACATCACCATTACGTCCAGCTTCGGCATAACGTCCTGCCATAATCCATCGGATTCGCTGGAATCGCTGCTGCGTGATGCCGATCATGCGTTATATCAATCCAAACGGAACGGACGCAACACCGTCTTTGCTTTTACGGCAAACCCTGCCTGAAAGAACGATGAATTCGGAATAAGGGTGGACAACAACCTGTCGTTATGATCTCCAGGATGCTGAGCACTGTCCGAACAACGCAAAAAAACAAGACAGAGTAAAGGCTGTCTTGTTTTTTTTGCGTTTCCTTTTGAAATCCACTTTTGAGCAGGACAGCTTGTCCTGGCCCTGAGTTACCAGCATGATGCAAACGCTTCAATCTTCGCTCGAATCCTACATTCCTCAAGCCGTAAGACGGCTTAGATCACGCCGGGGTTTACCATCAGATAAACCATGACGAGCAAAAACACGGCCAGCAATGCGCTGAATGTACTGATTTTGCTCTGGTACGAACGGACATCCTGATTGCTCCTCGCGCCTTCTGCCGCGAGTCGCAGCGGTTTGCCCATAATGCCACCGATCGCCGCAATGGCCAGCAGCAAAAGAACAACAATGGTCATCCATAGATGGGAGTACTCCCCTTTGGTCATGAGGTAACCCCCGGTAAGCAGTTGAATGATCAGACCATATTGAGCCACTTTGTTCAGCGAACGGAGTGTTGTGAACGTTCCCTCCTGCGCAGCAGAGCTCAGCGTGCGAATTTTACCAACCACAAACGGCAAGATTAAATAGAACCCCATAGACAGCGCTCCGACAATATGGAGCAAATACATCACCATACCCAAACCCTTCATCCTCCTCAATAAGCAATGTGTGCTATTCATCACATCCCATTATACTGGTGAAGTTATCCAAAGAAAAGAAAACCTCCGGAATCTCCGAAGGTTTCTTGATTGCTGTTTGGGAAATGTTCAAATTTAAAGGTTCACGACTGAAATGACATTGCGAACAGCTTCGGCGGATTTGTCCAAAGCCGCTTTCTCGTCTTCCGTCAACTCCAGTTCAAACACCTTTTCAATGCCGTCGCCGCCCAGGATGGTTGGTACGCCCAAGAACAAATCATTGTAGCCGTACTCGCCTTCCAAGTATGCAATAACCGGAATTATTCGTTTCTTATCCTTCAAAATCGCCTCGGCCATCTGCACGAGAGAGGCTGCCGGGGCGTAATAGGCGCTGCCGTTGCCCAGCAGATTGACGATTTCGCCGCCGCCCACGCGCGTGCGCTGAACGATCGCTTCGATGCGGTCCGCAGGAATCAACGTATCGATCGGAATGCCGCCGACGCTGGAATATCTCACCAGAGGCACCATGTCATCTCCATGTCCGCCAAGGACGAAACCGCGAACGTCTTCTACCGATACATTCAGCTCCTGAGCGATAAATGTGCAGTAACGGGCCGTATCAAGCACGCCGGATTGGCCGATAACCCGGTTTTTCGGGAAACCTAAAGTCTGGTACGCCGCGTAGGTCATCGCATCTACCGGATTGCTCAAAATGATGACAATGGAATCAGGGCAATGCACCTTCACATTTTCACAAACGGACTTTACGATGCCTGCATTCGTGTTGACCAGATCATCGCGGCTCATGCCCGGTTTGCGGGCAATGCCGGCCGTGATGATGACGATATCGGAACCAGCAGCATCCTCATAGCTGGAAGTACCGATGATATTGCTGTCAAACCCTTGAACCGGACTCGCTTCCAACATGTCAAGCGCTTTGCCTTTTGTCGGGTTCTCCAATTGCGGAATATCTACCAGTACGACGTCCCCAAGTTCTTTTTGGGCAAGCATCAGAGCGGTCGTGGCTCCGGTAAACCCGGCGCCGACAACGGTGATTTTTTTGCGCTGGATCGTCAACGTGATCGTCTCCCTTTACAGGTTATTAATGATTTGGTCGGCAAACTCGGAGCATTTCACTTCGGTTGCGCCTTCCATCAAACGTGCAAAGTCATAAGTAACCGTTTTGTTGTTGATGGCAGTTTCCATGCCTTTGTAAATGAGGTCAGCCGCTTCTTGCCAGCCAAGATGCTCAAGCAGCATCACGCCGGACAAAATAACCGAGCCTGGGTTTACCACGTCTTTGTCCGCATACTTCGGTGCAGTACCGTGAGTTGCTTCGAAGATCGCGTGGCCAGTCACATAGTTGATGTTTGCGCCCGGAGCAATACCGATTCCGCCAACTTGCGCAGCCAGTGCATCGGACAGGTAGTCACCGTTCAGGTTCAATGTCGCAATGACGTCAAACTCGGCTGGGCGAGTCAGGACTTGCTGCAAAGCGATGTCGGCGATGGCATCTTTGATGATGATTTTGCCTGCATCTTCTGCCGCTTTTTGCGCTGCGTTTGCAGCATCCGTGCCTTGCTCATCCTTGATTTTGTCGTATTGAGCCCAAGTGAACACTTTATCGCCGAATTCCTCTTCAGCTACTTCGTATCCCCAGTTTTTGAAAGCACCTTCGGTGAATTTCATGATGTTGCCTTTGTGTACCAACGTTACGCTCTTGCGGTTGTGGTCGATGGCGTATTGCACTGCCGCACGTACCAAACGTTTGGAGCCTTCGGAAGATACAGGCTTGATGCCGATCCCGGAAGTTTCAGGGAAACGGATTTTGTTGACGCCCATTTCCTGCTGCAGGAACTGGATCACTTTTTTCACTTCTTCGGAACCTTCCGCATACTCGATTCCTGCGTAGATGTCCTCGGTGTTTTCGCGGAAAATGA
Source organism: Paenibacillus hubeiensis (assembly GCF_032334105.1). NCBI lineage: Bacteria > Bacillati > Bacillota > Bacilli > Caryophanales > Paenibacillaceae > Paenibacillus > Paenibacillus hubeiensis. The sequence continues at coordinate 777,621 of NZ_JAVYAE020000001.1, forward strand.
CCATATCTACCAGGTCAGGACGCTTTACCGGGGATGGAACGCCGTTGAAGTAACGTACAGGACGCAGGCAAACATACAGGTCGAGTTCCTGACGCAGCGCAACGTTCAGGGAACGGATGCCGCCGCCGATCGGTGTTGTCAGAGGTCCTTTGATCGCTACAATGTACTCACGGATTGCTTCAAGTGTATCGTTTGGAAGCCATTCTCCGTATGTATTGAATGCTTTCTCTCCGGCAAATACTTCGTACCATGCAATCTTTTTGCTGCCGCCGTAAGCTTTGTCCACAGCCGCATCCAGAACGCGCTTGGACGCTTTCCAGATGTCACGGCCCGTGCCGTCGCCTTCGATGAATGGAATAATCGGGTTATTAGGCACTTGCAATGCGCCGTTATCAATCTGAATTTTTTCTCCTTCAGTTGGATGAGCAAATTTTTCTAATTTCATGGTCACAAATTCCTCCCTAAGTGTAATAATATCCCCGGCATATACATGCCGTGCTTGTACTTATGTTGAAGGAGGGGAGCCCATGCATGGCTCTTCAACCCGGTATGAGCAGCCCCTTCGCCTCATCGTTGTTTATTATACTGGTTTTTCCATCAATTAGCGAAACCCAATCGCAACGTACTTCTGCTCAGCAGGTCCCGTATACTCCGCGCGTGGACGAATGATCCGGTTATCGGAAAGCTGCTCCAAGATGTGAGCTGTCCAGCCCGATACGCGGCTAATGGCAAAAATCGGCGTGAACAATTCGTGATCGATGCCCAGTTGTGTGTACACTGATGCGGAATAGAAATCCACGTTTGGTTTCAGTCCCTTTTGGCCAGTAACCATCTCTTCGATTTTGACGGACATTTCGTAAAGACGAGTATCGTTGTTCATCTCCCCGAGCTCTCTGGACATCTTTTGCAGATGTTTGGCCCGTGGATCGCCGTTTTTGTAAACGCGGTGTCCGAAACCCATGATCTTCTCGCGGTTGTTGAGCTTCTCCTGAATGAAGGATTCCAAACGATCCGGCGTACCGATTTCGTTCAGCATCTTCATCACCGCTTCGTTCGCGCCGCCGTGCAACGGACCTTTCAGCGCTCCGATGGCAGAAGTAACGCCGGAGTAAATATCAGACAAAGTCGCTACCGTTACGCGGGCAGCAAATGTCGACGCGTTCAACTCGTGATCGGCATGAAGGACGAGTGCCTGGTCGAACGCTTTAACAGCCGTTTCGGACGGCTCCTCGCCTGTCAGCATATACAAGAAGTTTTCCGCAATGGAAGCGCCTTCTTTTGGAGACACGGGGTCTTTGCCTTGACGTATACGGGCTATCGCTGCAACGATGGTAGGCAATTGCGCTTGCAGTTTGACTGCCTTGTTCTCATTGGCCTCGGCCGTCATTTCGTCTGCCTGACTGTCATAAAGGCCCAATGCCGAGATCGCGGAACGAAGTGCCGCCATCGTGTTCATGCTTTTTGGATACAGCCGAATTTGCGCAATCAATTCGTCGGGGATCGCCGCATACTCGCTCAGGCTGTTCTTCAGGGTTTCCAGTTCATTAGCGTTTGGAAGTTTGCCGAACCACAACAGGTAGGCCACTTCTTCGAAGCTTGCATGCTCAGCCAAATCGTCAATATTGTAACCGCGATACGTGAGCACGCCGTCCACAATGGAACTGATCGAAGAGGTCGCCGCAACGATGCCTTCCAAGCCTTTGGTAGCTGTCATATTACATCTCTCCTTTTAATAAGCGAAATAAGAAAAACAACTATCGTCGTACTTGCAGAGAAGCCAGACCGGGTCTGGCAGGAGTGGTTCTCGCGCATGAGGTCGTTCTGCTCAGATCAGACATCTCCGATCCATGAGTTCACAGGCAACGGCCAAGCATCAACAAACTTTTGAAAACATTTACATTAAATAAGTTGGTAAAATTTCCAAATTACGCAATTCTTATCTGTCAATCGTCATTTCCTTATAACATCATACTGGATTTTGTCGTTTATGTGAACATCGTCAAGTATCATTAGGGCATTAAACTTCTTTATCACACTGATAATCATTTGGCTGTTGCAATCGGTTTCAATATGTGTCTTATCGTTTCTTTTCATTGATGCAACAGGTTCTTCCAGTATTTGTTGTGCCATTGTATTTCTATATGTTTTGGCCTGTTTTAGCCGGATTATAGGTGGTTTTCTAGATGAAAAACACTAGAATTTGCGGGTTCTTGTCTCCTGCTTTTTTGGTGCGCAATCACTGATTTTATTTTAAAAAATTCCGAATTATATAACATAAATCCTTGATATTAACTGCTGCTGCCAAATCCATTTGGATGGCTCCCATTTGAACGCTAACCAACAAACCGATAAAACCCATGGAAATTGGAGCATAACAAAAAGCCTCTGTCCATGTTGGCAGAGACTTTTTGCTCAGTGCATATAACTAATTTTTGTTAGCTTCAATTCGGGCGCGCTTCCTGTACGACCTTCTTCTTACTAAGGATCCCCATGAACCCTGCTACAATAAAGAGTACTCCTGATAATATGTAGAACATAGAAATACTGATAAACCCGGCAACCCCACTAACAAGCATCAACCAGCCAGCCAGCTTTGGTTTGCTTTTGGTGAACGCTGCCCCTACAATTCCTAAAATGCTGAACAGAAGTGCTGAAATTGCAAGCCCTGTCACGCTGGATGTTCCGCTTTCGGAAAATGCCGCATCGATTCCTCCGATCATCAAAGCGACAATCGATGCAATAATACCGAATATACCGGCAATCAAGCCCATTGCGAACAATGTTTTCTCCTCCTACTATATAGTAATTAAGACTTAAGTATAATATCACAACTTTGCTTTAGAATGTATGTTTTTTCTAAAATTATATAAAAAAATACCTAGGTCTACTAGACTATAGCCATCGCACAATTACACAACATGAAGGATTTACATTGATTATATTTAATTGTACGTATACAAATCTGAGAATTCTTCCGTTTCCCATTGCTATGTTTCTTCCTGATCTGGCATACTCTAGGAAGCAGGAAAAGAATGGAGCTGATCGATCGGTAACCTCGTATTCCGTTTTCTCTTGCCTCCCATGCAGTCTACGAAAGTCTGATGCTTGCCCATTCGGAAGGAGACGTGATTGTGGACAGAATTGTAGCGAAACGACTGCTCCGCGGCCTGTGGGTCATTATTGCGACCCTCTTGGCTGCCGTGTCCATCTATCTGCTGTTCCCGCTTTTGTACCCTTTCCTTATTGCCTGGCTCATCGCTTATGCCATGAACCCGCTTGTATCGGTGCTTCAGAGGAAAGTCCGTTTTCCCCGCTGGCTGGCCGCGACTTTTTCGCTCATTCTTTATTTCGGAGCCGTAATGGTCATCTTATCTGCCGCGGTCACCCGCATTGTGCGGGAGGTTATCTCGCTGACGGCAAGCTTTGACTTGCATATCGACGAACTCAGGGATGCATTGGTTCGCTGGACCCAAAGCGATACGATCCAGAACCTCATCGAGCAAATCAGCAGCTTTTACAGAGATAACCCCAACTATCGGGAAACCATCAACAACAATATCAGCAAAACGACGGAAACGGTCGGAACAGCCGTCACGGATCTCGTCACCGGTTTTTTCAACGGCATCGTAAACTTCCTGACCTCCTTGCCGAGTATGGGCGCAGTTTTCATTGTCATTTTGCTGGCCGCCTTCTTCATCAGCAAGAACTGGGCCAGACATGGCGATACCGTTTCACGCTGGGTTCCTGCGGCCATTCGCAGACCGATCGTTGACATCTGGAATGATTTGAGAAAGGCTTTGTTCGGTTACGTCCGTGCCCAGCTCATCATGATTTCCATTACGGCTCTGTTCGTGATGATCGGTTTGCTCGTCCTTCAGGTCAAATCCGCCTTTACCATTGCATTGATGATTGGACTTGTCGATCTGCTGCCTTACCTCGGCGTTGGTCTGGTCATGGTTCCGTGGGCGGCATATCTGCTTATGAACGGCGATCCCTATCTGGGCATCGGCATCGCCGTGATCTATTTGATCGTGCTCGTCGCCAGACAGATGATCGAACCGAAAGTGTTGGCCAGCAGCGTGGGATTGGACCCGCTCGCTACCCTTGTCGGCATGTTTGTCGGACTCAAGCTGTTTGGCGTGCTTGGGCTGATCATCGGCCCGGTCAGTCTGGTCATTCTTGATGCCTTCAACCGGGCCAACGTATTTCGTGATTTACGCAACTACGTTGTCAACGGGAAGGTTCGTTGAACGCAAAAGAGGCATCGCTTGCAGCGTATGCTGCAGCACGAAGCCTCTTTTCAATGAATACGCCAGTTCCGGACAACCTTCATGTCACCGTCGGCGGTAAAATGTGATGCTGCCGTTTTTCATTTTTTTCTCAAGCCACCCCAGGAAGAACAAGCGGTATACGGCGCGTGTTATCGGAAAGACAAGCGTGAACCCGATCAGATCCGTAACAAAACCGGGAATCAGCAAAAGAAAACCGCCAACGAACACCAACAGCCCATCCACCATTTTTCGGCCGGGCACCTGTCCGCGCTCCATTTCTGCTCTTGCGTCATAGAGCACTTTCCGTCCCTCAAATTGCAGCATGGCTATACCGATCAAGGACGTGAGAAGCATGAGCAGCAGCGTCTTTCCAGCCCCGATCCAGTCGCTCATAACAATAAAACCAAACAGTTCGATGACCGGAACAATCAATAATATGCCCCACATCCATCTTCGCATTGCGAATTACCCCTTTCCTGAAAGCCACACTTTCTCAAGCGCGCTGTAAAGCTCAGAGGCTGCCTTATCCAGCCTGACCGGCTTCCAGTCCCGGTTCACCCATACGTGCTGGGTAGCACCGGTAACCAAACGTTCTCCGGGAAGCGATTCCTCGGATGACCATACCCGCAGCTCGCCGTCAGCCTGACCGGGAGAGTCTGAAGTCATGCGTCTCACGTCATACTCGTAATTCAGGCGCAAGCCGCTAAACGCAGCAATTCGGGTAAAAATCATGATTTCATCATCATACCGGGCCGGCTTGTGATATTTTACATCCAATCCGGTGACGGGAAGCAGAAACCCCTGCTCCTCTATTTTACGATATGAATACCCCATTTGGCGAATCGTCTCGGTCCTGCCGATCTCAAACCAGTTCACGTAGTTCATATGGTACACGACCCCCATCTGGTCGCTCTCCTGATACCGAACGCGGAGCTTTGTCATGTACCAATTGCCATTGCCCGAATGCTGCATTGTCCCTGCCTCCTTTGATTCGAAATAAAAAGCAATGGGGCGCAAAACGCCCCATTGCTTCATGCTGCTTCGATGTTCTAACGAACCATTAAGCGTTGTTTGGAATTTGGCTAACTTTGATCAGGTTGGTGGAACCGGAGCGGCCCAGAGGTACACCCGCAGTGATGACAACCAGATCTCCTTCTTTGACAATGCCGGATTTCAGACCGCCTTCGATTGCGTTCTCGAACAAGGAATCCGTCGAATCGCAACGTCTGCCTTTCACCGGCGTAACGCCCCAAGCAAGCGCCAGGCGGCGGGAAGTTCTGTCTTCCGTTGTTACTGCGATGATCGGAGCTTCCGGACGGTATTTGGATACCATGCGAGCCGTATGGCCGGATTCCGTGGAAGTGATGATCGCTTTGGCGTTCAGGTCTTGAGCGGACAGCGCAACCGATTGGCTGATCGCTTCCGTAACCGTCGTTTGTTGAGCCACGCGTTGTTTCAGGTACAGCTCCTGGTAAGGAAGCGCAGATTCCGCTTTTTCGGCGATGCGGGACATCGTCAGAACGGATTCTACCGGATATTTACCGGCAGCCGTTTCGCCCGAAAGCATGATGGCATCCGTGCCGTCGAAAATCGCGTTCGCTACGTCGGAAGCTTCCGCACGAGTAGGACGCGGGTTGCGCTGCATGGAATCCAGCATTTGTGTTGCCGTAATAACCGGTTTGCCAGCAACGTTACATTTTTCGATCATGCGTTTTTGTACCAATGGCACTTCTTCCGCAGGAATTTCAACACCCAGGTCTCCACGGGCAACCATCAGGCCGTCGGACACTTCAAGGATTTCGTCCAGGTTGTCGACACCTTGTTGGTTCTCGATTTTGGAGATGATTTGAATATGGCCTGCATTGTGTTTTTCCAACAATTCGCGGATTTCCAGCACGTCGCTTGCTTTACGCACGAAAGAAGCCGCGATGAAATCGACGCCTTGTTCGATACCGAATACGATATCGTTCGCATCTTTTTCCGTAATACCCGGCAGAGAAATGGCAACGCCTGGAACGTTAACACCTTTTTTGCTTTTGATCGTACCGCCGTTAACGATGCGGCATTTGATCTCGGTGCCTTGTACTTCCACAACGGTAAGTCCGATCAGACCGTCGTCGATCAGAATGGTAGATCCCGGCGCTACATCTTTCGGGAGATCTGCATACGTAATGGAAATACGATCTTTGTTGCCCAGAATTTCTTCTGTTGTCAACGTGATGTACTCGTCCTGAACCAAATCGATCGATTCAACTTCGAGTTTACCTGTCCGAATTTCCGGTCCTTTGGTGTCCAGCAGAATAGCTACTGTTTTGTTCAATTCTTCGCTTGCTTGGCGAATGTTTTTGATCCGTCCGCCGTGCTCATCGAAATCACCGTGGGAGAAGTTCAGACGGGCTACATTCATGCCGGCCGTAATCAATTTCTTCGTGTTCTCCAGCGATTCGCTGGATGGTCCGATGGTACAAACGATTTTCGTTTTGCGCATTTTGGGTTTCCTCCGATTTTAAAGGTCTCTCTTTATCTGTTTTTTTCTTTTTCCAACTATTAAATTTACTACATTTTTGAGCATTTGTATAGGAATTTCGTCACATCATTCCGCATTTCCCGACAAATTTCTCACCGGTTCAGCTTCCACGGGCGGTTCGGAGGCCTCCGCTTCCGCTGGCTTTTCGAATGAAACGGATCCGATTTTGCGGAATTTTTCATAACGATCCTGTCTAAGCTGCTCCCCGCTCCAGCTGCCGATTTCGCCCAAATGACGAACAATGGCTTCGCGAATAACCTCCGCGGTTTCTTCGTAATTGCGATGGGCTCCTCCGCGCGGCTCGGGAACGATCTCCTCAATCACCTGCATGTCGAGCAGGTCGCTCGCGGTAATTTTCATCGCCTCTGCCGCCTGATCTGCCTTGGAAGCGTCCTTCCACAGAATCGACGCAGCGCCGTTCGGAGAAATGGCGGAATAGATGGCATGCTCAAGCATCAGCACGCGGTTGCCCACGGCAAAAGCCAGCGCACCGCCGCTGCCGCCTTCGCCAATTACCACAACGATGACGGGCACGGACAACTTGGCCATTTCCAGCAGGTTGCGGGCAATGGCTTCGGATTGGCCTCTCTCTTCTGCAGTATTACCCGGATACGCCCCTTTAGTATCAATAAACGTAATAATTGGGCGGCCGAATTTGTCCGCCTGTTTCATCAGGCGCAGCCCTTTCCGGAATCCCTCCGGATGCGCGCTCCCGAAAAAACGGGCGATGTTGTCTTTCGTATCCTTCCCCCGCTGTTGCCCGATCACGGTCACCGTTTGTCCGTTCAATCTGGCAAGGCCCCCTACGACGGCCAAATCGTCGCCGAACATGCGGTCCCCATGCAATTCTATGAAATCGGTGAAAACAAGCTGAATCAGGTCAAGAGCGGTCGGACGCTGCTGATGCCGCGCCAAATGCATTTTTTGTGCAGCCGTAATTCCGGAATAAATCTCCTCTTCCAAACGTTGATATCGCTCTTCCAGCCTGGCAATTTCCTCCGTAAAATCGATGCCTTTCTCCTGGCCGAACTGGATCAGTTCTTCAATCTTTTTGCGCATCTCAACCAGAGGCGCTTCATATGGCAACTCACCCGCCATTCAGACCCCTCCCTTTTCACTGTGCATATCCAGCAGTTTACCCAGCGTGGACCGCAATTCCTTGCGATGAACGACCAGGTCCAGCTGTCCATGCTGCTGATTGAACTCCGCAGTCTGAAAATCATCCGGCAGCTTCTGGCGGATCGTCTGCTCGATGACGATTCGGCCCGCAAAACCAAAGACGGCTCCCGGTTCTGCGATAATGATGTCGCCCAGGCTCGCAAAGCTTGCGGATACACCACCCGTCGTCGGGTCCGTAATGACCGATATATATAATCCGCCCTGTTCGTCAAGGCGTGACAGCGCCGCGCTTGTTTTCGCCATCTGCATCAAGCTGAGAATGCTTTCTTGCATCCGGGCACCGCCGGACGTGGAGAAAATGATCAACGGCAGACGTTTTTCCGTCGCTTTCTCGATCGCACGCGTAATTTTTTCACCCACTACCGAGCCCATGCTGCCTGTAAAAAAATCAAAGCTCATGACGGCAACGACGACAGGCAGTCCTTCGATGGTGCCTTCGCCGGTGATCACCGCTTCCTTCAGCCCAGACTTCAACCGCTGCTGCTCCAGTTTGGTGCTGTATCCCGGGAAGCCGAGCGGGTCTACCGATACCATGTCGGCATCGTATTCCACGAACCCCGTCTCATCGAGCACCATGGCAATGCGCTCCATCGCGTTCAAGCGCATATGGTAGCCGCATGCAGGGCAAACTTTCAAATTTTTCTCCAGTTCCTTGCTATATTGAATCGTGCCGCATTTGCTGCACTTGTTCATAAGCCCTTCGGGTATTTCACGTTTTGGGCGTTCCTCAGTTTCCTGGCCTTCGCCACGAACTGCACGCTCGGAAGGTATGGTAGCGTACTTCCGTTTCTTCTGGAATATATCTTTGAACACAACTACACCTCTCCAGCTGTTGATTTGATATCCGCAGCACACTCAGCCCATCACATTAATGCCTCAATAGTCTGAACGACTGCGGTAAACCGCTTACGAGCAGCACGGTGCCGCGGGGCTTGTCTCATCCGTCCACAACAAAACAATCCGCCGGCACGGGCAGCCACCAGCGGTCAGCATCATTACCGCCCTATGCTGCCGCAATCACCGAAAGATTGCCTGAGCGAATGCTTGAATCTGTGCTGGCGCAAGGGCACGGCATCACCGGTCCGATCTTGTCCTAACAAAAAAAGAAGGAAGGACAGCAGCATAACGATACGTGCAAGTCGATTCCTCTCTCTCCCTGTGCGGTCAATCCCTTATGTACCGGTTCATCGGTACTCCTTCATGCGCCAAGGCACGTCTTCTATTGAACGAATCAGGAATGCAGAATCGAGTTCAGCACTTCCTGAATCTCTTCCAACTCCCCAGAAGGGACGCGAATCTCGTATTGTTGCTTGGATACACTGATGGGACGGGTCTGTACCAGAAAACCTTCTTCCGAAAGCTTGGTTTTGATCTTGTCCGCAACCTTTGCTGTCGGTGCAATGTAAATCACCGTCCACATTCCTCGTCCGCCCCCTAAGCTAATGTTCAGAGCCCGTATATTGGACTAATGATAACATACCTCACTTTTTTTCTGCAAGGAAGGGTTCGGGACTGTACGGAAGAAATCTGCAATTTGAAGGACATTCGTCCTGTATTGCAACACGGACCGACCGGCTCATTTATCCTGAATTTTCCTGATGGGGAGCAGCCTTACCCGGCAGGGCAGCGCATGCCGCCCATGGCTGTTTTCAGAAATGCGGCAGATCCATGTTCATTCTCCTGCAGGATATTTTTTGGCCTTGACGTTGTTGTGGGCGATTCTTGCAGAGGCGGCCGCAGCCAGACCAGCGACAAGGTCGTCAAGAAAGACGTGGATGCCTGTACCATGCTCATTCAGATCCCGGATCACCCCGATTTTTTCTTTATCCAAATAACCAAAGCTGGTTAAACCAATCATGCCGAACACATGGGTAATGCCCAGGGCCAGAGTCTCGTCCACCCCGTACAGGGATTCGTCGGCTTCCATAATGGCCTGAAGCGGCTGGGGCAGCAAGCGTTTCTCCGCAAGCTCATCCAGCGCAATTCCCGTATATAGGGTATACTGCACTTCACGTTTATGCAGCACGGCCTTTACGCTGTTGACGCAATCGTCCATGGTCAGATCAGGATGATACCCGATTTGCAGCTGGTAAACAATTTTCGCAATGGAATCAAGCCCGACGCCCCGTCTGGACAGCATCGCTTCGACAATTTCATATGACATCATTTGGCCTCCCGTCTCGCTCCTCAAGGACCGTCAGGTTCTTTGGTGTTCTCAAGTGTATGCGGCAAGCCGGTGAAATGTTCATAAAAAATGCGACGAATGGCGCCCAGCGCTTTGTTTCTCCATACGGACTCCGTCCTCTGCGTCACCCCGGATGATGACAAGGATCAAAAAACCTGTCCGGTTTCCGGACAGGCTTGACATGATGCCTTGAGGCCCGCGTTGGCCTCGGATCATTTGATTCGGACCGTGTCCTTGCCCAGCATGTTCTCCATCTCGGCGAACAATTCCGGCGAAGGTTTGATGCGGTAAGCATCGCTGAGTGCCAGCAGCTTCTGCTGCCGCTCATAGAAGAGCACCGTGGCCACGGGTCCCTGATGCCGCTGCAGCAGCTGCTTCAGACGCTCCAGCAACTCGGGCTGTTCCGATTGCGGCGTGATCTTCACGAACACCCGCTGCTCCGCTGCCGGGGCGCGCCGCTCCTGCACGGCTCCGCCATCGGCTTGGCCAGCCGCCGCTCGGGCAGCTGCCGATCCTCCGCCGCCGCTGCCTGAGCTGGCTCCGCCGCGCGGCCCTGCTGCGCCATCGCCTGCCCCGCTCCGCTGCCGAGCGGCTCCCGCGCCAACCGGCTGCCGTGCCCCGGCTGCCGGGCGCGAGGCGCTGCCGCTGCCGGACCGGCCGCGCCGTTCGCGGCTGCGCAGCTGCTGCTCCAGTGCCGCCGGACCGAGCGGCGCCACTTCCTCGGCCAGCAGCTTGAACCCCTCGTCCTGGTGCTGTACGCGCGCACGCACGACGAGCAGTTCGCCTTTCCCGACATACTGCTGGCTCCGCCGCCATACTTCGGGAAAGAGAACCACTTCGCAGCGTTCGATCTGGTCTTCCAGCTCCATGAACGCCATCGCCTTGCCCTGTTTCGTCGTGATCGACTTCACGGACACCACCATCCCGGCCGCGACGGCCATCGCATCGTCCGCCGCTTCCGTCAGTTCCATGATCCGGTCGGCCCCGCTGGATTCCAGCAGCGCCTCGTAATCGTCCAGCGGATGGCCGGACAGGTACAGTCCGAGCAGCTCCCGTTCAAGCTCCAATTGCTGGGTAGCGGAATATGGCGGAATTTCCGGATAATCGATTTCCCAGTTGGGCGTTTCCACGAAATCGAACAGTTGGATCTGCAAATCCTCACGTTCCTTCCGCCATTTCAACGCTGCCTCTACCGTTTCGTCCAGCATGGCCAGCAGCTGGGCCCGATGACCAGGCAGCGTGTCGAAAGCCCCTGCTTGAACCAGCGACTCGATCACCCGTTTGTTGCATACCCGCAAGTCCACGCGGCGACAAAAATCGAGCAGGCTGTCGAACGGACGCTCCTTCCGCACCTGCATGATGCTTTCCATCGCCTGCGTGCCTACGTTTTTGACCGCAGCAAGACCGAAACGAATGGAGCCCCCCCTGCTGCGGGCCGGCATGTCTTCACTGGCAATGCGGCGATCCCCGCCTTCTGTGAAGTCGAACACCGGCGTAAAAAGAATGCCGCTCTGGTTGACGTCAGGCGGAAGCACCTCGATGCCCATTCGCCGGCATTCCACGACATATTCCGCGACTTTGCGGTGGCTGCCCATGACGGCCGTCAGCATGGATGCCATGAAATGTACCGGATAATGCGCCTTGAGGTAGGCGGTCTGAAACGCCAGCACGCCATACGCCGCCGCATGCGCGCGCGGAAAGCCGTAGTTCGCGAAGCGTACGATCATGTCGTAGACATGATCGGCTTCCGTTTCGCCGTACCCTTGCTTCAAGCTTCCCTGCACGAAGTGGCCGCGCTCTTCATCCAGCACTTCCCTCTTTTTCTTGGATACTGCCCTGCGCAGCAAATCCGCTTCTCCAAGCGAGAAACCCGCCATGCGGGACGCAATCTGCATAATCTGTTCCTGGTACACGATGATGCCGTACGTATCCTTCAGGATCGGCTCCAGGTCCTTGTGCGGATACTCCACCTCAATCTCTCCATGCTTGCCCTGAATATATTTCGGAATGAACTCCATCGGACCCGGACGATACAAGGCGAGCACCGAAATGATATCCTCGAACACGCTGGGCCTCAGTTCTTTCAGCACCCGGCGGATGCCCGCGGACTCCAGCTGAAATATGCCCATCGTATCGCCCCGGCCGAGCATTTCGTAGGTCGCCGCGTCGTTATCCGGGATATGGCGGAAATCGGGAACCTCGCCCGTCTCGCCGATCCACCGCAAACACCGTTCGATGATCGACAGGGTGCGCAGACCGAGAAAGTCCATTTTGAGCAATCCGATCGCTTCCAGGTTTTCCATGGAATACTGGGTTAGCGCCGTCCCTTCGCTGCCTTCCTGGAGCGGCACGGCATCCGTCAGCGGATCGCGGGAAATGACGACCCCCGCCGCATGCGTCGATGCGTGTCTTGGCTTGCCCTCCACTCTCACGGCCATGTCCAGCAATTCGCGCGTCCTTGGTTTGGTTTCGTACAAACCCTTCAGCTCCGGAGACGCCTCCATCGCCCGCTCGATGCTGATGCCGAGTTGGGCAGGGATGAGCTTCGCCGCTTTGTCGACCTCGCCGTACGGCACGTTCAGGGCGCGGCCGACGTCCCGCACGGCCGCACGGGCCGCCATCGTCCCGAAGGTAATGATCTGGGCGACGTGTCCCTTGCCGTACTTTTGGGCCACGTATTCGATCACTTCGTCCCGGCGTTCGTCGCTGAAATCGATATCGATATCGGGCATGGAAATGCGCTCGGGATTCAGGAAACGTTCAAAGAGCAAGTTGTATTTCATCGGATCAACGTCCGTAATGCGCAGCGTATAGGCAACAAGGCTGCCTGCCGAGGAACCCCGGCCCGGGCCCGTCACGATCCCCTCGCGATGGGCGTACGCAATGAAGTCCCATACGATCAGAAAATAATCCGAGAATCCCATGCTGTCGATGACCTGCAGCTCGTAGTCAAGCCGCTGCTCCAGTTCGGATTTCAGCTCCGGATCGGTCCAGCGCGGCGTTTCCGCGTATCTGGAGTGCATGCCTTCCACGCACAGCTGACGCAAATATTCCGAAGGTGTCATGCCATCGGGAAGCGGACGGTACTCCGGCAAAATCGATTTGCCGAATTCCAGTTCCAATTCGCACGCTTCCGCGATGCGGACCGTGTTTTCCAAAGCCTGCGGCACATGCGGGAACAGGCGGGCCATCTCCTGTCCGCTTTTGAGGTACAATTGGTTGGTGCCGATGCGCAAGCGGGTGTCGTCGTCCACCGTTTTGCCGGTGCCGATGCAAATCAGCACGTCCTGAAGCTCGGCATCTTCCTCGTTCAAGTAATGAACGTCATTGGTCGCGGCAAGCGGGATGTCGAGTTCTTCCGCCAGTCGGATCAACTGAGGGTTTACCCGTTTCTGCTCGGGCAGGCCATGATCCTGCAGTTCCAGATAGAAGTCGGAGCCAAAGATCGCTTTGTAACGCAGCGCCGCGCGCCGCGCTTCTTCCTCGCGCCCGTGAAGCAAATGCTGCGGCACTTCCCCGCCCAGGCACGCGCTCATGCATATGATCCCCTCATGGTACTCGGCCAAACTCTCCATATCGATGCGGGGTTTATAATGAAATCCTTCCAGATGACCGATGGAGCACAATTTCATCAGATTGCGGTAACCGGTCATGTTTTTGGCCAGCAAAATCAGGTGATGGATCGGCTGGTCTTTCCGGCTTCCCCTTTCCTTCCGGGAACCTGCCGTCATATAAGCTTCGCATCCGATAATCGGCTTGATGCCGCGCTGAACGCAAGCTTTATAGAAAGGTATGGCGCCATACATGACGCCGTGATCGGTTAGCGCCAATGCGGTCATTCCAAGATCTGCGGCCTTGTTCACGAGATCCGGAATACGCGCAGCGCCGTCCAGCAAACTGTATTCGCTGTGAACGTGCAAATGCACAAAAGAACTCATGGCTTGTCTTCCTTTCGCCGCGGATTGCTATTCCACATTCCTTCGTCTCTATCGTTATATTTATTTGCTCGGCTTTCCGCTCTCGGGACGGCGATTTCCCGCTCCATCGAGCTTCTGTCCTCCCCAAATCCCCGTCTATTCATCATCGCTATATTCATGATATCAGGACATACAAACACTTGTTTCCATCATAATTCATCGGCGCAGCAGAGTCAAAGCGGAAAAGCGTTTCCGTTCGTCCCGACGACTATGAAAATGAAGGAATCCCGAACGAATCTTTAAAGTTTATCATAACGTTCGGGGGCATGCCCATACATATAGAAGTACAAGCTGCTCCCCCTGCCTCTGACCGAAGACAGGAGGTGCGCCGCTGGGTCTGAAAGGGGTGTTTTACAGGTGAGCACATTTTTGTCCAAAGCCATTCTCGATTTTTTCATCGCGTTCGGCATCGTGCTGGGTGGAGCTATGTTGGGAGGCATCGGAGCCGTTCTGTCCATGCAGCCTCCGACGCAGACGATGCTTGACATTTCCAGCAAAATCAAAATATGGGCGCTGGCGGCTGCCGTGGGAGGTACCATTGATCCCATGCGGGTGATCGAGAGCAATTTCCTCGATGGCAACATGTCTCCGGCGGTCAAACAGATTTTGTATCTGATCTCGGCATTCATGGGCGCTCATATGGGAACGGAATTGGTCAAGTGGATCTGCGGGGGGCGGAGTTGACATGAGGATGAGGAAGGGGCGACGTGTATGAGAATCCCTCCCTTTTCCCGCTATCGGCCGCTGATGCGCATGACCGCTGTTTTTGTACTCGGAGCGATCGCCGGCAGCATCGTATATAACGGGATTTTCCATCTAAGCTACAACAAGCTCTGGCTTACGAATCAGGAATTGCAGCTTCGACTGCATCAAAACGAGAAGGATATCATCACGCTGAAAAAATACAGCAAACGGCAAACCGTGATTAAAGAGATCAAAGTGCTGTCGGAGGAATCCGATAACGGGCCGGATCAGGCCGCGCTCAAAATCATGCTGCAAAAGCTGGGCGACGAACTTGAAGTGCTGCGCGGGCGGGACGTCTTTAACATTGACGAGTACAGCAAAATGACCCGAATCATGCTGAATCAAAAAACGTACACCGTTCGCGAAAAGCAGTACAGCGTGCAGGTCAAAACGATGCTGGTCATGGAAGGCGTGCTGCATGTATGGGTGCAGATTCGGCTGCATGTTCCTACCTAGCCAGTTGGCCGATCGGATGGAAACAAAAAGATATCCTTGTCCAAAAGGGCATGGTACACTGAGAGCAGTGAATGTTTTCCAGAAAAGGAGATGCACTGCATGCTGATTGAAGTTTTAAAGATGGTCCTCATTGCAGCATTTGCCCTTGCCATGATCTGTTCCGCCCTGAACAGCATTCGTTCACATCGTTCTTCCGGCGCCGCCCAAACGGGATTGTACCGTTCGTGGACCAACATTTGGATGGGCATTATGTTAATTCTGCTCGCCCTTATTCTGATGTTTGTGTTTACGGGCTCCACCCTGTCCGTTATTGTGGAAGCGCTATTTCTGGTTATCGGTGCTTTCAATCTGTTCGCCGGCCTCCGCAACCGAAGCCATTATGCGAGACGAATAGACCAAGCGCAAGGCGCCGGCACCGGACCCCGGTGAAAAAGGACTGGCGCGTTAGAGGATGCAGGTTGCGTTCCAATGCGGGTAAGGAGATCAGGCGAAACAAATGCATTCAGCGTTTTATACGCATTCGCCAGTGATCTCCCCTTATTCTCGCAATAACTTACGCATGATCGATCGAATGCAGCGTCATGACCGCCTTGCACACCGTGTTGCCCTCGCTGGAAATGACGATATCCATTTTACAGGTTCGCCGGCTCGTTTCCAGGATGACCGGGCGGACGATGATCTGGTCTTCAATCTGCACGGGCCTTACAAAGTAGGTCGTGATATTGTCGACGACATGGTCATTGCCCGTCACGTCCCAGGCAGCACGTCTTCCGGCTTGGGTCATGATGTTAAGCAGTACGCCTTCCGAGATGGTACCCAGATCCGTCGCCATTTGCGGAATGATGAATCCATGGAAGATCAGTTCGTTCTGTTCTCCGCGTTCCTCGGCGAAGCCGTTCCAGATCAAATGGTCAAACGTCTCTCCAAGCTGCGGCTGCTTCTGGGCATCCCGCATCGCCTGCAGCACTTCTTTGCGCGTCACGGACGCAATCAGCTTGCGATTCCGATCGACGATCGGCAAAAAGTCGATGCCTTCCCACGTCATGATCTGGGCGGCGGAAGCGAGAGATGTCTGCAGCGAGGCGGTAACCGGGCGGCGGACGACGCACTTTTCGATGCTTTGACCGGCCTGAAGCTCGCTGACATCCTTGAGGCTGACGATGCCGATTACCCGGTTCCACTCATCCACGACAGGGAAGCGATGTTCTCCCGTCTCGGCCACAAGCGCATGGAAATCCGCAGCCAGGCTGCTCACTTTAAGGACTTGAAGCCTTGGCTTCTGTCCGATAATATCCTCAACCAGCATGATTTTTTTCTTGATAAGCCTGTCAAAAATCGCCCGGTTGATCATCGAAGCCACGGTAAACGTATCATGTCGCGACGAAATGATCGGCAACCCCAGTTCATCCGCCAGCAGCCTGACCTCACGGCTCGTCCCGAATCCTCCCGTAATGAGCACCCCTGCCCCCTGCTCCAACGCCAGGGAATGGGCATTGTCCCGGTTGCCGACAATCAGCAGGCTTCCTGCATCGATGTATCGGGCCATGGCCTGTTCCTTCATTGCCCCAATGACATACTTGTGAAGCGGTTTGGCCAGCCCGTCGCTCCCGCCGAGAACGTGGCCTTCCACGATGGTGACGACGTCGGCAAAGGTTAGCTGCTCCGACATGCCGCGCGGTCTTTTTTCGATCCGTACCGTCCCGATCCGTTCTTTGGTGACCACCAGCCCGAAATTTTCCGCTTCCTTCACGGCCCGATAGGCCGTTCCCTCGCTGACGCCAAGATCGCGCGCAAGGCCGCGAACCGATATTTTGCTGCCTACCTTGAGTTGTTCGATGTGCTGCAATAACTGCTCGTGCTTCGTTATGTTTTCTTCCTGGCCGTCCATCTGTACCACCCCCGAAGATGAATCTGTATTATTCTGTATCTATTATAACACGGCTTTAGGAAAATAACCCCATGTCCGACATGTTGTCCCTAAGCATCGTGCCCGGATTATCTTTGGCAATATGGAAAAAGGCCGGGCTCCCTACCACACGGAATGGGAGCCCGGCCTTTTTCAGGCAAGCAATACGCAGATTATACCGATTTTCCCTGCTCCTGCTTGTCCAGCAGTTTAATTTCCCACTGACGCATTTTGGCGCGCCGTACGGCTTCCAGCGCCCGCTTCTTCTCCTCATCCACACCAAGGATGAAATGAAGATGCGCGGCGATGACGAGCAGGGAGAACAGCACCCAAACGATGCCGAAAACGTTCACCCAGTCCATTCCGCCTGCAAAGGAAATTCGCGGCAGTGCAATGACAAGCATAGACAAGGCAATCAGCAGGTAGACAACATGTTTTACTTTTTTAAACCTTTTCACGGTTACACAGCTCCTTCGCGTCCTTGGTAGACTCTATATCTCTAGTCTATGAACGCAGGCCATGCATTATGAAAGGTTTGTACACGAAACGTCCCCGATTACGCTTGCGGGCCTCCGTACAGATGGCTCAGGCTGTCAGAAATAATTTTGTTAACATCCTCGATGATTACGCTCAGACGGCGCTCTGCATCGAACAATCGGCGAATGTTCAAGTTGAGGCTGAGTACCTCGAACAATTTCTCCATTTTCTCCATTTCTTCGGGAGCAGGCATGTCACCGCTCATCATGCGCTGCTGCAGCTCCATCTGCTGCGTACGGAAATTGTCCAGCATGCTTTTGGCTTCCGGATCCGCTTCGATCAGCTTCATCGCCGAAGTGATCTCCGTCACTTCGCTGCTTTCTTTCAATGCTTTTGCCAACTCGTTGGCCTTGTCGTAAATGTTCATGTTCATTTCCTCCTTGATTCGCCGTTACGGCCTACTTCGTTCATTTTCATTTCCATCGAAACGTCCATTCACCTGCAACACGCGGATACACATCCATCAGCTGCGCCTGTCCATGCCTAACCGCCGCGTCGCTCGATACATAGATTGCATTTAATCCAAATGGGTCAATCACCAAGGGATTTATGTCCTCATATGATGAAGCACATCCATGTTCAGATGCCGCTTCAACTTTAACATCAGACATCAAGTTGCCGCCCGGAAGGAGATCCGAGATGTCCACTAAAAAAGTAACGATACAGGTCATCGGCTCGGGCATCCTGCAGGACGACGTCATCATGCTGGGCGAAGGGGTGCTCAAGACACTTAAAATCCCTTCTGGTCGACCGCTAAAGCTGCAATTCGGTTCTTTCCGCAGTGAAGTCACCGTAATTCCCGTGCCAAAGTATGACGGCCTGCGGATCAATCAAACTGTAGCCAGCAGAACCGGCCTGATTCACGGTTCAGTCTTGAAAATGTCCTATCGTCCAGGCAGCCGCACGCTTCGCCTCGGTCCATTCATCTGTGTATTGGTAAGCCGGGATTACCCCGATCAGCCCGATCGGCCTTTCGGCTCCATCACCATGTTTTGCCGGGAATTGGTGAATGCATGCCGCAAGAAAGGCGCCTATGTATCCTTCTTCACCACAGAGGATATCGGAGATATTCAAGGCCGCATGCAGGGCTGGGTATACGATGACGGCTGGAAAAAAAAGGAGCTGCCCATTGCAGATGTCGTCAACAACCGTCTCACGTCCCGGAAACTCGAGAACAAACCTAGCGTACAGCATTTCATCAAAGAAGTAAAATCACTCTACGGCACCCAAACCTTCAACGAAAAGTTTCTGGACAAAAACGAAGTGTTCGATGCCTTGAAGTCCGTTTCATCGCTCAAACGCGTCCTTCCCGAGTCGCATTTGCTCAAAAGCGCGGCCACGCTGAAAACCATGTGCGGCCGATACCCGGTCGTGTTCCTGAAGCCTGTACGCGGGTCGCTGGGCAAAGGCATCATTCGGGTCACCCGGCAAAATGATGGAAGCTTCCTGACCCTTACGACCGGCGTTGGCGGTACACGGAAGCAAACGTACTCGTCGCTGGATAAATTGTATGCCAGCGTATCCGGCAAAAACAAATCCACGCGATATCAAATCCAACAAGGCCTGAATCTGATCGACAATAACGGCAGACCCGTCGATTTTCGTGCACTTGTTCAGAAAAACCGTACCGGCAAATGGAATGTAACGTCCATCGTGGCACGGATTGCGGGTGGCAGCCATTATGTTTCCAATCTCGCCAGGGGCGGGTCGCTGAGCACGGTCAAAGAAGCCGTGTCCCGGACCTCATTGTCTTCTTCCGTCAAATCCTCAGCTTACGCCAACCTGAAACAAGCGGCATTGGATATCGCCAAAGGCATCGAAAGCTCCATTCCCGCCCATTTCGGAGAGCTCGGCGTCGATCTGGCCTTCGATACGAACGGACGCGTCTGGCTGCTGGAAGTCAACTCCAAGCCGTCCAAAAATGATAATACTCCGTTGAAAGATAGCAAGATCCGGCCTTCCGTGAAGGCGATGCTTGAATATTCGACGTATCTCGCCGGTTTCTAAAGGCGAATTCCGCTGGAGGTGTTGAACCGTTGCCAAACCGAACTTTCCCGCCCGACATCCTGACGATTCTGGTCCGTGAAGCAGCTGGCTCACCTTCCTTTTCGGATGAACCCTTCTGCCGCCGGCTTAGTCTGGAGAGCGGGCCTTACGGAATTCGCATCGTTGTGCTTCCGTTGCCTGATGACAACCAAGCAGCATTGCCGAAGCAAGGATTCGTTTTCGTTGATGATCAGTGGAGAGCCGTGCCTCTGCCTGCAACCAAGCTGGTGATGGATCGCAGTCTGCAGCCATTGCCCCAGGCGTGGAGACAGCAGCTGAGCGCTCCTGGCCCTGGAGCAAGAACGACGTACTGGTCCGCTTCACTGCCCGGCAAATGGAAGGTGCATCAGATTCTAAGCCGTGATTCGGAAACGAAAGAGCTTCTTCCCCAGACGGCGCTGTTTCAACCGCACGTTCGGTGGGAGACTTGGCTGGAACGATGGCCGCAGGGCCTGTTCTTCAAGCCCGTGTCCGGAACACACGGGAAAAACACCTTTCGCCTGGCTCGCGGCACCGAGCCGTCCACTTGGGTCATCGACGGCCGCAACCATTCCAACGAGCCGTTTCATTGGCTATTTCAAACGCCCGAACGCGTATCCTCCCGGCTTCATGCCTGCAGCTCCCGACGCAGGCTTCTGATACAGCCTTACCTTGACCTTAGCCATCATGGACGTCCGTTCGATATTCGGGCGCTGATGCAGAAAGACGGCCGCGGACGCTGGTTGCTCACGGGATGTATGGTACGGGAGGGCCCGGAGAAAACACTGACGTCCAACCTTCATGGCGGCGGGAAGGCCTACCCTGCGCTTCCTTATCTCCAAGACCGGTTCGGAGCTTCCGAAGCAAATGCATTGCTTGAACAAATAAAGCAGGCCGCGGGCCGGATCCCCCCGCTGTTGGAAAGGCACTTCGGCAGACTCGCCGAGTTGGGCCTCGATTTCGGAGCGGACTCCGATGGGCGCCTGTGGCTGCTTGAAGCCAACTCCAAACCGGGCCGCTCCTCGTTTGCAAAAGCAGATGACCCGCAGTTATTTCGAAGGGTTCATACCCGGCCGCTTGCCTATGCCCGTTATCTGCTGCAGCAACATGTTCTCGCTGACGTTTACCGTCCAACGAAAATGCCGAATACATCCAGCATAGCTGGCCTGAAACCCATCCGGAATCACGGCAGCTAAGGCGTGTCGCCGGCTTGCCTTGAAGGATATTTTCAGGATAGGAGGATAAATCATGAGTTTGACCACTTGCAACCTGCATTTCACGCAGCAACCGGATAAAGTGATTTATGTATCCAGTTCGTTAATGAAAAGCCTGAATCTGTCCGGCAAAAAAAAGATTCATCTGCGATTTGGGAGGGACCGGGTGCCGGCAACCATCAAGCCAATCCGAAAAGCAGGCAAACATCTATATCTTGCCTCAGGCATTCGCAACCTGATGAACGTTCCGAAGAGGAGCAGCGTCTACCTCCGCAATTTGCAAAATGACGAAGTTCAACTTGGTCCGCTGATCGGGATCCTTACCGACGGTATGGCCAGCAGTTCCAATCCGTTCGGTTCACGTACCGCATTCATCAAGCAACTGCTCCGCGAAGGGAGCCGGAAATCCTATATTTTCGCCTTTACGCCCCGGGACATCAACTGGCAAAACGAAACAGTGAACGGTTTCTTCCTGAGCAGCAGCGGCGGATTCACCCGCAAAACCGTGCCTTTGCCGGACGTGGTGTATAACCGTCTGCCCAGCCGCCGTTCGGACTTTTCCCCTGCAATCAACCAGCTGCGGGAACGATTCATCCGGCGCAAAATCCCGTTCTTTAACTGGAGCTTCTTCAATAAATCGGATATCTACAAATTGCTCGAAAACGAACCGGCCGCTAGCCTTCATATCCCGGAATCCATCACGAATCCGACGGTGGAACAGATGAAAGACATGCTGGAACGCCATCAATTCGTATATTACAAACCTACGGCAGGCAGCCTCGGCAACGGGATCTATCGCCTGACCTATTCGCCCAAACGCGGCTATTTTGCACGTTACCGTACAAAAAAGGGAAATGTCCTGATGCGCTTCGGTTCCTTCAACGGCCTCATGCGCATGCTTCAGGGGAAACATGGCAGACACTTGCGCGGTTATGTCGTTCAGCAAGGCATCCGGCTGATCGAGATTGACCATTGCCCGATCGATTTTCGCTTTCATATGCACAAGAACGGGAACAACCAATGGGTCGTTGTGGGGATCGGTGCCAAAAAGGCTGGCCGCGGCAGCGTCACCACACATATCAAGAACGGCGGTTCCCTGATGACCCCGGAAAAGGCGCTCAGCCAGAATTTCGGCGACCGCGCAAGCGAGGTTCTTCAGCAAGCCAAATCCGTCGCCATCACATTGGCCCAGGCGATCGAAAATCAACACCAGCATCTCATTGGTGAACTTGGCTTTGATCTGGGCATTGATCAGGAGGAGCACGTATGGATGTTCGAAGCGAACGCCAAACCCGGACGCTCCATATTCCGACACCCTTCCCTCCGAATGGAGGGCAAATCGTCGGTGGAGCACATTTTGGAACACTGCCTGTATTTAAGCAAGTTCCGGAAGAGGGACGACATTTGATGAGCCTGCACGATGATTTCAAACCTGTCATTGCCATACTGACCATGCATGATCCTCAGCGAATGTTCAGGGGAAACCATCAAAATTTCGAGGATATCATAAACACCGGTGAAAATATGGGTTGTTTGGCATACGTCGTGACCGTCCGCGACTTGGATATGAGCGGTCCCACCGTTAAAGGCTACACGCTTGGCAAAGGAAGCAAACGATGGATTTCACAGTTCTTTCCTTTGCCTCATGTGTTGTATAATCGCATCCCGAGCCGCGAGGATGAAAGCAAGCCGTTTGTCCAGCGCAAAATCGCAGAATGCCTTCAATCCGGCGTCAGCCTGTATAACCCGTTTTACTTCAATAAATGGAATCTCTTCGAATGGCTGAAAAAATCGAAGACGACCCGACAGCTCGTTCCATACACCCGCCGGATGCGCAGCGCATCCGGTCTGGGCAAAGTGCTGCAGCAGTACCCTTACCTTTATTTGAAGCCGGAAAGCGGGAAAGCGGGCAAAGGGATCATGATGCTCAAGTTTCAGGAGAAGGATCAATTTCCCTACAAACTCAAAATCCAAAGCAAAAGACGAAGCACCACGTATAAGGCCATCACGCTCCAAAAACTGTGGGCACGCGTGCGCCAGGAGTCCGGCCGAACGCCCTATATCCTGCAGCAAGGCATTGAATTGGCTTCCTCCGGCAAACGTCCTTTCGACTTGCGCGTGCTCGTGCAAAAAAACGGGAAAGGCCACTGGAGCGTAACCGGAATCGGTGCCAGGCTGGCGGGTTCCCGCAGCATTACGACCCATGTTCCCCGCGGAGGCAGCGTGGAGGATCCGGAAAAGCTGCTGGCCGATCTCTTTGGAGAAGAAATGACTGCAACACTGATGAAACGAGTCAAATCCACGTCGATCATGATCGCCAAGCAGATCGAGCGTGGATCGGGAAGCACGCTGGGCGAAATGTCGATGGATCTCGGCATAGACGTTATTGGCGAGCTTTGGTTTTTCGAGGCAAACGCCAAGCCGATGAAATTCGATGAGCCCCAGATCCGCCGCCGATCGCTGGAACGCATATTTCAATACAGCACTTACCTGGCCCGCCAACCCAAATGAACTTGGAAAGGAATAACCGCTAAAGAAGGTGATTGTTTGTGTCCTCACCTGTTCTCGGCATCATGACGCTATATTTGAACGATCATCGCGGCTTGGAGGAGCGAGGCATTTACCGCAAGATGATACTGGAAGGTCGAAAGCGGGGACTGGATGTGTACGTATTCACGCCGGCAGACGTTCATTCCGGCGGCAAGCATATCAATGCGATGGTTTATAATCCGGGAAAAGGCTGGTCCAGGGAATGGCGTTCATTCCCGGACCTGATCTTTGACCGCTGCCGGATCCAGAGAAACCACCGGTTTGTACAATTGCAGGATTTCCGCAAAAAATACGGACATCTTTTGTATTTGAACCGCCCCTTGCGCAACAAATGGACCATTCACCAGCTCCTTGCAACCAAAGCCGCTTTTCGGGAACACCTTCCCGATACCTGCCTGTTTCAGGATATGTCGGACGTGAACCGAATGTTGAAAACCTACCCGCTAATCTATCTCAAACCGATCAACGGCACGGGCGGTCGCGGCATTCTGCGCATCGAACACAGCAACAAGGAGCCCAACACGGTTCTGGTACGCGGACGGAACCAGAAACGACAAATCATCACGCCGCGCAATGTGCATATGTCTCGCCTCGGAGCCCTTTTGCAGCACTGGGACATGAAGGACAAATATCTCGTGCAGCAAGGGATCCAGCTTCAGCTCCCCAACCAGCGCGTGCACGACTATCGCATGCTTGTTCAGAAAAACGGCGAGGGGGAATGGGAATTCACCGGTTGTGCCGGAAGGATCGGGGCGGAAAAGAGCGTCACCTCCAATCTTCACGGCGGCGGCCAAGCCATTGAAATGAAGCGGCTTATGAAACAATGGATTCCGGAAGAGGAGAAGCAGGCCGAAATTGCGAGCACCGCCGAAAAATTCGGCATTGCTATCGCTTCCTTTCTCGAGGAAACCTATGGCGCCCTCTGCGAATTGGCGCTCGATCTGGCCATAGACAAAAGCGGGCACATCTACTTGCTCGAGGTCAACCCGAAGCCGGCACGCGAAGTTTTTTCCAGAATCGGGGAAAGCGAAATATATGAAAAAGCCATCACCCAGCCGTTGGAATATGCCTTGTGGCTTTACCGGCATCGTCCCGTTTCTTCGACCTCATCGCGCCCAAAAACAGCCGCACCGACCAAACCAGTCACACCAGTCAAACCAGCCACACCGGCCATACGCAGAAGCACCCCGTCTAGAAAGAAGAGAAGAACGAGATAACCCCGTCACCGAAAAAGGATCGGGAACTCTGGCATTCCAGAGTTCCCGATCCTTTTTGGAGTAAAGCAGCCTCAACGATCCATAAGCGCGTCTGCCGTCTAATGGAGCGAATCGCAATACAGCGATGATCGCGATTCAATGGTCAAGCTGAACATACAGCAATCGTGCATGACGTAGTTATTCTGCAGCATTCCGATACAAGCCCAGCAATTCCGTAAAGTCGGAGATCAACACATCCGATCCGGCCAGCTCCTCATCGCGGCCGAACCCGGCATAGGCGCAGCCGATGACGGTCTGTCCGTTCATCTTGCCCGCCTCGACGTCCGAGGAACGGTCTCCGACCATCCAGGCATCCTGAATGTGGTGCTTCTTGAGCAAGATTTGCACAAGATCGACCTTGGATGGCGTCTTGTATTGGCCTGCGCTATACACACCTTCAAACAGCGGCATGATTTCGTGGGCAAAAGCTACGCCTTTCACGTAATCCTCCAGCCCGTTGCTCGCCACGAACAGGCGCACGCCCTGTTCCTTCAGCGCTTCCAGCGTCTCTTTGACCTGCGGATATAGTCGAGAATCGCCCCCATCGAGCCCTTCAATCTCCAACTGAAGCAGCAGTTCGTCCGCGCGGCGATGGGCTGCCTCGGAAGCGTCCGGCATGACGACCTTCCAGATATCCTCCAGCAGCATGCCTAGACTGCCGAGCATTCGCTCCTCCGGCGGCGTTTCTCCTTCAAAATGTCCTTCGGCTCTAAGCGTATCGAACAGACGGTGATACGCGGGCATCAACAATGTTTCCGTCTGAAACAGAGTTCCATCCATGTCAAAAATCATCGCTTCCGGTTTGCGCAATGTCGTTTCTTTCGTCATATCAGAATTCCTTTCGGCTTGAAATATTGATCGGATTTTTCCGTTTTTCCCCATGATATACTTAAAGGTTCACCAATGTAAACTTGAGCTGTTTTGCAAACCATCGACGAATCGCCGTACCCTGCAACATTGGCCGGGAATCAGGAAAGCTTCGGACTACGCAGCGCTTCCAGCACAAGCTGGGCCCGGTAACCGTCGTTGAAATCATAGATTCTGCCGGGCTTGCCTTGAAGGCGCGCAATCACATGCTTCAGCACAGGCAGCTCGCTCATGGATTCCGGGGTCTCGATGGGCATAAGCGGTTCGCCAATGGCCCCGCCCATCAACTCCTCCCAGTTTTCCAAAGCCAGCGTCCCTTCCGCTCCATATACGATCATGGAGACACGCTCCTCGCCCGAAAAATGGGAGATGCCTTTCAGCTCAACCCGTGTCCCGTCATCCAGTCGCATATCCGCATGCACCTCTCGCTCACATCCAAGGGCATCTTCGGGATAATCCACTTCGCTTCGAAGGACGGTGATGCTGCCAAACACGTTCTGGATGACGTGGATCCAATGAATGCCGACTTCCAGAATAAAGCCGCCCTGCTCGCGCCCCGTAATCCACTCATTCTGCTGCCAGCTCCGCGGCCATTGCGGAAATTGCAGAATCAGTTCGATTTTGCGGATTGACCCAATCGTTCTCTGGTCCAACAGCTGCTGCAGTTTCAGGACGGCCGGCTCGTGGGGCATGGAGAAATGCACGGCGTGCATCACCCCAGCGCTTTCCGCTGCGGCTAACATTTCAGCCGCCTCCTGGGCGCTGTTCGCCAGAGGCTTCTCGCAGAATACCGGGATTTTGCGCTGCAGCGCTTCCATAACGACCTGGTAATGAACCTTGGGCGGAACCGCAACGTACAACAGATCGATCTGGCATTCGTCCAATAGTGCCTTATAATTCGTATATATACTCGCTCCCGGGTAGGAATCCGCAAAAGCACGCAGCCCCGCCTCGTCCGTATCGCATGCAGCCACGATTTCGATCGAAGCGCCAAGGTCATTTCGACCAGCCTGCTCAAGCATGTGATTTCCCATTTTGCCCAAGCCGATCATCGCCATTCTAATTGTTGTCATCCCACTTCACTCCAATCAGACTCCAGTATACCAGAAATGTAGGAAACATGGCTTTATTGCATAAATGAACACAGCAATGCGAACATGCGAAGCATGCTCCGCCAAACAACCATATTATGATATTTTTCGATTTTATTTTACATAAAAACTATTAATTATAATTTCTTAAAATAGAAAGACAGGCTTATGCGACTATTTATTTTTTCCAGCAGCCATAAGGCATAAACCGTTTACAACTTTAGATTCAGGAAAATTTACCCACAAAACAAGTTGACAAAAAACCACAAAAAAAGCTACTCTTCCTATTAACAAAGGATTTTTCCTTTCATATCTTCATCACGACGATCATTTGAACACAGAACACACCCTTTGGGTCTATCAACCTATTTGCGAAGCGAGGTGTTTCACATGACAACCGTAGCAGATATTTTGGCGAAAACTCTTTATGATTTGGGCGTTACCCACTTTTTTGGAATTATCGGAAAATCCATATGCCCGGCTGCTCTGAAAATGGTGGATTACGGACTTGAAATGATCCCCGGCAGACACGAATCCAGCTCGGGTTTCGCAGCTGCCGGTTACGCCCTTCAGACAGGCAAACTCGGCGTTGCCTTTGCCACTTCGGGACCTGGCGGCACCAACCTGCTTACAGCTGCTGCACATGCCAAGGCAAATAACCTGCCTGTGCTGTTCATTACCGGCCACCAATCTATACAGGAATTAGGAATCCCCCAATGCCAAGATTCCTCGTCCTATCTCGCCGACCTGGCAGAGATGTTCCGACCTGCAACGCTCTTCAGCAAGCTTGTGGAACGCGGCGACCATTTCGGCACGCTGCTGAACCATGCCCTATCCATTGCACTTGGTCCTAATAAAGGGCCTGTCCACTTATGTCTTCCATTCGATGTACAGACCGAACGCTTGAACGACTGCCGCATTGTCCTGCCGGAACACGAACCATTGCTCAGCGTATCCAATCTGAATCGCGTACTTCCGCTGCTGCAGCAATCCGAGCGGCCGCTGATCATTGCCGGAAAAGGCGTTAACCGGGCAAGGGCACACGATGAACTGGTGCATTTCGCCGAAACGTTCAACATCCCTGTCGTGACCTCGCCTGGCGGAAAAGGCGCAATCGCCTGGGACCACCCGCTCTACCACGGCCCATGCGGCGTTGGCGGCGTTCCCCATGCTGACGAAATGCTGAACCGGAGCGATCTGTTCATCGTGCTTGGTTCACGCTTGAGCGACATGACGATATGCAATCTCAAGCGCGAAAACCACCCTGCTCATCTGATTCAATTCGATACGGATCCGACATTCATCGGTAAAATCCTCGACTCGCATACCTTACATATCACCGGTGATCTGAAAGACAGTCTGCAGTTTTTGCTGGGCACGATATCCGGACACCCGATTCCGAAACCAAAAGAACAACCGCTTCCCCCTGACTACACATTGCCTTTGCCGGAACTGACCGGGCTGTCCCTTGCTTCCATATTGGAGAATATGAGCGACCTTCTCCCCTATGATCATATGCTGTTTGTTGACGACGGAAGTCACGGTTTCCATGCGGTTCAACGTTATAAAGTGAAGAAACCGGGAAGCTTTGTCTTTGATGCTTATTTTGCCTGCATGGGCAATGCCATCGGCATGGCCATTGGCGCAAAAGCGGCCGCGCGCCAGGAAACGATCGTCTGCATTACAGGGGATGGCTGCTTCATGATGCTGGGTACCGAAATTCATACCGCGGTCTGCAACCAGCTTCCCGTCATTTTCATCGTCGTGAACAATAAACAACTGGACATGGCTTTAAAAGGCATGCAAAAAACGACCGGGCGAATCGATGGCACGTTGTACGAAGTCCCCATGGATGCAGCCAAGTTTGCCGAATCGCTGGGTGCGGCGGCATATCGGGCCGAGACCCAAGCGGAGTTCGCTACCGCCTTGCAATCTGCCCAGCGTCTGCAGCAGGTCGCTGTCATTGAGCTTCTGACGGATCGCGATGAGATTCCGCCTACGGCTCACCGCACGCTGAATTTGGACTAGGAGGACAAAGCATGAACGAACAGGTGAATCAAGGGTTGGAGCGCTTCGCCAAGCTGTCCGGAAATTATGGAGCCAAAGCGCTTGCTCCCATTAAAGAGCATTTTCCCGAGCTTTCCGAATTTATTATGGGTACAGCTTACGGCGACATTTTTCAACGGACCACAATCAGCGAGCAATGGAAGGAAGTCGCCATCATCTCTTCGCTCATTACGCAAGGACAATACGAACAGCTGGGGGTCCATTATGCGATGGCCCTTCAGGTTGGCGTGACGGTGGACGAGCTTAAAGGCGTACTGCTGCATCTTGCGCCATGCGTAGGAGCTCCGCGCATTATCAGCGCATTTAATGTTTTGTTGGCTACGCTGGAGGAAATCCAATGATTCACTTTTCTACATTTATATACACGATTCGACTTTATTATTGATCTTTTAACATGGCCGCCTTTATAATATGGTTAAATTATCCTGACCTATGATATGGGTACTCAACGTATTGTTACGACCAGTCATTTTGTCTGCAGGGTAGCTTAACTCATTTTGAAGGAGAGAACGATTATGGGAAGTTTTATTCTGAAACCCGATGTATCCAAAAAGCTGTTAAACATTGAATTGGAGGGTTCTTTCTCCGAAGAGGACGGGCTGCGCTCGATCTCGGCATATCAGGACACGGTTGCAAAGCTCACTCCGGCGGAATACGAATTGCACATCGATTGCAAAAAGCTGAACGTCACTGCACCGGAAATTGTCCCCCTTCTGGAAGGCTGCTTGGCCATGTTTAAAAAGGACGGCTTCAAAAAGGTTATTCTGACGCTCGAAAACAATGCCATTCTGAAAATGCAGCTATCCCGTCTCGGACGCACCGTTGGTCTGGACAATCTAGAAATCATATCGACCGTTACTTCTTAAACACCCAATAAATCAGGCGGAACCATCTGGTGTCATCCATCCGCGGGAGGAGATTAACATGGCCGGAATTCGTATCGTAGACATCGATATCTATCATCCAGCAAACAAGGTGGGCAATGCGTTTTACATTGATCATTTTGATGCAAGGGGTGTGGATATTCGCGGATTGTTAAAAGCACTGGGTCGCGATCAGCGTTACAAAATCGACAACGAGGATGAAAACTCGCTCAGCATGGCTTTTGAAGCCGCCAGCAACGTGCTGGAGAAAACCGGGCTGTCCGGCGCCGATATCGATCTTATCGCTTACGCAAGTCAAACGCCGGAGTACATTTTCCCTACGAATTCCTTGATGATTCATCGCCTCATCAACGGAGCTTCCCATACCATCTGCATCGACAGCAATGCCAACTGTGCCGGAATGACCGCGGCCTTTGAACAGGTGAGCCGCCAGATGCTGGGCAACCCGCGCATACGACGGGCACTGATCATCGGCTCCGATTATGTCGCTCCTCATGCAAGCCCGGATGATCCGGTCTATTTCGCCAACTTCGGGGAAGCCGCGGCAGCCGTCATCGTCGAACGTGACGAGCATGCTGTCGGTTTTATCGATTCCATCTATCAGACGGATACTTGCGTGTACAACAACTCCCTGTTTCCGGCAGAAGGCTTGGCCAAGCTTGGCCAAACAGGAGTGGATGCAGGCGCGCTTCATGTCAAGTTCATTCCGTTCGACGACTCCATCTGCGTGGATGCCGCTTCCGAATCCATTCTTACCATGCTGTCACGCAATGAAATCGGCGTAGACGAGATCAAAGCGGCCTGCTTCTCGCAGCTTTCCATCGCTAACATCCGCGCCGTTTCCAAAAATATCGGAATCTCCGATGATGTTGCCGTATATATCGGCGATGAGTTCGGATACACCTCGACCAGCAGTCCATTTATCGCCTTTCATCGGGCCATTACGTCAGGCCAGATCCAGCGCGGCGACAAGGTTCTGTTCTGGACGGTCGGCGCAGGGTGGCAAAATGTTGCCATGGTGGTGGAATACTGAAAAGGATTGGCATTGGCCCATTCGGCCGACACGGCCGCACGGCCAGCATATCACGAGAAAGCCCTCCTATATGATCCATGGAGGGCTTTATGTTGTGCATATGAGTCATTTTTGCCATGAAGGGAATCGCAAACGGCATTCGGCCGCAGACGCTAAAATATTTTTTTCGTTTCCCGGTCATCCTTCAACATTTCCACGGCCTCGCGGAACCTCAATGAATGCACGATTTCCCGCTCCCGCAAAAACTTGAGGCTGTCCTGCAAATCCACGTCATCCGTCATGTCGATCAGCCATTGATATGTAGCCCGCGCTTTCTCTTCTGCTGCGATATCCTCGTAGAGGTCGGCAATGGGATCACCTTTTGCCTGGATATAGGTTGCGGTGAACGGCACGCCGGCGGCATTGCTGTAGAACAGCGCCCGGTCGTGATTGACATAATGCGCGTCCAGCCCGGCTTTCTCCAGCTCTTCGACGGTAACATCCTTGGTGAGCTTGTAAACCATCGTGGCAATCATTTCCAGATGCGCGAATTCCTCTGTCGCGATATCGTTAAGCAGACCAATGACTTTATCCGGAATCGTATACCGTTGGTTCATGTATCGGAGCGCTGCAGCCAGCTCTCCATCCGCCCCGCCATATTGCTCCATGAGCAGCTTTGCCATATGGGGATCGCATTTGCTTACCCGCACGGGATACTGCAGCTTTTTTTCATAGATAAACATGCAATACGCCTCCTTTTACCGTTCAAAGTGGTTCCTTGCTCCCGTTCCGCTTCAGGGCCGCTACGTTTTCATTTCTTCAGAACATGTGTATGTCGTATGGCAAATGGCTAGAAGCAGCAACTCAACTTGGCGATGCGAAGGCACCTCAACCGATGGAAGAAAATCGTTGAAGTGCCTTTTTTCATGGTCCGCAAAACAGCCCACACGATGCAGCAGCCGATCCGGGCATCGATTATACCTGCCAAGGCCAGGGAGACTGGGACCATTCCCAGGGGTATTTGGAAAATGAATTGCCGAAGTTCTGAAGCGGGCCGTACAACTGCTGGAATTCATGGGCAACCCGCATCCGCTCCTGCGCAAACTTGTTGAATTGCTCGATGCTTTGATAATCCCCGGGATGCGTATCCAAATAGAGCGTCAGCTCTACCAGCACAAAATCCAAGGCCTGAAGCTCTTCAAGCAACTCATAATATTTCAGGTCGCCAGCCTTCGGTTTGTCAGCATCCATCCCCCTTCACCTCGCTTTCCACAAACTTTTTCGACGTGTACGGACTGTACAGCGCAGGCCACAACGTACCTGCTCTCAATGCCTCGGACGGGCTGAACTGGGGCCACCCCATGGGCTGAAACGGAATAAACAGCTGGGGCGGGACAAGATAGGTTCGAATCTCCATCGGTTTGCATGGGTCAAACGGTCCAATAAACGGCCTGTATGCGCGAATCTGAGGATCAATCAAAGAAACTCGCCTCCCTTAATAAACACGATTCTTAGGCACAACGCTATATGCCGAATCCGTTGCGTCACTATAACCTTATGTCGTTACGGACCAAGTTAATCCGAATTTTATTAAGGGTTGAGATTTGGAGATACCGGAATTTTGTCCTGTCGCCTGGATGCGTAAAAGTAAAAAAAGACCTTTGGCTTGTTGCCTCCATGCGCAACAGCCAAAGGTCCAAATATGTTCATAAGGTATGCCGAAAGCAAGTAGAGCCCGTGTAACGTTGCACCCTTCAATTCAAGGAATCTCCCGGTGGCGACGGCCTTTGCCCCGCCAAACCTTGATCCGCAAGCTGTCCTTCGGATTGCAGATCCTTATATATCCTCACTCTCGTAATGCGCAGACGCGTAGACTCTTCCACTTCAAATACGTAATCGTCCAGTTTCTTGGCCTTTCCTTTAGACGGGCTCCCTTCAAGCTCTTTGAACAGCCAGCCCCCGATCGTGTCCACTTCATCATCTTCGATCGCCGAACCTGTCCACTCGTTCACTTCTTCAATCAGGCAGCGGCCGTCCACGGAAAAGATACCGTCCTTGCGCTCCACATCCGGACGTTCATCCTCGAACTCGTCATACAGTTCGCCGACAATTTCCTCCAAAATCTCCTCCGCAGTCAATAGTCCAGCCGTGCCTCCGTACTCGTCAACAACAAGCGTCATCTGGGAGTGCTTACTCTGCATCAAACGTAATACATGGCTGATTTCCATCGATTCGGGCACATTCAGGATCGGTCTGACGAGCGAAGCCAAATCCTGCTGCCGTTCAGGTTCGGCCAATAGCAGGTCCGTGATATGGATGAATCCGATGATTTGGTCCTTGTCTTCCAAGGCAACCGGATAGCGGGAATGCTTCGTTTCGTTAATGATTTTCAGGTTATCTTCAAGCGGCAAATTCGCGTAAAGACAGTGCATGTCCGTTCGCGGCAGCATGACCTCGCGGGCGAGCATGTCCGAGAAATCAAAAATGTTGTCCATCAATTTGATCTCATCCTTGTCGATCACGCCGCTCTTGGCACTCTGTTTCATCAGAATTCGAAGCTCGTCTTCGGAATGGACCTCGCTTTCGCTCGCCGGTTCTATGCCGACCAAGCGCAGCAATGCGTTGGCCGACGCATTCAATACCCAAATGAACGGGAAAAACACCTTATAGAATATGAGCAAAGGCGCCGACAACAGCATCGCGATGCCGTCCGTTTTTTGAATCGCCAGCGACTTGGGCGCAAGCTCTCCGAGAACGATGTGCAAAAAAGTAATGATACAAAAGCCGACGATGACGGAAACCGTCGAGATCAATGCGGTATCCGTGATGCCGAGCTTGCTCATCAACGGTTGTACGAGCAGCTCGGAAATGGCCGGCTCACCGAGCCATCCAAGCCCGAGGGATGTCAGCGTGATGCCGAATTGCGTTGCAGACAAATACGCGTCCAGCTTGCTGTTGACTTTGAGCGCGTAGCCTGCAAGCCGATGCCCCTCGGTCAGAAGTTGTGTCAGCCGGGTCTGCCTCACCTTGACGAGCGAAAATTCAGCTGCCACGAACACGCCGTTCAAAAAAACGAGCATGAACACGCAAAACAGATTAAACAGCAGCTGTCCGAAATGAAATTCCGTATGAATATCCAAGTCGAAGCTCCCCTTTATGATCTATTTGCAGGAATTAAACCTGGATTCCTAACGCAGAATGGCTTTTCGGGATTTGAAATCGATCCCTTTATAATACATGTCTGCCACAAGCAGATTCGGTCCGCAGCAGGAAGCCTCATCACAGAAACAGTTGACGGTTTGGTTTAGCGGATGTTCCGCAGACCATTCATGGAAGATGTCGTCCAGCTTCCGGTCCTGCACATTGCCGAAGGCGGGAATGTCTGCGAAGTCGGTGACGTATACGTTCCCTGTAAACATGTTGACATTGACGCGATTCCTCCCGTCAGGGTCATTGCGGACCGTCACATTGGGCTCGCTGCGCAGGCGGCTGATCAACTTACGATCCTCCTCCGATGCACTGCAAGCAAAAAACGGCAATGTGCCAAACAGCATCCACATATCCTTGTCACGCACATCCAGCAATCGGTGAATGGCTGCTCTCATATGTTCCAGAGAAAGGACCGGCAACGAAGACGCGAAATTGGAATTGTACATCGGATGCACTTCATGGCGGACGCAGCCCATTTCGCGAATCAGTTGATGAATGCCTTCCAGTTTCTCATGCGTGCGGAAATTAATCATCGATTCGGCGGAAATGAACATGCCTGCCTCACTCAGCTTGCGCGAGTTTTCAATCATTTTCTCGTACATTTTCACAGCAACCTCGCGTTTAACCGGTCTGTTGCTGTTGGCAAAACCGACCTGATGAAAATCGTCTGCATTCAAATAATTGAATGAAATATGCATGACATCCAAGTAAGGAAGCAATTTCTCGTATCGGCCGATGTCCAGCGTCAAATTGGAATTGATCTGGGAACGGATGCCGCGTTCCTTCGCATACTTCAGCAAAGGAATGATCATCTCGTCCACCGTCTTCTGGCTGAAGCTGGGCTCTCCGCCCGTCAAGCTGATCGTTTGCAGGTGTTCGACTTCATCCAGCCGTTTCAGCATAAGGGAGATGGGCATGGACGGCGCTTCGCGCATCGTCAGCATATCTCCTACCGCGCAGTGTTCGCAGCGCATATTGCAAAGATGGGTTACGGTCATTTCTACGCTGGTCAGTACATGACGGCCATATTTACGAAGTGAGACGATCGGGTCCCACGGATCATTTGCAGGCGATAACGGCAAGATTGATTCTGGCGCTCCTGAGTTTAGCATGGTCATTGTTCTTCACCTTATTCCTTTTCTTAACCTAAAAAGTTCGATTCATATCATATCCCATCTGTATCTTATGGGAATTACCTTTAATCATAGCACAATTTTGCGGGCTTCGGGATGAAGGCCTCTGTCCATTACATGACAAA
Source organism: Paenibacillus hubeiensis (assembly GCF_032334105.1). Taxonomy (NCBI): domain Bacteria; kingdom Bacillati; phylum Bacillota; class Bacilli; order Caryophanales; family Paenibacillaceae; genus Paenibacillus; species Paenibacillus hubeiensis. The sequence continues at coordinate 812,837 of NZ_JAVYAE020000001.1, forward strand.
AACGCCCGGCAATTCCAGGCATGCCTGCCCTGGATATTGCATCTGAGCGTCTCCGAATCGCATATGTGAGCAATTAGGAAAATTCATTGCAGTCCAGTTGGGGCGGGATCTTTTCCGCTCCTTCTACACCGGTAATCATTACCGACAGCGCTGTAGTAAGATCGATCTCATACGGCTGAGCCAGCATCTGCCCATCGGCATCTTTCAACACCCTGATCCGCGGGCGCTGCGGGATGCGCGGATGAATCGCGGACACTACCCCGACTTCGCCCGTACTGAGCATAACGGATATACCGATCGGGTAAATGGCCACGCAATCGCGAAATTTTGCCAGCATCCATTGTTCGTAGAGCGTTCCCGAACCCGTGTATAACACTTCAACGGCCTGATGGGGCAGCAAGGCCTGCTGGTACACCCGGTTGCTTGTCATCGCATCATAAGAATCGGCGAGTGCCAGCCATTTGGCATACTCATGAATCTCGTTTCCTTTCAAACCGAAAGGATAACCGCTGCCATCAATCCGTTCATGATGCTGCAGTGCGCAATGGGCGGCCAGAAGCGGGATTCCGGGTTCATCTTTCAGAATGCGGTGTCCATATGTAGTGTGCTGCTGAACGATTTTGAACTCCTCATCACTCAATCTGGCAGGCTTATGCAGAATTTCTGCCGGAACCTGGGTTTTTCCGATATCGTGCAGCAGTGCGCCAAGCCCGATCTCCGTCAGCTGATGCCTTGTATACCCCGAAGCCACACCCAGTACCAGGGTATAGACACATACATTGAGAGAATGATTGTATAGATCAAAATCGCTCGTGTTCATGTCCATCAGCATGATCATCGCTTCCTTCTGGCCGCCGATATCGTCCAGAATTGAATCCATCAAACCGCTGAACGCTTTGCCGAAATGCGGCATCCGGCTCTTTGTTTTGACCGTCGACATGTTCTGGAACTGCTTTCTGATCTCCACCAGGGCCCTGCGCCTCGTGTCTTCGTGCAGCATGTCGGGAACGATAATGTCGTCCGTGGCCGCGTCCTTGATATATACATAGCCGATCCCCAACTCTTTGAGGCGTGCAATCAAGCGACTGGTTAATTCGACCCCCTCACTAAGCAAGACCAAACCTTCTTCACTAAATATTCGTTTTCCCAGCTTCATGCCAGGCTGCAATAGGTTTATATGTACCAGACGCACAGCCTATCCTCTCCCGCTCCGTAGATGTAATTGCCAACAGCCGCCGTTATAGCAGAAGGCAAGTCTCGTTAAATATGTTGCCAGCGGGTTCGCAAACATTCGTCCAGCGCCCCTGGTCTTTTCAGTTCCGTTTCAATCAAATCGCGTATGAATTCGGGAAGACGGTACCTCGTCTCTGTTCCTTGGGCGAGGGAGGGATACCCTACATTAAACGTAAACATGTCCAAGGTCCCTATCACGATTTCCTCTTCGCCGCCAAGCGGTTCCCCGTCCAGGGAGATCGAACGGATCCGTTCATATGGACCACCATCAGGGTCAAAAGTGATCTCTAATCCGTCCACGCATAACGTGCCAAGAATATTCCCGCGGAACCCGAATCCGATAATCGGCTTGTCCGTGTACTCAGGCAGCAGACACTGCTCCAAAGCCTCCCGGAGATGACGGCCTTTTAACACTATTGTACAAGCATTGATCGGAGATGGACATAGGGAATGCAACATTCCTTTCGTAATGTCGCCTGAAGGCAAATCACCCAGCAGTTGGCCCGCGTTGACTACCGAAACCCGCGCGCCGGTAAAGCGGCGCACGGCTTGGGCCAGCAGATTGGCAAAGGGGGATTCGTGCACGTAATCGATGGCTAGCGTCCTGTCGCTAATAACCGCGGTCTGCCGAAGCGCTTCATTGGCAGCCATCTGGTCCGTTTCGATCGCGAGCACCACCTTTTCCTCCAGCAGCGATCTGTCGACCGGAACGCAGCCGCCGTGCACCAAAACCGGCCTTCTCGATTCCGCTTTGCGTTCGAGCACCATTTTACCCAGCCACTGACCGAATTTCCCACCAGCTCCGAGCGCCGTCCCGCCAATGATCAAAGGCTCCTCCAACACGTGATGGGTATGTCCGCCCAAAATGAGATCGATGCTATCCGTCTGCTCGGCCAGCCTGCGGTCCGTGGACAGTCCCAAATGGGACAGCACGATGACGACATCCACCTCGGGACGAATCGCCTCGGCCTGTTTACGAAGCGTTTCCACCGGGTCCAGCACATCCCAGCCAAGCAATTCGTAAAAGGACGTAAACGGCGCCGTAGCACCTAATAGGCCGATTCTGAAACCGCCTTTATCCACGATCAGGGAGGGCTTCATCCAGGCAGGAGGGAGGCCCGTCCGTTGATCCAGAACGTTTCCGCATACGACCGGACACTGCAAACCCGAATAGGACTTGGCCAGCTGCTCCGGCGTAAAAGTCAAACCTTCGTTGTTGCCAATCGTAATGGCGTCATATCCCGTCAGATTGATCACGTCGACGTTCGCCGACCCCAGTGTTCCTTCCGTTTCCACCGCCATGCGATCCATGTGGTCCCCTATATCCAAAACCAAAAAGGCTCCGGCTTCGCGCCGTTCCCGTTCAATCATAGCGGCGATGGAACTCATGGAATCAAAATGACTGTGAATGTCGTTGGTATGAAGTATCGTTAATCGCTCATTTTCCATCAGGCTCATCCTTCCGCCAATTATAGGTCTTGACATGCGTATATTCCTCTAATAGATAAGCATAACATTTTCGGCGTCGTTATGATATATTGAAAGGGTTTAGAGATCAAAAAGAGGTGAACTCCAGCATGAAATTGAAAATTCAGTTATTTGCAGGCATTGCCGAACGAATCGGCACGTCTGTCCTTGAACATGACTATCCCGGGGAACAGCCCACGGCTGCCTCGTTAAAAGAAAGCCTTGCCCTCGCCTATCCTGAGGCGGCTGCGCAAATCCGCTCCGCTTTTCTGGCCGTCAATCAGCAGTATGCCCCGGCGAGTGCAGCAATCCAGGCTCAGGATGAGCTTGCATTGATTCCGCCTGTATCCGGAGGAGACGGCTCCGATGCATCGCCTGACCAGCCCGCCATCACCGCCGCCGAGCACCGGACGCCGGATGGCATGTACATGATCACTTCCTCCCCTTTATCCGTCGAGGCCACGACCAGACTGGTGATCACCGCAAACCATGGAGCAACGCTGACTTTCGTTGGCACGACGCGTGAAATGACGGGAGAACAACGAACGGTTCATCTGGAATACGAAGCATATGTTCCGATGGCCTTATCTCAAATGGCGGCCATCGGAGCGGAAATTTCCGAACGCTGGCCTGGCGTGCAGTGTGCGATCAGCCATCGCATAGGTAAAGTGGATGTCGAGGAGATTAGCGTTGTCATTGCGGTGTCCTCTCCGCACCGCAGCGATTGTTATGATGCCAGCCGTTATGCGATCGAAAGGCTGAAGCAGGCCGTACCGATCTGGAAAAAAGAAATATGGGAAGATGGTGCTGAATGGAAAGGGCACCAACTAGGTCCATGGGACCCTACCAAAAACCTTGATAATTAGTCTTTCCATCTCTTGAAAGCTCACATGGATCAGTAAATAAGTCGTTGTCAACCCATTTTTTTCTTGTTATTATTACTATATGTGTCGATATAAGTCGAGGAAAAGGTGGTTTATACGTGAGAGTGCATGTTACTGATCTTAAACCTGGCGATCTGTTAAAAAGCGATGTATACAACAGTACAGGTCTCCACATGCTGATGAAAGGTTCCACACTCAGCGAAGACGATATTTTCAAATTGCTGCAACATGGAATCGATTATGCAGATGTAGAGCACACAGCATCCAACGAACACTCTGATGCACAAACCTTGCCTTCCGATCAAACCCGTCGGTTACAAACTCTGTTTGACGATACGATCAAAGGTACTGAAGTGTTATTCAAACAAGCGCTGGAGAAAGGGTTCATTGACGATGAGCAGGTGAATGAGATCGTCGTTCCCCTCACCACCCAACTGGAAAAACAAAAAGACGTTGTTTCCCTTCTCCTGATGCTGGATGGAGACAATGAATACACATATAACCATTCGCTGCAAGTAGGTATGCTATCATTCTACATCGCCTGCTGGATGGGATACGATCCGGATGAATGCCTCACCGTAGCCAAGGCAGGCTACCTGCATGACATCGGGAAATCAAAAATCCCTGCTGAAATTCTACATAAACCAGGCAAGCTGACTTACGAAGAATTCGAAGAGATGAAGAAACATACCTCTTATGGATATGAGATTATCAAGAAATCCACGCAAAGCGAAATTCTTGCTACCGTAGCGCTGCAGCATCATGAACGCGAGGATGGCAGCGGATATCCTTTGGGCCTGAAGGGGGATGAAATTCATCCGTACTCCCGCATCACGGCTGTGGCAGACGTATACAGCGCGATGACCACAAACAGGGTATATCAGACTAAACAGGAACTGATTTCAGTTCTGTGCGAGCTGTACAGCCTCAGTTTCGGACAACTGAATGGGGAAGCCACACAGGAATTAATCAAGCATATGCTTCCGAATTTTATCGGCAAGCGCGTCCTGCTCTCTACAGGGGAAAACGGCCTGATCGTCATGAATAATCCTGCCGATTACTTCCGGCCACTGGTTCAAACTTCCTCCGCTTTTATCGATTTGGCCAAGGAAAGGGATATTGCCATTGTTGAAATTTATACGAATTAATCGATGACCGTCCAGCAAAACGCTATAAAGGGAAGCCTGACCACAGGCCTCCCTTTTTTAAATCCACGCTCGCTTCCGGCCCCTTCCTTCACACTTGCATACCACGCAGTCCATCGGATGAATTTAGGATGAATTTAGGACTCTACTTAGGCTGTTCCCCCATCGGACTGCGAAGTCACCGATAACCCTTTTTCTTTACGATACATGATCACCAGCATCCGCCAAAAATCATAACTGCCCGTCTCCGTCAGCATATATTTACGATAATAGTCATATGCGTCTTTTGCCCAGGCCGGACAGCTCATATTGGCTAACTTTTTCTGCTGCTCCACCCAAGCTGCCTGAGCATCCACCTTTTTCTGCAACGCCTCAAAGGCCAGCTTCTCTTCATTTGTCATGGGCGCATGCTCCTCCCCGTTCGTGCCGTATTCAGATTTCAAGTAGGCTTCCGGTTCCACTACACCGTCTTCACTAGCCGTATAGCCATAGGAAGGGGCGCTAGTTTTGCGTATTTCGTAGTGAAGGTGAGGGCCCGTGCTCTGCCCGGTGCTTCCCTGATTGCCGATCCGCTGTCCACGTTTTACCTTTTGGCCTGTCCGTACGCCAATGCTGGACAAATGGGCATAACAATGCAGGTAGCCCCGATGGTCCTCCAACGCTACTGTAAGGCCGTAACCGCCGAATCCCGAACCAGTAGCCCCCTCGGCAGCAAAACGCACAATGCCGTCCATAAATGCAAATACAGGCGCATTCCAAGGCACTTTGACCAAATCTATCCCCCGATGAAATGTCTGCCCTCCATGAAGAGGATGGATCCGATAGCCAAATGAACTTGTGACGCGGTATCCTTCGAATGGATTCATGCTCATGGAAATGGAATCACCATCCTTTTCGATTAGTAGATGCACATGTCCCACAATTTGACTGTGTTTTTGATCCTATTATACTCCCCATCTTCCTATGAAAAGCAAAAAAATAACAAAGTTACCCTGCCGATTTTTAAACGCAAAAAAGAACCAAGGGATATCCCTTGGTCCTGTTGGATGCCAACGATCGATTAACCGATGCTGCCTTCCATTTCGAATTTGATCAAACGGTTCATCTCTACCGCGTATTCCATCGGCAGTTCTTTGGTGAACGGTTCGATAAAGCCCATGATAATCATTTGCGTTGCTTCGGCCTCGGTCAATCCGCGGCTCATCAGATAGAAGAGCTGATCCTCGGATACTTTGGATACCGTTGCTTCATGCTCCAGCACAATGTTATCGTTCATGATTTCGTTGTAAGGAATCGTATCGGATGTGGACTCATTGTCGAGAATGAGCGTATCACATTTGATGTTGGCTTTGGCGCCTTCAGCCTGACGGCCAAATGAAGCCAGTCCGCGATACGTTACTTTACCGCCATGTTTACTGATCGATTTGGATACGATCGTGGACGTTGTATCCGGTGCAAGGTGAATCATTTTCGCCCCTGCATCCTGATGTTGGTTTTTGCCTGCTACCGCGATGGACAGAACGGAACCTTTCGCTCCGCGGCCTTTCAATACAACCGCAGGATACTTCATGGTCAGTTTGGAACCGATGTTGCCATCGACCCATTCCATCGTTGCATTTTCTTCGGCAACCGCACGTTTGGTTACGAGGTTGTAGATGTTTGGTGCCCAGTTTTGGATCGTTGTGTAACGAACGCGGGCATTTTTCTTACAGATGATCTCAACGACCGCACTGTGCAGCGAGTTGGTGCTGTAGATCGGAGCCGTACAGCCCTCAACATAGTGAACGAAGCTGTCTTCGTCCGCAATGATCAGCGTACGCTCGAATTGTCCCATATTTTCGGAGTTGATCCGGAAATAGGCTTGCAAAGGCACTTCGCATTTCACGCCTTTTGGAACGTAGATGAAGCTGCCTCCGGACCATACCGCACTATTCAATGCAGCAAATTTGTTGTCTGCCGGCGGAATGACCGTTGCGAAATATTCGCGCAAAATTTCTGGATGCTCTCTGAGCGCAGTGTCCGTATCCATGAAGATCACGCCTTGGTCTTCCAGTTCCTTTTGCATGTTATGGTATACAACCTCGGACTCGTACTGAGCGGATACCCCTGCCAGGAATTTTTGCTCTGCTTCAGGAATACCGAGTTTGTCGAACGTTTCCTTGATTTCGGAAGGTACCTCTTCCCATGTTTTCCCTTGTTTTTCGGAAGGACGAACATAGTATTGAATATCGTTGAAATCCAATTCGTCCAGATCTCCGCCCCATTTCGGCATTGGCATCTTTTCAAATTGTTTCAGAGCTTTCAAACGAAACTCCAGCATCCACTCCGGTTCGTTTTTGATCCGGGAAATTTCGGTGACGACTTCAGCCGTCAGACCTTTACCGGTTTGAAAGATGGATTTGTGTTCGTCGCGAAAACCATATTTGTACTCTTCCAATTCTGGTGCTTTTTTAGCCATCTTGCTCTACCTCCCTATCGTTATTGTACATTGTCCTCATCGTCAATTCCTTTGCGCAGTGCATTCCAGGCCAGAGTGGCACATTTGATGCGTGCAGGGAACTTGTTCACACCGGATAGGGCTTCGAGATCTTCATAATCGTCGAAATCAACTTCTTCCCCTTTCATCAGTGAGGAAAAACGGTTCGCCAGATCGAGCGCCTGCTCCATCGTTTTGCCTTGGATGGCTTCGGTCATCATCGACGCCGAAGACATGCTGATGGAACAGCCTTCTCCCGTGTATCTGGCCTCCTGAACGATTCCGTCCTTCAACATAAGCTGCAGTGAAATCCGGTCGCCGCAGGTTGGATTGTTCAAGTCCACCGTGACGGCTTCATTATCAAACGTTCCGCGATTGCGCGGGTTTTTGTAGTGGTCCATTATGACTCGCCGGTACAGATCATCAAGTTGCATCGCCAAAATACTCCTTTGTCTGGATTAAGGCGCTGACAAGCCGGTCCACATCTTGTTCGGTATTATACAGATAAAAGCTGGCGCGAGCCGTCGCGCTGACCTGCAGCCAACGCATCAATGGCTGGCAGCAGTGGTGTCCGGCACGAATGGCGACTCCGCTGGCGTCAAGCACGGTTGCCACATCATGCGGGTGAACGTCGCCCAGATTAAAGGTAACGACACCGACATGGCGTTTGGCAGGTCCATAGATGGTCAGTCCACCGATTTCAGACAGGCGTTCTGTGGCATACGCCGCCAGCACGCTCTCATGCCGGGCAATTTCGTCCATGCCGATCTGCTCCAGGAAGTCAATCGCAGCGCCAAGCCCTACTGCACCGGCAATAATCGGCGTACCGCCTTCGAACTTCCACGGCAGCTCTTTCCAGGTGGAATCGTAAAGACCGACATCGTCAATCATTTCACCGCCGAACTCGACGGGTTCCATGGACTCCAGCAGCGCCTTTTTGCCGTAAAGCGCACCAATTCCGGTAGGACCGCACATTTTGTGGCCGGAAAGCGCATAAAAATCACAATCCAAGTCCTGCACGTCAACCTTCATGTGCGGTGTGCTTTGCGCTCCGTCCACAACGATAACAGCACCGTTGCGATGCGCAATTTCGGCAATTTGTTTCACTGGATGGATGACACCCATCACATTGGATACATAAGCGATCGCGACAATTTTAGTATTGCCCGTGATCGTTTTCTCAACATCGGCCAGATCGATATTGCCGTCCGGCTGAAGCGGAATGTATTTCAACGTCGCTCCAGTTGCCTTGGCCACTTGCTGCCATGGAATCAGGTTGCTGTGGTGCTCCATCGCCGTAATCACGATTTCGTCGCCTTCCTTGCACACGGAGCGTGCATAGGAAGAAGCGACGATATTTAAAGCCGTCGTTGTGCCGCGGGTGAAAATGATCTCCTGCGTGCGACGGGCATTGATGAATTTGGCAACCTTCTCGCGAGCGCCTTCGTAGGCGTCCGTTGCCCGGCTTCCAAGCGTATGAACTCCGCGATGCACGTTGGAGTTCTCAAAATCATAATAATGCTTAATCGCATCGATAACCGACTGCGGTTTCTGCGACGTCGCCGCATTGTCCAGATATACGAGCGGGTGTCCGTTGATTTCCTGGTGGAGGATCGGGAACTGCTCGCGGATGGATGGGTTCATCGACCCAGCTTCCGTTCGATCAGGGATTGCAATTGGGTACGCAATGCTTCCAAAGGAATATCCGCCACCACCGGAGCTAGGAAGCCGATGATGATCAGGCGTTCCGCATCCGTACGGTTAATCCCGCGCGACATCAAGTAATGAACCTGCTCTGCATTGACTTGGCCTACCGAAGCTGCGTGACCTGCCGTTACGTCATCCTCATCGATCAGGAGGATCGGGTTAGCGTCTCCGCGTGCTTTCGGGCTCAGCATCAACACTTTCTCTGTTTGCTGTCCGTCCGCTTTGGTTGCGCCTTTTTCGATCTTCGTGATTCCGTTGATGATCGCCGAAGCTTCTTCGCGCATTACCGCGCGTGTGATCATTTGGGATGGCGTATTTTTACCGAAGTGACGTGCTTCGGTCGTGTAATTGATTTTTTGCGATCCGGAACCAACCGCGATCACTTTGGAATCGGAGTTCGAACCATTGCCTTTGAGCACGCTCATCGTGTTGCTCGCCGTATCTCCATTGTTCATTTCCCCGACGATCCATTCGATCGTTGCGTCGTTCTCCAGAACAGCGCGGCGGAACGATACGTCCGTCACTTGAGCATCCATTTGATGGACTGTCGCATAACGCACTTTCGCGCCAGCTTTGGCGATGACTTCTACGACGCCGTTATGGAATACAGGTGCAGACAGCTCGCTCGAAACATAGTTATCCACGTAAGTAACGGAGCTGTTCGTATCCGCAACAACCAGCACGTGCGGCGCAAATGTGGCAGAAGCATCATCGGTCAATAAAACGGCTTGCAGAGGCACTTCGATTTCCACGTTTTTAGGAACATAAAGGAATACTCCACCGTTCCAAAGCGCTGCATGCAGCGCAGCAATCGAATGCTCATCGGCTTTGACAGCCGTATTCAGGTACGGTTTCACCAGGTTTTCATGTTCACGAGCCGCCGTAGCGAGATCCGTGAAAATAACACCTTTGGCCGCGAGCTCTTCCGACAGTTTCGCGTATACGTTGCCGGAATTGCGCTGGATGACCAGACCGCCTTCGTTTTGATCCTGTACCAGGTCTTTGATGCTCGCAGGAGCATCATCCAGGGAAGTCAGGGCTTCCGCTGCTTTATATGTTCCATATTCGCTGATATTCCAGCGTTCGATTTTTTGCTTTTCCAGTTTGGGAAGCGCGAGTTCGCCTGCAAGCTTCAGTGCTTCAAGACGCTGCTCAGTCAGCCAGCCGGGTTCTTGATTGCTTTCCGACAAGGCGCGAAGCGCTTCAGATTCAACCGGAAGAATGGTTTGTGTAGTCATGAAATTTCCTCCTCCGTTTAGTCTTTACGCTTCTTGGCCTACAGTTTCGTCTGTAATTCCCAGTTCTTCTTTAACCCAATCGTAACCTTCTGCTTCAAGGCGTTCAGCAAGCTCAGGACCGCCGGATTTGACGATACGGCCTTGCATCATAACGTGAACGTAGTCAGGCGTGATGTAGTTCAACAAACGTTGGTAGTGAGTGATGATCAAGAAACCGCGATCTTCGCTCTTCATGGCATTGACGCCATTCGCTACGATTTTCAAAGCGTCGATATCGAGACCGGAGTCGATTTCGTCCAGTACGACGATTTTTGGATCAAGCAGCATCATTTGCAGAATCTCGTTCCGTTTTTTCTCACCGCCCGAGAAACCTTCGTTCAGGTAACGATGCGCAAATTCCGGGTTCATGTCGAGATCTTTCATTTTGCCTTCCATTTGACGAATGAACTTGATCAGGGAGATCTCGTTGCCTTCGCCGCGACGTGCATTGATTGCGCTGCGGAGGAAATCGGAGTTGGTTACGCCTGCGATTTCGCTCGGATATTGCATGGCCAGGAACAGACCGGCGCGTGCGCGCTCATCCACTTCCATCTCCAGCAGGTCTTCACCGTCCAGCGTTACGGTTCCATCGGTTACTTCATATTTAGGATGTCCCATCAATGCGGAAGCCAGCGTGGATTTACCGGTTCCGTTCGGACCCATGATCGCGTGGATTTCTCCACCTTTCATTTGCAGGTTGATTCCTTTCAGGATTTCTTTGCCTTCGATCTCCGCTTTCAGACCTTCGATGACGAAATTCGTAGCCATGTGTATTGTTTCCCTCCATTGGTAGAATTGATGTTAGCTGTCAAAACGAAAAAGCACCCATCATTGTATCTGAACAGGGCTTCCCCTGAATTTCCGGTTGTCTTCAACCATCAGCATAGAACTTTAGAATAATTCTAATCTGATTCTCACTGATTATCAAGACATTTCCTAAAGAAAGGATGTCTTTCCTTCAAACATTATTCTACATGATTCTATAATAAATCGGGACTTGAATCAAATTAGAATGCGGTGCCGCGGCAATTGAACAGTGAGAAAAATCACTGAAATTGACAAACGGCATCTTGGACCCTTTCTTTGTAAAGCCAAAAAAAGGACTTATCCAGATTATGGACAAGTCCTTTCCGCGTTAATCCGCTCGCAGCGCTTCTTCAATTCGCTTCACCCGTCTGTCATATTCCGCAACGTCCAGCACCGGCGTCATTTCGCGCAGCACCGGACCATTAGGAACGGAAATCCAAGATTTGCAGCCATTGTATTCGGGCAGCACAGGGATCTCCATCGGCTCATTCAGACGATATACGCGAAGCAGCAGCACATGAAGCGGATCTTTTCTTTTCCATTTTAAACGCGCTTCCGCAAAATCCGAAGTCCACATATGAAATTCTTGCAGTCGCTCCAGCGTTTCCTGATCCCGGATCTCAAGATCCTTCGTCACTTCGGCGTACGCCGTCAATTGGATCGCCTGCAGATCCGGGGACCACCCCGCCATGGATTCATCTACACGCGGTTGTTCTGCCGGCTTGATCAATTCTTTGCGTTGGTGCTCATAGGTCGGATACAAATAGAAAGCAGGGCTTTTCAGTTCGAAATGCCTCGTTTCCTCCACGATGCCGCCTTTGCGCATCACCAAAATTTGACGGCCGCTTTCCAGCTCTTTGATCGCAGAAGCCCATTCCTTCAGAGCCGGAGCCGTTGGTTGTGACATGTCGTTCCCCTCCCGAATCGGTCTTTGTCAGCAGTATAGATGCTTGGCGCATTTCTGACAACTTATCCTTTCGGAAGAGGAACCTTCAAGCCGGGTGAGTATTTATTATCCAAGGAACGAGCGCAGCATCCACATGTGTTTTTCCAGATCGGCCTTAAAGCCGGTCAACATGTCCGAGGTCGGTTGATCCTCCGCTTCCTCTGCAGCGTCAATGCCCTCCTGATACTCGTTCGACAGCGTTGCGAAATCCTCGATTAAATTCTGGACCATCGCGTTTGCATCTTCTTTTCCGGATGCCTCCTGAATGGTGGAGAGCTCCAGATACTCTTTCATCGTAGCGGCAGGGCTGCCTTTCAGGGTCAGCAAACGCTCGGCGATTTCGTCCATCTGTGCCGTAATTTCGTTGTAAAATTCCTCAAATTTCACATGCAATGTATAGAAATGCGGGCCTTTGACGTACCAGTGGTAGTTGTGGATTTTCACGTAAAGGACGTTCAGGTTGGCCACCTGACGATTCAGTATTTCTTGAACGGTTTTTGCTTGATTGGTTTTATTTGTTGTAGCCATGCATATCCCATCCTTTATCTAAAATTAGCCTGTCATGCCATGCTTCCCGGGTTCATGCGCGGGCACCACAGAGACTTTACCAATGATTCGTGATCTCCCGGGCACTTTCTCCGTCGGGCCTATCCTGATTTTACCCATGCTTCCCCGGGTTGAACCAAGCTTGAACGCCCTGCAGCAAAAAAAAGTACAAAAACGCGGGTATTTCCGATATACTGACACTTATACCAAGCAGAGAAGTAGGTTTTCTGTTTTCTTAACCATGGAGGTGGCATCCTTGACTCAATATCATCCATTGACTTCCCAAGACGCGATGGAACTCGCAAAAACGATACCCGGTCCATTCACGGCCGATTCCGAGTTGGAATGCCGCGAGATCGGCGACGGCAACCTGAATTTGGTTTTTCACATCACGGACCGAAACTCCGATAAAAGTATCATTATCAAACAAGCCCTCCCTTATGCGAAAGTCGTCGGTGAGTCTTGGCCCCTTTCCTTGGAGCGCGCCCGGATTGAAAGGGAAATTTTGCAGGAGCAATATCGCATTTGTCCGGGATCGGTCCCGGCGGTCTACCATTATGATGACGTTCTTGCTTTGACGGTGATGGAGGATTTGAGCGATCACACCATTATGCGCAAAGGCCTGATCGACGGCATGTCTTATCCGCTCTTCGCCCGCCATATCGGAGAATTCATGGCGCGGACGCTGTTTTTCACCTCGGACCTGGGCATGGATCAGAAATCGAAAAAAGAGAAACAGGGCCGCTTCATCAACCCTGACCAGTGCAAAATTACGGAAGACTTGATTTTCGACGAACCTTACCGCATTGCGGAAAAAAACAACTATGAAGCCTCCATCGAGGATGAGGCCGAAGCCCTTCGCACGGATGCAGCATTGCATCTTGAAGTTGCGCTGCTGCGGGAAAAGTTTTTGACCCATGGCGAAGCTTTAATCCACGGCGACCTTCACACTGGAAGCATCTTCGTTACCCCGGAATCGACCAAAGTCATCGACCCGGAATTTGCATATTACGGACCGATGGGTTTCGATATCGGCGCGGTGCTGGCCAATTTGCTGCTTCATTACGCTGCCGTGCCGGGGTGGATTCAGGATGACGCTGCCCGGAAGGTTCGCGAAATCGAAATGCTGGACATGGTACGGGATGTATGGACCGAATTCGAATCCCGTTTCCGTGCCTTATGGACAACCCATTTGCTCGATCCTGTGGCGAAAGCCCCGGGCTATGAGGATCATTATGTACAAAAACTGCTGCGTGACACTGCCGGTTTTGCCGGCGCCAAAATGGTCCGGCGCATCGTCGGCCTTGCCCACGTCGCGGATATCGACACGATTAAGGATGCCGCTTCCCGCGAGCGGGCCCAACGCAAATCGCTGGCCATCGGCAAAGCATTGATTAAAAGCAACCGCAGCTTGAATTCGATCGACGAACTGCTCGATACCGTGGCTGCGGCCGGATCCACGCTGGAACGCTAAAAACAGGAACGGGGGAACACCATGACAACAACCGATTATCAACCTCTGTCTTCCCTTATATGGAAACAGGACAAGCTTGAAATGCTGGATCAGCGACTGCTTCCCGAAAGCATCGTTATGCTGAAGCTGTACACGCCGGAAGAAGTATGGGAATCCATCCACTCCATGAAGGTCCGCGGAGCGCCAGCCATTGGCATCGCTGCTGCCTTTGGCGTGGTGCTGGGTGCCAAAGCTTATGACGGCTCATCCATCGAAGGATGGCTGGAACATGTCAAATCGATCTGCGCCCACCTGGCTACATCGCGTCCTACAGCCGTGAACCTGTTCTGGGCACTGGATCGCATGTTGAACAAAGCGCAGGAATTGGCTCAAGCCGGAGCCTCCATCGATGACGGCAGCGCCGCCTTGGAAGCGGAAGCCTTGTTGATCCAAAAAGAGGACGAGGAAGTGTGCCGTATGATCGGTGAAAATGCGCTGCCACTCTTCGAGCACGGCATGGGCGTGCTGACGCACTGCAATGCCGGCGGACTCGCTACGGCCAAATACGGTACGGCGACCGCGCCGATGTACCTTGCCAAGGAACGCGGCATCGAACTCAAGGTATTTGCGGACGAAACCCGTCCCGTGCTGCAAGGCGCACGCCTGACTGCATTCGAGCTGCAGCAAGCCGGCATCGACGTTACGCTGCTATGCGACAACATGGCCGGCATGGTCATGTCCAAAGGATGGATTCAAGCCGTTATCGTTGGTACGGACCGCGTGGCGGCCAATGGCGACGTAGCCAACAAAATCGGCACGTACAGCCTCGCCGTATTGGCGAAGGCCCACAATATTCCGTTCTATGTGGCAAGCCCGCTGTCCACCATCGACTTGTCCACGCCGTCCGGCGATCTCATTCCGATCGAAGAACGCGCAGCCGAGGAAGTCACCGAAGGATTTGGCAAACGCACGGCGCCGCAAGGCGTCAAAGTGTTCAATCCTGCGTTCGACGTGACCCCGAACGAATATGTAACGGCCATCATCACGGAAAAAGGCGTCGTGCGCGCACCGTTTAACGAAAACCTTGCCGCATTGTTTGCGGACGAGCAGGCTTAATAATAATAAAAATAAAGAAGGCTCCCCTCCGGGAGCCTTTTGTCATCATGTCGTAATTAAATCGAAATTAAATCATTTTCAATAGAGCTTCGACGCCGCTCATGCCCACGGTAATGCCCATCGCTTCGGCTTCGGTCGTTACCGATTCCATTGGCGCATGCAGCAGCTGATCCAACGTGCGTACGCCGACCGCACGGGCGGCAATGATTTTACGGTCCCCTAGCTTCTCATTCAGCAGCCCAACGTCCAAGGCACCACACATGATGTATCCCTTCGACGTATTTATCGTCAGCAAAGTGGTTTTGGGCAGCTTCACTTCCACGCCTGTCAGAACATGCCCTTCCACCACGATCGGTTCCATGGTCACCATCTGTTCGTTCCTCCTCTTCATCGCAGATCACGATAAAGTGTATGCCTGAATCAGGGCGGCTGTGTGGACATCTGCCCGGGTTTAATAAGATCTCGATGATGGGCCGCAACCTAACTTATCAACGTTAATCTAATAGGGTTTACGTGCACCCACGGTTCGAAGCGAACCTCAAGAATACGGATTCGTCGTTCCGTTTTTGAAGTTGTCTTAATTAATCATATTGCAACCATTTGTGTCTTAATATGATATGATATAAGCAGAACTTTTCCTATATGTAGGGTTTATATGTATTTAATTCACAATTAGACAATTGGAACTATATAAAACTCCATGTATTGGCAATACCATTATGTAAGCAAAAGACGGTTACTTTCTTGATTATAAGGGAGGAACTCCAATGTTCTTTAACATAATTTTAAGTGTTAGTGTAGCCCTGTCCGTACTAGCACCTGACACTTCAATTAACGCTGGTGAATTAATCTACAGCTATACTAACCGATTTATCACTGTAGCGAATCCTAGTGATTCAATCATTGCGCCTAAGGATGTTCAACTTATCATCTCAGGCACTTATAGCAGTTATAATGCTTATGAAAAATCTTTTACTTTAGATCCTAATAACGGTGAAGATGCAAACCTGTGGATTAAAAATACCAGCACGGACACACTTTATGCGAGAATTACTATGGGCAGTAACAGCCCACTTGAGGTTTCAATTGATAAGGACAGCCAAAAAACAATTAAAATGGGTGCAACCAAAACAACCGATGTCAAAGTTTATGTTTACAGCAAAACGGGACATAAGATGGATATAACCATCAGCGCAAGACAATTTTAAAAAGGTACATATAAAGACCAACCTAATCCGAAACAGAAAGAAAGTGAATTAGATGGCTAGACCAAAGAAGAAGAACCGTTATATGCTCATCATGTGCATCTCAACAATAATCACATCTATAAGCTGTATGTTAATAGAAACCAGCAGCAGCGTTACAGGAGTGACAGTAAAGATAATCTGCTCCTTAACTATTCTTTTATCTTTATACAATCTATACAGATTCGGTAGGTACAACTAACATCAAATAACAACAGTACATAACGCCCAGCCAATGTGGCTAGGTTTCTTTTATGTGTTCCTTCTCTTCAACCGATTGACCCTTGCAATGATCGTCGTCATTTTTGCAGCCGCTAATCCCTCAGCCGTGAATATGTAATAATTAAAATAACATGATGTATGGGGCAAGTTCTACCTGCTCCTTTTCTCTTTCTACCAAAATGATGGTGCCTCAACCCTAGGACAAAATAAATAGCCTGAACCCTCGTTGAGAGGCTCAGGCCACCTTCATTTTTTGATTTCCGTTTTTTGATCGGGATAAGGTTTTCCTTCCGCATCATCCTCAGTGTATACATACCAGTGAGTGTACACTGGTTCATCTTTATCCGTTTCGACGTTCTCTGGCATGCAGATGAACCGGTAGACCGCAGCATCTTCTCCGCGAACCGTTAAAGTAATTGCAAGCTCCGGGTCGCCCCAACTTGGATACTTTATACGGTACTGACCATCAATCACCTCGCTTTGAAAGGATGGACTTGTCATGAATGCTTGGGTCTTCGTAAAAAGAAGCTGCACCTCTGCTTCGTTAAGTTCTTCTTTGAGCTTGTAAGTAACTTCAACCCTAGGAGTGGAGTAACGAATCTCCGTCTTTTGGATAAGTGGAAAATTCTGCTTGATATCCTGCCTGAAAGCTTTAACCCCTTCCGAAGACACTTTGGTGTACGAAGTGCACGCCGTCATGAAGAGAACCAGAGCCAGAACCGGCGCCATCCGGAATACGCTGAAGTATGGCGTAGTGCTAAACCTCATCCGATCACCTGCTTTTTGAAGATTCGCCTGTTTCCTTAAAGTGAACCTTGGAAGTTGGGAGAACGATTTTCCTCATTCACCAAACCGCGAATAAAGGTGTCAACATCGGGAGCCAGCCAAGTGATCTTGTAACCTTGGTTTTTATCGATATGAACAACCTCGGGCTCGCCAGCATTCCCGGATGCCCGATAATCCAGCATCACTACCTCTGACTCAGCCGGGCACTCGCATAGCACTACGCCAATTTCCGGGTAGCCTCCCTGCTCGATGATGAATCGGCTGCCGGCTTCTCCACACAGTGAGTGTTTCTTCTCCCGCCCAATGCCCAGCATGCCCGAAATCTCAATGCGTCTCTTCTCGGTAGCGTCCGCATCGCTGACAGGGAAATACCGATAACGGGGGACTCCACCATTATGTAATTTCATCATTTTAATATATGATGCGGGCAGCTTGAAAACCAATTGTTCCTCCACGGCAGCAATCTGCTCATCGGTCGGCGGGGCCAACACAAATTGTTCTGCGGTTTCTGCGTGATCATCCCAAAAATCCCCGATTTCCGCTTCGCCAATGCTTGCCGTTTCGATTGGGGTTCCGGCGGCAGATTGGGCTGTCCCTACAGCCTTCTCATCGGTTTTAGTTTTGCTCCGAATCCATTCCAGAAATTCTTGCGTATCCTCATCTCCCGGATCCAGTCGGTCTGCCTTTTCAAAGGCTTCACGGGCATGCTCATATTGCTCCAAATAATAATAAGCCAGACCGATGCGATAATGCCAGAGCGGGTCATCCTGTCCCTCTTCCGCAACCGACAAGAACTGCTCGACTGCTTCTTCGTAACGCTCCAAATTATTCAGCGCTCTCCCCAGATGGCTGACCAGGGCATAATCCCGCTCTTCCTCCTTGATCTCTGTAATCGAATCCACGATTTCTTCGAATTCATCCTGTTCATGCCAAGCTTCGAGCCGTTCCAAGAGCTCATCTCTCATTGGCCTTGCCTCCCTCTCCTATTCTTTGTAGAAATTATATCATTTAGGTGCTGCACACTCCACAAAGGCGATCGATACCAAACATCCGTCGTCTAAAACCGTGCAGACTTCTCTTCATTTTGAAAACGGGTCCATGTCCTCTTTTCTTGTACAGTTTTTGTATACTCGTTTCGTTTAATATCAAAAAGGATTTTTATTTCTTGGGAGGTAGGTTATGAACGTTTCATTAAAAAAGTATGCTGCTGAATTCATTGGAACTTTTGTTCTGGTTCTATTCGGCTGTGGCAGTGCCGCAACGGCAGGGGGAGAGCTTGGATATTTGGGCATTGCATTGGCATTCGGGCTGTCTATTGTGGCGATGGCCTACGTGATCGGACCGATTTCCGGATGCCATATCAACCCGGCGGTTTCACTCGCCATGTTCATGAGCCGTAAATTAAAGGGTGCCGACTTTATCGGGTACGTTATTTCGCAAATCCTTGGTGCGATCGCGGCCTCTGCCCTTCTGTACGCCATCATCGTCTCCGCAGGCATGCCCACGACGGGGCTCGGTCAAAACGGTTTCGGCCCCGGCTACGGGATCGGGATTACGGCGTTCATGGCGGTCATTGTCGAGGTCGTTTTAACCTTCGTATTTATTTACACGATTCTGGGCGTGACCTCCAATGAAAGCAATGGAAACATCACCGGTCTGGTCATCGGACTGACGCTCGCTTTCGTACATATTCTTGGCATCGCCTTGACGGGAACGTCCGTCAACCCTGCAAGAAGCTTGGGACCAGCTCTTTTGCTCGGCGGACAGGCCTTATCCCAATTATGGGTGTTTCTAATCGCCCCGCTTGTCGGTTCTGCATTGGCCGTTGCTGTGTATCAAGGGCTGAATAACCATAGGGGAAAGTAAGGATATAACGCTCTTCTATTTTTTAACGTATAGCCTCCGCTCCTTCCAAAGATGGTGGGGGCTATTTTTTTTATTTTTTATTTCAACTTGAATCATATCTGTATACAGCAATCTCTGCTTATTAGGCAACTCAAAGTCTTGATGAAAATGGCCAAAGTACCATTGCTTATACACTACCTTCTCATAAAAATATAGATGCATCTCATCCAGATCCATATAAATGCCAGACCTCTGCTCAATGTATTCCAAGGCTGTGGTTGAGCAAGTGTGAGTAAGTATGTAATCCATTTTCCAGTTATGCCTCTCTAAGTTCTTCAATCCTTCTTGGTACTCTTCTAGTGATGGCATCTCTCGACTCCACCAGGATTTACCTTCCTGTGAAGCAGCCCCTCCAAACGTTAAAAACTTCTTCTCTTCAATAGTGGAACACCTGTCCACGCATCAGATGAATAACGCTGTTGTTGATTCTATGCACCATACCGCCATTCCATTGTTCGACTGGATACTCTTCAAGCAAATCAAAGTTCTCAGGAAATCTTCTTTACTCACGATTTGATGCGTTACACAGTTAAAAATCGATATCCCAATGTACGTAGCCTAACGAAAAAACCACTTCAAGCATCATGAAGTGGTCCCATGGAATTTGGTTACTGCTTTTTTTTCATATGCCTTATGTCCGATAATTCCTTTCGAATGGCCAATATGCGTTCAAGTTCCGTTTTGCGGTTCTGCTCTTCGTTCGCCAGATTCAAATGATGCGCATCCATTTCAACAGGTCCTTGACCACCAAGCTTCTGAGGCGGAGCAGCTCTGCCCGGCTGAGCCCGTTTAGGGAGCTGGCTTCGTTTTGATTTCATGATTTTCTCGAAAATGCTGTCTCTAGGTGGCATGCCGATCATCCTTTTTTTTACGTCAGTCATTATATCATCGGTATAATCCACAAAAAATATAAGAGACAAACGTTTACTCTACTAGCTTGGGGTCTGCTTTCTCAACGAAGAAATGTCCACCCGTCGACCTAACGGTATATAACTCGTCAAATCCTTCACGATATGATGGGGATTGCATTTTCTTCAATGTACTCTTGATGCCGATTTCCGGAATTCTTTCTTCCCCCGTCCTTTTCCCGTTTCTTTCCAACGAGAGGGCATAGTCGGGCTCAAAAAAATAACCGATGACTTTAAATCGATGTTCTTTGGCACAGCCTATATATTTCTGCCGCTCTTCCATGGTCGGATTGGTGTTGTCGATGACAAAAGGCTGCTTGGCCTCCAGCGAAGCTTGTATAAACAAGTTCTCCCGATTTCTCGTCCTCAACATGTCGAGATTAATCCTCATGTGTGTTTGGAAAAACCTCTCCCTGTAAAACGTCGATTTCCCAGAAGCCTGAATCCCGATAAAAATGACGCATTCCATGCCTACTCATCCCTTGAAAAATAAATATGATTCCTTTTCCACAATCAACTTGCCTGAAGCTGTATTTCGTATCCTTTTATTCGGTCACCAAAATCGTCTTTTTCATCACGTGCTCCTTTCAATGCTAGTGTCTGTGTGCTCAAACCCCATATACGCACCCTATTTTCTCTGTATTGAACACTAGGATTATTACAATTTTAATGATATAGTTAATGATGTTCATCATTGCATTTGTCAAGGCACCTGCCTACGCAGTGCAATTTACATAAGTTTCGGCAAAGGCAATGTCTGGATGTAATCGTGTACAAGGCCAATGTCAGACGACACATATCTTTTAACGGGGCTGGGATCAATGAAAGAAAACTTATCCAATAGTGAAGACGTCGGCTATTTGTTTAACGTCGATATTCTAATCAAGAGCCGCTCGAACGCTTTGGCAATGCAGTCCCTCTTGGAACTCTTAAATGCAGGGGAACCGATCGCGGATTTTCGGATCCAATCCGGCATCGAGCTTGGCAAAATTATCGAAGCGACCATCCAAGCGAAAAAAGACTCCATTATTGCACGGCAAGGAAAAAAAGTGCAAGTGCAGACACAAGCACAACCGACCGCTCCGCCGGAGGCTCCTGCTTCCAAAGAGACCGGTTCGCCTACCGGCAATTCGTTTGATGCATGGATTGAAACGCTAATCAAGGAAAAACGACTGACGCGGATCGTTGTGAACAACAAAAAAGGCAAACATCAGAGCATTCCATGCCGAATTTTAAATTTTGACCGGGACAACGATATGGTCAGCGTATATCATGTGGATGAAAAACAGGTTTATTCTTTTAAAACCAATGAAATCGATGAGTTTTTATAATATCGCCAAAAACAAACGAAAGCAGCCTACGCCGGAAACGTCATCACTTCCCCGTAAGCTGCTTTTTCCTTCATTTTCGGCTTGCTCCGCGCTGCCACAAATCGAGCGCGAACAGCAGCCATCCGAGAATGAACGCTACGCCTCCGATGGGCGTGATGGCTCCCAACATTTTGACCCCTGTTATGGTGAGTGTATACAAACTTCCCGAAAAAACGATAATGCCGATCAACAACAACCTCGCCGCCCAGCGAAGTTTGGCCGATTCACCGAGTTGCCCTGCCGTCAGCCCGATGATCAGCAAACCGAGGGCATGAATCATGTGATACTGCACCCCGGTTTCATATACGGCGATGGCATCGGCCCCAACGAACTCCTTCAGCATATGCGCTCCAAATGCGCCTATGGCTACAGACAGCATCGTCAATACGGCACCAACCGTCATCCATCTTCGTTGCATGTTCTTCTCTCCTCTTGATTCAGTCTTCCCACCTTCACTCTGCACCATGTTTATTGTAACGAAATGCCGGGGCATTTGCCAGTTGCGCAGAATGACGCCGTTCATTTCCTCCCGGCACGGATGAGGCTTAATCTCGTATACATGCTGCATGCATACAAAACCTTGATTTTTATCGTTAATTATGGAAAAGTTATAAGGTAAAATTGCAGCAAGCTAAGGATTGCAGCTCCGTCAATGAAAGAAAATGAAGTTTAAAACCCTACTATAACGGATAAGGAGGGACATTACGTTATGGATCAAAAGCCTGGGCATGAATTTGGCTTCCCTGAAGCATCCCCCAACCAGGATTATCATGCAAACGATCAATCATCTAACCCAAAAACAAAACATTCCGGTCCCGGAATCGCCAGTTTCGTGATCGGCATCACGGCGCTGCTTGCCTACATCGTCATATTTGTTCTGGTGACAGCCGCGATAAGCAGCTACATGGGCCATGCGCTCACTCCCGAGCAAGTGGAACAGCTTGCATTGCACCCGGCCATCATCCTGGCCTCCGTCTCGATGCTGGCCTGCATCATTCTTAACCTGGCCGGCTTAATCGTCGGGATCGTCGGCCTGGTCATACGGAATCGCAGGAAAGTATTCGCCGTCATTGGAACCCTGCTGAATGGCCTGATGATTCTGGCCTGCGCAGCTCTTGTGTTCGCCGGGATCTATCTACTTTAATGATATAACGTTTTCAACATTCCAATTGGACAAAGGAGATCGACATGCCACGAATCAAAATTTTTTCGGACAGTACCAGCGATTTGAATCCCGAATGGATTCAGACTTATGACATCGGCGTCATTCCTCTTTACGTCGTTTTCGGGGACGAATCGCTAAAGGATGGGGTGGAAATCACCCCTGAACAACTATATGCGCGAGTGGACCAGGACGGACGGCTGCCCAAAACGGCTGCACCCTCCCCTGCCGATTTCATGGCTGCTTTCAGACCCTACATAGAACAGGGAGACGACATCCTGTATATCAGCCTGTCCTCCGAGCTTTCTTCCACATATCAGAACGCCAAAATTGCCAGCACTGAATTCCCGGAGGGGCGAATTTCCGTCGTAGATTCCCTTAATCTGTCTTCCGGGATTGGTTTGCTCGTCATGAAGGCGGTGCAGGCGGCTGAAAAAGGGCAAACCTTGGCTGAGGTCACCAAGCTGGTGGAAAGCGTGCGGCCCCATGTGCGAACAGAGTTTGTCATTGACACCCTGGAATATTTGTATAAGGGCGGACGCTGCTCCGGCATGCAAAATCTGATCGGCAGCCTGTTGAAGATCCGTCCGGTCATTCGTGTGGCCGACGGGAAAATGACTCCGGCTTACAAAGTGCGCGGCAAACGGGAGAAAGCGATGGATCAGATGCTCCAGAACAGTCTGGCCGATAAAGAGCAGATCGATAAAGACCTGATCATCGTTGTGCACACCATGGCGAAGGAGGATGCGCTTGCTCTCCAAAAAACGCTGCAGGAGCAAACGGGGGCCCGCGTAGAAATCACGACCGCCGGATGCGTAATATGCAGCCATTGTGGTCCAAAAACAATCGGCATCATTTATCATACCGTAGTCTAACCAAACATCGAAAAAGGGCATTCCTGCACGCGGACGTCGTACGCCGGACAGGATGCCCTTTTTATGTGAATCAATAACTTTTCGTCTTCAGCTCGTTCAAATGTTTGAATACATATCCCTGCTTGCGCGCTTCGTCGATAATGGATGCCAGCGCCTCCGTATTATCCTTTGAGACCGAATGAAGCAAGATGACCGCCCCGGGATGTAATTGCTTGAGCACTTGCTGACGCGCATAATCCGTCCCCCGCTGAACGTTTGTATCCCAATCCTTGTAAGCTATGGACCAAAAAACGTTCACATATCCTTGGGCACGGCTCTCGGCCAATGTACGGTTGTTGAAGATGCCGCGCGGCGGGCGCAAATAGGACGTTTGTTGGCCCGTGAGACGATGGATCTCCGTTTGAACCTGTGCCAACTCCGTTTTTATTTTTTCATTGGAGATGCGAGTCATGTCCGGATGGCTCCAGGAATGATTCCCCACGACATGCCCTTCCGCTGCCATGCGTTTCACGAGTTCCGGCTGATCCTTCAAATAATGGCCTGTGACGAAAAAGACGGCAGGCACCTTCTTGTCGCGCAAAACATCCAGAATCGCCGGCGTAAATCCATTCTCATACCCGTTGTCAAACGTGAGGTACAATTCCTTTTGTTTCGTATCTCCCAAAAAAATGGCATCATTCTGCTGCAAAATGGCTTTGAAGCCTTCTTGATCAATGGACGGCAGCTGGCCGTTCTCGCTTTTTTTGAAACCAAAATGATAAGCCCCGTTAATCGGCGATGCATCCACTTGTCCCGTGCCCACCAACATGCCAATGGCCAGCAAGGTCAATTTGGCGCAAAGTAAAAATCGCTTCATCATATTCTCTCCTGTTCCTGAGTATAGGCGCGTCGTTCTCCGACACAGACGTACACGCATCTACAGGTAATATGCCACAGGACTTTCGAATATATGTAACGGTGCAGCCAGCCTTTTCCTCCACCAAATAACGGAAGCAGTCTCTCAAATAAATAGCTATAATATTGAAAATATGTTAAAATATAATATATTCAGAGTGGGAACAAGGGGGATACCAATGTCAGCACAAGAACGCAACCTTACCTGGCAGCATTCAAGCTTAAGTCGAACGGAACGGGAACACGGTAATGGCCATCGCAGCCTCACCTTATGGTTTACCGGATTGTCCGGCGCGGGAAAGTCTTCTCTGGCCTTTGCCCTGGAACGAAGAATGCATCAGCAGGGTCTGCGTTGTTACGTATTGGACGGAGATAACGTCCGGCATGGGTTGAACAAGGATCTGGGTTTCAATGCCGAGGATCGGCAAGAAAATCTGAGACGGATCGGCGAGGTTTCGAAGCTCATGGTGGATGCCGGGTTGGTGGTACTGTCCGCATTTATCTCGCCTAACGCAGAGGACCGGGAGATGGTTAGGCAACTGTTTGAACCCGGAGATTTTGTTGAAATCTATGTCCGTTGTTCGATCGAAGAATGTGAACGACGCGATCCCAAAGGACTGTACAAAAAGGCACGCAACGGTGAAATCCCTCATTTTACAGGCATTTCAGCCCCTTATGACATTCCCTCTAACCCTTCTCTCATCATTGACACGGAATTATTGCCGCTGGAGGACGCCGTGGACCAAATCATGCAGCATTTGGAGCATATTCAGGCCCTTTCTTTGCCACTCTCATCGGTCAGCGGCACAATATCATGAACTTATTTCCGCAAAATGCAAAGGCGCAGCTGTAGTCTGCGCCTTTTGCATGCCTGCTTTTAACGTAATCCTATGGCACCTTATCCTTATCCTTATCCTTGTCCTGCCATGCCTGTCTGCATGCTAAGCAGTTTGCTGAAGGTCCCAACGGGATCCGCCGAGAGCTGTTGGTAGCCACCCTGCTGAATGACCTTGCCCTCCTCCAAAACGATGACCCGGTCCGCCGTACGAATCGTGGACAAACGATGCGCAATGACGATAATGGTTATGCGTCCCCGCAATTGTTCCAACGCGGCATGAATATGCTGTTCATTTTCACTATCAAGAGCACTCGTTGCTTCATCCAGCACCAGTACGGACGGATTGCGCAGCATCGCCCTGGCCAAAACAAGCCGTTGGCGCTCGCCGCCCGACAACCGAACACCGCGATCGCCTATGACGGTATCCAGGCCCTGAGGAAGCTTGCGGACGAATGCTCCGGCAGACGAAAATTGCAATGCCCGCCACATCTGCTCCTCGCTTGCATGGGGATCGACCAACTGCAAATTTTCGCGAATGCTTGAGTGAAACAGGAACGGGTCCTGGGACACATAACCAATCGAGCTCCGCCATTTCAGCAATCGGTCCTCCGACAACGGAAGGTCGTCGATCACGATTTGTCCCTCTTCGGGACGTACCAGCCCCATGATCAGGTCGATCAGCGTGCTTTTCCCCGCTCCGGATTTGCCTACGATCGCCGTCATGCCTTTGGCCGGAATCGAAATGTTTGCTTGATGCAGCGCGTACGAAGGACTGCCTGCATACCGGTAACTGACATTGCGGCATTCGATGCTTCTCGTCAACTCCAGAGGCTGTACCTGGTCAAATGTCATGCCCGTTGCTGTATGGCTTTGGAAAGCCATGTCCGCTTTGCCTCTGCTTTTCCGCGGTCCAGAGATGGTTGACTCCCGCTCACCAGCTTCTTTCTGCAAGGTTCCTTCGGTGATGCCATCGCTGATTTCCCGGCTGTTCTCCGTCTCCACCTGCAGCTCGCGAACGATCCGGAATGCAGGCAGCATGGAGCTGATGTATTCCAGATTGGACTGGATCGACGTAAATCGCGGCCACAATCTGGAAAAAATAAGAATAATCAGCAAAAGGCTGGTAGGCGGAACGACAAGAACGCGCAGCGAAATATAAATAAAGGCAGCAATCATCACGGCTGCAGACACCCGGTGAATCAACTGCGTTCTGCTGTTCAAACGAATGAACTGGACCACGTTCTGTTCAATCCGTTTGCACATCAGCTCGAACCAGCTGATATGGGACGATTCCAGCATGTTGCTTTTGATATCCTTGATGCCGTTGAAATGCTCCGTAATCCCGTTGTAATAATGCTGCGAATATTCCGTCGTCTGGTCCCCGATTTGTTTGGCCTGCTTGACAAACCTTTTCAGGGCAACGAACAGCAGCAGCCCGCAGACAATCACCAGCAAGGTCAACTTTACCGATAACAGGAAGGCCAGACCGATCTGGATGGCCGTAAAAATGATCGATGCTGCCATCTGCAGCACAATGCCGGTTCCCTGGCTTACGCGGGCAAGCTCTGACGTCAGCACATGGCTGAAATCGGCTTTTCGTTTCCGAAGAAAAAATGGCCAATTGGCCATGATCAGCGCACGATAGGTATCGAGGCGCAGCGTCCGCACGAATTGCTGCTGTATGCGGGTGTTCCGCACCGTCTGCAGTCTTTGCAACCATGCCTGCCCGGCTACGATCAGCACAAAAGCAAGCAGCACGAGAATCAGGCGTGTATGTTCGGGGAAACGGCCGAGCCATTCCGAAGCCCACGGCAATTGAATGCCTGCGCTGCCAGGATCGAAAACGCCGATCAACCCGAGCATGGGTACAAGCATGTAAATGCCGATACCCTCCATCAGGCTGATGCATATCATGCCGATCAGGTTCCAGTACAGAATCGGTCCGGTAATTTCATGCAGTTTACGCATATAAAATCGCAGCTCGGAAATCATGACTCACCCCCTTTCCGTCATCGTACTGCGTTTCATGCGGCGCCAACACCACAGAAACGGACGTAACGGAAAATATAGAAAATGCAGGGACTTGGGCAGCGGCAGTTGGGCTACGTCCCAGGTGCTGGGATACAAGCGTTCTTTGAAAAAGAGAAGCTTCTGGCCAGGGCTTCGGAGAGCGAACAGATACGAACGATAGATCTTGAGATCGTCGGGCGCAGCCAGCATGCCTTGCATAAACAACAACGCCTGTCGGGCAAGCCGCTCTCCTTTTCCCTCCATACTTGATTGCAGCTCCCCCTGACAACGCTGCAAAGGGGTATTGAACAACGCTGCGGAGAGAATGAGCGCCTGTCCGGCAATCGGCAAGCGTCCTTCGAGCTTCATTCGCCGGGAAGCAGCATCCAGGTCAAGGGGCATCGTTCGCAGCATACGGTCAATGTCATACAGCCAGCGCAGCCGGAACCAGCCGTGTCTTGCCCCATGAGTGACCAAGTACGCAAACAAATCCTCGCGCTCCAGCATGCGAACCGGAGTCGAGGTATATGCGCTGACCCTGCTCCTCTGCCACAACGTTTCGAAACCGGCTTCCCGGCCCGTGTCCGGATTTAGTCGCCAATGAATCTCCACCTGCGTTTTTCGAACCGGATGCTTGTAACAGATATGATGCTCGCGCCACTTCCAGCTGCTTACGCTTCGTCTTCCTTTATCGTCCTTGCATATGTAACCGAGATCCAGCAGCACGGCTTCCGCCTGTTCCACATCGTCAAACGGGATTAACAGATCCAGGTCTTTGGAGGTGCGCAGGGAAACATCTCCATACAGGTCATGGGCCAAGGCAGGACCCTTCATCGTAATATTGCGGATCCCGGCTTGCGTCAGTCTTCCGCATACCCGTTCCATCTCTGCCGTCAAATGCAGCATGCGAAACGTATTTGCCGTATATTCCTGCTTCAGGCTTTCCACAACAGCCGGAGGAAATGGCACGTCATGCATCGCGGTGATGTTCAGATAAAGGACGGCGTACAATCTATGGTGCATCGCAAGCTGCAAAAATAGATTCCAATCCACGCCTTGCAGCCGTTCCCTTCCCTCTTCGGACGAGAGCTTCCGAAAATCTCCGTTCAACATGCTTAGCATGAGCTTGAGCTCCTGTGGAAAACCGGCAGTGCAGCGTTCAAATTCATGTGTCATAAACAATCTCCCCAGACTCCTTCTTCGAACAATGTTTGCCAAACACGCCTACCACCGTATACTGTTCCATCGTATCGGCACCGGTCACGATCAGTTTGCCGCTGCGCAGCCAGGCATGGGCAGCCATCCGTCCCTGTTTGTCACGCGCAGTGCCCATATACAGCGTGCTGTCGATGCCGCGCCGTTCCAGCATTTTCATCGCGGCGATGGCCATCACCAGGCAGCGGCTCTCCCACCAGGCGAACTTGCTCGCCATGAGGATTGCTTTGGAAATGTTGCGTACGGTTAAGACATCGGCGCGATTTAATCCGTCCGATGACGTCTCTACCATAGGTGTTCCAAGGCCCGGTGCTATTTTGGCAAACGGCATCGCTTTGAGAATTCTGGCCCAGCCGAGTCCGAAATACGCTTCCCAGATCAACGAACGCATCTCGCTCGGCAAAGAACGATACGTTCTGAGTTTGCGGAGCAGCATCGTCCTATTCTCCAGGGAGCACGTCGATTAATCCTTCGCGGGACAGATGCTCCAAAAATGCAGTCACGCTGCTCAAGCACACCTGAGGATCGACCTCGTATTCGGAAGACAGCACATCAACGATTCCGGCCACCGTTCGCTCTTCGGACAACAGTTCCCAAATCCGGCCGCCGGTGGTCCCCAAATTGTAATACTTTCCGCTCTGGATGCTCATCATCACTTTCTCTCCACCCATATCGCTAACGAGATTGCCCTCTTTGCGCGTAATCCGGTCTTGCTCTTCCAATGGTTTGATTGCCGTCATTATGCGGTATACACTCCTTTGCTTATGTGATTCGTAATCCGGTCCACCATCTCGAATGCGGTGAATTCGGTACCTGACCTCATGATTCTGGATACTTCCACACCTGCCGAGAGCCGTGACACCGTCTCAAACAGCCACTGCGCCAACCCTTGGCGGGCAATCAGGCTGCTGCGAAACGTATGCGTGCACAGCAGATGCAGCCTTTCAAGCCCCTCTACTTCATGCAGTTGAATCGGGCCTGGCGCCGCATCCGGCTTAGGAGCAAGTTCGAATATGCCTCCCAGAGGTACCGGACTGTCATGAAAATAGTGCTGAACCGGAATGGCGTATTTGGTGATCTCCGCATGCACCGTAGCATAATGCTGCGATTCCATGCCAAAGCCGTCCAGACTGGCCTGCCACAGCTTCTGTTGGGGATACCCCGGAGATACGATCGCTCTTCCTCCTGCATCCCAAGTCAATGCAACGATATCATCGGTCAACAAGGGATATCCCCGTGAGGCCAAGGCTGCCGACAGGGTCGACTTGCCTGCCCCGGAATGTCCCACAAACGCATATGCCCATCCATCGATGACGACTGCGCTTCCATGGAGGGGAAGAACCCCGCGCTGCATCATAATGACGGCCATGCATGTGCCCAGAATGTAAAGCCTCGTTTTTTTCTCGTCGGCATCAGGCTCGGGGCTGATCAAGATGCGCCGCCCCCGTTCCATGTAAAACATGCCGACATGGTCAATCCGAAAAAGAAAGCATCCGTCTCTTGCTACAAAATTGCCATTCCCTACATTCCACTCGGCCCACAAGTCGTGCAGCTCGGCTGTTTCAATATGTACATCGGCGTGACCCGGTTCGGTTTGGTTTCTTGCAACCTGAAGTTCGGGCATCGAAATATAGCTGCTCCAGCGCAATCCATACGCATCGTATTGTACAGGCAACAAGCTCAGGCCCTCCTTTGCACCACATATATGAAAAAAGCCCTTATATTTATTAGCAAAAATAGAAGGGCTGGGCGAAAAGATCGATGTTCCGTCTTTTCGCCCTTTAAGTATGATCAGACATGAATCACATGTAATTATTAGGAAACCGGATTGTACAGGTCAGCATCGTGATCAGAGATCCAGTCGATTTGTCTCCAACCAATCCCAGCCATCGTCTGATTGACTTCCAATACTTCAAGAGCTGGCGCTTGCCATTCTTTTTTCTCAGCGTTCATCGTCATCACCTCCTTTAAAGAATTCACGTTGGTTCAGAACTGGCGCATAAAGCGGTATACAATCAGGCTGTGCATCATCAGCCTCAGATCCGGATGGGAGGCCAGCTCAGGCCGTGGTTCCCCGATGTTCGCCATCGCGGTCCGGATGCGTTCCGTATTCAGAATGCCCGCCACCCTGCTGTCTGTGCATAGATCATGCATCTCGGCGATGAATGCCTTCCAATCCGGGATCATGCGGTGCAGCCAGTCGGCAGGCTGTACCCCTCGCACACGCTGATTCAGCCTGACCTTGTCCGGCAGTTCCGGCGAAGTCGCCCGGCGAACCAGAGCCCGGTCCGTGCCATTCCTTACATACTGCTCGATCGGGACGGACAAGCAAAAGCGGACCACCCGTGCATCGCTGGTGGGATCGCGCTCCCATGCCCGATATCGAAGCGAGCATTTGGTAGCTACGGCACCGTTTTTGTTGGCAATCGCCAAATTGTTGAACTTCTGCGCCCTTACCTTGATCGCGTCGGCACGTGCCCCGCCCTGAAGCACGATCAACGTGTTGAGTCGTTCAAGCACTCCCGTTTTTTGCGCAAAGTCCGGGTGAATCATTTGCGGATGGGCAGGTGCCTCGCCTGCTGACGTCTTCTGAAACCAGCTCGGGTACGCTTTGCGTCCCGTAATTTTCGCGATGCGGGTAAACGGCATGCCCGTATGAGCGCTGTATTGCTGCATTTCCCGGATCCAACGGAGCCATCGGCCGTTTTTCAGCAGCCTGGCATAGTAATCCAGGGCAGGCCCCCACGAAATGGTGAAGTTTCCTCTGGCACCTGTCAATAGGACACCCGCATTCTGCAGGCTGGCCTTCTCGTAAAAACCGCGAATCCAGAACGAATTCTCGAAATATTTATACGGCATTTCCATCATTTCAAGCCATGGATCCACTTCGCTGAGCGGGCTTCTGCCCTCAAAATCCAAATAGTTCTCCGCAATGTTTCCGACATGGTCCACGGTAGAACGAATGTACGGCCGTTCGTCGGCCAGCAGTGTTCTGGACGTGTAGTCCTTAAAGTCGGACACGGGCACATAACTATAAGCATTCAGTTGTTTCCCCTGTTTGCGGAGCGTGCCTGAAGCAAACCCGACGACGGCGCCGGAATCAAGCCCTCCGCTTAATGCTGCCGCCACTTGCCGATGGGTTCGCAGACGGGAATCGACGGCTTGGGCAAACACCTCGCGAAAAGCTTCAACATATTCGCCATCGGATTTGAGTCGCAGCGGTTCGACTTCATCCCAGCGGTGATACTGCTTTAAGCTCAACTTTCCCTCATGAAACGTCAACGTGTGTGCCGGGGGAATCTGCTGCACTCCCTGGTATACGGTAGATCCGATATCTGCCGAGTCGAACATCTCGGGGATCGCGAGAAATTCGGACAACCAGGTTTCGTTCAGCTGTTTGCGCACCCCATGCAATCCAAGCAGCGGTCCCATCAACGTACAGAAAGACAAGCGCGGCCCATCCAGTCGGTAATACAACGTCCGCATGCCCATGATGTCCCTCGCGGCAAACAGCTTGCGCTTGCGTTCGTCCCAGATGGCAAACGTAAAATCCCCCAGCAGTTTGCTGGCCACGTCTTCACCCCAGCGACGGTATGCACGAAGGATCAACTCGCTGTCGGATAACCTGTCGAGATCCGCACGCGATAGTTGAAGCTGGTCCGCAAGCTGTTCACGGTTATCGAGGATCGCATCTGCCGTTATGCACAATCCGCTCTCTTCTTCATAGAAAGGAAGCTTTTCAAGAACCGACTCCGGCGTGATCCATTGCGCGTGACAGCTGAAATAAGCTTCATCTCCCTTCCACATTCCGGTGGTATCCACCGGGATGTGTCCAAGGCCCTCGTACAGGCGCCAAGTATCCTCCCAACACGCCTCTCTGCCTCCCGGATGAACAATGCCCGCAATGGCACTCATGGCTTTTCACCCCGCATGCCTCTGCGCTGGGAAGCCCAAGCGCTGATCTGTTGTCCAAACGGCACCCATGCCTTGATGCGCTGTATTTTGCCGTTCGCCGAAGCGAGTTGGGATCTCAACCGATCCCGCTCCCGGTATCCCTGTTCCAGCCTCAGGTCGGCTGCACGAAGAGCGGCTTGCAGCTGCCTGATCGTAGCCAGTGCCTCCAGCCCGGAATCCTCTTTTTCATCCGTTACGGACGAACGTATTGAATTGGTGGCCTCGGCGCTTCGGCTTCCAGTTTGCATACGATATCCTCGCTGCAAGTCCCAGTTTGTAGCTTTGCGGAATTGGTTCGTCAAGCGCTGCACGAGTTCTTCATCCGGATGCTGTTCATAATGCACGCCCGTCCATCGTTCAGCTGCTTCCAGCTGTTCCGCATATCCCATTCGATGAAAAAGTCCTGCACCGAGAGCACGGCAGTACGTTTCCGTTTCTTGTTTGGTTAATATTTCATTCCAGTTGTTAACAGAATTTTTATGAGCTTCCTGATGCCCGGAGAGATAAGGATCTCCCACACCCATGCTGTAAAACATATCGGACTTGGCACTGTCCAGGAAACGTCCGTATTGCTCCATCCCCTGTTCATAGTCCACGCCAAGGAAATGACACATTTTTTCAAGTTCTCCCTGCGGGTCGACGACCAGCTGCTCATATTGAATTTCGTAGGCTCCGGCATGTTCTTCCGCGAAATAATCATTTAACCGCATGATGCCCAATGTCAGATCCACGGCCTTCATATTCAACTTGGAGCTGTTCAGACTGCCGATCAGATCGAAGCCTTCGCCTGTCCTGCGATTCACTTTTTTATAGGATGCTGCAATGGAAAGTGGATTGCGTTGGAGGTGAATGCGGCTGGCTTGCGGAAAAAGCCGATCGAGCCATTCAAGCATGCAGTAGTAACGCGGGGATTTGTCAACGACGAGTTCCGCTGAATCTCCTTCCAAGAACCCGTTGTATATTTCCATGGCGAAACTGCGACACGCTCGCTCGAATACTTCTTCGGATACCATGGCGTTATAAAATTGCCGAATGATCGAATGACCGCCGTATGCTCGCGGCTCGTTTGTTGGAAGATCAACCAGGCTCATCAGGAACCACATCTCCTGCGTAGCAAAGATGCGACTGTGATTTTGCAGCATCACGGTTGAAAGCGAGCTTCCGCTTCGAGGGACGCAGAGCAAAAATATAAGTCCGTTTCCTAGAGAGTCTACCAATGGCCCTACTCCTCTCCTCGTTCCGTTAAAACGAAGTTATGTAGTGGCAAAGCTAAGGGGAACGTAAATAATGAGGTGTATCATTAATGAGTTTTCATGATACAAACTGTCTATATCTACACTCTATGATACGATTTGTATCATGTCAATCTTTTATTTTCTCTTTTTCATATTTTCTCTGTTTATCCTGCATTTTTTGACCTTCCTCCCCATGCCCATATATCTTTATTCCTCTCAACCCGTGATTTATGACACCTTCCAACGAAAGAAACCCCGGACACCTGCTCTACAGCGAACAGGCTCCGGAGTTTCTAGAGGTTTGGACATTACACAACATGCCAAGCGAAATCATGTAACGGAACGAGGCTCCGGCGACTGCGGCAAACCGTGCCCCGGCCAGCCGGGCCCATCTTCGCGATCGGCGTTCAGCGCATCCTCCACGCCCTTCTGCACTTTCACGGTCATCAGTACCGCCATGCCTGCGATAAAAAAGAAGAGCAAGGAAAGAATTCCCCAGCGCGCAGAGCCGGTGATTTGGCCAACCCAGCCAAAAACGAACGGACCGAAAATGGAGGCAAATTTGCCCGTAATATTAACGAATCCAAAATACTCCCCGGTTCTACCTGCAGGCATCAGGTTGCTGAACAAAGATCTGGCCGTTGACTGGCTGATTCCCTGCACTACGCCGACCAATCCGGCTAGCATGTAAAAATGGGACGCCTCCTTCATAAAGTAACCGAGAATCACGATGCATACATACACCGACAAACTGATCATCAGTACCTGCTTGGCCCCCCACCGCCTCGCCCATGCACCTAGCAGCAGCGTGCACGGAAAACCGACAAATTGCGTCAGCAGCAAGGCCAGCATCAGATCGGTCGTGCCGATGCCAATGCTCGTTCCATAGATGGTCGCCATCAGGATAATCGTGTTAATGCCATCATTAAAGAACCAGAAGGCGACCAGCATGCGAATCAGCTGTGGAAATTTTCGCATTTGACTGAATGTCCCTCGCAGCCTCGATACGCCCATATTGGCATACCCCATCCAGGAAGAGGGGCGATCCGTGCTTGCAGGCCTGCGGGGAGCATGCCGAAAGATAGGAATGGAAAACAGCAGCCACCATGCTGCCACCGAAATGAAGGCGAGTCTTGTCCCGGCCAGCGTATTTTCCAGTCCAAACCAGCCGGGCTGTTGAATCATCAACAGATTGATCGCCAGCAAAATGCCGCCGCCAATGTAGCCGTAGGCATACCCTTTGGAAGATACCATTTCTCTTTCCCTGATGGGAACCAGGTCGGGCAGCATGGCATCGTAAAAGGTGTTTCCTCCCGCAAAACCGATCGTAGATACAACGAGCAGAATGGAAGCGAACAGCCAGTCTCCCTCACCGACAAGGCTGAAGCCCAACGTAGAAAAAATACCGATCAGCGTAAATACGCGCAAAAAGTCTCCTTTTCTGCCGGACAGGTCCGAAAGCGCCCCCAGCAGCGGAGTCAGCAACGCCACGCACAGCATCCCGACGGAATGGGTATATGCCAGGTAGGATGCGGCCGTGTCCGCATCGAGAGAAGCTGCCGCAACCGAAGCATAGAAGACGGGCAGTACTGCTGCCAATACCGTCGTTGCATATGCCGAATTAGCCCAATCATAGGTGATCCAAGCTCTAACCGCACGTTTGTCCAATGGAAATCCTTCCTTTACATACATCCTCCAATTGTTTCCAATCGGGTAACTCCTTCCATTGTACAGGATGTGCATTTCGTTTGTTCACCGGATTTGTAAAAACATAGCCATCGGATTATTTCGAAAATGTTGCTTCCGATGGGACTATGCATCGTTTTTGCTACAAATGGTTTCATTTTATCTTCCCGCTCATCACATATCGTCCCTGTCCGTGAATATACTTAATTACCGACAGGTCAAACTGTGCCACGTAATTATTGGGGGGTGCCTACATGTCAAATTCACGCCAGCCATACTCGTTCGTTGTTTCCCGGGAGGATTGGTCGCTTCACCGCAAAGGGTACCAGGACCAGCAGCGACACCAGCAAAAAGTGAAAGACGTCATCAAACAAAATCTGCCTGATCTGATCACCGAAGAAAACATCATCATGTCCGATGGACAACAAATCATCAAGGTACCGATCCGCAGTCTGGATGAGTACCGTTTCGTGTATAACTTTCAAAAACAAAAGCATGTAGGCCAAGGGGACGGCGACACCCAAGTCGGCGATGTGATCGGACGCGATCCGGCTGCGCAAAAGCCTGGCAAAGGCGAAAAGGCGGGTGACCAGGCGGGTTACGACATCGTCGAGGCCGAGGTCAGCATCGAAGAGCTGGAGGATATTCTTTTTTCCGAGCTGGAGCTGCCCAACCTGAAACAAAAGGACAAAGACCAAATCGAAACGCACACGGTCGTTTTCAACGATATCCGCAAAAAAGGCATGCAGTCCAACATTGACAAAAAACGCACCATTCTTGAAAACCTTCGCCGCAACGCCACCAGCGGCAATCCGGGCATTCATCACATCAGTCCGGACGACTTGCGCTACAAAACGTGGGAAGACAAAGTCATCCCGCAATCGAATGCCGTCATTATCGCGATGATGGACACGTCAGGTTCCATGGGTTCATTCGAAAAGTACTGCGCCCGCAGCTTTTTCTTCTGGATGACCCGTTTTCTGCGGCGCCAGTATGAAAAAGTAGAGATCGTGTTCCTCGCCCACCATACGGAAGCAAAAGAAGTGACGGAAGAGGAATTTTTCACGCGCGGGGAAAGCGGAGGAACGATCTGCTCCTCCGTATATATGAAAGCACTCGATATCATCGATTCCCGTTACCCGCCTTCAAGCTACAACATCTATCCGTTCCATTTCTCCGATGGAGACAATCTGACCTCCGATAACGAACGATGCGTGAAACTGATTGGCGAGCTGCTGAAGCGCAGCAACATGTTCGGTTACGGCGAAGTCAATCAGTATAACCGCAGCAGCACGTTGATGTCGGCCTACCGCCATATCAAACTCGATCATTTCATGTACTACGTCATCAAAGAAAAAGGCGAAGTGTATAAGGCTTTGCGCAGCTTCTTTCATAGACAGGAAAACGGAGTCGCCACGTAAACAAGCAGAGCAGTGCATTCGGATTCTGGCCATTGATTTTCAAGGCCGAACGGCCAATCCCAATCACGCCCCAACAACTATTGTATGCACGGCAATATCCGGCCGTTAATCAAGTGACCCGTGAAGGGTCACTTTTTCGCTAAGCATATCCTGTACGGCTTGTTCATATGATGATGACAACCTTGATTCCCAGGCGTGCAGCCCGTGTGCTGCATTCGGCCGAAAATGCAATCCGAGGAGGTAACCCATGAAGCAGGACGATATTACCGCGCTTGAGCGCTCCATTGCCGAAATTACCGAAATTGCCGCAGGCTTTGGTTTGGATTTCTACCCGATGCGTTACGAAATATGCCCTGCCGACATCATCTATACCTTTGGAGCTTATGGCATGCCTACCCGTTTTAGTCACTGGAGCTTTGGAAAAACGTTTCATAAAATGAAAATGCAGTACGACTTCGGGCTCAGTAAAATATATGAACTCGTCATCAATTCCAACCCTTGTTATGCGTTCCTGCTGGATGGCAACAGCCTGATTCAGAATAAGCTGATCGTTGCGCACGTGCTGGCCCACTGTGATTTTTTCAAAAACAATGCCCGCTTCTCCATGTCCAACCGCAATATGGTCGAAAGCATGGCCGCAACGGCAGACCGAATCAGCAATTATGAGATGGAATACGGTACAGAAGCCGTTGAATCGTTCATCGATGCCGTATTGGCCATCCAAGAGCATGTCGATCCACAATTGATCAAGCCAAGGCATCTGGATAAACAGCGTTATATGGAATTGAAGCTGAAAGAGCAGCGCGGAGAGAAACCGCCCAAACCCGAAGGTCCATACGATGATTTGTGGGCCCTCGACGAATCCAAAGCGGAGGTGCCCGCTCCGGAATCCCAGATCCAAGTTCACCACTTTCCGCCTGAACCCGAGAAGGACATCATGTGGTTCATTCAGGAATTTTCCGAGGTGCTGACCGATTGGCAGCGGGATATCATGAGCATGATGCGGGAAGAAATGCTGTATTTCTGGCCGCAGATGGAAACCAAAATCATGAATGAAGGCTGGGCATCCTATTGGCATCAGCGCATCATCCGCGAAATGGACTTGACCAGCGAGGAGACGATCGAATTCGCCAAGCTGAATTCCTCGGTCGTGCAGCCATCCACCCAAAGCCTGAACCCTTATTATTTGGGGTTGAAAATTTTCGAGGATATCGAACGCCGGTGGGATCATCCCAGCCGCGAGGAACGCGAACGGTTCGGACGTTTGCCGGACCAAGGACGCGCCAAAATATTCGAGGTCCGCGAGCTCGATTCCGATACGTCCTTCATTCGCAACTACATGACCAAACAGCTCACCGAAGATCTGGACTTGTATGTGTTCGAAAAAAAGGGGCCTGAATGGAAAATCACGGACAAATCGTGGGAGAACATTCGGGATCAGCTTGTATTTTCGCGCATTAACGGCGGTTCCCCTTATCTTGTCGTCCAGGATGCCGACTACTTGCGCACAGGCGAGCTTGTGCTCAAGCACCGTTATGAAGGGATTGAGCTTGACCTCAAATACATGGAGCGTACCCTCCCTTACGTGTACCGGTTATGGGGACGTACCGTTCATCTGGAAACCAAGGTGGAAGATAAACCGATCTGGTTTTCCTATGACGGGAAAAAGCATCATCGCAAGTTTATGTAAGCTCGTAACAAAAGAACGAAATCGACCCCCATTACTATAAATATTTACTTTTTCTAATAGTCAAAGAACCTGATCTCTACCTATAGGGTCAGGTTCTTTTTTGCAAATCTCTCTGGATTCGATTTGCTTGCCTTAGTTACATAAAAACGAATCCTTTCGGAATCGGTTCATAATCAATATCTAAGATTGCGCTTCATGGCACCGTGCTTGAACGAAGTGATCACATATCGCTCACCGTTATCCAACACTTTGTAAGAGACTACGTATCGATCCACGATGCAGTAATACGTATTGTGGTGCTCACGGGACGGCATCAACGTGCCCATGGTGACCACCTTCTGTTCCACACGGCGAATCAGATTCATTTTGTATTCCATCGTTTCTTGATCCGTAAAATGTTCACTCTTGATCTGACGAAGTCGGTTCATCGCCGTTGTGGTCCATTAAACCATCAACTACAGCTCACCACGCTTCACCATTTCAATCAAGTCATCTGTCGAATGCAGCTTGCCTTGCTCAATGTCTTTCTCGGATAATTCCATCATTAGTCGTATTTCCGGATCGGTATCCAGCTCATCCACCGGGTTATACACTTCATATTCCAAGCCGGCAATACGAATGAATTCCTTATGATCTTTCTCATAGGAGACAATGACGGTGCCATCAGGAGCTTTCAGACTAAAGTTCATCCCTTTCAACCTCCCTCGATGGTATCGCTAAACCTGCTGATGAGAATCTTATTCTGAATTATAGCATACGACCGTGTTGCAACTCAGCCATGAAATAATGACATTTTGGATAATTACACTTGCGGAATAGGATTCAATGCCGTAACACGTTCACTCTTGGTCTCTAGATGCTCCAGCCATAGCTCCACCAACTGCGTGCCATTATCAGTCGATATTCAGCCCTTCAGCATATTTACGGGCGTTGCTCGTAAATTCGCTCGTTGTTACCACATAACCGCCTACAGCACCTTGCTTAACCATCTGGGAGTGAATAATCGCAATCGGATCAAAACCGACCAAATTCATGTCGTTATAGCATTTCACTTGACCAAGGTATAGTCCCTCT
This sequence comes from Paenibacillus hubeiensis, assembly GCF_032334105.1. Lineage (NCBI taxonomy): Bacteria > Bacillati > Bacillota > Bacilli > Caryophanales > Paenibacillaceae > Paenibacillus > Paenibacillus hubeiensis. Next base: position 852,383 of record NZ_JAVYAE020000001.1, read on the forward strand.
TCGATTTGTTCTTCAATATCGATGCCGAAGTCTCCTGAGCTCTTCGTCACGTGGATATTGCCACCTCGGACAGATGACATAATCTCTGCGACAAAATGTTCGAACAACAATGGATTTTCTTCTTTATCCTCTTCCAGGTCCCGTTTAAAGCGGTTATACAATCCGATTCGAAGAGTTTCCTTCATATCTTCATGGGATGAGAATGCTTCAAGAGCATTGTTACGATAGTCTTCTAACATTTGTTTTTGATTATTATACTTGTACACGAGGTAACATGTGAACATCAGCAAGATACTAAACAATATAGTCATTCTACTTCACTCCTTTACATTCCCATCATATCCAACGCTACGCCGTTTCAATCCATTTGTCTGTTGTCAGCCTAAAGCCAGATAACCGCTATAAGAACTGGAGGAAGCACATATGCCATCCACTGATTTAAAAGCACTGGAATACACCATTGCGGAAATTACTGAGATTGCCACCGGTCTGGGACTGGACTTTTACCCTATGCGATATGAAATTTGCCCGTCCGATATTATCTATACGTTTGGTGCATACGGCATACCCACTCGTTTCAGTCATTGGAGCTTTGGTAAAACGTTTAACAAGATGAAGATGGAATATGAATTCGGACTGAGCAAAATCTATGAGCTCGTAATCAACTCTGATCCGTGTTATGCCTTTCTCCTCGATAGCAACTCCCTTGTCCAAAATAAACTGATTGTCGCCCATGTCCTCGCCCATTGTGACTTCTTCAAAAACAACGCCCGCTTCTCCAAAACGAATCGCAATATGGTTGAAACCATGACCGCTACGGCTGAACGAATTCGGGATTATGAGATGACCTACGGAACGCTTGTAGTTGAACAATTTATCGATGCCGTTCTTGCGATTCAGGAACATGTCGATCCTTCCATCGTGAAGTCGTACAACATGTCCAAGGGAGAGTACATTAGATCCATGCAGAAGTCTAAACCAACCAAGAAAAATCCCACCTCCACACCGTATGACGACTAGTGGTCACTTGAAAAGATACAAGAGGAAGAGAAGCAAGAAATTCGTACCTATGGCACTTGATGGGCTGTTATTATGCGAAAAATGTGGAAATCCAATGTTTGGTAAGCAAATAACCGTTGGGAGTACGAAAACATTTTACACCTGCAAAAAGCATAACTATCTACGTATATCGCCTTCACTTCTTGAAACTGCTCTGCTGGAAGAGAGTGCAAGGTTCATTACACAATTATTTCAGACTTATTTTCCAGAAGTCTACACCATTACACATGGCGACCTTATTAAGTTTTATAAACAGTCGTTAACGGAAAGCAAGGAAGCCATAGAACAATATAAGCAAGAACTGTATGAACATACTTCGCTGTGGTTACAGGAGTCGTCTTTAGACTTAAAAAATTCACTACTCCATCTACACAATCGTATCGAAATTGAAGAATTAATTCAGGAACATTATCCCATCAAGCTTGCTGAATTACAGCATCAATACGAGCTCATGCGAAGATTGCAACATTCAGTCGATCTTGTAACCGAGGTGTTGTCCTATGACACTAAAGAGCAAGAATTATTTATTCGTGATGTCATTCATTCCGTTAACCTCAATCCACCCTCACTGAGCATTCAATTTCGAGATCCCTTCCAAGGAAAGGCGGTCGTCGTTCATGTTGCCATTAGCTAATATCATTCGCCCTGGAATGAGGGCAGTACTCTATGGTCGTCACTCAACGGGAAAGCAAAATATGGACACCCAATGTTCCATGGCGAACGAATTTGTTGCAAAGTACGATTGTTCTCTTGTAGCAAACTATCTAGATCCGGCTGTGTCAGCTCGAAAAAAATCATTGGATGACCGCCCCGGTGTATCCCAGTTACTCAAGGATGCGATTGATGGTCAATTTGATGTAGTGCTCATGAATCATCATGATCGAATGGCAAGAAATCACATGGAGCATCAGAAGATCCGAATGATTTTAAGAGGTTGTAACATCCCTGTTGTCATAATTAGCTCAGAGAGCTTATATGATTCCGGGGATTTCATGGTGGACCTTATAAAAGATGGGACTTCAAAATTAGAGGTAGAGAATACCCGAATCCGCACACGCGATACTTCACGAAGCATCCTGAAGAAAGGAAAATGGACAGGAGGTAAAGCTCCCTTTGGATATCGGTATGACAAAGTAACAAAAACCTTCTTGCAGGACCAGGATGAATTAATCATCGTTCGGCGAATTTACGAATTGTATCGTAATTGTGACGGTTTCCAGTCTATCGCTTCTATGATCAGTCATGAGTTTAGTAGATCAATGAATAAGTCAGCGGTGCGCTGGATTATTACCAATCCATTTTACGCAGGGTACATGAGCCATCAACGAAAAACCGAGCAATCCAGAAACAGCATTACACCAATTGATCGTTGGACAATGATAAAGAGTGATCTGATTGAACCAATTATGACTTTGGACGAATGGAAACAAACGTGGGCGATCTATGAACAACGAAAAACAGGTGAACTCCATCCTAAAATGTATAAAACGAGCTTTTACCTTAGCAATCTGTTAACATGTTCTGTCTGCAATCAAAAGTTGACCTGTAAAGACCAAAGTACATTTGATAAAAAACGAGGTAAGCTATACGGGAAGAAGTGGTATTGCTGCCCAAGTTGCAAATATAAAATAGAATCAGATCGGATGCACGCCGTCGTCGATGCCCTGCTGAATGATCTGAAATCGCATAATCTGGAGAATGTTACTTCATCGGTATATGATCAGATGCTGAATGAACGTCAGCTTATCGTTGAACAGTTAGATAAAAGTAAAGCCTTATTATCTGAGCTAAAGAAACAATTACAACTTACTGAATTACATACCAAGAAGCTTGCAGAGAACGTAAAAGACTTAGAAACCAGGGATGACAACACCAAGATGGTACAGGTACTTACGTTACAAAAAGGACATTTGACGAGCCGAATCGAAGCACTCGGTGATAAAATCAAACAATCTTTAAGTCATCTTCAGTACCTCGATCTTATTGAAGCAAACCCAGCAGAGATTACACGCAACATACAGTCAATAAACGTTATGACCAGTCAGGATAATGCTCACGATATTCGCAAGATGGTGACTTATCTGGTTCAGCAAGCTATTTTCACTCCAACAACTAGGGACAGTAAAAATATTATTACTAAAGGGGAAATCGCAATTCAAACCAGAAGCAGCCTCGTCAGAACGATTATCACTTAACCAACCACCCTAGACGGGAAGGTTGGTTTTTTTAGTGATCCTGGTTAATAGCTCAACCCTTACGATTAACTAGAAGATTTAAACGGCGGTTTGAAGAACCAATAATATTGGAATTATTCTAAGATAAAATTGAAATCATGACCGAATTGTAGTAGCCTGACTGATCAACCGTTCGATTCCTTCTAATTCTCGTTCAAATTTATTACGCTTGTCTAATAATAATTTCTTGTATGTTATTGTTCCTTTTTGCTCTTTAAAATCTTGAACCAGTTTTTTCACATCATCCGGAGATCTTTTTAAATTCGCTAAGCAAAAAGCCTTCTGCAGCATTGCTTCCAAATAAAAATTATAATTTGAAAGGTCATCCTGACTTGGAATTGATTCGAACTGAGCATTAAATCGATTTATGAAACTAATACATAATTCCATGTTACTCTGTCTATAGAATCTTGCACAAAAAATAAGAAATTTTTTATAAATACTTTGGATATTAGATTTGCTCCAATCAGTATGTTTCAATTTTTCAATATACTGTTCACACCTCACTCTATTCGAACCCGCTAAATTTCCGATTTGATTCACATAAATATCAATTTTTATTCTTTTCATACCGGGTTCTTCTGTTAAATACTCTTCAGCTAAATCAAGTTTCCTTGATCCAATTAGGTATCCACAAACTGTTCTTCGTGTCTGAATATCAATCAATTTCTCCTTAAGAACTTTAAACTTTGCTTCAAGTCTCAAGAACAATGCAAATAAATCATTTGTGTTAATAGCTCCCGACTTATGCTTTAATAATGATTTCTTTTTGGCACTTAAAGCTGTGATAATTATACAAATTAATTGTTGTTGTTTACTGAAGTATCGTGGATCATTGACTTCTCGCCCGGATAATCTGTCAATTAAAGGGAAATTTTTTATTATTTCATCTGTATTTACCTTCTTGAAAAATTTTATGAGGATGTCAATTTTAGGATTACATTGAAATGCTCGAGACATATACCTTACATCACTCGTATTTCTAAAATTGATTGTATACAATTCAGCTAATACTTCAGAAAGACTAAGCTCCTTGTCAAATTTAATTTCGTTGATCAAATCAGCTACTCGTTTCACATCTCTGAAATATTCTGTTTCTCTAAGGCGAAAAACATTTATTACTTCAGTATCAGAATAATTACCATCTATATAATCAACAATTAATTCATTTACTGTATAATAAGATGAATTTCTGTGTTTTTGTAAAAAACCAATGTTCACCAACACTTGGGCGCGTAGATTTCTTTCACCAAATTTTTGAGTAAATTTCAGTTCTTCTCTTAAGAAGCTTAACAACTCTTCATTTACTTGGAATATATTTGTTTTGGCACAAATATAACAAAGACTAGCCAGAAAGTACTGGGATTCTTTAGGCATATTCTCAATTGTATTCTCAAAACAAAACCTTAAAAACTCTTCAAGTAAAGTATTCAAATCAGTATTCTCAAACGTATACTGCGTTTCGGTTTCATATTCGATCCTGATTTCTTTGATGGGTTTTAACGACGAGCGTAAAGTGTAACACAATGAGATAATTAGTCCAGGATTACCCTGAGTGAATTTTTGGATCCATTCCCAATCTGCAGCATCTAGGTTGTCCAATCTGTTACTCTGATCCTTCATGTACGTGGTCATTAGCTTCCTTGTTTCAGTAATTTCAAATTGATTTAATGGGAATGGATTCTCTCTTTCACCTAACCCATATCTACTGGTAATAAGTAATCTTGATCCTGAATTACTATAACGAATAAATTTATGAGCGATATCTGAAAATTCGGCAAGATTACTCTGTACAATTTCTGTTTCTAAATTATCAAGAATTAATAATGATTTTTTAGCAAACATATCTTCCCACACCATGTTTTCAATCTGCTGAAAAGATAATTCATTTGTAGGGATATAAACTAATGTTGCTAATTTATTAATTAGATCCTGATGATTTCCTATATTTTTTTCAAATCGTTTAATTTCTCCGTTTTCAAATACAGAATTCTTAAAACTCATAAAATATATTCGATCAAATTCCTGAGTCGGCGAGTAAATCAAATCTTCAATAAGTTGAAGAACCAAAGCTGTTTTCCCTAATCCTCCAGATCCTATAACTGATACTGGAGTATGTAACTTCAACTCATCTTTTAGTGAACGAAGTTCAGACTCCCTACCAATTAATTTTTCAAAACTCTTACCAACGGGATATTCGATATATACAAGAGGAATTTCAAATTCATCTATATCAACATTAATGAATTGATTCCACTTAGTTAAATAACCATTCTCGCTTAATGATATTATGACTTCCTTGCACTTACTTTCAATAATTTCATAATCCTCATGGCTAATGATTCGAGAATGCATGACATTATTTCTTTGTCGAATAAGCACTTGAATATTAACTGAAGATAGGGTGTTTTTTTTCTTACTGCTATGTGCCTTTATAATATCGACAAGTTGACCAAGATGTAGATATTTTAGTAACTGATTAAAATTGACAGGTGCACTTATTCCATTTTCTAAGGCTAATTCTGTTGCAATTTGAACAACCTTTGTATTCACATCATCTTTACTCATAAATTCTTCAATGTAATTTCGAAGTAAATTTTCTAAAAAGAATATCATTTTGTAGCCATTAATGTTTAGCATATAACTCCCCTTTTTGAATTGCATTTAATGAAGTCATTATACAACGATCAGACCGAATTTTCACTAAATCTTAACAATATTAGCACCTTAGCTAAACGAAGGCTGGGCATCCTATTGGCATCAGCGCATCATCCGCGAAATGGACTTGACCAGCGAGGAGACGATCGAATTCGCCAAGCTGAATTCCTCGGTCGTGCAGCCATCCACCCAAAGCCTGAACCCTTATTATTTGGGGTTGAAAATTTTCGAGGATATCGAACGCCGGTGGGATCATCCCAGCCGCGAGGAACGCGAACGGTTCGGACGTTTGCCGGACCAAGGACGCGCCAAAATATTCGAGGTCCGCGAGCTCGATTCCGATACGTCCTTCATTCGCAACTACATGACCAAACAGCTCACCGAAGATCTGGACTTGTATGTGTTCGAAAAAAAGGGGCCTGAATGGAAAATCACGGACAAATCGTGGGAGAACATTCGGGATCAGCTTGTATTTTCGCGCATTAACGGCGGTTCCCCTTATCTTGTCGTCCAGGATGCCGACTACTTGCGCACAGGCGAGCTTGTGCTCAAGCACCGTTATGAAGGGATTGAGCTTGACCTCAAATACATGGAGCGTACCCTCCCTTACGTGTACCGGTTATGGGGACGTACCGTTCATCTGGAAACCAAGGTGGAGGATAAACCGATCTGGTTTTCCTATGACGGAAAAAAGCATCATCGCAAGTTTATGTAATCGCCGACGAACCGGCTGCGAAGCAGAACCTGGTTGGTACAATGCCAAAAAGGCTGCCCTACAGGGGGCAGCCTTTTGTCACTGGATCAACGCCTGTCGTTTGCCAACCACGCCATGTTACGCTTTGCTGAAATGTTGGCGCAGCGGCATGAAGAAATCATTCTCTACTTCGCTTGCCGGCAGCGGCCGGCTGAAATAATAGCCCTGAATTTCCCGGCAATCGTTCTGCATCAGGAAATCCAGCTGTCCTTTGGTTTCGATGCCTTCCGCAATCACTTCCATATTCAAATGCTGCGCCATCGATATGATGGTGGCCACAATGGCTTGATCGCTCACATTCTCCGTAATGTCCGTCACGAAAGAACGGTCGATCTTCAGTTTATTGATGGGATATTGCTTCAGGTAACTAAGCGAACTGTAACCCGTGCCGAAATCGTCCAAGCTGATCTTGACGCCGAGCGCCGACAATTCGTTCAGAATGCTGGTCGATACGGATGCATCCATCATCATGCTTTCCGTAATTTCGAGTTCGAGGTAACGAGCCTCCAACCCGGAATCCTCCAGCGCATTTTTGACCAGCTCGAGCAGATTGGCCTGATGGAACTGCTGCGAAGACAAATTGACCGAGACCGGAATGAGCGGCCCCCCGCTCGCGTGCCAGCGCTTCATCTGCTTGCATGCTTCACGCAGCGTCCAATTGCCGATGTCATAGATCATGCCGGTCTCTTCCGCGATCGGAATGAAGACGTCGGGCGTCAGTATTCCTTTCTGCGGATGCTTCCAGCGGATCAACGCCTCCACGCCGATCATGCGGCGGTCCGAAGTACGAATCTGAGGCTGGTAATACAGCACCATTTCATCGCGTTCCAGCGCTTTGCGCAAATATCCCTCAAGTTCGATTCGTTCATACAACGCCGAATCCAGCTCGGCCGAATAGAATTTGTAGCCGTTTTTGCCGTTTTTTTTGACCTCGTACATGCTTGTATCAGCATGCTTGAGCAGCATGTCCGCTTCTGTCCCGTGCTCCGGGAACATGGCGATGCCGATACTTGTAGTCACATAGAAGTCATTGTCCTTAAGCCGGTAGGGCAGTTGAATCGCCCGCACGATTCGTTTCGCGAGTTCTTGAACACGATCCGCATGGCCCTGTTCATTTTTGACGACCAACGTAAATTCGTCCCCGCCCATGCGCGCAAGCATGACGTTCTCCATCGCATCGGAATCGAAAGCCTGAATCGCGCCAACAATCCTTGCACTTACGTCCTTCAGAAAAATATCCCCGATGGAATGTCCAAGGGAGTCGTTGATCATTTTGAAACGGTCAATGTCCATAACCATCACCGCAAACGTTTCGCCCGCGGCCTTGTGGGTGGCGATGGCTTCCTCCAGCACTTCGTCCAGCTTGCGCCGGTTCGGCAAGCCAGTAAGCGGATCATGCAAGGCCTGATGGCGAATATGTTCCTGGGCCTGCTTTTCCTTGGTGACGTCTTTGATCAGGATATGGCTGCCCACATGACTCCCCTCAATCAGGACCGGAACTACGGTGATGTGAAGATCGATCGACTGACCATGAAGCCCCTTCATCGTAGCCGTGTAATACTCCTGGCTGCGAGTGCCATCTTCCCAAGAAATGTCCGCAGGGTCGGACGTCCAGTGGATGTCGATACGCTCTACGATCTCGTCTATGGAACAATGGATGACATCCTTCTCCAAATATCCCGTAATGCGAGTGACCGCAGAATTGATTCCTTTGATGTACCCTTCGCAATCTACGGAAATAATGGCATCGGCATGATTGTCGTACAAAGCCTGGTACCATTGCTCGTTTTCTTGCAAACGGCGGTCTTTCTGGGAAAAACGCTGGTTAATGATAATGCCGCTTAATGCCAAACCCAGGGTAATGAACGTGCCGATCGCAATCGTGTATCCAAGAAACAACGGTTCGATCCGCAAGCCCGGCACCCCCATGCCTCCCTCCGAAACGTGAAAGTGAGCTGCCGACATACCCGTATAGTGCATGCCCGTAATGCCCAAACCCATGATCAATCCACTACCGAGTTTATACATCCACAGCCGCTTGGAATGGCGTTGGCGAAAAATGAACATGAGCCACAACGCCGTGAACGAGGCGGCGGCTGCAATCAGGATGGATAACCAGACCTTGGCGGGTTCATAGCTCACTGGAACGGACATCGCCGCCATGCCGACGTAATGCATGCAGCTAATGCCGATCGTCATCGACAAACCTGCAATGGCAATCTGCTTCACATGCCCGCCCTTTCGGCCTGCAATGTGCAAGGCGACTCCGGAGGCCACGACAGCAAAGAGAACGGACAACACAACCTTACCCAACGAATAAGAAACGTGATTGGGGAGCACAAAGGCCAGCATGCCGACAAAATGCATCGACCATATGCCAAGCCCCATCGCCATGGCCCCGCAGCCAAGCCAAACCTTTCGGGAGGTTCCTCGGGCCAGACTAACGCGGCCAGCCAAGTCAAGCGCGACGTAAGAAGACAAAACGGCAATAATGTAAGACAAAACGACCAGTTCAATGTTGTACGTTCCGTGTAGGTGCTCCACTCCGTCTTTCCTTTCAACCGGGATCAATCTTGTATGTATGTTTCATGCTTTTCATAGCTAATGAAGCGAATCTTAAAAAAGAAGCGAGTGCACTGTCAGGCGACAGGCACTCCCTTCGCAACAACATCATGGTATTTGCCAGCAAACTCAAACGAAAGCCATACATAGAAGACCCGTTTATCATAATGAGTATAGTCTAAACGTCACAGGGTCGAAAATCAACACTTTTCCCCAGCATTTCGTGTTGAATTGTGTCGCTGATACCTGACGTTTCGTGAACTTCAACGACAAAAGGCACAGCCTCTCGGCCGTGCCCCTTGCGAAGTGTGTCACCCCTGAACGGGTGCCGTCGTCTGGCGAATAACGAGATGGGACGGCTCCGTAACAACCGGAGGCGTATAATCCGGGTTCTCGATCATCGCGATCAAATATTCGATCGATTTGATTCCGATGGAATATATGTTTTGGTTAATGGTTGTGAGTCCGGGTTTGAACACATGCGCATAATACGTATTGTCAAAACCGACGACCGAAATATCCTCGGGAACACGCAGCCCATGCTTTTCGATTTCGTGGATCGCCCCAAAAGCGGACATGTCCGAAGCACATACGATGCCTGTCGGTTGGTCCCTCTGCGCAAGCAAACGCCGGGCCGCCTTGCTTCCACCATCGAAGGAATAATCGCATACTTCCATGTGCACGGTGGAGTACGGCAGTCCGCATTGCCGCAAACCTTCGCGGTATCCCTCCAGGCGCAGATTGGCGACGGCCGGTCCCAGCGTACCCGAAATATACGCAATTTTCCGGTGGCCTAATTCGTACAGATGTTTGACGCTCATCGCAATGGCATTGGCATTGTCGGTCGTAATGTACCCGGCCCGCTTGCCGAACAGGTCGGTGTCAATGAACATCGTCGGAATCTCCGCATGAATCAATTCTTCAATGCTCTTGTTCTCCCTGCCTTCCCCGAATACAACAACGCCGTCCACGTTCCGGCTGCGGCAATGTTTGATAAACGAATACGCAGGGTCCTCAAAACGCGTGGACAACCGGACCAGGTCGTAGCCGCTGTTCTCCAAGGCGGTTTTGATGCCTTCCAGCAGCTCCGACACAAAAGGGTTCGTAAACGGAACCGTCAACAAAACCCCTACCGTCCAAGAGCGGCGCTTCACCAGTCCACGCGCAACTACATTGGGTTGGTATTTTAACAATTCGATCGCCATATTGACTTTTTTGCGCGTTTTGTCACTTACATCGGGATAATCATTCAGCACTTTGGAAACGGTTGCAACAGATACGCCCGCTTCTTTGGCCACATCATGGATAGAAGCCACCTGATCACCTCAACCTCTTTCAAATCCCCTGTCTCAAGCTGCATTCACTGTTACAACGGCAGGTTTGTTTTCCTATTATAGCTCAAATTCCGGAGAAACGGTATAACCGGCTCCAAGCCGGTTCCCGAATCTACTCCTGATGCTGCAACTCACGCAAATCCGCTGCCAAATTCTCCATCGTGGTTGCAAATACGGCAAGTTCCTGCGAACGGAAAGCTTGGCTGCTGGCACCCTGAGCCGTTTGTTCCGACTCTTCGCGTACACGGACCAGCTTTTTCATGATCTGCTCCAGATTGGCCTGAATTTGGCTCTGGGCTTCCCTCGAGCTGGCTGCAAGTTTGCGCACTTCGGCCGCCACCACTTCAAAGCCCCGCCCGAATTCTCCCGCATGCGCGGCTTCGATGGCCGCGTTCAGGCCCACCAAGTGACTCTGGTCAGAGATTTCACGGATCAGCTCACCCATTTTTCCGATCTGATGGATCTCGGCGGTAAGGTCTTCCAACAACCCATGCGCCTGTCTCTGGGAAGCGGCGGTATCTTTGGCCACGTCGGAAATGGCCTGTGCGTTCTCGTTCAGCTCGCTGATCATACCTGTCAGCTGCTGCGTAATTTGCGTAATCGCCTGCAAGGTGTGCTTCTGGTCGTCGGCAAGCCGGCGCAGCCTGTCCTTTTCCCGGATCTCGTAAGCTTCGAGCACGAGCTGTGCGTCCAAATTGAACATTTTGCTAAGGGCCTGAATGACGCGATGCCACATATCGGGAATGACCTGCTGAAAAATGCTTGTGGCAATATCGAGATAAACCATGTATGTACCCAGATAATAGTCGGTAGACAAGCCAATGCGGGAATGCACTTGCCCAATGGCAATCCGTTGGTCGATGTAAGCATCGTCTACGACGCCGTCAGCCATGGAAAGCCAGTACATCCGTTGGGTCTGCTTCAGTCGTTCCACGGAAGAAAACCGTTCCATCAGCTCCATCAGATTCGGATATTTCCCCAGATGGCAATAGAAATGGTCCACCACCTCTTCAACCACTTTCTCAAAGACGGGACGATGCCCGGCAAGCACTTGAAGGTCGCCTGCGGTCAGTCCGATGTAATCTAGTTGTTTCTGTCTTGCTGCACTTGCGCTCATAACCAATTCCGTCAGCTCCTTATTGCTTCTGTATCGTCGAACGAATCCACCTGTCAATCCACTTCGACGGTCTTCCTGCTACTCCGCTGCTATGTGAATATTAGCTTCGACGTATAAAACTTCACTTCAAATGTAAATAACTGTATTAATTATAGACGAATCGCCCTAAGTTTACATAAACCTTTAGAACCATTTACACAAAGTTTACGTATATTTTTCTCGATTTTCCCGAAAATACAGTCAAGAAAAGCGGCGTTAATAGTAAAAAGGTCCCTGTCGACGCTGTGAAGGAGCATCACAGCTAACCACAGGAACCTTATTCGGAATGGTTATTTTACAATCATCTTACCGATTCAACAGACTGCCCACATAGCGAAGCAGATCGTTGGCGCTGGCCGCCGTATATCCGTGTTCATCAATGAGGCGGCTAATCACCTCATTCATGCGCTTCAGTTGAGTCGCATCCGGTGTTTTGGTCGAAGTCGTGATTTTGACGATATCTTTAAGGTCGGCAAACAGTTTTTTCTCGATGGCTTCGCGCAACCGGTCATGGCTGTTATACTCGAATTTGCGTTTTTTGCGGGAATACGCCGAAATGCGGATCAAAATTTCTTCCCTGAACGCTTTTTTTGCATTTTCGGAAATGCCGATCTGTTCCTCGATCGAACGCATCAAGCGCTCATCCGGGTCGAGTTCCTCATCGGTAAGCGGGTCTCGAATTTTGGTCCAGTTGCAAAAGGCCTCGATATTGTCCAAGTAATTTTCGAACAGCGTCTTGGCCGACTCCTCGAAAGAATAAACAAAGGCCTTCTGCACTTCTTTCTTCGCCAGTTCGTCATATTCCTTCCGTGCCAGCGCGATGTAATTCAGGTAACGCTCCCGCTCTTCCTTCGTGATGGAAGCATGCTGATCCAAACCGTCCTTGATGGCCCGCAAGATGTCCAGCGCGTTAATGCACTGAAGATTTTGTTTAATCAAAGCACTGGAAATCCGGTTGATGACATAGCGCGGATCAATGCCGGACATGCCTTCGTCCAGATATTCGCTCTGCATCTCGCGCAGGTCGGCCTCTTTGTAGCCTTCCACCTCTTCGCCGTCGTACATGCGCATTTTTTTGACCAAGTCCATGCCTTGCTTTTTCGTTTCCTTCAAACGGGTAAGTATGGAAAAAATGGCCGCGGTCCGCAAGGCATGCGGCGCGATATGGACATGCTTCATGTCGCTTTGCTGAATGAGCTTGGCATAAATCTTTTCTTCCTCCGAAACCTTCAGGTTATATGGAATCGGCATCACAATCATCCTGGATTGCAGCGCTTCATTTTTTTTGTTGGCAATGAACGATTTGTATTCGGATTCGTTCGTATGCGCCACAATCATCTCGTCCGCGCTGATCAAGGCAAAGCGCCCTGCCTTGAAATTGCCCTCCTGGGTCAGGGAAAGCAAGTTCCATAGAAATTTTTCGTCGCATTTCAGCATTTCCTGAAACTCCATCAAACCACGATTTGCTTTGTTCAACTCCCCATCGAACCGGTACGCCCGCGGATCCGACTCCGAACCATATTCAGTAATGGTGGAGAAGTCGATGCTTCCCGTCAGATCCGCAATGTCCTGCGATTTCGGATCGGATGGGCTGAACGTTCCGATTCCCACGCGGTTATCTTCGGAAATAAGCACCCGTTCTACCCGCACTTTGCTGATGTCATTGTCATATTCGGTACGAAGACGCATTTGGCAGGAGGGGCACAGATTGCCCTCGATGCGCACGCCGATCTCTTTTTCCACCTCTGCCCGGAGCTCAAGCGGGATTAGATGCAGCGGCTCTTCATGCATCGGGCAGCCTTCTATGGCATACACCGCCCCTTTCTCCGTCCGCGAAAACTGTTCCAATCCCCGTTTCAGCAGCGTAACCAGCGTGGATTTACCACCGCTTACCGGTCCCATCAGCAACAGGATGCGTTTGCGTACATCCAGTCTGCGTGCGGCAGAATGGAAGTATTCTTCCACCAGCTTTTCGATGGAACGGTCCAATCCGAAAATTTCCTGTTCGAAAAATTTGTATCGTTTATGTCCATCCACCTCTTCCACGCCATACGATTCGATCATTTGATATACTCGGGCGTGAGCCGTCATTGCCGGGGTTGGGTCTTTTTTTAGCAGTTCGATGTAGTCTTCGAATGTTCCGTTCCATGACAGACGGTCATTCTCTGCCCGATGCTCCGCAACGCGTTCAAAAATATTCATGCTTGGTACCTCCCATGGCTCCTTTAGTGTGATTGACAACCATCCCGAATGGTATGAATAAATCCATAGAATTGCAACTCTTGCTTGAATATCCAAATTCGCGGTCCTGACCTCGGTCCCGCTGCATCTGTGCGGCGTCTTCTTGCTGTAAAAAGTGTATTACATACCTATGCGGCAAACCGGATAAGTTGACCACTTTTTTTAATCTTGAACCGCGAAACTTCACCGCCCGATGCACCAAGTCCGCAGCGGCAGTGCCGAAAAAAAATCCGGTTTATGATACTATCAGAGGTATATGTAGTTAAAGCAGGATGTCCTTTGTTCCTGGAAACCAGCGATACGGAGCAATTCGCTTTCCGGGTTCTGCGTGGAACAGAGCCGGACATTGTCAAACGGGAGATGGCGGAAGGAGTACGTTGATCATGGCAGTGAAATATGAAACGGATCTGTATTCGCCGATCAAGGCATATTTTGAACAACGCGGATTCGTGGTCAAAGCCGAGGTTAGGCACTGTGACCTGGTTGGCATTAGATCAGACTTGGATGAACCGCTGATCGTGGAAATGAAAAAAACGTTTAATCTGTCCCTGCTGCTGCAAGGGATGCAGCGATTGAAGCTAAGCCCCATCGTTTATCTGGCTGTGGAACGAAACCGGAACAAACGCGGCGCGGTGAATCAGCGTTGGGGGGAATTGACGGCACTCTGCAGCCAGCTTGGGCTCGGTCTGATGACCGTGACCTTTTACAAAACCAAAGCTCCGCTTATTGATGTATTGTGCGAGCCCGCGCGTCGGCCGGAAGGAAGTTCAACAGGGGCCGCGCCTTTGTCCAGCCGCAAGGGCGGCATCCGAAGACAACGGCTGATGCGGGAATTCGATGGACGCAGCGGGGACTTCAACGTCGGAGGCAGCACAGGCAAACCGCTCGTGACCGCATACAGGGAAAAGGCGCTGCGCGTGGCGTCGGCGCTGCGGATAGAAGGTGAAGCTTCTCCGGCAGCGTTGGCCCAATTGGCAAACGTGGCTTCTGCCGCATCCATTTTGCAAAAAAACTATTACGGCTGGTTTGAGCGAATACGGCGCGGTAAGTATGGACTTACCATTAAAGGCATTCAAGCATTGACGGAGCATGCGTTCATGCTGGAACCACTCTCTTCGTCGGATCCGGAGTCAAGCATGCCCGATCGCGACGCCGTGGAACTGCTGTTCGAGCGGGAAGGACAGGAGGACGTGGAGAAACTTGAACGCATTGCCGAGCTTGTGCAAACCTATATCCCCCGTCCTTGACCTTCAAGCACGGGAGCTGACCCGTCAGTTCCACAAACTTCAAAAGCCGTCGCTCCCTTACGGGAACGACGGCTTTTGAATATGGTCGATAACGGGCTGCAATTAGAATTTTGCTGCAGTTTCAGCAGCCAGTTTCACGCCAGCACCCACGATTTCTTCTGCACGGTCAGGGGATGCATTGTGTCCTTCAACGATCACAACTTCAGGGTGTTTGATGCCCCAGAAGTTCAATACGTTGGTTACGTATTTAACGGACATTTCAGCAGAAGCCATAGGCTCAACGGAATACACGCCGCCACGAGCGTTCAGGATCGCTACTTTTTTGTCGCCAACCAGACCTACCGGACCTTCTGCTGTATATTTAAACATTTTGCCAGCTTGGCTCAGGTAAGAGATATAGTTTACCAGCGGTGCAGGAACAGTGAAGTTCCAGAGCGGGAATGCAAACACAACTTTGTCTGCAGCCAGGAATTGATCTTGCAGTTCAGCTGCCAGTGCAGCCGCTTTTTTCTCAGCTTCCGTAGCTTCGATGCCGTTAGCCGCTTTGAAGCCGCCAGCGAGAACATCATTGCCGTAGTATGGGAAATTCGCGCTGTACAAGTCCAGCTCGGTAACGGTGTCACCTGGATGTGTTTCTTTGTATGCGCTCAAGAATGCATCGTACAATTTAACGCTGACTGCCTGATCTGCAGGACGGTCATTGGCTTTGATAAAAAGAATATTAGACATGTTCGTTCCTCCGTTATATAAAATAATTCAGTGCCAATGGGTGCACCGGTCTAAACTGCAGCATGATGAACAAAGCCACAACTTATTAATACACATTATATATAAAAATGTTAGTGGATGCAATAACGTAATTACTATCCATATCAACCGCATAAAACGTCCACACGTTCACGGAGAGGCAGAACCCATCTGAAGAAGCAAAGCATGCCCGATCAGTTCCGTGCCGTGAATTCTCCGATCGCTTCGCTGATCAAATTCATGCCGAGCAGAAGCGCATCACGTCCAGGATGGCTAAAGTTTAAACGAATGTAACCCCGATCGGCATCCCCCGTCGAACACAGCGAACCCGGCAAAAAAGATACGCCCTTGGGCAAGGCGGCTTTGAGCAAGGCGACGCTGTCCAGACCATCGGGCAATCGTACCCAGAGATACATTCCTCCTTTTGGAACCGCATAATGCGTCCCCCTCCAACCGGGTCTTTTCAATAACTCAAGCATCAACTTCAGCCTGGTTTTGTACTCCCGATTGAGCAGGGACAAATGATCGTTCCATTTAAAAGGAGATTGGTCCAGCAGCCGATGCAATAACCGCTGGTTCATGGGACTGGATTGTCCATCCGCAATCCGCTTCACGGAAGCCATGGCTTCAATCAAAGCTGGATGGCCGGCAGCCCAACCGGTACGCAGGGCAGGAGCGACGGTTTTGCTGAACGACCCGATATATAGAACATGTCCACCCTGATCGGCCGTATCCATGGCAAACAGGGAAGGGTAATGACGATAGAAGTCCGAGTTGGACCGTCCATCGAAATGAAGCTCACCGTAAGAGTCATCTTCCACCAACAATACGCCATAACGGGAGCATAGCTCCAATACCGCCTCACGACGCTCCATGCTCCATAACGCCCCCGTCGGATTGGAAAAGCTGGGCGCGGCAAAAAGCAGCTTGGGTTGCGCCTGCTGCATGTGGTGCTCAAGAAGGTCGGGCAATATTCCGTTTTCATCCCCGGTGACCGGAATGATGGTGGCTCCTTGCATTTCCAGAACCTCAAGACAGCCGGGAGACGTTGGATGTTCCACCAACACAGAATCTCCCGGCTCGAGCAGAAGCCTCATAATCAGGTCGATCGCCTGCTGTGTTCCCGTTGTGAGCAAAATTTGCTCAGGGACCGTACGGATGCCTTTACGGCTGTTCCAATCTTGATCCAGCCATTCACGGAGCGGCCTGTAGCCAGCCGGTTCGCCATACTGGAGTGCAGATGGCCCGGAGCTAAAAACAGAGACGGCTGCCTCCTCCAGCAGCTTGAATGGAAATAATTCCTCTGCCGGCAGCTCTTCAGCCAAAGAAATGAAATGATCCCGATCAGACATTTTGCGAATATCCCGAAGCGGGGATGACAACAGTCTGTTCGTACGGGAGGCGAAGAAATATTTCATCAATCCTGTCCCCTTTCATCCTATTCCGAACTATGCTCGCAGTCCGCAGCCCCTACAAGGTATTCCTGGATCATGTTCAATATGACGACCAGACCGTGCCGGATCATCAGGAGATCGTTTTGATCTGCCTTGCATACAGGGCGTAACGCTCTATCGCTTGGGCTCTGCTGCTTACATCCAGCTTAACATAGATTTTTCGCAAGTAATTGTCAATCGAGCGCCGGCTGACATTAATTTCACTGGCTATTTTATCATAAGTTACACCCTGTACAATTCTTTCCATAATAAAAGTTTCCGTTTCCGTCAATGAGGCTGCAAATTCTTTTCCCTCGCCTTCGATCGGCTTGACCCAATCCGTGCTGGCCAGCCACGTCATCGGAATGGATACGCAGCCTTCCCTCAACCCTGCGATGAGATGGATCAGCTGGCCAGGGGAAGCCTGCTTGGACAGCATCCCGCTTGCGCCTAGTCCCATCAGATGGAGAAATAACTTCACATTGTCTTCATCCGTCAGAATAATGATGTGACTATGAGCCGAACGCGCTTTCATCTGGGTAATAAACGGATCGGCCTGTCCCTCCGGCAGCCTGTAATCCATCAGAACGATATCCGGCTGATGCCGGCTTACCAATTCCAAGCCTTCAGTTCCTGAAGAAGTCATTCCGCGAACGATTAAGTCCTGTTGTTCTTCCAAAATTAATTTGCTGCCCAGCATGCTGGTGGGGTGGATATCGACAATGACCACCTGCCATACTTTTTCCATTTTCCTTCTTCCCCCTGATTATGTATTGGACAAAAGTCGAAATATGTCGAATGAAAAAATCATCGAATACAATCTATCTTTCCATTCCCCTTTTTCTTCCCCGACAAATAACGACCTTCTTTTTTTGTCCACATTTCTTTTCCTTTCCAAACCATTCTAATATAGTATAAATATCCTGCATTTCTAGCTAAAAAAGTCGAAAAACCTGCCCAAACTTCCTACTTATTGCATCTATAAGAAATTGTATCCTAGGACTTCCTTCCGATGCAATCTCTTTTTGCGCTCAACGTTAAAGAACTTCATTTTTGCGTAATCGACAGGCGCATGTTAGAATGAAGATTGGAAATTTTCCTTTATCTTCAGATGACCAGGAGTGATGACATGAACCCCGTAGTGGAGCCTGATGACATCCATCACACCCGGAGCGCCAAAGGTAAAGGCCGAGCTTCTGTTAAACTGTTTCTGGCGTTGTGGATTATATTTATTATCATCGGAGTCCTAGGGACCTATTTTTACAGCAACCACCTTCAGAAACAGATGATTGCGCAGTTGCAGACACATAATCAACAGCAGATCGCGGCGTTAAAAGCAGACTATGAGAAGCAGCTAACAACGATCTCAAAGGAAGTATCCAGCCTGCAAGAGCAGGTCCAAGCCTTTAATGAGCTGTTGACCTTTACCAAGGATAATGCAAGCAATAAGACGGATAACAGCAACAAGCTGTACACCCAACTGAGCGAAGTCAAAAAACAACTGGAGACCCTCCAGAAAAAGATGGATCTGCTCAAATGATTACCCACGTTAAACAGGTAAATCGTTTTTTTATGCTTGCACTCGCTCCCTTTATTGGACTTGTTTTATGTCTTTTCTTGTTTCGGCCTGCGGTCGATCCGGGAGACGTGTTGGAAGATGCCTGGGTCAAAGAGAACATTACCCTTCAGACTCAGGCGATTCGCGAAGAGCTTGAGGGTGCCAAGGATACGGCCGTTCAAACTTCTTCTTCCATTAAAAAGACGACCCAGCTTTACAATCAGACAACAAGCGCCATGTCCTCCATCGTACAAACCGCGACCAACCAGGCAGCGCGCCCGGAGTCGATCTATAATCAGCGCATTTCATCCAAACTGGGGACGCCCATCGAACGGGTCAACAGCGATCGGTTGACGATCGAGCTGTACAGGGTTAATCCCGGGACCTATAAAGGTTATGCCATGAAAATTAAGCTGAAGGACCCTTCCGCCATGCAAATGGCTCTGAACAGCGAGCTGGGAAAAGCCGAAACCACCATGCAGGCCGTCAAACGCAGCGGTGCCGTGGCCGGCATTAACGCAGGCGGCTTTGCCGATAGCGGCGGCAAACGTTATCCGCTCAGCACCACGGTCATGGACGGCAAATACGTTACCGGCTTCCAGCCCAGCTTCAAGGACCTGTTCTTCGTCGGATTGAATGATGCAGGCAAGCTGATCGGCGGCAAATTTTTCGACAAAAGTGCACTCGATCGCCTGAAGCCTCAGTTTGGGGCCACATTTGTTCCCGTGCTGCTTCAGGACGGAAAGAAAACTGCCATCCCCGAGAAATGGAAGGTATCTCCGAAACGTGCGCCCCGAACGGTCATCGGCAACTACAAGGATGACCAGCTGCTCGTCGTCGTCGTCGACGGCTACAACGAAAGCGGCAGTTCCGGAGCGACACTGGAGGAGCTCCAGGCAAGATTGTACAAGCTGGGCGTCATGGATGCCTACAATTTGGATGGAGGCGGCTCGTCCTCCCTTATTTTGAACAATCGGGTCGTCAACCATCCGTCAGATGGTTCACTGAGACCCGTGCCTACCCATTTTTTATTTTACAAATGATCCCTGAAAAGCATTTCTTTTCTCTCCTTTACGGTTATAATAGAGGTAAATGAACATGGTTCAGGGAGGTGGCAGGCATGTCGTTTTCATTGACGTTCTGGATTATTGCAATCGTGCTCGCTTTGTACATGACAGGCATTCTCACTGCAGCCTACAACAATGACAAAACAAAAGGCCTTTGATCGGCCAAGCCTCTCTCCGAGAGGCTTTTTTCATTTTCATTTTCGGATGATCCTCGTTATTCTCACCAATGCCCCTGGTAAACCTCACGCCAAAAAGGTTTGAAGGAATGTCGCCATTCCCTCAAACCTTGTTGTTTGCAACCGTATGCCGGATCAACTATAGATTTCGATCACGTTGTGGTCTCCCAAGCGCTGCGCAAGCAATTCGCGCGAAATGCGCAATCCGCCTGCTCGGTATGGCTGGTCAATCGTTTCCGCCTCAAGCTTCTGTCCGTGCAGCACCGCGCGTTTGGCACGAGAACCGCTCAGATGGTAGACAAACGTTACTGGTTTGCCCGCAAATTCGAAGTCAAAGCACAATCCGTCCAGGTGGGCAGGCAATACCGGGTCGATAATCAGGTCTTCCTCAGCCTGGCGAATGCCCAGCGCGTTCGAAATGAGCTGATTCATATAAATCCCAGGACCGCTGGAATAGATTCTCCAACCACCTTTGACTTGAACTTCACCGGAACGGAGCTTGCCAAATTGCTCCTGTGCGTCATAACGGCTGTTGAATTTGCCGTCAGAGCTGCTGAAGTAAGCATTGCTCTGACGAAGTTCCGCGTTGGGAACGACTTCCTGGATGCCGACCGGATTAATGATGCCCAGTCCGTTCCATACTTCTTCCGCATGTCCCAGCTTCGCCATTGCCTCCACATAACGGATATGCGCGTGCACATACTGCAAGCCTACCTCACGTCCAAAATTGGAGGCCTGCTCTGCCCGTTTAAAATGCGTGCTGACTCCGCCATCATATTGTGCAGGACGATTCATGAGCCTTACCCCATCCGGACAGAACAATTCCTTCTTGATGAGACGATAATGGGCATCCGCCTGCTCGGGTTCCAACAGCCCGGCAATCATGCTGCGCGTCATCGGCAGCAGGCGATACTGGATGCCTGTCTCTCGGTCGTCCGGATGAAGCATACGTTTGGCCTGCTCCGGATCCTCCAGATAGATGAAGCCCGGAATGACATCCGTGCTCAGCATATATTTGGTGAAGTCTCTCTTCACGCCGGCTGCCATATTGGCCAATTCCTCGGCAAGCTCCGGCTTGACCGTCCCCAGCGCTTTGGACAGCTGCGTCAGCGTTTGATACGTCAGTGCCACGGTCCAGCTGCTGACCATGTAGCGTTTAAGCTGGGCATTGGCAGGCTGCAGCGTATCATCCCAATCCCCGTCGCCATAAGAAGACAGGAACGTGTCATGCAGGAAGTGGCTTCGGATATATTCCAGCTCTTTCAATGCGTGCGCCAGAATCGTCGCCTTATCTTCGGTGAAATGGAACCCGTGTTTGACCGTAAACGGTACTTCTTCGTCAAGGATGGCGTAATCCCTCGTTGCTATCAAATAATCGCTTAACACTTTGAGCGGCCAGACAATGATGTCGCCGTGGCTCTCTTCCTGCTGAATGTTGAAGTAACGGTCAAACATGAACCACTGCGGCCAGTTGCCGTCGTCTTCATATTGGTGGGAATACACCATTTTGAGAATGTCTCGCACCTCTTCGAATTTGTGAGTAGCCATGAAGTATTCGACCGGCCCCTGGCAGACGTCGCGTGTCCCCCAAGCCGCGCCGCCATATTGTTCAAGCCCATGCGGCACCGAATAATGTACCAGCATGTTATGCGTGTACCACCAGGCAAGCGCGTTTACCTTGAACAGGTCTTCACCGATGGCTTCATTTGGCAAGGAGAGACGGAACCCGTTCATGACTTCGGCATAAAACGCGCGATACGCTTCCTTTTCTACCTCAAAGCTTCGCATAGAAGGCAGGACGGCTTCGCCTTCCAACACTCCTTCCATAGTGAGCGTCCATTCTGCGGCCGTCCCCAGCTGCAGCGTAATCAGCGAACCGTCTCCCGGATGAACCCCGCTGGCAAGACGTGTCTCATCCCCGATCTTCACTGCCGCTCCGTCCACGCGCATGCGGTACTCGAGATTCGGATATTTTTCCGCGCTTGGGGCAGACGTGTGGGCCTGGATCACCAGCACGCCATCCCGCTCGCTGATCCGGGCAGGTGTTTCGTATTCATTCACGTTCATCGTAATCTGGTTGGTCACCAGATAACGATATTCGCGGCCCTGCACCGATTTCACATGCATGCGGATTTCCGGCGTATCCAATGTGGTGTAGTTGGTCACAACCAGCGTATCCTGTTCTGTTTTGTAGTACCAGCGGGCATAGTTGAAGCCCATTTCGAACAGCGAAGGCATCGTCAGCAAGCGGAACACGCCATCCATCTCGACGTACAAACGCTGGCCGGACGACTTCGGAATGTTGAGTGCGCTGCGGGCATTGCTCATCATTTTATTGAAATTGGTATTGCCCACGACGACGTGCGAATTGAAGATACCATACATGTACGATGTGGTCGTTATGACTTGCTGTCCCAACTTCACGTTGTTGCCGCTCATCAAAATATGCCCGTGCGGACGTTCCACGCGAAGTTCTTTTTCTTTCAATACGACATGTTCATGCGTATCGGTGAAGAATGCCAGCAATCGGCCAGCGGATTGCTCCACCTGGCGTCTGTTTGCTTCCGGGAACAATGCGCCCAGTTCTTCCTCTGTCATCGGCAGCGTGCGCAGCGGCTCGCCCAATGCAGGACTCAAAGACACTGCTGGCAGTGCAGCGGCAGCGCGAAGGCCTTCCAAGATCCGGTGGCGTCTGCCCTCGTATTCCTGCCATGCTTGCTGCACGACGTCTTGATACTCCAACGCCTTGACCGCCTCGGGATGATCCGCCTGGAACAACCCGTAAAATACAAAACGCGCTTCGCCGTTCAATGTCGTTTTGCGCGACTGTAACGCCGTGTACGCAAACTCATACTGATAGATTTCGTTAGCCAACGAAGATTGGGTCAGGCTGACGGGTACGTTTGTTTCTTTGTAGCTCAGCCCGAAAAATTGAAATCCGTCCGTCGAATATGCTGCCGAGCCTGTCAATGAACCCTGCTGCATATAAGGAAACGCGCCGCCCTGCGGCTGATTCTGCCGGGAAGCCACAATGTAACCATAGTCTTCGTGCTCGAAGACGGCATGGTCGATATACTGGGACAGATACGCCTCGTTGCTGCGCACGGCACCGGGATCAGCGAGACCGACATCCTGCCCGTACACGACATCGACGCGCTGCCCTTCGCCCCGAAGCGTGACGTCCCAGAACCACACGCCGTGCCCGGTCGGTGCAAATACAACCTCATACGCAACGCCTTTGGCGCGGCCTGTCCACACGATGCCGCTTCCGGCCGAACGGACTGCGCTATTGGCATGAATGCCAAGCAGCGGCACGTAGCTGATCGTTCCATCATCATGGAACCGCAAGTATACATTATTCATGGAGCCGTCCACCGGACTGGACAGCCATTGGTTAATCATCGTCTGCCCGCTCTTGGCCTGGTATAGGTCGCCGCTCTCCCAAAAAGTAAAGTCAAGCTCTCCGGAGCGCACGTTGATCTGTGATTTCGTTATTGTTTTCATATGTCTATTTATTTCCTCCCATGATCATAGCCCTGTTAAACTAAACCAGTCTGAAGCTGCCTTCTTGCACATCGCGGCTATTCGGACCAACGAAGACACGGAAAGCGCCCTTGTCGCTGCGGTAAGACAGATCGGAGTGATGGTAACGGAGCTGCTCCTCTTTCAACGTGAATGCAGCTGTTCCGCTCTCTCCGGCATCCAGATGCAATTTCACGTACCCCTTCAATTCACGCATCGGACGAACCACTTCACCGCTTACGTCCCGAACATATAGTTGAACGGTCTCTACGCCGGCACGATCGCCTGTGTTTGTCACCGAAACCTGAATGGTCAGGGGCTGGCCGGCACTCATTTCCGCACCGGATATTTGCAGTTCCCCATACTCGAAGGTTGTATATGACAAGCCGTAACCAAAGGGAAGCAGCGGTTCGTTCGGGCTGTCGATGTACTTCGATACATAACGTTCTTCGGTTTTCTGCGGATCCAGCGGACGTCCGGTGTTGAAATGGTTGTAGTATACCGGAATCTGGCCTGCCGATCGCGGGAAAGACATGGTAAGCCGTGCAGACGGATTCACCGCGCCCGTGAGCACATCGGCGATGGCCGCACCACCCTCGCTGCCCGGGAACCAGGCTTCGAGCACGGCGTCAGACTCCTCGAACACCCCTTGCAAATCCAGCGGACGTCCGTTGAAGAGCACGGTCGCTATCGGTTTGCCTGCTTGCTTGATCTGTCTGACCAGTTCCAGCTGCGCTTCCGGCAGCCGGATATTGGTACGGGATCCGCCTTCGCCGCTCATTTCCGAATCCTCGCCCAAAGCAAGGATGACGGTATCCGCTTGGCTCGCGGCTTCAAGCGCCTCGGCGATTTGTTCCGGTGTAATGGTGTGAACTCCGCTGCCTGCGGCGATATGCAATTTCCCCGATGGCAGGCGCGCTTCCAGCGCCGTGCCCAATTTCGTTGCATCCGCCTTGACGCCTTCGCATGACCACCAGCCCAGAATGTCCTCGCTTTGAGCGAACGGTCCGATCAATGCCACGCTCGCTTCCGGTCTGATCGGCAGAACGCCATTGTCGTTTTTGAGCAGTACCGCCGATTTGGCAGCCAGCTCATGCGATACCTGGCGATGTTGCTGCGAAAACACGATTTCGCGTTCACGTTCCGGATCGGCGGCACGCAGCGGGTTTTCGAACAGACCCAGCTTGTTTTTCAATTGCAGCACGCGGAGTACCGCTTCATCGATAAGTTTCACATCCACTTCACCGTTCTCGACCAGCTCCGGCAAATGGCGAACATAACATGGTGTCATCATTTCCATGTCCAGACCTGCACGGATCGCACGATAAGCTGCCTCGCGATCATCTTCGGCAGCGCCATGCGCGATCATTTCCCGGACAGATGCCCAGTCCGAGATCAGTACGCCGTCAAATCCCCATTCCTCGCGCAAAATGCCTCTCATCAGTTTTTCGTTGCCGCTGGCCGGAATGCCGTCCACCGTATTGAACGAGGCCATGACCATCTCGCACCCTGCGTCGAGCGCCGCCTTGTATGCAGGCAAATAATACTCGCGCAGCTGCCGTTCCGACATGTCCACCGTGTTATAATCCCGGCCGCCTTCCGCCGCGCCATAAGCAGCAAAGTGTTTCACGCAGGCCGCCAGGCGGTCCAGTTCATCCTTCAGGCTGTCTCCCTGGTAACCGCGCACAAATGCAGCGGCAAACAGACTGTTGAGATACGGGTCTTCACCCGTGGTCTCCATGACCCGGCCCCAACGCGGGTCGCGAACCAGATCAACCATGGGTGCAAAGGTAACGTGGAGACCCGATACGGCCGATTCACGCGCCGCGATCTCCGCGCTTTTCTCCGCCAGCTCGACATCCCACGAGCAGCCGATGGCCAGCGGAATCGGGAAAATGGTTTTATACCCGTGCACCACGTCTGCCATAAATAGCAATGGAATGCCCAAACGGCTTTTCTTCAAATAAGCTTGCTGTACATCGATGATTGCCTGCGCTCCCGACAATCCCAAAATCGAACCGCTGGCGTTCACCGACTGTTCGGTGATGCCCATTTCCTCCATCGGGCCCGTGATTTGCCCCTCGACGTCCGTGCCTTCGTAGAAGTTGGCCGTAAGCTGAAGAAGCTGGGCCGTTTTTTCTTCCAGGGTCATTTGGCTGACCAGGTCTTGTAGTTGCTGATTATCCATCCGTTCCATCCTCCGCAAGTCGTTGAAGTCAAAAATAAATGCGTTACAAACCGTTATTACCGGAAATCATGCCATTCGTTATTTTAAAAAGACCCGGCTGCAGTGAAACTACGCGCCGGGTCCGGATGATCGGACTGACAGACCTGCTGTCACATCCCATCATTGTGTAGCTGAAGCATTACTTGAATTTTTCGTTCAGTTCATCCAAGTAAGGTTGAACCAGAGATTGTTTGCTGGCTACCCATTCCTTCCAGTTGGCTTCGAGATCGCCGCTTTTCAGGATCAGGTTGGCGTATTCGCTCGAATAATCGAATGTAGCTTGGTTTTTCGCTTTGGAATCGTAGAGCTGTACATCCCAATCATACGCGGCAAGCGAGTTCGATTTCGATCCCAGCTCGGCTTTTTCTTGGAACAATTTCACCGCTCTGTCGCGATAATCTTTTTTGATTGCCGGGTTGATTACGCTGAAGTCGTCTCCGAGCAGGTACAGTCCTTCAAAACGTGCTGGGTATTTGTCTTCCAGCGTTGTGCCTTCAGGCAGCAAGCTAACCAATTCGTTGTTTTCGTCGTATTTCCAATCTGTTCCTTCAAAGCCCATGTTAATGAGCATTTGGCCTTCTTTGCTTGTGGAGTAATCCAGCAGATCCATGATCCGTTCGAATTTCTCGTCACTGATGTTTGGATTGAAGATCAGGGCAGACCAGAAGTTGGCTTGCTCCAGGTTGCGGTATTTACCGTCCTCGCCCAATACGATGGCAGTGTGTACCAGATCATCGCTATCTACGCCCAGGTTTTTCTTGATATCTGTATCCAGGCCTTGTCTGTAAGAAGCAAGACCGCCCAAGCTGGTTACAGCGGCTGTTCCCGTCACTTTAAAGTTATTCTGGCCCTCATTGTTCTTCCATGTGTAGAACTCCGGATTCAACAAACCTTCTTTATATGCGTCTTGCATAATTTTCAATGCTTCCAATGTTTCAGGTTCTGCCGGTCCCCAATGGAATTGGCCGTCTTCGCCTTTATAGAACGGTGCATCCGTGATGGCATGTACGCTGTTTGGCATGATGATGTTTGTCATCGCGTCAGCGGCATTGTAGGACAGTGGTACAAGTTTGTTGCCCACTTTGCCCGGATCCTTCTCTTTCACCAGTCTTGCATATTCGTTCAATTCGGATGTGGTATACGCATCCTTCAACTCAAAACCTACCGCTTCAGCCCAGTCTTTGCGAAGGGCAATAACGCCGATTTGGTTCGTCAGCGGATCTGCTGGTTTGTTTTCATAGTAGATTGGTCTAGGCAAAATGTAAGTACCGCCCGTCAATTCTTCCAGCTTGTCTCCGAGGCCTGTCAGCGCGTAGGCTGCAGCCACGTTTGGCCAGCGCTCTTTCCAGTCATCCGGGAATTTGTAGAGCAAACCTTGGTCGATATAATTCATGGCATCGCCATGCACATAGTTCCATACGGCGACGTCCGGCAGGTCGCCGGAGTTGATCCACAAGCGAAGTTTCTCACCCCAGGAATCCCAATCCACGTAGTTGTAATCCCATGTCACGTTGAACTTGTCTGTCCAGAATTTGTGGAAATCGTTATCCAGATTCCCGTCCTTCACTTCGGTCAGATTGGCTACGGAGATGGTCAGATTGTCTTTGTAATTCCCATCCGCATCCTTTTCGTTGCCGCCTTGCGCGCTATTGTTGGAACAAGCGGATACCACCAGCATCAGCATACAGAGCGTGATGGCAAAGATGGATTTTACGGACAACTTTTTGTTCGTTTTCATGCTTTTACCCCCATTTGATTTTGGTAGAAGTCGGGTTATAAATCCTATTGTATAATCAGGTCTTGATAGCCCCTGTTAATACCCCTTTGGCAAAGTGCTTTTGCAGCATCGGGAAGAAACACATAATCGGTACCATCGTTACGAATACGGCAGCCATCTTCATGCCCATCGAGAAGTTGCTGGCTTTGACGGCATCGAGGCTTGATGCGTTGGACGCGTTCGTTTGCGATTGAACGATGATGGAGCGCAATACGTTCTGCAGCGGAAGCTGGTCCGCTTTTCTCAGGAAGATCATCGCGTCGTACCAACTGTTCCAATAAGCGACGCCATAGAAGAGTGTAATGGTTGCGATAATCGGCGTTGCCAGCGGAAGCACGACAGAGAACAAAATTCTCCATTCTCCCGCCCCGTCCAGCC
Source organism: Paenibacillus hubeiensis (assembly GCF_032334105.1). Taxonomy (NCBI): domain Bacteria; kingdom Bacillati; phylum Bacillota; class Bacilli; order Caryophanales; family Paenibacillaceae; genus Paenibacillus; species Paenibacillus hubeiensis. The sequence continues at coordinate 880,513 of NZ_JAVYAE020000001.1, forward strand.
TCGCCGATTCCATCAGCGATTCAGGCACGGTATAGAAGTAGTTCATCATCAGGATCATGTTGAAGGCACTGAAGCTGCCTGCCAGGATGACGGACCACAACGTTCCCGTCAGATGAAGTGTTTTCATGATCAGGTACAGCGGCACGATCCCTCCGTTGAAGATCATGGTGAACAGAACCAGAAAGAAGATGAACCTTTTAAAAGGAAACTTGTTGCGGCTGAGTCCATATGCCATGCTCGTGGTCAAGAACATGCTGAGCGGCAGACCGATGACGAGCAGGATCAGCGTATTTTTGTATCCCGTAAAGATACTTCCATCCGCGAACAGCGCTCGGTATGAATCCAGCGTGAATTCTTTCGGGAACATCAAGAGCGGGTTGCTCGCGTATTCTTTTTGCGTTGCGAACGAAATCATGATGACATTCCAGAACGGAATCAGAATCATGAGCGCAAGCACAAGCAGAACGGCAAAAATGAAATAATCGAGAGCGGTCATTCTATCCGTGCCGATTTTGGATTTGGATCTTTTCTTGCTCATTTGGCTTTTCTTCTCCTCTCTTATCGGAACAAACCGTCTCCGCCAAGCATCTTGGCAAATCTGTCAGCGAGAATCAACAGGATCATGTTCACGAGGGAACGGAACAAGCTGACTGCTGTCGAGAACGAGAAGTCGGTTGAAGACTGGAACGTAATGCGGTAGATATAAACGTCCAGCACTTCCGATACGTTTTTGGTTGCGGCGTTGGCCAAGTTGAAAATCTGGTCGAAACCGGAAGACATCAGACCGCCGACGGACAGGATAAACATGACTGTGATCGTTGGCATAATATTCGGCAATGTGATGCGGAACATTTGCTGCAAACGGGACGCACCGTCAATCTGTGCGGACTCGTATTGATCCTGGTCAATCCCCGAAATGGCGGCCATAAAGATGATTGCGCTCCATCCCGTCGATTTCCAGATATCCGTAAGCAGCAGCATCGGTACAAAGTTGGATTCCGAACCAAGGAAGTTGATGGTTGGCAATCCAAGCAAGGCCAGTGTGCTGTTGACCAGTCCGTCATAAGCCAGAACGTTGATAACGACCCCGGACACGATGATCCAGGACAGGAAATGCGGGAACGTCAGGATGGTCTGGAACCATTTTTTCCCTCTGCGCATTCTCAGTTCGTTCAAGAGCAAGGCCAGAATGATCGGGAACGGGAACTGGATGATCAGTTTCAGGATATTAATGTACAACGTACGCCATACGGCATCGATAAAGGTCGGGTCACGGAACACGTATTTGAAATTCTCGAATCCAACCCATGGACTGCCCAAGATGCCAAGGTTGGCCTTGTAGTCCTTGAAAGCCAGAGACAGACCGCCCATCGGCATGTAAGCGAACAGAATCAACCACGCGAGCCCCGGTATAAGCAGGGTATAGGTCATTCTGTGCTTCCACATCTCTTTCCAGAGCGGATTGCCGCCAGGGCTTCCCTTCAGCTTTTTGCTAGGTCCTTCGGCTGCAGGTTTCAATTTTGCATCTCCTCACTCTACTGTTGTCTTATCTTCAAACAAAAAATGAAACATCGTTTCCAGATGGTGCTCCCAGAATGTCCACTCATGGCTTCCCGGGGATTCCACATATCGAAAATCGTATGCAGTGCCTTGCATGTACTCCGCAAAGCGGCGGTTCATGTCCACGAACGGGTCGCTTTCACCGCAGCAGTTAAGAATTTCCGGCAATCTTCGGCCCTCTTGCAGCAGCTTGGCGGACAGCGCGTACAAATCCTGGTCGGGTTTGACCTGCAAACGTTCTCCAAAAACCGCTTTCATTTCTCTGATCATACCCGGAGGCATTTGCGGGTCTTGAAGCCGGGTTTGAAGATCGGTCACGCCGGAAAGCGAAACGACCTTACGGTAACGTTCGGGATATGTCAGTGCGCATTTTAACGCTCCGTACCCACCCATCGACAACCCAGCTACGTAGGTTTTGTCTGGATCAGGGTTCAGGTTTAACTGGCGCCTGCATAGTTCGGGCAATTCTTGCGTGATGTAATAAAAGTAATTCAGGCCATACTCCATGTCGGTGTAATAGCTTCGGTTTGCTTCCGGCATAATGACGGTACAGCCGTATTTTTGCGCATACATCTCAATCGTAGTCAAGCGATGCCAAGTGCTCGCATTATCACCTGCCCCGTGCAATAGGTATATCGTCCCTCCAGAAGTATTTCCGGAGTCACAGGACACGACATGAATGCTGGTGTTCATGCACAAGGTGGCCGATCCCGTTTCAATCGTGATATGTGCCATTTGCAACTCCTTTCTTGTTTGGCTGTTGGTGTACTGTTCTCTCGCAGCCTTTTCTGTTGCAGTCTTCGTGAATCCCCCAAAATGTGCTAACGATTCGAAACGATTTTCTCGAATCGTTTCAAAAGTAGGTTGACGTTTATTTACATAGACTGAAAAACAGCATTTTTCACTTGGAAGCGATTTCTTCGAATCGTTTCGAGTAAATCATAATCCCGATGAGTAAATCCTGTCAATAACCTTTTTGTTTTTTTGCGTTATTTTATGGATATTGGCTCGATTTAAATGGAAATCACCTTGGATTCCATCCTTTTATTACTAATTTTCATCCGATTATTAACCCAATGTACATTGTTCATTGACATCATTCGCGGATTGTACTAACATAAATTCGAATTTTGTAAACGGATTTAAGAAAACGTTTCACCTCCCTTCCCTCGCGGATTGGATCATGGAAAGGAGCACCTGATGTCTACTCTGCCGAATCAGTTTGTTCGTTCGATCGATGAACAAGGTTTGAATGTATATTCCATTCGTGTCCTCCAGCATGGAGAACTCATCTCGGCCTGGGATCGAAGCAAGGACTGCCGCCGGGTGCAGCATTCGATCAGCAAATCTTTTACGTGCATGGCGATCGGGCTTGCGCTTGAAGAAGGCCTGTTGCGGCTGGATACCCGGCTTGGGGAGTACTTTGCTTATGATGTATTACCCCAGAATCATCCAACTGCCTTGTCTTCAAGAGAGCTTCGCCTGATCGATTTGCTCCGGATGTCTTCCGGACATGACACTCCTCCTTTATTTGCAGATGAACGGGCCGCTTTGAAGGAGAACGATTGGGTCAAACATTATATGTCCCTAGCGCTGGATCGTTTGCCTGGCGAGCATTTCACGTACAGCAGCGGCGATACGTTCATGATTTCGGCATTGTTCCAGGCAGCCGCTGGTCAGACGGTGAAGGATTACCTGACCCCGCGCTTGTTCGAACCGCTAGGCATTCATAACGTAGCGTGGGAAACGTCTCCGCTTGGCATAACGCTGGGATGTGCCGGTTTGCAGATCAGCAACGAGGAACTCAGCCGCTTCGGACAATTTCTGCTGCAGGAAGGCAGCTGGAAAGGCTCGCAGCTGGTGCCTGCCGAATGGATTCGTAGGTCAACCCGCAAACAAATCGAAACAACGGGCGACGGAGACTGGGGGGAAGGATACGGTTATCAATTCTGGATGTGTTCCCATGATGCTTACCGTGCGGATGGCGCTTATGGCCAGCTTTGTGTGGTTCTGCCCAAGCAGCAGGCGGTCGTTGCCGTCAATAGTCAGGAAGAGAACATGCAGGGCATTTTGAACGCGATCTGGGACAGCATTTTACCGCTCTTGAATTAATTTCCTTCAGGCCGGCTGAAAATATACGAGTTCTCTGCAACCTAAAAAAGCCATGGAGCACGAGACTCCATGGCTTTATTGAATTACCCAAGTTGCGGAAGTTGGGTCATGTCCGTCAAACACTGTGCGCATATGTAACGCTCTTTGAACTCGTTCACTTCTTCCATCGATCCACAGAAAATGCACTTCGGACGATATCTCTCCAAAATGATATGGTCCCCTTGGACTAAAATCTCTACTGGATCCCCTTCATTCATTTGATACCTTTTGCGCAAAGATTTAGGCAATACGATTCTACCCAATTGGTCAACCTTGCGGACAACTCCTGCTGGTTTCATGCTAAGGCACACCTCTCCTATCGAACTCTAAATTTCTAGGTACATTTGTACTATGTTTATAGATTCGCCGGGCATTTGTCGAATCCTGCTGGAAATAAACATTTTTTGTCCTTTTTTTTGAAAATTGTTTTTTTGCTGAATTTTACCCGCGCTCTTTCTGGTGTCAACGATTAGTCCAGACCCGGAAATTGGAGCTGACGCAATGCTTCATATACGATGATCGCCGCGGAATTGGATAAATTGAGAGATCTCACATCCCCTGTCATCGGCATTCTCATGGCCGTTTCCGGATTGGCGGCAATCAGCTCGGGAGGCAAACCTTTGGTTTCTTTGCCAAACACAAAAAAGTCCCCGTCACGGAACTCGAAGTCGCTATACCGGTTTTTCGCCTTGGTTGTCGCATAAAAAAAACGCCCCTCCGGGTATTTCTGCTGTACCTCTTCAAACGAATCATGGTATTCGATATGCACAGCATGCCAATAATCCAATCCGGCACGTTTCAATGTAGCGTCATCCGTTCGAAAGCCCAACGGACGCACCAGATGAAGATGCGCACCCGTTGCTGCGCAAGTCCGCGAAATATTGCCTGTATTTGCCGGGATTTCAGGTTCAACCAGAACGATGTGTAATGCCATATGTGTTCAATCTCCTTTTATGTGTTCATGAAATGTAATGTAATGTACACGCTTCAAGTCGTTTTTATTCGGCGCACTCCCCTTCAACGGCTGCTTGTTCGCCATCTAATGCGTCCGCTGCTCCGATGCGCATGCTTCTGCTATCTTAAAAGAAAAGCCCCCCACACGTCAAATGTGGGAGGCCTTGGCATCACATTATGCCGCGCGTCCATAGCCATGGCCGCCAGCCAATGCTGCGATACTGCTCGTTAACCGTTCGTTTGTTGGAAATGGTTCATGAAATCGGTCAATGCTTTTACGCTCTCATAAGGTGCCGCATTGTAAATGGAGGCACGAAGACCGCCTACGCTGCGGTGTCCTTTCAGACCGACGAACCCTTCTTGTTCTGACGCTTTGATGAATTGTTTTTCCAGCTCCTCCGTAGCAAGACGGAACGTCACGTTCATCAGAGAGCGATCGGAAGCATCGACGCAACCGCGATAGAAGCCTTGGGAAGCATCGATGGCGTTATAAAGAAGCTCTGCTTTTTTGACGTTTTTCTGTTCGATGCCAGCCAGTCCGCCCTGCTCCTCGATCCATTTCAACACTTCATTTACCATGTATACCGAGAAGGAAGGCGGTGTGTTGTAGAGGGAATTGTTGTCCAGGTGCGTGCTGTAACGGAACATCGTCGGGATCGTTTTTGGCGAGCTGCTCAGCAGCTCTTCACGAGCGATGACCACCGTAATTCCGGACGGCCCCAGGTTTTTCTGAGCACCGGCATAAATCATGCCGAATTGATTCAAGTCGAAAGGCTTGCAGAAAATGTCACTCGACATGTCTGCGATGAGCGGCACGGCTCCTGTGTCCGGGAATGCTTTGAACTGGGTGCCTTCAATCGTTTCATTGGACGTCAAGTGCACATAAGCCGCATTTGCAGGCAGATCCAGGTTGGAAACGTCAGGCAAACGCATGTATTTGTCGGCTTCGGAAGATGCGGCGATATGTGTCTCCCCGATCAGCTTCGCTTCAGCCAGCGCCTTTTTGGCCCAGCTGCCCGTCATGACGTAGCTCGCAGTCTTCCCTTCGCTAAGAAGATTCAGCGGCAGCATGGCGAATTGGGTGCTCGCTCCGCCCTGAAGGAACAATACCTTGTATCCTTTTGGGTTGCCCAGCAGCGACAGCAAACGTTCCTGCGCCTCGTTATGTACAGATTCGTACACGGCTCCACGGTGAGACATCTCCATGATGGACATGCCCGTATTGCGGAAATCTACGAACTCGGCTTGGGCTCTTTCCAATACCTCCAATGGCAATGCTGCTGGTCCTGCATTAAAATTGTAAGCTCTCTTTGTCAAAACTTCCCCCACCCTTTCCATCCGTAACTGACATATGAAGTAAATATTATCGCTATGATATCAGTATTCCCTGTCCACTTCAAGGGCAATAAGCACCGTAGCCGACGATCCGGGCAATCAAATTCCTTTATCGCCCTGCAAAGTTAATGCACTGCCACATCAAAATAAAAAAATTCTGCCACTATACGCCGAGTGAAAAGACAGCCTATATTGGATAGAAGCTTCTGCAAAATCCGGAAATGCGCTTCATTCGAATTTCCATTCCACTTCCCGCCCCATCTTATCAGGAAAAAACCTCCGGGAAACGTTGTTCCGGAGGTTTTTCCTTCATTAATAGCACGATTCTTCGTCGGCTGATTAGCAGTCGAAGTAGAGGCTGTATTCGTGTGGATGAATACGAATCGCAACGGATTTTGCTTCATCACGTTTCAGGTTGATGTAGTTATCGATGAATTCTTTTGTAAATACGTTACCTTCAGTCAAGAACTCATGGTCTGCTGCCAAAGCATCCAATGCTTCTTCGAGGGAAGCAGGTACGCTGCGGATGTTTTCTTTGTCAGCATCGGACAGGTCGTAGATGTTTTTGTCAAGCGGTCCGTAACCCAGCTCCGTCGGGTTGATTTTGCGTTTGATTCCGTCCAGACCGGCCATCAGCATGGCTGCGAACGCCAAGTATGGGTTAGCTGTGGAGTCAGGTGTACGGAACTCGATACGACAACCTTTAGGTGTCACGGCTGCAACCGGAATACGTACCGCTGCAGAACGGTTACCTTTGGAGTAAACCAGGTTAACCGGTGCTTCGTAACCAGGAACCAAACGTTTGAACGAGTTCGTGCTTGGGTTTGTCAAAGCGATCAGCGCAGGTGCATGGTACAGAATACCGCCGATGTAGTGCAAAGCCATTTCGCTCAGGTTGGCATATCCGCCTTTTTCATAGAACAATGGGATATCGCCGTTGAAGATCGATTGGTGAACGTGCATTCCGCTACCATTGTCGCCGAACAGCGGTTTAGGCATGAACGTTGCCGTTTTGCCATACTGGCGAGCTGTGTTGTGAACGATATATTTGTATACGAGCAGGTTATCTGCTGTTTTTACCAAGGTATCAAAACGGAAGTTGATTTCGGCTTGACCTGCTGTCGCCACTTCATGGTGATGACGTTCAACGGACAGGCCTGCTTCTTCAAGAAGGCGACACATTTCGCTGCGGATATCTTGTTGTGTATCTACTGGAGCTACCGGTACATAACCACCTTTGGTACGTACCTTGAAGCCCAGGTTTCCACCTTCTTCTTTACGGTTGGTGTTCCAGGAAGCTTCTTCGGAATCAACGTAGTAGGAAGAGCTGTTCGTGCCGCTCTCGTAACGTACGTCGTCGAAAATGAAGAACTCGGATTCTGGTGCGAAGAATGCAGCTGTGCCGATGCCTGTTTCTTGCAGGTAAGCTTCAGCCTTTACAGCGATGCTGCGTGGGTCACGCTCATAGCGCTCTCCGTCCGGTGTGAAAATGTCACACATAACATTCAGCGTAGGATGTGCAGTGAACGGATCGACGTAAGTCGATTCAGGATCGGGCATCATAACCATATCGGACTCTTCAATTCCACGGAAACCTGCAATCGAGGAACCGTCAAAGGCAACTCCATTCACAAAGGTGTCTGCGTCAACGGCGGAAGCCGGCAAGGAAATGTGATGCGCACGACCAGCCAAATCTACGAAACGAAAATCTACCCACTCGATGTTGTTCTCTTGAATTGATTTCAATACGTTTTCTACCGACATGTATTCGTCCTCCCAAATTTTCCGAACATTAAACAGCCCCGCTAAAGAAAATGTTCATATTCGAATTTTTTTCTGTCGTCATTATAAATCTCAGACTTTACACCGTCAATACTTATGTAAGGTATTTTTTGCGGAGATGTAAGATATGCTCACATTTTATAAATTCTCTGAATTCTCGTAACAAAGTGCAAATGCAGTATTTGACCAGTTTAATGCGGTAAAGCAGGCACTATCTTGTCCTAAATATTGGATATTACCTGCCATATAAATGTTTCTTATCAGTATTGATTAATAAATACGTTCAATGGAGGTGAAATGTGACATCGAAATATGGACTTTTCCCGGAGCTCTACCACAATTCGCGGTCTATTTTATGGGGGCAGCTCCATTCCTCTTTACCCAAACGATAGTTAATCTCTAATCTAAAAAAAGGGCACCTGCCCCGATCACCAGTATACTTGGCAATCTAGGCAGCTACCCAACATCATATGTCTATGCGCAAAATCGAAACATCATTGAATTAAACGTTAAACGCCCACTCTGGCCGGGAAGAAATCTGCCGGCTGTTTGGCCGTGCTGAACGTTCTGCCCACCAATGGAGCCAACTTCTCCAGATCCTGCAGCAGGCCCGCAAATTGGTCAGGGAACAAGGATTGCACGCCATCGCCCGTCATGGAATTGTCCGGGTCGGTATGCATCTCGATAATCAGTCCGTTCGCGCCAGCTGCCACGGAGGCCTTCGTCATCGGCTCTACGAGCTCGCGGCGGCCCGTGCCATGGCTAGGGTCGGAAATGACCGGCAAATGACTCAGAGACTGCAGAACAGGGATTGCAGACAGGTCAAGCGTGTTGCGCGTGTACGTTTCAAACGTACGAATGCCGCGTTCACACAGCATAACATTTGGATTCCCCCCCGCCAGAATGTACTCGGCAGCGTTAAGGAATTCATCGTATGTCGCACTGAATCCACGTTTTAGCAGAACAGGTTTCCCGCACTCGCCCAATTTGCGCAGCAAGTCAAAGTTCTGCATGTTACGTGTGCCTACCTGCAGAATGTCCGCATATTCAGCACAAATATCAACGTATTCGGGAGTCATGACTTCCGTGATGGTCAACAGGTCATGCTTCTTGCCCGCTTCGGCCATCATGATCAAGCCTTCCACGCCTGTTCCTTGGAAGCTGTATGGACCTGTGCGCGGTTTGAACGCTCCGCCGCGAAGCACCTGTCCGCCAGCAGCTTTGACCAATCCGGCAATTTCGTCGATCTGTGCAGCCGATTCAACAGCACAAGGTCCGCCCATGACAACCAGTTCTTTTCCGCCGATTTCGACGCCTTTAATGTTGATGACCGTGTCGGACGGGTGGAAATCACGGCTTGCCAGTTTATAGGATTTCGAGATTTTCACAACATTTTCGACGCCCTTCATTTGGCGCAAATGCTCGGCCATCTTTGGCTCCACCTTGCCGATGAGACCAATAATCGTACGATCTTCCCCTCGGGATACATGAGCTTGAAGCCCTTCCTTTTCGATTACGGTCACGATTTCCTGAATTTGTTCCTCCGCGGCTGACTTGCCTGCAATTACGATCATGATTATCCATCCTTTCATATATGAGAGCTCGCTTGAGATGTATCGATGTCATTATACGATCAAATTCTCTTCCACTTAAACGCTTGTTCGCTTTTAAGCTTTTTAGCTTTTATCCGTTAAAGTGAATATACCATGTTTTTTCCTTATCGTCAAACCTTTTCGTACCACAAACACATCCATCTGTTCTGGTATACAGACTTTCTGTGCAAAGCAGCATGCTCCAATTTAATATTTTCTTCATCTGGTACATCACCCTATCAATGTCGCTATATATATGTAGAAAAGTTTTGTTAATGCTCTGCTTTCCCCCTTGGAAAATGTCTTGCATGCCGCTTCAACGTTTTAACTGCATTTTTCAATCATACTTCATATGGAATGTATGTCTATAACCTCAAAAAAGCCGGCCTCTCAGATCTCAGATCTGAAAAGCCGGCTTCATTCAACCGAATGCATTTACCCCGTTATGAATGGTTGCGCGCCTTCTCGCGCACAGGGGGAAGCAGCTTGCTCATGTTCACCGTCCGCTTGATTTCCCACGTTTCCGGTTTGTCGTGTTCGTACTGCTCGAGGTAAGCGATGACTTCTTTCGTAATCGGCGTCGGCGTCGACGCGCCGGAAGTTACCGCCACTTTGGCCACGTCTTGCAGCCATTCCTGCTTGATTTCGGTCACGTCGCCGACGCGGTAAGCACGAACGCCCGCAATCTCTTCCGACACCTGTGCCAGTCGATTGGAGTTGTTGCTGCGCGGGTCGCCAACCACAATAACCAAATCCGCCTGACCGGCCTGCTCTGCCACGGCTTCCTGACGGACCTGGGTCGCGAGACAGATTTCATTGTGGATCTCGGCACCCGGATACTTCTCCAAAAGCCGGCTCATAATGTGCTTAATGTCCCACTGGCTCATCGTGGTCTGATTGGTAATCAATATTTTGCCTGCCGGCACGTCAAGTTCGGCGATCTCTTCTTCCTTTTCGATCAGATGAACCTTGTCTGGCGCAACGCCGATCGCTCCTTCAGGCTCAGGATGGTTCTTTTTGCCGATGTAAATGATCTCGTATCCCTCGGCCGTTTTTTCCCGAATAAGATCATGGGTTTTCGTCACGTCCGGACAGGTCGCGTCAACGGTGGTCAAGCCTTTCTCCCGCGCCAGTTTGCGTACTTCAGGCGATACGCCATGAGCCGTAAATATAACCGTTCCGCTCTCCACCTGGCTTAAGATTTCCATTCGATTCGGACCGTCCAGCGTTATGATGCCTTCATCCTCAAAGGAATCCGTTACATGTTGATTATGCACGATCATGCCCAATATATATATAGGCCGGGGCAAATCAAGGTTGCGCGCTGCCTGGCGTGCCAACACCATCGCATCCACAACCCCGTAGCAATACCCCCGCGGCGAAATTCGCAATACTTCCACTTGGTTGCCACCCGCTTTCTTTTTTGGCATTGCTGCCAATGGTTTTGCAGTCTACTCCATTATACCTTTATTCAATAGGCGGAGCAAAGACTACCGGCAGCCAGATTATAAAGGTCGTTCCTTCGTCGCGTCTCGTCACCACTTCCACAGAACCATGGTGTTCCTCGATGATCCATTTTGCGATGGACAAGCCGAGGCCGATGCCAGGCGTTGCCCCGCGCGACTCGTCCGCGCGATAGAAGCGATCAAAGATATGAGGCACTTCATCCCGTTCCATGCCAATCCCCGTATCGCTGACTCGCAGTCCCACCTGCCCCTTGTACAAAATGGCATCCATCGTCACCGATCCGTCCGGTGTATACTTGAATGCATTTTCAATAAAAATAAACAGCATTTGCTGCAAATAATCCTTGTTGCCGTTCACGTAGATGCCGTTCAGGATGGAGAAGTCTCCCGGACGCCACTCTGCCTGCCTATCGAGGAATTGGGATCTGCGCGCCACTTCCTGCACTAGAATCTGCAGCGGAATCGGCTGCAGCTCGATTTTTTGGCCGGTATCCGCCCTGGCCAGGGACAACATGTCGCTGATCAGCCTGCTCATACGCTTGCCTTCGTCGGCCATGTCATCAATGGCTTCCAAAGACATTTGCTTGATCGTGTCCTCGTCAAGGTTGGATCGCTCCAAGCTTTCCTCGTCCCATAGCTTTTTAAGGAAATCCACATTGCCCCTGATCGTCGTCAGCGGCGTGCGCAGCTCATGCGAAGCATCCGACACGAACCGCCGCTGTGCCGCATTCGTCTCCTCCAGTCCGCGGAAAGACTGCTCCGTGCGCTCCAGCATATTATTTACCGTCTCGATGAGGCGACCGATCTCATCCTTCGGCCCCGAATACTGGATGCGGACGCTCAGGTCATCTCCCGACTGAATCTGATTGGCGGCGTCGACCACGTTGACCAGTGGGCGCATCGACTTGCGCGCCAAGATCAGCCCGGACGTAATCGCCAGAGCCATCGCGACAAGCCAGCCGAAAATAAGAATGTTGAGCAAGGCCTCAAGCAATCTTTCCTGAGAGCTCACGTTGGCGCCAACCTGCAATGTGCCTCTGATCTCATTGGTTCCCTGAAGGGACAAGGGCTGTTGATTCACCAGAAATGGCGTTCCGTTAACGTATACTTTGGATATGCCGCGTTCTTTCAAAATTTCGCTTGTACTCAGCACGCGAAACTGGATGCCGAGTTTCTCCATATTGCCGGATATTTTCCCGGATCGGCTCTGATAATCCCACAGCTGGATGTATATTTGCGCTTCCTGAAGCTGACTTTCCGTAAATGGATCCAGATCCAGCGACTGGGACAGCGGATTTACGCCGATTTGTTCCGTAATTCGGGCACTCTTTACCTTTAATTGCTGTTCCACTTCCTGATAGGAATTGAAATATACGAATGCATAGATGACAACTCCCCAGAAGATCAGCACGGCAGCCAGGATGCCTGAATACCAAGCGGTTAATTTTAACCGGATGGACATGTCAGGAGTCACCTCGCAAAATATAACCCGCTCCACGGATCGTTTGGATCAAACGTTTGCCTCCATGTTCTTCCGTTTTCTGCCTGAGCATGGCAATGTAAACCTCAAGCACGTTGGATTCGCCGCTGTAGTCGTAGCCCCATATTTTATCCATGATCAGATCGCGCGACAGCACCCTTTTCGGATTTTGCATGAACAGGTTCAGCAATTCGAACTCTTTGGCGGTAAGCTCAAGCCGTTTGCCGTCGCGAAGCACTTCACGCGAATCATTGTCCAGAATAAGATCTTCATACGTCAGCCGGTTGTCCGCTGCATCGGCGATATCCGATCTGCGACGCAACAAGGCGCGTACTCGCGCGAGCAGTTCCTCCAAAGCGAATGGTTTTACGAGATAATCGTCCGCGCCGGTATCGAGTCCGGTCACCCGGCTTTGAACCTCATCTTTTGCCGTTAGCATCAAAATGGGTACCTTGCTTCCTGCCGCACGCAGCCTGCGACATACTTCAAATCCGTCGATCTGCGGCATCATGACGTCCAGCACGACAACGTCCGGTTCCTTATCCATCAATTTGTTCAACCCTTCGGCGCCATTGGACGCCGTCTGCACTTCATACCCTTCGAATGCCAGCCCCCGCCGGAGCATGGACACGATTTTTTCGTCGTCATCCACAATCAGTATCGTTGATCGCATGGTCTTTCCCCTTTATCTTGACGTTTGTATGGTTGTATTTCCATTGTAGCAGGCTGTCACCCCGTCTGCATCTTTATGCCCGGCTGCCTTTGGTTCGGACAAAAAAACGGAAGGGCATTCAAGCCCTCCCGTTCGTCCCGAGCCTCGAATCCAAAACATTTCGCTCCTTCAGGCTGCCGTTATTGTTGCTCGGTCGTTTGTGTTGTATCGTAATCGTTTTTGTTGCCGACTTTCACTTTGATGTCCATTTTTTTGCCATCACGCACCACATTTAATGTGATTTCACTGCCAATCTTTTGCGTTTTGATGAAATCGATCAAATCTTGGCTCGTGCTGTAAGCTGTGCCATTCGCACCTGTAATGATATCGTACGGACGCAGGTCCGCTTGATAAGCAGGGGATTGGTAGATCGTGCTGGCCACGACGGAACCTTCGGTAATGTCCGTGCCCATTTGTTTTGCCACTTCAGGAGTCAAAGCCATAAGAGAAGCGCCGATGAACGGAACCGGCTCCTTTGGAACCTCTTTGTTTTCTTTCAGGTATTTGACGGCTTCCGAAATGACGCTGGACGGAATGGCAAAGCCGATCCCTTGTGCATCTGCGCTGACCGCAACATTCATCCCGATGACTTCCCCATTCAGGTTAAGCAATGGGCCGCCGGAGTTACCAGGGTTGATCGAAGCATCGGTTTGCAGCAAGTGGCTGTATTCACGCGTTTTGCCCGTATCCTCGTCCGGAATGCTGATTGTACGTTCTTTCGCACTCAATACACCTGCAGTAACCGTGTGTTCAAAGCCTTCCGGGTTACCGATGGCAACCAGCCATTCACCAACTTGGGTGCTGTTGGAATCCCCAAGGGGAGCTACAGGGAAATCGTCGTCCCCGCTATTTTTTTCGATTTTCAACACGGCAAGGTCAAGATCAAAGCTGCTGCCGAGCAGTTTTGCTTCATATGGCTTGCTGTTGTTCTCCAGCGTTACTTGAATGACGTCAGCGCCCTGTACCACGTGTTGGTTGGTGAGGATATAGCCCGCTTTATCGAAAATAAATCCCGAACCGATGCCGAGCGGAGTCAGCTGGTTGGTGCTTTGCTGCTGCTGCTGTTGGCTTTGGCCGCCATTCATACCGCCTTGGCCCCCGAAGAAGTATTGATACAACGGGTCGCTCAAAGTCGATCCGCCCTGACTGCTGCGCGTAGATTGTTTGGCCAGCGTTTCGATTTTGACTACGGCAGGACTTGTGTTGCTGACAACGGTGGATACATCCGTTTTGCCGGTCGGCAGCAGCGATGCCGTCACGTTGTTGCTGTTTCCCGAATTCGTTGGCGTTGTCTCGCTAGTGCTTTCAGTCTGCGTGCTGGTCAGCGCCTCTTGCGGCGTAAACATATTTGTACGATCTGCGGTGTACATCAGCACCGTAATAACGAGCATGCCGGCAATAAAGGAAAACAAGAGCGAACGGATCGAAGAACGACGAGGTTTGCCGCTGCCTCCGTTATTGTTGAAATTCCAATTCCCATTGCCGTTGCCGCCATTCCCGTCGTTGCCTCCGTTCCCTTGGCTGCGAGGAGGTTCGGATGGCCCTGCACTGTAGAATGCGGGTACAGCCTTCACCGGCTCGGGTCTTGTAATCTCAACCGTTCCTTCTTCACGATGATTCGAAGACGATGTATCATTTTGGTTCACGGACTGGAAAGGTCCATAAGAGTAATAATATGAGGAGTCTTCCGTTCCGGATGTATTGCGATTGTCCGCCTGATTAGGTTCGTTTTGTCCCTCTTGGCGGTTAGGTCTGTAAGTACGTTCATCCATGCCATTCTACCTCCCAATCTCCTGTATGCAAGAGATATTCTTTAACTGTCCTTATTTTGTACTTTAAACCTTAACTGTACCTTAAAAACAATTAAAAAGGAGATAAAACCGCATCACGACTGCATTTTTCACGGTTTATGTCATTGAGGCGGCTTTACCCATCCTTGTCGATAGGCATAAATGGCCAATTGGGTGCGGTCATCCATCTCGCATTTCATCAGCAGATTGCTCACATGGGTTTTGACCGTTTTGATGCTGATATGTAGTTCCTCACCGATATCCTTGTTGCTTTTCCCTTCGGCAATAAGCAGAAGGACCTCTTTCTCCCGTTCCGTAAGTCCGGATTCGTTCTCCCTTGCCGTGCGCTGCCGAATGCCCCTTGTCAACGCCTGGGACACATCTCCCGTCATGACAGGCATGCCGCGATGGGCGCCTTGCAGCGCATAAATCAGCTCCTCCGCCGATACGGTCTTGAGTACGTAACTTACCGCGCCTGCTTCAATCGCCTGCACGACCAAATCATCTTCGAGAAAGCTCGTTAACATGACGATTTTCATACCCGGAAATTCGGACATAACCGCCTGCGTAGCTTCTGCTCCATTCATAATCGGCATCATAAGATCCATCAGGATCAGATCAGGCAGTTCCTCTTTGCCCAATCGACGCAGCTGATCCAGCGCATCCTGGCCATTTCCCGCTTCAGCCACGACATGAAAGGCAGGCTCCAGCATCAAATACGTCTTGAGCCCCATGCGAACCATGTCATGATCGTCCACAATCATAATGTTGACTTTACCGCTCATACCGTTTCCCCCTCAAACTTGTCCTGGAATCTCGGGATGAACACGCGCACCGTCGTTCCCGCTCCCGGTTTGGAAATAATCTGAACCTGTCCCCCCAGTTTCTCGGCCCGTTCCCGCATCGTCGACAGCCCATAAGAACCAGGGCGGTCGGTTTGCTGCAAAAAACCCTGCCCATCATCGCTGACGCTGACGCTGATCTGATGCTCGCTTTCCCTGATCGAAAGACTGACCATGCAAGCTTCGGCATGCTTTACCACGTTGGCCACAGCTTCCTGAATAATGAGAAATAGCTGGTGCTCAATGGCCTCGGACACTCCGCCATCCAGTTCCAGCTCTTTGACGCCCCTAAGGCCATTTTGCCTGCAATAATCGGGAAACCAGCTATCCAGCGCTTCGGCAAGATTACGTCCTTCCAGTTCAACCGGACGGAGCTGGGCGATCAATCCCCGCATCTGACGCTGGGCGACATGTGACATTTGGATAAGCTGGGCAAGCACATTGCGGCCATGCTCCGGATTGATTTCCAGCAGTTTAGGCAGGGAAGAAGCCGACATGTGGATCGCGAACAACTGCTGGCTGACCGTATCGTGCAGATCTCTCGCCATCCGCCTGCGCTCTTCCAGGACCGCGTGTTCGGACGCCTTTTCCTTCTCGATCACCTCGTGTTCTCCAAGACGTTGAAGCAGCCTCATCTTTTTCTCGATGGACTCCATCATAACGTTGAATTCTTCATATACGCGGCCAAAAGAAGAATCTTCCGTCTCCGGCATGCGAACGGCCAGATTCCCCTTGGACACTTTGAGCATGTTGAGATCCAGCAGATCGATCTTGCGCTGCAGCCGCAGTGCCGCGATGTATCCGGTAATCATCGTAGCCAGTACGACGATTGCGGCATACGTCCATGCACGGTGACGGCCGGCCTCGGCCAGCACATCGCCGTACATTAGATAGAAGCCCCCCAGCGTAATCAGCCCGGTCAGGACAAAGTACATCATAAGCTCCCATTTATTCGCCTTTAGAATTGTTCGAAGCATTTTATCTTACCCCACCTTGTTTACTTTGACGTCGCCAATAAATACGCTGACTACGATGCGAACTTTTTTGCCGGCTTCGCGGTAATGCGGAGTTTCTGTCTGTGCGCTGCTCAAAAATCCGCCCCGCTTCTGATTCAGCAAACTCATGTCGCCAATAAACGAGTTGGTGGTTACCGTGATCCCCAGGTCCATGTCGGCCGGCACAAACACCTTGACGTCTCCAATAAAGGAAGAGATGTTAATTTTGGTTTCACCGTAAGGGATTTGGGCTTTGGTAAGATCAATGACCGTGTCTCCAATGAATGTCGAGATATTCATCGGCTTCAATTGGAAGACGTCCTGTCCGAGATGAAGGTCCCCGATGAACGTGGATTTATTGATGTTTCTGCCGTCGCCGTAATCTTCATAGCCGTAGCCGTGCTGCCCATGTTTCCCATGTTGGCCGTCTTCGTAACCTTTGGAATCGTGGGAGAATTGTTTCCAGGATTGCTGTTCCCCGGAATGGTGTGAACCATGTGGCGTTGAGGCGTTACCCTGCACTCCGCTTGTTTCTCCGCCATTCGGTTTGCCGAACGTTTTTTCGAATTGCTCGTCAAACGTGGAAGGCATCTCCAATTCTTCCGGAGTAAGCGGCTTGTAGGTTTCGGATGCCTCAGGCGGAGGGGACTGCATTTGGTCTTTATGCTTGCGGTCTCTTCGGCGTGGCCCGATCAAAACAAACAATCCTCCGCCAATCAGCATGACGGGAATGAGGTACCGGATAAACTCACCCATGGAATAGTCGATCCAATCCAGATTACGCGCAAGGAAGTACCCGCCTATGGCAAGCACGATGACCGGTCCGATCGCCGCGTAACCTCCGTTTCGCCGGATTTCGGTTAGGCCCTTGAATCCCCACCAAATCAAAAATACCGGCCAGTATGTTCTAAACACGTATCCGATGTCAATATCGTAACCCATTTGTTTGAGCAGAATGACCAGACCGACCGCGATCAACGGTATGCCAATCCACCAACGGTCCCGCATAGAATGTTTCATCGCTCATTTCTCCTTCTTCATTGATTCTGTAACCAGTTTAACGCAGACAAGGAGTCATGAACAGCGGCGGCAGATGGAACCCAACTCCGTCTCGAGACCGATGTGAATGGGTATTTATGTAAAAAAAATAAATAAAACAACACCCTGGAGCACATCAGCTCCAGGGCGTTGATCGTTACTTGATTACTTTTCGTTAAGGCCTTGGTCTTCTACGGCAAACTCGGAGTTAAATTTTTCATCCGGAGTTTTGTAGTTTTCCTGCACTTTGTTTTGCGCAGCCTTTTGCACTTTTCCTTTTACGTTTTCTTGACCAAATTCTGCATTGAACTTCTGGTTAGGAGTTTGACCTGTTTGGAAATTTTTTGGCACGATGAATGCACCTCACTTTTAGTATTTGGGATTCAAGCACGATATGCACAAACGCTCTTGTCCCCAGAAGTATTATGTGTAGAGTCCTTTGCCGTTATTCATCGTGCAAATCACCCTAGATGGCCTTGTCTAACCAAGAATCCGGAATGCTTCGATACACATTGATTGTTTTTGTCAGCTCATCCAGCATTTTTTCGGTACACTTTCCGTTTCCTTGTTTGATGACCTGCACTTCAACGTCTTTTTTGCCCCATTCCTTATATACCTGTTTGATGGTCGGGAAATAAAGATCGATTTTGTTGCCCTTGATGGCTGAACCCGTATCGGCAACGATTCCGTAGCCATACCCAGGAATGTATAGAATGGAGCCCATGGGGAACAATTTCGGATCTGCAGCGATCGTGGATACGGTTTCCTTGTCCCGCCGCACCTTTACTCCCGAATACGTTATCCCGTACTGCGGATGTTTGGGTCCTTTGCCCGTGGATTCTACGCCTGCCGTATAACCGGTTGCCGTTACTTTATGTGTATCCAGTATTTGTTCGGATCGCGGAGCCAACACAGGTATGGATGATTCATCGCCGTTCTTGGCCAGTTTCCCTGCATTGGAATCGTTCACATTCGAGGACCACAGCAAGGATAATACTCCCATCGTCGTCACCCGAGCATGGTCATTGGTGATGAGTCGTTGTGCATAATGGCTGCTTATGCCTGCAGAAACGAGATGCGGAGGGTTCATATGCTCGACAAATTGTTCGCCATTATCCTCTTCGAACGTGTAAGCTAACGCCTGTCTTCCCTCTATAAACATCAGTACAACAAAGATGACACTGCACATAAACAGAAATGGTACGGTTCGGATTGAACTTGTTTTGAACATGGACATGGATATAACCTCCCCCTTACTGCAAAGGTTTTCCAAAATGCCCTGTTGTTATACCAATCCCAATAACTCTAAAATCGATATCCATCAAAAAAGACCCGCACCCAGCACGCGGCCATAACCGCATACTGAATGACGGATCTTCCAATCACGGGCTGCTTATCATCGATCGCCTTTCCCGAGTTAGTTTAGATTTCAGTGTAGAACGTGTAGAACGTCACACCCGTTTTGAAGCAATCTCTTCTTTCAATTGAGCCACGATTTCATCCAAAGGCTTCATGCCTAAATCGCCTTCGCCCCGTTTACGCACGGATACACCTTCGGCATTGCGCTCGTTCTCTCCGACAACGAACATATATGGAAGTTTCTCCAATTGGGCTTCGCGAATTTTATAACCCAGCTTTTCGTTGCGAAGATCGGCTTCGGCGGAAATGCCTGCACGTTTCAGCTTGGCCTCCACTTCGCGGGCATAGTCGTCGAAATGGGTGGATACCGGAATAACTTTAGCCTGTACCGGAGAGAGCCAGAGCGGCAGTGCGCCCGCAAAGTTCTCCAGCAGGAATGCCGTGAAACGCTCCATCGTACTGATTACGCCGCGATGAATAACGACTGGGCGGTGTTTCTGTCCATCATCTCCGACATATTCCAGTTCGAAGCGTTCAGGGAGAAGGAAATCGAGCTGTACAGTGGACAGCGTTTCTTCCTTGCCCAGAGCGGTTTTGATCTGAACGTCCAGCTTCGGACCGTAGAATGCCGCTTCGCCTTCGGCTTCATAGAACGGCAGGTTAAGCTCTTCTACGACTTCACGCAGCATACGCTGGGACATTTCCCACATTTCGTCGTTTTGGAAATACTTTTCCGTATCCTGCGGATCGCGGTACGAGAGACGGAAACGGTACTCGTCAATGCCGAAATCTTTATAAACCGTCTGAATCAGTTCGATCACGCGTGCAAATTCTTCTTTGATCTGGTCCGGACGGCAGAAAATATGGGAATCGTTCAGCGTCATTGCACGCACGCGATGCAGTCCTGTCAGTGCACCGGACATTTCGTAACGATGCATCATGCCCAGTTCGGCAATGCGGATCGGAAGGTCGCGATAGCTGTGCATGCTGGACTTGTACACCATCATATGGTGAGGACAGTTCATTGGGCGGAGCACGAGCTCTTCGTTATCCATTTCCATTTTCGGGAACATGTCCTCTTGATAATGCTCCCAGTGACCGGACGTTTTGTACAATTCCACGTTACCCAGAACCGGTGTGTAGACATGCTGGTATCCCAGGCTTTCCTCCAGGTCCACGATGTAACGCTCCAGTGTACGGCGAAGCTTCGCCCCGTTCGGCAGCCAGATCGGCAAGCCTTGACCCACGAGTTGGGAGAAGGTGAAGATTTCCAGTTCCTTGCCCAGCTTGCGGTGATCCCGCTTGCGGGCTTCTTCCAGCAGGCGCAGGTGCTCGTCCAGTTGTGCCTTTTTCACAAAAGCCGTTCCGTAGATGCGCTGCAGCATTTTGTTTTTGCTGTCTCCGCGCCAGTAAGCCCCGGCAACGTTCATCAATTTAAACACTTTGATTTTGCCTGTGGAAGGCACGTGCGGACCACGGCAAAGGTCAAAGAACTCGCCTTGCTCATAAATCGTAATTACGCTGTCTTCGGGCAGGTCACGGATCAGTTCCAGCTTGTACGGATCGCCCACCTCTTCAAAGGTGCGGATCGCTTCTTCGCGGCTAACTTCTTTACGAACGATCGGCAGGTTTTCGCCAACAATGCGTTCCATTTCCTTCTCGATCTTTTGCAAATCTTCCGGGTTAAGCGGATGTTCCAAATCCATGTCGTAATAAAATCCGTCTTCGATAACAGGTCCCACGCCGAGATGAACCTCTTTGCTTCCGTACAAGCGTTTAACGGCTTGAGCGAGCAAGTGTGCGGTACTATGGCGCATCACTTCAAGTCCTTCGGGAGTATCCTGGGTCACGATTTCGACCAAAGCTCCTTCATGAAGCGGTGTGGACAAGTCTACCACGATGCCATCCAATTTGCCGGCTACCGCATTTTTGCGCAATCCGCTGCTAATCGAAGCTGCTACGTCCTCAATGTTGCTTCCTTCGGCATATTCGCGGACGGAGCCGTCCGGAAGTTTAATGTTTACTGTCATTGGTCTCATTCCTCCTATGAATGTTAGAGCTGTGTCCTCACGGAGACGGACTGAAATCTATGCGGTTCCCGCCATTTCGGCAAAAACGCAAAAAACACCCGTCCCGGTCAAGGGACGAGTGTGATCATACTCGTGGTTCCACCCTAATTCGGCTGCCTTTCACAAAACTTATGGCATGCAGCCCTCATTGGCATGTCGATAACGGGCATGACCCGGCAAGTCCTTACTCGCGACGAATGCCTGTCGTCAGATGCACAGGCTTAGCCGTTTTCAAAACTGCAGCTACAAAGGGGTAAACCAAACGTGGCTTTCGGAGGAAATTTCAGCCTTGTTTCCCCTCTCTGCACCAACCTTGCGCATGGCTCATGTCTTTGTCAACGCTTTTATTATAGATTGAATCGTATGGCCATGAAGTGAAGACTTCATGAATCAACAGTTATTATAATTGCCAAGATCACTTGCGTCAAGACCTGTCATCAGCCCCGTCCGGAGCACCTCGCACTCGGGGCACTGGTGGCAGATCTGAACCTTGTCCTCAAAAATGTTGCGGATCGTTGAAATAATAGGGAGATCCGGAGTGCGTGTGTGCAGCAGCACTTTTTCGGGAGAGATGGAGATCAAGGTGCTGACAATCATGTCCTCAATGTCCATTTCCAGCTCCAGTCCCCGCATTTCGACGACAACCTGCTCGTCTTTTTGAACAGGCAGCGGATTGAACGAAGCATCGAACACGCGGAACTCATGCGAGCCTTTGTGCACAAGATGTACCAGCGGCACCTTCGCTTCCTGGAAAAATACAAAGTATTTAAGCAGCCCCATAAACTCCTCGTACTGGCGATCCATCCAGAACTCGTCAATGGCGTATTCCACCAGCTCCTGAAGCTCCTGTCTGTACTGCTTTATACGGAAACGGATGATGCCTTCCAGCGAAAAAAAATGGACCTCCTCCAGATCCTTTCGCAAACCGCCGGCCAATGTATTTCGTCTCCGTTCCCGCATTCCCTGCTGCCCCATCACATGTTGATCAAGGAGCGGCATGAAAATCCGTTTAACCTTCTCGATCTCGTCTTGCTCCATCACCGAGCAGGCTTTGGAGATCAGGCGCTCCGCGATGGATCGTTCCTGGGTTTCCATAATGAAATCCGCCAAGCCGAATGCCAGCACTTCGCTGATTTTGGGCAGCCATTGCTGAAAATCGGCGTGCTTTTCATTGCCTCTGCATACCCAGACGGCTCTCCCGTTCTTATGTTTGAACGTGAGCCGAAAACCTCTTTTGCTTATATGTAATCCTTTGGTTTTCTCTTTGACGCACCGGTAAAAACGTTCAGCCTCATCCGCTCCGGACACCTCTGTCCATACATTGAACAATTCCACGTCGCTCACTCCTTTCCATCCTGTTCAAAGTATATGGCAAGGCCAACAGGGATATACGAAGCGGATTGATGGAAAGGGTGTCATGATTTCTCAACATCGAATAATCCGGTTTGGAGAAAAGACAAAAATGTGTTATTATTTTTATAACAGTATGTTTCACGGAAAAGGAGGGAAGCCAAGATGAGAACATATTCGGAATTGCTGAGATGCCTCATGATCGTTATTTTGTGCGTATTTCAGGGCTTGTGCTTCCCTATTCCCATGCAGTCGGAATCTGCTGTAGGTGTGTCTGTGGATGCAACCTCCAACAAGGAGGCGGCGCTTCAAATTACGGAGTCCCAGCAAAAGCCTTTAATTCGCAAATATCCGCAAATCATGTCCAAGCTGCTGGCGGTTACGCATAGCAGGCCTGTGTTTCTTGTGGTCAACTTATTGTTGCTGCTGCGAATTCCCGCTCCCCGTCTGCCCTTTAAACCGTTGATTTATCTGTTTAAACGCAGATTATTTCTGCTGCCCATCAAATTCACGAGTTTGTTTGTGTCATCCCCTTCCTTTGCACCAAAGTACGCGAATGCGCTCTGATTGTGACGCAATCCGTATTTTAGGCTGCCTTGCATAGAGTCGCCTCTGCCCTCTTGGCACGACGGTGCGCTTGTGCATAACTTAATACCCATTATGCAAACGTTAATGATTGGATTGTTCGATAGCATCGTCTTATTTGAGCTGTAATTGTTGTACCTTGCTCACCCAAATTACGACAAAGGCTGTGTAGTTGAAAGTCACGGCTCTGTTTACCTGTCTGAGCATGGCGTATTTTCACGTCCTCAATCCCCCGTTCCTCGGTGGACTATCATCGGATTTTCGGGTAATCGCCTGACTTTCGACCGGCCTTCAATATTAAGGAGGCATTTAACGAATGGATGTACGTGAAACGGATTTGCCGGGAATCGGCCGAAAATTTCAGATTGAAACGAGCAGCGGAGACAAAATCGTTGTCATTATCCATGATGACGGAAGACGGGAAATGTATCATTTCGAATACGACGACCCTGATCAAAGCATCTCCATGATCACGCTCGATGATCATGAGGCAAGACAAATTGCCGCCATTGTAGGCGGATTGACCTACAAACCGAAGCAGCTCGAAAACATTGAAGTCACTTTCGATGACCTGATCATCGAATGGTATAAAATCGAATCCTCTTTTGGCTGCATCGGCAAATCCATCGGAGAACTGGATGTGCGTCAGAACTCCGGGGCAACAGTCATTGCCGTTGTAGAGAAAAATCACAAAAAACATATCAGCCCCGGTCCGGAGGTCGTGATCACGGCAGAATCCACGGTTGTTGCCGTTGGCGAACGCAACCAGCAGAAGCTGTTCAAGTCTCTCCTTCTGACCGGAAGGGGGTGACTGCATGGACCATTTGGTATTTGAAATCGGTTTGGCCCTTGTGCTCATCGCGGCTGCGGGCCTGATCTCGGCAAAACTGCGCTTTTCGGTCGTTCCGTTCTACATCTTGATTGGGATGGCCGTCGGCCCCCATGCGATGAAAATCTGGCATTTGGATTTTCGTTTTATCGAAAGCCAACCCTTCATCGACTTTATGGGACGAATCGGGATTCTGTTCCTGCTCTTCTATCTCGGATTGGAATTCTCGGTCGGAAGATTGATCAAATCTGGCCGTTCCATCGCGGTCGGTGGTTCGATCTATATCGCCATCAACTTTACGCTAGGTTTGGTACTCGGTTTTGCTGCGCAATTTCCGGTAGCGGAAGCCCTCGTTATCGCTGGAATCACGACCATCTCCTCCAGTGCCATCGTGGCCAAAGTGCTGGTTGACCTTAAACGGACGGCAAACCCGGAAACGGAAATGATTCTTGGCATTATTATGTTCGAGGATGTGTTCCTCGCCGTATATATTTCCATCCTGTCCGGACTGGTGCTCAGCGACTCGTCTTCCATCGGAGGCGTCCTCCTGTCCGCTCTTGTCGCACTTGGTTTCATGCTTATCGTCATCATACTGGGGCGCAAGGCGACGCCATTGCTGAACAAAGCTCTCAAAATCCGTTCCAACGAGTTATTCTCGCTTGTCGTTTTCGGTGCATTGTTCCTGGTCGCCGGCTTCTCCGAAACCATTCACGTTGCGGAAGCGATCGGTGCCTTGCTCGTTGGTCTGGTACTGGCGGAAACGGAGCATGCGAAACGCATTGAACACTTGATTCTGCCATTCCGCGACTTCTTCGGCGCCATCTTTTTCTTCAGCTTCGGTCTGTCTATCGATCCGTTGGCCTTGGGCGGGGAAGCGGTATGGCTTGCCTTGATCGCGGTGGTCGTTACCTTGTTCGGCAACTTCCTGGCAGGCATGCTGGCAGGACGAAGCGCCGGACTTTCACCGAAAGCTTCCGCCAATATCGGGTTAACCATCGTTTCGCGCGGCGAGTTTTCCATCATTATGGCCAACATGGGCAAAGCTGGCGGACTACTGCCGATCCTGCAGCCTTTTGCGGCGCTGTACGTTCTGATTTTGGCCATACTCGGGCCGTTGTTGACCAAAGAGTCCAAGCATGTCTTCCGTTTGCTGGACAAAATATTCAAGTTCAAGAACCCTCGTAAAAAGAAAGAAGAAACCAAGGTGCTTCAGGAAGAAGGCTGATGCCTTCTGACCCAGGCAATCCCTTGAAACCAATCGCGGCTCATTCGCCGTTCTTTCTGTAACCCACCCGGGGAGAAGGGCTCGCAGCCGCAAAGGAGGATGACGCATGAAAGCACCTCTGATCTCGGCTAATCCGGCGCAATCGCCCGCCAAGACCCGAACGAAGCCCACCCATCGCCTGCTTAACCTGCTTTTGGTGGTCGTTGGCGGCATTCTGGCCTCCGTGGGCCTTGAATTGTTCTTGCATCCGAACAAAATCATTATCGGCGGAATCACGGGCCTGTCCTCGCTATTCGCTCACTGGACAGAGATGCGAATCGGTTTGTTCCTGTTTTTGTTTAATGTACCTTTTATTTTTCTGTCCTATCGGATCGTTCAAAAAAAGTTCGTATTGGTCAGCGTTCTCGGGCTGGTTGTCTTTTCGATCGGCGCCCTCGTGCTTTATCCAATGCCGCCACTGGTAGAGCATCCTCTGGCTGCAGCCATCTTCGGCGGTCTGTGCCTTGGACTAGGCATCGGACTTGTAGTAAGGTATGGCGGAACGCTGGATACGCTGGAAATCGGTGATCCGTCCTCCCGTCCGCCGGAACGCCTGTTTAGCGGGAAGCGGATGCTGGTTGAAAAAATAATTATGCTGATCAACTTGTTGATTCTGACGGCAGCCGGTGTTGTATTCGGCTGGGATCAAGCGATGTATTCCGTGATTGCCTACCTGATTGCGTACGAGATGGTGTATATTGCTTTTCGGGGATTTACGTCGAAGCGCAAGTTGTATATATTGACCTCCAAAAGCGATCAGGTGCAGGCCGCGCTGCGCAAACGACTGCGTCGTGAACCTGGAATACCGTTTGCAGCTGCAGACATAACGCAACCCGCTAACGCGGATGGCTGGATTCAGCAAATTCCCGGCACGCTCTATTATGAAATCCACGTTCTGGAAATGATCTGGCTCAAATCGGTCGTACGGCATATCGATCCGCATGCCGGCATCGTTACCCACCCTGAAAAATAACCAGGGGATTCAAATAAAAACTCTCTCTGATCTGTGTGTGGCATGCTTCCGCACCAGATCAGAGAGAGTTTTTTGTTGTTATAGAAACTGCATTAATCAATCACACTAGGCCACTACGAGTGCAGTACCATCTTCCGATCGCTGTTATCCCCAGATTATTTTGAATCTCCTTTTCTAAGGAGTAATCCGGTGATAAGCCTATGCTTCCGATGCAGCTTTCTTTCAGAAAGCTTTTAAGCGAACGCTTCGCTTCTTCAGATTGGTTCTGCCTCTTCGTTAACGTGTGTATATTTTTTGCCGTTTATATATTTATTTCGCAGCACACGTCCGCCAAATTCCCGGTCGGCACATTTCTTTACAGTTCAACAACGGCTTTTACGGCCTGCGTTTCAGGGAGCAGCAGCCGATTCATGAAATCAGGCAATTCCTCGAAGCGTGCCCTGTGGGTAATGAAGCCGTCCATATTCAACGTTTTCCCGCGCAATACAGCCATCACACGTTCAAAGTCCTCACGCGTGGCGTTGCGGCTTCCCAGCACTTCCATCTCGCGTTTGTGAAATTCGGGATCATGCAAAACAATGTCCGCCTTCACCAAACCGACATAAATCAATTGCCCACCATGAGCAACATAACGAATCGCTTCATTCATCGATTGCACGTTTCCGGTGGCGTCAAAAACGGAGGTTGCAAAATCCCCTGAGGTTAAATCGGCAATCCGGCCTGCTGCGTCGTCCGCTGCAATAACAAGTTCATCCGCCCCGGCCCAGGTCCGGCCGAGTTCCAGCCTGTTCGCATTTCGGTCGACAGCAATGACCCTCGCTCCTGCCTGCTTCGCAAATGCCATAACGCCCAGACCGATCGGTCCGGCTCCGATGACCACGAGCTGATCTCCAGGTTGTATGGCCGACCTTCTGACGGCATGCGCGCCAATGCTGAGTGGTTCGATCATGGCCGTTTCGTCCAGGGTCAGGCCGTTTGCCTTGACCAGGTGTGACACGGGAACGGCAATTTGCTCGCGCATTCCGCCATCCACATGCACGCCCATCACCTGCATGGAAACACAACAGTTGGTTTTGCCTCTTCGGCACGCGATGCATTGACCGCAGTGAAGATAAGGAATGATGCTAACCTGATCTCCCGGCCGCAAACCGGCTTCATTGTTTCCGATTTGATCAATTACGCCTGCCAATTCATGCCCCAAAATACGCGGGTAAGTAAAAAAAGGCTGATTTCCTTTATACGCATGAAGATCGGTGCCGCAAATGCCTATTCTGCGAATCGATACCAGCGCTTCTTGATCACCCATGACTGGCTCGTCCACATGCCGATGGGCCAGACGGTTAATCTCTTCGCATACGATTGCTCTCATTTCGGTTCCCCCTTGGCTGTCTGCTGCCTTTTTTCGTTATATTCGGGCCGTCCGCTCGTCCAGGTGACATTATGGATCGGAGCCAAAATGCGGAGCACCTCGTTCAGCAATTCCTCATCCATAGGCTCCTCGATCCAGGCCACGTTGTTGCGAATGTTCCGCTCATTTGCACTGCTCACCAACGTGGTCGGAATTCGTTCGTGGGCTGTGGCAAACTGCACGGCCAGCTTGGCGATATCGCTCCCCTGCTCCATGCAGAAGCGGGCTGCGTCCAGACATGCCTGCTTCACCTCGTCATCCGCAGGATGCCAAGCAGGCGTTCCTCTCGTGCTTAACAATCCCATCGAAAGAGGAGAGGCGTTGACCAGGCCCACGCCTTCTTTGTCCAGAAGCGGCAGCAAGGACAATAAAGAATTGTCGTTCAGCGCATAATGGCAATAGGAGATGATGGCATCCGCCTCAAGCCGAGGCAGCATGTATTCGAACAGCAGCAGGGGCAAGCCGCAAATGCCCGCATATCGGATAATGCCTTGTTCTTTCAGCTGCAACAGCGTCGGAAACGCTTCCTCAATGATGATGTCGGCCGGAACGAATTCGATATCATGCAAAAAGAGGATATCGATATACTCCGTATGGAGCCGCGCCAAACTTTCCTGCACGCTGTCCAATATGCGTTGGCGGGAGAAATCGAATGCGTTTTCACCGTAACGTCCTGCTTTGGTAGAGAGCGTATACGAACTGCGCGGGAGCGACTTAAGCGCCTCGCCGAGCACCGTTTCCGCTTTGGTCAACCCATAATAAGGGGAAACATCGATATAATTCATTCCTGCGTCCACCGCCGCATGCACGGTCCGCATGCCTTCGCTGCGATCAATATCCCGAAATACCGAACCCAGGGAGGATGCACCAAAACTGAGCACGGGCACCTTCAGGCCTGTATTGCCCAACACTCTTTGTTTCATAAGGAAGCCCACTCCTTTCATGATGATATATACTTCTTCCGTTCTGAATGCCCTTTCATTTTATCAGCTTAAAATGATTATAAAATAGCGTTCAACGTGCAATATGTACTCTTTTTTGATCTTTTTCTGAGCTTTATTCGATTATATTTTTTGTAGGTACATGATCATCCTGAAAAAACCCGCCCCTTCTCTTGAAGAGAAAAAGGCGGGCCGGAAGATATTATAATGACGTTTACATCCTAGTTTTGCATCACGAAATCATGCTCTACCGCATTCTGTTCTTCGTCGAACATGCGCAGGATTTCATATTTGGTATTACGCTGTGCCGGAATATAGCCGGATTCGCGAATCAGCTGCAAAATGGAGCCAATGTTGACCTTATATGTCGCACCTGCGGCAGAAACGACGTTTTCTTCAATCATCGTGCTGCCGAAATCGTTACATCCGAATTCCAGCGATTTTTTGCCGATTTCCGGTCCCATCGTTACCCAGGAAGACTGGATATTTTTGATGTTGTCGAGCACGAGGCGGCTGATCGCGACCGTTTTCAAGTACTCTTCCGGCGTTTGGCGCTCCAGCTTGAGATTTGTGTTATCCGGCTGGAAGGTCCATGGAATAAAGGCCAGAAAACCTTCGGAATCATAGTTGTTCGCGATGCATTCATCCTGGGCTTCGCGGACGCGCATCAAGTGCAGCGCACGCTCTTCCATCGTTTCGCCCAACCCGATCACCATCGTTGCGGTTGTGTTCATGCCGATGCGGTGAGCCGTCTGCATGACGTCCATCCAATCCCGCCAGGAACCTTTCAGGCGGCTGATTTTGCGGCGAGTCCGATCATCGAGGATTTCCGCTCCGCCGCCAGGCAAGGAATCGAGTCCGGCAGCATGAATTTCCCGCATAACCTCTTCCAATGTCAGGCCGTCCGACACTTCGACCATTTTGCGGATTTCAGCCGGCGAGAAGGAGTGCATCGTAATTTCAGGGAAACGCTCCTTGATCGCTTTGAGCAAATTGGTGTAATAGCTGAATGGCAGATTGGGGTTGGTGCCGCCCTGCATCAAAATTTCGGTGCCGTTAACGTCAACGGTTTCCTGAATTTTCTGGAAAATCACCTCATCTGGAAGCACATAGCCTTCATCCGAACCCGGCCGGCGATAGAAAGCACAAAAACGGCAGTACACGTCGCACACGTTGGTGTAGTTGACGTTACGCCCAATGACGAAAGTTCTGTAAGGCTCGGGATGCATGCGTTTCATAATAACATTGGCAGCAGCCCCGATTTTGTCGATCTCGTTCGATTCAAACAGCTGAATCGTGTCTTCCAGGTCCAAACGTTCGCCCCGAAGGGCTTTATCTAGGATACGGTCTACCGTACTCATTGTGAAAAGCCTCCCTCATGAAGAGAAATATGATCACGATCCGTCCCGACTTGTTCAATGGCATTTTGCAGCAGGCCAACCTGCATATCGATCATTGGATGCAATTGCAAAATGCGTTTCATATATAGGCAAGTTCTGGTGGCAACATCGCAGTTCGTTAATGCTCTATCTATCGTAACACAGGTTACATGTGAAAAAAAGCACCTTATGAATAAGGTGCTTTAAAAATAAGTAAAAATATGAATATTCAAAAGACGCGATAATGGCAGCGATGCTTGAGCCCTGAAATTGCCTGAAACAGTTGGAATACTTCCCCAAAGAGCATCGTATTCCGAGGTTCCGTTACCCAGGAATGCTGCTTAAATGTTCGTGGATCAGTTTCCAGCCTAGCTCCGTATCTTTAATGAATACATTGGTTGCCCGTCCACTGCCCTTGACCAATTTCCCCTGCAAATATCCTTCATATTTATATTGGTAAACGCAGGTCGCCGTATTCCCGTCAACGGCAATCCATTGGACATCTGCTGCAGAGTAGACCTCTTCCTTGATCATATCCCAGGCATGTTCAAAATAAGCCTGGATCTCTTCTGGCGATGTACACGTTTTATCCGAGAACCAATAAACCGCATTGGGGTGCAGCAGCTGTCTAACATTTTGGAAATCATGCGTATTCGTTGCTTCGATATAACGGTCCAATGCTTGGATATAATCCTCTGCCTCGATAAATCCCAATAAAGTTACCCCCGTAATGCCTGATCCAGATCTGCAATCAGGTCGTCGATATCCTCAAGCCCGACGGAGAACCGGAGTAATCCGTCCGTAATGCCGCGATCACGCCGTACTTCGGCAGGCATGGCGGCATGCGACATCATCGCAGGATAGGACAGGATGCTTTCGACCGCTCCGAGACTCACGGCAACAATTGGAAGTTTCACGCGGTTCAATACGGCTTTGGCACGCTCACCGGACCCTACGTCAAAGGATACAACGGCTCCATATCCGCTCGATTGACGCTCATGCACTTCGCGCCCGGGATGCTCCTGCAGCCCTGGATAGAAGACAGCCTCGATGTCACTGCGTCCGCTGAGCCATGCGGCCAGTTTGGCCGTGCTCTGTTCGCTGTGCGCCATGCGTGCGCCCAGCGTTTTCATCCCGCGCATGAGCAGCCACGATTCCTGTACGCCAAGAACGGTTCCCAGACCGTTTTGCAGCTGTTTCAACTGGCGTCCCAGCGACTCCGTACGCGCAACGGCAAGACCTGCCAGCACGTCACTGTGTCCTCCCAGAAACTTGGTCGCACTGTGCACCACGATATCAACGCCAAGCTCGATCGGGCGCTGGTAATAAGGTGTCATAAACGTGTTGTCCAAAATGCTGATCAGGTTATTTTCTTGAGCCCATGAAGCTACCGCGCCGATGTCGGTAATTTTCAGCGTCGGGTTGGACGGTGTTTCAATATATACTGCTTTGGTGTTTGGCTTGATTGCCGCCTTCACCTCGCCGAGGTTCGTCATGTCCACGAATGTCGTCTCAATGTTCATCCGGTTCAAAATGGACGTCAGCAGGCGGTAAGTGCCGCCGTATACGTCTTCCGTCACGATGACATGGTCCCCGGCAGAAAACATCATAAACACGCTGGAGATCGCCGCCATGCCCGATGAATAGGCAAAGCCTCGTACGCCGCCTTCCAGCAGGGCAATATAATCTTCCAGCGCCTGGCGTGTCGGGTTGCCCGAACGGGAGTAGTCATGCTGCGGCGGATTGTGAATATCGAAATGATGGAACGTCGAAGCCTGATAAATCGGCACGCTGGATGCGCCGGTGGCCTTGTCCACCTCATCGCCGAAATGAAGCAATTTGGTATCGAATTTCAGCTCGCTTGCCTGTTCGTTCCCGTTATGGTTCTGCTCACTCATGGCTTTCCCCTCCTTCAACTTCGCGCTGCGCTGCCTCAAGCGCACCGCCCAGGTCGGCAATCAGGTCATCCACATGCTCGATGCCAACGGAGAAGCGAAGCAAACGGTCATCCACGCCGACGGCGTCGCGGATTTCAAGCGGGATGTCGGCATGTGTCTGCACGGTAGGATACGTCATCAACGATTCGACTCCGCCCAGGCTTTCGGCAAAAGCGATCAGCTTGATATGGCGCAGGATCGGCTCTACATAACGGGCATCCTTCACCTTGAAGGAGAAAATCCCGGTGTTACCGCTGGACTGTTTGTTTTGCAGCTCATGGCCTGGATGATCCGACAGACCGGGATGGAACACTTCGGCCACTGCAGGATGCTCCAGCAAATACTTCGCAATCGTCAACGCGTTGTGCTCATGGCGTTCCATGCGGAGAGCCAGCGTTTTCATCCCTCTCATCAACTGGTAAGAATCGCTCGGGGACAACACGGCACCGATGGAGTTATGCAGGAATGCCATTTCGGCAGACAATTGCTCGCCTTTCGTTACGATCAGACCGGCAAGCACGTCATTGTGACCGCCCAAATATTTGGTCGCGCTGTGGATGACGATGTCGGCTCCAAGCTCAATCGGACGTTGGAAGAACGGCGTCAAGAGCGTATTATCGACGATGGTCAACAGACCATGGCTTTTCGCCCAAGCACTAACGGCCTCTATATCTGTGATCATCATCAGCGGATTTGTCGGTGTTTCAATGAATACCGCCTTTGTATTCGGTTTGCGCACTTCTTCAAGCGCCGCGAGGTCATTGGTATCTACATAGCTGGCAGTTACGCCGAAACGGGATAAAATCCGTTCCAGCAGGCGATACGTTCCGCCATACAGGTCCAGCGAAACGATTAGGTGATCCCCCTGTCCGAACAGGGAGAAGATCGTTTGCAGGGCAGCCATGCCCGAACTACACGCAAACCCGGCATCGCCGGATTCCAATGCAGCTGCTGCTTCCTCCAACACTTTGCGGGTCGGATTGGTCGTGCGGATATAATCGAACCCGGTGCTCTGCCCCAGCTTTGGATGGCGGAACGCCGTTGATTGATAGATCGGAAAATTCACCGCGCCCGTGACCGGTTCATTGACGGACCCGATTTGGGCCAGTCGACTTTCAATTTTCAGCTTGTTGTCTTCCATTGCTGCATCCTCCTGTTATCACAATTAAATTTGCGGACCAATATCGTAAGGGGTTTCCTGATACACATAGTAATTGAGCCAATTAGAGAATAATAAGTTTGCATGCGCCCGCCAGGTTGCCGGAGGAACACGGGAAGGGTCGTCATTCGGGAAGTAATGTTTCGGCGGATCGATGTTCAATCCTTTGGCCACATCACGATCATATTCCCATTTCAGCGAAAGAGGATCGTATTCGGCATGGCCTGTCACGAAAATTTGCTTGCCGTCCTTGGTGGCTACCAGGAACACGCCTGCCTCCTCCGACTCGGACAAAATTTCGAGATTGTCGTTTTTCAAAATATCTTCGCGCCGTACTTCCGTATGGCGGGAATGCGGGATGTTGAACACTTCGTCAAATCCGCGCAGGAGCGGAACATGGGATTTGTTCACCGTGTGCGGGAAAACGCCGAAGCATTTTTCGGCCAGCGGAATTTTCGGCACGTCAAAATGATGATACAAGCCCGCCTGCGAAGCCCAACATATATGCATGGTCGACGTAACGTTGGTTTTGGTCCATTCGAAAATCTCCTGGATTTCCTTCCAATAGTTCACGTCTTCGAAATCCATCTGTTCCACTGGAGCGCCGGTAATGATCATGCCGTCGAAACGGCGATGCTCAATCTCGTCAAACGTTTTGTAGAACAGGTTGAGATATTCCTGAGACGTGTTTTTGGAGGTATGGGATTTCGGATGCACCAGCACGATGTCCACCTGAATCGGCGTATTCCCCACAAGGCGGAGCAATTGGGTTTCCGTTGTTTCTTTGGTCGGCATCAGGTTTAAAATAGCAATGCGCAATGGGCGAATATCCTGCTTGTAAGCAGACGATTCATCCATTACGAAAATGTTCTCTCCCGCAAGCACTTCCTTTGCGGGCAAGGCATCTGGTATTTTGATCGGCATGGTGTGTAACTCCTCCTTAAGCATAGATAGATGCAGGCTTAGCTGCCAAGAGCTGGTCTCCGAGCGCAGACGCAATGTCCACATGCAGCCCTTGTCGTCTACGGGACAGCCTTAAATTGCTTAGCGAAAATCAGTGCTGAGAAGTCGGTGCATATACCAGAACAATCGGATGCCCAAAGCCCAGTCATTCCGATAATTATAACAAAGACCTTCCTCGGACTCCGAGAAAGGTCATATGTAAAACGGATATGCGCCTCTCTCATCTCTCAGTAACAACAGTGCCTCAATGTATGTGCACTTAGTCGCTGCAAGAATTAGCACCGTGCGGTTATGCCGCCGGTTGCCGGGTTTCATCGGGCCAGTCCCTCCACCTACTCTTGATAAGATTTCGCCGTATTCAATTGTTGATAGCATGTTTAACGTATACTTTAAAACAATAACGCCTACTCGTCAAGCATATGTTTGCAGGTCTGTTTTTATGAAGCGGAACCGTTTGTTCCCTACATTCATAGACTGCTGTGTGGCGCCAAAATCGACACATTTTTACGCTTGAAAGCACCATGTACGAGCGGTATACTAGACAAGTGTTGCATACCCTTATGTGAGAGGTGACATATTCAATGGATGGCGACCCGAGGCCTGATTGGCAGACGAGTTCCAGCAAACTGCATAGTGAATTGACATCAGCATGCCGGCAGCGGGACGTTTATTCCGTTTGGATACCAAGTCATCCCGTCTGATCTCCAGACCCCGCTGCCGACCGGCTGATCTGTTCCTTTGCGCCCTAATTCAAGAGTGATCCGCCATAGTGGCGGGTGCAGAAGGAGTGGATAACGATGAAAATCCGGTTGGTAAACAACGGTGTATTTATCCCGGTGGACGATATTGAACAAACGCTGACGCCACCAGCAGAGGGATTCTACTGGATCGATGCAGACGTTGACGATTTGGCGGTGCTCCAGCCCCTGTTCATGATCCATGATCTGGCGGTGGAGGACTGCCTTAGCGAGGACGAACAGCGTCCAAAAATCGAAATTTACGAAAATCATTATTTTATCGTCATTAACAGCATTCGATTCGATGATGAAGAAATCTTCTTGCGGGCTGTCAACCTGTTTTTGGGCAGACATTTCATTATAAGCGTGACCAAACAAAAGGTCAGCGAGCTGCGTACACTGAAGCCCATCTTATGGGAACAGGAAGCCAACACGCCGGACCGTTTCTTGTACTTGTTGATCGACTTGATCGTCGACAATTACTTCACGGTGGGCGATCGGATCGAGGCCCGCATCGAGAAGCTCGAGGAAGACATTCTGATGCACACCAAAAAATCCCACCTGAACGAAATCATCGGGCTTCGCAGTGAGATTTTATGGTTGAAAAAAGTACTGGGACCTCAGAAAGAGGTCATCAATACGCTGAACAAAAAAGATTTGCGTCTCATCGATGATCAGCTGCAGAAATACTTCAGCGACATCTACGAGAACGCCGTTAAAATATCGGAGACATTCGAAACGTACCGGGATCTTATGGGCAACTTGCGCGAAGCCTATCAATCCAGCATCGCCAACCGCGCGAATGAGATCATGCGTGTGTTTACCGCCATTACGACGGTATTTATGCCGCTGACAGTCATTACCGGAATTTACGGCATGAACTTCACGAACATGCCTGAGCTCGATTGGAAATATGGTTATTTCGTCGTCATCGGCATCATGATTACTTTAGGTTTGAGCATGTTCTTTATTTTCCGCAAAAAAGACTGGATTTGAACAACCTATGCAACTGTCAAACGGTCGACGAGGCAGCCCTGGTTTCGGGTATGCCTCGTCTTTTTTTTGCCTCCGTCACAACACCCCTCCCGTTTCCGTTCTCCCGGTGTTATCCTGCATTTTTCGCGGTTTCTGCAGAGCGGCGAAAACGAATGCGAATCATGCGCAAACGCTCGTACACTTGCTCCAAATTCGTTCCGCTAGGTCTGTCCGGGCCATATACTTTCTGCATCACAGGTTTAAGAAACGAATCGCCAAGCACTTCATACGCATTCCACACTGCTTCCTGTTCTTCCTCGGGCATCACGGCCAGTTCGGCATCCAGCAAGGAATCCGTGTCGTATCCTTCGTCATCCAAAATTTCAAGCCATTCAATCAGTTCCCTGCGCGACAAACCGGACCGGTTGACGATCTCTTCCAAAGTAAGTCCTTCTTTCATGCCTTCAAGCACCAGTTTGCGCGTCGTAAATTTTTCCAGTTCCTGCTTGTATTTATGCTCCTTCTGTTTGTACAGCCAACTCTCGTATTCTTCTTCCTTGAGCTCAGCATATACCCAATCGAGCGGAAAACCATGGGATCGCTGCAAGCCATGAGTATGCTCGAGCCACTCTTGGCCGTATTCGGACGCTTTGCTCTCGCCCACGCCCGGGAGCTGCATCAACTCCTCCAACGTTTGAGGAACATATGCGCTAATCATGCGGAGCAAGCGATTCGTCGCGATGAAATACGGGGCTTTGCGGTCCGAAGCGGCTCGTTGCCTGCGCCAGGCGCAAAGATCCTCATACAACACCTCATTGCTGTGCAATTCGCTGTAACATTGCAGACGCTGTCCGCCATAACCGCGATCTTTCAACTCGTCGCCGTCATGAAACAAGCCTTGCAGCAGCGGTCGATACCCTTCACCCATGCGCGTAGCCAACTGATGGCGGTAAACATGCAGCAATTCGTCCCATGAATCCCCCTCGTACCAGACCATATCCTCGCGATCCCCTGCTTCATAACGGCTCCACACCAACTGCCAGCTTCCCTCTTCTTCACCGATCCACAACTGGGCAGGCTGCTCTTCCTGCTCGAACATTCTGGTTAATCTGTTCATGAAAATAATTTCCATCTTGGACTCCTCCTTATGTTGTAGCAGAGCACAGCCAACCAGACACCATGCCAGGCCATCATGCTGATGGGCAGCACAAAAAGCACCCCTCCTGCAATGTAATGCAAGAGAGGTGCTTCCTCATCAACCGTGCTATGCTGTTGTTCATATCATACCATATTGGAAAAATTCGTCAACCGTTTCGAAGGTAAAAAGAGGCATTATTTCTATATTGCAAATAGAACAAACCTATTTTTCCAATGCTAATTTCGCAAGCGCAAGCGAACCGCACAAGCCCGCGTTATCGCCCAGTCCAGGCGGAACGATATACTGATCGATTTCGGATTGAATCATAGGATGCTGGACGTATCCAGCCAGAAGCTCCTGCAATTTGCCCTGAATCATCGGGAAGAGATGCTCTTGCTTCATGACCCCGCCACCCATAACGATCTTTTGCGGGGAGAGGATCAGCACAAAGTTCATCAATGCCTGTGCCAGATAATGGGCTTCGAGCTCCCACGCCTTATGGTCCGGCGACAGTTCATAAGCCGGTTGCTCCCAACGTTTGTTGATCGCCGGACCTGCTGCCAACCCTTCCAGGCAATCGCCGTGATAAGGGCAGAAGCCTTCATACGCATCTTCTGGATGACGGCGCACCACGATATGTCCCATCTCCGGGTGGGATAAACCGTGAACCATTTTGCCCCCGACGACCGCACCTGCCCCGATGCCTGTCCCCACGGTGATATACAAGCAGCTGTCCAACCCTTGAGCAGCCCCCCAAGTAGCTTCACCCAATGCTGCCCCGTTAACATCCGTATCAAACGTCATTGGCACGTCGAAATGCTCTTTCAGTTTGCCGATCAGGTTGTACTGCCCCCAATGCGGTTTTGGCGTTGTCGTAATGTAGCCATAGGTCGGACTTCCTTCGATCGGATCGATGGGTCCAAAGGATCCTACCCCAAGCGCCGCAATATCTTTGCCTTCAAAGAAAGCGATGACTTGAGCCATCGTCTCTTCCGGCGTTGTCGTCGGAAAACTTACCCGTTCAAGCACCTCGCCTTGCTCTGTCCCAATTCCACACACAAATTTGGTACCACCTGCTTCAATTGCACCTAAAATCGTCAATTCAGTCACGCTCCCATTCAGATCATCAGTTGTTTTCGTTGTCCAGCTTGTCCAGCCGTTGAAGCAATGTCTCTCTCCAACTATCCGACAACGCGGAAATAGTCAAAAGCGAACGCATCGCAGCAGCATCCTGCTTTCCTTGATGCATGATCCGGTTGGCTTCCATTACGGTCATCGATGTTTCATCCGTGGTCACACGTCTAAACGCCGAGCCAGGGCCGATTTCACCTTCACGGAGTACGCGAAAATAAAATCCGGTATGCCCGCTTTCCTGAAAATAGACCGGAAGCTCTTTGTAATCATACCTGGCGCCCAATTTGAAACATGGCTGCCTCGGTTGGCTGACCTGTACGACGGCTTCACCGAGTTCAAACACGTCGCCAATCCGAATCACTTCTTCCGGACAGCCCGTCACCGTCAGATTTTCACCAAATGCCCCCCAGTCAAGCCTGCGATCCATCAGCTGCTCCAAAGCCGGGTAACGGCTGTAGTCATATACGCAGAGGGCCTTGTCCGGTCCGCCATGGTGCACCAGGTCGGCCTGGCCATCCCCGGCCAAACCGGTGAACGACAGGAATACCTGTGTCGACACGGGCGTTTTCACGATGCCGCTCAAAACTTCCCGCTTCTGGCCAGGCAGCGGCCGGGGCTGCCCAACGTTGACCGCAAGCACGGCTGGGCCAGCCTGATCTGACTTCGGATGATGCGTCATCTTCATCATGACAACCTCCTATGCTTCTCCGTTTTATTTCACCGAACCGCCGAATACAAGGGTGTTGCTAAGCAACCGCCCGGGGGAAGTCAGCATCTTGCCGCCGGCATAAAGGCCTGAAGAGGCTCCGCCATCCAGGTTCATCGCTTGTTTGGCTCCAAGCTTCTGCATGACGGCAGCCCACTCCTTGATCGTGGCTCCCGGAACGGTAGCCAGCATTACGGAGCCGTCCGCCATGATGGCGATTCCGCTTCGAGCGCCTGAAGCGTTCAGAATCTTGGTATCCTTAAAGCCCTCGCTCACCGGATTGACCGCCACTTTCCCGTCTTTTACCAAACGCGGACCGGCTCCTACCGCAGTCACAACGTCTCCCCAAGGAATTTCCTTGCCTGAGGCATTCGTGTATTTATAGTTCATCTCTACGGCAGAGCCCACATCAAAACGGTCCGCCATGGACTTCAGCGTGCCTGTAAAGACCAGAACCGACCCGTTCTTCGGAATGGAGACGTTATTGTTTGTTAATTTCTTGGTCACGATCCCCTTTTCGATCACCACGGCGATCCCGCCTTTGAATCCGACCTTGCCGCCTCGCTCCGGCGTATACAGCATGCTGATGTTGGCATCTGCCGCAGGCGTGCGGTTGACAAAGGTAGCGTACCAGCTGCGCGGCTTGCCGTCTTTGCCGGTAACCTTGCCCGTCAGGCTCACCTGCAATGAATCCATGATCGCCGTGCCGTCCGCTTTGAAACCGATGCTTGTTCCGTATCTTCCGATATGTATCACTTTGCTATTGGCAATCAACATGCCGTATGGGTCCGGTGCCCCGTTATAGGCCTCGAAGAAAGCTCCGTTAATCGCGGCTTGCGCACCGTAAGCCTTTACGATCGATGGCAGCGTAGCCGTCTGTCCCACTTGTTTTTTGGCAAGTCCCACCGTCACCGGCGTTCCTTTCGGAATGCTGACCGTTTGCACCGTAAAGGTGCGTCCTGCCGTTTTCACTTTTTGTACTTTGGTGCTGATTGCCGCTTTGGCTTCTGCTGTTTCGGGAGCGCCCACGGCTCCTGACAATAATACCGGCAAAGCCAGGATCAGGGCCATTGCCCCGGTCCACCACTTTTTGCCGATTCCTCGCGTGTTCATGCTGCTCAACCTGTCGCCACTCCCATCCAAGAGCCGAGGCTCTTCATCTCAAGTTGCTCGAATTTGTCCATGACCGCATCCGGGTCAAGTTGGAACTCGCATACATCCAATGCGCAAGCTACGGGTACTTCACAATGAATCTCTGCCAATCTGCGGGATAAATGAAGCATGTCCAGATCGTTCTCGATCTTTTTCCGGACCGAAGGCGTCAATTGATCCAAATTATCCAAAATTCCCTCAATGGAGCCGTACTCCTGCACCAGTTTGAGCGCCGTCTTCTCGCCAATGCCGCGAACGCCCGGATAATTGTCGCTGGCATCGCCCATAAGACCCTTCATGTCAATGATCTGACGCGGGGCAAGCTGCTTCTCTTCCATCAAGGAATCGGGAGTGTATACCATGTAATTGCCGTGTCCCTTTTTCATGATGATCACGCTTGTCCGGTCATTGATCAGCTGCAGCATGTCATGATCCCCGGTCAACACCATGACGTTCATGTTGTTCTGCTCGGTGTAGTATTTGGCGAGGGTACCGATACAATCGTCGGCTTCAAAGCCTTGAGCCCCGATATTCGGAACGCCAAGACTGTCCATGACCTCACGAATCAGCGAAAATTGGGGAATAAGATCATCCGGCGCTTCCGCCCGGTTCCCTTTGTATGCCGCATATTCTTCACCGCGAAACGTCTTGCCTCCCATATCCCAGCAGCAGATGACATGGCTTGGCCCAAAAGTCTGGACCGCATCCCAGAAGTAACGGATAAACCCGTACACCGCGTTGGTCGGCAATCCTGCCTTTGTACGTCTGATATATCCGCTCGCAGATGTCGCATAGAACGCCCTGAACAACACTGCCATACCGTCTACCAGCAACAAAGTAGGTTCATTACGTTGATTCACTTCGAATTAATCTCTCCTGTCTTCTATATCAAAAAATGACCGCTATAATTCTAACATTATAGCATAGTTCCGCCAAGCGGCGGCCAGCCAAAAAAGCCCTGTTTTTTGGACGATACCGGAAACGTCTTGTCGATCAGGGCATGCTTCAAACCTAACTCCATACCTGCTCGAACGTCTCTTCCTTGAATCCGACAGTGACCTTTGTTCCGTCCGTGACGATGGGACGTTTGATAAGGCGGCCATTCGATGCAAGCAAACGAATTTGCTCGTCCGTCGACATGCCCGGAAGCTTGTCTTTGAGCTGCTGCTCCTTGTAGACCTCACCGCTGGTGTTGAAAAACTTCTTCACGTCAAGCCCGCTCAGCTCGATGAGTTGTTTCAGTTCCGCCTCGGAAGGAGGGACGTCAAAGATCGGCACCAATGCCAACTCGTGCCCCTTGCCTTCCAGCCATTTGACCGCTTTGCGGCAGGTGCCGCATTTGGCATATTGATATACTTTCAATCGGCTCATGATTCCTGTTCCTCCGTATTCTCGTTCTCTTGCTGCAAGCGCTGCTTCAGATCCTGCAAGTCTGCAGGAAGCGGGGCATGGAACGTCATTCGCTTACGCAAAATCGGATGCTCGAACGACAGCTCGCATGCATGCAAAGCCTGCCGATCGATCCAACCGTCCCGCTCAGCTCGCAAGGCCACCGTTCGGGCGTCAATGCCCGCGTCCGGCAATGTTTGGTACATGCTGTCCCCGATCAGCGGGCAGTGGATCGACGTCATATGCACGCGAATCTGATGCGTCCTGCCGCTTTCCAGCTTAAGGCTCACTTCGCTCGCCGTTCCTCCATCCCATTTCGCTAATGTCTTATAGAGCGTACGGGCAGGGTAACCGTCCGGCGTGACGATCCGGCGATGCGGCTCCTCAGGGTCGCGGTCGATCGGACCGTCGATCGTCCCTTCTTCCGGGGTAGGGCTGCCGTGCACAAAAGCGATATAACGCTTGTCTACCGTGCCTGCTATCATCTGTTCCGACACATGCTGATGAACATACGGATTTTTGGCAATGGCCAGCACGCCCGACGTTTCCTGATCCAGCCGATGCACCGGACGAAAACGGACACGTTCGCCTTTGGCTTTCCAATAATGCACGACGCCGTTCGCCAACGTTCCCGTATAGTGACCATGCGTAGGATGTACGATGATGCCTGCATCCTTGTTTACGATCAGCAGGTGCTCATCCTCATATAAAATGGAAAAAGGCAGTTCTTCGGGAAGAATATCATCCGACTCCTCGTGCTCCATCCGAATTTCGACGAGATCTCCTGCAGCCACCTTGACGCTGATATACACTCGCTCTCCATTCAACATAATGCCGTGCTCTGTCAGCTTCAGTCGTGACAGAAGTTTGCGCGATACGTGAAGGCGTCGCTGAAGCACCGTCTTCAGCAGCCAACCTTCCTCCTGCTCGGATACCGTGTATGTGATTGGTGTGTAATAACCGTTCATTGGTTCCTTTTCATTCCTTTGCCGTTCATTCCTCACTCTTTGCCTCTTTGCGGCGGAAAACCTTTTTGCTGCGAACGTATTCAACATCCTGTACCTGCTGTCTTGCATTGGCGGTCCGGGCAACCACAAAGAAATAGTCCGACAGCCTGTTCAAGTAACGACGCACAGACGGATTGATGTCGGTATGCTGCCCTAGCGTGACTGCCCGGCGTTCGGCACGACGGCACACGGTGCGGCATACGTGAAGCGCAGAAGACAGATGGGTGCCCCCAGGAATGATGAACCGCTCCACCTTCGGATTTTCGGCATCGAACAGATCAATCCATTGCTCCAGCCGCGCAACCTTGTCGTCTTTTACTTTATACCGATTTTCCGTAATGTTGACAAACGCCAGATCGGAGCCGCAATCAAACAGCTCCTGTTGAATCTCCGACAGCTGTTCTTTCAGGTCTTCGAACGAGCCCTTTGCATCATCGATGAGGCTGATGGCCTGACCGACAAAACAGTTCAACTCATCAATCGTGCCATAAGCCTCCACCCGATCGTCGTCCTTGACCACTCGTCCTCCGATCACCGAAGTCTGCCCTTCATCACCGGTTCTTGTATATATGCCCATCTTGATCCCTCCATTGGCTAAATCTTTAACGTCAGCGTTCCCATGAGCATGGGTAAAATCGACTACATTCTTCTTGTCCTCAACTTTACCAGTATACTTGACCTGCGGGTGTGACGGAAATGCAAATTTTCAGAAACCAACCTCAGGCCCTATACGTATACCACAATTGGTATGTTCTGCGAATGCGCGCCAAATCTATGTCATTTTATAGTAGAGGAGACGATTATGCAAAACTGGATCACCGATTTCATGGAACAATACGGATACATCGGCATTGCGTTGATCATTGCCCTGGAGAACGTGTTCCCGCCCATTCCTTCGGAAATTATTTTGCCTTTTGGCGGATTTATGACCACCTATACCGGCCTCACCCTTCCCGGCGTTATTATCGCGGCAACGATCGGTTCGGTGCTTGGTGCCATCATCCTGTACGGCATCGGGCTGCTGATCGACGTTGAACGCCTGGAAAAAATCGTGGATCGATGGGGCCATATCCTGCGCATCAAGAAGGAAGATATCCACCGCGTCGATGCTTGGTTCGACAAGTATGGGATATGGACGGTATTGTTCTGCCGCATGGTGCCGCTGGTTCGCAGCCTGATTTCCATTCCGGCAGGCATGTCCAACATGAAATTTGGCCTGTTTATTCTCTTTACAACGATTGGCACACTGGTCTGGAACATCATCCTTGTTTCGGTCGGCGCCGCGCTTGGCGCATCGTGGGAGAGCATTTTAGAGTTCATGGATGTCTATTCACTGGTTGTTTATGTCATTGTTGCGATTGCCGCCATTATTTTTGTCATCTGGTGGATCAAACGGATCAAATCCCGCAAGTAACAAACTCGCTTAAATAGATACGGATATACATGAGTAAAGCCTCGGTCCCTCCCTAAGTGGAATGGCCGAGGCTTATTGCATGGGTTCAACATTTATTCATATCGCAGCGCATGTGATTTCAAATCAATGGCCAGCCCTGAAACGAGCATAAACATCCGATCCGAGTGAGATTGAAGCATCCGGTTCACGGACGCCATGCGAGCTGCGAAAACTCGCTCTTTCTCGGAAGGTTGCAGCGATGCATGCATTTCGTTCGTAATGACGAGCAGTTTTCCCTGGTACGAAAGCAATGCGCCAAGCAATTTCTGGGTATCGTTCCTCTGTTCGTTCAGATTGTCACAGACGTCGAAGCTCGCCGCCATCCATGCGGTTAGGCTATCCACAATAAGAATGCGCTGATCCGCCAAATAAAGATTCGATTCCCGGTTGATCTGATCAATAACCTGGGCCAATTGGGGCCCTTTCACTGCCGATATGGCCCGGTAATGAGCGGACGGCAGCTCCGGATTCACTGGATCATGGTCGCCTGTGGACAAATAGATCCCTTCCCGGCTAATCCGGGCTGCATAGTCGAGGGCAAACCGGGTTTTGCCGCTGCCGACGCCGCCTGTGACCGTTATCAGCA
This sequence comes from Paenibacillus hubeiensis, assembly GCF_032334105.1. Classification (NCBI taxonomy): domain Bacteria; kingdom Bacillati; phylum Bacillota; class Bacilli; order Caryophanales; family Paenibacillaceae; genus Paenibacillus; species Paenibacillus hubeiensis. Next base: position 924,703 of record NZ_JAVYAE020000001.1, read on the forward strand.
ATCCGCTCTCCTCCTCTGTCGATGTGTTTGAATGGAAGCTCTCTTATTCTGTCAACGCCTTCAAAACTTTTTTGGCCTCATCCACATTGGAAGCGGACACCGGAATCGTGGCAAACAAATTGCTGGCCGCATATTTCACGTCCTTGAACATTTGCATCTCCTCCAGCGGAATACCGTAGAGATGAGATTCTGTTTTGATGTCGGAACCGTTGTCTCCCTCGCCCTGCTCAACCAGGACGCCTCCGTCAAACACGCCCCGTTTGTATTTCTCGGCATCAAACGTATCTTCCAGCGGAACATTGGACCCGCTTTTTCCATATTGTTTCATGTCTGCCTCAGGCAAGATGAAAATGTCATGTCCACCGGCCGCATACTCGACCAAAATTTTTTGCACGTCGTACATCGCGCTAGTAATGACTTCAACCTTCGGTTCTTCACCCAGTTTTTGCTGCAAATTGGTTTGCAGCTGTTCGGAAATGACCGACGGATTGCCTTGATTATCAATGATGAAAATGGTAAAACCATCCTTGCCGCCACATCCGGACAGCATCAAAACGATCGAAACGATGAACAGCATTCCCCAAAACCTTTTCATCCCCATTCCCCCTCTATTCTCCTAACTACAAATATATCACAATTATCCCACTCGCAAAAACAGCGTGCCCGTCCAGGCCTCTTATGCCTTTTACAAGACCATTTTGTATCATTTGTCTTTTCTCAACGATCATCAAAAAAGACCCCGGATGGGGGTCTCATTTCCTTACAGGTAACGTTTTCGCTCAAGGACAAAATTATTTGCCTTTTGTCGGTTTCTGCTTCATGTAATATTCGTTGATTTTCAGATCGAGCAAGCTGCTGATTTCAATAACGATATCCGAAGTGAAGGATTTCTCCTCCAAAAATAACTGTTCCATTTTGCATCGCAACATATGGATCTCTTCTTCCAAGGAAACGTTATGCAAAGATGCGTGGTCAGGGTTCACCGACCATCGGTCGCCATGATCGCCTTCTGCCAAATAATGTCCACGATTCGTCGGTAAATCATATTCAACACAGAACAAAGCTAACCCTCCTTGGAATGGATTTTATTTCAATTTTATGAAAACTTATTTCAAAATGAAATTATATCATAAAATCTTGTAAAAGAAAGTTATTTTTTCCGTATATCCGAAATGTAACATCAACAGCTTTTGCTACAATCTGTTATCCCTCTTTCAACACTTTATGGACAAAATTTCCAATCCGATCCAATGCCTCATTCAACTGCGCGACAGATGTCGCATAGGAACACCGCAAGAACCCTTCACCTTGAGGCCCAAATACGTTTCCTGGCACGGCGGCTACCTTGTTCTCCGTCAATAGGCGTTCGGCAAATACGTCCGAGCTGAGCCCCGTCTTTTGAATGCTCGGGAACGCATAGAACGCGCCCTGAGGCTCGTGACAATCGAGACCGATATCTCTGAATCCTTGCACGATCAATCGTCTCCGCTGGTTATACGATTCCACCATCCGGTCTTTTTCGGCCATTCCGTTCCTTAATGCCTCCAAAGCAGCTACCTGACCCATGGCCGGCGCACACATCACCGTATATTGATGAATCTTCAGCATCGCCGAGATCAACTCGGGATGCCCGCACATGTACCCGATTCTCCAGCCCGTCATGGCAAATGCTTTGGAAAAACCGCTGACCAGAATCGTGCGATCCTTCATGTCGGGGACGGCTGCAAAACTGACATGTTTTTGGTTGTACGTCAGCTCGGCATAAATTTCATCCGCGATGACGATCAGATCATGCTTTTTGATTACCTCAGCGATCGGCAGCCAATCCTCATGCGTCATGATCGCTCCCGTCGGATTGCTTGGATAACAGAGAATGACGACCTTGGATTTAGGCGTGATCTTGGCCTCAAGCGCTTCTGCCGTAAGTTTGAACTGGTCCTTCGCATACGTTTCGATGCCGACCGGCACGCCGCCGCCTATGGAAGCAATGGGAGAATACGCTACATACGACGGCTCCGGGATCAAAATTTCGTCTCCTGGCACGATGAGCGCGCGCAAGGCCAAGTCAATGGCTTCACTGCCGCCGACCGTTACGATGATTTCGTTTTTTGGATCATATTTCGTATGGAATTGAGTATCCAAATACTCGCTGAGCGCCTCCCTCAGCTGGGGCATGCCCGCATTGGAGGTGTAGCTGGTCATGCCGCGTTCCAACGAATACACGCACGCTTCGCGCATATGCCACGGCGTGATGAAATCCGGCTCGCCGACCCCTAGCGTAATGATATCCTTGTTGTCTCCGACCAAGTCGAAAAACTTGCGGATGCCGGAAGGAGGAATTTGCTGAACCAGTGGCGACAAATATGAATTCATGGTTTTGGTGCTTCCTGTTGTCTGTTCATTCAATATCATGACACATCTTCCTTTACGGCGAGATCATGAGACGGTTATCTTCTTGATGGTCCTCGAAAATAATCCCGTCCTGCTTGTATTTTTTGAGAATAAAGTTGGTTTTGGTCGAAAGGACCGAATCGATGGGAGACAGCTTCTCCGACACAAAATTGGCTACCTCGCGCAGGTTGCCGCCCTCGACTTCGACGAGCAGGTCATACGCGCCAGACATCAAGTAAACGGATTTGACCTGAGGATACAGATAGATCCGCTCCGCAATCCCTTCAAAACCGCGCCCCCGTTCAGGCGTAATTTGCACTTCGATCAACGCCGTGACCTTCTCGTCGTGCACTTTGCTCCAGTTTACGACCGTGGCGTACTTCACGATGACGTGTTCTTGCTCCAGTTCCTCGACAGCCTTTTTGATATGTTCCTCCGGTTCGCCGAGCAGTGTTGACAACAATGCAGGAGTTCTTCTAGCATCTTCCTTCAACAGATCGAGAACTTTCAATTGCAAATCGTTCAAATCCTTCATGCCTTTCCCTCCAGCACTTATCAGGTTCCTGAAAATGAATTAATACTAATATTACATGAATTTAACGTCTGTGCAAACACAAAAACCGCCTGCTCGGAATTCGGGCAAGCGGTGGTATGCTCTGCTTTTTTCGGATTCAAAACTCGTTCCGGGAAATTACACGTAATAGGGATTGCCGTAATTTGCCGGATGCTGCGGAACGTTGGGTGCATGGTTGTACGTGGCAGATTGCGTGCTTTTCTCCTGCACGAACTGCTGGCATTTCTGCTGCGCTTGATGGGCAGACTGGATTTGCTTGTCTATGTCCTGGCGGAGCGCCTTCGACGAAGCGGAATACATATTGTTTTGCTGCATCAGATTGAACAGCTCGCCCTGCAGCCTGAGCGTATCGTTCGTCAAATCCATGAACATTTGGCGAACCGCCGGACAAGCCGCTTCCGTTGTGGCGGTCGTATACTCGCGCGCCGTGCGTCTCAGGTTTGCGAGAATCGAACTGAGCAGGTCTTGTTCCTGCATAAAACTTCCCCCGGATGACAAAGATTGAGAATACACAGGGCTTCCTCCTTCAGCGTTTTTGATTTTGGGCCTTACTGGGGTTGCGTAGGAGCAATGGACTGATGCTGATGCAGCGCTGCAGTCAGCGTGTTCAAATGCTGTTCATGGGAGCGAACGTACTGGTTCAAAGCTTGCTGGATTTGTGCAATTTGCGTGGTTGAGGCCGTTGCCGCACACTGCTTGATCAACAGTTCCTCATTGGAAATGGAGTCCGCGATGTAATTCAGCTCTTTGGGACTGAGTGCCTGGATTTGCGCATGTTGCATAGGAATGATCCTCCTTAACCTGAAGTGCATGCGGGATTATTTTTACCTTGTCTTCCGAAAGTATACAGAATCCCTTACCGAAAAGGAGTTGCCCCTCTTGGAACTTGTATATGGTACGCCCTTCTGGCCTTCCACGATGACCGATGCGCCAACATACCCTGTGCTGCAAACGGATCTTACATGCGATTGCCTCATCATCGGTGGCGGCATGGGAGGCGCATTAGCATCACGGCTGCTTGCCGATCAGGGGGTGGATACGGTCGTCATTGAAAAAAGAAACATTGCTCACGGCAGCAGTTTGGCCAGTGCCGGTCTGCTGCAAAACACAAATGACAAAACGTTGACCTCTTGCATCCATACATTCGGCGAATATACCGGCGTCCGGTTTTACGAACTTTGCCGGGATGCCATGGCGCAGCTCGAACGACTCGCGGGTACGCTGGATACGGATCCTTGTTTCATCCCAAGAAATAGTCTTCGCTTTGCCAGCAGTCAAGAAGACATTCACATACTCGAGAAAGAGGCCCGGACTTTGCAGCGATACGGTTTCGACGCAGCGTTTTGGGATGCCGGCCGTATTAACAAGCACCTCTCGATTAGCAAACCAGCTGCTCTTTTAACCCGAGGCGATGCCGAGGTGAATCCGTTTCGTTTCGTACACGGTTTGTTTCATTCCGCTGCGAAAAAAGGGGTCCGGATCTTCGAAAAAACGGCCATGATCCATTGCGATTTCCTCAAAGACGGCGTGTTGTGCCATACGCCGGGTGGACGGATTCATGCTCGCAAAGTGATTTTTGCGACAGGATACGAAACCCAGTCCATCAAGAAGGATCAAACGGCCTATCTCCAGACTTCCTATGTCATTGTAACCAAACCTTTGCCGGATCTCAGCAGTTGGTATGACCGCTATCTCATTTGGGAATCCGCGCTTCCCTACACATACATGCGGACAACGATGGACGGAAGAATCGTGGCAGGCGGGATGGATGAAGATTTGCCGCGCAAGGATCAGAGAGAGCACCGAGCCAAGCATTGCGGCGAACAACTCTTGAAGAAGGTTCGTGCGTACTTCCCTCTGCCAGACCTGGAAGTCGATTTCACATGGGGGGCCGTATTCGGCAATACCCATGACGGGCTGCCATTAATCGGCCCCCATCCGGAATTCCCTCATTCCTATTTTCTTGAGGGTTACGGAGGGAATGGGACGGTATACAGCATGATTGCAGCCTCCATACTGGCAGACGCCGTTACAGGTACTCCAAACGGAGATATGGAGCTCTTTTCACTTACACGAACCAACAAACCCTCTCCCGCATCATGGAAATAAGCCATGGAGCAAACTAAAACAGGGTACTTGCCCGAGAACTGAACTCGGCGCAAGTACCCTGTTATTCTTTTATTTTCGCTGAGGCGCCCTCGGATCATGCGTGCTAAGCAAACTGCGGATGGCAATCCATCCCACAAGCGGAAATGCACCCAGGGCAACGATCAACCATACCATCTCTTGCAACGTTGGCTGACTCTGAACGATGACCAAAAACGATGCCAACCCCAACAGTCTTCCGGTCATGAGGCATAGCTCTCTCAATACGACAAGTTCCACTCTTTTCTCCACGTTTTCGTCACTTGTCCCCATCAGATCGAAACCTGCCGAAATCATCGGCAGCATGTACAGCGGCATGCCGATGGCCGAACCGATTCCCATGAACAGCAAGGTGCCGTAACCAACCTTCCATAATAGAGGCAGAAGAACCAAGAACAACAATATCGCTCCGGACAGCATCCCCATAGACCTGTAACGAGGTTTGAACCATTTTCCTGCGGCCCAGTAACTCACCAGCGCGACGGATGAAGTGATCAATGAGAATTGCCCAAGCTTATACTCCTGTTGGGTGGCGACATATACGAGCAGTGCGATCAAGAATGCAAAAACACCCTCTCGCACCCCCTGAGCGATCAACCCCACGCCAATTGGTCTCCAGGGGCTGCCCTTACGGGATAACTGCTTCAGCGGTTCCGTCCAACAGTATGTACCGCTGACCTTTCTTTTTTTCAGGAAAAAGCTGCACACGACGGCAATGACATAGATGACAAGCGATACTGTAAATATGAGCCGGTACCCGGTATTGTCAGCCATCCGTGAGATGATCAAACCGGAGAACCAAGGACCAACGATGCCCGTCACGGAGCCCAGCAGCCCCACCCATCCGTTGAACAAATCCCGGTTTTCACGGTCAGTCACCTCAAAATATACAACGTTAAAGGCAAGCCAGAACAACCCCAATGAACAGCCGAGCAGGATGCCCAGCGGCCAGATCCAATCCACCGCCTTTGGCCCCGCCCACAGGACAAGCATGTAGAACAAGCCCGATAACCCGGTGCCCAGACGCAAAGCGATCATTTTGTCATGTTCCTTGACCCATTTTCCGGCAAGCCAGAATGTTGCGCCAAGAGCAAGCTGTTGACTCACGGTGAACCATCCCAGCATGCTGTAATCGGGCCGGCTTTTCCACAAGTAGACATTCAGAAATGTTCCGGACAAAGCCCCGGCTAACGCAAACAATCCATTCACGCCAAGCAGCAGAATGGATTGTCGGCCCAGAGTAACCTTCATCTGCTTCCTCCTTCATCCACCTGAAATATAGGTAGCAGGCAGTCATAACGTTAAACTGCCCCAAGGTGAAGAAAAACATGATGAAACCTCTGGAAGTCTATACGATTTTCAGTGAATTACGCGTTTGCTGCTATTTACGAGCACTCAGGTTTTGAATCAGACGCATCCGATCTTCTTCAGCAAGACTATACTGAACCTGGAAACAACCTGAACAGACATACATCTGAACCGTAAATGGCATTGGCATCAGGAGACCGGAACCCGATGCATGGTTGTGAACAGAGGCAAAATGTTCTGCAGTCGTGGTTTGTGTGCCGGTCAGCACCATAAATTCCCGGCAGTGAGGGCACTCCGGTACCTCCTCCTGCACGTCGAGCTGCTTCTCCACACCTTCTTCATATTGAAGCAAATCATGGCCTTCGTCCGCATACTTCGTTAACGTGCGCAGTTCAGGCATCTTCAGTTCAACCTCTTCTCCCCAAAGTGCAGTCAGATCGGCTGTCTGATCGTCATCCTCCACTTCGTTCTCTTCGTCATAAACACTCTCGGCACCTTCCTCGTCACCCAGCGTGATGTTGAGTGTGCGATACCCGTTCAGTTCATTATGACAATAAGGGCACTCTTCCTCTGGCCCAAGTTCCTCATCCCATACGATTTCGGTTTGGCACCAAGGGCATATTGTTTTCTCCATAACCTGATCAACCTTTCTTTATTCAAACATCATTTCACGTGTTCATGACGTAGATCACACCGATGGCAAAAAATACAATCGATGCCGCAAACAAAATACGTATTAAAATTTTCATGCAAGGCCTCCTTACATGATGCTTGCGCCGATGACAAAAGACAGCGCGACCGAAATAATCATTGAAATCAATCCAACGGCCCGATTATCCGCCGCGATCTCTTTGTCAATGGAGAAGACCGGCGTCAAAAACTCAAATAGAAAATAGGCGATCAGCAGCAAAATAAAACCTACAAACGACCAGATCATCGCTTCATACACGGAAGATTTGGCCTGGATGCAGAAACGAAGCACATTGCAAATGCCAAAAATTTTGCCACCCGTAGCCATAGCTACCGCCACGTTGCCCTTTCTGATTTCATCCCAGCATTTGTATTTCGTGACCAACTCGAAACAAGCCAGAAAAACAAGCAACTCCATAATCGCAACCGAGAAAAAACCGAGAACCATCCCTAGCGGATGGGACAGCAGCTGGTCAATCGTCCCCTTCACTCATCGCTCTCCTTCCCCGTTCCTGCTGTCAAGCGCAACCGATCCAGCGGAACATGCTTGATTACGCCCTGTTATTCCAACTCTGCTACGGTCACACCATTACCGCCTTCTCCGTAATTGCCTAACCGGTAGCTTTTAATATGTCTATGCTTGCGCAGATATTCTTGAATACCCGAACGCAAAATACCGGTCCCTTTACCATGAATAATGTAAATTTGGCCTAAGTTAGCCAGAAAGGCTTCATCAATGAAACGGTCCGTTTCCATTAACGCCTCTTCCAAATTGGCCCCACGCAGATCCAACTCGCTGCGGACATTGTCATCGCGTGTGCGCTTCACGCCCGTTACCGGTTTCTGCTTAGGCTTCACCGCCGGAGCGGACTGCTGCAATTCCAGATCGTCCAAAGAGACCTTCATTTTCATAATGCCGAGCTGCACGAAGGCTTCCTTGCTTCCCGCCAGCTCAACCACATGCCCTTTTTGGTTCAGGCTGTACACAAGAACTTCATCCCCCGGGCCGATCGCACGGGTCTTCGGAACGGAGCCTGCGCGTTTGACCGCTTTTTTGCGTTTTTCGGGCTCTGCTTCATCCAGCTGTTTGCGTGCCGCGATAAGTTTGTGTTCTTTGACGGAAGCTCCCTCTTCCATGGCCAACTGACGCAAATCGGCAATGATTTTTTCCGCGTCCGCTCTGGCTTTGTCGATAATGCTTCTCGCTTCTTCCTCGGCTTTCTCAATTCGACGATCACGCTGCTGCTCCAGTTTTTCCAGATCGGACTGGTAACGGCTGCGCAGCTTCTCCATGTCCTGACGCAGCTGTTCGGCGCGTTCGCGCTCCTGCTCGGCGGTAAGTCTGTTCTCTTCCAAAGAAGCGATCATATGCTCAACCCGCTGATCCTCTTCTTTCACTTCGCCGCGTGCATAGTCGAGAATGTGGCCGGGGAGTCCCAGACGCTCCGCAATGGCAAACGCGTTACTGCGGCCCGGCACACCAACAAGCAGACGATAGGTTGGGCTTAACGTGTTTACGTCAAACTCCATGCTTGCATTGATCACGCCTTTCCGCTCATACGCATAGGCCTTCAATTCGCTATAGTGCGTCGTCGCAACCATGCGACAGCCGGAGCTATGCATGTGTTCCAGAATGGATATAGCCAGAGCCGAGCCTTCGGCCGGGTCGGTTCCCGCACCAAGCTCATCAAGCAGGATCAGGCTTTTCGGAGTCATGTTTTTCAAAATCCGAATAATGTTGGTCATATGGCTGGAAAACGTACTGAGATTTTGCTCAATGCTTTGTTCGTCGCCGATATCCGCATAAATGGCATCGAATACGCAGAGCTGGCTGCCATCTTCAGCGGGAACGAACAATCCGGACATGGCCATCAGGCTCAACAATCCGATCGTTTTGAGGGTAACCGTCTTACCGCCCGTATTCGGTCCTGTGACGATGATCGACGTATAATCGTTTCCGAGTTCAACGTCGGTAGGCACTACATTTTCGATGGCAATGAGCGGATGGCGGCCTTTTTTCAACTTGATGAACCCGCGGTCATTCATGCGCGGAAGCGTTGCCTTTAATTCACGCGCCAAGCGCGCTTTGGCAAATATGAAATCGAGCGAACCGAGCAAATCGACATCGTACAGCAGCCATTCGGCCTGCTCGCTGACTAACGCCGTCAATTTTTGCAGAATGACTTCAATTTCACGTTCCTCGCGAATCCGCGTCTCCCGCAGCTTGTTGTTCATGGCTACGATGGATTCCGGCTCGATAAAAAGGGTTGCCCCCGAACCCGATTGGTCATGCACAATCCCGCCAAAGTAAGAGCGATATTCCGCTTTGACCGGGATCACGAAGCGGTCGCCCCGAATCGTAATCAACTGATCCTGAAGCATCTTCGACACCGTCGAGGAACGGATCATGGAATCCAGCTTCTCCCTGATGCGCGCTTCCCCGCCCCGCAGTTCCCGACGGATCTGCGCCAGCGTCACGCTCGCCGTGTCGGCGACTTCGGCACTGTCATCGATGCAGCTGCGAATGGAGTCCTCCAGCGCTTTTTGCTCCGAGAGCTGGTCGCTGATAAAAACCAGTGTTTCCAATGGCTCATCCTCATGCAGAGCCGCAATTTGCCGTTTCAGCCTGCGGGCCGCTAGGGTTGTATTGGAAATGCCCAGCAATTCATGCGGATTGAGGGTACCGCCGATTTCCGCACGTTTAACGGATGCCGTGATATCCACGATACCGCCAAAAGAAGGCATTCCTTTCAGGCGATCGTAGGTCGCTGCCTCATCGGTTTGTTGAAGCAGCCGTTTTACTTCCTCCAGCTCACTCACCGGCTCCAACTGTTCAGCTTTGCGTTTCCCCATGGAGGTTTGGGCAAAGCCCTGCAATGTATTTAAAATTTTCCGGTATTCCAATGTATGCAAAATTTTCGTGTCCAAGTGTACAACTCCTTCCAAGCTATATCTGTATTATAACGAATGAATCGCAGCTGCGCTATTTAACGAATCCTTCCACACATAAGTTGCAGCATTCCGCCACAAACTACGGGTGTCAGGATATTGCAACATCTACATTAACATTGTGAACTGGATGTCCCATGCATATCCGATCTGATGAAAAGGAGGTAAACCGTATGAATTTCCTGGGACATGTCGTACGATTCGTCATTGCCGCGATCGTGTTGATGGTAGTCAGCTGGATTGTGCCCGGATTTGCCGTTGGCGGATTCTGGAGCGCATTGATGCTGGCCTTGGTCATCGCCTTGCTTGGTTGGATCATTGAAGGCGTATTTGGCAAACGGGTTACTCCGTTTGGCCGAGGCATCGTAGGTTTCATCGTCAGCGCCCTGGTCATCTGGCTTGGCCAGTATGTGGTCGATCATGTAAGAGTCACTTTGCTCGGAGCCATTCTGGCGGCTCTGGTGATCGGCATCATCGACCTCTTTATCCCGGTATCCACGCCGTTTGAAGCCGGCCGAAGTTCCAAAAACAATTCGTAACCGAAGTATCGGTCTAATCTCGAGTGACTTTGATTCACGTCTCGACAACTGAACAGGCTTGTCCAATAAACCTCCGAAGGCTTTCCGCCTGAAGAGGTTTTTGTGCTTTGCATTTTTCAAAAAGATGACAAAGCCGGCATGGCCATATTCTCATGGAATGAGGTATGATGATTTGAGGAAATCATTCAAATTCCATCTATTTCAACAGGCTAAGGGAGGCACATGATGAAAAAAGGAATCGCATGGCTTGCTATCTGCATGCTGGCACTCATGCTCACCGCCTGTGGCGGGACAGGCTCCAGCGACAGCGCCGAGTCCGAAGCGAACGTGACCGCAAGCGAAGAGCTTGTCATCAAAGCGAGCAATTATGAATTCGATCAGCCGGAATACCGTATCAAAAAAGGCGTCCCGGTCAAAATCGTGTATGAGAATGTGCAAGGAAACCATGGCATTCTCGTGCCAGAGCTAAACCTTTCGCTCAATTCCCAGAAAAATACAAAAGTGATTACTCCCGATAAGGCCGGAGAGTTTCAGGTGTCCTGCAACATTATGTGCGGAAGCGGTCATAGCAAAATGATCTCCAAAATCATCGTTGAAGAATAAACATAAACATTCAATCACAAGGAGCCCCCGCAACTAGACGGGAGCTCTTCTTGTATTATAACAGATCGCACAAGTGATCATACCCTGAATGTTATATCCGTATCTGTTATTGCTGACTTTGGTCCTGCTCGATGAGTTCGATCCACTCGTTGTATTCGGTTTGGAGTTTCGCATATTCGTCCTGCAGCTGCCGATATTCGGTGTTCAATTGCTCGGCTTTCTCACGCTCTATTTCGCGCTCCACCTGCAGCAGACGCAATTGATTGGCTGCGAGCTCGAATCGTTCGCCGATATCGTGAAGTTCCGTTTCCATCGATTGCTTTTCTTCAACCGCACCTGCATGCAGCTGCTCCAGCTGCTTGCATTCTTTCTCCAGCTGTTCTACCTTTTCGACGCTGACCGCACTTTCCTGTTGCCACATGTTCAATTCGTTCTCCAGCGCAGTCCAACGTTCTTGCCAAGCCTGCTCCTGCACCGCCCATTCGTCTGCACGTCGCTGCCAAACCTGGTCGTTCCTTGAAGCCTCGTCAAGCTTCTGCTGCATTTGCTCTTCACGCGCAGTCAGTTGTTCGACCCGTGCGGAAAGCTCGGCATGTTTGGCCGTCAAATCTTCGTGTTTGATTTGCCACTCCAATGCTTCTTCTTCCGTCTGCGAAATTTGTGCTGCTTGTTCGCCCACTTGTTCGGACAGCATCTTTACCTGATCGTTTGCTTCTACAAGCGACTGCTTGATGGAGCGATTCTCGGCTTGCAGTCTTTCCAATTCCCTCGCGCCGATCTCTTCGCGCTGCAATGCATCGTCGTAATCGCTGCGAATTTGCTTGTAGCTTTCCTGCAGCGAATGCAGTTCGTCCGTTACGTCGTGCAGCTCTGCTGCGAGTCGCTGATGTTCATCATTGATGCGGGCAAAATCCTGCTTGTAACGGTTGGCCTCTTTACGGAAGGAATCCGCCTCTTCCTTGATGACGGACAATTCATCGTGAAGGGACTGCACCCCGGCTTCAAGCGTTTCGTTCTGTTCCACGGCCTCCAAGACTTGCGTTTCCAATTCGCCGATCTCCGCAAGCCGCTGCTCGGCAAGCTCTTTCCACGATTGCTCGCTCTTGGTCAGCATGCCGATTTCGTTCTGAAGCGTACGCACGGCTGCATGAGCCTGTTCCAGCACCTTTTGCAGACCGCGCTGCTCTTCCTCGGATCTCGATGCCGCTGCCTGCAAGCGCAGAACCTCGTCATCCAGCCGCGCCTGATGATCCTGTGCTTTGCGAAGCTGCGCGGACAAGGCAGATTCCCGCTCGACGACTTCACTATACTGCTGCTTCCATTGCTGTTCGGCTTCCCGGGATTGGCTTGTTTCCGCTTCGGCTGTACGCAATTTTTCCTGCAGGCGTGCGCTATCTTGCTTCAGCTCGTTCAGCTGCTGCTCCAGTTCGGCGATTCGCCGCGTTTGGATTTCTTTCTCCTGAATGCGCGCGGCCTTTTCTTCCTGCAACAACTGAAGCTGTTCCAGTTCCTGCGCAATTTTCTCTTCCTGCTCCGTGACCAGCTGCTGCGTGCTCGCAAGCTGCTCACGAACGGCGCCAAGCTGAGCTTCGACGTCGCGCAGCAGCTCCTCTGCCTCCTGTCTCTCCTCTTCCAACTGCTGTTTTAACTTGCTTTGTTCTTTTTCCAAGGCAGCCGCTGCCGCCGCGAGTTCATTCTTTTGTTTCGCTTCAGCCTCCAGCTTCGCCTCAAAGGCAACCTCTTTTTCCATCCATTCGAGTTCCGACTGCTCCTTGGCTTCACGGAATTCAACCGTAACCCGACCGATTTCGTTCTGAAGATTTTGTTCTGCTTCAAGCTGAATGATTGCACGTTCTTTATCGGCCTTCTCCTGGAGCTCACCAATTTGCCGGGCCTTCTCTTCTTCAGCCTGCTGCAAACGCCGTTCCATGGTGGCTTGCAGCTCTTCGACCTGTTTGGCCGCTTCCGACTGCACCTTGTTCAGCTCTGCTTCGGCCTGCTCCAGTTCGGCTAGTATAGCAGCCTCTGCTTGTTCTTTCGCTGCCTTCAGCTGCTCCGCCGCCTTCGCTTCAAGCTGCTGGCGTTCCGCGGCTGCGCGAGCTTCCGCTTCTTTCAGGCGTGCTTCCGCCTGCGCCTGCTGCTCCTTC
>NZ_JAVYAE020000001.1:938148-1397990 GCF_032334105.1 Paenibacillus hubeiensis
GCTGCCTTCAGCTGCTCCGCCGCTTTCGCTTCAAGCTGCTGGCGTTCCGAAGCTGCGCGAGCTTCCGCTTCTTTCAGGCGTGCTTCCGCCTGCGCCTGCTGCTCCTTCGCTGCCTTCAGCTGCTCCGCCGCTTTCGCTTCAAGCTGCTGGCGTTCCGAAGCTGCGCGAGCTTCCGCTTCTTTCAGACGCGTTTCCGCCTGCGCCTGCTGCTCCTTCGCTGCCTTCAGCTGCTCCGCCGCCTTCGCTTGAGCCTGTTGAAGTTCTGCGGCAGCACGGCTCTGCATTTCCTTTTGCTGCGCCGCTGCTTGAGCTTGCGCTTCTTTTAGCTGATTGGCTGCTTTCGCTTCTGCTTCCCTCAACCTTGCCCGCTGCTTCTCGGCCTCTTGCTTAAGTTGGGCAGCATGCTGGGCCTGCATCGATTTCTCGCGTTCAGCAAACCGGGTCCTTTCCTGCTCCAACATCGCATTCAATCGTGCAATCTCCGCCTTGTTGTCCGCCGCCATTTTGGCTTGGGCCTGCTCGGCTTCCTGCTTTTGTTTGATGGCTTCCGCAATGGCCTGATCACGCTGTTCCAGTTCCTTGCGGTGTTCACTCTGAATCGCGTTCAAGCGATTAAGCTCGTTTCTCAATTCCGTCCGTTCGCCGGTCAACATCTTCAGCTCATTCCGGATCTCCTGAGCCTGGAGCGACTGCTCGGCCATATGTACAGCCGCGAGGACCGCGATGCGCGGCGTGTCCAAGCGGGAGTGGTTTTTGGAGATGGTATTCATTCGTTCATCCACCAAGCTGGCCACTTGTTTCATGTATTCGGCACTGCTGCCGACCAATTTATAAGAAGTCCCGTATATCTCTACGGTGACGCGAGTACGATCAGGTGTAGTCACAGTTGTGCCCTCCTTCAAGTCTGTATGTTGATTCTTGGCTGTCAGCAAAAAAAAGTCACATCAATCCTCTAATGCTAAGGATTCGATGTGACTTTAAGCAATTCCTGCTAATTCTTTTTCATAATATCAGAAAGTAAAAGCGCCAAGGAATCGGCTTCCTGATATTTCAAGAGGGACTTCATTTAAAGCACGTTCCGTCTTCCTTGCAAATCCATCTTATTTTAGCGGCCACAATCAGCTTATTTGCAATCCATTCAGCCGAAGGTGAGAGGCGAGGCTGAACCGAAAGCCCCCTCTGTCCGGTCTTCATGGCGCTTGGGCAGCACGGCTTCGTTTGTTAACTCAGTGAGAAGATGCTTCGTCCCTATTTGCGCAGCTCCGCGCCGAACTGTTCTTCCAGGCGCGAAACGACGCGGGAATGAACCTCGGTAATTTCCTCATCGGTCAGCGTGCGCTCGCGATGACGGTACACGAGAGCCATTGCTACGCTCTTCTTGTCGTCTCCCAATTTGCTTCCGGTGAACACGTCGAATACCTGTACGGTTTGCATCAATTCCCCAGCTGCTTCACGAATGGCATGGAGCATGGCTCCCGCTTCGACGTCTTTGCCGACAACGACCGCAATATCCCGTTCAACCGCAGGGAAACGCGGAAGCTCGCGGTAACGGATATCCGCATCCGCATCGCTGTAAATCGCTTCAAGACCGATCTCTGCCAAATACACATCATTAAGATCATACTGCAATTGCAGTTCCGGATGCAATTGGCCCATCGTTCCGATCAGCTTATCCTCGCCGCCATGCAGATCGCTCAAATATACGGATGCGGAACGTCCCGGATGGTATCCTTCCGGCTGGTTGGCCACGAAACGAATACGGCTCTCCAGACCCAGATAAGCAAACAGTTCCTCCAAAGCCCCCTTCAAATCGAAGAAATCGACTTTTTCCGCACCGGCATTCCATTGTTGAGGAGCACGATGGCCCGTAAGCAGCATGCTCAAAACCGGAATTTCATGCGGTTGTTTGGTCAACTGCTCCTCTTCCGTGAAGAACACGCTGCCCACTTCGAATACCGCCAGGGAGTCCTGTTTCCGATTCATGTTATACACCGCGGCATCCAGCATTTGCGGAAGTACGCTTGTACGGAGCACGCTGCGGTCTTCGCTCATCGGCATGGCCAATTTTACCGTTTTGCTGCCTGCCGTCAGGGACGGGAACAAGGATGCCTTATCCGGATGTACGAAGGAGTAGCTGATCATTTCCTGCCAGCCGCTGTTTGCAAGCAAACCGCGGATCGTGCGGCGCATTGCTTGAGCGCGCGTGTATGCCCCAGGCGTCGTAGGCCCTTCGATCGGCGTAGTCGGAATGTTGTCGTACCCGTACAGGCGTGCTACTTCTTCGAACAAGTCCACATCCAGTGTGATATCCCCTCTGCGCGTCGGAACTTCCACGTCCAGGATGCCTTGTTCGGCATCGCCGCAGGCGAAGTGCAGACGGGCGAAGATCGTTTTAACCTCAAGCAGCGACAGATCTGTTCCAAGATAACGGTTGAGTTTGTCCAGCGACAATTTCACGACGCGTTTCTCTGCGGATTCCGTTCCTGCCTGAACGATCCCCTGATGAACTTCGCCGCCCGCATAACGTTGGATCAATTCCGCAGCCCGATTCAATGCAGCAATGACTGCTCCAGGATCCACTTCCTTCTCAAAACGCAGGCTCGCTTCGGAACGCAGCCCCAGTTGGCGCGACGTTTTCCGTACAGTTCCGCCATCGAACTTGGCAGATTCAAGCAACAGATTGACAGTGCCTTCCGCAACCTCGGAATTCTCGCCGCCCATGACCCCGGCGATCGCCACAGGTTTCACGCCATCCGTAATCAAGAGCATATGCGGCTCCAGTTTGCGCTCTTGGCCATCCAGCGTCACGATGGTTTCGCCTTCCTGCGCCATACGCACGTCAATGTGCCCTTTTTCCAATTTATCCGCATCAAATGCGTGCAGCGGCTGACCGTATTCCAGCATGACATAGTTGGTTACGTCGACGACGTTGTTGATCGGGCGAATGCCCGCTGCCATCAGGCGATTTTGCATCCAGAGGGGGGACGCTCCCAATTTGATGCCCGTAACATAGCGAGCTGCATAGTGAGCACACTGCTCCGCAGCCGAAATTTGCACCGAAATGTGGTTTGCCGCCGCATCCGAAATCTCCACCAGATGCTGCTGCGGATCAGGCAGCTTCACGTCGCGTCCCAGGATGGCACCGACTTCGTAAGCCGCACCCAGCATGCTGAGGCAATCCGAACGGTTCGGCGTCAGGTCCAGTTCCAGGACATGATCGTCCAGACCGAGAACCTGGGCAATCGGCGTTCCGATTTCGGTATTTTCAGGCAGCACCAGAATGCCTTCCTGTTGTTCCTTCGGCAGCAATTTGTCGTTCATACCCAATTCTTTCGCCGAACAGATCATGCCCATCGATACAACGCCGCGCAGCTTGGCTTTTTTGATGTCCAGCCCGCCAGGCAATTTGGCACCCACAAGGGCAACCGCGATTTTTTGGCCTGCATCCACGTTTTTCGCGCCGCAGACGATCTGCAAATCCTCTTCCTGCCCAGCATCCACGATGCAAACGTTCAGTTTGTCGGCATCCGGATGTTTTTCCTTGCTTTTCACATAACCTACAACAACCTTGTTCACGCCTTGGTTGCGGTTCTCCACCACGTCAATCTCGATGCCGGAACGGGTGATTTTCTCCGCCAGCTCCTGTGGCGCCACGCCTTCCAGGGAAATATAATCAGACAGCCAATCCGTCGATACTCGCATGCACGTTCACTTCCTTAATCTATATTTGATGTTTCGATCCTGGGCGCGATCATGCCAAATCATGCTGACACGCGCAGAAGAATGTATGGTTCTATCGCTTACAACCGCCCGAACTGCTTAAGGAATGCCAGGTCGCTGTTGTAGAAATGACGAATATCGTCGATGCCGTACTTCAGAATGGCAATACGCTCAACGCCCATGCCGAAGGCAAAGCCGCTGTATTTTTCCGGGTCGTAACCGCCCATTTCAAGCACTTTAGGATGAACCATGCCGCAACCGAGAATTTCAAGCCAGCCTGTTTGTTTACACATCCGGCAGCCGCTGCCTCCGCATTGCACGCAAGTGACATCCACTTCAGCGCTTGGCTCGGTGAACGGGAAGAAGCTTGGACGAAGGCGAATCTCCGTATGAGGCCCGAACATTTCGCGTACGAATTGCAGCAATGTGCCTTTCAGGTCGCTCATGCGAATGTTTTCGCCGATCACGATGCCTTCAATCTGGTTGAACTGGAACGAGTGCGTTGCATCGTCATCATCGCGACGGTACACTTTGCCTGGGCAGATGACCTTCAGCGGCACTTCACCCTGCATCGCTTGCATGGAGCGAACCTGAACCGGAGAAGTATGGGTACGCATCAGCAGTTCTTCAGTGACATAGAACGAATCCTGCATGTCGCGGGCCGGGTGGTTTTTAGGCAGATTCAATGCCTCGAAGTTGAAATAATCGGTTTCGACTTCCGGACCTTCCGCTACGCGGTAACCCATACCGATGAAAATATCTTCGATTTCCTGCACCACTTTGGTTAGCGGGTGCAATCCGCCTTGGCGCCCACGGCGGCCAGGCAATGTAACGTCGATCGTTTCGGATTGGAGACGTTTTGCGGTCTCTTCTTTCGTGAACTGCTCCTGTTTGCTCTCGATCACGGCTTCGATGGCGCCGCGAACGTCGTTGGCCACTTGGCCGATGACCGGGCGCTCCTCCGCGCTCAGCGCGCCCATACCGCGCAAAATCTCGGTCAACGCGCCCTTTTTACCCAAATACTTTACGCGCAGATCACCAAGCGTCTGCGGATCGTTAACACTGGACAATTGATCCAGCGCTTCGATCTTTAATGCCTCCAAACGTTCTTTCATGTGAACAGCCCCCTCATGTGGTTTTATTGCAACAAAAAAGGCCTTTTCTCCCCATAAAGGGACGAAAAGACCGTGGTACCACCCTTGTTAGACATCCGGTTCTGCCACGCCGCTTACCGCGCAGCCCGTATGTCTCACTCTAAACGGAATAACGACCGTTAGCCGTTTGCCCCTACTGATGGCAGCAATGAACGCAGCCATGTTCAAGGAACCGCTCCGGAGTGAATTTCGACAGCCCTTTTCTACAGAAACGCTCTCAATCCGCGGCGCTTCCTCCCTGTCCAGAGGCACTGCTTACTTATCTCCATCATCACGTTTGCATAAGTTGGTTTAGGTTAACTCAAGCGTTGAATGTTCATAATTATAAGCAAAAGTTAGCCCTTTTGCAACTGTTTGAGCCGGAATTGAATTTCCCGAATCTCGGCTGTCTCCGCCGCACGCCCGGCCTCCTGTTCCGGATCGGCAACCGTTCCCTTTCCAGGCTGAAGGGACGGCGACAGCAGCTCGGATAACCGCAGTTCAAGTCGCAGTCTTTCGTCGTCGGCATCCCGGATGGTCAACGCGCTATCCCGCAGCTTCAACGATTCCTCCAATTCCTCCACGCTTCCTTCAAATCGGCGTACCTTGCCTCCCGGCTCCAGATCAAGCAGCCGATTGGCAAGCGCCTTCGTCAACATTCGGTCATGGGAGACAAGAACCAACGCGCCGGAAGCCCGTTTCAGCACATCCTCCATGACTTCCTGCGTATCGATGTCCAAATAATTGGTCGGTTCATCCAGAACGAGCAGATTGGCCCCGCCAAAGTACAACCGCAGGAACGCCGCCCGGCATTTCTCTCCCATACTCAGATCTCCGATTCGCTTGAACACATCATCCCGCGAGAACAGGAAACATCCCAGAAGCGTGCGCGCTGCGCTTTGCGTCATGGACGGCAGGGTCAGCAGACTGTCCAGCAGCGTAACATCCTCGGGCAATCCTTCCAGCTCCTGCGAAAAATAACCGATCTTCAATTGCGGATGGCGCGCTACATGGCCCTGCACCGGATCCAGTTCGCCGATCAGCAGTTTGAGCAGTGTTGTTTTACCCGTACCATTCGGCCCGCGCACGGCCAACCGGTCGCCGCGTTCCACGGCAAACCGTAAATCGCTGAACAGCGGCGGCCCGCCCGGATAGGCAAAATCGACCCCTTCCATCGCAAGCAATTGCCGGGCGTGAAGCGTATTCACTTGCAATTCCATGTTCAGCTTGGGCGCCTCGCGCGGCTTTTCCACCCGATCTCGTTCCAAACGATCCAACTGTTTCTGCTTGGCATGGTAACGGGATATGTTTTTGTTGGCTTTCGCTTTGTAAAAGCTTTGGGTAATCTTCACCTCAACATCGGTTGCCGAGTTGTGCGCCTTATGGAACCACTGCTGATAATTGCGGATCGCCTCCTGCAATGCCTTTCGCTCCAGTTCCTGGTTGCGATAAAGCGTTTCTTGCTTGCGCAGCTCCTGCTCCTTGTACGTTTTGTAATCCAAATATCCGCCTTTATATTTCGTAAGTTCTTTATTCGTAAACTCAACGACACTCGTGGCGACCTGATCGATGAACGTCCGGTCATGCGATACAAACAGCAGCGTCCCTTCATAGGAAACCAGCCATTCTTCCAGCCAGCGCATGCTCTCCTCATCCAGATGGTTCGTCGGTTCGTCCAGGATGAGGAACCGGGGACGGCTGACCAGCAGGCCGGCTAGACGCGCTTTAGTTTTTTGCCCGCCGCTCAGGGAATCATATGTCCGATTCCAGTGTTCCTGAGTCAACCCCAACTTGCCCAATGTTTTTTCCACGTCGGTCTCCCACATGTACCCGTTCAACCGCTCGTAATGCTCCAACGCCGCAGCATAGTCGGCAAGCAGCTGCTCATTATCTCCTTCCCCGCTGCTCATGCGTTTTTCCAAACGTTCCAGCTTACATTTCACTTCATGAAGCGCCCCGCTTTCCTGCCGCACCGCATCCAGTACAAGCGTCCCGGGAGCAATGCTGGAGCGCTGCCTCATATAACTCCATTCCCGCTGGGGAAGGTGCCGTTCAATACGCCCCCCGCCGTCTTCTTCACCAAGAATCATCCGCAGCAGCGTCGTTTTGCCGCATCCATTTCGGCCTAGAATCGCCAGCCGTTCTCCTTCATTGATTTCCAGGCTCAACCCTGAAAACAACTCCATCCCGTTCCAATCCTTCGATACTTCATGCAGGCGTACCAATGTCGTCATGAGCTCTCATCCTTCCTGAATTCGAATTAAAAAGCAAAAAAACCACCGGCAGCAGCCGGCGGTCTGGCAATTCGAAAATACATGAAATCTCAAACGGACATATGGATACGCCAAGACATGAACAGAGCAACCCTAAAAACAGGGTGCTGCGTACAAACATGCATATGCACACTGTACTCCCATATCTGATCCCAAATGCCGAATTGGACACACGAATCCCTCATTGCTCAGCCGCTGCGACTGACTGCGTCAATAACACTGTGCAGTTCATAAGGTTCGATTTCATGTGTCTTACTTCATGGGACGTATGGTTACCTCTCATTCATGCGTAGTATCGTTACTCCGCCATTGTATCAGAAACTCCTCCAAAAGCAAAGCCCATTCCCGCGAAGCTTCTTAAGCCCCTTCCCCTCCATCTCGTGAAACCACGAAAAAACCCTTGCTGTCGCAAGGGCTGGAGTGCTGCCTCATCATAAAGCGGGTGATGGGAATCGAACCCACGCTACCAGCTTGGAAGGCTGGAGTTCTACCATTGAACTACACCCGCATGAAAAAGATCGGGACGACACGATTTGAACATGCGACCCCCTGGTCCCAAACCAGGTGCTCTACCAAGCTGAGCTACGTCCCGACAACGCGCTTAACATCGTTTTTACATAATTCAATATATCATGTCCACCTTTCCCGTGCAACGGTTTTTAGCTCGATGAATGGTCGATCATGCCAAAATGGGCAGAAGCGTCATCACGCCGCTGCCCCATGCTTATCCTGCCGCATCGCGCAAAAACAAATGTTCGAAATCGGCAGCCTCGATCGGCTTGCTGAAAAAATAACCCTGTGCTTCATGGCAATGCTGGTCACGCAAAAAGGACAGCTGCTCCTCATTTTCCACGCCCTCCGCCGTCACTTTCAACTGCAGGTGATGGGCCATGGAAGTAATGGTCGAAACAATTGCCGCATTGTTGCGATCCACCATCACCTCGTTGACGAAAGAACGGTCGATTTTGAGCCGGTCAATTGGCAGATCCTTTAGATAGTGCAAGGAGCTATAGCCCGTTCCGAAGTCATCGATGCTGATGTGAACACCGATCTCTTTAATATTGCGCAGTTGTTCAAAAGCACGGTCTTTATCAAACGTCATGCTTTCCGTGATCTCCAATTCCAGCCATGCCGGATCAAGTCCCGTTTCCTCCAAAATGCTGCGGATATTGTCCAACAGATGTGAGTGCCTGAATTGCCTCATGGACAAATTCACCGATACGCATAACTTGCGATAACCGGCCTCCTGCCAGAGCTTGTTCTGTTTGCACGCCTCCCTGAGCACCCATTCTCCAAGGGGAACGATCAACCCGCTCTCTTCGGCCAATGGAATAAAATCCGCTGGCGATACCGAGCCTCTCTCCGGATGCTGCCATCGTACCAATGCCTCCATGCCTACGATCAGGCCGCTCGCCAAATTAACCTGAGGTTGATACACCAGATAAAATTGCCCCCGATCAAGCGCCTTGCGCAGATCATTCTCGAGCTGCATCCGTTCCAGCGCTTTCATCTGCATCGAATGGGCATAGCGGTTCAGCTCTATGCCCTGCTCCTTCGCATAATGCAGCGCGGTATCCGCATTTTGAATGATCTCTTCGGGCGAATCGCCGTCATGAGGGTACAGGGCGAGTCCTGCGCCAAGCGTCAAATGGTATTCGTTTCCGTCCACTTGAACAGGTTTCTCGAACAATTGCATGACCGTTCTCGCCCGCCTTAATGCCGTTTCGGCTTCCGGAAATCCGGTTATGGTCACGACAAACTCATCCCGCCCCAACCCGAATACTTCTTCGTCGGGGAGAGCCGAGTTTTTCAGCAATTGCCCTACTTGGCGCAAAACGTCATTGGCCGCCTTCTGCCCAAGCGAATCGTTAATGTTTTTGAAACGATTAATATTCAAGACCAAAACCCCGACAAGCTGCTCTTTCTCCACCGCTTCGTCCATCATGCTTCTCAGACGCTGCGTCAGGCGACGCCTGTTCGGCAGCCCGGTTACATCGTCATGATGAGCGATATAATTCATCTTGGCTTCGGCGACCTGCTGTTTGAGAAATGGCGTATCCACAACGGACACATAAAGTCCTTTTTGAATCAGAAAGTAACCGAGGCAATTGCTGACCAGACCAAACCACAAGTTCAGATCATCAAAACGTACTGCAGCAACGTAATAACATTCCGCATAGAAAAAAAACATGACCCCGCACAAAAGGGAGGCTAGTTCAGCTTCTTTATTTTGTTTCCACTTAACGAACAAAATAATGGCCGCAACGCCGTACAGCAATCCAATCGCAAAATGGATTTGCATAAACGTTGGGCTAAGGACGCTGCCTTGCATCAGCTTAGGGAACCCGTTCCACTCCTGAATGCCCAACGTATACAAAACGACAAAAGTCACCAACGTTCCGCCAAAAAGCAAAATTTTGCGCGGAGACGCAACTTCCTTGTCTCCCATCGCATAAATCAGTAACAAACCCAATGCGCATAACAGCGATCCCCATGTCATCATTCTGAGCGAAAATTCCGATTCCAGCATCGCTCCGTTCGGAATTCCCTCTGCAAACGACACAATGTGAACAAGTTCAAACAGTCCGATCAGCAAAAACAATGTCGTTAACGAAATTCGGCGTAAGGTCAGCTTCTGGGTCTGGAACAGCCAGCTCTGATTATATATGCCGATACACGCCGCAGCTGCTGCAAACCCTCCCAATAACATAAGAACCGGATATGCCGATACGATCAGATCAGAGCTTTCGGAGGAACGAAACCATTGAGCTGCGATGAAACATATCAGACCGCCAATGGCGACCCAGCCTACCATTCTCTGATCCTGTAGATTAGCCTTCATGCCTTGTTTTGTCCTTCCCTGGATTACCTATCCTGAAATAAGCTGAACCCTAACATACGTCGGAATCTCCGTTAGTGAGATCATCGCGGAAAGAATGACCGTAATTTTCTACATCATTCGACAATTTCTCTTCTACTAACGTTCAATTCCCATGTTTAACATGCTATCTGGTACATAATAACATTTTATTTTGCGGACGTGAACTAAAAAAAATGAGCCTATAGGAACAATTATTCATATAAATATTAAAAACCAAGGAAATAAGAACTAAAAAAAACACGAACCCCCTGAGGAAGTTCGTGTTTTCAAATTCTACAACAGCAAATGGACCTATTTTATTTGTCAAAATTCACTTCTGGCGTTGTAAGCTTGTCATAGAAATCGACAACCTTATCCTTGTTCTCGGACGAACGAAGCGCCATGGCCGAACGAGGGTGCTCATCCAACGTTCCAGTGATCATATAAGGCAAGATGTAACCCCACTCTTCTTTTTCACGGAGCGGAACCATCAATTCCTCCAGTACGCCAAGCACCGGACGCAAGTTGTACTTGGTCCCTTTCAGATGCGCAACGAGCAATTCGGTCGGGCAATTGCCCGCTGCACGCCCCATGCCGTAGACGGAGGCGTCGAGCAGTTCTACGCCGAGCTCGGCAGCCACCAGCGTGTTGGAGAAGGCAAGCTGCATGTTGTTGTGCGTATGCACGCCCAGACGTTTGTTCGGCAGATGCGTTTTGAATTTCTCCACCAGGTATTTCATGTCATTGTGATCCAAGCTGCCGTAGGAATCCACGATGTAGACTACATCCACCGAGCTTTCTTTGATCAGTTCAAACGATTCCAACAATTCATTTTCCATCACGTTGGACAATGCCATGATGTTCAGCGTTGTCTCATATCCGCGATCATGGAACGTTTGTACCAGATCAAGCGCCTTGTCCACATCTTTGCTGTAGCATGCCACGCGAATCAAATCCAGCATGCTTTCACTGCGGGGCAAAATGTCGCTCTCGTCCACGCGGCCGACATCAACCAGAGCAGACAGCTTTGTGTTGCCTTTGTTCGGGATGACTTTGCGCAGGAAATCATCGTTCAGGAAACGCCATGGACCCGCGTTTTCTGCGCCTTTGAGCAGTTTGGGAGAATTTTTGTAGCCAATTTCCATATAATCAACGCCGGCTTCGTTCAATCCGGCATACAACCGCTGAACGAAATCCACGCTAAAGTCCCAGTTATTGACCAATCCGCCGTCACGGATCGTACAATCCACAATTTTGCTATGATTTGTCTTCATTTATTTGCTCCTTTTCTCACCATCTTGTGTATTCCTCTCATGATACTTGAACGACACAAGAAAAGTAAAGGGATTACGGGTTTATTTTGCTCTTTCGGACTTCCAGATCCGGTCGATTTCCTTCAGCGCCTCATGGTCCGGAACTTTATTTCCATATCGCACTTCATTATAAGCATGCGGCAAAACCTCGGTCAGCCTGCTTTCCTCCCGTTTATGGGTGCCCCGCTCACGACCGATGACCTCAGCCGCCTCCAAAGGGGTTGAGGAATCCGGTAAGCGCACACCCAACCGCTTGGCATTTCTGATCCAGCGCCCGTAATAATAACGCACACGTTCAGCATCTTCCGACGGCAGCGAATCCTTTTTCCGAAACCATGGTTTTCGTTTCTTCGCAGGCACTTGCAGCGATTCGCTGACATCCATATAAGCGGTAATCGGCTCTTTCTTGGATTCGGCAGGTTCCAGCCAACGTTTAAAACGCTCAACCCATTTGATGAACACTCTTTTGCCCAAGCGCACAACCAGCCAGACGATAACCACTGCGACGAGTCCCAAGACTGCCCAACCGAGAATATTCCACAGCATGGACGGCTCTCCCGGCGAACCCTCGGCTTCACCAGGAAACATCAACGGCTCATTGGCAGCGGAAGGAGGCGGAGGCGGTTCAGAGGAAGAAGACGAACCCAATAGCGATCGGATCCAAGACAGCAAACGGTCTCGCAGCGGAACCAGCCAGGCGGCCAAGCTTGGAAAAGCTCCAATGGCGCCAATCACGACCAACAGGACAAGCAAACGAACATGATTGGCCCTGACAAATTCCTTCAGCACCATTCTCCGATTGCCGTCGTTCAGCATGGCCCGGTCCAGTTGGGCGAAATAAATGCCAAGCAACCAGGCAACAAAGCTGATCCCCCCCGATACATAGAGCGTGTTGTTATACGGCTGCAAAACACGGAAAGGTTCCAGACTGGAGACGGCACTTGCCACAATTGCTCCAGCGACGCCAAACATTTGCAGCCTCCAGCTCAACGTGGATCTCAGTTCAGGCACGGGAGTCAATCCCATATATGCGGCGAATGCTCCCCATACCGCCACTGAAACCAGATCCAACAAGGGTAATGAGAATGGCAAGGCAACAACCATGGCCAACATGCCCATGACGAATGACGCGCCCAAGCGCAACCATGCCTTTCTCCGTGTCCCCCTATATCTTCTCCCTACGATTACGCCCAGCAGTCCTGCCCCGCCATGAACCATCAAGAGAATGAAAGGCAGACGCGTGCCTGAGTATAGCCCGGTGACAACAAGCAGCGGGTACATATAAATGCCTTGCAGCCATACTGCCCACAATGAACGCCAGAACCAACGATCGTCGGAAAAAAATTCAACCTTTGTCACGCACTCACCGCCCTGCTGTCAGTCTGTACCTCGACGACAGGAAGAATAGTCACCTTGTGTCCCTGTTCCTGCAAACGTGCAATCTCCCGCTCCATCGCTTCGGAAACATAAGATGTGATCAGGAGATAGCTGTACGCCTGCTCGGCAAGTTCACCATATTCTGCTTCGGTCCGCAGAAACTGTTCCATTGGGGTAATGCATTTGAGCTCTACCTCAGCCATGGCCTCCAGCAGCAGTTCCAGGTGCGGCGTTCCATAGTCCGGTTCAATGCGCAGCGGATCCTGTCCCCCTTTGGCCCGATAGCCGTTGTGCGCGAAACCGACAGGAAGCCCCCTGCGGACAGCATCTCCTGCAACCGTGGCTGCATAACTTAGCGCGCGTTCGATTACGTCCGGGCGGGTCACCACGCTCCACATTTCTGCCGATTCCTGAACGTTCACGATAATCCATGACTGCGGATCAGCCGACCATCCCTGTTTATACACTTGCAGCTCGCCGGTTCGCGCGCTTGCCTTCCAATGAATCCGATTCATCGGATCCGTCGGGCCATATGGCCTCACCCCTAAAATAAGGAACGGGTCCTCCACGATCCAGCGCGAGACCTCCACCTCGCCTTGCCATATCTGATATATGGCCGGCATATCCTCTTCAGCGACCAAAGCAGGATATACCACCATAGAGAGTTCCACGGGCAGCGGTTTGGAGAAACTCCATAACCCAAACAAGTCTCCTCCCGTCATCGTGACCGTATTCATGGTGTAAATCCCGCGACGGGCGCATGTAAAAGGATGCCTCCGGGTAATGCGGGTAAATGGTTTTAACGTAAATATGCTTTTATGGTTCTGATAGATGTCTCCCTGGCTAATATCCACACCCGAGCCGCTTCGAAATATAAACGAGCCTGGCATCATGGCCTCCAATCTGAGCCAAGGAACCGAGAAACGCTTCTCGTTAGCGATCGTTTCAATCATTTCAACCTGTTCCCCGGCATAACAACGCCTTTTGCTGAATTCCCTGGCATATGCCATCCTTCGCAGAGCCGGGCGCCCAAACACCAGACCATGCAGTCCGATGACAACCCCTCCAACAACGATTAGCCATAGCAGTGCCATCTTATCGCCCACTGCCTAGAGCGGCATTTTCAGTAGGTACGTCGATTCGTCCAAGCAGATCGTCAATGATGCGTTCCGCCATGCCTTCCTGTTGGCGCACTCTGTTCCGCAGCACCAATCTGTGGGCCAGCACGGGCTTGGCCAGCAGCTTGATATCATCAGGAAGCACATAATCCCTGCCATGCAGCGCTGCCCAAGCCTGGCTAGCTTTTAGCAGCGCCTGTGCTCCACGGGGGCTGACTCCGAGAGACAGTTCGGGATGGCTGCGGGTCTCTTCCGCCAAACGGGTAATGTATCGCAGCAGATCTTCCTCGATTCGCACGGAACGATATGCTTCTTGAGCCTGCAGTAACCGCTCCCTCGTGACGATTGCGGTTAAGGCAGCTGCAGATCTCCCCGCCACGGTACGTCTCAAAATCTCGACGCTTTCATCCAAACTGGGATATCCCATACGGATTTTCATCATGAAACGGTCCATCTGCGCCTCAGGCAACGGGAACGTTCCTTGATTGTCGACTGGATTTTGGGTCGCGATCACGACAAACGGCTTTTCAAGCCGTTTGGTTATGCCGTCAATGCTGATTTGGCCCTCCTCCATGCATTCCAGCAGACTGGACTGGGTACGCGGTGTGGCTCGGTTGATTTCATCGGCAAGGACGAAATTCGCGAACAAAGGGCCTTTCCGGAATTCGAAATCCCCTTGCTTTTGATTGAAAAAGTGAATGCCCGTCAGATCGGATGGCAACAAATCCGGCGTAAACTGAATGCGCTGAAAGGAGCAATCCACCGAAGCAGCGATCGATTTGGCCAGCATCGTTTTCCCCGTGCCGGGCACATCCTCAAGCAGCACATGCCCTGACGCAACCATCGCCGTCAACACCAGCTCCACCGTAAAATCTTTGCCTACAATCACTTGCCCGACATGCTCCAACACATGATTTTTCAACTGTTCCATTTCCCGAATATCCAAGACGCACCTACCTTCCTTTCTCCAAAAACGCTATTTATGTAAACGTATTCCTTATAACGATAACTCATTTCATCCAATAAAAAAACAACAGGCATCCGCCAAATTCGCCGGACTCCTGTTGTTTGGCATGGGTTACACCAGTGGCAGCTTGATGATAAAAAGGGTCCCCTCGCCCTTTTGGCTTTCAACTGCAATCGTGCCTCCATGGTTTTTGATGATTCGGTAACTGACCGACAGTCCAAGTCCGGTTCCGCTTTCTTTAGTCGTAAAGAACGGATCAAACAAGCGAACAAGCGTGTTATGGTCCATGCCCTGTCCGTTATCGGCGATGGAGATTTTAACGTATCGGTTTTCTATGGCCGTGGAAATGCGAATGAGCCCCGCATGTTCCTCCCCTACATCTTCGATGGCATCCATCGCGTTTTTTACCATATTCAGAATAACCTGCTTAATTTGCTTGACATCAATGGACACATTCATCGACGCATCGGTCGCCACATCCAGCGTGATCTCGCATCCCTTCATTAAACCTTCGCTCTCTGTGAGCAATACCACTTCTTTCAGTAGGGAATCCACGGACATAATGGTCTTCTGAGGTGCCGAAGGCTTCGAAGAGTTCAGAAATTCATAAATGATATCATTCGCCCTATCGATCTCGGTCAGTATGATTCGGGCATATTCATCCTTGCCGAGCTGCAGCAGATGGGGACGGAGCAGCTGGATGAAGCCGCGGATGGCCGTTAGCGGATTGCGGATCTCATGGGCGATCGAAGCCGAAATACGTCCCAGCATCGCAAGCTTGTCATTTTGATAAGCGGTTTGTTCGATTTGTTTATAGTCGGACACGTCCTTAACGCTGAATAAAAAATCTCCATCCATCTGGTCGCC
The DNA here is from genome assembly GCF_032334105.1 of Paenibacillus hubeiensis. Taxonomy (NCBI): domain Bacteria; kingdom Bacillati; phylum Bacillota; class Bacilli; order Caryophanales; family Paenibacillaceae; genus Paenibacillus; species Paenibacillus hubeiensis. The sequence continues at coordinate 953,777 of NZ_JAVYAE020000001.1, forward strand.
ATAGGTTACGGTAACCAGCCAATGCCTTCCATACTCATCAATAAGCTCATGATAGCGCTTACGGTGAAAGATAGTCTCCCGATAAATACGCAGGATCTTCTTTTTTTTGTATCGGCTCATTTGCGGATGATGCAGCATTTCCATCAGGGTGCAGCCACTCAACAAACTTCTGGGCAGCTCCAACAGTTTCGCCATCTGAACATTAATGAATGTCAGAACACCGTTGCTGTCAAACAACATGATCCCGCTATCCAGATGCTCCAGCACATTCTCATACTTATTATTATCCAGATGCACGTTAGGAAGCCCGTTTGTTGGTTGAATCACTGTTTCCTGAAATTCACTAATCATGTCAGGTTCCTCCTTTTCACGTAAATGATAAACTTGCCATTCGGACATCATATCATCACAGAAACAGGAAGGGCCGATTTTTGTTGTTCATTACCGGTGCCCTTTCATTAAGGGAGCTTAGCCGAAATATGGATTGCATGTCCGGAACTCAGGCTGCTCTGCATTCCCGGTAACCAGTAAACGATCCCGAAAAATAAGATGAAGGTTCCATTCTAAGCTTATCCTATTCCAAAAAACAAACCAATTTTTGCTCCGCCACTTTCGCAAGTCTGTTTTTATCATAGACAAGTTTATGGAAGAGAGTCAATCGGAGAAAGTGTCGAATGGAAATTATTTTAAGAAAAAACTCGAATCGGCGGACGGCTGTATTCAAAATGAATGCATGAAAGCGAAGCCAATCCGCAAACTGCGAATCCGCTTCGCTTCAGAAAAAAACATCTATTCAGCGGATAAAGGCATCACCTAGAGTCCACTTTTGTTATGCTGAATCTTCAATCTGCGCTGACTCATAACGGCAAGGCGTCGTTTCAGCTCGCTTTCCCACTTCTCATCCTTCATTTCCTTGGCAAGCCGCAGCAAATCAAGCGACATGTCGATCTGGCGCTGTACAATGACAAGCGCATCCTCGCTTTCCCTGCTGATGCAGTTTTCGAAGATGGCGTCTTCGTCCTCGGTGACGTAGTCTTGAAAGTCGATTTCGGAAGCACCGTCTCCATGCGCGTATTCAGCCAAAATCTCATATTCGTTTTCCACTTTGTAATGCACCTCGACCCGGTGGCATACCGGGCAAAACAGCAGGGGAACATTATGAACCTGGGTTCGGTAGTGCTTCAGTGTGCCCTTTGTTCCCACCATACTAGCCCCACAGCAGTAACTCATTCTTGTTCATCCTCCTTCTAACGTGCCGAAAATTAACCGATATTGACTTTCTGGGTATCTCTGGCTCTTCCGTCCGGGGATGGTTTCATCCGTATTCAACATTTATAAAATAGTATGTTCAGCAATGGTTCAACATGATTCTGGTTTTCATACCCTATTCGACTCTACATGGAGCGATTCCTCTTTTGAAGCCCCAAATACCTAACATTTATATTTTACATTAATAACACGTATTTATCTTCTATTAAACAACAATCATGGGCAATTTTCACAAAAAGGGTGCAAAAAGCCCTCATCCCTTACGGGGTGAGGGCTTGAACTTGTATTGTTCAAGTTGATTCGGCTTACAGGTTTTTGTCGCCTGGTTTCCAGTTCATTGCACACAATCCGCCGGATTGCAATGCTTGCAGTACGCGCAACGTTTCTTCAACGCTGCGGCCTACGTCATTGTGGTTCACCACTTGGTATTTCAATTCGCCTTCTGGATCGATGATGAACAGCCCGCGCAATGCAACGCCTTCTTCTTCGATCAGAACGCCGTAATCTTTAGCAACTTGTTTCGTGATATCGGAAGCCAGCGGGAAGTTCAGTTGGCCCAAACCGTTGCTGTCTTTAGGCGTGTTGATCCATGCTTTGTGGCTGTGCACGGAGTCAACGCTCACGCCGAGAATTTCGGTATCCAAAGCTTTGAATTGCTCGTAAGCATCGCTCAAAGCAGTGATTTCAGTAGGACACACGAATGTGAAATCCAAAGGATAAAAGAAAAATACGAGCCATTTACCGCGGTAATCGGACAGTTTAACGGAACCAAATTCTTGTCCGTCTCCTGTTACTGTCTCCATTGCAAAATCAGGTGCTGGTCTGCCAACCAAACGTTCTGCCATAACTAAAATTCCTCCTTTGGGATTATGTAAGCCTCCTTGCGGAGTGCTTAGATCAGGACACGCTATGTCGCTTGTCCTGCGATGAATGATGTTGTGTACCGCATAACGAGTACATTTAAAATGTTATCATTCGGACTTATCAAAGTCAAGATTATAAACGTTATTTTTTTATAATTATTATAAATAAGAAAATTTATTGACATTCTGTGCAGCAATCGTGAAAACAAGCAGCCCTCTACGATCCTGTCGGAAAGCAAAAGGCTGCTTGAACGGTCAATACATATTAAGCTTGTTTTTTGATCGCTGCAACGATCAGGTCGCCCATCTCGGTGGTGCTGATCGCCGCACTCTTGTCCACGGCGATATCACTCGTGCGGTGTCCGGCATTCAGCACTTCGGATACGGCCGCTTCGATGGCATCGGCGCCTTCCGCATAACCGAACGTTGTACGGAACATCAGGGCGAGCGAAAGAATGGTAGCGATCGGATTCGCCAAGCCTTGGCCGGCGATATCCGGAGCGGAGCCGTGCACCGGCTCATAAAGGCCAAAGCTGCCTTCACCCAGCGACGCGGAGGCGAGCATGCCGATCGAACCGGTCAGCATCGCTGCTTCATCGCTAAGGATGTCGCCGAACATGTTTTCCGTAACGATCACGTCAAAGCTGGCCGGGCGGCGCAGCAATTGCATCGCGCAGTTGTCGACCAATACATGCTCCAGTTCAACGTCCGGATAGTCCGGAGCCACGCGGTTAACGACTTCGCGCCAGAGGCGGGAGGTTTCGAGCACGTTCGCTTTGTCTACGGAAGCCAGCTTTTTGCGGCGTCCTTGCGCGATTTCGAATGCCTGGCGGACGATCCTTTCCACTTCCGTAACATTATAAGCACATGTATCCACGGCCTCTTGACCTTGATCGCTTTCGCGTCTGAACTTCTCCCCGAAGTAAATCCCGCCCGTCAGTTCCCGTACGACCATCAGGTCCGTTCCTTCCAACACTTCAGGTTTAAGCGTGGAAGCATCCTTCAGGCAATCGAACACGACCGCCGGACGCAGGTTCGAGAACAAGCCAAGCTCTTTGCGAATGCCGAGCAAACCGGTTTCCGGGCGAAGCTCCTTGCTGTTATTATCCCATTTCGGACCGCCAACGGCACCAAGCAGAACCGCGTCAGCACTTTTACATACAGCCAGCGTTTCTTCAGGAAGCGGGGTTCCTTTCTCATCGATGGCGATTCCGCCGAACAGAGCATGCTCTGTTTCAAAACGGTAACCAAATACTTCCTCGGTGCGTTTCAATACTTTTTCCGCCTCGGCCACAACTTCGGGTCCGATTCCGTCACCCGCGATAACTGCAATCTTTTTTACATCTGCCATGGTTGTCCTCTCCTTACATCGTTTCATTCATTTCAAACGTATCGTTGAATCAACTCTCTCCTTTTTATCATATTACACGTCCATTTGACCAAGATATACAATCTATGACTTTAATAGATTTTGCCTATAAGAGAGTGAGCGTCGTTGTTCGTCCCCTTCCGTATGGGTTACAATGGAAACGGTAATTCCATTTCAGGTTAGTACAGGAGGGATTGTAATCATGCAGTACACGTACTTGGGAAAATCAGGACTCAAGGTAAGCCGGATCTGTCTCGGCACGATGAACTTTGGACCCGCTACGGATGAAAAGGAAGCTTTCCGCATTATGGATGCGGCATTGGACGCCGGAATCAACTTCTTCGACACGGCCAACATTTACGGGTGGGGAGAAAACTCCGGGCTAACGGAGGAAATCATCGGGCGCTGGTTCAAACAAGGCGGCAACCGCCGGGAAAAAGTCGTGCTTGCCACCAAGGTATACGGCTCCATGCACGACGACACCGATGGTCCCAACAATGAAAGCGGTCTCTCTGCATATAAAATCAGGCGCCATCTGGAAGGCTCCCTCCGCCGTTTGCAAACGGATCATATCGAACTGTACCAGATGCATCATGTGGACCCTGCCGTTACTTGGGACGAGCTGTGGGGAGCGTTCGAGAATGCCGTCCATCAAGGAAAAATCGGTTACGTCGGTTCCAGCAACTTCGCCGCTTGGCAGATTGCCATTGCCCAGAGCGAAGCCAAAAACCGCCATTTTCTCGGCCTGGTGTCCGAACAGCACAAATACAGCCTAAATTGCCGTTTGCCGGAACTGGAAGTGCTGCCTGCCGCCAAAGAGCTCGGGCTTGGCGTCATTCCGTGGAGCCCGCTGGATGGCGGATTGCTCGGACGCAACGCGCTCCAGAAGCTGGAAGGCTCACGCAGCAGCGGCATTGCGGAACGCATCGACCATCAGCAGCAGCAGCTGGAACAATTCGCCGCCCTGTGCCGCGAGCTTGGCGAACCGCAGGATACCGTCGCCCTGGCCTGGGTTGCCGCCAACCCGGCGGTTACCGCACCGATTATCGGTCCACGTACCTTGGAGCAATTCGAAACGGCGCTCAAATGCCTTGAGGTTACGCTCGATGCGGAAGTGCTCAAGCGCCTGGACGAGATTTTCCCAGGGCCTGGTGGACACGCACCAAACGCTTATGCTTGGTAACGTCTGCTGTGCATGAACAGATTTAGGCAATAGCATTTATCATATAACGCAATTAACGTAAGTAAAGTCTGACCCTTATGCAAAAAAGCCGGGTCAGACTTTATTTTTGTGCTGGTCGACAGAGGACGTAATGGCATCTTCTCTCCTTACGGTACCTTTCTCGTATCAGAAATAGCGGCCCACGCATAAGCATGGCCGCTATTTTCCGTTGAAGCTGTAAGATTAAGATCAAATGAAAACAGGACTTACTTTTTGATCCAGTGCATCATTTCACGCAATTGACCGCCAACCACTTCGATTGGGTGCTCGGACTCGTTGCGGCGAGTTGCTGTCAAGAACGCACGACCGGATTGGTTTTCAAGGATAAAGTCGCGAGCGAATTTACCTTGTTGGATATCGGAAAGCACTTCTTTCATTGCTTTTTTCGTATCTTCAGTTACGACGCGAGGACCCGTTACATAGTCACCGTATTCAGCCGTGTTACTGATGGAGTCGCGCATGCTAGCCAGACCGCCTTCGTACATCAGGTCAACGATCAGTTTCAGCTCATGCAGACACTCGAAGTATGCCATTTCAGGAGCATATCCTGCTTCTGTCAGCGTTTCGAATCCTGCTTTTACAAGGGCACTTACGCCACCGCACAGAACAGCTTGCTCACCGAACAGATCTGTTTCTGTTTCTTCACGGAAGGAAGTTTCGATCACGCCTGCACGCGTGCAGCCGATACCTTTTGCATAAGCAAGGCCGATTTCTTTGGCTTTGCCTGTTGCATCCTGCTCGATCGCGATCAAGCCAGGTACGCCAAATCCTTCCACGTACGTACGACGTACCATGTGGCCAGGGGACTTAGGAGCTACCAGCAATACATCGCTGTCTTTTGGAGCAACGATTTGGCCGAAATGAACGTTGAAACCGTGGGAGAAGAGCAAAGCTGCGCCTTTTTTCAGGTTTGGTTCGATTTCGTTTTTGTATACAGCCGCTTGTGTTTCGTCAGGCAGCAAGATTTGAACCACGTCAGCGCGGCTTGTTGCTTCTGCCGGAGACAATACTTCAAAGCCGTCGTTTTTTGCAGCATCGTACGATTTACCTTCGCGAAGTCCGATAACCACATTCAGTCCGCTATCGCGCAAGTTTTGTGCTTGGGCATGGCCTTGGCTACCATAACCGATAACGGCGATCGTTTTTCCTTTCAATACGCTAAGCTCTGCATCCTGTTCATAATAAGTAGTAACTGCCATGTTTTAAGTCCTCCTTTATTTTGTAAAGAACCCTTCAATAATGAGCGGGTGTCTCAAGGGACCGTGGACCATAGCCGACGAAACCGTGATGCATGGGGTTTACATGCTTCGATCCATTCAGACACCCGCCCATTAAAGCGGGGATGTATCTCTCTTTTCAAGCGTTACATCACTAAAATGTTAGCTTGTATCAATCCATTGGTTAACTTATTCGTTTACATTCGCGGGTGAGGAGGAATCCTCATTGCTCGATGCGCTTTATGCATTTCCCCGAACAAGGGCCGTTACGCCGGTTCTGGACAATTCGCGAATGCCATAAGGCTTGAGCAGCTCGATCATCGCATCGATTTTGTCGGTATCCCCAACCACTTGAACCATCAGGCTGTTTGGACCGATATCCACGACCGCTGCGCGGAACGTTTCTACGACGCCCATAATTTCCGGACGTTCCGCCGGTTCGGACTTCACTTTGATCAAAGCGAGCTCGCGGGCAACCATTGGCTTGATGCTAAAGTCTACAACTTTGATGACATCAATAATTTTGTACAGTTGTTTCTCGATTTGCTCGATCGTTTTGTCATCGCCGACCGTCACAATGACCATCCGGGACAATCCCGGCTCTTCCGATTGACCTACTGTAATGCTTTCAATATTGAAACCGCGTCGACCGAACAATCCAGAAACACGCTGCAGGACACCAGGCTGATCGTTGACCAAAATCGATATCGTATGTCTTATCATTCCTCAGCATCTCCCATCAGCATTTGATTGATCGTTGCTCCTTGCGGAACCATCGGATACACATTTTCTTCTTTGCTTACAACAAATTCTACAACGACCGGACCGTCTGTGTCCAAGGCTTCTTGCCAAGCACGCTGCGCTTCTTCTTTGTTGGTTGCACGAAGGCCTTTAACGCCGTAAGCCTCAGCCAATTTTACGAAATCCGGACTTCCTGCCAGATCGATGTGGCTATAGCGGTTGTCGTAAATGAGCTCCTGCCACTGACGAACCATACCGAGCACTTGGTTGTTGATGATGACGATTTTGACCGGTATGTTGTTGATCGCACAAATTGCAAGCTCTTGGGAACACATTTGCATGCCGCCGTCGCCATTGATGGAAATAACCAGCCTGTCAGGGTTTGCCATCTGCGCGCCGATCGCCGACGGGAATCCAAAGCCCATCGTTCCCAAACCACCTGAAGTTACCCATGAACGTGGTTGGTTGAATTTGTAATACTGGGCCGCCCACATTTGATGCTGACCGACGTCCGTTGTTACAATGGCTTCGCCTTTGGTCGTTTCATTCAGCATTTCAATAACCCATTGCGGTTTCAGCACTTCGTTCGAATCGTTGTAACGATAAGGTTTTTCCTGTTTCCACTGCTTGATCTGATCTCTCCAGGCATCCGCACGTTCTGCACGTTGAACTTCCTTGTTGACCAATTCCAAAACCGTTTTGCAATCTCCTACGATCGGAATGTCAGTGGCAACGTTTTTACCGATCTCTGCCGGGTCGATGTCGATATGCACGATTTTTGCAAGCGGTGCGAAGCCGTCAAGCTTGCCCGTTACCCGGTCATCAAAGCGTGCCCCGATGTTGATCAGCAAATCGGCTTGCTGGATGGCTTGGTTGGACGTGTACGTTCCGTGCATGCCCGGCATTCCCGTCCACAGTTCATGACCGCTTGGGAAAGCGCCAAGTCCAAGCAATGTTGTCGTAATCGGAATGCCCGTTTTTTCCACGAATTCCAACAGCGCTTCATGTCCGCCCGAGTAAACGACACCGCCGCCAGCGATGATCATTGGACGTTCCGCTTCCTGAATCGCTTGGGCCAGACGATCGATCTGCAGCTTGTTCGGTACCGTCGTTGGATTGTATCCTCTCAGCGTAACCGGACCTGTCAGTGGTTCGAACAACGTTTTATTGGCCGAAACATCTTTCGGAATGTCGATAAGCACCGGGCCTTTGCGTCCTGTGTTCGCGATGTGGAATGCTTCGTGAATGATACGCGGCAGATCCTCGACATCTTTGACCAGATAGCTGTGTTTCGTGATCGGCATCGTAATGCCGGTAATGTCTGCTTCCTGGAATGCATCCGAGCCAATCAAGCTGGAAACGACATTCCCCGTAATAACGACGAGCGGTACGGAATCCATATAAGCCGTGGCAATGCCTGTAACCAGGTTCGTCGCCCCCGGCCCGGAAGTCGCGATGCACACGCCAACCTTGCCGCTTGCCCGCGCATAACCGTCTGCTGCGTGAATGGCACCTTGTTCATGGCGCGTAAGCACATGTTTGAAATCTTCGAAGCCGTACATCGCATCGTAGATATATAATACGGCACCGCCCGGATATCCAAAGACACACTCGACGCCTTCCAGCAGCAAGCTTCTCAGCAAAATTTCAGAACCGCTAATGACCTCCGGCTTCATCCATTTTTCACGTAATTCATCTGTTGATCGTACTTCTGGAATATGAGCTCCCATCAGTCATCCTCCTCTCGGAATTTACACCATTCTGACATTTGAAGTTACAAAAAAAACCTTCCATCCCTGCAAACATAATGATGCTTGCGAGGGACGAAAGGTTGTTCTTCCGTGGTACCACCCAACTTTGCCCGCTATTTCGCAATAACGGACCTTACCAGGTACTAAAAAGACGATGACGTAAAACGATCAAAGTCGTTCCCGTACCTGTTGCCTGTAACGCAGGCATACGATTCCCCCTAATAGGCAAGGAATGATCTCCATTGCTTTTCAGGAAAACAGCTCCGAGGTGAGCTCGTATATAAGGGGTAATGGTGGTGGTTTCAGCAGATCCAGCCACTCTCTGAGCAAAAGAGCCCTTAAAACTTCGTCCTCTTCATAGCCGATAAAATATTCTCGTTAAATGTTAGGAACATTATATGACCCCGGCAGCAGATAAGTCAATACCTGATTTTAATTAATTTCAGAACGCCCGTTTCATATGCTCGTAACAAACACGGCGCTTTCCCGCAGCGCTTTCCAAAATGAAAATATTTTTCTCCCTGAATCCAATACGCAATATTGGGAACAGGACATAGCTTAAGCATTTCTTTCAACGCTTCCATCGTTTAACATAACCCATTTTCACTCTTTCATTCAGTCACCTTTCAACTTCATCCAGGCATAAAATATACGAGCACCAAGACCTCTTACGAAAGGAGGCCCGGCATGGTCATTCGACAGCGCAAATCCAAACTGGACGATGCCGCCATCATGCGGTTAATCGATACCGAACTTGTTCCGTTGTCCCATATGGGTGAGAACGATATCAACAAAATTCGCAAAGAAATACCCCTGCGGATGAGCAGGGGCATGACCTTCGTGATTTCTCCGAGTCCCGACAAAGAAGCCTTGGCCTTCATCCATCTTCTCATGCATGGCGAGCTGCTGTACATCGACATGATGGCCGTTTCCGCCAAAGAACAGCGCAAACGATACGGGCAAACGCTCCTGCATAAAGCAGAAACATTCGCCACATCACGCGGCTGCAAAATATCCAAAGTCATGGTGGACGAAGGAAATATGAAAGGACTTCAGTTTTATCAAAAACAAGGATATCGCATCATCCGATATATCATGATCAGCCGCTGCTTTGAGCTCGAAAAAAACATCTGAGCTCGAAAAGAGGAGCACTCTTCGCCGTCTCCCCGAAACCAATTTAGGCATTTGCCGTCCTTCGTGGTCCTTGTCGCCGCCTCTGCTCCCCCAAACAACCGTCTATCGGTATAATTCATTCGACCGGAAGGGCGAAATCAATCGTCTTTAGTAAAATCCTGGTGGACGCGGGCCTGGTCCATAAGGACTGAAGCCAGGACCAATCCCAGGGTACCCGGCCCCATAGCCAGGGCCATACCCCGCTCCACATCCCGGTTTCGGACCCGGCCCATAACCTGGTCCAGGTGCTCCATAACCAGGGCCATAAGCATACGGCAAGGTTGCAATAGCCAACAAATCAAATAAAACGAGTGGCAAAATTGCTTTTGTGCGAACCTTTTTGCCGTCTATGCGTTTCAACACAAGCTTGTTTCCGGATATCTTCACCAGTCTTCCAGTAACCCGAGTTCCGTCCTTTTTGACCGCAACGATATTTTGGCCAACAAACTTCATCGCATCAGTACGCGTAATTCGTGATCTCATACTTTCCCCTCCTCCTCGGATCGTTCAAAACAGTGTATTCGTCCAAAGCATGGTTCGCCTGTTTCTTTGTCCATGCCCAAAAATTTGGGGGATTCCCCCTACCCTGTTGAGCGGCTTCCAAACAAATGAATGTAACAGAAAAAGGCCCGCAAGCGCGGGCCCTTTATGGTAAAACCTGATATGGTGATGTTCACCTTTGTCGGTGAAACTACCTTTTCCCGGGATCGTACGGTTCGCCCAATGCGGATGGCGCGGAAGAACGCCCTACCGCAGCAATCAGCACAATCAGTGTGAGCAGGTATGGAAGCATATAAATAATTTCCTGGGGAATACTTTGCGTCCATTCGAACAACTGTACATAGTTCCGGATCGCTTGCGAGAAACCGAAGAATACGGCCGCGCCAAAGGCACCGATCGGGTTCCATTTACCAAAGATCATGGCTGCAATCGCAATATACCCTTGTCCGGATACCGTATTATGGGAGAACGTTCCTGTCGTTGTCAATGTAATGGCCGCCCCGCCAACTGCTGCGAGCGCGCCACTGATCATCACCGCAACATAACGGTAACGGCGAACTTTCACACCGACAGTATCCGCTGCACTCGGGTGCTCGCCCACGGAACGCAACCGAAGACCGAAAGGTGTTTTGAACATGATGTAATACGTCAGGAAAACAAATACGATCGCCAGATAGGTTGTCGGATATACGTTCTTGAACAACGCTTCACCGAGCAAAGGAATATCCTTGAGCAGCGGCACGTCGAATTTGTTGAAACCTTGGACCAACGGGGAGTCCCCGGAACCTTCAAACAACAATTTAACCAAATACAGCGTGCTTCCTGCCGCCAGGAAGTTGATCACGATCCCGCTGATGATTTGATCCGCTTTAAACGTAATGGACGCGACCGCATGAATCAAGGATACCAGTACGCCTAGCAAAACAGCGCACAGTACACCCATCCATGCCGAAGTCGTCCCCCCCATGCCCGCTTCCTGAGCATAGTGTGCACCGATCCCTGCCGCAAACGCGCCAAAGACCATGAAACCTTCAATTCCGAGGTTGGTTACACCGGACTTTTCCGAAAAAATTCCGCCTAGGGATGCAAAAATCAATGCCGTGGCAAAGACAAGCGTCGTATTGATAATTTGCCCAATTGTCAACAAGTCCATCTACAACACCTTCTCTTTCTTGCGCTTGGAATAGAACGGTTTAAGTACCCAGCGCACGATGCCTTGTGCCGCAATGAAGAAGATAATCGAACCGATCACAATCCGAATGATTTCAGGCGGCACATCCGCGGCAAAGCTCATCCCCGCAGAGCCATAAGTAAGCGTACCGAACAACAACGCTCCGAGCAGAACGCCGAACGGATGATTCAAACCAATCAACGCTACCGCGATGCCGTCAAAGCCCGTTCCCGGAGAACCGGACATCACGGTCTGATATTGGAATACGCCCAGAACCTGGAACGCTCCGCCAAGACCTGCAAGCATACCGCTGATGAACATCGCTTTGACAATGTTGCGATTTACGTGCATGCCCGCATATTCGGCCGCATTAGGGTTGAGACCTACGGCACGGATTTCATAACCCTGTTTCGTTTTCCACATGTAAATATAAAAGACCACGGCCAAAACGAGAGCGATCAGCGTACCCAAATGCACGCGGGAATTGCCCATCAACTCAGACAGCCAGTTCAAACTGATCGAAGCCGATTCGCTAATATCGACGGAACGGTTTTCGCCCTGAAGCAGCAGAAATTGGCGCACGATCAAATTAGCCAGATAAAGCCCGATCCAGTTCAGCATGATACTGCTGATCACTTCGTTTACGCCACGCGCAGCCTTCAAATAACCGGCAATCGCCGCCCACAGTCCACCGAAAAGGGCTCCCGCGATCATGGCGAGCGGTGCATGGATATAAATAGGCAGACCTGCAAATTTAACCCCGACAAACGTCGCAGCCGTCATACCTACGAGAAATTGACCTTCTCCCCCGATGTTAAACAAACCTGCGCGCGAAGCGAATGCAAACGCAAGCCCGGTCATGATGAGCGGTGTCATCTCCCGCACGGCTTCGCCGAAGTTGTACATATCGCCAAACACTTTGGTGAACAGCGCGCTATATGCTTCAACCGGGTTGTATCCACCGAACAGCATAACGATTCCGCCCAAAATCAATCCCATGACGATGGCCACAACAGGCAAAATAAAGGAATCTCGGGTAAACCATTTCAATATGTTACTCATGCACAGTACCTCTCTTTTGGGTGCTGCCCGCCATCATCAAGCCGAGCTCCCTGTCATTGGTTTCTTCCGGCAGCACCTCGCCCACAATCCGTCCCTCGTAGATGACGGCAATGCGGTCAGACACGTTGATGATCTCATCCAGTTCGAACGAAATCAGCAAAACGGCCTTCCCTTGATCCCGCTGGGCAATCAATTGCTTTTGCACAAACTCGATCGCACCAACGTCCAAACCGCGGGTTGGCTGAGCAGCGATAAGAAGCTCCGGATTTTTGTCGACTTCGCGCGCAATAATCGCTTTCTGCTGGTTCCCTCCCGACAAAGAACGGGCTTTCGTTTCAATGCTTGGTGTACGCACGTCAAACGCCTCGACCAGCCTTTTGGCTTGTTTTTTGATCGCGTCAAAATTGAGGAACCCTCTGCGGGTATAAGGCGCCTTGTAATAAGACTCCAGAACAATGTTTTCACTAACGGAAAAATCGAGAACAAGTCCATGTTTATGCCGATCTTCGGGAATATGCGCTAACCCGGATTCCGAGATATAACGCGGAGACTGGTTGGCAAGTTCTTTCCCTTGCAAACGAATGGAGCCGCCGTCCACTTTGCGCAGGCCGGTGAGCGCTTCGATCAACTCGCTCTGGCCGTTGCCGTCAACGCCCGCAATGCCGACGATTTCTCCGGCGCGCACATTCAGGTTAAGCTGATTCAGAACGGAGATGCCTTCCTTGTTTTTGGACGACAAATTGCTGACTTCCAGCACGTTCGCACCCGGAGTCGCAGGTTTTTTGTCTACCTTAAACGTTACGTTGCGTCCAACCATCTTTTCGGCCAGCTCGTTCGGGTTGGTTTCCGACGTTTTCACCGAATCGATAACTTTGCCTCGGCGAATGATGGTAACCGTATCGGAAATTTCCATGATTTCTTTCAGCTTGTGCGTGATCAAAATAATGGATTTGCCTTCGGCCACCAACTTCTTCATGATCTGCATCAATTCTTTGATTTCCTGCGGAGTCAATACGGCCGTAGGCTCGTCAAAGATCAGAATGTCCGCACCGCGATACAAGGTCTTCACGATTTCAACGCGCTGCTGCATACCCACCGAGATATCGTGGATTTTGGCATGCGGGTTCACCTGAAGTCCATATTGTTCGGACAGGCGCTGTACTTCTGCTGCTGCTTTTTTATAGTTAATGTTGGGACCTTTGGTAGGCTCAGATCCCAAAATAATGTTCTCTGTTACCGTGAACGGCTGGACAAGCTTAAAGTGCTGATGCACCATGCCGATGCCAAGCTCAATCGCTTTGTTTGGACTATCAATGATCACCGGCTTGCCGTTCACCTCAATGGATCCTTCATCCGGCTGATAGAGGCCAAATACAATATTCATCAATGTTGACTTACCAGCACCGTTTTCGCCCAATAAAGCATGAATCTCGCCTTTTCGAAGCTGAAGGCTGATAGCGTCGTTGGCAACAATGCCTGGGAAACGCTTCGTGATTTGTTTTAACTCAACGACGGGGGTTCCTGCACCCATGTAATCACCCTTATAACTGATATAGTGTGTGGTTCCGCAAAACGAAAGAAAAACGTCCATCGACGTTAATTGTTAGACCGAATGCTTCTTGCGATTGTTCTTCATGCAATATGTCTGAAACGCTCCTTTTGGAGGCTTCGCTGGCCAAGATAAGCTGCGGGCAATCATAAGGCCGGTCAAGACCGGCCCAATGACGTATTTCCTTATTTGCAAACCATATTATTCGGTAGGTACTTTAATTTCGCCGCTGATGATTTTTTGTTTGTACTCTTCCACTTTGTCCAGGATTTCCTTGGATACGTTTTTCGTGGATGTGTCTGCGATGCCTACGCCGTTTTCTTTCAGAGTCAGATTTTCTGCTCCGCCTTTGAACGTACCGTCGATCACTTCTTTATTCACGCGTTTAACCGCTTCGTCAACTTTTTTGATCATGGAAGTCAGGGTCACATCGTCGCCAAATTCAAGGGATTGGTCTTTGTCGACACCGATAACCCATACGTCTTGTCCTTGTTTCTTGCGAGCGATCGCTTCGTTGAACACACCGTTTCCTGTTGCGCCTGAAGCGTGGAAAATGATATCTACGCCTTTGTTGTACAGTGTCGCTGCCGCTGCTTTACCAAGGTCAGGCTTGTCGAACGCGCCTGTGTAGTTGGAAATAAATTCGGCATCCGGATTTACAGCTTTTACGCCTTCTCTGAAGCCAACTTCAAATTTCTTGATCAGCGGGCTGTCCATACCGCCGACAAAACCGATTTTGTTCGTTTTTGTGCTCAGTCCGGCAACAACGCCTACGAGGTAAGACCCTTCTTCTTCAGCAAAGGTTACGGATTTAACGTTTGGCGCATCCACAACGCTGTCGATGATGGCCAGTTTGGCATCCGGGTTTTGGTCAGCAACCGTTTTGATCGCATCAGCCAATTGGAACCCGATTCCCCAAGTCAAGGAGTAGTTGTTTTTAACAAACTCGTTCAAGTTAGGAATATACTCTTCATCAGCTTTGGATTGCAGGTATTTTACTTTCGCTCCGGTTTCAGTCTCTGTTGCTTGCAGAGCTTCCCAAGCGGATTGGTTAAAGGATTTGTCGTTAACGCCGCCGACATCGGTTACCATACCGATCGTCACATCGCTGGCAGTTTCCGTTTTAGGTGCTTCAGTGCTTCCACCTGCATTATTTTCTTCAGCAGGTTTGCTGCCGCAACCTGCAAGCAGTACGGAACCGGCAAGCAGCATCGACAAGGACAAGCTCAAAAACTTCTTCATTTAATCTGTTCCCCCTTAATGATATATACCTAATTCCAATCCGAGCCATATTGGACGAAATGAACAGATATCAGACGCAGATAATCATTGGAATGTATGGTTTATTAAGCAATAAACCTTAATTCCTTGCTGATCCAGCCCGTTGATC
The DNA here is from genome assembly GCF_032334105.1 of Paenibacillus hubeiensis. NCBI lineage: Bacteria > Bacillati > Bacillota > Bacilli > Caryophanales > Paenibacillaceae > Paenibacillus > Paenibacillus hubeiensis. Next base: position 969,055 of record NZ_JAVYAE020000001.1, read on the forward strand.
TGTCGAAAAACCGAACATTATGACCAAGAAAGAAAAGTTTAGGACTAGCCTACAGAGGTGATTATACATTTAACCAGTGTATAAATCTAGATGTTCCTTAGCAAAGTTCACTTATTTTCGCACTTTTTTTGTTGGAAACGCTTTAAAATTTAGCGATTTAACACACTAACGTCAAAACGATGTTACGTTATGTGACGAAAATGTGACTCTTGTTATATTTCCAACTTGATTTCACTCAAAAAAACTTGCATTATTTCACACAGCCAATGATATGTAAGTGACTAAGCTGATATCCTTTCCGCCACTACATTTCCAGTGTCTCCTCCGTTCAGGCAGAGTATGCAATTAAGGATTGTGGCGTAGAAAAAGCCGCCATATAGGTACGGCGGCTTGGAATTGCGTTTCTTGATTAAGCGTTAAGTTTGCCTTTGGCTACAGTAGCCAAGGAGTTGAACGCGTTGATGTCGTTAACAGCCAGATCAGCCAGCATTTTGCGGTTCATGTCTACGCCAGCCAATTTCAATCCATGGATCAGCTTGTTGTAGGACAGTCCGTTTTGACGAGCTGCTGCGTTGATCCGAACGATCCACAGTCTGCGGAAGTTGCGTTTCGTTTGACGACGGTCACGGTATGCGTATACCAGGGATTTCATGACCTGCTCGTTAGCTGTTTTAAAAATACGGTGTTTGGAACCGAAATAACCTTTAGCCAGTTTCAATACTTTTTTATGACGACGACGTACTACAAAACCGCCTTTTACTCTTGCCATATTAAAGAACCTCCCAAATAAATATTAAATGTATCCTGATATGCGTACAGCCAAAGCCGTCCCCCCATACCACGTACGAATTTTTGAATTAGCCTTTCAGGTTAGCCAGACCTTGTTTCAAACGTCTTACGTCTCCAGCAGCCATAACCGGGTTGCCGTTCAGGACGCGTTTAGCACGTTTGGATTTGTGGGAAAGCAAGTGGTTTTTGTGAGCTTTGTAACGCAGGACTTTACCGGAACCGGTGATTTTGAAGCGTCCTTTCAAACTGCTGTGTGTTTTCATTTTAGGCATGTTGTGTTTCCTCCTTCAATGTTATCAGGCTTTTGGAGCCAGAATCATAATCATGCTGCGGCCTTCCAGTTTCGGTTGGCGCTCAACGGTGCAGAGTTCTGCAACTTCCGTTTTGACGCGTTCCAAAATTTTCTGACCAACCGAAGCGTGTGTAATCTCCCGTCCGCGGAAACGCACGGAACATTTCACTTTGTCGCCTTCTTTCAAAAACTTAACTACATTGCGAAGCTTCGTTTGGAAATCATGCTCCTCGATATTGGAACGGAACCATACTTCTTTGATATCCACAATTTTCTGGTTCTTACGGGCTTCTTTTTCTTTCTTTTGCTGCTCATAGCGGAATTTGCCATAGTCCATGATGCGACATACCGGCGGTTTAGCCTGCGGAGCCACATTGACCAGATCCAGGTTGAGATCAATCGCCATTTGCAGCGCTTCACGAATGGGCTTAATCCCGATTTGCTCTCCCTCAGCTCCGACAAGGCGTACTTCCTTCGCCCGAATCTCATCATTAATCATGTGATCTTTACTAATAACAGTCCACCTCCAGGTCATTTTGAATATCCTGTTACACAAAAATAAAAGGGATGCCGGTCTAGCTACCGACATCCCTGTAATCAACACCATTCCTCATGAACATACTCACATAAATTCATAATGATTGGGATCGTTGACCAGCCAACATATGTTGGTCAGGTGAGAAGTCGGACTTCTGCTTGTGATTCCAGTCTATTCTCTTTCAAAGCACTAGAACAATATATCACTTTGGAAAAGCATTGTCAACCATTTTATGAATCAAGGCACACAGCCGATGGCCGCATGCCTCGTTCAACGTTATCCTTGTTTGCTCTGCACCTCATCCAGGCGTACAACCCGCGTATGCTGCGTATGGCTCCACTGCTTGTTGTTCTGCGTGAAGAACGCATAGAACGTGATGGGATACCAGGAGAGCAGATAGATCGGGAATACGATCAGGTACATGTACACTTTGGCAAATTTAACTTTCTCGAGAGCCATCGACAACAGGAACGTCAAAATGTTCAAACCGATTGCCAGAAATCCGACCCAAAGCGGGAAGTATCCATAAATATTGGCGATGTTCGGACCGTTGAACACGGCTGTATCGACCCACATTATCGCAGTCAGCAAAAACGTCAGCAAGACAACATAAACGTTCGCACCGTAAATGGCAAGGTCGAATTTGACCAGACTGCGTTCCTTGATGCTTTTCCACAACAGAGGGAAGAAATATCTGCGCGCGACGGTAAAGTGACCCTGCATCCAGCGCAGGCGCTGTCTGGCCGAAGCCTTGAACGTCAATGGCTTTTCGTCGAACACTTTGGCATCGTAATTGAATACCGGATATACGTTGCGTTGCACGCTTCGCATGGTAAACTCCAGGTCCTCCACCAAGCTTGTGGCGCCCCATCCGATTTCCTTCAGCAGATTGGTCTCAAAGCACATCCCCGTACCGCCAAGGAAGTTCGCCATATTCAGGTTGTGGCGGGACAGCTGCCACAGACGGTTGATGTACCAGTACGATACGCCGTAAGCCGCAGTGATCCAGGAATCTTCCGGGTTTTTCGTGTCGATATAACCTTGGATAACGCGAGCTCCGTTGCACAAATCATTGTTCATTTCGAGCAGGAAGTTGCGGTCAACCAGATTGTCCGCATCAAACATGACAACCGCATCATACTGGCGCGGCAGGCCCCATAAATATTTAAGCATCCACTCGATGGCATATCCTTTGCCTCGCAGATCCGGGTTGGTGCGCACACAGGCATTCCATCCGTGCTCGCGCACGATTTGCGCCGTGCTGTCCGTACAGTTGTCGCAAATGACGAATACGTCGTACAGATCCTTCGGGTAATCCAGCTGCTTGAGATTTTCCATCAATGCCCCGATAACCTGCTCTTCGTTATGGGCCGCTACCAGCACCGCGAAGGACTTTGTCGCAGGGTAATGCTTCTTTTTCTTTTTCTTATACAGACCGAACAGTGAAAACGTGAATTGGTACACAGCCAGCAGCGCGAGAATGACCTGCAGCGTGACGAATATAGCGTCCAACATCGTTCTCTGTTACCCCCTTTTTTTTCAGACCCTTTTTTGCTTTTCGTTTTTGTCTTTTTTGTTTCTGCATGTTGTTTGTTTTTGTTTGATGCAGAATATGACCCGTTGCTTTGATTACTACGCAGATGTCTCAGGCATGGTTGCCAGCAGTTTGCTGCTTTATCGATTTTGGATGCTTTTCAGCCATTTGTCAAAACCCCGATTCCACGTATTGAAGCAGAAATGTGATCTTAAAACGCTGAATTGGCAATCCGTTGCACCACACCCTTGGATTCATGCCCGTTATATCCTATTTTCAGCCGTTTCCTTTATTTTTATTTCTAAAGTCCCTGTTTGTGTTCACCCTCCTGCCGTTGGTCGGAAAGAGACTTCACTAAAATAACGTTTACGGCCGGCAAAAAGTTCTAAAGAAACTCACATTTTCTTTACCCCATTCCGCCACATTGAATCATTGTAGCCGTTTTGGCTCGTCCAAGTCAAAAAGCAAACTGGTTGGCCACCCATAGTTTAACATTCATTTTACGTTCTTTACATGTCTTCTTCTTGAAAAGGACATCATTTAAAAATATGATAAACATGTACCTGAATAACCCCGACTTCACGAAAAACGGTTATATAACAATCAGGGCGATCCGGAAGCACAATGACAGAAATACCGCCGCCGTCTGGGCGGCCTGACTGGCAGGAGGCCAAAATGAGCCGTTTATTCGTTAAGTTTCAAGAGTATGATCGCAATGTTTTCATGTGGATTAATGGTCGACTTCATAATCGCTTTATGAATTTTTGGCTATACTATTTCACTCATCTCGGCGGAGCGACCGCTTCGATCACCGTATCCTTGTTGATATGGCTGCTGGCTCCGGCACCGTGGAGCACAACCGGGCTGCAGGCCTGCATCGCTTTGGCAGTCAGCCACATTCCTGTTGCCATCGCCAAAAAGCTGTACCCTCGCATCAGGCCGTATCTCGCACTGCCGGATGCGATCACGTTCCGCAACCCGCTTACGGATCATTCTTTTCCATCCGGGCATACTACAGCCATCTTTTCGGTGACCGTCCCTTTTATGGCCATGGACTTCATTCTGTTATGCGCTTTATTGCCGGTTGCACTTATTGTCGGATTTTCTCGCATTTATCTCGGGCTGCACTATCCCTCAGACGTACTAGCAGGGGCAACAATCGGTACTTTAGTCGCACTGGCAACAGTTGCATTATGGGCATAAAGCAGATATGTTAGACTAAGGAAAACCTAGCAGGAACAGGTGAAGCAAGCGTGGAAAAGAAACGAATACTCCTATTATCCGAAGGCTTTGGTGCAGGTCATACCCAGGCAGCTTATGCACTTTCCAGCAGTTTGCGCAAGCTATCGCCTGGCGTGCAGACGAAGGTGCTTGAACTGGGAAGCTTTTTGAATCCCAGGGTTGCGCCGCTGATCATTACAGCTTACAAAAAAACGGTAACCAAACAGCCGAAGCTGGTGGGTTACGTATACAAACACCAGTATAAAAAATCGCTGAACCGGTTCACGACGCTTGCCTTGCACAAGTTGTTCTATACGCATACGCGCAGCATCGTGCGCCAGCTTCGGCCCAATGTCATCGTATGCACCCACCCGATACCAAGCGCGGTCATCTCCCGCTTGAAACGTTTGGGCATCATGGTGCCGCTGTGCACGGTCATTACCGATTACGATGCGCACGGAACGTGGATCAGCCCCGAAGTCGACCTGTATCTCGTCTCTACCGAAGAGGTACGATCCAAACTGCTGCTGCGCGGAGTGTCCTCAGACCGCATTCGGGTTACAGGCATTCCCGTGCACCCGAGTTTTTGGGAGCATCCAGGCAAAGATGAAATCCGCAGCAAGTTCGGCTTAAAAGACATGCCTACCGTACTTGTTATGGGTGGCGGCTGGGGCATGCTCAGCGATGAGGTCATCAACCAGTTTTTGACGCGCTGGCACGAGGATATACAGATTATTTTCTGCTTGGGCCGCAATGACAAAGCAAGAACGGACATGGAGCAGAACCCTACTTATCAGAAAGAAAACATTCATATCATGGGCTATACCAAAGAAATCGACAAATTAATGGAAGTTTCGGACCTGCTCATCACAAAACCAGGTGGCATGACATGCTCGGAAGGGCTTGCCAAAGGCATTCCCATGCTGTTCCACAATCCCATTCCGGGCCAGGAAGAAGAGAATGTGCAGTATTTTACTTCCAGAGGACTCGGGGAGTCTATCTCTTCCTTCGACGTGATCGTCAAATGGATGAACAGACTGCTCCACAAATACCCGGATATCGTTCGCAGGCGGAAGCGTCATTTGGCGCAGATCGCGAAGTACCACCCGCTGCAAAGCGCTCAGAGCATTCTCGATCTGCTTGACTTTCGCACGCAGCCTGACCAGAACGCGAACCCTGCCCCGTAATGATCCCGGTTTTATCGTGCAATTTCAATCATTCTACACAAAGGCGCCTTCATGCTTGAAGGCGCCTTTGTGTGCGCACCAGCGTTGCCTAAACCTAGGACGGAACCGACCACCAACGAAACCCCGATGACCAAAGTTCAATGCAGGCGCAAAAAGCAAAATTTCGAATCAGAATGCTCCGTTCGCGACCTGCCAACGCAAAAAGAACGGCACACAGGTTGCAGCCAACCCGGTGCCGTTTTTCTACTTTTCACTCGTTTCCTTGTTGTCTTTCGCTTCACGTACTTTGTATTTGTCCAGACGGATTTGCTGATATTCACGCAAAGCCTCTTCCCCAACGATCACTTCAACGCGGTGGATGTTCATGCCTTTGCCCATGAATTTCTGCTCGTACTCGGTCATGACATGCTCTTCGTTCAATCCATCCCGATGCAAGTTGAGCGATAGATTCGTCATTTGCAAGCCAAAGTCCGCAAATGCGTTAAGGGAAAATTCAAACAACGTCTCCGAATCGGTCTTGAAATGGATTTGTCCTTTGGCATTCAGCAATTCGACGTATTTCTTCAAAAAACGGGGATGCGTCAAACGGCGGCGTGCATGCTTTGCCTTCGGCCACGGATCGCTGAAATTCAAATAAATGCGTTCGAGCTCGCCAGGTTCAAATATTTCTTCGATGCTCTCGATGTTAGCCAAAGCCAGCTTGAGGTTCGGCGGCGTGTCGACCGCGTTCTCATTCCATGCCTTTCTCGCCTTCTCACTGGCTCTTCGCACCAGTTCATCGAACATATCAAAACCGATAAAATTGTACTGTTGGTGTTTATGGCTCATCTGGCTAATGAACTGGCCTTTGCCCATGCCGAATTCCACAAAGATCGGACGATCATTGCCAAACAGTTTGGACCATTGTCCCTTGTATTGTTTGGGATCCAAAATCACGAGGTCTTCCTGCTGCTCCAGGCTTTCCCGGATCCCTTTTCTTCCACGTAAACGCATCTTATTCCTCCGTTTGCTGATACTTGTCTCAGAATCATTGTGCCGAAGAAGCGGCGAATTGTAAAGGGCAAAGAAAAAGGAATCTTTGAATTGCCGATGAGGCAAATAACAAAGATTCCTTTTCCGATATATTTGGAATTGGGGTCCAACTACTTTAACAGTTCATAGTCTACCTTATCTTGGTGTGAAAAATCAAATGTCTTTTCGAAAGCATCGCGAACTTTTTGCCTTGCAGCCGCTTTCACTTTCGGATTGCCATTAAAACGAACACCTGTCAGGGCCAGCGCCTCTTCTGCCGTCAACTCAACGGAAACGCGATGAACATCATTATTATTTTTGACTTGGGAATTCATTCATATCACCTCACGGTATAATATGGTCCATGACGTCAAAATTCATTCAATTGCCGTGATGAATAAGTACCCTTTGGATGTGTCTGACGTTGGTTTAAATATAACACATCATGTGAACTATTTCAAGTGAAATCGTTGAATTTCCGGCCTATTTTTGAGAGTTGAAAGCGATTTAAAATGGAGCATTACAGCTTGGATGAAGGCCTCGATATCGCGTCCGAACGACGGATGCACACTGCCCCCATTTTTTGATACAATAATAGCAGTCCATACAGATGCGGATTTCCGAAATCCGTTCCTGATCGTGAACAGATAAGAGCCTTTCCTTTTTTCGCGTATGGAGGATGGCCGTTAAAGGAGCACCCGAAACAATATGAACGCACCTGCAATCGATACTCCCCTCCTATGGGGGGATAAACGGTTTCATACCTGGAACCATGAAATGAAAAACGAATTCAACAACAAAGTGTTCAAAGTCATGCTGGACGCCGGCTTTACTTGTCCCAATCGCGACGGCTCCATTGCCAAAGGCGGCTGCACTTTCTGCAGTGCCCGCGGATCAGGGGATTTCGCCGGCAGCAGACGCGACGATCTGGTAACGCAGTTTAATACTATTCGGGACAAGCAGCATCTAAAGTGGCCGAACGCCCAATATATCGGTTACTTTCAGGCTTATACGAATACGTATGCCCCTGTCGAAGTCCTCCGTGAATACTTCGAAGTCATCCTGCGGCAGCCCGGCGTGGTCGGCCTCTCGATTGCGACGCGTCCCGACTGTCTGCCCGATGACGTGGTTGAATATTTGGCTGAATTGAACGAGCGAACCTATCTATGGGTCGAAATGGGATTGCAAACAATCCACGAGTCCACCTCCACCCTGATCAACCGGGCACATGATACCCGATGTTACGAGGAAGCCGTCGTCAAACTGCGCAGGCACAACATCCGCGTATGTACGCACATCATCTACGGATTGCCGCAGGAAACGCATGAAATGATGCTCGATACCGGGCGCGCGGTAGCCAATATGGATGTGCAGGGCATCAAAATCCATCTGCTTCACCTCATGCGCAAAACGCCGATGGTCAAACAGTATGAAGCCGGGCTGCTGCGTTTCCTGGAGCAGGACGAGTATATCAAGTTGATCGTGGATACGTTGGAAATGCTGCCTCCGGAAATGATCGTGCACCGCCTGACCGGCGACGCGCCACGCAATCTGCTGATCGGACCGATGTGGTCGCTCAAGAAATGGGAAGTGCTCAATTCCATTGACCGGGAGCTTCGTGAACGGGATTCCTGGCAGGGCAAGTATTGGAGGAGATGCTGATATGGGATTTTTATCGGTGCTCAGTTGTGCCCATCAATGGATTTCCGCTCGTTTGCAGCCCGGGGATCTCGCCATTGACGCGACCGTTGGCACTGGAGCGGATACATTGTTTCTTGCGCAAAGGGTAGGCCCGCGCGGACAGGTGATCGGTTTCGATATTCAAAACGAAGCCCTCGCGCTCGCTCAAGCGCGCATTCGCAAACAAGAGGATGCAGCCAAGCTGGGCTCCATCTCCCTGCTGCAGCTTGGCCATGAACGCATGGCCGAGGCCGTTCCCGAAGATTGGCATGGGTCGGTCGGCGCGGTGATGTTCAACCTTGGCTATCTGCCATCGGAAGGGGCAGATTCGTCTATCATTACCCAGACGGATAGTACCATTGGTGCTCTGGAAGCCGCCCTGCAGCTCCTGCGGCCCCGTGGCATCATAACCACCGTGCTCTATCCGGGCCATGACGGAGGGGCCCAGGAAGCCGATGCCGTTTGGCAGTGGGCGTCTGCCTTGCCGGTGGAGCAAGCCCAGACGGTCGTTTACCGTCAATTGCAGCGGGATACCTCACCTTTTTTGATCGGCATCGAAAAAAAGTAATTTGCACGGTCACGGTCTAAAGGGCTAAGTGCAGCATTTAGCCCTTGCCCACTGTCATCCTGTCGTTTTATACTGCATGCCGCTGTCTGCCAACAGAAGCCATCCCGGCTCTGAGGCCCGGTTTGACGCCGTTGGCGCAATGGCCTGCTATACATATCATCATGCAACCGTATACATGTTGTTCAGCAACATGTGCTGATTAAAGTGATTCGCCATTTTATATAATAGAGGAGAGAACTATACGATGACTAAACCATATCCTTTGCAATTTCAACCTGAATTTAAAGAGCGCGTCTGGGGAGGGCGTGCGCTGGAGCAATTCGGCCTGACCCCGCCCGAAGGACATATCGGCGAAGGCTGGATGATTGCGGACCATCCGAACGGAACAACGAAAGTGATCAACGGCGAGTTGGCGGGAAAAGGCTTGGATGAAGTGCGCGAACTGCTCGGCACGGAATGGCTCGGAACCAAAGGCGTTTCCAAAAAAGGCGGACGCTTCCCGCTTCTAATCAAACTGCTGGACTGCAATGACGATTTATCCGTTCAAGTCCATCCGACCGACGACTACGCAGAACTTCCTCCAGGCGAGCTCGGCAAAACAGAAATGTGGTACGTACTCGACGCCAAACCGGGCGCGCACATCATTTATGGCCTGAACGACGGCGTGGATCGGGAAACGTTGAAATCCGCGCTGGAAAACGGAACGGTGATGGATACGCTGCGCCAAGTTCCCGTTGAAGCAGGCGACACGTTCTTCATCCCTGCGGGAACGGTTCACGCCCTTTGCGCTGGCGTGGTCGTCGCCGAAATTCAGCAAAACTCGGATACCACTTATCGTCTCTACGACTACAACCGCCCTGGTCTTGACGGAAAGCCGCGCGAACTGCACATTGAGGATTCCCTTAACGTAACAGCTTACGAAGGCGCAGGTGCCACAACGATGAAAACAGGCAACGCCGTTCCGGGAGAATGGCTGAAACTTGCGGAATGCCCTTATTTCGTCGTCGAAAAAGGCGTCGTGCGCAATCAGTGGGAGCTCACCACGGATGCGGAAAGCTTCACCATACTCGTCGTTTGCGACGGCAGCGGTTTGCTGAGATGGGGCAACAGCGACGCGGAGCGCGTCGAACTGAAGGCAGGGCAATGTTACCTGCTTCCGGCCAATCTCGGCGCTTATACGATGGATGGGAACGCCACTGTGCTCCGTTCATACCTTCCTTAATTGGCACCGGACGGGAATAGGAACGAGGTTTGTATCATGAAGAAGGGAGCTATGCTCATGCAGGAATCGACCTTTGACCTCATCGCCAATGACGGGAGCCGAATCCACGTGTATCGTTGGCTGCCCTCTTCGGATACTTCCGTTAAAGGCGTGCTCCAGATTGGACACGGCATGGCTGAAACCGCGGCCAGATATGCAGAGTTTGCCCAATCGCTCACGCAAAGCGGATACGCCGTATATGCCAATGACCACCGCGGGCATGGAAAAACGGCTGGAAGCCCGGAAATGCTGGGCGATGCAGGCTCAGATGCATTTCGCTGGATGGCAAGCGACATGATGAACCTGGGGGAAGTAGCCGCCAAGGAGCATCCGGGGGTACCCATCATTTTGATGGGACATAGCATGGGGTCTTTTTTGGTTCAGCATCTCATGTATGCGGGTCATGAACGTTATTCGGCCTTTATTTTGTCAGGTACCAACGGTAAACGCAGCCTGCTGCAATTGGGTGAAAAACTGGCCTGGCTGCAATGCAGCCTCCAAGGGGCCGCACATCATAGCTTGCTGCTTAACGCCATCGTATTTGGCGGCTTTAATCGCGCGTTCCGCCCCGCGGCAACGCCTTTTGACTGGCTCTCCAGGGATCAGGCCGAAGTCAAAAAATTTATTGATGACCCCATGTGCGGCAGCATCTGCACTGCAGGATTTTTCCGGGATTTTTTCCGGCTGCTGCTGGAAATCCATCTTCCCCATAACATGGCGGGCATCCCCAAAGATAAACCCGTTTTCCTGTTTTCCGGCGAACAGGACCCGGTTGGCTTGCATGGCAAAGGCGTTCAGAACCTGGTTGCCCAATATCGCAAGCTGCAGCTGCAAGATATCGAGGTTCGTCTGTACCCGGGTGGACGCCATGAAATGCTGCACGAAACGAACCGAGCGGAGGTGACCCAGGACATCCTGGAGTGGCTGGAACGGCATTTACCGCTGCTCAGCGGCGCTGCTGCAGACACAGGCACAGAAACAAACGCCATCGCCGACAATTTTCCGGCCGACTCCTTGTGAGGGACAGGTTAACTCTATCAAAGACAGAAGCCCCTGATCGGACACAGCACAGGCTGTGTCCCCGATCAAGGGCTTCTTCGTTCATTCTTTTGAAATGTCAATAAGTGCTTAGGAAAGCATCATCGCTTACCTGCTTGTACGCTTGAATTATCCTTCAATCAGCAGCGATTCCGGATCTTCCAGCAGTTCTTTGATCGTCACCAGGAAGCGTACGGCATCCGCACCATCAATGATGCGATGGTCATAAGACAACGCAATATACATCATTGGACGGTTTTCCATGCGCTCGGCATCGATCGCCACCGGACGAAGCTGGATGTTATGCATGCCGAGAATACCTACTTGAGGTGTATTCAGAATCGGCGTGGACAACAGCGAGCCAAACGTACCGCCATTAGTAATGGTGAACGTTCCTCCTTGAAGATCAGACAAGGCCAGCGTGTTCGTACGTGCTTTGGATGCCAGATCTGCAATGCTGCGTTCGATCTCGGCAAAGCTCAAGCGATCCGCATCACGGACGACAGGCACAACCAAACCTTCCTTCGCCGAAACGGCAATGCCGATGTCATAGTATTTTTTGAGAATGATGTCTTCGCCATCGATTTCAGCGTTGATCATCGGGAATTTTTTCAGCGCCCCAACGACCGCTTTGGTAAAGAAGGACATGAAGCCAAGGCCGATGTCATGCTTCTCCTTGAACTTGTCTTTGCGGCGTTTGCGCACGTCCATGATCGCCGTCATGTCGACCTCGTTAAACGTGGTCAGCATCGCTGCCGTTTGCTGTGCTTCCACCAGACGTTTTGCAATCGTTGCCCGGCGGCGCGTCATGCGCTGGCGCTCAACGGGTTTCGCATATGTAGCTGCGCTAGGAGCGGGCGCACTCGGCGCAGACGGCTTGCTGGGTGCCTGTGCGGCCGGAGTAGCCGGAGCAGCCGGTTGACTGCCGTGATTTTTGACGTCCTCTTGGTAAACACGTCCGATCGGGTCTTTGCTTTGCACTTGATCCAGCTCAATGCCGCGCTCGCGGGCAAGCTTTCGCGCAGCAGGAGAAGCTGCCTTCACGCCCGCTTCGGAAACTTCCGGAGCCGCCGGTACGGGAGCAACAGCCTGTGGAGCCGGAGCTTGCTTCTTCGGTTCAGGCGCAGGGTCGGAAGCAGCTGGGGAGGCAGGAGCACTTGCGGCTCCCGCTCCAACAGCGATGATACCGATCGCTTCGCCGATCTCGACGGTATCTCCCTCCTGCCGAAGGATTTTTTCCAAAACCCCGCTCTCTTCCGCACTGATCTCGATGTTTACCTTATCCGTCTCAAGCTCCAGAAGAACATCGCCCTGATTGACGGCATCTCCTTCTTTGACAAGCCATCTGGATACGGTTCCTTCCGTAATCGATTCGCCCATGGCGGGAACTTTAATTTCACTCACAGCTGTTACCTCCCCAGTGGAATATTGTTCTTTGTCATTTGCTTCAAGGTTGCCGTAATGATCTGCTGCTGTTCCAGGCTGTGTACGCGCTGATACCCGCTGGATGGGCTTGCATGCTCAGGACGGCCTTCATAGCGCACTGTTGTCCCTTCCGGAGCAATCTCGCGGAGGCGAGGTTCCATGTACGTCCATGCGCCCATGTTTTTATTTTCTTCCTGCACCCACACCAGTTCCTTCGCATTGCTGAAACGGGCCAGCACACGCTTGATTTCTTCGGCAGGGAACGGGTAGAGCTGCTCAACACGGATAATGTGGAGCCATGACCAATCGTTCTTGTCTTTTTCGATCGCATCTTCCAGATCGATGGCGATTTTGCCGCTGCACAGTACGATGCGTTCAACGCGATCCGGTTTCGTCCCCAGACCTGCTTGTTCCAGAATCGGTTCGAAGCGGCCTTCGCTGAATTCCGATGCCGGAGCAGCCACACGCGGATTGCGGATCAGGCTTTTCGGCGACATCATGACAAGCGGTTTGGCGTCTTCGGTGTCGGTCAGCGAAGCCTGGCGGCGCAGCAAATGGAAATATTGCGACGATCTGCTCAGGTTTACGATCATCATGTTATCCTCGGCCGCGAGCTGCAGGAAACGCTCCAACCGGGCACTGGTATGTTCCGGACCTTGACCTTCATTGCCGTGCGGAAGCAGCATGACCAGGCTTGATTTTTGCGACCATTTGGCGCGGCCTGCAGATACGAACTGGTCGAAAATAACTTGCGCACAGTTGGCAAAATCGCCGAATTGCGCTTCCCAGATCACTAGCGTCTCGGGGGAGTACACGTTATAGCCGTATTCGAAGCCTAACACCGATTCTTCGGAAAGCGGGCTGTTGTAGATGGCAAACGAAGCTTTCGCCTGCGGCAGATGGTGAAGCGGGCAATATTTCGACCCGTTGACCGCATCGTGAAGCACAAGATTCCGGTGAGCGAACGTGGCGCGCTCCGCGTCCTGCCCGCTGATCCGAATCGGTTTGCCGTCGGCGATAATGGTCGCGAAGGCCAGCGTTTCCGCAAGGCTCCAATCGACCTTTTCCCCTTCGTTCAGCGCCGTTTTGCGACGCTGCAAAATACGCTGCAGCTTCGGATACACGTTGAAGTTTTCCGGCCATTTGAGCAAATCGGCATTGATGCCGCGCAATCGGTCCAGCGGAACCGCCGTTGGCATGAGAGATACGGCTTCCGGCTGCGCAGCTTGCAGCTGCCCTTTCTCACGTACTTCATTGTTTTTCATCTGCTCATAAGCTTCTTTCAAACGATTGCCTACATCCTCGCGAATGCTCCCGATCAGAGCATCGTCGACAATGGCATCCTTTTTCAGCTGATCCTGATACAGATGGCTGACGGTTGGATGGTTTTTCACTTTTTCGTATACGGTCGGCTGCGTCGTTTCCGGATCATCCGTTTCGTTATGGCCGTAACGGCGGTACCCGATCAGGTCGATCAGGAAATCCTTTTTGAAACGATTGCGATACTCAGCCGCCATGCGAATGGCCGCGATACACGCTTCCGGGTTGTCGGCATTGACGTGCACGATCGGGATTTCATACCCTTTCGCAAGGTCACTGGCGTAATATGTGGACCGCGAATCGGAACTATCGGTCGTAAACCCGAGGCGGTTGTTAACGATAATGTGAATGGTCCCGCCATTTTGATACCCTGGCAATGCTTTGAAATTGAGCGTTTCCGCCACGATTCCCTCACCCGGGAATGCTGCGTCGCCGTGCATCAGAATGGTTGCCGCTTTGCTTACGTCCTGTTTCGGATAGCCTGGGTCTCTGCGATCGTCCTGTGCGGCACGGGCAAACCCTTGCACTACCGGATTGACGTATTCCAAGTGGCTCGGATTGTTGGCAAGCGTCAAGCGAGCCTGCACCGTTTCGCCTTCTTTGACGTAGCGATTGGCCCCTAAGTGATATTTGACATCCCCCGTCCAGCCGTAATTGATGCCGGTCGAACCTTCCGACGGAACGAGATCCTTGTTCGGGGAATGATGAAATTCAGCGAAAATTTTGCTATAAGGTTTCCCCAGCACGTGGGCAAGGACGTTCAGACGACCGCGGTGAGCCATCCCCATCAGGATGTGGCTTGAGCCCGAATGCGCCATGATTCGCACAGCTTCATCCAGCATCGGTACGAGCACGTCGTTACCTTCGATGGAGAAACGCTTCTGACCCACAAATGTTTTATGAAGGAAATCCTCGAACTGCTCGGCTTCCACGAGACGTTTCAGCAATGCCTTGCGTTCCTCATGGGTAAGCGGAGCCGGAGACGTCCGGGATTCCGCCCGCCGGTTCAACCATTCGCGTTCACGGACGTCATGGACATGGCTGAATTCATAAGCAATCGGCCCCGTGTAAATCTGGCGCAAACGTTGAATGGCATCCCATCCGTTTAACGTCTGGCCGTCAGCGCCTTCCCAGATCAGGGAAGCCGGCAACGCCTTGAGGTCCTCTTCGTTCAATTCGAAATGCTCTGGTTCCAACAGCGATGTATCCGCCGACTCACTGATGCCAAGCGGATCGATATCCGCAGCAAGGTGACCGTAAGTCCGGATATTCCATACCAGTTTACCCGCTGTAACCGCTTTCTGTAATAATTGGATATCCACGCTTCCGGTCGCGTTTTGGGCAGAACCAGATTGCGTGGCTATATGTGCATCTCTGCCGGGCATCGGCGGAGCACCCCATTGTTCAAACAATTCCTGATAGGCCGGGGTTACCGATCCTGGATCTTGAGAAAATAATTCGTATTGCTCCTGTACGTATCCCAGGTTAGGTCCATAGTAACTCTCCCAGGGTTTCTTGTTGCCTTCCTCGATCGTCATCGACGTTCCCTCCGTCTTGATTTAGTCGTTGTTTTGACGGAAATCATTGACCGCCTAAATTCGCGTTCGATCAACATTTTAAGCGAAATTTTTCATGAAGTCCAATCATCGTGCTGACTGTGGCAATTACGTTGTTCCGACGCTTCCGTCAACGTTTGTCTGCGTTTTCAAAAATGCTCAAAACAAGTTTTTTCGGTATGCCATCGCACAGATATCGAGTATTGTCCTGATCCGTTCGAGGGCCACACTTTCTTCGATCATGCTGTGATGAAGTTCATGTTTCTAATACCATTCTATAAACTTTCTCGCTCAGGAGCATTTCCTATTTTTAGTCCGATTGATGCATAAATTAGATGAATCGGAGCATTACGGCATAAAACACTTTAAAAAAAGGACTCCTGATATAATTTTGGACCATTATGTCCTTGAACAAACAGCAGCTCGCAAAAAAATAGGTTTACATGCAATTCATTGCCCATCATCGGATTTTAGCATCGTGAAGGATTTCGACCTGTCATGGAACCCTTCACCCGTCCGTGCCGCAATTATGTAAAATAAGCCGGGCACGGGCCGTTTATCCACGTTTTGGTGAAATCGTGATTCTTCAAGTTCGCTGTCAAGAAGCTTTTTGATGTTCCATCGTATGCTTAAAACCAAAGTTTGCCTCGTAATTTATGCCTAAATAGTATAATAACATATAACTAATTGTTATATAAAGTTTTATAGGTCAGCCTCGGGCCTCACCCGCATGTGTAGGGACAACAAAAATACTTCTCACATCGGAATGATCCAACATGAGAAGTATTGTATGCTCTCCATTTAATGTATCGCGCGTTATAGATCAATTGCTCATCGATTTTCCAAAGTGAACTCCCTTACAATAGGCCAAAGAAAATGACAATCGGAGTAGCGGGATTTGAACCCACGACCTCACCCACCCCAAGGGTGCGCGCTACCAGGCTGCGCTATACCCCGATATTGGCCAGTTTCCAGCCCCATGCGCTGTTTCCCTATGCGGCAGTTCTGTTCGTCTCACCCAAACCGACTGCCACGTATGACCCTATTATAGCGCATACATTAGCATTCTTGCAATATTTAACAGAAGCAAAATAGAAAGAAGGCTTCAGAAACCGTGCCTACGTTACCGATACTTCTCTCCAGTTTCATTCGTTTCGAGAACTCGCCTGAACATGCTTACGTATCATGTGCTCCGCAAAAGGGGTTAAAGCTACCTCTTGAACTTGATCCCGCGTAAACCAACCGGCACCGAACGAATCGTGTCCGTCCGGTTCTTTTCTGATCTTCGTCGCATCTGTCGCAAACTTCAATCTCACATCGTACAGAATGCCTACATGATACAGTTCTTCGGGTTGCCCCTGATACAACCAGTGAACGACGTTGGATTGGGCACCGTAGATAGCGACTTCAACATCCGTGAGCCCTGTTTCCTCTTCAATCTCGCGATGCAAGGCAGATTCCGGAGATTCGCCGAATTCGGGCCTGCCGCCCGGCAAATCCCATTTCCCTTGATAAGCGCCTCGCGCTTTGCGAATCAGCAAAAATTTCCCTTCGCATTCGATCAAACCATAAACACCCAAGTGTGTATGTCGATTCATGGATCGGCTCCTTTACTCGTTCCTGTTCAGGTTTGCGCCATACACTAACTTTACGCTCGTCCCCTTTTATTGCTTCCGCAAAGCCAGGCGCATGGCCAAATTCTCTCCTTCAATCAACAACGCGGTAAGGCCCTGATCGGAACCGGATTGATGGTTCTCTCCGTTTCTCCAATAAGCAGCCTCGCCTGCACGGATCTTTTCATGTTGTCCATCGGCGCCTTCTACCCATCCCTCACCTTCCAGCACCAGAAACACCTGCTCCGATACTGCAGGATGCAAACCAAGATGACCTCCGGCAGCAAGTCTCAGGCAGGCTACATGACAATCCGCCATGCTTCTCAATACCGGGGTTATTTGAGCTCCCTCGCTTCCAAATGCCGTAATGATACGACCGTCCTCTACATTCAAGCTATAAATTTCTATACCTCATGCTCCTCTCCAACCTGCTCCAGATCCATCGATAAACGAATCATGTCCACGCAGCGAATGCCGTCCTCAATAATCTCTTCATCATAATGCCTTATAAAGAAATCGCGATCGACCCCCACAATGCGGAAGCCGCAGCGTTGATAGAGCTTCAATTGATGCAGACTTGAATTCCCCGTACCAATCTCAACGGTTTTCCCGCCCATTTTGCGTGCGGCCTTAATCGCTTCCTTGATCATGTGCCGGCCGACACCCTGTCCTTGCAATTCCTCCTGAACGGCAATGTTGACGATCTCCACCGTCTCCGGACGGGTTTTGAGCAGCACGAATTCCCCCACCATCTCTCCTTCATATTCCGCGATAAAACAAACGCCTCGATTCAGATACTCGTCAACTATCGCTTTGGAAGGGTCCGCCATCAATAATAGATCGTACGGTTTTTCTTCTTCCCAATTCAAGATCCGGAACGACAGCCTCATTTCGACTCTCCACCTTTTCCCCATTCAATATTCTTTTCGCCTTGCTTGCGAAATCCAGCATTCATTCTTAATAACGTATGTACTTAACGATCTGTTTGAAATGCAAAATAAATTTCATGCCTCGCCTTTCCCTGCTTGATTGGCATAATGTCGGATCATCATGCCCGAAGCCTTGCGCATTCCTTTTCGTTCATAAAATAGCCTTCCGCAACTTGATCATGCTTGATTCCCTCTACATCGGATTGATATGTAATCCCCATAGATTTCCTCCTTCTTTCAGCAAAGCCAATCTTCATTATATCACAATATATGGATATGAATATACAGAAAGGATAATATGGGTCTATAGCAAACCGAGCATCCTTTATTTCATGACGGCGTCGTTAAATGTCATAAACGTTTCCTTTAACGTACGCTGCGTCGATTTTTCCCAAATGACACTCCGCTCGAACGTGCCTTCTTCAAAAAATCGCGGAAACCGTTCGGCGAACCAATCCTGCATCGGCAGTTCAAGCGCCTGTTCTTTCGCTACCCACAACAGCTCGCCTTCAGGCGGGTCCGGCAGAAGTTCCCCTTCGAACGATGTCGCTACATAATTAAATACCATATAGCGAAGTTCCTGCAGAGGATCGCAAAATTCGTCCAACCCTTTATACGTGATCTCCTTCACCTGAAGCCCTGTCTCCTCCCTGACCTCCCGCACGGCACCGTCCACAATGCTCTCCGGAAAGTCCACCTTTCCCCCTGGCGCAATGTACCCCGGAAAACCTTTCCGGTCCGGCCGGTTCATTAACAGTACCCTTCCGGCTGCTTTATCCCATACCATGCACATCGTATAAATTTCCACTCTCATGCTAGTCCTCCTACCTGATGCCTTGATCCTCAAACGATCGATGACTGAATATTCAAAAATTACAAAAGCGGACCGCACCTGACAGCTCGCAGTCCGCCGACTTAGCTCAGGCCGTCACGTCATTGACGTAATCCGCACCCTGCGTTCCTTCCACTCCGCACGCCCATACGCCTGCAGCAGGCCGAATTTGCGAATGCTCGCCTTCGGCACGGATTTGTAAGGCAAAGTAACGATAAAATCCTCCGCAAACGGAAAATAAGACAATCCCACCTTTTCACCGGACAACCATTCCGCCTGAATCACTTGCCCTGCGCAAGCATCGAACGAACATGTCAGCCCCTTCGAGAAAAATTCGTAACGCGCCGCGGGCGTTCCCGGCTCTTCCATGCACAGAAACAGGCTTAGCTGGTCGCAGAACAGCATAATCCCCACATCCCGTTCGACCCTCCGCTGCATCTCTTCTCCCCCGCCCAACCGCATTTCCAACGCAAGCTGGTACTCTCGCTCCGTTTCAAGATAATTCCGGATGTTTTCATCGTCTTGCGGACTGGCCCCCAACGTTTTCTGGAACAGATCCGTGTACATCTTGCTGCAGAGCAGGCCGGCATACGGGCTCTTTTGGCAGACTTCTTCGACTCCCTTTCGATAAAAGACAAATCGCGGGCGCAGCGGAAAATCCCGAAATGAATACGGCGACTGGCTGTAATCGTTCCAGAAAGGAGCGGCATCAAGCTCAATCCACCCTCGATCATGCTCCTTAGTCGCCAGAAGGAGTTCATCCCGCTGGGTTCCCTCCGGCAGCAGTTCCGTTTTCCAATGTGCCGCGAGCTCACCTGCTGCCAGTCCATGTTCATGCTGCGTGGTCAAAACAAAATCATGCTCTCTCTCGTATACGATCATTTGCCGTCACCCTTCCGCATGGTATATATATTTTTGCGTGTTGAATCAAGGGAACTGCCTTCATGGACAAGCTGCTAACCAGCGACTTTCGTCACCCTGCAACAAAATGGTACATGTCAAGATGTTGTCAGTTCCCTGAAATTTGGTACACTAAAGACTGTGTCACAGACTATATTACATATAGAAAGCGGGATCTCATGAATCCATATTCACCGTACATCGAGTTTGACCGCAAGGAATGGGCCGGACTGAAAGAGCAGCAGGCCACGCTTACATTGACGGAGGCTGAACTCAAGCAGCTGAAAAGTCTTAACGAGGAAGTATCCATTCAGGAAGTGGAAGACATCTATCTACCTCTTACCCACTTTATTGACCTATACGCCAGAGTTTCGCGCGAGCTCAATCGATTGACGGCCTCTTTCATGAAAAAGGAAGCGGTACCCGTACCTTATATTATCGGAATCGGAGGCAGCGTTGCCGTGGGCAAAAGCACAACCGCGCGCCTGCTTCAGACCTTGCTGGCCAGAGGCAAAAGCAAACCGCGGGTTGACCTGGTCACCACCGACGGGTTCCTTTACCCTAATGCCGTGCTCGAAGAGAAAGGCATCATGAATCGCAAAGGCTTTCCTGAAAGCTATGATATCAAAGCGCTGATTCAATTCATGGGAGACGTGAAATCAGGCAAGCCCGAGATCAAAGCTCCTGTTTACTCCCATTTGGCCTATGACGTCATTCCGGGTGAAGAAAAGGTCATCTCCCAACCGGACATCCTTATTCTGGAAGGCATTAACGTACTTCAGGTGAAAAAGGAGACGCCTTTGCTGGTCAGCGATTTTTTCGATTTCTCCATCTATATCGATGCAGAAGAAGAACACATTCGGCACTGGTACATCGAACGGTTCAAGCTGCTGCGCGCTACGGCTTTTCAGGACAAAGGGTCCTTTTTCCACAACCGATTTGCCAACATCGACGAAGAGGAAACCGTGCGCACCGCCAGCCAAATCTGGCAGGACATCAATGCCAAAAACCTGCATGAGAACATTTTGCCAACCAAAGGGCGGGCTCGCCTGATCCTGAAAAAGGAAGCCGACCATTCCATTCAGCGCATCCGCCTGCGCAAGCTGTAAGCAACAGGATATTATTGCACTTGCTGAAATTCGAGAAAATTCTAAAGGAGACGAGTCGCATGCAAACATTGATCGCGCTAGGAAGCATCATGATGTTTTTGGCCGTTGCCCTGGGAGCTTTCGGGGCACATGCTCTTAAACGCAGATTGTCCGTCGATATGATCAAAATTTACGAGACGGGTGTATTGTATCATTTGGTTCACGGTCTTGGCCTGATCCTGATCGGATTACTAGCCGATCGGTTGGAACAAAGCCATCTTGTTTCCGTCGCCGGTTGGTTGTTGTTTGCGGGCATTATCCTGTTTTCGGGCAGCCTGTACGCGCTAAGCATCACCGGCGTTCGCAAACTCGGCGCGATTACGCCGCTTGGCGGCGTTGCTTTTCTCGCGGGATGGGGCATCCTGCTGATTGCCGTCCTGTAGTTCCGTTTAAGAGTCTGTTTATAGAACAAAAAGAGTGTTCCAGTCGATATCCTTATCGCTTGAGCACTCTTTTGCTGCTTTTAGCCGTCCCAGCATCGGCGGAGCATGGGAACGTCCCCATTCCCTTGTCTCTCCAGCACGAATACATCCGGATTCGAAAGCATCTTCCATTGCTCAAAACCAAAGCTCGGATCGTACGTCCGGATCAACAAGGACAGCAGGTTTCCATGGGTGATCACTGCTGCGCGTTGTTCGGATCTGCCCCACAACTCCTTCAGCACTTCCATTCCCCTGCTCGTTGCGATTCGGGATGACTCCCCGCCTTCTTCTGCCCAATCCTCATCCAAATATGTATGCGCAAGGACGTCCATCCAGTTGTCCAGATGCCGAGTACTCAACACCCGCTCTTGAAGACGTTCGTCGGTATGTATATGCCGCATCACCGTCCGAGCAAGCGGGACAGCGGTATGAATCGTCCGTTTCCATGGACTGGAAACGATATATTCGATCGCGGAGTCGGCCAGCAACTCCGCCAAACGTTCAGCCTGGACCAAACCAAGATCCGTAAGCTCGGCATCCGGCTCCTGGCCCGAAGCCTGGGCATGTCGAATGAGATAAATGGACTGCACGGCCAACCCTCCTGCATTCTGTAGCTCTAATGCGCCTTTAGCAGCTTTCCAAATAGGCGAGCGCACGTTTCATTTTTTCACGATCCTCTTCCCGACCCGACGAGCTCAGGAAAGAAATTTGACTTTCATCCCATTTGCCTGACTGGTCGGAAACGCCCAACAGCTGCTTCAGCCGTTTGACGGTGCCCTGGCTTCCGTCAATGACTTGCACATGGTCCGGCAAAACGGATTCGAGAATGTTCGTGTAGTACGGATAGTGAGTACAACCAAGCACCACCGTTCCGTATTGCTTCATGTCAAGGCCCTCCAGCTTTTGACGGAAATAGCCGGCGATTTTGTCGGGATCAAAATCGAGCTGTTCGCACCACTCGACAAGTTCGGGCAGCGGAACCGAGTCCACGCTGTAGTGATCGTCCACCCGGGACACCAGCGCATTGTATTTGCTTTGGCTCAAGGTTAGCGGAGTAGCAAACACCAGTACACGTTTGCCGTTCTTGCGATTCATTTCCACAGCAGGTTTGACCGCCGGCTCCATGCCGATTACCGGTATGTCCAGTCGGCTCCGCAGATCTCTGACCGCAAGGCTTGTCGCCGTATTGCAGGCAATGACAAGCGCCTTGACCTGCTCCTGCATAATGGCTTCCACACAATCAAAAATATGTCCGCGCACCGCGTCGGCCGGCTTCGTACCATAAGGAACATGAAGCGTATCCGCATAATACAGAAACTGTTCCTGCGGAAGTCGTTTGAGAGCCTCGTGCAGCACCGTCAGGCCGCCGATGCCGGAATCAAAAAATGCAATTTTACTGTTCAAGGGTTTCACCTCATTACGTATGGTTTCGACTTTCAGGAATGTCGTGATTCCTGTTCATGATGACTGGAGGTGAGGAATGTTTACTCTGCCTTCATTTTATACTGTCTGAGCCAGTCTTTGCCACTCTCCCATGTTTCTACCGGGTTAGCTTCTCCCAGCAGGCTAGAGCCGGCTTCCGCCATGATCCACTCCCGCAGGCCATTGTCCGGACTCGTTTCCAACCGCTGCAGCAGAACCCGCAATCCGGTCGTATCCAAATCCAACAACTGGTTATAAGCATCCGCGCTGGAGGCAATATACGCGTGAGGGTTGCTATGCACCATGCCGGCCGAGGAGCTGGTGATTTGCTGCAAGCTCTGCTCGATTCGCAATACGGCAATCCCTTCGTTTACCTGAACGGAGACATCCCACAACATGGCCAGGAGCAAACCTCCGCCCGCTGCCGCAAAAATCGCCTTCTTCCACATCTGATGGTTAGTCACAATGCTCCCTCCCGCTGCCGATCCAAACGTAAAGCCCATCTCTCTTCATTTACGTTTTGGCCGGACAAATGCTGCGTCTGTCGCTCTACGATCTCAAAACCGAAGGAACTGTACAACCGGCGAGCGTCGGCTAACGCTTCGTTGGTCCATAACACGATTCGGCCATAACTCCGCTCCTCTGCGAAACGAATGGCCTGCTCCAGCAGTTTGCGCCCCCAGCCTTGTCCCCGTGCCCCCGGTTCGAGCAGGAACCAGCGAAGCTGCGCCGTATGCTCGTCCGCTCTGACCAGCCCGATTGATCCTGCATGCCGGCCATCCAATTCCACGACCCACATCATTTCATGCTCATGATCGTGCCCGAACTGCTGCACTGCATTCTTCACAAAGGCGGCGAACCCTTCATCATAATTATACTCCTCGCGATAAATACGAATATGTGCTGCAATGACATGTTGCAGGTCCTTTTGTTCATACATGCGGATCATCGTATGTCCGTCCTCCATTCGCGGGTCTTTCCCTGAACGTCATCCGTTCAACAAACGCTGCAAGAGTCTTTCGCCGTCACTTCGTTTTCTGGATGCATGCTCTTCCAAAAAAGCCGGCAGCTCCCGGGGTTCTGCAGGACGGTATCCCGCCCCACAACCACAGTTATGATACGTGAAGCCGTGCTCATACAAAGTGATCACCTTTGCCCATTGCTTCACGTCCTTTTGTTTGGGCGCCCTGAAATCCTGACCCATGCTGTGCATCGGCATGCCGCACTGGGGACAAACAGGTTCCAACGTCTCATAAACCCCGGGTTCCAGATCATATTTGGAAGTTTGTTTGAACGATTTGCGGCACGCGAAACAGGCAAATACTTCCTTGTAAGGTCCATTCATCGCATATCTGCACATGCAACTGCCCCCTCCTGTTTCTCGTTAAGAACTTTTAACGTAGAAGTACGTCATATGGGCTTCATCATATCCATGGCCCTGAACGACAAGCGCGTTTTTTTCAATGCCGTATACCTCGAACCCATGCTGTTCATACAATCGTTTGGCGGATTCATTCGAGTCAACCACGCTCAGGTTGATCTGCTGCAGCCCGTCCAGCCTTCTGCCGCGCTCCAATACCTCTTTCAGCAAACCCGAAGCTATGCCTTGGCCGCGAAACGGCGGCGACACATAAACTCCCCAAATGAATGCTTTGTGTTTCAACTTGAGTCCTTGCTCCCTTTTGAAGCCCATCATGCCTGCAAGCTGGCCTTCTTCCGTGTAGGCTCCCAAAATATAATCGTCGGGATCGGTATGAATGCGTTCCCGAACCTCTTCCAACGGAATCGGTACAGACATTTCATAGGAAGCGCCGAACGACTCGGGATGGTTTTTCAGCGCTTCCAGCCGCAACGGCCAATATGCTTCTGCCTCATCCGGCAGAATGCCGCGAAAAATGATTTTCGATGAGTCCACTCGTTCATTCATGCTCCGCCACTCCATTCACCTCGTAAGGATAATCGATCTGTCTCTTCACGTCTGCCAAACCCGTAAAAAACACAAAAGCATTTTCGTGAACGCGCACCTCCGACATGTATTGAAACGTAACTGTAACCTGAACGGCCATCCCATTACTTTCGTTTCGCCGACTGTTCCAATCCACGGGCGATGATCCATTCCAGCCATTTCCAAGGCAAGAATGATTTTGCGAAAATAAGCATGCCCGAATCTTTGCCCAACGCATAACGGAGGCGCGGAGAACGCATACGCACGATACGGGCGATCTGATCCGCGACATCCTGCGGGTTTGGGGCGGTCTGCGAAGCCCGGCGGGAATAATTCAGCACCGCGTCCAACTGCTCCTTGTATGGCGAATCCTCGCGGTTTCTGATATTACCCAGCCCTTTGCCCCAGATGGGCGTACGATAAGCACCAGGTTCTACGAGCACCACTTTGACGCCCCAGGGCCGCATCTCATGACGCAGGCTCTCCGTGAAACCTTCCACGGCAAATTTGGAAGCCGCATATGGCCCATACCCCGGAAAACCGGACAATCCGCTGACGCTGGAAAGGTTGATGATCAGTCCATCTTTGCGGACCCGCATGCCCGGGAGCACCTCGCGAGTCACCCCGATCAGACCGAACAAATTCGTCTCCATCTGGCCTCTCCAATCCTCCATCGTCAGCTCCTCAATGAAACCGCCCACGGCAAAACCCGCATTGTTCACCAGCACATCAATCCGCCCGCGAATCCGCAACGCTTCAGCAACCGCCTCCCGGATGGATTCGGTATCCGTGACGTCCAATCGCATAAAATGCAGCCGATCCAGGACGCCCGCTTCTTCGGCGCGTTTTGCCAGTTCCTCCTTGCGCCCGAGATCACGCATCGTTGCTGCGACCCGGTATCCCTGTTTGGCCAGCGTCACTGCAGTAAGCATGCCGAAACCGCTCGACGTGCCCGTAATCAACGCAACAGGTTCATCTTGCCCCCTCTTTCGTTCCGTCACCCCGATCATCCTTCCCGTTTCAACGAATTTCCTTCCACTTGGCGGATCGTCATGCCCGCTCTCTCTCCACCCTGCGCAACTTGGTGACGCCAGGTTCGAATGTATACGGAACATGCCTGATGTCGGGCAAGTCGCATTCCAAACGTTCAGCCAATGCACAAAGCTCTGCCGATACCTTGGTCTCGATCTGTTCCGTTGTTTCCGCCCCGACGTGCCGTATGGAGACTTCCAGTTCCCCACCGACGCGCTGCACCACCCGGTAATGCAAAATGGCGGGAGAAGCGGCGATGACCGCCCGAGCAACAAAATCAGGAAATACGGGCACAGGCTCTCCGGTCACGCGATGCAAAAAAGAAAGCATATCATCGCAGCGTCCTTCGATCCGCTCGATGGCGGTAAACGGTGAACCGCAGGCGCAGCGCCCTTCCGCCTCCGTCAGAATGTCGTTCAGCCTGTAACGCACAATGGGCTGAGAAGTGCGGGAAAAATCCGTAACGATCGGCACGAAGCGCCGCGTGGACGGATCGATGTATTCCTTTTCGATATGCACGACGTCCTCATTGAGATGCAGCATGCCCATGCGGCAGGACGCCCCCAGGAAACCTTCGGTGCACTGATACGCCTGATGGATCGTCTGGCCGAACGTCTGCTCCAGCACGCTGCGGTCCAGCGGGTCAAGCACCTCGGCTACCGAGATGATTTTGTCCGGTCTGACGGTCAAGGTACCTTTCGCATAGGCCTCGCCCAACATGCGCAGCATGGATGGAGGCGCAACCCACACCGTGGCCCGATACGCTTCCAACCGCCCAATCAGTTCATGAACGGGCTCCAACAGGTCGAAATATTGAAACTGAAGCCGACCGCGCTGGACCGATTCGTATAAATTGCTGCTCGCCCGCAGAAAAAACGCGATCCGCGCCTTCCGCCACAGCCCGCCCGGCAGCAGCTTGGCCAGCACCGTACCCGTCCAGGCATCCTGCTCGCGCTCGCTCACCAGAAACAATCCGCGGTTGCCGGACGTTCCCGAAGACAGACCTACCGTCATGCCCTGCAGCGATGGTTTGAAATTGCGCGTTTCCTCCCCCTCTCCGGCGAGGGCCATCGCTTCGTCTTTCGATATGCCGACCGTGTTGAGCCGATCGAAATGCTGCATCATCAGCGTTTTATCGATCAGCGGGAAATTTCTCCAGTCAGACGACGCAATCCCTGCCCACCATTCCCGGTAAAAAGGAGAGCTTTCGCGGATGCGATCGACGTGGCGAACGATCTGCCGCTCCTGCCAGCGCTCAAGCGCCTGGCGCGTCCTCCAAGTTCGGAGCCCCCGAGTCAATGCGTAGTGGCGCAGTATGCGAAACGTGCTCATCGGGTCGCCCCCTCGGCCGTTCCCCAGGCTTGCAGCGCTTCGCGGCAATGGCTGGGCACGATTCGAATGTGAGGGAATCGCTGATGCATCGCGATCAACCGGTCAAAGTTGCGACGATACTCCCCCCGGTCCGACATGATGAGGCCGGCAAACGCATGCGGCCTGCGTTGTTCGCGAAAGGCCCTGCTGGACCAGACAGCGTCGGCGCACAGGAAATAATCGTGCCTGCCCGTGCTGAGCAGCAGTCCCATCATGCCTGCGGCATGTCCGGAAACATCAACGCCCAATATGCTGCCATCCCCAAACAGATCGTAGACCTCCGGAAATGGAAAATCTGCCGGAAGGCTTTCCACTCGCTTCGCCTTTCCTGTCACGGGAAGAGACCTGGCCTCAAAATCTTCCGGCAGCAATCCGGACAGGAAACCTGCCCGCACGGCAGCGATCGGGCCCAATGAACGAACGGCATCGTAGGCCTGCGGCAAATAGATCATTTTTGCCTGCGGAAAATCCCGCACGCCCGCAATGTGATCCCCGTGGAAATGCGAGAGAATGATATAGCGAATGTCTTCCGGCTGCAGGCCGATCCGCGCCAAAAACCGAACGGCACCGTCCCCTTCATTGTAGACGACGGGCGTAATATAACGGTACAGCGCATTGGGCAGACGATTCGTTTCCCGGAAGAAACGCGAGCTATAACCCGTATCCAGCAGCATGGGTCCATGCACCGGATGCACGATGCAGGCGAAACCGGCCGGAAACGAAACGGGGCGCAGGCTTCCGCCGCGCAGTGTCAGGAATTCGGGATGCGTGCAGTACCCCGCAGCGCCAAGGTGCAGTTCAACGGCGGTCGATATCAGCATGCAGCAGCCCTCCACCAATCCGCGAATTTCCGCAAGCCTTCGTCCACGGACAATCGCGGCGCATACCCGAGCTTTCGCTTCGCGTCGTTAATGTCCAAGGTCTGCGTGACGGCTAACGAGCCGACCGTATAGCGGGTAAGCATCGGCTCCCCGAGAAAAGGCAGCAGGCGATGCACCCCTTCGAGCACCGCCGCGGCTCCGTACGCCGTCCGAAGCGATATGCGGCGCGTGCGCAAAGGCAGTTCGAGCATCGAGAAAAGGTCGGCAACGACGTCCTTGAACGGCCTTGGATCGCCGTTGGATATGTTGTACGCCCTGCCGAGCGCTTGTTCGTCGGCTTTCCAGCAAAGCAGCAGCGCGTCCACGACGTTATCGACGCACGTCAGATCGATCTCCGCCTGTCCGCCATCGATCATCGGCACGCCCGATTTGGCATTCGCCGCCACGATCCGCGGGAACAGCGTCCGGTCATGGGGGCCGAAGATGGCTCTCGGACGAATGATAATGGAAGGCATTCCTTCGGCGTGAGCCTGAAGCACAGCCTGTTCGGCCAAACGTTTCGTCGCCGCATAATGATTCGCCGGTCTCGGCGGCAAGGGATCATCCTCATGAATCATATGCCTGGAAACGTATCCGAAGTACACGCTTGGCGTGGATACATGAATTAATCGCTGCACGCCTGATCGCAGGCACGCATCGGCTACATTTTGCGTGCCTTCCACGTTGCTGCCGTAAAATTCGCGATACGCTCCCCATGGCGACGATAACGCCGCGCAGTGGAACACCGCATCCTGTCCTTGGCATGCCTGTTCGACAGCGTGTTTGTCCCGAAGGTCGCCGCGCACAAACCGAATGCCCTCCGCTTCCGATTGAAGCGACTGGCCCAAGCCGGAATCGCGCCCCATGGCGGTAACCTCCCAGCCTTCCGAAGCCAGCCTGACGGCCAGGTTGCGGCCGAGGCAGCCGGTGGCCCCCGTTACCAATGCTCTGTTCATTGCTGTTCACCATTCCATTCTATGTCATGAGTCAGGGCTTCCGTCAGAGAAACCCGATAGTTCCGTGCAAGCCGCCATGCGTCCAGCACGATGCGCGGCTGCTGCAGCCAGGGTCTTCCATCCCCGCGAGCGTATACGACATCGCGAGCGCCCTTCCAGGCATGCGCCCATTTCCGCAATCGGGACGGCGTCCACGCATATTTTAGTCCGACGCCCAGCATCGGCAGCAGCAGCATGGCCTTGGCATCAGGCTCCGGAACAACCATGCGCCCTTCGCTCGCCAGACGTTCAGGAGCCAACAAGGCGCTGACCAGCTCTTCCCCCGAACCAAACAGATGAATGCCGCTCGTGGCACGGGGATTGCACTCTATGGCAAACACTTGGCCATCCGGCGTTTCCATGAAATCGAAGCTGATCTGGCCGCTATAGTTCGTCCCCTCGACAAAACGCCTGACCCAACGCAGTGCCTGCTCATGTTCCAGATGCTCAAAATGCACGCTGGCTCCTGCCCGGCCTGTCCGGAAACGATTCTCGTAAGCGGCATGCGCCACCACCAAGCCTTCATGCGCAATGCTGTAGGTGCACACTCCCCGGCCTTCAATATAAGACTGTGCGACCCAAGGAGAAGCCGGGGACAAACGATCGCCTTCCGGCGGTTCATTCCGGTATGAGTGCCGGGTTTGGGAAAGATCGTGCAATGGCATGCTCCATGCCCCACGCCGATTCCCGCCGCTGCGCATTTTCGGCAGCCGCACTTTGGAAGCAAAGCGGGAATACACCGGTTTCCATACCCAGTGCCCCTTTGCCTGCAAGTCAGCGTCTTCCTTGATCCACTGCCGACGACTCTCGATCAGGCGAGTTTCGGGAACCGGAAGACCCAGCGAGCGGGCAAGCAAAATAAACTCATGTTTATGATGCAGCCTATGCAGCTGTTCCATGGCCGGAGCCAAAACACGGCAGTGCTCGCGCAGCCGCTCCGCCCCCCGGGCCACGTGGAAAATCTCCTCGCACATCGGGATCAGCACATCGATCTGATGAAACTTTACCAAGCTCTCCAAGGCCTCCAAATACGCGGCCCGCTCTTGGCGTGGCGGCGGTACCGCCAAACACCGGTCTACCGCGGAAGACGCACTGCATAGATGGTGTTTCATGCTCTCGGCAACATATACCTTATGGCCTGTCCGCTTAAGCATGCGCGCCAAATCAAGCGTCACCGGCGCACGCCCGCCCGTCAATAACACGCGAAGGGGAGTAGAGCGCATATGGCCTTGCACGGCAATGTCAATAGTCAAAAATGAGTCCCCCCAGAGACAATCCCGCAGCCGTGCCCACCATCAGCACCCTGTCGCCCCGTTGAATGCGCTGCTGGCGAATGGCTTCATGCAGCCCCATCGGAATGGACGCGGCAATCGTATTGCCATGATTGCGCGTGATGTCCATGAACCGTTCCGCCGGAATGCCCAGTTTTTTGCGAAGCAGCCTCATCGCCATCGCGCTTCCCTGATGGGGAATGACCAGTTTGAAATCCTCCATCCGCGTTGCGGAAGCCGCAAGCAAGTCATCCATAAATCCCGGGAGCAGCCTTGACGCCATACGAAAAATCGCCTGCCCATCCATATGAAACAAATACGGCTCCGGTGCGGAAGCATCGTAATGGGCCGCATGAAGCCTTGTTCCTCCACCGGCAATCTCCGAGTAGCGCGCTCCCCGGCTGTACGTTTTCATCGAGGCATGCACGATCCGGGAACTCTCGTTGTCGGCAGCCCGCTCAATAATAACAGCCGCTGCCCCGTCCCCGAAAAGCGCGGCGCTTTCTTTGTCTGCCCAGTTTAGTCCCGGCGAAGCAATCTCCGAGGCAACCAGCAGCACCCGGTGGTAACGGCCCGCATCTACCATATAAGAGATCACGTCCAGACCGTTCAGGAAGCTCAGGCAAGTCGCGTCCATGTCAAAGGCCGGGATGCCCGAATCCTGCTCTCCCATGGCCTGCTGGATGAACGCAGCCGTGCTTGGCAGAGGCTGCTCCTTCGTGCCGCTCGTACACACGAGGCAGTCCACATCGGTGAATTGCAACCCGGCATCCTCCAGTGCCGCCTCCGCCGCCCTTGCTCCCATGTACGACGACGTTTCCTTTCCTTCGGCATAGTGACGCACGCCCACACCCGTCGCTTTGCCAACCCAGCCTGCAGGCACCTGCAGGCGAGCATCCAGTTCCTCATCCGTTACTTTCCGTACCGGAAGATACTTTCCGGTTCCAACGATCTTCACTCTTCTAAGCTGCAATGGCCCAACCTCTTTCTATTTATGTAACGGAAAAAAGGCAGACGATCTGCCTCTTCCACATCTTCATGTCATACGAACAAACCGAACCTGTTAAAGCTATCGCTGCAAAATGCTCGCAAGCGCCTTATCAAGCGTGTCATATTTGAACACAAACCCTTCCTGCTCCAGCCTCTCGGGAAGCACCCAGCGGCTTTTGAGCACAAGCTCCGTTTCGGTTCGAATAAAGCGCGCGCCGAGTTCCAGCATCCAGCGCGGCGAAGGCAAGCCGACTTTCGCCCCCATCTGCTCTCTCAGACTCGCCATCAACTGGCGGTTCGTTACGGGATGGGGCGCAGAAGCATTAAAGGCACCTTCCAACTGCTCATGCTGCTGCAGAAACTGGACTATCCGGAACAAGTCCTCGATGTGCAGCCAGCTGAAATGCTGCCGTCCCGATCCCTGCGCACCGCCCAAGCCGAAGCGGACCAGATTCGTGAGCGGCTGCATCACCCCGCCATTGCCCAGCACGATGGCTATGCGAAGGGCGATCTGGCGCGTGGAAGGCAGCTGAAACTCAAAGAAAGCTTGCTCCCAAGCTTTCGCGACGTCAACAGAGAACCCTGTACCGATCTCGCCTTCTTTTTCCGTCATCGGGCGATCTTCGGCATGCCTGTAGATCGTCGCCGTGCTCGAATTGATCCAAACCTTCGGCGGCTGTTTGCAAGCCAGCGCGGCCTCGCCCAGTGCCCGGGTTGTCCGAGTTCTGGACTCCAGAATCACCCTGCGGTTCTCCTCGGTATAACGGCAATTCACGGATTTTCCGGCCAGATTGATCAACATTTCGGCCCCCTCCAGAGCCTGGACAATGCCTGATCGGTCTTCCCAGCCGACATGCCCCGGTTGGCGCGAGATGATGAGCACCTCGTACCCGAGCTTGCCGAATCTGTCCGCAAAATCCTGCCCTACAAACCCCGTGCCTCCCGCCAATACCACTTTGCCCATCGAATCGCCCCGTTTCCGCGCAGAATGTACTGCGAACATTCCATATACAAGTAAGAACGCCGAAATCGCCTTATTGGTTTGCTCATTTTTGCACATTTGTTGCTCATGGAAGCGATCGCGACCTCGATTATTCGTTCCGCGTATTCCCTGCTCCCAGTGCCGCGTATAATTTCACGCATTCTTGGCGTGCCCAATCGTGAGCAGGGTTTTGCTCAAGCTGCTCTCTCAGCACATCGTAAAAATCATGAATCATGAAGCCCTCTGGCAAGGAACCGAGCATGGCGACAAAGTCATACTCCGGCAATACGCGCTTTCCTGAACCGATTTCCTCCAGCCAAACCATCCATGCGGATACGGACAACACGCCTTCCTGCCAAAGCTCCGCTTGCAGTCCCAGCACATCCTGCAACTGCTCGTAGGCCGTTTCGTCGGCACAACGCCGACAGGCCGTTACAGCCAGTTCATACAGTTCCGTCACGGCGCGGCGCTCCTCCGGGGTCAATTGCATTTCCAGACCGGCGAGAAAATCATCTGTCTGAATGGAGCGTCCATCGTCGTACAGAAGCGGAGCTTGAGCAAGCAAACGTACGATTTCTTCCATCTGCTCCGCACATATTTTATGTTCTTGAACAAGTCGGGGTAACATATAGTCTTTGATCATCGTACACTCCTGCATCGTTTGGTTATGATTTACACTATTATAACATGACGGCGCAAGCGCTCTGCCCGAAAATAAGGAGTGACGAGCAGACGAGCAATGCATACCAGCTAATGTGGCGAAACAAGGTAATGCCTCTGAACCAAAACATCGCAAAAAACGCAAGCTGCGAGCTGTGACACACCCTCACTTGCGTTTTCGTTCATTTATATCACCGGATTGCATGACCTGGTTGTCCCGACCATCTCTTGAAAGAAACGCGCGACAAATGCTCCAACACGTAACATGTACTGCGGATCGCCCTGAAAAAAGTGCTGATTTCCAAGTTTTCGTTCGGACCATGATTGTTTTGGTCGTAATTCGCATATGGAACAATAACGGAGGGCACGTTCAAAATCTGGGTCCACACATAGTCCGGCAGCGTGCCGCCAAGGCTGGGCTGAATGACAGGACGTTGCCCTGTGGATTGCTCCAATGCCTCGGCAATGGCGAGCACGGCCGGATGGTCTGCGGGCGTCCTTGAAGCGGGGACCGCCCCTTTGCGCGTCAGCGTAATGCCGGCATCATGTTTTCGCACATGGCGGGCGAGCGCTTCGTATACCTGATCGGGGTCCTGTCCTGCAACGAGACGAATGTCCAACCGGGCTGTGGCGCGTGCCGGAATGATCGACCTTCCTCCTTTGCCTGTATGACCGCTGAACAATCCGTTCACATTCAGCGTCGGCTCGAACATCAGCCTGCGATGATACGTATCGCTATCGATATCCAGCGCAGCATAGCCGCTCTTGCGTCGAACCCCTTCCAGATCGTAGGGGATGTCGTGCAATATCTTTTCTTCAAGCTCCGTCGGCGGTTTTACTCCATCGGCAAACCCTTCAATGGTCACCTCGTCTCCGCTGCGCATCGTGTGCAGCAACTCGACCAGTCGCCATATCGGATTAGGCACGATATTGCCGAGGTTGCCCGAATGGTTGTCCCATCTCGCTTCTTCCGCCACCAGCTCCACGCCCAAAGCACCGCGCACGCCGAGCAGGATGGATTGTGCTCCCGACTCATGGGAAGAACCGTCTGTCGTATAGACCAGGTCCGCTTGTAGAAGCGTGCGGTGCTGCTCTACGAAAGCTGCCAGATGACGGCTCCCGGCTTCCTCTTCTCCCTCGATGATCCATTTGACGTTCACGGGCAATCGTCCGTGGAAATCCAGGTACGTCTTTGCACCGAGTATGCTTGCAACGAATTGCCCTTTGTTGTCGCCCGCTCCCCGTGCATAGATGCGGCCGTTTCGAATCGTCGGTTCAAAAGGAGCAGTTGCCCATTCGTCCAGCGGATCGGGAGGCTGCACATCATAATGGCCATACATAAGCACGGTGGTTTCATTGTCGGGATGGAGGTATTCCCCGTAAATGATCGGATGCCCTTCCGTTTCATAACGGCGGTTTTCGATGCCACAATCCGTGAACAACTCTTGTACCAGGGAGGCGCATTCGAGCATGCCGATATTTTGCGTGCTGATGCTTGGCTGGCGCAGCAGCTTGAACAATCGCTCCAAATACAGCTCTTCGTTCCGGGAAATAATTGAATCCACGCCTTTGACCAAGTTTCTCATCCTTTCTGTGTACAATTCCGTTTCGTCGTGCAGTCTCAATAAAGGGAAGAGTTCGTTTTATCCGGACAATGCGTCTATTTTTGAACGTATACATCGTTGAAGATCGGATACCCCAAGCCATCAAATTGCAATCCTTTCAGCGTATCGCTAGCTCCTACCACATACGGGAAGATGTATATCGGAATGATAATCGCGTGATCGTGGATGTACCTCAACACTTTGCCGTATATCTCAGCCCGCTTGGCATCGTCGAATTCAACCGCCCCTTGTTCAAGCCACTCGTCGACTTCCGGACTGGAAAGATTGGACAGTGTAGCCCTCGCTCCCGGAGCAGCTGTATGATAGAAAGGAAGCAGCGCATGCGGATCATCCTTGACCTGGCTGTTGCCGTAGATATCGTAGTCCCCGTTCGTGTGCACAACGGTACCGACATCCTGCGTAATTTCCACTTCGACCTGTACGCCGATTTTTTTGAGCTGCTGTTGGATCATTGCAGCAATGTCATTCCGCTTTTCCCGGTTCGGCGAACCGTCCACGTAATGCAAGACAAGTTTC
Source organism: Paenibacillus hubeiensis (assembly GCF_032334105.1). Classification (NCBI taxonomy): domain Bacteria; kingdom Bacillati; phylum Bacillota; class Bacilli; order Caryophanales; family Paenibacillaceae; genus Paenibacillus; species Paenibacillus hubeiensis. The sequence goes on from NZ_JAVYAE020000001.1 coordinate 1,003,988, forward strand.
TGTCCATTCTTTTCACGAATGCCGTCCGCGCCGACTTTCCAACCGATCTCTTCCAGCAGTTGCGCTGCCTTCGCCTGATCGGGCTGGATCGCATTTTCCAGAGAAGCATCGTAACCCAATATGGAAGGCGTCACCGCAGACCAGGCTTGCTCATAGGTGCCCAGATACAGCGTCTTCACGATCGAACCGACATCGATGCCGTATTGCAATGCCTGCCTGGCCTTCAATTCGTCCCATGGTTCTTTTTTCTGATTAATGAACAACGTATAAGGAAGACCTGGCGTGTTCACTTTCAGCAATTGAAAACCGGGCTGTTTCTCCAATGTCAGCACATTTTGGGGCGGGACCGTCTCGATGGCCGTCACTTGTCCGCTTTGCAGGCTGCCCACGCGAGTGGCTTCTTCCGGCATGATTTTGAACGTGAGCGTGTTTAGATATGGTGCTCCTTTATTTTCAACTGTTTCTGGAGCCCAAGCGTAGTCGGCATTGCGTTCCACCTGTACCTGCACGTTCTCGTCCCATTTGATGAATTTGAAAGGTCCTGTACCGACTGGATGCTGTCCGAACTGCTCGCCGTACTTTTTCACCGCGGTTGGCGATACGATGCTCAGCGCAGCTTGGCTCAAATTGCCGAGAAATGCACGCGAAGGCTCGGATAAATTCAGTTGGATTGTATATTCATCGATCACGTCGGAGCTTTCGTAAGGAACGATTAATGCCGCCGAATTGCCGGCTTTGGTGTTCGGGTCAAGAATACGGTCCAAGCTGAATTTCACCGCTTCGGCATTGAATGGCGTGCCGTCATGGAACGTCACTCCCTTACGCAGTTTGAACGTATACGTTTTGTGATCCTCCGACTCCTCCCACTCGGTGGCCAGCCAAGGTTTGATCGTGCCATCGTTCGTTTTTACCACCAAATTTTCGAAAATCGTCCGGTAAACGCGAATGGCAACCGCAAGCCCGCTTCGTGCCGGGTCCAACGTATCCGGCGAGGTGGCGAGCGCGTAAGTGACGTCCCCTCCTTTGGCTATCGTACTCCCCGATGCTTCAGACCCTTCTGTCGGACTGTTCGTCGCCGTTCCTTGACCCCCGCCCGAACCGTTCGCGCAAGCCGACAACAACAAAACCAATGTCAAAATGACCGAAGCCCAGCGTATCCGTGTGCGCATGCGATCCCCACTCCCCCTGTCAGACATTCATGTGCTGCTGATCCGCAACATTAGCCCATGATGCCTGCGCGTTATAATATTGATTAATTCAATTGATATACTTGGTATTAAATGATACTTGATCCCTTCCTGGATGTTTAATCGAAACAATCTATAACGTTATTGAAAAATCATATACTCGGTAAGCTTCTCACCAAGAGAAGCGGGCTAACTCAAAAAGGACGCCCCCTCGGCAAGATGCCGACAAGAACGTCCTTTCGTTTCATTTTGATCATTTTGAGTCGCCAAAATACTTGAATACTTCGACCGTCTCCGCTAAATCTTCCGGACCCGAATAGATCTCCATGACCTTGCCGAGCTCAATGCCGAAATCAACGTATCCTTGCGCTTTGGCCGTAACGAGACGCCCGTCAACGACCACGTTTGCATCCATGTAATGCCCTTCCGAAGTGATGGTCCTCATTTCCGTCTCCGCATTGGTGGTGAACGAGCGTCCCGCTAATAAGCCGGCCTTGCCCAGCAGCAATGTGCCTGCACAAATGGCGGCCAGCGCCGATCCATTCCGATCGAGCGCCCGCAGCCATTCAAACAATGGCTGCCTGTCAAGCAGCGATGTGACATCACCGCCAGGAATGATAAGCAATTCAACTTCAGCGGGGTTCAGTTCTGTGAAAAGGTGGTCCGGGTTGACGGACAATCCCTCGTAAGATCGAAGCGGTCCCCGATCCGGCGCCACCGTTACGATTTCCCCTTGCGTTTTCATAAAATAACTTGCCAGCATGATTTCAAAAGAAACATAACCTTCGAACAACAGTAGATGTGTCTTCATCTGAAATAAATCACTCCTTCCGCAGATGTTCGCGGATTGCCACGCTGGGGCTCTCCCCAACCTCATGCGTATCCGTCAAACCTTTATCGGTCCAAACAACAAGGGCCGCCATACCCGATCGGGAACAACGAGCCGGCGTTTGCCTGTTTTCCCGCATCTAGAGAAAGGCCTTGATCGCCGCGAAATACTCGCGGATCATGTTGACCGGCTTCAGATGCATCGGCGAAGGCGCCGAAATGCCGTATGCTGATGCATATCCGTTTTTGGAAGCCAGGTATTTGGCCCTGAACATGTGGTAGTCGCTCGTTACCAGCATGATTTCAGGATGTTCGTTCCCTGCATCTTCAATGATCTTTTTGGAAAAGGCGAGATTCTCCTGCGTGCTGGTCGACTTGTCTTCCATCAGCACCTGTCCCGGATCGATGCCCTGTTCCTCAACAAGGTATGTTCTCATGGCGAGCGCCTCGGTAATGGATTCCCCCGGTCCTTGACCACCCGATACAATGACGGGAATATCCGGGTGAGCGCGTATGTAGTCCAGACTGGCATCCAGTCGCTGCTTCAAGGTCAGCGAGAGCTCTGTGCCTTTGATGCCTGATCCGAGAATGATGACATAATCGGCCTCTTCGGGATCATCCGAGTGCAGCTGGGTAAATACGAGGGCCTCTATGATGACGAACGAAACGGCAGCGATGCCGAAGCCGATCAGCAGAATTCTTTTGAACACCACGTGTCTCTTATAATCAATACGGCGCAGAACGATGAACGCCGCGCTGAGCATGCCGAAAAACATGACGGGAAACCGTGCTCCCCAGAACGATAAAAAGAGCATAAAACTAACCACTAAAACGATATCCAATATCCACCCTTTGCTGCGCATGAATTGTTTCATGAACTCCGGCCTGTCCTCCTTCTTTGAGCTTTACGCCAGAACTCTGACTCAAGCTCCCGTATACCCTATAAACAAATCATATGAAGTTTCGTTGCGGCCAAACAAGGAACCAAATTCCAATCGCGATGGATAGACGGATTGCACGAATTGCGAGTTACCACGTATCCTTCCCATCATGTAACGGAAAGCAGGCGCTGGAGAGACTCTAACGAAACTCACACACCTTATTCGGCAAGATTTCGCCTATGTTGAAGGCTAACGAATCTCAGGCACGCTAAAGTAGACCGAACGAGTCTTTTTAATGTCAATCCAGCCAAATAGCGTCTCTACGGTTCGTTAGCGCTCGAAACCACATCAATGCCGCCGAATAAAACGCCTCAGGTTCGTTAACACGTGAACATCCCATCCAGTTCTCTATCAATCGGCATCCACTCCCACCCACAGCTCCACGAACGAAATACTCGATGAATTTGCCCAAGGCTAATCCCGAATAATCGTCAGTTTCGGCCACTGTAGATGCCAATTTTTGCCTTCCACACGCCGCAAATATGCGCTCCGGTCCGCAAAAAAGGGACTTCGACGCACAATCAAACCGTACAAGTCTTCCAGTCCGTGCGGCGCGCAAATGTCGAGTTGGTCCTGCTCATTCAGGCGAGCGCCTACCGCCGTTACCACCTCGGGCCAATGCCGAAGGGCATCCGACGTCGATTGATACGGCTCCGTACCGTTACGCAGATGCATCCGGGCCTGATTTTTCACCGACCAGAGCGGATTCCCCGTTTCACGACGAAGAACGTTCTCGATCTGCACGTCCCGTTCTTCCCGCACATCCTCCGGATCATAATAAACTACGTCGATATCGGTATGCGAGTCGCGATGCTTATAACCATGCAAACGATCCCATATATAATTGCGAATATATCCCGCGCCAATGCAGCATTGAGGCAAGCCAAGCGCCCGTACCCGCCGCAGATCCTGCAGAAGCTGCGCGTATTCGGAGATGTCCTCTTTCAGCCGATCCTCCAACCGTATCATCGCCTAAGCCAAGCCCCCTTCCCACAGATCCCATGTAATCTCCAAATCATCACCTTACCACTATATCACGTCCGGCTGACCCAAATAAAACAAACCCCGGTTCCCGGAATAACTAACCAAGCCAAAGACCCCTTTAAGAAACGCAAATACCCCTTCCGCAGCCCCGCTCACATCCATCCGTACAGACGTTTGCAGCCTGGGCAACCAAAGGGGTTTTCCCGCATACGATGCTTATTGGTTTCTATTCGACCTTGTCACTTCGCTGAATTTATCGAACCCGGCTCAACCCAACTTGTCTATGAGGCTGAATTTCCCGTTTTGCTCCGCAATGCGGAATATGGCCGGGCGTTCCTTCGGATGTTCGTTGGGCGTATGAATGGTCAGGCAGAGTTTGCCGTCCAACGTGCGAAACAACATGCCATGTCCGCCATCTTTGGCAAACAGCGGCGTCTCGTCCTGCTTCCACGGCCCCTCGGGCCGCCCCGATAATGAACGCGCAATGCCCATCGTATATCCGGCCTCCCCCATGGTGGACCACATCATGACAAGCTCGTCGTTTTGCATCCGGTACAAAAAAGGTCCGTCCGTCACATGACGGCGGCCTTCGTCCCCGCTGCCCACCGACCATGGGGCTTCGGAAGCCCGGAACAACAGAACCGGTTCACCGATCGCTGCCGACAGGTCTGGCTTCAGACGGACCGCATACATCTCCCCGTCTTCAACCTGAACCCACTCCCGGCAAAAGATCATCCACGGGTCGCCCTGTCCATCCACATGCAGCGTGCCGTCCAGGCACTCCCATTCCGGCGGGGTCAGCGTTTCCGCCCATATTTCAAACGGGCCTTCCGGCTGATCCGCAACCAGCACCCCGGTTACCCGCGGTATGCCCTCGGCCTTGAAGCTGGCGAACATGTAATACCGTCCATCCCATTCATGGACTTCGGGTGCCCAATAGTGATGATCGGACCAAAAGTCCGGTGCCGGACGAAAACACGGAATCGGTCCCTGCCAATGGACAAGATCCTCGCTCTCGTAAACATCAAAACCGATGGCCGGACCGTTCCATACGTTTTTTCCGATCGAACCGTACAGGTAGTATTTCTTTCGGGACGGTACCGTCAATATGTAAGGATCACGCAAATGAATCTGCTCCAGGCTAAACTCGCTCAACCATGACTCCCCCTCTTGAAAAATACGTTGTCCCCAAGAGTATACATGATATTCCCGAACCCCGGTGCTTCAAAAATCAGACATGGCCCTCATCCCCACATGCCGATCAACAAGATGCCGCCGAATATGACGATCGAGCAAAGGATGCGTTTCCTGCCCTGCTGCTCCTTCAGCAGCAAAATACCGAGAAAGGCGGCAAACACCGTCCCTACCTCACGCAGCGGGCCAAGACGAGCCATCGGCGCCTGCTCCAGCGCAAACAGGAACAGCAGGTACGACCCGGGGTTCAGCAGCGCACCAAGCAGGATGGTCGACCGATTGGCCTTCCATTCCTGCCGCAATTGTTTTGAAGCAAGCATGGCCGGCGTAAGTCCCGCCACGAAACCGATGTTGGTTACTTCAAGCAGGGACAACGGCGAAAGGTGTTCCAGATTCAACTTGTCCACAAACACGTAGCTGGTGGTACACAGCCCGACGCAAAGCGCCATCAGCACCGGTTTCAACCCCTGTACTCCGGAATGGCCCGCCACTGACCTGCCGCCGATGCCGCTCAACGCAACAAAACCGCCAAGCATGCAGGCAATGCCGATCCATCCCGCCGGGGACAGCGCTTCCCTCAAAAAAACGACGCCGATCAGCGGGACCAGCAGCGTGCTCGTCCCCCGCATAATCGGATAAATTTGTGACAGGTCGCCCAGAACGTACGTCTTGGACAACAGCCACGAATACAGCGCCTGCAGCGCCATAGATACCACCAACAATCCGTATGCCACGGTGGACAGTGTTTGTTCCGCAAGCTCCATTACTAATGTGGGAAGCAAAATCACCGTCGGAATCATCATTATCGACCAAAGAAAAACGCTTTTGTTCAAGCTGCGTTTCGTAAACATGCTCCATATCGCATGAGCCATGCCGGATGCCAACACCAGCGTAATCGGCAAAATCATCGTTGTCTTCGTCCTCTCTTACGCTTGCTGCTGCCCTGCGGCCGTTTCCGGAGCATGTTCGGGCTGCTCTGCAACCGTCGAACCGTCTTCCAGACGAAGCCATGTATCAAACGAGCGCTGCCCTTCCTGCAGCCTGATGACCCGCGCCCCGCGCAGCATGCCGTCACGTCCGTACGTGCTGTGTCCGCTGGAACGCCCGTAACAGAGGCGAATGCCGTGGTACGTCCCGTGAAAATCATTTACATGGTCATGCCCGCAAAAGGCGCCCATCACGTCCCCCATTTCCAGCATAGCCGCAAACAGGCCCGAATTCACTTGAGCGGAGCACACCGGTTCATGCTTCACGCCGTAACAGGTCTGCGTATCCCACATGTACTGATATTCCGGAATCGGGATATGGAAAAACGCCAAGGCTGGCAGCTTCTCCCCGCGTGCGCGGCCGGGATTGGCGCGTGTGGATTCATCCATCAGCCACTGGAGCTGATTCGGCTGAACCCAGCCGTAACCGGGGATGGATTCGATCTGCGAATAGGCGCCCGAATCCAGAAAATACAGCTGCGCTGCCGCCTTGCCGTCCGTACCGGCGATGAATAACGCATAATTGCCCAATCCGGCAATGGACGTCGGCCCGGGTTCGGTGACGCTGTGGTCATGTTCCTGAATGACGTCCATCAGCCCCTGCTGGGTGATCCGATTCTCCGCGTCATGATTCCCGTATACAAACGCCCAGGGGATGCCCCGTTCCTCAATCGCGGACACCGCATCCCGGAATGCCTGCTCCGGATGCTCGCATGGTTGATTGCCCGGATCGACCGGGCCGGTATAGATCACGTCTCCCGTAAACACGACGAGATCGGGCCGTTCGGCCTCCACGATCGTTTCCATCATCCGGCGCGTGCGTTCGTCTTCGGGCCGACCGTCTTTCCAGTGCAAGTCCGTAAACTGCACGATCGTAAAGCTTCCATTTTTCCCAAATGCCAATGGCTGTTTCATCCTGCGCCTCCTGCCCATGCCTGAAATCCACATTGTTGTTTTGTGTGGTTTCATGTTGTTTGTTATGATATTATTCCTGACTCCTCCATCTGTCAACTACGAACTAGAAGGATTGCGCGGCCTTTGCGTCGAACTACACAACAACAAAATAACAAACGATATAGATTGAACTGGAATTTTACACCAAACGGAGAGAGAACAGAAACAATCTGGAGATAACAGCGATTGGAGGATGGCTCTGACCGCGTAGTGTCTCTGTGTAAAAATCATTGGTTCAACCTATATACGCAATGGAGGAATGCATCATGCGAACAGACCAGGACATGCTGGCATGCATCCTGAACGCAGCAAAATCCGATGAACGCGTGCGCCTCGTCACGCTGGAAGGCTCACGAACCAATCCCAACATTGCGCCAGACCCGTTCCGCGATTTCGACATATCCTTTTTCGTGACCGAACTGGACTCCTTCAAGTCGAACGATGCCTGGCTCGACGTTTTTGGCGAAAGACTCATGATGCAAAAGCCCGAGGATATGGAGCTGTTCCCGCCCGAGCTCGGCAACTGGTTCTCCTACCTCATGATTATGGCGGATGGGCACAAACTGGATTTGACGCTCATTCCTCTGAACGAAACGGAAGCCTATTTCGAAGACAGCGACGGACTGGTTCGCGTGCTGCTGGACAAGGACGGCCGGGCTGCGAAGCAGCAGCAAACTGCACCCACCGATCAGTCCTACTGGATCAAACCGCCTACGGCCAGGTCCTTCGACGATTGCTGCAACGAGTTCTGGTTCGTCGCCACCTATGTCGTCAAGGGCCTCGCACGAAAAGAGATTCTGTTTGCCGCGGATCACATGAACAACATTTCCAGACCGAATCTGCTGCGCATGATGAGTTGGCAGATCGGGGCGGAACAAGGCTATTCTTTTAGCGTGGGGAAAAACTACAAATTCATCGACCGCTTTTTGCCGGAGGAAGACTGGCAGGCGCTGCTGTCTTCTTATTCGCAACACGGATATAAGGAGATGTGGACATCCCTCTTCGTCATCTACGACCTGTTTCGCAAATACGCGAAAGCGGTCGCATCCCGGCAGGGTTACCCTTATCCTCCATACGACGAGGTAATTACGGAATATACGGAACGGATTCATCGCGATTTGAAACACCGTTAACAACCGTGTCCCCCGAGTATTGAAATGCAGAACGACGTAAACTACAGGAGGCACCGCATCATGTCCCTAACCTATGAGGAACGCAAACATACGATTCTTACCCGGCTGGCCATCGAAGGCAAGGTTCAGGTGCAAACGCTGGCTCAGCTGTTCCAGGTCTCGACCGAGACGATTCGGCGGGATCTGGACCGACTGGAGAAGGAAGGCGAGCTGCGCAAAGTATACGGAGGCGCCGTCCGCGTTCGCGCCGGCATGAATGAAGCCCCCTTCCAGAAACGATCACAGCTGCAATCGGCCGAGAAACAGGCCATCGGCCGCGCGGCGGCCGCATTGATCGAGGATGGCGAGACCGTCCTCTTGGACAACGGGACGACCACGCTGGAGATCATGCGCGAGCTGAGAGCCCGTTCCCAGGTCACCGTCATCACCAACTCCGTCCCGATTCTGACCTGCGCGCTGGAACAATTCGCAGGCAAAATCATTTTTGCGGGAGGAGACATCCAGCCTGCCGTTCAGGCCTCCACCGGCCCGATCGCGCATGAGCTGCTGAACCAGTTCAAGGTCAACAAGGCGTTCATCTCCGCGGGCGGCATATCGCTAACGGACGGCATCACCGACTATTTGCTGGAGGAAGCCCGAATATCCCGCACGATGATGGAGCGGGCCGAGGAAACGATTTTGGTGGCGGACCATACGAAATTCGGGCGCTCGACCTTTGCGCGCATTGCGCCACTGGAAAGTATTTCGATGGTGGTTACGGACAAATGCTGCCCGGCCGATTGGCTGCAGGCGCTGCAACAGCTCGAAATCGATGTCGTGCGGAGCGATTGAACATGCAAAACCAGCCCTTGACAATTGAACTGCACCCCCATTTGTTAGACAGGACTAACAATGGAGGCGCAGGTCATGCAGGGCTGGTTTTCTTTTCGTGATCATTTTGAAGGAGTGCTTGCGAACAGCGCATCTGACCCTTACCGGGTTCCGTTGTGCCACGCATCATTGAGCGAAGAATCGCCGTCTCCTGCCGGATCTCCCGCAAACGGGTTATTCCGATACGGGCCGGATATTGGGCAACAGCGGCGGCGTCATTCCGTCGCCCAGATAATAATCGGTCAGCAGCGACTGCATGTATCCTTTGACCGCGAGACCGTTACGGTATGCGGGATTATGAGGCAGCGTGTACAGACGGACGTCCGACGGGATGGTCGTTGTATATAATCTCAATTCCAGGTTGTCACTGGCTTCGAACAGAATTTCTTCGCGCCAGTCGCCCAGTAAATCGCCGTACAGCACGGGGGCGTTCCTCGAATTAACGCGCACGCCCTCTGCCGTGAACAGATTGGCCGTCTCTTCCGATTCCCAATTCCATTTCTCCACAACGTTTTTGTCGAGCAATTCGCTCAATACGTCTCCGTCCCACCATATGCGGAAATTGGTGGAAGGCTGAACCGCACTGATGACTTCGCCGTCTACATTGTAAATGCTGCCCGAGCTTGACCATGACTCAAGCCCTTTATACCGGGGATCGATGTCCGCAACCGTGCCGCGTGCCACGTCCTGGGGCACTTCGCCCGTGCGGATCAGCTCCCCGGTAGCCGCATCGGCATAAAACCAGGGGAACTGGTTGACGTTGCCGTTCTCCGCCTGCTGTATCCCGTACTGCTCCAGTCCCGGACGGTCCGGATCGATGTCCGTAATATGGAACCGATCGCCGTGCACGACGCCGGGCAGGCTGTACAACGTATTTCCGTCATCATCCAGCGCCCAGCCGCCGAAGGAAATTTCGTCCCGACCGTCTTCGTCCAGATCCAGTATGCGGATTTGATGAAAAAACTCCCCGTCTGCCCCGGCATGTCTCCATCGCTCGGTCAGCGCGCCGTCCCTGTAATCATAGGCTGACGTTACGTACTGGAACACGCGGCTGGCGGCACGATTTTTCAGTGCAGTCACCAGGCTCGGATGCACGCCGTCCAAATAAGCGATGCCGAAATGCCCGCTCAGCGGACCGTCTGCGGCGTAGTCATTCACGATCGTCGTCCGGGCAGCCTCTGTTCCACTGAGACCGTCCACGACCGACACGTATTGTTCACGCTGCGGCGTGGCAGGTATGACATTCCCGTCCGCGAACGCAACGCCTTCATACGTGCGCAGCAGCACCTCCGCTTTGCCGTTGCCGTCCAGGTCGAAGACGGTGACATTGTCGTTATCGCGCCAACCGCCCAAGCCCGGAACGCTGAACTCGCTAACGGATGCGGGCGGAGCGTTATACGTATCGATCGCGGTGACGCTGTAAGGTCCCAGATCGATGCGCCAGAGAAACCCTTCGGTCAGACTGTACGCTTCGACATATTTGTTGCCCCCATTGACCGGGATGCGGGTCACCACGAATTCATACTCCCCATCTCCGTCCAGATCGCCAGGCCAGCCATGCTGCACGAAATAGTCGGACGGATTGGAGGTCATCGGCTCGAGCGGAATGCTGAAGAAGTTGCGAACCTCCGGTTGCGCAGCGATAACCGTCTCCTCGCTAATATCCTGCAGCTGTCCATTCACAACGGATTTCACCACGTAACCGTGGCTCTGCGTAACGTCTACTCCCGTGTCCGTAAAATTCGTGCCTTGGGCAAGCGGCGCGTCATTCAGCTTCACTTCTTCCGAGCCCGTTCTGCGGTAAATGTCAAATGTGGTTTGCTGCGATTCGGTACCGAGCAAACGCCAGCTCAGGTAAACTTTTCCCTCTCCCAAATAAACGGCGGTCAACCCTCGCCCGAGCTGTTCCACCAAACGGGGCGCAGACGTTGTTTCCGCATGGGCATATGGGTCCCATCCCAAGCTTCCTGCCAACGGGAACGCGCCAATGACGCCGCTGAGCAGCAGCATCAACATCCGTTTGCTGCCGCGGGCCGTTCTGCGCCCCTTGTCTGTTTTGCCTGCTGCATGCACTGTGCTCGGTCCGTTTTCTCCGCCTGTGCTGTTCTTCCCTTCTTCCCTCTTCGCCGTTTTCCACATCTTCATCGCAAACTCGCCTCCATCGTGATTAATCTTTGGTATAAAAAAAGAGGCAAAGTCCGACTTCCGCCCTGCCCGCATCGAATTTCGTCCTGCAAGCATTCTGGCAGCCAACGGCTTTGCCTCCGGTTACCCGGTCAACAGAGTAATTCATGTGAAGTGACACGCGCATCCACGCCTAAAGGTCCAATACAAGATGTAACCACGGGCACGTCCGTCGCAGGCAATCTACCTCAACGGTTTCAGTCCGCCGCGATCGTAGAAAAACGGCCCTTTGGCCCAGCTGACCGCGAGATGCATCAACAGTTCGGTCTTCAGCTGCTCCCTGATCCGCGCGTGCTCTTCGCGCTCATACAGGTTGTCCCACTCATTGGGGTCTGTGAGCAAGTGATACAGCTCTCCTTTGGTTTCATGAACCCGGGAAGCTGCCTGCGCGACGGAGCCTTCGATATACAAAATGAGCTTCCATTCCCCTGTCCGCCACATATACGCGGGTGCCGAATGAGGCGCGGTTACGCCTTTGCCGTGGAACTCGCAAAACGTGCCGCGATGCCGCAGCCCGCCCAGCAAATCGACGCCGGGAAGCATCGGGTTCGGTTCAAGCCCGGCTGCCTCCATGAGCGTCGGCACCACATCGACCAGTTCTGCGGGTTTGGCGTCGACGGTTCCGCGGTTCCGCTCGGGTATGTAGGATCCGGAAAGGATGAGCGGCACTCTGACGCTGCTGTCGTACAGGTTGTATTTGGTAAACCGGTATTGCCGTTCGCCCAGCATCTCGCCATGGTCCGACAGAAAAACAACCAGGGTGTCCCGTCGTCTGCCAAGCCGCTCCAGCTTCTCCAGGGCACGCCCGAAATAATGGTCCAGCCAGGAACAGTTCGCCCAATATCTCAGCGTGGTCCGTTTGCGTTCTTCCGGACTGCGCTGCTCCCACACCTGCCTTTTGTCCAGATACGATTGCCGGCTGTGCGGATTTAATTCATCGGATGCGGACAGATGCGTGTCCGGCTCGTCCAGCCAGGGCGGCTGCGCGATGTCGGGGATATCCTCCAGCCGGTACAGATCCTCAAATGCTTTCGGCACATTGAAGCCGGCATGCGGTTTGAGAAACGACAAGTAAAAAAATAACGGACGATCCGGATCCACGCCGTCTTCCAAAAATTGCAGCGCCTGCTCCGCAACCCATCCGTCCCGGTGTTGATGCATCTCAAGTTGGCTCGTCATCCCGGTATAACCGTTCGCGTTTTCTTCGCCGCCGCCGAAATCCTTCGTCTCCCGATGGTACGCCTCCAGATCCTCGGCATGGGTGTCTCCCATCATGGTCGCTCCCTGTTCGTAATGGCCGCTTGTGCGCGCCAATCCGACGGCCCGCACTTCAAATCCGCGGGTAGACGGTTCTTCCACGCCTTCGGCATGGTTCCAGTGCGTTTTCCCAAAGCCGGCGGTCTGATACCCTGCACGGCGCATCAGCTCCGGCAGCGGTTCCGACGGCAGCCTGTCTTCTTCGAACAGCCCGCCGTAGTTCGTACGCACGCCAAGCTGCGAAGGGTAATACCCGAACATCATCGAGCTGCGGCTCGGCACGCACATGGGCGCCTGGCACACGGCCTCCTGAAAAGTAATGCCTTCGGCGGCAATCCGGTCGATATTCGGGGTGCGTATATATTCGTTATACTGACCGATGCAATCCCATCGCTGCTGGTCGGTCATGAGAAAAATAATGTCCGGCTGATTTTGCGATTCCTGTGACACGTCGCCTCTCACGCTCCTTTGGCTTTTTTAGACGGAACGGTCATCCCGAGCATGCACGTCCTGCCTTTGAAGGTCCTGTCGATACCGGTTCGGTGTCGTGCCCTCGCTTTTCTTGAACAAACGATTGAAATAACTTGGCTGATAACCGACCTGTTCCGCAATTTCGCTGATTTTGACGTCGGTCGTCCTCAACAACTCCTTGGCCCGCTCCAAACGGACGGCCGTGAGATAGTCGACGAAATTTTGCCCGAATGCCTGCTTGAACGCCCGGCTGAGCGTATAGGCATGGATTCCGTGAGCATCGGCCAGTTCGTCCAGGGACAGCGCTTCGGCATACTGCGTTTCGGCATGTTCCTTCATGTGATGGACCGCCATCTGTACCTGCTTCTCCTCCCGCCCGGTGAATTCCTCCACGCAAATGCGAATGATCCGCTCCCTGAACCACACGCATGTCTCCTCCAGATCATGAAGCTCCATCACTTCTTCATAGAGCCCCAACCCGAACAGCCGCACGGGATCTTCACCCAATTGCGCAAGCGCATGCTGGATATGGGCAAGCAGCTGGTACATGGCCTGGCGAACCTGCTCCCCGGGCGATGCGGAAGCGGCATAACGATTCGCAAAATCGCGAAATCGATCCATTGCTTCCTGTTCGCTTCCGTTTCGCAATGCGGCAAGGATATCCTGCTCCAGCTCCAGCGGATAGAACGCCCGCTCCATACCGGCTTCTTCGGCATTCTCGGCCATGTCGGTGAGCGGAGAAGCGGAAGAAAATCGCCTTTTTCTCAGCACTGCGCGCGCCTCTTGAACAAGCTTTGGAAGATGGGTCGCATCGGCGCATGCTTGACTGACGGCCACCGTGACCCGCACGCCCCATTCTGCCTGAACGGCATCGATCCATTGCTGCCCGATCCGGCACACTTCTTCCCTGAATCGGGATATGCCGATGCCTGATTCCCCATGCGGCGGAACGGCCAGCAGCAGCGCGATGGACAGATCGTGATAGTTGATCGTCTCGGAGAGACAAGGCAATTCGCCGGCCCGCTGCGTCAGCATGTCGGCGGCCATGATGCCGATCCACTCCGGAGATTCCTTGCCAAACGGATTTCCGTTTTTCTGCAGCAGGGTGACCGGGCGGATATGGCACAGCATGACGATAAAGTGTTCATCCTGCACGGCCCATCCCAGCTCAGCCAGCCTGGCCCGCCATTCGCGGTCCGAAGAGGAATGAAGCTGCCCAAGCGTGAGCTGCTGGAGCAAATTGTTCCGCGCCAGAGGAAGCTGTTCTTCCAACCGCTGCTGCAATGATTCGCGCTCCCTTTTCACGCCAAGCCAGTGCTGTTCGATATGTTTCATTTCATCCATTCGTGACGCTGACCTGCGCTTTCCCGACAGCATGTCGTTGCCCGGCATGCTTTCTTGGCGCCCACGTTCTATGCCGGCAGGCTCTATGCCCGTAAACAGTCGCAGCAAACGTTGCAAAGGTTGATACAACCGGAGCGAGCCGATCCAGGATAACGCGAGCGCCAGCAGCAGCCCTGCTCCGCTGACCGCCAAAATCAATCTCGGCACACTCACGATCGGCGCCACGATCTCGTTCAGGGGAGAGGCCGAAACGTAAATCCAGTCGTGGCCCAACCTGCGAAAATCGCCGGAAAGCACGGAATACGTCGTTCCTTCATATTCCATCAGGAAGGAGTTCGGACTTCCGCTGTCTGCCAGCCGATTCCGCTCAAGGCCGACGGCCGCTTGCAAGGCCGATACCTCCCGATCCTGCGGAAACAATGGCGTTCCGTCCGCATTCAGCAGAAACGTGGTGCCGCCAGCGTAGGGGGACAACGTACCCAACATGCTTTCGAGCTGCCCCGCGTCCACGGTCAGGATCAATGCTCCGATCGTGTCCCCGGCGCCGGCAGGCAGGCGATTGACCAGCATCGGCGATGCGCCGTCTGCAGAGCGTGTCCAGTATGCGCCTTGGGCACGCCTGAGCAATCCTTCATAACTGCTGATCTCCGCAGGCGCTGTCAGGAAATCGTACCGTTCGGAATTCATCATGACCGCTCTCGGTTCTTTCAGATACAACTGCACGTCGTCGATCAACGGATTCGAGTGGCGGATCATGAGCAGCAGACGGTACAACTCGTGTACCTGCTTGTATTTGTAGATAAAATCCAGCTCTTTCAGCCGATGGTCGAACACCGGGTCGAACGCCCATTGCGAAAAGTTCAATTCAAGCGTATCCAGCTGCTCTCCGACCCAGAGGGCCCGCTGCTCCAATTGTTTCGCGTGCGCCTCCTGCAATATGCTTTCCATGCGCACGTTGATCCAGATATACAGCAGCCCGCCGGTAACGATACCCGGAATGCACGCGATCATCAGCATCGTCAGCAGGCTGCGCCTGAAATACCGCCCTCCCGGAAGCCCTTGGGCCATACGCTTGATGAACATGTTGATCCCTCCTCCCTTGCATAAATATGGCGTTGATACCCACCCACACCATGCGTGTGCCAACCTATCCCTTCACGGAACCGATCAATGCTCCTTTGGCAAAATGTTTTTGCAGGAACGGATACACCGCCAGCACGGGCAAGATGGCCACGATGATCGCCGCCATCTTCAGCATTTCGGTCGGAGGCGTCTCCACCTGCTGCCCCGGCGTGACCAGATCGATATTGGACGCGCCGAGAAGCATGTTCTGCAGAAGCACCTGAATGGGCCATTTGGCCGAATCGTTCAAATAGAGCAGTGCCGTGAAAAATTGGTTCCAGAAGCCGACCGCGAAGAACAGGCCAAAGGCCGCCAGGGCCGGCAAGGATAAGGGCAACACAATGGTCACCCATGTGCGAATGGCGCTGCAGCCGTCGATGGCTGCCGCCTCGCCGATTTCCTCAGGCAGGCTGTCGAAAAAGTTTTTCATCAATAACACCGTCCATCCGTTGGCCAGCGCGGGCAAAATCAGCGACCAAATGTTATTGATCAGCCCCAGCTCGCGTACGAGCAAATAATTCGGGATCATGCCCGGGCTGAACAGGATCGTCAGCACGATGAGCAGCATGATCGTCCGCCGGAAGCGGAATCTGCGCTGGGACAGCGCATACGCGAGCGATGAGGATACGACAAGGCTGAGCGCCGTGCCCACGGTCGCGAGAAAGGCGCTGTTGCCCAGCGACCGGGCAAAGGCCGGCGTGGACAGCAGGTATTCATAAGCCTCGGTGGACCAGCGCTCCGGGAACAGCACGATTTTTTTCTGCAAATATTCCCCGGGGTCCGTCAACGAAACGACGAGCACATAGTACAGCGGGAAAAACATGGCGGCGGCAAGCACTCCAAGCCCGATGGCATTAAGCCACCCGCCGATCCGTTCACTTCTTTTTACGTGCAGCACGCCCTGCAACCTCCTCTCCATATGATGCAGCTTTCTTTCAGAAAGCTTTTCAAGTGACCGCCTCGCTTCTTCAGATTGGTTCTGCCTCTCCGTTAACGTGCGTATGTTTTTGCGGTTTATTTAAGTCCTTGCAGCTCTTAGCAGATCAGTATACGCCTTCATGTCCAAGACGTTTGACGATGCGGTTGGAAATCACGACAAGCACAAGGCCAACCATGGATTTGAACAGCCCGACCGCCGTACTGTAGCTGAAATCCCCCTGCTCGATACCCATCCGATACACATACGTATCGAACACTTCGGCCACTTGGGACACCGCGCCGTTATACATCAGGAAAATTTGCTCGAACCCCACTTCCATGATGTCTCCCAGCCGCAGAATAAACAGCACGATGATCACGCCTCGGATGGCGGGCAGCGTAATATGCCAGATCTGGCGCAGTCTTCCCGCCCCGTCCATTCTCGCCGCCTCGTATAATTGGGTATCCACGCCGGCCATCGCGGCAAGAAACACGATCGTTCCCCATCCCGCTTCCTTCCACATCGCCTGCAGGGTTACCATGATCCAGAAGGAATCCGGGTTCGTCAGCAGATCGAAGCGCGGCCAGCCCCATAGGGCAAACAATTCATTGACGATCCCTGTCCCTTTGGCGAACAGCAGCAGTGTCAGTCCCGCAATAATGACCCATGACAGGAAATGCGGCATATAGATGACCGTTTGAATCAGCCGTTTGTACACAGTGCTTCGCAGCTCGTTCAGACAGAGCGAGATCAGGATCGGGAACGGGAAGAACAGCAGCAGGTTCAGCAAGCTGATGGCCAGCGTGTTGCGGAACAATAACAGGAAATCCGGATTGCTGAAAAAATGCGAGAAGTGCTGCAAGCCTACCCATTCGCTGCCTTGAAGCCCACGAAAGGGCGAATAGTCAAAAAAAGCGATCACGATGCCCCACATCGGCATGTATTTGAAGACAAGGAAGAATGCCAGGCCAGGCAGAGCCAGCAGGTATAACGATCGGTCGCGTTTGAGCGCGGACAAGAGACTCGCGCCGCTTTTCCTTGTCTTGATTCGGTTTCGCTTCTTCCCGAACGCGCCCATGCGCTGCTCATGCAAACTCATGCTCCGCACCTCCTTCCTTGGCATGCATCATTATTGGCCATTCCGTTTCTTGTACGCCTCGGTCATCTCGTCCGTCATCGCCTGCATGTTCGGGTCGCTGCGCAGCGATTCCACAAATGCATCCCATGCTTCGATCGGTTCGCGGCCCAGAATGATTTTCGCCTTCAAATCCTGGATTTTTTTGTTCAGTTCAGGCAGAATCTTCTGCCCGGTCTCGGACTGCAGTCCTGCCGTCAAGTCGGCCACGCTCGTTTGGTCACGTTCCTCTTCCACTTTTTTGAACAATTCGTTGGCCTGCGTCTCTTCTTCCGTCTCCGCCGTCGTATCCCACGGCAAGTCGATGATATTTACGATATGGTTGAAGTCCGAAGCGTTGTCCGCCGTCAGTTTTTCGCTGTTCGCCACCTTTTTGCCGTCCACGACCGTATGATGCACGCCTTCGATGCCGTAATGCTGAATTTCGAACACTTCGGGGTTCATCCACGTATCGACCAGCTGCAAAATGCGCTTCATCTTCTCTTCCGGCACGCTGGAAGGAATGGCCAGAATGCCGTTGTACCCCGCACCTTTCGGGTTATACCCGTTCAGGTTGGTAAGCGGATAGAAATCCGTATATTTGAAATCGGGGTCCACCTTTTTCAGATCGTCGGCGTAGATTTTGCGCATGGTGCCCGTTTTGTCCACGATGATTCCCGCCTGGTTGCGCTTGAACAGCTCTCTTGCTTGCGTCAGCTTGAGCGATAACAGGTCTTCCGGCATCATGCCGTTTGCATACGCCTTGGTCAGATACTGCAGGGACTCCCTGACTTCGGGAAGAAGCTCCCTATATACCAGCTTTCCTTGAGCCTCGTCCCACTTCCAATTGCCGTTAATGCCAAGGAACGAGCTCTCGATAGCACCGAGCACTGGCCCCAGATTGCCGCCCCACCCCAGGTCGTCCGGACTGACGTAGGCAGCCAGCGCCGTGGTATCCTTTTTCCCGTTGCCGTCCGGGTCCTGCTCCACAAACGCCTGCATCACTTCAAACAGCTCATCCGTCGTTTCCGGTACCTTGAGATTCAGTTTATCGAGCCAGTCCTTGCGGATGATGAAAAACGAATCCCCCGTCACCGGCCTTGGCCGCGGTATGCCGTAATTGCTGCCGTCTGCCGCTTTGGTCGTTTCCCAGGCAATGTCCGGAATGCGTTTGCTCAGGTTTGGATAATCCTGAATGTAAGGCGTGATATCCCAGAAGGCGCCCTGCTTGACCATTTTCGTAAACGTGCTGCCAAAAGGATCGTTGATCATGATCAAATCGGGAATATCCCCGGAAGCGAGCGTCAGATTCAATTTGTCGGTGTAGATGTTGTTGGATACCCATTGAATGGTCATTTTGGAGTTGGTGGCCTTCTCGATTTCCCGTTTGATCACATTGTCGTCCGCGGCCGGCACGGCACTCGGCGTAATGGTCATGATGCTGAGTTCGAGCGGATCGTTTGAAGGTGCTGTACCGCCTTGGGTTTGCGCCTCTTCCTTGGTTCCGGTGCCGCATGCGCTCAGCACCACCGTCATCACCAACACCACCGAGATGATCCAAGCCAGGTTGCGATTATTGCGGTTATTGCGTTTGACGGCCGGCGTCTTCGCCGGTGGTTGTTCATTCCTTTTTTTCTCCATGTGCAGCATCGGTTTCGTCCTCCCTTAGCCTTTTAAACCTATCTAATTAATCGGATTAAGGCTTGAAAAATGGGCTTTGATTTTCGGGCTCGGCAAGCCTTTCCCGTATCGATCAAAGCTTTCACACACTATAACGAATGCCCGAATTTCCTGCAATTGCACTTTTTTGCAAGCAGGGAAGACCGCCATGGCACAGGGATTCAAGCCCTTCCGTGCTCTCTGATCAGATCTTCGTCCCAGATCTGGACCTCGATGTATCGTTCCGGACCCTGGTCACCATTTCGGTTCCAATCCTGAGGCCAGCCGTAGGTATGAACCACGTCCAAGATTTCAGCTTTGGTATATATTTTCTTCCGGTAAGGCTTGCCGTCTTCGTAGCGCATGGTCGGAAAGAGATCGCCATATGTAAAACTTACCGCATCGGCCCGCAATTGCTCCCAGCCAATCTTGATCCGATCCGGCTCCGCGTACCAGGATTCCAGCCAATCGCATGCTCCCAGCGTCAGATAATGGGGATACGGGTTCATCGGCCGACCGCCCTTGGCGATAAACAGCTCTCGCGCTCTCCGCTCAAGCTTGCGCCGAACAACCATGTAATCCGCGGATCGCCGGCCCGCGAAATTGCGCCCTTCCGCGCGCAGCCCGGCAGTGACCGTTTCCGCCTCGCGTTCGCTCAGGCTCGACAGATTGCGGAACGGACCGAACCGCTTGTCATAATAATGATAGGCACTTGGATGATTCATGGAAGTTGAGCCTCCGTTGGCATCGATTTTGTCAATGATAGTGCTAGTGTACATGAGTCGAACCTTCTTGGGAACCATTTTATGGAATACGTCAGCATAAATGGTTCGTCCCCTTCCGGTTCATGTCGGAGGAAATTGGGTCCGTGAATTCCGCTCCATGAAGCTTCGGCACGCAAAAAAGCATCCCGTATCAGCTCAAAAACTGACAGGAACGCCTTTTCGACCACAAGCCACATTCTATTCAAAAAAAACAGCTTATCGCCCGACATTCATAAATTCATTTTCGAAGGCTGACCGAATCAGCCGACGATGCCGGAACGTTCAATGCTTTCCACGAAATAACGCTGCACGAACAAATAGAGGATGATCAGCGGCGCAATGGCCAGCAATATGCCCGTATCCACGATCATCGCCACGTAGTTCGGATCTGCCTTCATGCCCGAGCTCGAACCGAATCCCATCAGCTGTGGAATCCATTGGTTCGCCTGCGCAGGCAGCGACGCCACCTTCAACGAGATGAGCGGACTTTCGCTCATGAACAGGGACGAGTAGAACGTATCGTTGTACTGCCACACGAACGAAAACAGGATCACCGTGATCAGCGGCGACACCGCGTTCGGCAGCATGATGCGCGCAAATGTCCGGAACCCGCCCGCACCGTCGATCAGCGCCGCCTCCTCGATCTCTTTCGGCATGCCTTTGAAGAACTGGCGGAAAATATAAATGAACAGCCCTGCTTTCAATCCGCCTGCGGTGGCTGCCGTAATCACCGACGGCCAGTACGTATTCAGCAGGTTAACGCCTTCTTTCCCGGTAAACAGGCCGATGATGCCCAAAATGTCAAAGCTGCGGAAATGCAAATACATCGGCACCATCAGCGTGCTCGTCGGCACGAGGATGGTCAGGATGACGAGCACGAACAGCACGCTGCTGCCCGGAAACGAAAATCGGGCGAACCCGTATCCCGCCAGCGCGCAGGATATGGCCGTCAACAGCGTCGTAATCGCGACGAACAGAAGCGTGTTCGCCAACAAAGGCCAGTAGTTCATCACCTGGGCGGCCAGTTTGATATTTTCCAGCGTGAAATGCTGCGGAATCATGTAGATGGTGGGATTATAGATGTCCTGCTTATCCTTGAACGCCACCGAAATTTTAAGAAACAACGGGTACAGGATGATAAAAGATATCCCGATGACCAGCGCATACCTGAAGATGGAATAGAGCAGATCCGACGTTTGGTTGCGGACCCTCTGCATGCGATAGTTCGGCTTCGGGACAACCACCATGCGATCTGTGCCAGGCACGGCCATAGTCTGATGCCTCCTTCTGCATTAACCGTCAATTGTAATGAACGCGGCGGGACAGCACCCAGCCGACAACGACCAGCACCAGGCCGATCACCAGCGTATAAAGCCAGGACATGGCGGAGCTGAGTCCGAAATTTTGCGTTTTGAAGGCCGTCTGGTAAATCATTTCCGTCACCGGACTGCCTGCGAACGAATCGATGATCGTATAAATGACGTTCGTCAGAATCAGCGGGCTTACCATCGGAAACGTGATTTTCCAAAACGATTCGTAGCCGGTCGCGCCTTCCATCTTGGCCACCTCGTACATCGAGCCAGGCACGGATTGCAGCGCCGCCAGGAAAATCAGAATCTGTACCCCGGAGCTGCTGATGATGTCGTAGATGCGCATGATGGCTTCCACGATGTAGTCCACGTACGCGGCAGGCAAGCCGACATCGGCCAGCATACGCACGATGGAAACGACGTTGAAGGCCGTGCCGCCGCCGGCGGACGCCTCGACCGCATTTGCATCGCCCATCAGGTTGATGAGTCCGGCGGATTCCGCGGCCGCAACCGCGCTGGAGGCCAGAATGACGGGCAGGAAAAAGATCGCCCGCGCCGCCGTCCTGCCTTTGAACTTCTGGTTCAGCAGCGTGGCGGTGAACAGGCTGAAAAACAGGATCATCGGCACGTTCAGCAGCATGGCCCCTACCGAATCGAGCAGAACGCGGTTGAAGCTGGCGTCGACCAGCAGCGCGTTTTTGAAATTTTCAAGCCCGAGGAATTCCAGTTCGTATCCGCCCGGGGCAACCGACAAACGGCTGAGGCTGAAGCGGATGGATTGCAGCAGGGGCGTGGCGAACAGGAAAATGAAGCCGATCAGCCACGGGGACACAAAGGCTAACCCGAGCAACGCCCTTCGCGTTTTGAGCGACATGCGAACGGTTTTCATCCTTCCACCCCTTCCCTCAGCACATAATCCTCTGCCTCAATCTTGATGCCGCCGATCGTCACCGGACTCGTCGTGTAATTGATCAGCAGCTCGGTTCCATTGCCGTATTCCACGCGGACGACCCCGTCCTGAAGACGTTCATGCGCCACCATCGGGCGGTTCCGCACTTTCCCGAGCACACTGTCGGCCTCCCGGTACAGTTCGATCGCTTCGTCAAGCCAGTACGTATACTCGGTTGCATAGGCGGAATCGTAATTCGTCGTTTTCAATCGCGAAGCAGGCTCATAGGTCCACTCGAAATAAGGCGCCGCCCCCAGCTCCAGGCTGTGCAGCAGCTGCTTCCGCAAACGTTGGTCCCCCGTCGTGTTCATGGGCGATGCGGCATAATCCACATATCCGTGAATGACCATTTGGTAAAAAGGAACCTCTTCGTCCGCGATATTAAACCGGCTGGAGCCGGACGGTACATCGACGATATGTTCCGCATACGGCCAGGCGTATGCGTTCGCGGACGTCAGCATCAGCGCCGGATAAGCCTGATGCAGCCGCTCCAGCTGCTGCTTGACGATGTTTTTGGCCGTCTCGCGGTGAATGACGCGGCTGTCGCGATAATCGGCGCTTAACACCTGCCCCAGATCGCGCAGCGACAACGCGCCGAGCTCCAGACCGGAGGTTTTGCCTGCAAAGGTGTCCACCACATGCGGCAATTTCGCGGCCGACAACAAATAATAGCTGTCCCTGGTCAAGTCCATCCGGTTCAGGGCCGGATTGTACGGATACAGCTCTGCCGTTTCTTTGGTCACGAACCGGGCCGCATCCGAAGCCGGGGCAAAACCCGGATCGTTATGGTAAATCTGCTGAAAAGCCACGTCAGGGTACAGACCGCCGCCCGAATCCTTCAATTCGGACGACAGGCTTCGCAGCTCGGAACGGCTGCCCACCTCACCGTCCAGTTTGACGACGGTTGGCGTACGGTGACTGATTCCCCCGCCAAACCATCCTTGAAATCGCATCTGCACCTCGTTCACGCCGCCTTCCCGCAGCTTGGCCGCCATTTCTGAAGCCTGCCCGTAAGTGGTCATGGCCATGAGAGAGCGATATGGGACGCCAAGGAACGAAGCGCGTTTATCCACCGCGCCGAGCACGTTGACATAGAACGGCAATCCGCCCTCTTCCCCGATCGGCTTCAACTGCCCCCGTTCCACGAGCTGCTGCTGGTACAGGCGCGCCATGCCGGAATAATTCGCCTCAGGCCCGTTCAGGAACGTGTATCTGACCTGAATGTCTCCCTTATACGGCTCCTCGCTCAGCAGCTGGATTTCCTGCATATTCTGGGACGTATACATTTCCAGCTCATCCTCCCCGCGGAGGAAGAATGTGCCGTAGACGTGATTGTAGCTGTTTTGACGGCCGCCGATATCCGCGGCGATGCCGGCGATGGCATCCCCTTTTTCGATGACCGCAAACCAGGCATGATCCCCGCTCTTCAGGCCAAATACCGGCATATGCGCGGACTCGCTCACTTGAGGACGTGCATAAGAGTTGTCATTCGGGTCCGCCCCGTAGACTCGCTGCACGTATTGCTCTTCTTTTACCTTGCCGTTGTTCAGGTGGATGAGGCTGCCCGAGCCGTCGGGAACGAACATGTAACCTTTCTCGTCCGCTCCGGCCGCGCCGAAGTAGGCCAGCAAATCGATATTGCGAATGCGGTATGGCCCGTTCTCCTTCACCTCGCCAAGCGGAACGGTCACAACCAGCGAGCCTTGGTCCAACCGGTACTCCACGGGAATGACGAAGCTTGGTTTATCGGATGCGCCGCCGCCCTCGATGCCATTTTCCTGGTTGTCGTAAGCCAGATCCTCCTCGGTATACCCGGCCTTCCCGAACGCATCAAGCATCTTGCTCAGTACGAGCGGCTTCGATACCTGTCCGTCCAGGCGTTCCAGCACATCGGGATTGTCCTTGGTCGGGTAATAGCGGGCGGAAACGTATTTCGCCGCCGACGCCTCCAGCTTCGACAATACCTTTTCTTCCAGACGCTGCTTGCCGATTAACCGGGGCAAGGCATCGATGCTGAGCGAAGTATCGCCGAGCGTGTATGTGACGCGTATTCCCTGCTCCAGATTGGCCGCCGCAAACTGCTTGTTGCCGATGCTGGCGCTGAAATTCGGGAAGGTTTCCATCGTGCCGATGGCATCGCGAAAAGAAACGGCCAATTGGGAGGACAGCATTTCTTTCTCGTAGCCGGACGCCAATCCATCCTGTTCCCTGTTCGCCGGGTTGCTGTACCAGACATGGCCGCTTTGCCCGTCGCGCACGGCAATTTCAGTCGTTTCCTCGTTGTAATAGAGGCCCAGTCCGCCTTCCTCCGCCACCAGCCGCATGCCGGGAACGCCCACGGACGTATCATCGATGTATCGCAGGTTCTCTGCGGGTACCTCCGCTTCCTCCCCTGCCATCGGCGATGCCTCGACGTATGCCGTCGCATCAATCGCCGGAATGCCCTTGTTGTTCATGTACAGCAGCCCGGCTGCAAGCACGATGACAGCCGCTCCGCCGGCCAGCACCGTATATAATCGCTGCCTCTTGATCACGGATGCCGCCTCCTTTAGGTGCGAAAAATCAACTCTCGGTAAATGTTGTAGCCGAACTCGTACAGCTGCTGCAGCATGCTGAACACAAGCGCGCCCAGAAATACGATGATGCCCATCACGATGACCGTCAGCAGCATCGTCACGAGCGTTTTGAGTACAGTGTATTGGTGAACGGTCATCATGCCGATAAACAGCAGCATCGCAAACCATAGAAAAGCGATGTTGGTAAACAAATAATAGAACACCGTCTCCTCTGCCACCATGAAGTTGCTGATGACAATCAACGGAACATTGATGAGGACAATCGGAATCAGCGAGTAACCCGTAACCAGAAAAATTTCCCTGAACTTGCCTTCCCCCTCCATCAACGTTGTGATCGACCAATTGGCGATGCACCACAGGAAAACAGGTACGGCAATCGTCAAAATCTCGCGCAAGCTGTTGATGGTACGAGGATCGGTATAATTGACGAGAAAACCGGCATACTGCTTCTGCAAAATCATGACCACGATCGTCAGCGCAAGCGCCCCGAAAGCAAAGACCAGCCTGCCCCGGTTATCCGACTTCATGTCCCAGAACGCATCGATGGGGTGAAAAATGAGATGCATCGGAAACTTAATATAGTCCTGTTTCACGGTCCGCCCCCCTTCCCCGTCTCCATTTGAGCGCCAGCCGAGCGGCAACCACGGCCGCGACCAACGCGATGACCGCGGTCAGAAACGTTCCGAAATGCTCCTTCATCATCTCCCGCCGATATCGCTTGTACGCTACCGAGTAGCTCTTGCGGTCCATGCCCAGTTCGAAATAGCCAAGGGCTTCCTTGTTTTTCTTTTCCATGAGAAGCGATTTGCCGATGCCGATATACGCGATGTCGTAGTTGGCATTCAGCTGCAGCACTTCCTTCCAGATGTTTACCGCTTTCGTATCTTCGCCTTGGTAATGCAAGACGACCGCTTCATTCACTTTGGAACCGAAGCGGGTCGGTTCGTACACGGCCAGATTCGCCTTGCCCCGATCGAGCACCAGCGAATACGGACCCGATTGTTCGATGGCTACGGGGGTCTTGAGCGTGCCGACCTGATTTCCTTTTCCTCCGTACACATAAAGCAAATGGCCTTCGTCGTCGTAGGTGAACACCCGGTTCTGCGTCGCGTCGAGCACGCTGTACATGCCATTCCCCAGCACTTTGACATCGATGAGCTTGGAAGGCCCGACGCTGTTGCGATAGGCGACGTCACCCTTGACGTCGAAATAGCCAAAGCGTTTGAGCACGTCCTCGCCGGACGGATTCAGACGTTTGATCGGCTCGTTTGAGCCAGGATCGATGTTCGTTGCATAAACGAACCCTTTCGGATCGATGTCCACATTCGAAAATTCGGTCGGCACGAACAGCACCATCTGCGCGCGCTGCGCCTTGGTCGAAAACATGCGCCAGATGTACTCGCGGTAATCGCGTTCCACCTTGTTCGTGCCCACGTACCCGATGAATGCGCCGTGTTCATCAAATTGCATAATGCCTTCGTACACGCCCTGAGCCACGACGTAGACCCGTCCCACATGGTCAACCGTCAGCTTTTGGGGCTGGAATTGGAAGTTGGTTGCCAAAATGTCGGACTCCGGTTTTGCGATCATGTTCAGCAGGCCGCCTTCTTCATCCAGCACGACCACGCGCCCGTTGCCCGTATCCGCAACATAGATGCGCTCCTGCTGATCCACGAACAAACCGCCCGGAACGTTGAAGCTCTCCTTACTGCCATTTTGCATGAAGCCGTCGATGACCCGGAGCAGCTTCAGCTCGTTGTCCAGCACCACGATCCGGCTGTTGCCGCTGTCCAAAATGTAAGTTTTCCCGGCAGAAGAGACGTTCACGTCGCCGGGGTCCTTGAATTCGCCGATGCCGAGGTCGCTGCCCGAAATGGTCCGCAAGGGCAAATAAGCATCCGGCGAAGGTACTGCTTCTTCCCAATAGTTATAATTGTAGCTCTCGTACGGTGCCGAAGAGGCTGCCGCGGATGCCGGATCCGCAAGCACAACGATTATTGCGGCCAAAAAGGGCATGACCGCGGATTGCCAGAAACGATGGCTTGAAAGCCGTTTATTTACGCTGCGTGCCATATCGATCCCCCTATTCCTTCATGCCGGAGCTCGCCATCGTTTCGATGATGCGGCTCTGCGAGAAAATAAACAGCGTGATCGGCACGCTCATGAGGATGAGCGCCACCGCGGCAGCAGCCCCGGCACGCGAGATGCCGCCAAGCACGATCTGGCCTGCCGCGTAGTGAAGCGTCTTCAACTGTTCGCTATAGATATAGCCATTGCCGTCGCTGCCCCACAGCATCTGGAACAGCAGGATGATCAGCGTCAGCCAGGCCGGTTTCACGTTAGGCATGACGATGGACCAGAAAATGCGATACTCGCTGGCGCCGTCGATCTTGGCCGCTTCCAGCAGCGCATCCGGAATCTGCTCCATGAACTGCTTCATCAAGTACAGCCCAAGCGAGTAGGCGAACGCAGGCACGATCACGGCCCAGTACGTATCGATCCATCCGATCCAAGACATGATCATGTAGTTCGGAATGGCCGTGACCGCAGGCGTGAACATCAGCGACAGGACGACGACCTGGAACATGAACGCCTTGCCAGGGAATTTGTGCTTCGCCAGCGGGTAAGCCGCCGCCGAGGCAAGCAGGACGTGGCCCACGATGCCGATGCCCGTAATGAACACGGTGTTGAATACGTACCTGGAGAACGGCACCCATGAATCGCTCAGCAGGTTCATCAGATCGGTGAAATTGCTGAACGTCGGATTTTTCACGAACAGGGTCGGCGGAAAAGTGAAAATCTCATCAAGCGGTTTGAACGCATTGTTGATGGCATAGATGAGCGGCAGCACCATAAACGCACCGAAAACGAGCAATAGGGCGAACAGGGAGAAGTTGCCCGCGCGCGAGCGGTTGATCCGTTTTTTGCCGGTAGCGATCGCGGCCATGTTATTCCCCCACCCTTCTCAACATTCTCTGCACCAACAGGTTCGTGCCGACCATGATCATGAACAGCACGGTGGCAATGGCCGAGGCGTATCCCATCTCGAACCGGGTCGTTCCGAAATCGATCAGATGGGTGACGACCGTCTCCGCCGCGTAATTCACGCTCGGGAATCCGGCCAGCGCGATCGACACGTCCGCAACCGCAAACGACGTCGTGAGCTGGATGACCGCCCCGAACATGAGCTGCGGCCGCATCGAAGGGAGCGTGATGTACCACAGCTCCTGCCAGCGGTTTTTGATGCCGTCCACCGCACCCGCCTCGTACAGCGACTTGTCGACGGTTTGCAGTCCCGCGATGAAGGCGAGGAACCCGGTTCCCAGACTGAGCCACAGCTGGACCAGAATCAGGATCGGCATAATGTACGCTTCCGTTTTCAGCCATTGGATCGGCTCCAGCAGAATGCCCCACTTGATCAGCAGGCCGTTCGCGATGCCGTAGCGGTCACCCGAGAAGATCATCAGCCAGATGAAATACACGTTGCCCGAAATCGACGGCGCATAGAAAATAAGCGTCATGAATGCCCGCCATTTCGGCGTCAGTTCATTGATGATCCAGGCAAACACGAAACACGCGATATAACTGACCGGACCGGTGATGATGGCAAAAAGCAGCGTGTTTTTGATCGCGATCAGGAAGACGTCGTCCTCCAGGAACAGCCGCGTATAGTTCTGCCAACCGATGAACCGCGGAAACTCCAGCATGTTGAAGTACGTGAAGCTGAGAATGATGGAGACCGCGACGGGGATGACGGTAAACAGGGTGAACAGGAGCATGTACGGAGCCAGAAGCACATAGGAATGTTTGCTTGCCTTCACTTCCTTCAGCTTCCAGCCCCACCAGGCCTTCATGCCCCTTCTTGGCGATTGGCCGGGAGAGGCGTCCTGCCCATCCCGGAGAGATATTTGCGACACGGTTAACCCTCCCTCTGCTTACGGAAGACCGAATTCTTTGCGTTTGATCCGAATCTCGTCCTGAATGTATTGGGTGTAGTCCATGATGGATTCCCTGGCCTCGACGTTGCCGACGACCGTTTTGTAGAACGCATTGAACAGGTGGCGTCCCGTAAAATACCCGCCCGGCACTTCCGGAATGCCCTGCACGCTCTCGAATTGCTTCTTAAGGTTGGCATAGTCCTCGGCCGGCCACGGCAAGGAATCCAGCGCTTTGATGTTGGCCGTCGGATAACGCGCGGCTGCGCCCATAAGCCCTTCCATTTCCCGGCCGAACTCGGCCTGGATCGGCGTGCTGGTCCACCATTTCATGAACGCCCATGCGGCGTCCTTATCCTGCGCGTTCTGCAGCATCATGACGGCGCTGCCTGTGCTCGGAACGTCCCGATTCAGCGAACCGTCCGCCTGGACGGTGCCGGGAACCGGCACAAATCCCCATAAGCCGCGAATTTCCGGCGCAAACACGGACAACTGGTTGTACGTGGTATAGTCGCTCAAACCAATCGGCATCTGCCCGGTACGGAAGCGGTTGGCGAAATCGTACTCCCGTTCCAGCTTGTAATCCGTATAGAACTCGGTCCAGCGCTTGAACGTTTCGATGCCGATTCGCGAGTCGAGATCGGACTCTCTGCCGTCATTGCGGTAGAACGCCCCGCCGTTTTGCAGCAGCATCGTGGCGTACTGGGAGTTCGGCGGGATGTTGACCCCCTGCATGTTGGCCTGAGCCACGACCGGCATGCCGAACTCCATATGGTTTTTGCTCAAGATCGCAAGCGTGCTCTCCACGTCTTCCCAAGTCTGCGGCACGTCGAGCCCCAGCTCCTCAAGCACGTCCTTGCGGTAAAAGAGCATGTTGAAGGTTTGCGTTTCCGGCAGGGCATAGACGCCCGAATCGTATTCGTAAGGCACGATGGCGCTGTCGCGGAACTCCTGCTTCACCTCGGCATAATCGCCGAACTGCGTCAGATCCACGGCAGAATGGCGCATCGCGAAATTGACGGGCAAGTCGTTGCCGATCTGCATCGCCACGTCCGGGCCGTCTCCCGACAACGTAGCAGGCAGCAATGTGCCCATGTTGACCAGTTTGAGATTGACGCTGATGCCGGTCTCCGGCGTAAACGTCTCGTCGATCATCGCTTTCATCGTATTCGCCTGGTCGCGTCCGCTGCCGATCCATACCGTAATCGCGCGCTGTTCCTCCGAGGATGCAACGTTGCCGATCTGGTTGTAGTCGATGAAAAACGAATTATAGAACGTTTTGGCTTCGTGGCCGAGTTTGGCCATCGGCCCCATGCCGGTTTCGGGAATCCGCTCATCGACCGACGTAACATACAACGCATCGATCTCCAACGGTTGTTCTCTCGCCTGCTGCACCCAGGTGCCAAGCCCGCCCGCATTCGTTTTGTAGGCCGCGAGCCGTCTTGGAATGGTATCCGGTTCCTCCACCATCTCGTCCAGCTGCTGGGACATCGTCTTTAGCAGCGCTTCCTGATCGCCGGATTGCCCGGACAGCAGCCGCAGCTGGGCTGCCACTTGCTTGAGCCGCTTGCTCTCGCCTTCAAGCACCTCCAGCAGGTTCGGGATTTGCTGCTCGACCCGATAATCGCGGAATTCGTCGGGCTTGGTGCCCGTAATCATCAAAATGCGGCGATACATGGAGTTCAGATTGTACAAACTGTCCTCCACATGGCGGATCAGCGGGGCGAAGTCGCCGAGGCTGTTCTCCAACCGGATGACATGTTTGCCTTTCTCCAACCGGAACCGATATGGTTCGCTGCCGCCCAGAACGTCCACGCGGTAACCGCTCTCATAACGGAACGGCGCCTTGTTCATTTCGGCGAAGGGCACCTCGCCGTCGATCGTCAGCTTGCGGGTCGAATAGATGCCTTTCACAAAGTTTTGCTGGGCGGTAAAGCCGATATGGTAAAGTCCGGTCTCCGGCACGTCGACTTCCCATTCGATCCATTGGCCCGGCAGGCGCCAGTTGTAGCCTCCAATGGTGTTGACGCGAATCCGGGAAGCGCTGTACGGCGATACGGCCGAACTCGATCTTTCGCTGGTCGGGTACAGCGTGGGCGAGGACTTGGCGGTGGCCGCTTCCCCTTCGATCCGCAGGACGATCCCCTTCGGCTGTCCGGACAAATCCGTTTGCCGGGCCGCCTCCGTTTCCGCGTACGGCACGGCTTGCTTGTCATTGAACAGCCGCAGTGAACGGATCACCATCGGTTCGCGCGAAGATTTCAGCGTCAGCACATGTTTGCCTTTGGCCAAATAAAACCGAAAGGCTTCCTGTTCATAACCGTCCGAATCCCGAAACGTCTCCTCCATCCAACGCGGCTTCTCCACTTGCTTCGGGCGCAGATCGTTGCCCTGATTGTCCTGCTGGACGTCCTGCTTCTCATTGCCCCATACACGGTCGAACTGCAAATAAGCCGCTTCCGCAAAAGGAAGCTCGCCATCGATGTAGAGCGCACGCTCTATGGCAGAGCTCTTGCCTTCAACCGGGTAATATACGGCGGAAAGGTTGTAAAGCCCGCTCTCGGGAACGTCGATCTCCCACTCCACGAGACCCGTTTCCCCCGTGTACAACGATACACCCTTCATGCCTTCGTAGTTTTCGAGCCGGCGCACATCGTCTCCCTCGGCCCGCGCATAACTTCCGGCCTCGATAGTGATGTCTACCTCGGGCCTGGCATCCGTGCCCACCCGCGACAAATATTGCTCGTAACCGTTCTTTTGCCTGGTTTGCTGCAAAACGGCATCCACCTGTATCTCGGGCAGGGGTCCCGAAGGCACTTCCTCGCTCTTCGCGTCCATGCCGTTAATCAGAACAAGCATGACGCACAACGCTGCAGCCACCCCAATCGCAGCTGTGAGAATTCTTTTTTTTCGTCGTTGCATTCCAGCCATCCTGCGAGTCCTCCTCATCAAGGCTGATGCCAGCATTGCCTCCGTCGGCACCTCGGAAAAAGGGGCATCCGTGCATCATTGCGGGCACGCGACACCCCTTTCCGATTGTGCTGGAATTATGGTTTGCCGAGCTTGTCGACAGCGGCCTGAGCCTGTGCCTTGTATTTTTCGGCGGTGGCGGTCACGGACGCATTGTTTTTGATGATATCGTTTACATAATCGCCGATCGGATACCCTGCATAGGCATCATCCAGCAGGATGCGCCCCGTGCCCGCGATATGCTCGCGAATCATGGCGATATCCCTCTCGTCGGTATAACGGCTTTCCAGGTAATCCTGGCCCGGATATTCTTCGATCTGCGGGATGTCAAACGTTTCTTCCCAGATTTGATACACGATTTGCGGGTCTTCGACCCCTTTGGGAATGAACTTGGCTGAAGCTGCATTGTTGGCGTAGGTCACTTCCTTGCTGCCCTGAGGGCCGTTCGGAATCGGGACGACGCCGGCGGCAAACGTAATATCGCCAAGCTGCCATTCCGCAGCGGTGAACAGGGCGACGTCCCCGTCCTTGAAGGTGTTGGACTCTTCCCAATTGGTTTTGTCGCCGGTCTTCACTTTCACGACGTTTTCCACGTTATAGAGTCGTTTGACGAACTCGGCGGCCTCAATCGTTTTCGGATCGGACAATCCTTCTTTGGCATTTTCGTCGTCTACGATCGTTCCGCCATTGGCTGCGGTAAAGTGGCGAAGCGCGTCAATCGCCCAACCCGAGTATCCGTACACATCAATCTTTCCGTCGTTATCCGTATCCTTGGTTGCCTGCTTCGCCAGTTCCAGGAATTTGTCCCAATTCCACTCCCCTTTGTTGTAAAGCTCCTGTGGATCGGGGAGCGACAGTTTCTTGAACAAATCGCGGTTATAGTGCATCCCCAGACCGATGCTGGTCGGTGTATCGAATGCATAGTAGTCGCCGGCGATGGCCGGGTATTTGGTCATCAGGTTCGCTTCCTTGTTGATATTGTTATCGTCGGTGGTAAATTCGGACAGGGGCAGCAATTGGCCCTTGAGAATGGCCGGAAGCGCCGATTTATACTCCATCTGCACGATGTCCGCAAACGGCTCGCCGGCAAGGGCGGTCGTCGTGAACTTGTTCATGTATTCTTCGAAAGGCACGTTCACGAACTCAATCTTGACGTTGTACTTCTTCTCCACCTCGGCTATCTTGTCAAGGCGCGCCTTGTCGGATGCCGTTTCCCCCGCCGGCTTCAGGTCCCACCAGGCAGCAACCTTAATGACCCTGCCGTTCAAGTCCGGCACGTCTGCCGCAGGCGGTTCTGTATTGCTCTCCGTGTTGTTTTGGGCGGTTCCCGTGTCGGTGCCTGATTCAGCGTTTTGCTCATTTTCGGCTGCTGGCGAAGTTCCCCCTCCGCCGCTGCAACCGGAAATAACCAAAACCATGCTCAATAACAGAAGCGATAAAAAATTCCACGTTTTTCTCATGCTTCCCACAACCTCCCCGAATGTGTGTAACCCACTTTCCCCTTCAAAGGTAATAAACAACCAAACCTAACGAATTAAACAAATCGTCAATATTCGTTATTTTATTGTTTGGTTATGACAAACAAAATTTAACATACGGAAATGTAAGCGTCAACATTTTTGTTGTTAACTTTTTCTATTTTTTCTGGTATCATGGTTGTGTAAGCTTAAAAACCCCTGTTATAACGATATTATCCTGTTTCCGAATTCATTCCTCATCTACAGAGATCGTTTCACTCCTACACATCATGTTATTTAACAGAAATAACAAAACAAAAAAATATGTATATAAACCGCAAAAAAATTAAGGGATAACAGCGAACCGAAACGATACTTCATTCCAGTAGACTGGTTGTGCTTGATTAGTAGATTTCTCTCGATTTGCCCGTATTCATTTTGCTCCGGTTATGGCAATCCATCATTAGATTCATGAAAATGAATCATGTATACTAGAGTCAGCTTGATGTCTCATTACGGATAAACGGCAGAACTACGAGTGTAAGGATGGTATGATGAAGACGAAGGTAACAATTCAGGAAATTGCGCACTTTACAGGACTGTCGAAATTTGCGGTCTCACGCGCGCTTTCCGGCAAATCGGGCGTCAGCGAGCAAACGCGGGACATGATCCTTAAAGCTGCAGGCAAACTTGGGTATTTTAAGGACAACAGCACCTTGTCCGGCGATCAACATAACGGCAATGATCTGCAAGATCCCCAAAACGTGCGCTGGAGCGGAACGATTCTGATCCTGTTTCCCAACGTACGCTATCAAAACCAGGAATCCATCTATTGGGGGCCGGTGTTTAACGGGATTTCATCCCGTTTGAACCAAAAGAACATCAATATTCTGACGCTCACCGAGCCTTCCGCCGACCAATTGTTCACCCTGCTGAACCCGGATGCCATCCGCGGCATCATTACAGTCGGCACGATCTCGACGCCTATACTGCTGGAGATCAAGCGGCTCGGAATCCCCGTCGTTATGGTGGATCACCTTGACCCGGTATTTCAATCCGACAGCATTTTCACCGACAACTTCGCTTCCATGCGTGAAATCATGCTCTACCTTATTCGAAAAGGATTTAAATCCTTCCAGTTCGTGGGTGATATCGGGGATGCGCAAAGTTTTTACGAGCGCTGGGTTGCATACGGGGCAGTGCTCATGGGCGACAACATCGAAATGAACCAATGGCCGGAGCTGATCGCTCCCGACATCGATTTTCGGCAAGTGCTCTCGTCGATTATCGAGGAGGGGAAGCTGCCCGAGGTATTCGTGTGTGCCAACGACTTTTATGCGCTGTATACCATCGAAGCTTTGCAAAGCTTGGGAATCAACGTCCCCGAACAGTGCGTGGTCACCGGTTTTGACAACGTATACGACAACATTCCGCTGCTGGCCACGGTTAACGTCAATAAGGAACTGCTTGGCGCTCGTGCCGTAGACCAGATGTTATGGCGCATCCTCAACCCGGAGAGCAGCGTGGAGAAAAAACTGATCCTGGCCGACGTGATCATTCGCGAACAGTATGGTAAGCCCAACGGATAGCGCGGTCTATGTTTCATATGCAGAAATCCCCTGTACCTTGGCACGTTTGCCAGTACAGGGGATTTCTGCTGATTCATGTATTTGATGGTTATCCTCGTTGATTAGGAAAAAGGGATAAACAGCGATCGGAAGATGGTACTGCGCTCGCAGGGCACTAGTGGATTTATTATTGCGGTTTATATAGACGGACCTACGTATCCGTGCGGACATCGTCCCAATCTTGATCCATGTAACAAATCAACCAGTTTAGCGCCCGGTGACGTTCATAGGCCACCCCGCCAATCAAGCCGGCGGGAGGCTCCTGCTCCTTGATGCGGCTATCCACGCATACCCAGTTATAACGATAAATTAGATCCGCCTCGTCCATGATTTCGCTTTTGCCGCGCATCGTGGCATCGGCAACAAATGCGGCAAAATCCTCCTTCCGCTGCAAATGGCCTACCGCCTGGCTGACATTGCAGATTTCTGTCGGCGCACCCAACTGGTCGATGTACCCCAGCGCCCACAGCATCACCGCATACGCTTCGTATCCCCAGGAATACGCAATAACGTCCTGATGTTCGGCACCAAACTGGTGCACGAAATCCCGTTCTGCCGGAGAAAAGAAACGTTCCGCCCCGTACTTGTCGATCACTTCCTGCACCAGCGCTGCCGTGTCTTCGGCACTCTCGCCGACCCCGAGGCACTCGCCCTTCAGCGCTGCAATGCAGAGCGCCACCGCCCGGGCGGCGACTTCCTCTTTGCTGCGAATCGTCGTATGCTCTTCCCCCGCTCGTACAGGCAGATTCGCGTTATAGGGAATGCCCTGCTCGGACAATATCCGTTCCGATCTCGCCTTCCTTTTCTTTCCGGACTCGGTCTCTTGCAAATCGGCATGCAAATAGCTGGTATGTGCCGTCACCGTGTAATCCTCGACTTCGGAACGGCCAGCCATGTCAAGCAATAATTGCCCCTGGGCATTCAGCAGCGAGCCTCCTCCCCAGAAAATGACCGCATCCAGCGCGGATGCAAGCTGCAGCAGTTCCCCATAGAACGTTTCGTCGATGTCTTCATCCGTTTCGATGCCGATCACCATGTTCAGCGTGGAGCATTTGATCAATACTTTTTCCTGGACCAAGGGCCTCTCGGCCTCGATCTGCCCAAAGAAATTCATCATGCCCTGAATCATCGGACCGAATTCCTCGGGATGTGTCTGGCTGGTCATGATGTTGAATCCTTTGCTTTTTTTGCTGAACCATTTCTTGCGGGTCACCCGAATATGGGTTTTGTCCGGTTGCTGCTCGATCGTATCTTCCGGATATAGAGAGGTAATCATTCCATACAGCTCGTCCAGATCAAAACGAGAGCTGTACAATGCGCAATTTTTCATACCGTTCACCATCTTTCCCATGTTGTGCTTGCGTTGACTCTAGCGCCTAATCCTTGTAAGGGTCGAATTCGTTGCTGCCTGCCATCGCCACGCCGACCGGACGCAGGACATGATTGATTTTTAGCGTATTTGCATGGGCGTTCAATACATCCTGCAGTTTTTTATACACAAACGGGCTTTCATCCGTGCCAGCACCGCGGAGTTCGACGCCATACGCCCGAATGGCCTCATGCATTTGCCGTTCGCTGATCTCGCCGCCCATGCGTTTGCGCAGCTTGTAGTTCATTTTGCCTGCGGCCTGCGTACGGCTCATAATGCGGCCGGCTCCATGCACCGTGCTGCGGAATGAGGCTGTGTTTTCCTCGCTGTCCACGCCTTCCACGATGACCGAAATATCGCCCATGCTGCCGCCGACAAAACCAAGCTGCCCGGGGGCAAGCGGCGTCGCTCCTTTACGGACAACGACAACCTCTTCGCCCATATGCTGCTCCTTCCACGCAAAATTGTGATGGTTATGCACGGCATATTCCACGTTAGCCCCAAGAATGCGTACCGTCTGATCGATGACGTAATCACGCCCGGCATACGCATATCGGCCCGCCAGCGTCATCGCATCCCAATACATATGCCCCAACTCACTGTTCAGATCGAGGAGCGTAGGCGGCTGATCCATGGATTCCCCTGGTGCCTTGCCGCCGAATTCCCGTCCTGCCGCAAGATTGAGGAAACCGCTCGCCACCTTGTGCCCGAAGCCGCGGCTGCCGAAATGGTTGGCCACCCATACCTTGCCCGTCGCTTCTTCCACGAACAGATCGACAAAATGATTGCCGCTCCCCACCGTTCCGAGCTGGTTGCGCGCCAGGACTTTCAGCTTCTGCTGCAGCCCCGGCTCAATGCTGTCGAACAGCTTCCAGCTTGCATCGTCGAACAGCTCATGATCGACAGGCGTCGGGTTGTTTCGACCCACCCCGAACGAAATCTCCGCCTGGACCTGGTCCATGATGCCGGAAATCCGGTCACGGATATCGCTCCACAACAGGTTGGTGCGAATCGCTTTGTTGCCGCAGGCAATGTCGTATCCGACGCCGGAAGGGCTAATCATGCCGCGGTATGCCACCACGCCGCCAATAGGCTGCGAGTATCCTTTATGATGGTCGGCCATCAGGGCCACGCCCAGCACGTCACCATGCAGGGAACAGGTCACGGCCTGGCTGACTGCGTTCTCCAGCGGTTCCCCCCATACTTTGATGTTATCGATGATACGCATCGTAATCTAAGCCTCCTTCGTTCATCTGCACATTACATAAATACGTACATACGTTCCGTTATCATAACTTCGTTTATTTTACCAAAAAATCACGGTACCTGGAAACTATTAATTCCTTCAGGTATAGAGTTGGGTTATACTTAAATTCTTCTTATTTTAAAAAACTCACATTTTTCCATCATATTGTGATTTTAATCAACGATTAGAAACTTTAAGTAGAATAAATTAGACTTGTTATCTGTTTTTGAACGAGAATACAGCAAGTTGCAGTGAAATAGCTGCTTTGGCTTTAAAACTCAATCTTTCCAATGTAAGGCTCATAGGGAGTTTTTTCGGAGTCTTCGGAGTGGAAGCATTGCAGGATTTTATTTTAAAAGACAAAAAAGAAGACGTTATGCTGGTAAGCAATGATGACTACTTTAACAACATATTTCGTTTCATTTGAGGAGGTAACCGATTGACTACTGCTATGAGTGGTGTTTTATGGCTCCTAGGGGCATACGTTATCATCGTTTTGACTGCAATGCTGATCGGGGTTAAAAAAAAGCAGTTGCGTTCCGAATTGAAGAAAACTGTCTTTATCATTGGAATTATATTTCTAATCATTGCATTTTTTATTTTTGTAGTTATGTAAGGCCTTATGATACAGTTCAGATAACAGCCGCCATCCTTTAAGAAATTTCGATGACGGCTGTCTATCTATCTGCACCAAAGCGAAATCAGAGATGCTTCCGGTACCCCTGCACCTTCTCGTCACCGAAGCCCAGCTTCTCGTAAAACCGATGCGCTTCCTTCCGCTGGTCGCCGGACACCAGGATCATATAACCGCAATTCCGCTCCTTCGCGATCCGCTCAATCTCGGCCATCAGCTTCTGTCCAACCCCCTGCTTGCGCACATGCTGCGACACGATCACATTCTCGATGACCATAAACGGCCTGCATTCCCCCACAAGGTCCATGCATTCGATGCCCATCACCGATCCGGCCAGCTTGCCTTCATGGAATGCGCCGAGCAAATAATACTGCTCATTCTCCGCGATGAAACGAAACATACGCTCCATCTGATCTACATTGGCAGGCATACCTATCAATTCATCATATAACTGACTGAGCGCAGGCAAATCCTGCTGTTCAATTTTTCGTATGGTAACCATCCGGCATGCTCCCCTTCGATTATGTCGTTTACTGTTGCGACGTCAGCCGCTCTTCGAAATCTGTAGATTGGAAAATTGCTGTATCGGACCTTCCCAGCCCGCTTCCCGAATTTCATCATACGTTCCACAGGTATAGCCTGCAATAACTTTGCGCCAAAAATGCTGGGCAGGCACGTTTTCTTCCATCTCGGCGACTTTCCACGTACCCTTGAAACGATTGAATAGTT
Organism: Paenibacillus hubeiensis; assembly: GCF_032334105.1. Lineage (NCBI taxonomy): Bacteria > Bacillati > Bacillota > Bacilli > Caryophanales > Paenibacillaceae > Paenibacillus > Paenibacillus hubeiensis. The sequence continues at coordinate 1,042,702 of NZ_JAVYAE020000001.1, forward strand.
GAACGGCTGCTTGCGCGCCCACGCCCTGCTTTCGATACTTCCGCATCACGAAAAACTCGGCCATTTCGTATACGCTCTCTTCCCCTGCTTGCTGCAGTTCGCGAATGAGCGCAAATCCGGCCAGCTTGTCATCTACCCTGAACAAGAACGGATGTCGCCCCGGTTCTGTCCAATAATGATCCAGATACATATATTCATACAATCCGTTTTCATTGACGTCCTCCGGGTCGTATTCGCTGAAATCATACTTGTAGAGCTCCAACAGATTGCGCAGCGTTGATTTGTGTTGAAGTTCAGCTTGTTGAATGGTCAACATGGTTCTTCCCCACCTTGCTTTCGATTTATCTCTTCTTGCCAGCAGTTTGAAATTCGTAAAGACATAATTTATGAAATACCGCCCTTTTTTGCACCCTTTTTTTGCTCCAAATGCAACCATGCCGCTATAACATTTATGTCATCGAAACTGCACTGCCCCATCCCCAAAAATGGTGTCATCACAGCTAATTGCAAGTGGCCATCCACTCTGGTTCTTCGACCGATCATAAACATTTTTGGTTTGTTGCCGGGCTGTAAATCTAAGCCTGAAGGGATCGTCCCAGTGCTATACTCATGAAATTCAAAACCTAAGTCCTCATAGTGCTTAAGAAGTTTGAATTGTCCCCGGTCTTTCCCAACATAAATAATGCTTATATTCATCGGATAATGATCATAGAGATTTCTTATCAACTGTTTTCTATTGGTTGCATGGTTATCATAGTAATTATAATACTCTCTGCTGTTTTCGAATTTTCCTGAAACGACATAGGGGAAATCCGTTTTGCTTTTCTTAGGAAGCGGATACCAGTCAAACATTGCTGTTTCCCCGTCCCTTTTATGTAAGGGATACGTGCTATAGTCATCATTTTTTGTGAAATATTTTAGTACTGAAAAATCAAGGTTTGCCTCAAGCAGAGCTGCTAAGCGAATTTGCATACGCATCGTTTGGTCGATTTTTCTATCCAGTTCCCAGCTTTCCGGCCTGCCCCTTTTTTTCAAGCTACCATTTATAGCTGTAAGAAGTGCGGGAGCGGAATGTGTATCTGTAACATACCAACCCCCTTCATATCCATGCTTCTCGTCTACGTAATGAACAAATTCATGATGTTGAGAGAGGAAATCTAATCTTCCTTCTAAATTTTCGTCATAATTAAAACGCCATAATCCCTCCTCCATACCGACAAAAACATATTTTGCATCTCTCAAATTCCCATATTGCATAAACGTTTCAAACTGATGAAATTCATCTTCACTCAAAATATATTTGCCGTTTATTACTTGCATCGTAGAACCTCCATGGATTTTTTGCTTTTCTTTCATAGAATCGTACCAGTCTGAAGTTAATTGCAGTTGTCAGTCCATACGCTAAGCAATGCAACTTTGTTCAACATATTCAAATATACCGTTATGTATCTCACCCTAGACAAAATTCCTATTTTCATAATAGCAATTTATTCATGATATAAAAAGAATTTTTGGCTTTCTCAGCCTGTTCATTTCCCAACATAAAACGATATAAACCGCACTAATCAATCACACAAGGCCACTGCGAGCGCAGTCCCCTCTTCCGATCGCTGCTATCCCCAATTTTTAGAGGGTCCGCACTTCATAGCAGTCCATCACACAAAAAAACTAGTAGGTACATTCTCCCTACTAGTTTTTTTCATATTCAACATCGTAAAATGCGACTATCTACAGATTTTGGAAATGACGGTATTGCTGCTTGAGGACTCCGGTAGAACATCCCGACTAACTCCGTCTAACTTCCTCCACCAATTACAGCGATTCCCTAATGACACGTTTATAGTACCACACCGATAACAGCCCGAAGACCGAATACAGCAGCGCATAGACAATCATGACAATGACCATTGGCGTAACCAACTCGGTGCCGAAGAAAAACCAGCCGGACTTGACCGCAAAATAGCTATGACTTAACCCCACCGCAAGCGGGATGCCAAAGTTGAACATTTGCTTGAAGCGAATGCCACCAAGCAGATTGCCCTGGGTGAACCCGATTTTGCGCAAAATGGTGTAGCTGTCCTTCTCTTCCTCGCCTTCGTTCATCTGCTTGAAATACAGGATGCAGCCTGACGTGATCAGGAACGTCAAACCGAGGAAACCGACAATAAACATGATCAACCCCATAGTGGTTCGCTGATTGTTCCGCATTTCGATTTGCGAGAAGTTCGGCACCTCCAGCTTCTGTGATTGAAAAACGCCATATGCCTCTTCCGTTTTCCCCCGGTCGATAATGCGCACGCCATAATAATCGGTCGGCTCCCCTTTCTGCAGTTTCGGGTCAAGATCCTGCACCAGCTTGGCATAGACGGTCTCGTCGACGACAGCAACAGGCGTACCTTTGGTGTAATAAGTAGGAAGTACGCCTTGCTTGGACGTGCCAACCAATTGCTGATCCAGGGCCTGGTGCAGTCCGTGCAGCACGATCGGTCCCTGTTCCTCGATGGATATCAGCTGTCTCACCACGTTGCCATACCCCATGAATACAACCTCGCCAGGCTTCACGTCCAGATCGCCGACCATAGCATCGCTAATTACGGAACTGGACAACATTTCTCCGTCGGAGGAATCATGCATGACCTGACTGGCATCAATTTCGATATATACGGGCTGCCTATGCTGCACCTCAACCTCGATGCCTTTCTCTTTTAACGACGATACGAACGATTCCATGACCTCCGCCTGCGCAAACGAAAAATCTTCCGGTATGCTTTCCCTGGCCTGTGCTTCGGCCGAGTAATACGCAATATAACTCAGTGACAGCATGCCGATGGCGAGTGCGGACACCGTCGTGATGATCGTAAGCAGCAGCGCATTGGATTTCATGCGAAACATGATGGAGGACAGGGACAACACCTCATTAATGGAAAGGTAACCCTGTTTGCTTTTGCGAATCAGATTGAATACAAAGCTTACCGATCCTTTATAGAACAGATACGTTCCCAGAATGACCGAAAACAGAATCAGCAGCATCGTGTACATCAACTGCTGCATATCGAGCACTTCCCCGCTGAACATGCGTGCGGACAGCACGTAACCGTAAGCAATCAATCCAATCCCCAACAGCCCCAACACAATTTGACCGAAGGACATGCGGCCGATCCGCTGCTCCGCAGTCGACGTAACCTTGAACAAGGAGAGAATGCTCTGAGCACGGATGAACGCGTAATTCATCAGCATGATGAGCACATACAGGCCAGCAAACACGGCAACCGTCTGCGCCAAGGCCAACGGCGAAAAATAGAGCTTCGTGATCGCCTCGATCTCCAATATTTTGAACAGAATCATAAGCATCAGCTTGGAGCCGATGAATCCGATCAGCACCCCGATCACCATGGCCCCGAAATACAGGATCGCGTTCTCTGCCGTCAAAATGCGGAAAATTCGGCCTTTCGTCAAGCCAATCAGTTGAAACAGCCCGATCTCCTTGCTGCGCCGCTTGATAAAAATCGTGTTGGCATACAGCAGGAAAATGCCGACGATCACGACCAACAGCACCGATGATGCGCCGATGGCGGCAGCTCCTTTTGTCGATTGTTCCACTTCGTCCATGGAGGGATCGTACTGCAACGTAGCAAACGAAAAATACAGCGCCACGCTGAAAATCAGCGCAAAAACGTACAGGTAATAATTTTTTAAATTTTTGCGCAAATTCCGGAAAATGATCTGATTGAGACTCACGGCTGCACACCGCCCAGCACGCCTTGCGTTTGGATAATGCCGTTAAAGAACGCTTGCCGCGACTCATCTCCCTTATGCAGCTGCGTATAGATCTGCCCGTCGCGGATAAAAATGACTCTGCTGCAATAGCTCGCCGCCAGCGGATCATGCGTCACCATGATAATGGTCGCCTGGCGCGTCCGATTCATGTCGCTCAGCTTGCCGAGCAGGTCGGAAGCGGACTTGGAGTCGAGCGCCCCCGTCGGTTCGTCCGCGAAAATGATGCTTGGCTGATGAACGAACGCCCGCGCGGCCGATGTCCGCTGCTTCTGCCCTCCCGAAATCTCGGACGGGTACTTGTCCTTCAATTCATAGATACCCAGCTCTCGGGCGATCTGCTCGAACCTCCGATGCGCTTCCTGTTTAGGCAGATCGGTAATCGAGAGCGGCAGCAGCACGTTTTCCTTGACCGTCAACGTATCCAGCAGATTGTAATCCTGAAAAATGAATCCCAAATGGCGTTTGCGGAATTCGGCCAGCTGTTTCTCCTTCATGCCTGTAAACTCCTGGCCTTCGATCTCGATGGTGCCCTGGCTGACGCGATCGATAGAAGAAAGCACGTTCAAGAGCGTGGTCTTCCCCGAGCCGGAAGGTCCCATGATGCCGACGAATTCGCCCTTGCCTACGCCGAGATCGATACCGCGCAGCACCTCCTGCTTATTCCATTTGTTGCCGTAAACCTTATGAATTCTCTTTGCTTCCAGTATCGACATGTCCCATCCACTCCTCTTAGGTATGCTTCCATCATAAAGTGAAATCCGCACACCATCCTGCGTTTCGCCGAACAATATGAAAAAGCATGTGACAATGCTGTCACATGCCTGAAAGGTGCGCCATTTCATTCTCCCGCGCAAAGGTCAACGTGACCAGGGTGCCTTCCCCAACCACGGATGACACGTCCAGTCGAATGCGAAGCGCCTCGGCGACCTGTCGGCTCAGGTACAGCCCCATTCCCGTTGCCGCGCCTTCCATGCGCCCTTGCGCCGACGTGTACCCCTTATCGAAAATACGCGGCAAATCGCGGGCGTCGATCCCTCGCCCCCGATCCTGAATAGTCAGCACAACATGCCCTTGAACGACCCTGCCGGCAATGACGACGTCGGAAGACGGGCTGTACTTCACCGCATTGCTGAGCAACTGCCGCAGGATGAATCCCAGCCATTTCCCGTCGGTGAGTACGTGGGATTCCGCCAACTCCACCTCGAAACCGATGCCTTTGGAGATGCACCATGACCGGATGGCGCGAATCTCGGCATGGATGATCAGTTCCAGCTCCGTCGGTTCGATAAACAGATCATTATGCATAAACGGAATGCGCTTCTGATGGAGCTGCCGATCCAACAGCTGATGGATGCGTACCCATTCGTAGGTCATTTGGCCTTTCAGCCTGTCGTCGGGCATCCGCTCAATCATAAGCTGCAGGGCGGTAAGCGGTGTCTTCACCTCATGGATCCAGGCCACCATCTCATCCTTTTCCTGCTCCAGCAGCAGCATGTTGGCCGTCGATTCTTTCCGGTATCTCTCCGTCTGGGCAACGACGGCATCGTGCACGATCTGCTCATGCGGGCTGCCGGGGGAGCCCAGTTCAGATAGATCATAGGTGTGATCCCATGTTTCCATCCGACGGTAGAACCGGGTCTCCGCCGGATATCTTGCCCACACGAATACGATGCAGATCACGACATTCAGTACAACGACGTAAAGCAAGGACTGCAGCGGAATGCTTGAATCCACATAGGCTACGAACAAGATCACCGCTTGCAATGCGAGCAGCAGCAGCAGCCAGCTTACTCGTTCGCGCAGATAACGCCAAATCATGCTTCTCCTTCTTCCGTCGCCATGTAACCCTGGCCAACCTTTGTTTCGATATAGGCATCGAGGCCGAGCGGCTCCAGCTTTTTGCGCAAACGGTTGACGTTGACGGTGAGCGTGTTGTCGCTGACGAAATGTTCGTGGTCCCACAGGCTGCGGATCAGTTCCTCCCGCGTGACGATCCGGTTTTTGCGCTCGACCAGCTGTTTGAGAATAAACATTTCATTTTTGGTCAATTGCACGGTATGCCCGTTGCAGGCAAGCTCGTTCTTCACATACTCGACCGTAGCTCCCCGCCAGGCGCGAAGTTCGGCCTGCTCGGCATTGTAGTTGTACACTCTGCGCAGCGTGGCCTGAATTTTGGCGATCAACACGTCGAAGTGGAACGGCTTCTGCACGTAATCGTCAGCCCCCATCTGCATCGACATCACCATATCGGTCGGATGATCGCGAGAGGACAGGAAAATGATCGGCACCTTGGAATGGGAGCGGATCATCCTGCACCAGTGGAATCCGTCGAACCGGGGCAGCTGAATATCGATGATGACCAGCTGCGGTTGAATGGCGATGAATTGTTGCAGTACTTTGTCGAAATCGTTCACGCCGTGCACGTCGTAGGACCACTGTCCGAGTCTGTCCCTGATTTCGGTGAACAACGATTCGTCATCTTCGATGAACATGATTTTAAACATAGGATTGATGATCATTCCTTTTCAAAAAACAATAGAAACTTCTTGTACGATTGTATCATTGTAAACATGCAACTTACATCTCCCGCTTTTTCCAAAGCGTGGTCCATAGAAACGGTACTCCGAATCGCCAATCATCCGGCTCCATTGCCTGCATTGCACGAAAACGGACACACTCGAACCTGTCTCCCAGAATGTACCGCAGCTTCTCTTCCGTATAGGCCAGGCCGCCTCGCATCGATTTTTCCTCGTAGACCTGCCAGTCGTTCATCACGCTCTCAGGCCCGCCTTGTCCTCCATATCCCGGCGCAAAGCAAGTCATCGCAAACATGCCTTCCGGTGCCAATGCCCGGTGGATCATGTCGATATACGGTATCCGTTGATGCGGAAGCAGATGATGCAGGCAGCCTGAATCATAGACGACGTTATATTGTGCTGCAGGGTTCAACTCGAACGCGGATTTGCATTCGAAATGCACTTCCAGCTGCATTTCTGCAGCCCGTTCCTTGGCCCAAGCAATGGCCGTCTCGGACAAATCGTAAGCATCCACGCGGTACCCCTGTTTGGCCAGATACAACGCATTTCGCCCTGGGCCGCATCCCAGTTCTAACGCCTTGTCACCAGACAAGAGATTGGATGTCACGTACTCCACCAGATTTTCGTCCGGTTTGTTCGAAAAGAAAGGGATGGGGCGGCTGCGATCCGCATAAAACGGTTCCCAAAATTGCTCCGGCGAACGAAACTCCGCATCCAGCATTTCAAAGACGTCCTGCACGCTTTTAATCGTTTTCTCCATAACCATGGCTCCCCTCAGATTAAAGATGTCGATCAGTTCAACGTTTCCGATCAAGCCATCACCCATCTTGCTGTCGTTATGTATCCTTTATAGGATTGGTCATTAACCCCACTACCCGAGTCACTTCCACTTCACCCACGCGCCGCGAACCTTCCATAAAAAAACCCTTGGTTCCCGTTTTAATCCGGTCACGATGCACCCTTCCCCTCATCTCCGGGATCAGAATCCACATTCGGGCCGTCCCTTCCCGGTTCACCGGGCGGTCTATGTCCAGCATGAGCGCTCCGTGCTCATCCTCGAATTCGGGATGGATCATGTATAGCGAGTCTACTTTGGGATCTTCATTTTCATATAGAAAATCGCACCGGTATCCTTGAAAGGGCAGGCTCTTGCGTCCGCCTTCTTCTGTCGAATAGAAGCGGTAACGAACATCGAAATCCTGCACATGTCCGCGTCTCGATTCATACGTTTCCCACACGCCAACCACCTCCCCCTCGCCCGTTTTCCCTAGTAAATCGTTACACTCCATTATAACATTTTCAACCAGTATAGTTCTATTTTTCATGCTTCAACCATGAACAAACCAATGCATTTTAGAATAAAAAAGCGTTCTGAATCATAGGAAAACCTATGCTTCGAAACGCCTTTGAATGTGATCACGATTCGTCCGTTCTTTCCGCCAGTGCGATGATGCCCGACCTGCGAAACGAGCCGGGACCAGCCGGCACTCATCTCCCGATCGAAACGTTCGCAATACTCGTCAAAGCGTTCAAGCTCATCCCTCTTCCAGCGCAGAAATTCTGCCGCACGATCAGGCATATGCAAGCATCGGTTCGCCTTCCCGGAGAGTTCTACTTGAGCTTTTTCGTAAGATATAAAATGACGTCATCATCAATGACAATCTCATCCCCGTACTTCAAATAACGGTCGTGCTTGTAAACCCCTTTCCCGTCCGGGATGTAACCCCGATGGGCGTAGAGAATTTGCGCTTTTCCATAGTCCGAAAAAATGCCCACGCCGATGCCCGCCGTATCCGTCCGCTCATGAATCACCGCCTCCGCCTCGTCCATCAGCCTGGTGCCGATGCCTTGGCGCTGATATCGCATCAGCACGTTCAAATCGTTAATCTCCGGAATCCCCGATGCTTGGAAAGCGGGATAGTCGGAATGCCACAACACGTTGACATATCCGGCGAAAACGCCGTCCAGTTCGGCAACCAACGTCACGCGATCCCCGTTCTCCTGTTCAATATAATAGCGGACATATTGCTCAGGCGACCTCTCCCATCCCTGATCGCGAAAAGCCTGCGAAATGATGGCCGGATCTCGTTGATCATTCAGGGGCCTAATCTGAATATCCACCCGATTATATCTCCAATCTTCTTCGCAAAGAAGTGATATGCGCCACATGGTGACGGCCGTGCCAGGCGTAAACGCCGAGATTGTAGTCCAAACGTGTGGTCTCCTGCGAGCCCGGATGGTAGAACGTTCTGGCATAATCCTCGTCCGTCAACGATTGAAGTAAATACACCCAGCGCTGATGCAAAGATTCAAGCAGCCGCAGTGAAACTTCAATGTCCAGTTCGCTGGAGTCATCCAATTCAGCCCAGCGGTCCTCATAATATGGACGAATCGTCGGGGTCTCTTCAGTGAGTGCCAGTTTGAAACGGATCAAGCTGTTCATGTGGCTGTCCGCCATGTGGTGCACGACTTGCCTAATCGTCCAACCGCCTTCACGATAAGGCAGGTTCAACTGTTCTTCGCTCAATCCGCTCACGGCTTCACGTGCTTTTTGAGGCAGCTCCGCAATGTCCTGAATCCACAACCGCCGCTGCCCGGGAGTAATTTCTCCCGTATGTACAAACGTGCCAACCGGATATCTCAAATCCTGTGTCATAGCCGTTCCTCCTTTTTTTACCAGACGATTTAAACCAATGGATGATGATATCATGTTCGCACAATGACCCAGCGTTGTGCAATACCGAACCATGTAAGCGGTTGACCAACCCATCCTTTCCAACTAAACTGTAGGGGAAACTGGAAAAATGAGTTGAACAGCATGGACTGCAACGACGGCTTCAGGAAATTCGACGAATTTTTAACGTGTAAAATAGAACGGGTGGAGGGATACATCATGATCATCCGCAGGATGTTCCGCGGAATATGGAAGCCAGGTCAAGAAGCAAGCGGCAGACTGGCTTTGGAGCAGCAAGATTCCGTGCGCCAACTAGTCAGGGAAGGCGTCTTCATGACGGCAGCGGCATTCGCTTGGCAGAACAATGTCTTTTTGTATTTTGAATGCATGGAAGCGGAAACGGACCCGCTCGAATCGGTTCAGCGGCTGGCCCCCCACCTTGTCGACTGGCCCGGAGAATCGAAGCCCAGAACATGGATCCCCATGGTGAATGTGTTTCACTTCAACGAACCCGCAAGCAAGGAGCATTGGCTGCGCAAAGCACCGGTAGAGCGCCGCGCGGGAAGAATTGCATTTCTGAAGCGGGAGATGATGGCGAGTTACATTTATTATCACTACCAGCTTCAGGAGGAGCGTGCATTCCATGCCGACAAGTATGAAATTATTGCGATGCACGAAAACCTGCTGTTCGGCTACCAGGAGTTTCCGAAGGTGATTGAAGAACCGATCGTTCCCGGGCGGCTTGCCACCAAAGGGACACCGGAGAACTGGGAGGATTCCCGCATGGATCTGCACTTTCAGCCCTGGGAAGACGGATATTTGTACTTTAAGCCTGTGGATCAAATTTTTGCATACTATGTTGGCGATGAATGACGGTACTCCATCAGCCAGCAATCCCTCATTTCACCCTCGTGCCATTCATGGGCCTTCAGAAGCTTGACCTTAAGGAATCCACATTTCTCGTAGCAATGGATTGCCCGCGCGTTCCACGCTTGAGGGTCCATCACGACGCGCTGCGCCTTCTTTTGCCCTACCAAAAACGCCACCATGGATTGCACGAGCAAACTGCCGATGCCCTTATTCAAATAGTCCGGTTCGCCGATGAATTGATCCGTTCCATAAATGATTTCGTCCACATCATCATACCCGTACTCGTGTCGTTCGTCTTCCTCAAGCAGATAGTACTGAATATATCCTATGGGGCGTTCCCGATACTCGACCATACAACGGATGGTTTCATCCTGTTCGTCGTAAAAATGCTCCCTTACCATTTGTGCATCATGCGGCCGATCCCTGCCTTCGTAATACTGCAGAACCGCCGGGTCAGACAACCAGCGAACGAGGTGCCTCTCATCATCACGGTTCAATTGGCGCACGGTGATGTCATTCTTCCGAAATACATTCATCGTTCTGCAAACCTCCCAATGAGTTCGCTCTCCGTCAGATTGCGCGTGAATTGATCCAGCTCAGGCGAAGCGTGCCAGTCTCCCGCCGTATTGGCACCGAATTTGATCGTATGGATCACGCTGTGCGGAGCCATATATACATTATGTTGTACGCCTGGCGGCACAATGACATGGTCTCCGGCCTTGAGGATGCTGACACTGGCAGCTTGATCCTTTTCAGCACATGCAGCATAAGCAATCCAACCGGATTGCACAAAATAATGTTCCGTGACCTGGTGATGGACATGGCTGTTTTGCCAGGCTCCTTCCGAAGATGCGGCCGTTCTGCAATAATAACTGCCGTCATCGCCCAGCATTTTGTACTTTTTCTCCCCGTTCGCCATCTGCTCATAATACGTTTTCACGCCCTCCCGGGACGCTTCTTCCGCCGTCATTTCCCTGCTGTGGGACATTCCGTTTTCACTCCTTTGCGCACGCATGCATCAATGATTCTCTGCTCTCCAGATATATTTGCGTTCCCTGACCGCGATGCGGCCATCCACCGTATTTTCCCTCACCCGCAGTTCAAGCTGCTCCCTCATCTCAGGCACGGTGTAGTCCGGATTGCCCGGGGCATCCGATAGAAACAACGCAAACTGCGTTTCATCCGGAAATACAACCCAAGCGTCATTGAACTCCCGGATTTCCATGGCATCATACTGGTTCGCAAGCAATCGTTCCTTCACTTTGCTCACATCCGTATGAATGCCAAAGACCACGCCGCCCTTGCGCAGAACCCGCTTATGTTCGAGGATGGAGGTCGGCCCCCTGCGGTCATAGATCAGATCGAATTGTCCATCTTCAAAAGGCAGTTCGGTTTTGGTTGTGGCGTAGACAAAATCCACGTTTGTGACGCCACTGGACGCCAGTGCCCTTTGCGCGATGGCCAGCAATCCCTTCGAGTTGTCAAAGCCTGTGATCCGGGCCGCATAAGCCGCCATTTGCAATGTAAACTCCCCGTGCCCGCAACCGGCGTCCAGTACGGAATCATAGGCCGGAAGCATTCGAATCAATTGTTCTTCATAGATTTGTTCCGCCGAAATGCCCTCGATCTTGAGCTTCGCTCTTCCCCGGTAACCTCCGTTCCGTTTGGCAATCATGTCGTACCATTCCATGCCCATGGTGATCCCTCCCTCGAAAGGTGCATTACACAACATTCTACATGTTCCTGATTTTCCCTGTAAATATCTGCTCAGGCGACCATGGCAACATTTTTGAAACGGCGATCCTCTAACCGGCGTATTAAGCACGAAGTCGCAATTATTCCTTAGCAAATACCAAATATCATGTGGAGGCTGAGAGCATGTCCTTTTTTAAAAAAATGTTAGCCAGCGTAGGTGTAGGTGCCGCCAAAGTCAATACGGAATTGGATACGCCGGAAGTGATTCCGGGCGGCGTTCTCTCGGGAACCGTATACATACAAGGAGGAGATGTCGAACAAAATGTAGACCGCATCTACCTCACGATTAACACTCACTATATTCGGGAGCGCGACGATCGGAAACACAAAGAGACTGCGGTGGTCGCCAAATATTTGTTGACCGACCGTTTTACGCTTCAGCCTGGCCAACGTCTGGAAAAATATTTTTCGTTCGACCTGCCAGACAACCTGCCGCTTACGCTTCAAAGCGCGGAAGTATGGGTCGAAACCGGACTCGACATCTCCAGTGCGCTGGACCCTTCGGACCGCGATCTGATTCGGGTCGTGCCTACCCAGGAAATGGGTGTCGTGCTGGATGCCATCGACATGCTCGGATTCAGGCTGCGCGAGGTGACCAATGACTATGCACCGAGGCTTGGCGGCAATTTGCCGTTTGTGCAGGAATTCGAGTTTGTGCCGACCAGCAAATTCCGGGGCTATCTGGATGAGATCGAGGTACTGTTCTATCCAATGGGCAATACGCTCGAACTGCTGATGCAGATCGACAGACGCGCTCGCGGCCTCTCAGGCATTTTCTCGGAAGCGATGGGTACGGACGAAACTTATGTCCGCTTTACGCTGGAAGCCAGACATTTGCAGCGCGGACCTGCTTCTGTTGCGCAAGGGTTGGAAGAAATCATTTCCAAACACATATGACCTATGGAACCATTCGCTGCAAACCCGTAACACCCAATATAAACGATCACCGTCCATGACATTGGAATAGAAGATGTAAAAAAAGCGTGCCCGGTTCCGCTCACCACGGATTCGGGCACGCTTTTTGCGTATAAAAGCCATCTCGTATCACGCCGCAGGTCGTATCCTCCTTTTCAGAAGGCGAATGCCTAAATCGATGAGATAACCCGTCAGCATAAACGACAGCCAATGCAGCAGATACGCCGGATACAACACGTTGATCGCTGCGCTGTCATACGGTCGTGACACATTTTCATAATCAAAAATCCAATGGCGCAGCGGTTCGGTATACGCAGCGGCGTTTAAGATCGGATTCAATCCGATCAACAAGATGTTATGTTCATCATATCCGAATCTGTTGATGGCACACAGCGTCAAGCTAAGCAGCGACAGCCAGAATACCGCTTTTTTGATCAACATTGCGGACATCTCCTTTGCTCAAGATCGCTGCATACGACGCTGAATGAACGAACGTACCCCATAATACGCAACGCCAAACAACAGCAATCCGGCTGCTGCCGTTACGTATTCCATCACACCGCCGAGTACGGCAATGCTCCCGAATGAAACCTGGCTTGGGAGCGGCGAACCCGCCATGTACGATGCAGTTACATCGGGAACATAAGCTCTCGTCATGAGCATTCCATAAATCATACTCCCGATCACGAGCAGAACAGGCAATAGACAGCAGACAATGATCGTTTCAAGCAACAACCTTTGGTTGAATCTCATCGCTTCTCCTCCGATATTCGTCTTCAGATCCGATATGGCATGACGTTTTTCAAGCAAGCGAATTCTTGGTTGCAGTAAACTTCTTGGCATTCCCTGAAATCCGGGGATACGCCTTCCCTTCGATGCAGCTTTCCTTCATAAAGCATTTTGCCGGACGCTTCGCTTCTCCAGATTGGTTCTGCCTTCTCCGTTGTCAGGTCAGTGTTTAGTCCAACTTAAATAGCTCTTGCTGGCGGAAGCATATTCAGGATCTGTTCCACCAACACCTGCGGCTCCAGCGTTCCATCCAGCACAACGTCCGAAGCGGGTTTAACCGTCTCCAGCATGATCAGGTATGCTTCGCGGGCACCTCCCGCATATCGTGCAAGCTCTTCGCGGATGTCGTCTGCCGCAGCATCGGAGAAATCACGGGCAACCCTTCTGCACAGCCCTACATCCAACGGGGTATCAATGAATATAGCCAGGTCGATGAAATCTTTCATCCGATCATTCAAATATGCATGCGGGTAGTCCAGCAAAATATAAGCGGGTGTCGAAGACGGACTATCCAACCATTGCCTCAAATCCGTCACCATCGGTTCGACGTTCCACTCGTTGCAATCCCCGCCACGACGCGTCCATGCGATGAAATCGTTCGGACCCTCCAAATCGTAGTCGTCATAAGACAAAGCCGGGCAAGACAAGCGTTCTGCCAAACCGCTTACAACGGTTGTTTTGCCGCCGCCCGAAATTGCCGCAATCGCGATGACAAAAGGTTTGTTCGAAGCCAGGTCCATCACATCCCCCATTATTTGGACAAGATCTGTTCCAACTCCTGTTTTAATTGCTCCTTGTTCGCCTCTGCATAATCGAACAGGCGCTCAAACGCTCCTTCGTTGTCCACCAGCAGACTCAGCTTCTCGGCTTCCTCCTGTACTTGCTGCATTAAATCGCCGATGACCTGACCATGCGTTTGCTGCAAACTCGTAATATCATACTCTTGCTGTTCGTTAACGTTTGCTCTCAGCTGATCAGGAGTCACTCCGGTCGCAGACAGCATCTCTCGAATCCGATCCAGAATCGCCGCATCTTCTTCATGCCCAATACGCTGCATGGCCGCAATCGTCTCCGCCAGCTGCAGTCCGGCCGTATTCTCCAAGTAACCGGAAATGCCCTCCATCGTCAGTTCCGTATCCAGGTCGATGATGAGCATCATGTCGCGCAACAGCTGCGGAAGCTCGGGGCCTCCCGCTCTGACGGTCGCGAATTCGGTGCGATACATATCCATCGCCACAGAGCCCACGATCTCTTCCCCCGTCATCTCTTCCAACTGCTCCAACGGCAGCAACTCGCGCAATTCCTCTTTCAATCGTTCCATCAATCATCCAAGCCTCCTGTCTCTATGTACTCCATCATAGCAGAATATGAGGCGGAAGCCACGCCGATCCGGTGCAGCAGGCGAACGAACCTTTTTTCGCCTTTTATAATATGCGCAATCGCGTCATCCATAGAGGCACGCCTTATGTACTAAACGCAAACGAAACCCTCATGGTTCGTTTCCTAAATAGGAATTTTACTTCCCGTTAACCCGCGGAAAACGTTCTGCTGTTATGCTCTTGGCATCAAGAGTCACGGGAGGGATCATCTGGATGCGCCTGGCCTTGTTTACCGACACGTATGTTCCGGACACGAACGGAGTTGCCGGCACGCTGCACCGCCTGAGCAAACACCTCAACCGGAGGAACATTGAACATCTGTTGTTTACCCCTCAGTCGGTCATTGACGGAAATCATGCTACGGCGGTGCACAGCGTTGCGAATATTCCCTTTTTCCTGTATCCCGAGTGCAGGATTGCACTTCCTAGCCGAACGGTCATTCATCGGGAACTGCAAGCCTTTCGTCCCGACTTACTGCATATCGCCACCCCGTTCAATATGGGGCTTCCCGGCCTGAAATACGCCCTCAAACATCATCTGCCGCACGTCATCTCCTACCACACCCACTTTGACCGATACCTCGAATATTACAAGCTCAAAAGCATGATTCCGCTCTATTGGAAATATATTCAGTGGTTTCACCGGGCAAGCGACGCCACCTTGGTGCCTTCCCAGGAAACCTTCGAGGAGCTGCGTCAGCAAGGCATTCAGCGCTTGAAGCTGTGGTCGCGCGGAGTTGATTGCGAGCTGTATACCCCTGATAAACGAACTCCATCCATTCGCCAACGATACAATATCTCCGCCCCGCTGATCCTTCTCTACGTCGGTCGCATCGCTCCCGAAAAAGATATCGACACGCTCGCCTACGCTATCCAGCATTTGCCGGAACAAATGCAATCCCGCGTGCACTGGGTCATCGTCGGAGACGGTCCGCAGCTTCCCAAACTTCGTCAAGGCGCACCGTCCAACGTCACGTTCACGGGTTATTTGCATGGAGAAGCTTTGGCCACGATGTATGCATCGGCAGATCTGTTCGTATTTCCTTCCCCTACCGAAACATTCGGCAATGTCGTGCTGGAAGCCATGGCTTCCGGCCTGCCTGCCATGGTTGCCAACGCAGGTGGAGTCAAAAACCTCGTAACACAACACCGAAATGGCATCCTGTTCGAACCTGGCGACGGGCAGGCATTGGTTCGGGAGATTTCATATTGGGGAGCAAACGAAGAAGCGCTGCGGAGCATGGGTCTTGAAGGCAGACGTTTGGCGGAGCAGCGTTCTTGGGAGCAGATTTTTGACAAGTTGATTGAAGATTACGAAGAAGCCGTGGAGCGCCGGGGCAGATCTGCCAATCAGCGCATCATTACGGCTGGATAGTTTTTTAATTTTGAAAATCCCTTGGGCAAAGTGCTCGCATAAGTACCAGACTGCCGTAAAAATTGTACGTTCACAGGCAGTCTGGTCGACTCAAGAAGGATCATCTCGGGAGAAAACCAGGGGTTCAACGCCCTATAACCCACCACATCATCCGGCGGATTCCGATTCATCTCCAAGGAACTAAATAACGGCATCGAGTACAGCAGGAACGGATGCCCTTCTTCATCTGAGCTTCGTTTGTCACAACTTCATCCCGTTTGTTGTCTTTGGCCATTTCTCATGCAAACGCGTTCGTTTCCTCAAGGATTTGAAAGCTCACTGGCGATTCCCCAATTAGCCCTTCTTCTTGGATGGCAGTTCCGACCCATATGCTTTGTTCATCAGGCCGGAGCAGCGCATGCTTTAACGTGGCATCAATCAATATGGATGTGTGCAATTCATGCAAATTCGTTTGGGGAATCCAGAAAAGTTCTCCTTCCTCCGAATTTACGAATTGCCTGTGCGTTGTTTCACCGAAATATACAAACTGCTGCCGGATCTCGCCACCGTTCAATCCGAGCAAAATGTAACGCAAGCGGAATCCAACAATATCCTCTGGGGCAAAACCCGTCTCCTCTTCGATTTCTCGATAGCTTGCAAGCATCGGGGCGTTCAGTTCATGCTGTTCCAGATGCCCGCCGATACCACCCCAAAATTCAAAGTTGAACAGCTTGCTGCCCGCCTTTTTCATCATCAGCATGTCATTTCCGTTGGTCAAAAAAGCCGTCGCCATTTGCCGTATTTCCATATGCCTGTTCATCCCCTCTCCCAGTTCATTTCCCGTTTCATTCACTCCGATATGACCAAGCGGAACGAAGGGTTCCGTGCATCGATGGCAGCCCGGCCCCCAATTGGAAAGGTAAACATAGGCGTTGTATGTCCAAAATCGACGTTGGCAATGACCGGCATATGCTGAAGTTCACGTTTGTCACGAATGATCTTTTCGAGCAGTGCTGGCGTCATCTGTGATTCCTTCTGAAAGCGGCCAATGACCAGTGCCTGCACCTGCTCAAAACCGGGCTGGTGAATGAGCGACATCAAGTCCCGATCAAACATTTCTGGAATGGACATCGAGTCGTCTTCCACAAACACGACCGCCCCTTCCAACGAAGGCATATACTCCGTGCCTTGCAGAAGGTTCAGCGTACACAGATTACCGCCTATAATGGTCCCTTCAGCCGATCCTTCATGAATAATGATTGGACCTGCGTTCGGAATAAACTCACGGTTATGCTGGTCCCGGTACCAAGCATCATCACTCCACGTTTCGGAAGGAAGCACCGTTACAGGGGCTGATTCCAACATGATTTTCACAAAATAATCCATCGTATACTCACAGCCCAAGAGCATGCCGAAGCTGGAAAAATTCGGTCCGGAATATGTCACAAGCCCTGTTTTCGCATAAATGGCGCTGCCCATCGCCGTGATGTCCGAGAAGCCGCATAACCGCTTGGGATTGGCGCCAATCAGATCATAATCGATATGACGCAACAGCTGGTTGCTATTGAAACCGCCAATGGTTGTCAATATGCCTTTGACATTCGGGTCGGCAAAAGCTTCATGCAGATCGGCAATGCGGGATTCGACGGAGGAAGACTGCATCTCGTCCGTTTCATTGGCATTGGCCGAAAAGGACACCTTCAACCCCCATTCCTCTAATCTGCGAACGGCCAGTTCTTGCTGATCTGGGGCAATGATGGACAAGCTGCGGGCGGGAGAAATAATCCTGACCTCATCCCCAGGTCGTAATTTTGGTGCAATCATCGTTATCATGCCCCCTATGTATGGCATCGCCGTATGTTCATAGTAATTTCTGCAATTCGCTCAAATGTTCAATAACGTGCACAGGTTTGACGGTAAGGTCATCCCGCCAGGGTTGATTGACTTTCATCCATATTGGATGCAAACCGGCATCGGCAGCCCCTTGCACATCATTGGCAGGATGGTCTCCGATATAAATGCACTGCTCGGGGTTCAATGCCAGACGTTCCAAGGCCATTTCAAATATTCGCGGATCGGGCTTCTTCACGCCAGCCTCCTCCGAAACGATGATCAGGTCGAAATCATCGCGGATGCCGAGTCGATCGATTTTGCCATATTGAATATCTGTTCGGCCATTCGTGATCAGCGCCGTCTTGTACTTTTGCCTAATCTCCCGTACTACCTCCTGGGCCTGCTCCATCAGCACCGCATTTCCCACGTAATGCTCGGCATAGAAATCCATCAATTCCTGATGTACCGGCAGGTTGATCCAAGGCAGTTCCTTAAGAAGCTCGTCGAACAACTGCCCCTTGTCCTTGTACCCATCCTCGTCCAGCTCAATGATTCGCGCAAAAATAGGTTCCGCCGTCTCCAGATGACTGAAGTAGCTCTCAATAAAGCTTCGCGTAAATCCTTCAAACGTACGTGTCCGGTTCAATATCGTATTGTCCAGATCAAAAATAACTGCCCGAATGTCTTGCATAATGCTCTCCCCCAGTTTATTAGTTTGATGAGCCAGTACAACTAAAACCAGCAAACCGCATTATAACAACATTGGAGTGATATGCACGTAAAGTGCTCCCACAATGGAACAACACTCTCTACCAGGAACATTCTTTCGCTTCTGCTCATTCTACACTGAATTCTATAATTGGAATATACTTGATTTATTTTTGTTGTTCCATATCCATAGTGGGCGCAAAATGTTTCAGATCAGATTTGGTTTTTCCCCTTTGGACCGCTTCATCGGAAATGCGATGACTGGACTGCAGCACACCTGCATGAGCAAAATAAATATACTCCACGTCCGGTTCATCTTTGAATTTCACAATGACGAGAAACGGAGGCAGCTTGACGCTCCACACGCCTTGTACAGACGCTATTTCGTCTTTGGCATATCCCTTCTTTTCAATGAGATATTCGGTGACCCGATGTGCATAAATGAATTTGTTCGCCTGCACATAAAGGAAGGGTGAAACAATCAGCATGACCAGCAACACCACAACCGTGATGAAGATGTATCTTTTCTTCTTGTTCACGAGACTCCCCCATTTTTTTCTATTTTACTGTAACATTAGATGCAAAAGATTAACGGATCATCCGAATATATGTATACAAAAAAGGTGCATAAACAGCGCCAACCGGCGTTGCTTCTGCACCTGTTTGTTATAAAGCTTAACGAGTCTGCACGTCTCGTGTCCGCTCCACGTACCAAAGTCGGAATGCCTCCGCCATATTGGACGGGACGTCCTTAACGGCCTGATGAACCACCGGTTTGGCACGATTCACCGTCTGAATGGATGCCACCCCGAACCAGCGCTGCAGCCCGTTTTGCGTAATGCGCGCTTCGATCACTTTTTCCCGCTTGGAGATGAACAACGTCGAAGTGAAGGCCCCTGTTCGCAATTGGATGAAATTCCGGTTCAATACATAACGGGTATGGAAAAATTCCACGACCCGCCCTGTCACGATCAACACCAGCAGCAGGGCCGACACCATCCACCACGCACCTTCCTGACCCAACCACACCGGTTTGAAATACCAGAGTGCCCCTGTAGCAATCGGCCATATCCAGCTGGGCGCAAGCAAACGTAACCATAGCGATTTGGTTGGAAGCCTCTGCATGTCTTCACTGACTTCATACGATGGCAAAATCTCTGATATGATGGCATAAGCCTGCTTCACCGGCAAAAATGGATATAGCGAGTTTACCTCCTGCTCATCTTCACCAACGCCGCCCGCCGTGACCAACTCCACTTCGGCCAAGCCAAGCAACCGTTTCATCGGACTTCGCGTGATCTTCACCGCCTGTACGCGCTGCTTCTGAATCGAGAATGCCGATTGCTCCAGCATGCCTTTGGTGATATAAATCCGTGAATCATCGGATGTAATCCGGTAATTCCCATACTTTATAAAGGTATGCACCATGCCCGCCAGCATGGCTATGATGATCAGCACCACGATAAGAATGGCAGCTGTCCACCATTGATCCAGCCAAGTCAGCAGAAAGCTTCGCGTCACGGTTTCATCCGGGAAAAAATCCTGAATGCCTGAATACAACGAACCCAGAATGGGGATCAGCACCAGGAAGCTGAGTGACGTAAAAGAAGCTCTCACCGTATCCCGGCGCGTGGATTCAAAGTGAATAGCTCGTTTGGCTTGCTCCGTTTGCTTCAAAAAAGCCGCTGTCTCGTTTTCCTCCGCGTGATTCACCGCCAGATTGCTTTGCCCATCCTCACCTGCAGTCGGAGAGTTCATAAATGTTGTATCAGCGGCAGTAACGTTGGACGTTGCCCCCACCACACATTGTTCCAATCGTCCAGCTTCAGCCAACGTCAGCACCGGAACATAAAACGCAGCTTCATCTCCCTTGGTGCCTGTCTCGAAACGGATGGACGTCACCCCAAACAAACGATGGAACAAGGACGTATGCCGATGCACATTCTGGATCTTCGTATAAGGGATCGTACGTTTCTTTCGGTTAAACACGCCTTCATAGGCGTGAAATGCCGCCCGGTCCGTTTCATAACGCTCGGCATACCATTTCCAGATCACCGAAACAACGCCGATGACCATGGCGGCATAGAAAATCCATCGCCCGTACGTAACCCATTTCGCTTCGGTATCGTAACGGACAACAAACAAATAGATCACAAACGCAGCGCTGTTTCTCGCAAGCTTCCACATTCCCCATACGATGCTGAGCGGATGATGTCGTTTCTTCTCCATCACTCGTCCACCTCGTTGATCTTTGCATAGGAAGCGATCTGCTGCCTAAGCGCCACCGCCACGTCCTCTGACAAAGCCGGGATGCGGTGGGACGCACCCATGGTGCCGACCGAGACGGAATACAATCCGTATCTGCGCAGCAAAGGTCCTTGCTCCGTCGTGACCGACTGGATTTTGGCCATCGGGATAATTTGGTGTACCCTTTTCCAGGCTCCATGCTTCAACTGCAGGAACTCTTCACTCACGTCGTAACGCCAATACCGGTACAATAATGAAGGATGAATCCATATTTCCCAAACAGCATACAGTACTGAGAGCCCTGCAATGATCCACAACACCCAACCTATCCATGTCCACCAGTCAAAAACGTGATCCAATGCCAGCAATGCGGCGAGAATGATGAATCCAATTCCATTGCTTATGTACGCGCTCGTTCTCCATATGTTGACCGCATCCGGAGATAACCGCTGCTCCGGCAGGTTCCACTGCATGGCATACAACACTCCTTTCATATGGTTCGTTAACAAAAAAGATGACCCCTGCATCATACAGATCGTCATCTTCCGGAATTTTTATTTTACCGCATAATCCTTCACATTGCACAGCCACACCATGTGATGGACTCCCTCTCCCCAGAAGTCCTTGGCGACGGCATACGGTTCACCGAATTTGCGCCGCCATTTCTGCTGGGCAATCCCATATCCGCTATCCAGACAAAATTGGCGGATTCCTTGGCGGTCCAACTCGCTCGCCAGCGCCCGAATTAATTTCGAAGCGATCCCCCGCCCCTGAAACTCCGGTAAAATGTATAAACTGCCGAGCTCGCCCATCTCCGTAATTCGCTGATCCGTGCAGATCCGGATTTCCTCGCCGCAAGGCCCATACGATATCGTACCGACCACGCGTCCTTCATGCTTGGCCAGCAGGAAAAACACGTTTGCCTCCGGCACATTCCATTGCTGCAATGCAGCCTGAAGAAGCTCCTTTTTCTGTTCGATCTCATGGCGGATATCGTCCTGCAGCGAACCCAGCCCCTCCTGCGCAAACGCCCTTGTGATGGAGGCTTCGAATACTTGATGCGCTCCCTCAACGTCGGAAGGCGCCAGCTTTTGGATCACAATCTGTTCTGTCATGTCGTCTCACTCTTTCTGTTCAATCAATCTAGGATGTCTGTTCTAAGAGAGGGATTCGGGCATCCCACGCCTGAAGCACGGCTTGAAGCCGCTTCGCCGTTTCGGACACAAATCGTTCAACGATTTCGGCCGTAATGTACTGCGGAACAATGCCGGGTTGCTGCGATCCTTCCTTCAAAAAGGATAATGTGCGATCCCGCCAGCGCTCCATCTCGTCGGCTATCAGGAGATCCTGCATGTCGTAGCCACGGGTCCGGCCAAGCCACTGCCACACTTCGGAACTCCACTCCGCTTGCTGATACAGGACGAAGTCAACCTGATCCGTTTCCTGATAATATAAGCGGTTCAACTGGTCCCGTGCCTGCTTCATCCCCTCATCCCGCTCCAGGCCGGTGACTTCTTTCACGAATTGCGGATGTACGCTCCGAAACCATATGTAGTCTGTCAGCACATGCATGAAATAACCACGCACAAACCACTTTCGCCCTTCGTCATTGGTTTGCTCGACAAGCGTTGAATAACGCTCCTGCAGCCTTGCCATGTAATCGCCCTCGGCCTTGGGCTCAAAATGCGTATGCCGTTTGTCTTCGCGCGTCGCTCCATCCCGCATATGGATCGAATCGGGCGCGATATTCCCCAGATAGAACGCTCCTTGGTGCTCACCGACATGCCACTTGTTGGCCAGTAATGAAGCGATATTCAGATGAACCATCGGCAAAGGCATATTCTTATCCCCCTTTTTCGTTAAGGCACGATCCTTCATTCACATGTTAATGCGTTTGAAGCTGCTCCAATCGTTCGGATTGAAGGATGTCGAATAGCTGCTCAAGGTCGGTATGGAGTTCTGAATGGCCTTCGATCAGCAAGCGAATGTATTCAGAGCCGCATTCATAGAAAAGAAGACGATTATACGGCGCATCTTCTCCCAAATGGTTAAGGGCCAGGCCGAAACGGCTGCGAATCCGGTTCTCGATATATCTGGCATAACCTTCGTTCCACTCCAGCCAGCACCAGTATTCGCCCGCTTCCTCGCTTAATGCCTGGAACAAGGCTTGTCTGGCCTGACGAATGCGATCCAACTTTTTCTGTTTCAGGGCATCCTGCAGGATCCCGATTCGCTGCACGATGGTTTCATCGTCATATGGGAACTCGTAATCAAGCTCCCACGTTACTCGCCTTCTTTTCTCCATGGTGCGTTTGATTTCAACCCGGTCTCCGATGTGTTCATAGCTCTTGTGAACGTAGCAATGCACGAACTCGTGGAACAAATATATTTTCATCTCAAAGCTCTGAAAAGCCTCATCGGTGACGATCGCGCACGTACGTTCATTCAAATGATGAACCGGCATTGCCGCCAAACATCCTTCGGGAATATTCAGGTCATCCGGTACCGTTTTGACCCACTCGTACTGCTGTTTCTCAGGCGAATAATCATACATGTATAATAACATTTCATTGGCCACAACGATCGGATAGTGATTCGTAAACAACGGATGAATCTGCACCAGTTCCTTCTGCAGCTCATTCAACTCATTCATCTGTTCCAGAAAAGCATCCATCATGCTCATCCTCACTTTATTGGAAGTATAGCCCAATTATACCGGCGACGAATGAGCAATTCACTGAGAGAAAAATGATAATATTGTGCGAGATTTCTTAAGAACTTCTTCGCAATAGAAATCCTGCGTCATACCTTTGCTCCCTCCTTTTGCACGTTCTGAAGGAATCCCGATTCGCTTAGTACATGTGCTGCATAGGAGTTAAGATTCGGAATAGGTTCGTTCAAATCAAAATAGCGGAGCTCCAATCCCTCATCGTCCATCAGGACAGGGGTGCCTTCGATGCCAATCGCTTTAAAGACGGCCGTAACGTTGTAGACTTCATCGCCGTTGGGATATTGGTAATACGCATCCGCTCCCGATATAACGGTGATCAGCTGCAGAGTGTTCGCCTTTAAACCGCTTTCTTCCCAAAGCTCCCTGTGCGCCGCTTCTTCCAGAGATTCGCCCGGTTCCAATGAACCTCCGATCGTGCCCCAATCCAGGCTGTCTGCACGCTTTTGCAACAACAAATGGCCAAGTTCATTGAAAACGAGCACGCTCGCACCGGCCATAATCAGTGGACGAGACCCAACCTTTTCCCGAAGCTCCATAATGTATCCCATAGTCTCCTCCTCAGTGGTTCTGTTGTTCGTACTCCGACCTCAGAATTCCCCGTTCTACTGCACTGCGAATAAGCTCCTGAGCATAGCCCCATAGCGCTTCGGAGCCATTCGCAATCTCCCGGTTTCGATTCGTAACCTGTTCGCTTGTAATGCCATATTTCTGCCATGTATCGCCTTCGTTTCGGTAATTATGTATGAGCGGCTGCAACCGGTCCAAGGATGCCGCGAATTGCGCTTCCTGTGTCTCTTTGGCCTCAAATTCCAGCCATAACCCCATCAACTCATCCGCTTGTTCCGGTGGCAACATGCCAAACAGTCGGCGTGCTGCCTGCAATTCACGTTCGTGCTTGTTTTCATGCCCTTTCAGATCATAAGCAAACGTATCCCCGGCATCAATTTCAACCAGATCGTGGACGAGCAGCATTTTGAACACTTTCAACAGATCGATATCATGGTTTGCATGCCGATGCAAAATCAGTGCCATCATGGCCAGGTGCCAGGAATGCTCCGCATCGTTTTCCAGCCTGTCCCCGTGCATGATCTTCGTTTTCCGTTCAATCGTTTTCAACTTGTCAATTTCGATCAAAAACTGCATCTCCGCCAGCAAGGCTTCGTTCATATCGCTAACCCTCCATGGTTTCTCTATGTAGATATCGAGTACCAACAAATCCGGTAGCCGAATTTCAAAGACATTCCAAGCCCCTTCGCAAGACGGATCGATCCTTCATTATCAGGGGAACAATCCCAGTAAGGTTCTATTTCTCTTCTTATACATTCATTGATATAGACTTTTGCAGCCATTGAAGCATACCTTTTATAACGATATAGCTCCATGGTTTCAATATCGATGGCATGGATGCGCCCAGCCACGAACGCCGAGAAGCACACACTGGCGATTTGGTGATGCTGCACTACAGCGTATCCCAACCCATGTTGGAAAAAGGCTTCGCCAGAATGCCAAAACTGAAGGATTTTCCCCGCCAGAAATTCGCGGTTCCCATAGCCCTCATCTTCCAAAAGTTCACGACTTATTCTGACGACGCTTACCGTTTCATCCGGACCATTAGAAACGTTTGGCAAAGGATGAGCAAGCGCCACAGCCCTCTGCTCACGCTTCCCAAGAAAACCGAAAACATACTGGACATCGGAAAAAGTCTCTCGATCAACCATGGCTTGACGAAAGGCCTTCTCCCCACGCTCGTTCGTCATGGCAATCTCGATGCAGTCCTTACCGAGTCTTCGCATCTCCGGTTCCATCGTTTCGCGCATGAATGTTTCCAACTCAACGAGCAGCGTCCCGCGCCAAAAATCACCAATGAGTTGAAATCCACCTTGACCTTCAATCCAGAACAAGGCTCCGTTTAGCTCTTCATTCACATATATGCGTCCTGGATTTATGCAATCAGCAACTGCTCTAACTTCGGCGCCCCCGCTTGAATCAATGAGATGCCTCACCTTCCCGAACTCATGCGGATTAAGTTCCGTGATCATTTTCCAGACCCTCCCTGACTGTATTCAGAAAATAATCGCGATGCTCGGGATGACAGGCGATCAGATAAGGCTCGGTGTTCCTTCCTTTGAACGCATTTCCCTGAAAATCCATGACGGTTGCGCCTGCCTCCTGAGCCATCAATACGCCTGAATACAGATCGTCTCCTTCAGAGTTGTAGAGCACGATGCCATCGATATTTCCTTTGGCTAACATGCACCATTGCAAGGTTGGAGCCCACAAACGCATCATTCGTTTAAAAGAAACATCCAGATAAGAGCGGAGCTTCACGGCCCGCTGTTCATGTTGAACTGCATGTCCTTGAATCCAGCCAATAGTGCCTTTGCGGATCTCCTGTTTCTTTTTGACTAACAGCTGATTATCGTTACAGAACGCCCCTTGTCCGCGAACCGCAACGAATAAACGATCAACCATTGGTTCATATATGACGCCAAGCAGGGGTTCAGCCTGATACATCAACGTGATGGAAACCGAAAATACCGGCAATCCGATCGCAAAATTGTTCGTTCCGTCCAGCGGATCGACCATCCAGAGCCAGTCGCTGGTTATGCCATTGTGACCGCGTTCCTCGCTGTGGATGGCATGGGTAGGAAAAGCGCTGCTGATCGCATCCCAGATGAGCTGCTCCGTTTCGTGATCCACGGCGGTAACGATGTCGCCAAACTCATCTTTCTCCACCAGACAGGTAATGCGATCAAATTGATCCAGCGCAACTTGCCCTGCTTTCCGGATGATGTTTTCCGCCAATAAGCGGGCGGCTTGGATGGTCTGTTCGATCTCACTCACTCCTAATCGCTCAGATGGAATATTCATAGATTCGTACTTCATCCCCATTGAACAGGTAACCTTTTCCGTTATAGCTCCAACCCTGCTTCTCGTAATACCCGATCAAGTCGGTGCACAAATACAGCTTGCCAAGCCCTATTTTATGCGTCTCTTGCACTCCGTGCTTTAGCAGCTGTCCGCCCAGATTTTGGCCGCGATATCCCGAATCGACGTGCAGGCATGCAAACCAAGGAAATAAATCCTGCCTGCTGTTCAAATCGCTCTGCAACAAAGCATATCCGCCCACGATCCGCTCTCCGTCCAGCAGCACATAGAAACGCGGCACCACGCTGTCGGTTACCATGGACCGTTCGATGCAGTCCCGATAAAAGTCAAGGTTCGTTTCCGTTCCCCACTGTTTCCAGAAGTACTGTACAGCGGACTGCAACAGCTCCGGCCTCTGCCGGATATCCACGATCTTTAACATGGTCAATTCTCCCTCCGCGTTACGTTCGGGTCTAGGATTTCACCTCGTTTAGGTGACCTGAAAATCAATACTGAATGACTAGCTCACGCACAAAAACAGCCGTTCCCTGAATATAAATCTCCATGCCTTGCGCAGTTTTTTGCGCTTTGACTCCAACTCTTCCATCCCGCCCGATCTCCTGTCCCTGTTCGACTGTAAACTCGGCATGGGATTGTCCGGGTTGAACATAGGTCAGATAATAAGCTCCCATCACTCCGGATGCCGTTCCGGTTACAGGGTCCTCCACCGTCCCCGAATACGGAGAGGAGAAATGCCGGGCGTGCATGAATGCCGACGAATCATGGGCTTCCATACAAAACGGGTGCAGGGAGGATTTGGGGTTTTCAAGCAAAATGTCGGGAAAAAGCCGACTATCCGGCTTCATGCGTTCGAATGCTTCCAGGCTGCGAATCGGAATCAGCAGCGTCCACGTACCGGTGCTTCCATATACGATTGGAGCCGTCGGATCAATATCGCTTGCCCTGAGACCCATGGAGGCAGCCAGCCTGTCCACATCGCCGTTAAACGGCAAAAAGCGAGGCAGATCCTGTTTCATTTCCATGCGCAGCGTCTCCCCGTCCTGCTCAAAACGAATCGGCAGGTTGCCCACATTGGTCTCGATGACTACCGACGTTTTGCCGTTTAACATCCCTCTCGTTTTCAAACCAAACAGCGAAGCCATCGTGGCATGGCCGCACAGATTGATCTCATGTCCTGGCGTATAATAACGCAACCGAAGATCGGCCGTATCCGAGCCCAGCACAAACACCGTCTCGTTGAAACCGACGTTGTGCGCTATAAGCTGCATTTCCGATTCGCTCAAGTGATCTGCGCCGAATACAACGCCTGCCGGATTGCCCTTGCCCGGTGTGGATGCAAAAGCATCATAGTGGTATACGGTAATTTCGCTCATGGATTAGTCCCCCACTCCATTTTTATTTGGCAGCCTGCATATAGGTCCTTACTTGCCGTGCAAAGTCAGCTGCCTCGACTTCTGTTTGAAAAGAACGTTTCGGAATAATGTGCGCGCTTGCTTTATTGATGAATATAAAATAATATGCCTTCGTTTCCTGAAAGCTTTCCAATCCCTGCCACTGCGTCGTCCCTGAAGTCATATCATTGCTCCAACGAATTTCCGACGCCGTGATTTCCAGCTGCTGGTCACCCAGAATGCCTTTGCTCTGACGAGCCAGCTTTTTGATTTTGCCCTTCGTGCGAAGATATGTATAGATGTCGACAAATGCACTTAACAACAATGAAGCAATGAGACTGTACGTCAAGGAGCGCCCCATTTGCATAAAGATCACCGTCATAAGGATCGGTAGCGCCACCACCGCGATGAGCATGCCGATGCCGTACATTTTGAGGATCGCTGTTTTGTTCAGATGCCAGTAATCCTCTTCCGTAATATGAATCCGAATCGTATTGTCTTGTTGTTCCACGCTGACTTGCACTCCCTGTCATTCATAAATTTTGCCCATGTACAAAATCTGGGCACATCGCTTCCATGCGTTGTCCGGCTTTTCATAAAATGGCAATCCTTCGCTGGACGCTGCCCCCCATCTCGCTGCCGATTCCGCAAAAGAAGCGATATCATCGTTCTGCCATTCATCGGCTCTTCATAACAAATCCAGGACCTGCATCAGATCGCTGCATTCGTTATCTGGGATACAATCTCCTTTTAAAGGTCTGCTGTTCCGGTTCAACCAAACGGCCCGAATACCGACGCTCTGCGCACCATACACGTCGCTGACCAAAGAATCGCCGACATGTATAACCCGCTCAGGCTGCAGTCCGTACCGGGCGAGTGCTTCTTGAAACATCTCCGGTCTTGGTTTGTAGGCACGAACGTCTTCACTCGTGATGACTCCTGCTGCGTTCAATCCGTGATGTGCCATCGATGCCATAATGTCGTCCGTATCGATATTGGACAAAATATATACCGGTAGCGGTACAGCCTCCAGGAAGGGAATCGAGTCGGCAAAAATGCCGGGACGACGCCAATGCGCCAATTGTTCGCGATTCAATTCCCGTGGTTGCAGGTCTGCTTGAAAATGCCGGAGCGTTTCCGCCAAAGACCGTACATTCAGTTCCCTTTGCGATACGAAACGGCTGCCATGGCTATCGTGGAACATTCGCGAAAAGGCCTGCCACCAATAGCTCCCGATGTCGTGCGTTGTACAGTCCACACCTGCCGCCGCCCGCACCTGCTCGTAGATCGATGGAAGAATATGATCATCTTCATGCACGACCGTGCCGTAAAAGTCCAAGAAAATGGCGTCCATTCGTTTCCTCCTCAGGAATGAAATTAGCACGCGCTTATGATGAATATGGATATGTTGGAAAAATGCCACAAAACTATCATAACCGATCTCTACCATTTTGCGAACCGCCTGAGCGGATATAAAGAAAACGCCCCGCGCCTCTGTTTCGTTCAATAAAAAAGCCGCGCCACAGGCGAGAAAATTCCACCTGAATGACGCAGCGTTATGATAAAATCGGGTATTCACCCCAAAGTAAAAATTGATCAAAAAGAAGTTGTCCACATCCGAATACTCGCCAGCGCACATATACTACCTGGTTCATCCCCTTCCGGTTTCAGGCACAGTCCGTGAATCGGCTCCATCTTGCTGCGTCATCTCAATCATCTTTTTTTAGAAAATGAACGGTTTGGCGATATGTCTCCAAGTCATCCATGAACTTCAGGTTGACGGACGCCATCAACCGATCCAATTGCTCATAACCATGCAGCAAATCTTCTGCGAACCGGATCATGTCATCTCTGGAAAAGGAAAACCTGTGGGAGTGAGGAAGTGTTTTGTCTTCAAAAGGAGCCTCTTCTGTAATCCACCTGATCCCTGTTTCCTCATGCAGCACGTCGACGTAATATCCTCCACAGCCAAAGATACCGCAAGTGCAGGTAAACATGGGATACTTCCCAGGCTTCAACAACGAGCGGAAAAATTCCGCTTGGACAAAAACTTCGTCCTCACTCAGCTTCATACCGTTAATGTACAGCCGAAGCGACCACTCCACGACAGGCTTTCGCACACGCTTGTGTTTGGAAATATGGTGGAATGCCTCCTTGGTTGCCATCTGAAACTCGGCGGTTAACTTATCCATCGCTCTTAAAATTCCCCATTTGTGTCTCTCTCCCTGCGAAATATGCTATCAAAATTACGTGACGCCGTAATATTGCTTATACCCTTGCACCCACTCTTCCTTGGAAAAGTCGATGAAATCAAAAGGTTCGCATTCTTTAAGATACTTGAGTTCCTGCTTCGCTTGAGGATCGCCCCGTCGCTCAAGATAGTCCACCGTTGCCTGATATCCGGCTCCACATAATAATTGAACATCGATGTAGCTGGCGGCATCCTGATTTTTTTGCTTGGCTTGCCATATGATGTGCGTGTCCTCCACTTGCCCGATACAAAACAGCATAACGCACAACGTTCGCAGCAGCTCGTGATCCTCAGCCGCCATATGTTCAATCTCGCGCTTCAACAACTGACGGATCGGTTCCCGGTAAGCAGGATCAGGGTCCAATCCGTACAGCTCGAGTACAGCCTCTTCGTTCATCGAAGTCCCTTCCCGCTTTTTTCAGTATTTTATTTAACCGAACTCTTCATTTCAATACTCTCCGTTGTACTCCACATAATCAGTGCGTTTGAATCGTGCCACGTGATATGGAAGATAGATACCATGCGAGTGAGGAGAAAGGCTTTCGATGAACGCGATGGCCGCATCCACCATATCCTCGGAAACAAACCACGATTCATCCAAAAAACCGCTCAATAGTCCCTCATGTTTTCCTTTGCATTTCAATTGTAAATAGCCGTATCCCGGATCAACGAAGACCAGATTCACGATTTCATCGGCGGCAGGTTCGTTCTGACCATTATAAAATCGGACCATGATATCGTTTCCCTGACGGAAAATATCTACGTCGCATGAAAATTTTTCATAAACAAATTTCATCGTTTGATCTACCTTCCATGCATCAAGGAGCGATACGCCTCTTCAGCAGATAAGCCGTCCTTGACCAGATTGCCTTGCGGGTCGAATACCCGTACCCTGCCCCACATCTGATTAAGCCAGTCAGCATGCCGATCCGCTTCCCATCGTTCCTCATGCATCCAGTTTTCGTGCATCCGAGGCCGAATATGTTCAGGCACCCAACAGACCCGGAATCTCTCCAGCTTTTTGTATGAGATGTACTTTTCGATCCTTCTCCCATACTTGGACATGCCATATACCAATGCACTTTCTGCCATGCCGTGATGAAATAAAATGTACACCTTGGCCCCAACTCGAAGCTGGTTATCCGTAATAACATTTGCGATGACCGCATACATAAAAAACTCACCTCTGTTTCGCTGACGAACTTCATCGAGTCTCAACACGAATCCAGCCTATTCCCCTTCATTCAGGGCTCCCCGACTTGAGCGATAAATGAACTGCACCCCCATTGTTCAAACAACGTTCTAAGCGCATCCGCCGTATCCTGAATAAACGCATCCATCTCGGCCATTGAGATTACAGTCAAATCTGTATCAGGCTCTTGCGAGGCATCATTCAGGAAATCCAGCTTAGCTTCCCGGTATGGATAAATTTCCTCTTCCCCCAAACCTGCCAATGCATAAGCTTTGCCTTCGCTGAGCCGATCCAACCATTGACGGGCATCAGGGCGGTCGCGCAGCAGCATGAACTCCAGCTTCGCCACATCCTGGTTATATACTCTTCTGCCATCGGGATGCGTTTCATAAGGAGGGTAGATATCAAACGTCCATACACGGTCCGTGTACACATGGGCGATGTATCCGCGTAAGTAATCCATAAAAGCCGGATCAGAGATCGCCCGGTGTCTGTTAAGCTCAAGGAAATCTCCCAGTTCCTCATCGGTCGCAAACCTGCCTGCTTCAATCATCAGGTGGGTTTTGGCTTTTTCGGATCGATCATTACTTCTTGTATGTATGGCATCAGGAGCAAGGCTCCCGAGCAAAAACTCGGGAGACGGATTAGGCTCGATCGCAGCAGCAACCGCAAAATGAACCATGGGCCATGGCATCTGGCATTACTCCATTCTTTTATTATTTTGGAAAGATGGTACATCCATCAGGGAGGGGATGGCAGACACTGCATGGTTAGTCTGGATTTACTCCTCGGCATTGCAGATGATGCAGCCCAAGCAGGACAAATATACGCCATGAGCTCCGCACTTGGGATATCCATCGGGGATGGTTCCTTCGTCCTCGTCATCATCCAGCGCGCTCCACTCCAGGTAATGCCGGGCATCCACATCTTCTTCCTCAAAGGCTTCGATCATCCGGCGAAAATGTTCAAAACAGCTTTGCACCCATTCTTCATTCGGTTCGTAATCCAACACGGACCATCGTGTTCGAGCGATGACCCCATCAATGACGGATAACAAAAAGATCTTGCTCTCTTCAACGTCTTCGGGCAGCCACGGCATCTCCTCAAGATCGAAACCTACCGTCCCCCTGCCCAAAACGTTCTGGTCCCTCTGGGCAAGCCAAATGACAAATTGTTTGTCCCGGTCGGTTGAAGCTAGCGATGATCCGCTTAGTGCAAGCAATTCCATGAAAACCTGCATCGACGTATTGGACATGCGCAGGGACTCCAATTCGTTTTCCAATCGTTCAGGCACCGATATTTGATTCATTTCTTTGTGCCCTAGACTCGCGTCAGATAATCGACAACCGGATACGAAATCACGTTTCGATCCCGATACACAGAAGCTACCGCATCCGTATGCGTGCTGAGAATCCCGTTTTGAAGCATTACTGCCTTGAAGCCCCGTTCGAGCGCACCGTTGTATGTAAACAGAACACATTCCTCTGCAGCAAATCCGGCGATAACGACCAGTTTCACGCCTTTGCTTTCGAGCACCTGCTCCAGTTCGGTCTGCCAGAACGCATTCGAGCTCTCCTTGGTGATGATAAAATCAACGTCCTGCAGATCGACTTCGGGAATGAAATGAAGCTGCTCCCGGCCGGCTTCGTCCATACCCTCCACGTCCTGCACATGAACGACAAAGTGACTGTTGGACCGAAGCTGGTCCGCCACGTGATTGATGTACTCGCAAGCGTGGTCAATCGTTTGTTGATCCAGCTTGTTCCTTACGACCGTTTCCTGCATGTCTACTATAACCAAAGCTATACTCAATATATCGACTCCTATCGTGGTTCAACCCTCTCCCCAAAACGATTCAATCAATTGCTTCAGATGCCGCTCTGTTTCTTCTGTATCCCAGTGTTCAGAAAAGTGATATTCATGACTGTAATGATAGGCATCTTTCAAGTCGGACCGATCAATGATATCGTTTTCGAGTTCAGGAGGAACTTCATCATAATATGAAAATTGTACCATGAAATCCCTGTTATTTCGTATTTTATTATTGAAATAAGATAGGGTGGAAGCTTCCATGCCGCTCACGATCTGGTATAGTTGCCCCGGCATAAGGAGTCGCAGCGCTACATCTGCAACGACAGCGCCTCCTCCCGTCATTTCCACATATTCTATATTGCGTGCATTGATGCGTTCCAGTACATCGTTCACTTGTAAAATGTGCTTCTCTTCAACGGGAAACCTGACCTTCATCCATGGTTCGAGTACAACGGGCGACGCCTGATTGTAGGCTTCCCGGAACCCAAGAAATCCGGCGATTTTGTAAGCCATCATGCTCGCATCCGTGCTGTTGTAGGAACCGTTGAGCAGGCGTACGCGGATGTCCACAATGGGAAAGCGTCCTAGAATTCCACGGTGCATGATGCTCTGAATACCTTCGTCAATCGCCGGAATATATATTGCCGGGATAACGTTCTCATCCTCAACCTCATTGATAAACATGTAACCCTCGCCTCTGGGCAGCGGTTCGATGGCGATCCAGCAATGGCCATAAGTATCCCTGCCGGAGCTCTGCCTGATAAAGCGTCCTTCGGCCGTGACTGCTTCACGAATCGTCGTTTTGTACAATATTTGCGGATCTCCTACCGACAACCCCAATCCAAACCGATCTTTCAATTGTTCTGCCATTTCTCTAAGATACCATTCGCCCGGACCTGAAAGAATGATCTGTTTATGATCCTCATCCGTGTACATATCAAAACTCAAGCCCTCGTCAGCCATGTTCTTTAAGGCACGGAACATACCTTCAAATTCTCCTTTGGTATCCGGTCTCGATACCGTTATGTACATATAATTTTCAGTGTTGCTGATCTGCACTTTCTTCACTCCTCCCTCCTGTTTTAGCCTCTCGAATCTTCCCAGAATGAATCCACATAGTCACTCAGATAACGATCCTCAGACTCCTTGCCCCACTTTTCCCATTGAAAAAGATCCCGGTAATAGGCATCTGCCAAATGGGATGTCGCAATTATCGTTTCCTTCAAATCCTCTGGGATCGGATCATAATACGCCAACTCTACGGTACATTGCCCGGCACTTTTCAGGTTTTCTTGGATCTGCTCACGATACTGAAGCCACTCCCTTAAAGGAACTTCGGCTTGCAACGAAATGCTGCCATCCGCATGTTCGCTCACATTACTGCTAGGACCAAGGAGTTGTGCAGCAAGTGACAGCAGGTTGGCATTGTTGTGGGTTACCTTCATTTCAACGTTCATATACGGCTCAAGAAGAACAGGATCGGCCTGACTGTACCCATTCCTAAAACCTATAGATGCAGCAATCTTATATGAAAATACGTTTGAATCCTGTTCATGGTATGCCCCGTCATACAAACGGACTAAGACATCGACGATAGGCAAACCGCCGGTAAGTCCCCTATACATCGTGCTCTTCACACCTTCTTCAACCGCTGGAATGTACTCCTCGGGAATCACTTCATCATCTTCAATTAAATTGACAAACTCGTATCCTCCGCCTCTCGGAAGAGGCTCACACCTGAGCGAGCAAACGCCGAATTTATGTATGCCTCCGTTTTGTCTGACGTACCTTCCTTCAGATTCTACCGTTTTTCCAAGCGTCGTTTTATACAATACCTTGGGTTCCTGCTCCGCAACCATCACTTCCAACCCAAACTCACGCTTAAGTCGATCCATGATTTGATTGAATTGTTGCTCCCCTTGTACCGCAATGATGAACTGTTTTCGAACCTCTTCCCCGTAAACCGCAAAATTCAATCCCTCTTCTGCCAAACGTTTAAGGGCCAGCAGCATTCTTTTCAGTTCTTCCTTCGTCTTAGGCCGATCAATCGTGTAAGTCATGCAGAGATCAGCCCAATGAACGGTTTTCATCATAATCCCCCCTCTTTTAATCTCTGAATAATTCATCCAGCATCCGCCTCCGGTTTTCCAAAAAGCTGCGCGTGATTTGATAATGCTCTGTCTCCTCATAGTCCACCGTACAAATGCCGCTCTCGTCAAACCTCCAAATCTCCGCATCCGGATATCCGAGCAAAATCGGGGAGTGCGTGGCGATGATGAATTGGGACGTGGATGACATGTCATGCAATATTCGCAAAAGGGACAGCTGCCGGGCCGGCGACAACGCTGCCTCGGGCTCGTCCAACAGATAGATGCCTTTCGAATCGAAGCGATTCACGAACAGGCTCAAAAAAGATTCGCCATGCGATTGTTCCAGCAAAGAGCGTCCGCCATATCGTCCAGTTGCTCCTACATCGTCAATATGCTCGGCGAACTGATAGAACGATTCCGAACGCATGAAAAAGCCGTTGGACATTTTGGGCAGCCAGGCCAGACGCAAATAATCGCCCAACGCCGATTCGGAGGCATGCACGTCATAGACGTTGTTCTTCCCGCCTCCGGCCGTGTTGAAGCCGCATTGGTGGGCAATGCCCTCCAGCAGCGTCGACTTGCCCGATCCATTCTCCCCTACGAAAAACGTGACGTTGCGTCTGAATTTCAGCCGGGTCAAACGTTTGATCGCCGGGATGGTGAACGGATATTGACGCGGCTTGTCCACGTGCCCTTTCATCAATTCCACGCTCCGCAAAAACATGGGCTCACTCCTTTTTTTGATGGGTCAGTCTATAAAGCAACCTTACCTTAAGGTTTGGCTTTCCCCGTTCGCAATGCAAACGCATAGTCTTCTCGTCCGTTCTGCAAGGCAATCCGGCTGGCTTGTTCCCAATCGTATTCGACCAGGACATGCTCCACAACCCAGTTCCCTGCTTCCTGACGATGCGCCAGAACATACTCTGCATAGGGAGTTCCGGATTCCATGACATGTGGATAGGGCTCTTCGTCCTCATAGGCGGGCAGTCCGACGCTGCCGGCATTCACCACTATTTTCCCTCCTGGTAAGTGCAGCGATTTGAACACATGGCTATGCCCGCAAAACACGACCTTCTCCGGGATCGGATCAAGCTCCTTTTCCAATCGGTCAGCATCCTTATAATGAACCCCATCGGGAGTTACCTTTTCCAGCAAATACGCATGATTCAGCCAAGGTGTCCCATGACAGAACAATAACTCTTCGTAAGACCAGGTTGCTTGGAACGTACCGATCCATGACAGCATGGTTTCATCCAGCAGCGGCCTGACGAAAGCATGGGTAAGCGATTCATGCTCTGCCTTTAGCAGCAGTGCGTCGCAATTCCCCATAATGTGAATCATACGTTCATGCCCCATCAATAGTTTTGCGGTCGCCAGCGGATCGATGGGTCCAAACAGGCTGTCTCCCAAGTTAACGACCAGATCCACATCACGTGCAGCAATGTCCTGCAGCACCGCCTCCAGCCCAAGATGGTTGCCATGAATATCGGATATGACAGCAATCGTTTTCATGCTTTCCCTCCTGTGAAACAATATGTTATTCCATCATACAACACACCAATGCATTATCGGGACATATTTCGTCGCCGCAACTTCTTATGGGGATCACTTACCAACATTCTCGCGTCACATTTCAAGCCAAACAAAAGAGCAAGCTTTACGCTTGCCCCTTTCAAGAACGGTATACGAATCTGCGCTGCGCCCAATAGCTGAACAGGAAAACGGTCACTTCCGTCAGCACCTTGGCAATGATCAGTGGAATGATCAACTGTTGGTTATAGAAATACAGCAGGCCGTAGTTCATGAACAAAACCAGAACGACGAGCGCAAAATACTTTGGCATCGATTTGCTGATCTTCGACGTTTTGCCGCCTGAGAAGACATATTTGCGGTTCATCGTATAATTGAAGATCGAGCTGCACAACCTCGCGGTCACCACCGACAGGAACAGATTGCTGGTCATGTATTGGATGAGGAACAGCAGCGCAAAATCAATCAAAGCCGATATGACGGACGAGGTGCTGAACATGAGAATCGGCAAGTAGATGCGGAACGAGTCGACGAGCGGACGAAAGTGGGACGATTTGTTGTGATCCAGATACACCGTATCAATGAACACCTCCGTGACGGGATAGCCTTCCTTGTTGGCGTTCAGCAGCATGTTCATCTCGTACTCGAAACGGTCGCCCGGAACCTCGCAGAGCCAGTCCAGCATGGAATACGGAAAACCGCGCAAACCCGTTTGCGTATCATACACCTTCGTTCCGGTCGTTAATTTGAATACACCTCTCGTCACGCTGTTGCCGAAACGGCTGCGAAGCGGGACCTTGCCCGCAAACTTCCGGCTGCCGAGCACCATGCCCGGCCCGGTTTGCTGCTGCAGCGCGTCCACGACGCGTTTGATGTCATGCGGCAAATGCTGTCCGTCGCTGTCCGCGCAGACCACGTATCCTTGCGGCCCGAATTCGCGAATGTGCCGGAAACCCGTTTTGAGCGCCCGCCCCTTTCCCAGATTGACGGGATGCGTCAGGACGGTACAGCCATAAGCTTCCGCCGTTTCGAAGATTCCCCGGTATTTCGGGCCGCTGCCGTCATCCACAATGACGATGGGACCAAGTCGGAACGTCTGGAGCTGCATGATCAGGTTGAGCAAACGGACATCCGGCTCATATGCGGGTATTAAAATCGTCATGATCATTCACTCTCCTTCAGGTACAGGATGTCGCTTACGCCGCGTTCACTGTTTTTGCCCAGCGGATTGTTTACGACTCTGCCCATGAAATACATTGTTGACGAACCGCCGCCGTCCAGATTGTAAGCCTCGGTCGCCCCCAGATCCTTCATCGTCTGCGCCAGCTCGGCGAGCGTCATGCCCCGGCTGTCTTGCTGCCGACCGTCAACAACGACGAACACATAATGGTTCGGTGCAATCATGCCGATGGCGGTGCGTGGATTCGCATCCTGAATGGATCGGTTGCCAAAGTTTTTGTCGATCTCGACATGGCTGAAATCACTCGTAATCTCGCCGTCCTTTACCAGGATCGGCCCAAAAGACAACGTATTGGTCACTCCTTCAGCCAGCAGTTCCGAGGAGGAGACCTCCGTTTCGCTGTACGTCTTCATCGTACCGTCGCTCAGCAAAGCCATCGCGTCCCGGACCGGTTCATCCCGGTAGAGCGTGCCATTGCGAATAATGACGCCATCGTCACGAAAACCGTAATAGTCGCCGTTGATGGCAAAGATCGCATTGTTCGCTGCAGCAATGTCCGACGTATCTTCGGTAATGTTCGTTCCGAAGCTGTTGTCTGCCAAAGCGGCTTGCAGGCTGCTGGCATCCTTCATCACAACGTCGGCAACATAGTAGGTAATCTGGTCCGAACCGGAGCCAGTCTGCACTTTATCAATGCTGATGTCCAGGCTGTCACTGGAATAGTTCCAGTCATCGTAATTGGCATTGGCTTCCGCGGCAGTCGTCGTGACGTCGGTCGATGAGCTGGCCTGTGCGGTATTGTCAGCCGCAACGACGACTTCGACGTGCCGGATCAAATAACGGTCCGCGAGGCTGTACACGACGGTTCCGAGGCCCAGGACCACAACCATCGAAGCCGTCAGCCAGATGCGTGTTCGTTTGCTTTTCGTGCCGGAGCGCTGCTCCCGTGGGGGATTATATGGTTTCATCATTTGGACGTTCACCTCATCAAGTTCTTTCATAAGCACATGATAGAGCCGGTTGCTTAAATGAATCTGAAACATGCCGGCTCTGCCGAAGGGCAAAAAAAAGAAGGCCGCCCTCCCTTTATTCAGGGATAAGGCTGCCTTCATTACTTTTGATATACCTTGGAAGGAAGTCATCTTTCCAATCGTTATGCTTTATTTGAAAAGAGTGCATCGTAGGCCGGGCAAGGGCGTTGGGTCAAAAACTCCGTGAGCGCTTCCGGTTGCTGTACATAAATGTCTTTCAGCGATGTACCGTTATAAATGTTGCCGATGACGACCGGGTGGCATAATTCGCAGATCAGGATGTCTCCGTTGCCGTGCAAATGCAGCTGCTTCGTGCCGTCCACGCAGTTGGAGAAGTACACACCCGGCTGTTCATGTAACCCGAGCCGCTCCGCAAAACGATCCATGCACGTGAAATACAGCGTCGTATCCTCCCGTTTGTTCGCAATCAATTCATTCACCGATTGAACTAGCGCTTCCTGCGTCGCAATCCTGTCCCAATTGCTGTGCGGCATGACGATACTGTTCTGTATTTCATGGATGCGTACGCCTAGCTCATATACCTTCTCGCTGATCGCGGCCATGTTGGATTGAGTGCCTTCGAAGAGTAAGGTCTCTAATACCGTTTCCAGTCCGGCTTCCGCACACATGCGGATGTTCTGCTCTAACCGCGCATACATCCGAGGATGCACTCGGTAATAAGCCGCGTATTCTTCCGCATTGGTATAATTGAACGAAATATGGATGTTGGACAACCCTGCGTCACGCAGCGCAACAATCCGTTCCTCCGTCAGTAGGCTGGCGTTGGTGTTCAGCTGTGTATCAATGCCATTCGCCCCGCAGTAAGATACGATGTCCAAACAATCCTGGTACTTCAGCGTCACCTCTCCCCCGGACAAGCGCACACGCTTCAAAGCAGGAAGTTCACGGATGATGCGTATAACCTCCTCCCCGCTGATGCATTGCCCGTCGTCCCGGTTATAGGCGCAGCAATAATCGCATTTGTAATTGCAGTTGGAGGTGACCCCGACCTCCAGTCCTTCCAAATCGTATACGCCGGGCGTTTCAAGCTCCAGCGCTTTGTACTTGTTTTTTGCAGTCATGCCATAGACCTCCCGTACATCCTGATTCGGCATTGCCGATAACCCAAAAAGTATACAGGACTCACGTACGGCCTGAATATGACATTTCCCATATGGCATACTCGTCCTCAGCTTTTCAACGCCATTGTTCAAACGAAGAAAAACCATCTCCCGGAAACGAGACATGGTTCTATTGCCATCAGAAAATATAAAACACGATACCTTTCCCCTCTGCCACGCTCTTGGCATAAAAACGCCCGATTTTGTCCAAGTTGACCTTCAGATAGTCGTAAAATTCCTGTTGTTCGTCTCCCTCCACAAGAGGGTAGATCTGCTCGTCCACCATCGTTTGGAAGTCATAACGTTCCTTCAGCTCATCTTCGGTCACCCTTTCCAAATAAACCGCTGCTTCCTTCACTTGATCGACAAATAGATAGAACGCACCGAAACTCTCAAAATCGAGATACTGCTCGTCCCGCAGAGGTACGACATAGCCTTGCGGCGGTTCACCGTCATTCAACTCTTCGGTTAACCAAAAATGAATGCCTTCCCAAGACTTATCAATATCCAATCCCTCGTATTTCTGCAGATCCACGTCATTTAAAAGCAAACTGCCTTCTGCTAATTTCACGATTAACTCGTTCGGCATTGCCACATATTGTCCGATCATTCCCATGGTTTGGCCTCCTTATCCATAAAATCCACCCAGATGTATCCTGAATCCAGAAATCTCCGTGGAAAAAGACGTCAATGCTTGAGCTGGAGTATCAGGCATTTTTCCTGATGCGCCCTTCATAACCGTACCCTAACTGTCACTACATCCTGACTCAAAATCCACACGAATGATGGCATAGAGCTTCAAGTTCAATCTCTGTTCTTTCACCTGCATATAGCTCCGGAGCGTACCTTCATAGGTCATACCTGCCTTCTCCATGACTCTGGCTGATCCTATATTTTCCACCATGCATTTCGCCTCAATACGCTCAAGCCCCATCTCCTCGAAGCCAAAACGGATCACCCTGCGAATAACCTCGCTCATGATGCCTTTATTCCAGTATGAAGGAGACAATACATATCCAAGCTCGGCGGTAAGCTGACTTTGATTGCAATTGACATAGTTGCAGCTGCCAATCAGATTTCCTGATCCTTTGTCTTCGATTCCCCATGGCCCTATTTTTCGCGTCTCGTACTGATTTTGGATAAAATCGATAAATCCCCGAGTATCTTCCCTGCTCTGATG
The DNA here is from genome assembly GCF_032334105.1 of Paenibacillus hubeiensis. Taxonomy (NCBI): domain Bacteria; kingdom Bacillati; phylum Bacillota; class Bacilli; order Caryophanales; family Paenibacillaceae; genus Paenibacillus; species Paenibacillus hubeiensis. The sequence goes on from NZ_JAVYAE020000001.1 coordinate 1,083,937, forward strand.
CGCATCCCATGTTGTGAACTGCGAAACGACGGGAATCGAGCAATATGCGTACATATCTTCCAAATCTTCATGCGTAATCGGCCGAAGCCAGGTACGTTCCGTTTCCAGCCTCGGAAATGGATCAAAGCATTGCTCCATCGTTTGCATGAAACCGCCCCCTGATTTTGAATTACAAATCTCATGGAAAATATTTCATTCGGGATATTAGACTAATCTATAGGATTTGTTATTTTTAGGAAACTAAAAAATGAGCAGCCATAATCCCCTTCTTGATATCGCTATACTTTTGCCATGTTCTGTGCACAATTCCGGCGCCATAATGAATGTATGCATTTTGTGGGAACGGTATTGATTCGGAGAAATAAGAGAGGAGAATGGCCTATGGCTAACCCAAAAATAAAACTGCATCCCCTGCACGACATCGCTGCGTACACGGAGGGATACGAAGTGGTATCGACCCAACTCGGCGGAGATGGCCGGATTTACGTGCTGCTGATCGACCGCATCCCCGAAAGAGAAGAGGGCATGTTCGTTCCAGCCAAGCTGCGGCAATTCCGGACGTACAAAGCGTTGATCATCGGGGATTCCTGCATTCAGGAAGTGCTGCTCTGGGGACAAACGTTCAACTATCATTACTTGCAGCCTCTGGGTGAGCATTTGCTCCTGGTTGGCGCACGCTGCACGCGTTATGGGGACGGCAAGCATGATCTCAACGCCAAAGTCATCGATGCCGAAGGAATTACGGTTCGTGAATTTTTGCTGGGAGACGGCATCCAAGATGTTCAGGTGACGGAGGATGGCACGATCTGGACCGGGTACTTCGACGAGGGGGTATTCGGCAATTATGGCTGGGGTGAACCCGTTGGGGCACAAGGACTTATTGCCTGGGACGATCAAGGCAACAAACGCTTCGAAAATCAAGCAGCCGACATCGCAGATTGTTATGCCTTGAACGTCGTGAACGAACAGGAAGTTTGGTTCTACTATTACGCGGATTTCAAGCTTGGCCTGATTAGAGGCGGCACCCATCGCCCGCAGACCACGTTCATCAATCCTGGCCTGTCGGGCTCTTCCGGGTTCTGCACGGATGGTTACCACTTCCTGTTCGACGCGGGGTATGGCAAGCATGGTTTCTTCGTTTTGAAAAAACAGGATAAGCCCGGCCGTCTGACCAAAGGGCAGCGCATTTCATTTGTAAATGAAGATTCCCAACCATTGCAGGCCGCGCGGCAAAGCTTTCGCCAGCATCAATTGCTCTTAAGCGAAGGAAGCAAGCTGTACTTGACCGATGTTGGGCAATTGGCTGCAGTGCTGGACTAAGGCGTGTTCTCCTTGAAGGACAATCCGGCCTCAGCAAGCGATTGTCTGAGCTTGGGCATGGAAGAGGGGCCGATGCCGTGCAGCTTCAGGATTTCTTTTTCGGTATGGGCGGACAGTTTGTCTAAATCCGTGATTCCCTCCCCTGCCAATGCCCGTCGGGCTGGCGCGGACAACTGTGCCAGGAATCCGTCCCGGGGTTTCCGTTCCTGCTCGCAGACCGGACAGGTCGGGCAATCGCTTGTTTTGTAATACACGTGGCCCCCGGCACAGGTTCTGGCTTCGCTTTTTTCCTGAGTCATATTGCGCGAACACCCTTTCTTTTTCGTTTTATTCGTTTAGGGATAACATATACTCACAAATGGCTTTTACTATTTTTCTCGCTCACGACCCACTGATCCTGCCTCTGCTCAATGACATGCATACTTGTATGCTCTGCCGGAAAAAAAGGAACCCGATTCGTCCACCGTTCTCCGGATAAATGATAATATAACGCGTTAATGACGCCACCATGGGTGACGAGCATAACGTTGGATTCAATCTGCCGCACTGCAAGCTTGGCGCACAATTCATCGAATGCTCGCGTAATTCTCTCGTAAAAATGCGCCGGGGTTTCGCCGCCCGGAAAAGGGGTATCCATCTCCAGCGTATTGAAATACACGCCGGGATACTTGGCTTCTGCTTCCGAATGCGGTATTCCGGCCAGCAAGCCGTTATTCATTTCACGCCATGCCGGCAACAATTCGGCTTTTAACCCCACCCCTTGTTCAAGCACCTTGACCGTCTGGGCAGCACGCGTGAGGTCGCTGCTCAGCAGACTCGCTTGGCGCTGTAAATGTTCAGCAAGCCGCTCCGATTGCCGAATACCTTCATTCGTCAAGCCCCGGCTGCTCCATCCACCCCGGTATCCTTCCTCATCGCTCCCATGCCTGACCAAAATGATTTTCATAATGACACGCTCCTGTTATGTCTGATTGCAATCAGTCACAACCCCATAATCTCACCAGTCCAACTTGAACTATAAGATGACGTCACTTTGCCAGGTATGGATGAGGACGTCATTTCTTTTCAGTGTGGCCGACCGAAGGCGCTGCCGCTGTTCCTGTTCGTTGAAAGCAGAATCATAGGCTGCCTTTAACTCTGTCCACTCCCGGAATTCCGTGTTAAACCGATGATCCCCCCACAAATATCCTTTGATGTCTCCGGTTCGTTCATCGCTCCAGTCCCCGATCAGAAATCCTTTCCACTCTTCTCCAAAAACGGAACCCAGCGTTCGCGATCCAGTGTAAGGTTCTGTTTTGACGAAACGCTCCAACCCTCCATCAACTTTATCCACGATTAAGGCTCCGCATTCCGTACACTGGTATATCGTCCTTTCCAGCTTGGACAACAACCTGCGCATATGCATGGCTGCATGCTCTTTCTCTTCCGCAGAAGGTCCCGACTGCTCAATGGCCCGATCCATCGCATCCATCAAATCATCCCAGTCCTGATCCGAAATCAGATGACCTTTATACGAAAGATTGTCGGTAGAATCCACAATGACGCCACCGCATGCGCAGCTAATTTTCATCGTTCCCCCTCCTTCTTCGTTTCACGTTGATTTCGCTTATTTAGCTTCTCCGGTGTTCACCTTGTCATGTTCTGAAAATACATAAACATAGCTATTCTCGCTTCCTTGGTATTCTTCATATAAACGAATCAATTCCAAGGTCTGTTCCCGGATCAATTCAGCCTTTCGCAAAAGGGACGCACTCGTAGCCAACGTTCCGTAGCTTCTATTCGCAGGTTGTTCCTCAATATCCGTAAAAGAAAGTTTCTCCAGGACGGCAGCCTGTTCCACGAATGCTTCATAATTTTGTTCAAGCCGATCCAACGCGTCCCGGTCCTCTTCAAAATCCATTAACGTCCGTAACTGGCTTATTACGTTCTGCCACTCCTCCCCCCAAGCCTGTGAATATTGCTGCCCAAACTGATTCATTTCCATCGTGGATGCGGACAACTCAAAATGCTCGTCAACGCCGTAGGACCGGTCAATCACGTTATCATACGACGTATCCGTTACGGCTGACGCTATCACAGGCCCTTCGTCCGACGGATTTGAATTCGATTCTCCAGAATGATTCTCTTCTTCCGTTCGTGCCGCTGCTCCGTGCTCCTGAGCGTCGTTAACATGGTCATCCAATGTCTCTGCCACCTTCATTCCGCTGGACAAAGCACTGCCGGAAGCATCGTCCTTCATACTCTCTACCGTTGGACTTGCACTTGAGCAGCCTGCAAGCAGCAGCCCGATCACCCCAGCCACCAAACCTAGCCCATATTTCCTCATATAACCTCCAGAACGAAACGATTAAAATGGTTGGAACTTCAACACAAACGTATGGGTTAACCCGATGTGCTACCTCGACCTCGCCAGGCGAAATCCCAAATCCTCGATCCCGAATGTCGGGTGACTGCGCCGTCGGCATGTCGCACCGCAGCCTCTCGCCTCTTCCGCCCAGCTTCCTCCGCGAAAAATGCGGTACGAACCATAAACCTCCTCATCGTAAAGATCCCAGCACCATTCCCAAACGTTGCCGAGCATGTCGTAAAGTCCCCATGCATTGGGTTCTTTCTGGCCCACGGGCTGGGGCTTGCCGTTGGAATTTTGCGCATACCAACCGATGTCATCCAATTCCCCGTATCGGTAACCGGCTGTTCCGGCTTTACACGCATATTGCCATTCAGCTTCCGTGGGGAGCCGATAGCCGTCCGCTTCCTTTTTCCATCTGACCGTCTGACCATCCTCATGAATGCAATAGGATTCGGGCAGTCCGGCTTGCTGCGACATGGCATTACAGAAACGTATGGCGTCGAACCAGGACACATTCACCACAGGAATGCGCCCCTCGGAAGATGAAGCGGCGTTTTCCCCGGTACGCGTAAGGGAAGCATAAAGCTCCTGCGTGACCGGATAAACTGCTAATTCAAAGGGCAGAATCGTCTCGGTCCATTGCGTCTTTTTTCGATCATCCCTTAATTCAACAACGCCCTCTGAAATCTCCACCATAGGTGGAATGTGAATTCGATCATTTGAACCTGGCATCGGATTCCCCCTTGAAAATGAAAGAATAACTGGCGGTATGCCTTTCTCCCCTTCATATCGCATTTTGAAGATTATACCATCCATTTTTCACCATTGCTTATTATTCTTATTATGGATTCCACTTGTTTCATCCTGCATTGGTTCTGGACTGGTGCTGCGCTGCATGGAAAAAAGCCGCCTCCCCTGCCAAACCGGAAGGAAGAAGCGACTCTTTAATGATAATGCCTACAATGAGACCGTTGAAATTCATTCAAACCATGTTCAAACTAACGCCTTTACTCTGCAGCCAGCTTGCCGTTCTTCAAGAACAGCACCCGGTCCACGAATGGCAGCACGCGTTCATCATGGGTTACCATGACCGCGCTCTTGCGCTGCTCCTTCACTTGAGCAGCCAGCATGCGCACAACGTCGAGCCCCCGCTCGGCGTCCAGGCTGGCGGTCGGCTCATCCGCGAGCAGCACGGCCGGATCGTTCATCAGGGCACGAGCAATCGCAACCCGTTGGCGTTCCCCGCCCGACAGCTTTTCGGCATACGCTTTGCGGCGGTGGGACAAACCCACCTTCTCGAGCAATTCGTCGATTCGTTTCGCCGCCTGCCCTTGATCCATTCCTGCCAGCTTTGCGATCAGCATCAACTGCTCATCAACCTTCAGGTACGGAATCAAATTCGCGCTTTGGAACATAAATCCGATCTTCTGCAGCCGCAGGTCGGCGATCCCCTGCTTGCCTTTGGCTTGGATCGGCTTGCCGTCCAGCAGCACTTGTCCTTTCGTCGGTTCAAGCAGCGCACCAGCGATGGACAGGAACGTGCTTTTTCCGGAGCCCGACGGACCCATGACCGCTACCAATTCCCCTTCTTTCACCTTCAGCTCCAGCTTGTCCAGGATCGTGCGTTTGCTGCCTCCATCTTCGAAGGCATGCGTTATGCTGTGCATTTCCAGTCGGTTACTCATGCTGCCGTCCTCCCAATCGCATCCAATGCGTCAATTCTGGTGACCTTCCATACCGAAAACAGCGATCCCGCCAGCGACATGGCCAAGAACAGCACGCAAGTCAGGGTTAGCGTGGAAGCGCCGAGTTGGAATGGCATCGAAGCTGGCAAAACCGACTCGAACAATCGGACCAACAACACGCTGATCGCCAAACTGCCGACGGAAAGCAGCAATATCTGGAGCGTAACGCTTCCGGCAAGATACCCGTTCCGGGTCCCGATGGCTTTCAGAATGCCGAATTGGCTCGTTTTTTGGATCGTGATGACGTAAAAGAAAACGGCGAGCACAAAGGCCGAAATCACGTACAAAAATGCAATCATCATCAGGAGAGAACCTTGCTCCTCTTTGTAACCGGGGATGGCCGAAATCGCTTCGGATTTCGTGATTACTTCGGTGCCGGGTACGGCAGCCGCCAGACGTTCGGCATCCATGTCTGCACCCTTGACGGCAATCGCGTTGTATACGAGAGATTGCGCAGATGCCGCTCCTTCAGCATTCCGCGCCGGCCCCCGAAGTTCCCGCCAATCTTCGTCGGTCAAATAAACCACCGGCGCATGGCTGAACGATTCGTCGTTTACGAACCCGCTCACCGTCCACTCCTTGTCCGAGGCCTGATCGACCAGCACCGTGCCGATCTTCACGCCGGACTCTTCCAGCTTCCGGTCCACAATGACCTGCCCCTGCCGCAATTCAGCCATGGGAGTCCCCTCCGTTACTGTCGGAGCCAGCCAGCCCTTCGGGTGAACCGTAAATAGCGCCACGTCAACCTTCGTCGTTTCCCCTGACGGGCTGACCGTCGTCATTTTCACGCCCAGCGATTCGGCATTGCCTTGTCCCGCCAAGGAGCCCGCTTGATCGACCTGCTCCTGATTCACCTGGGAGCGTGTAAAGCGATGATTCGAATCCTGCTCCAACACAAAGTGGGTTGCTGCCATATTTTTGATCGATGCCGCATTGTCGTAGGCGAGCCCTTGAGCCAGTCCCGTAACGAACAGCACCAGAAACGAAATCAGCACCATGATCGCCCCGATCAGCGCATAACGTCCTTTTGCAAACCTTATTTCACGAATAGCCAAATACACGTTGTTTTTCCCTCCTTCTTGATGACTCAAGTATAGGAGGCGAAAATGAACGGCGCATGAATAACACATTACAATCCGCTCGGGGGTGAACGTCGTATCCGGTTCATGCTAGGACCCAAGAGCAGGCCAACATGACAAAAATGAGTCAGTCTGATCCATATTGTTTCTGGCCCGGGAGCGTGACGGTAAACACCGTTCCTTCCGGCGAACTGGACACCTCCACTGTGCCGTCATGCAGCCGCACGATCTTCTGCACGATCGCCAGCCCGAGGCCCGTGCTTCCGGATGAGCGTTCCCGCGCCCGATCCACCCTGTAGAACCGATCGAACAGAAACGGCAAGTGCTCGGCAGGAATGCCATCGCCCGTATCATGAATTTGCACGACGACATCATCATCGCGCTGTTCAGCCTGGATGTGAATGCTTCTGCCGGAAGGCAGATGGTTCACCGCATTGCCAAGCAGATTCATCCACACTTGCATCAGCAGCACGTCATCCCCGTATAATTGGATCGTTTCCGGTACGGACATGCGGAGTGACAGCTCCTTTTCCTCCAACTGCCACTGCAGCACTTGCACGGCTTGTCGAATATGGCCGCGCAGCGAAATTCGTTCCTTGTCCATCGCTTCATTGCTCTGCTCCAGCGAGGACAGCAGCAGCAATTGCTTGCTAAGCCGGGACAGGTGCCGGCTCTCCTCTTCAATGACCGAAGCGTAATGCTCCCGTTCATCCACAGGCAGATCCCGCTTCGCCAGCAGTTGGGCAAAACCCTGAATGGAGGTCAGCGGCGACTGGATCTCGTGCGAAACGTTGGATACGAACTGCTGCCGCGCCTGGTCCACCCGTTCGAGCTCACCGCTCATCGTCATGAAATGCCGGGCCAGCTGTCCGATCTCATCCCTGCGGGCAGTGGGCAGCTTCAAATTGTAGTTTCCCTGCGCGATTCGTTTCGTCGCTTCCGACAGTCGTTCGATCGGCTGGACCAGATACCGGGTGCTGAATAAGAACAGCAGGACGCAAATCGCTACCGCGAGCAGCCCGATCAGGGCGAAAAAAATCCGCAGCTCGCCAAATTGCAGTATGACGTCGGGACGCATGAACATGGCGTAGCTTCCCTGCCCGATGTGCAGCGGCACGCCGACCGTATTGCTGAGCGCATTGTCAAAGAAACCGGAAATGAACGGCTGGCCCGGAAATTCCGCCACGCCATGGTATATCTGCCCGCCCAGCACCTGTTCGATGGCGCGCCCGTTCAGATCCTGCTCGCGAAACTCGCGCCCGTAGTACCGTTCGTCCCCTTCTCCGTTCGTTAGATAAATCTCGTATCCGAGTGCAGCCGCATTGTGCAAATACGCATCCATATCCTCGGGAACCCGCTCGACAAACCGTTTCATCTGTTCCGCGATGCCCACCAGCTTCTCGTCATTAAAAGGCTTCAGCTTGGCGTGGTAATATATGTTGGATAGAAGAAAACCAAGCATGGCCCCGGCGAAAATCACCGCCATCGTGATGAGAAACACGCGAAAGTACAGCGTTCTCACGGCGACTTCACCTCGATCTTGTACCCGATGCCGCGTACCGTCTGAATGACGAAATCATCCGCATAGTCGGCAAATCGCTGCCTGAGCCGTTTGATGTGCACGTCCACCGTACGGTCATCCCCTTCATAGTCCTCGCCCCAAACCAACCGGATCAGCTCTTCGCGGGAGAACAACCGGCCCGGAAACTGCGCCAATTGCGAGAGCAGCTCAAACTCCTTCATCGGCAAAAAAAGAAGCGATTGCCCGTCCGACACTTCTACGTTTTTCCGATCAATGACGATGCGGTTCATGCGAATGAGGTCGCTGAAGGTGCGATTGTAGCGCCGAAACAGCGCCTGGACCCGATATACCAGCTCTTCGGGCTCGAACGGCTTGGTCACGTATTCGTCCGTCCCTTTCAGATATCCCTCCCGCTTGTCCGCCAATTGATCCTTTGCCGTAAGCAGCATGATCGGGAGATCGTAGTTCTGGCGGATGAAATCGCACAATTCCAGTCCGTCCATACCAGGCATCATAATATCGAGGATCGCCAGATCGATGGTTTCCTTTTGCAGCAGGTTGACCGCTTCGAGCCCATCCTTCGCTTCGTGCACCTTATATCCTTCTCTCGTCATGACATGCCGCAGCAACGCCCTGATGTTTGCATCATCGTCCGCCACAAGCAGTTGTTTCATATCGTTGTTCGTCCCCTTTTGTCCCGTTTCATCCGATGCCGCAGCGTTCAGCGCTGCGGCAACAAGCCTGCACAGATGGTAGCATAAATGACCGGCGCAATGCCAGCTAAATGCCCAGCACCGAGATGTATTCATGCATCTCCAACTGTTCGCGCAGCCATGTCCGAAATCCATGCACCAAATCAGCCAGCCATGCGATATGCTCATCATAGGATTGACGGAATTCCTCCTCGCCATCGCCATAGAAAAAATCGACGTGCTGTTTAATCGCCTCCATAGAAGGACGTTCCCGCAACAATGCAGCGAGCACATCCAGCCTTTTCAATATGCGTGCCCATTCCTGCTTGGAAATGACATTAAAACCATAATGGTCATATGCCGGTACTTCTCGTTCTATGGACGTCTCTATATAGGCAAACGTCTCTTCCGTAAAGAAAACCGAGCCTTCATTCCAGCATTTCCCTTGGTAAGTGCCCGGTAAAATTTCAATATAACAACTGCCATCCAGCTCACTTTGATCCGTAATCATGCCTCTGCCTTGATACTCCGCCTCCATGCTAACCAAGCCTCCCGAAAACCGATTCATAAACGATGCGCTGCTTTGGCCTTGAAACGATGAATCTAAATACTTATCGTATGCATCCCTGCTTCACCAAGAAAGTCCTGTCTGGACAAGCCCTGTTCTCCTAACAGCAAACGATAATGCGTAATCGTGCCATCATGCGAGATGATCCACGCCCGGTCAGCCTTTTCTCGCACCCATTCCAGCAGCCGGGAGGCTTGCGCCTCGAAACGTTTTTGCTCCATCCGGTTGATGCCCTCGCCCCCTTCCCAACAGTCCATTTCCCCATCCCAAATGTAGGCCTGCGGAACAGCCAGACTCACTTCTTCTCGGGAATAGATGCGGTCGCATGCTAAAAACGAATACTCCGGATGCTGTGGAAGCATTCTCGGCCCGACGAGCGGCGTAACGATCATCCCCGGATGATTGCTTCCCACCAAAATGAATGCCGTTTCAATCGTTCTTTTTGTCGGACTTATAAGGATTGCATCATTAGGGTGGATAAAACATCTGGCACGCAAGTGCTCCACCTGTCGTTTCCCCTGTGGCGTAAGGCCAGGATGCGTCGTATTCAACCGATGCGGGTAATCCAGCAGATGTTCCGCATGTCCATGTCTAATAAAACTAATGTCCATCGCCGGAAGCCTCCAGAAAATCCACATACTTGGCATAATTGTTCTCCCATTTGGTTGACACTGGTATAGAACCCTCCTATAATAAGGATAACAAAACATATGAATGAACGCTCATATGTTCATGCAAAATGGTTTTCATTGATTTACACTCAATCACAATCATAACCGAAACAATGCATTACAAAGGAGAGGATTTCAATGTCCGCACAGCAACACGATCATCAGCATGACCATGGGCATCACCACCATGGAGCGAACGCCAACAAAAAAGTGCTTTTATTCTCTTTCATCATCATTACGGGTTATATGATCGTCGAGGCCATCGGCGGTTTTATGACCAACAGCCTGGCCCTGATCTCCGATGCGGGTCACATGCTGTCCGATGCCATTGCGCTTGGCGTGGCGCTGCTCGCATTCACGTTTGGCGCAAAAGCCGTCAATATGGGCAAAACGTTCGGCTATCGCCGCTTTGAAATACTGGCCGCCGCTCTGAACGGGATTACGCTTATCGCCATTTCCTTGTACATTTTCTATGAAGCCATCGAGCGCTTCCTCCATCCGCCCGAAGTCGCCACGCTCGGCATGTTGATCATCAGCGTCATCGGCCTGCTCGTCAACATTCTGGTCGCGTGGATCATGATGCGTGGAAGCGATACGGACCATAACCTGAACATGCGCGGTGCCTACCTGCACGTCATCAGCGACATGCTGGGCTCCATCGGCGCCATCGCTGCCGCCCTGCTTATGATGTTCTTCGGCTGGGGCTGGGCCGATCCGCTCGCCAGCGTCATTGTAGCTGCACTGGTGCTGCGCAGCGGATTTTACGTCACCAAATCGGCGCTGAATGTGCTGATGGAAGGAACGCCTGCCAACGTGGACGTGGGCGATCTGGTAGAGACGATCCAACAAGTCGACGGCGTAAAAGGCGTGCATGACGTACACGTTTGGTCCATCACGAGCAACCTGAATGCACTGACCGCCCATGTGGTGGTAGACGGAACGCTGAGCATTTACGAAGCCGAGGTGCTTGTGCAGAAGATCGAACATATGCTGGAGCATAAAGAAATCAAACACGTCACCCTGCAAGTGGAGTCCGAGAAACATCTGCATGACACCTCCGTGTTATGCACCGTCAAAGCCGATGCGCCGGATGCGCATGCGCATCATCATCACTGAGTGAACGACAAGCCTGGCATCGCAAAAAATAATACGAGGGTCGTCTCCTAGATCGAAGGAGCGGCCCTCATTTTATTTTAGTGATCTAGGCGGCAACGCTGCTATCTTACTCTTCGCTACAAATCGAAATCCGCCCGTTCTTGCTGGCCAGAACTAAAAATAGAACTAGGATAATTTATGGCTATAGGCGGAATGCGATCTTCCGGAAAAAATTGAAGCTGCTTCATCTCTTCGTTTTCCCGCTGCAGCTCACCCTCGCGAATCGTACACTCAAACACAATCGTGATATATTCAACCTGGTGCCCGTTCGCATACGTAAATCGGTAGGTTTCTCCGCCATATACGCCAATAATCCGTTTCGGTTGAATCGTTAAACCTGTTTCTTCGAATGCTTCCCGAATCATGGCTTCCGCCGGCGTTTCCCCTAACTCGATCGCTCCCGCGATCAAGCCCCACTTCTCTTCATGATGCTTTCTGCCAAACAACATTTCACCATGTTCATTACGGATCACTCCGGCCACGCCTGGCATAAAAATCAGCTGGTTTCCGACCTGTTCTCTCAAGTTTTTATAATAATCCGACATGCTCACAGCAGGACACCTCCTATACTCGCTCTACCCGTCTGCCGCCTGCCTTCCGTTCATTCCTCCTGAGCACTCGGCTCATCTGCAAAATGTTCGAAATACTCGGCAAACATCCGATAAAGCCACACAAAATGATCGACCTCAAGCTCATAATGACCCGTGAATTCTACATGGGTTGGTTGATCTTGATCCTGGATAATTCGGTGTCCGTATTCACCTAACCATACGCTCTGAAAAGCCAGCTTGGCCTGAACCGTAGCGCCTAGTTCTCGAAACCAGTCCCTGATGGAAAGCGATTGCGAGAAGACGCCGTCCAATTTCCATTTTTGCGGAATGAAATGCACGATCATTTCGTCTTCCTCGCCTTCCATTTCCTCTTCCACGACTAGGATCCCGCCTAGCGACACTTTTAAATTTTCGCCAATGTGCTTATAAGCCAATGCCTTTCGAGATTGAGGGACCGAACCGTATGACACGCCATACTCGTTCTCTCCATACCCGTCTTCCAGATACTTCATAATGGGTGCATCCAGATCTACAAGGATTACAAGTTCGTCCTCTTCCATGATGCGCCCGTGATTTTCAACATATTGACGCAGGGCTGCTCTCTGCTCTTTCCTGATGATAAGAGAGTACTTCTCCTGCTGACGATAATGCGTCCCGTACCGCTGCAGCTCTCTGGGCCAATGCCTGACAAACCCGTTCATCCTGCGGACAAAATCCATCCTGGTCCCTTGAGAAAAACCATCTTCTTTGAACTCCAGCAACGCTTCTTTGCCGTTTCCGTAAATAATCCGCTGCCCCTCGGCTTCCATATCCATGTATGTAATGATCGCATCCACATGTTTGCTTAACGCGACAAACCAGCTTCTGACCGCATTCGATTCTTGAAGCATGAGACTCATATCCGAAGTCACGGCGGCAAAACGAATACGCAATCGTTCCGGATCGTGATCCAGCTGATCTTCCGAATACTCTATAGCGCCAATTCTTGCCTTATTCCCTGGAAGGAGCGAGCGTCCAATTTCATCCTGATCATAATGCGGCCTAAATGAATACCCTCCCTCCAAATACTTCAATATCGCGGAGTCCACGTCAAAATGAAGGCAAAAGCTGTTCGTGCCTGTCAGCTCCCCATGTGCTTGGACATAACGGAATAGACGCTCCTTCTGATCCTTGTGAATGATAAGCCTATAGTTATAGTCGAGTCCCATTCGATCCCCCCAAAACATGAAAACCAAGTGCGCAAACACTTGGCTTCCTATTTTCCTGTACAAATATGAATTCAACATCGCAGAAGGGCACATGCGGTATACCATTTTATCTATATTTTACCGGCATACGCTCCTGGGCACAATCACTGTCGTGCTACAAATCTTTTCTTTTGAACAAATACACTGTCACATAAAAGGAAGCGATGAACAGTGCCAGAATGCTAATCGCAATGACAAGCAGTAACGGAAAACCGACCAGATTGCGTTCATTCGCCAAATTGAGCAAGTACGCCGCCGGCTGAGCCAGCAAAATCATGGCAACCAAAAACACCACGTTGATGACGCCTGCCCCCTTTTTGCTCAATGAATAAAACAAAGGCATGTAGATCGAAATCAGCACCAGCAGTATGCCCAGCGTAACCAGAATACCCATCATCGTATAATCTGGCTTGTTCAAGCTGTACTCCGGCGCAAACCGTGCCACGGCGGCATGGATGACAAAGGAGGCCAGTATGCCGAACAGCGAGTACAGGATCGCCATCATGTATTTCGCTCGCACGATCTGCTTGCGGCTAATCGGCAGCGTGACGAGAAAATTGTGGTTGTGGTTTTTGATATCGATCATCGTCGCCAGCATGACGGAACCAAACGCGGTATAGATGCCGACATAATGGAAGGACAACTCCATGCTCGGAATGAACGTCACGCTGAAAACAACCAAATACAGGAGCACCGTCCATTGCGAGCTCTTAAGCGCGATAAAATCTTTGCGAAGCAGGTTAAGCATGAATGCGTCCTCCTTTTGCCGTGAAATACATGATGTCCTCCAGCGAAGGTTTCTCCAGCAAAGCATCATGCTCGAACAATCGTTTGGCGTGACTCCGGTTATTTACCAATCCTTCAAAACCAATCGCCGTCTCGCGAATGCCGACGAATTCGCTGCGAATGTCCGCATCCAGCAGCTCCGGGCCTCCTTTGACGATGGCGTACCGCTCCAGCACTTCCTCTTTGGCTTCATTGAACACCAGCTTGCCGCGATGAATGAAGGCAATGTAATCCGCGATGCGGTCGAGATCCGTCGTGATATGCGTTGAGAACATGATCGACTTGTTCTCGTCTTGCATCATATCCGCAAGCAGGTCCAGCATCTCCCGGCGGAACACGGGGTCCAGCCCGGAGGTCGGTTCGTCCATGATCAGAAGCTCGGCATCGTGGGATAGCGCAAGGGCCAGCGCCAGCTTGATTTTCATACCTTTGGACAGCTCCTCGACCTTCTTCCGGGGAGACAGCTCGAACTGCTCCAGCAAATCGTTAAATTTCCCTTCATTCCAGCGGTCGTAGAAGGGGGCGATCATTTTTTTCAGGTCACGGATATTCAGATGCTCGTAATAAAAGCATTCATCGGATACAATCCCGATACGCTGCTTGATCTCTACTTCATGCTTGGACATGTCCCTGCCGAATATTTTCACGTTTCCTTGGTCTGGGCGAACCAGGCCGAGAATCATTTTGATCACCGTGCTTTTGCCGACGCCGTTCGGGCCGATCAAGCCGGTGATATATCCTTTCTTCACGTTCAGGGACACATTGTCCACGGTAAACTGAGGGTACCTTTTGGTGAGATGGCGTGCTTCAATGGCATTCATTCTGTGCGTTCCTCCTCAAACAATAATTGGAAGTGCTCAATGACTTCCTGCCTGCTCATGCTTAATTCCTTGCTCTCGCGGATGACGTCCAGCATTTTGGCTTCCAGCCGTTTCATGCGCTGTTCCCGGATAAAATCCGTATTGGCTCCCGACACAAAGGACCCCTTGCCCAGAACCGAGTCGATCAGCTGCTCCTTTTCCAATTCCTCGTAGGCCCGCTTCGTCGTGATGACGCTGACCTGCAAATCCTTGGCCAACTGCCGAATGGAAGGCAGGCTGTCCCCCGGGGCCAATTCGCCGCTCAGGATGCTCTGCCGAATCTGGCTGATGATCTGAACGTAGATGGGATCGGTCGACGCGTTCGATATGATGACTTTTATGCCTGTAACCTCCTTGCGGTGTATCCGTGTATATACTGTATATGTATAATATATACACTATACACTCTTTTGGTCAATGCCTTTTTTATTTTGGACCGTCGTTTATGGGTAAAAGAAACAAAAAGACAGCCGCAACTGCGGCTGCCATCCAGGTGTTCATCGCTCACAACGCGCAGCATCGGCATCATGAACTTTGAATTAAACCTGTATTCTGTTTTTCATAACTGTCAGCCAGTCCCTTCGTTAAAGGCTTCGCAGTTCGTCCGTCGTGCCTGTAAGTTCCGCCCATCTGGCCGATAGGAATTTGGCATAATCCAAAGCCCCGATGCCGTATGTCCCCAGCGAATGACCATCGTTGATTTCCACCAGCTTCATATGGCCTTCCTTGTCGATGCCAAAGTCCATGCCATAAGCCGCCGGGGCATCCTTAAAATCGTTGACCGCGTTTCGTATGACGTTGACGTCCAGCTTGGAATCCCACGCCCCTTTATATCGGCGGATATCCAGGATCTCTCCGTATCGAATAAAACAACGCCATTCCGTCACGAAGTCCACCACTTCGGAACACCAGACTGCGGCATCTTCCTGATCATCCATGAGTCCGATAAAATCTTTATATTCCTTCACGACGGTTCCAGCAAACTTTTTGGTGACATCCTTCGGTTTGACGAATACATTCCAGTGCTCCTGATCCTTGAACAGCTCCCGCATCGTCGTAACCCACACCTTCCGGCCCAAATAGCCGGCCAAAGAGGCTGGATAATCGATTTCCTCGCGGTTGCCGGCCAGCCCCAATTGTTCCAGTCGTTTTCTTACATTGCCGATGCCGCCCACGACGACATGTTCCGGATGCCTCTCCTGAATACCGGCAATATTATGGTACTTGACCGTTTCCCAGCCCAGTGCGGTGAATCCTTCATTGGCGATAAAGGCATTGACGTTATAAAAGTCACCATTTGCATTCGTCTGTATGTACGCTCTCATCGACCGTTCTCCTCGCTTTTTGCTTTTCGTAAAATACCAGTCTCGTCCTCAGAGGCCATCTTCCCACCACCTACTCAGGACCCTAAATCAATCCCTTAACCATGTGTATAGTGATCATCGACTTCTCTTCCGTCTTTGTTATACGGAGATCAAAAGGTTTGAAACCCTGCTTGGCGTAAAAAGCCAATCCTCGTGAATTGGTGCTATGGCAGGCCAAACGGAGCGTTTGGCTGCCCAGGCTGTTTTTCGCTTTGTCCAGCATGACGCCAATCAAAAATGGCGCCGCCCCTGTGCCCCGATACCCGGGTGAGACGATCACATTGCCAAGCCAACACGTCCTTTCGGCAGGGTCGTTTCCGTATATGTTTGCATAGGCCACAGCTTCATTCGTATGTTTATTCAGAACAACCGTCGGCTCGTGGCGATCCTGCAAGAGATTCAGAATTTGATCGGGCGTTAGCGGGTATGTAAATCGGGGACTGATATAGTAAAGTCCTCCTCGTTCTGCGGAAAAGTACATATCGTTTCCAAATCGATATTTTCAAGATTTCTGTGAATGTACATTGTCTGCCCTCTCCTTCCAAGGTCATATCCGCTCTTCCTGCCACCATTCATCAAAATGCTGTTTCAGAAACTCTACCTCTTTCTGGTAATGATCAAGATGGCCTTCTTCCACCATTTTGACGAATGCGGCCTCTCCAGCAGCTGCGCGCTCGGACAACGTTGTACACATGTGCTGAATTCGGGAGATTACCCATGCTTTAAGACTGCCGGGCACTAAAATACCATAAGCATCTAAAAAAAGTCCGATGCGTCTTCCCCGTTCGGCAGCATGAACCTTGGAGTCATACTCCACGACAACGCGATCCTCACCTCCTGGTGAAATACCCGATAAAGGAACCGATGTATACAACATATACACGATGTCCCAAATGCGAGGCCCCGGACCTGCCATATCGAAGTCAATCAGACCAACGGGATGTTCTCCGTCAAAAACGACGTTATACAAGGCCGCATCGTTATGGCAAACCACCTCATGCAAGGAAGGATCAGGGTAAGCCTGTAGGGAGTCCACCGATGACTTGAAGCCGACGGTTGCATCATGGTAGCTTCTAAGAAGGGTTGCAAGCGAAACCAGTACTTCATCCGACCACATAGTTCCGTCTATTTCGGGATAATCGTTTCCCGGAACTACGCCCTCCAGATACGTCAGAATTTCTCGCCCCTTCTCATCCATCCCCCTAAACCTGGGCGTATTCGGATAACCCACCTTTTCAAGATGCTGCAGCAGTTCATGTACATACGAATTGGATTGGACGCTGCGGCGCACTGTTCCTCCAATTCGGACGACGTGATTCACGTTTCCTCCAGAAAGAATTTCTTCACGCTCCGGCATGCAAAGGTCTCCTTCATCTATGTATTTTTCATATCGCCATATCCTTTACTCTTTATTGCAGCACGGTGCCGTTAAGATACTGTCTCTTTTGCTCGATCGTATCTGCAAGCCACACAGCCAATCCTTCTTTGCTCACATATATCACCTCGCCGATTTTGAAATAGGGGAACATCGTTCCTGGAAAAGTTCCATTATCATTTAGTTTCTTCTGTTCGGAAGCGATAATATTTTGAACATCGTTTTCCGAGAGATTCAGATAATCGGCCGCCTCAGCGATACTTAAAATTGGCCCGTATTCATTAGGATTAGACGACGACGCGACGGTTGGGACGCTTGTGTCCACGATGATCGACTCTGGTTGATTGCTTACGAAAATCCAGCTTCCTATAATGATGGACAACCCGATAATCCCGCTGGATATGGCGGAATAGTTATTGGTTTTCATCTATTGATCCTCCTCGTTACGCCTCTTTTCTTCCTTGCTTTCACATACGAGTCCGTACTCAACCATCTTATTCGAACGCAGTCTTAAGACCAAACTCAAATTCCCTCCTTGATGGTGATATGCTCCAATCAATTCCATTTCTCATAATCCTTTAAAATAAACTCCCCTTCTACTTCAAGAATCGTATCTGGTTTACTGCCATCGTAATAGCTGATGTCTGTCGTTCTCCCTGCCCACTTGAGATAAAAAACGCCCTTGTCTCTATACTCCAGTTCTACGGTGTTTTCATTAACTGCCTCATGCTCGAAATAATAGAGCCTCGCATCCAGACTTCTCGTTTTCGGATTGTATCCGTTTATAAGTTCGTATGACATGGCCTTGAATTCTTTGAGGGCAAGATGTTCAAGGATCAACGTTATTTCCGCATCCGGATTCATGGAAAGCTCCGCCGTATCCTCAACAGACATTATGGCCGCAGGGTCTGTCTCCGTTTCAAACCATAACATAATCGTACCATCATCGTTTCTGACGGCAAAAACATTGGAATTCACCAATCGGAATTGTTCAATGCCGTTAAAACGTTTAAGCGTTAACGTTCCCATTTGTTCTCTCCCTCACATTGATTCGGTAGGCTTTTTAAGATTATTGATAAAAGATCCGTTCTCCTCGCAAAAAAGGCCGGCATCGCTCCGCACACAAGATCGGCATTCGCTCACGCATCCCATCGTGATGCTTCTCGTTCCCAATCTGAAAGACATAGAACCCGATGATCGCTGCAAGCGTTAAACCCTCCAGCAGCAGCACTTGGGACACGCTCGAATGAATGACCTGCGCCATTCGTTTGTTGTAAGCCTTCCCCTGGCTCGGCCGTGCTTCCATGCCGGATGGATTGTACTGCCTGAAAAAAGCATGCAGCTCCGCCATATGCTTGCCCAGTTTCTTCGCAATATCGGCATCCTGCACATCTTCTTGGCTCAGATCCCGGCCTTCCATCCACGTAAGGAGCGATGCATTCATTTTTTGTCCATCTGTTTCAAAGGTCGTGACAAGTTCTCCGTTCTTGTTCCGTACAGGCACCTGTACTTCATCCCGACTCCATTGTCCCCACTGCTCCAACATGTCCAGTTCTGCCAAAATCCCTGCTTCAGTATGCTGCAGTCCCTTCATCTCCTGGACAAAGGGTTCATGGATACGAAGCAGATACCGTTTGCCGTCGCTGTCCTGCACCCGATAAGTTCGGTTCTCGTTATGCCGCAAGAACGTCGGCTCGGGCCGATCCATCTCATAAGCATGTAGCAGATGCATCAGCTGCTCATGGGTCATCTCCATCACGCTCCTTTTTGTATTCATTCCCGCCATGCGGCCTGTTCTGCCTCTCCGTTAACGTGTGGATGTTTTTTGCGGTTTGTATAGAATATCCCTTATTCTAGCATAGATGGAAATGGAGTCATACGCAAAGAGGCCGCTCCGAAGAGCGACCCTGTTCGTTCCTTGCGTTATTTTCCCGTCGAGAGAAGAAACTTCTCCAGCATGGCGGTGTCGGTAATGCTATGGTTGCAAGCTGTATCGTCCAAACACACATACTGGCCGATGGAAGAAAAGTTGTCCGGCGAATTCCCCTTCGTCTTCACATTGAAGAATCCCAGCTCCTGATGGCGATTGCAGAACATGCAGTACCCTTTCTTGTTCGCGGCCGTGATCCGCCCCTCGATGCCGAGGAACTTGCCTTCATGCGGATATACGATGAACAAGCGGTTGGTCGCGATGTCGGTCCATCTCAAATACGTCGTATGCGCGTAATCCACCGTTTCCAGGTTCGGCAGCTTGAGCTTCTTCGCCTTCGGAAACAGCTTCTGGATTTGCTTCGCCGTCACTTGCGGAAATGGAATCAGGTGTGTTTCCAGCCGGTCCAGATATTCCTGCAGTTCATGCGCTGCCTCGTAAGAGGACAATTGCTCCAACAGCTGCCTTTGTTCGTCAGTCAGCTCGTCGAAAGCCGCAATCGCGTTCGTGACGACCGTATGACGGACGGTTTGCAGCACTTTTCGATCCGCGACTGTGCGCAGTGTTTTCAACAGGAAATCAGCTTGTTTTTGAATGACATTCAATTGATGGTTTTGGATAAATGGTGTTTGCATGGCTTTCAGCCCCTTATTTTTATTGGAAAAGCAAATAAGGTGCAAAGCCTGCGGGATGAAACGTTATGGTTTATTCAGGGCGATCGATTCTCTTCTCGTCGCGCCCTACACAAAGTCCGCCCCTATTCAGGCTTTGCGTAAGGCCTTTCTAGTGAACGAGCAATCCGGCACTGCCAATATTGCCACGGTATAACCCCCAATACAGTAGATATACTGGAATTATAGCAGGATTTGGGTTATTCGGGCAATGGTTCAACCTAGGAAGAATGGCAATAAACGATCGAACCTGCAGGTATCGATTCCGCTGTGATTCCCTTGCCTAAACAGATGCCGATATTCTTTTTTCCAATAATGGAATAACTGATTTGAAAAGAAACCACTTCGAAAATTTGCTCTTCCATGTCTGGTTTTTGGATCATAATCCGTTCCCCGATCATCTCTTTGATCTCTGCGGGAGTCATGTCATCCAAGTCCGCATTGGCCCCTCCAACAATCGTTCCATACTCCGGTGTATCAAACACCAAACCAACTCTAAAAAGCATTCCAGCATTCATCCGTGCGACCTCCCTAGAAATTGCACTCATCCGTAGTATTGGTTAACTCTGCCCACCTTGCTGATAACAACTTGGCATAATCAAGAGAAGACATGCCGTAATGCCCCAGTGCATATCCATCATTAACTTCAATCAAGAGAGTTTCTCCTTGATCCGTTAACCCAATGTCTACCGCATATCCTTTTGGCGCTGATTGGAATTGATCAACGATCCCTTGAACGATCCGGGCATCAAAATGTACTCGCCAATCCCCACGATACCTGCGGACATCCAAAATGTCCCCGTATCTTACAAAGCATCTCCACTCGGCTACAAACTTCACCACATCGGAACACCAAATTTCAGGATCTTCACCATAAGTCCCGCAGCCAACCAGATCCTTTGTGCTTCTTACCACAATACCCGTAAACTTCTTGTCCTCTACCGGTTTGATAAACACATTCCAGTTCTCCGGGTGATTTGCAATGACACTTAACCTGGATTTCCACACCTTTCTCCCCAAAAATGCGGTTAACTCTTCAGGATAATCGATCTCTGGCGCGACGATGTCATGTCTGCGAAGCATGCTTCTGACATCCTCGACGTAACTAATAACAATATCTTCCTTCTGGTGCCCAGATAACGTACGGATATCTTGAAAATAGCATATTTCAAAGCCTAACTGTTTAAACCCATCATAGGCAGCATAGAAATTATGATTGGCAATTTCATTGTCTAATCCTTTTTTCACAAAAACTTTCAAAGGAATCATCACCTACCCAATATACTCAAATCTAGCATAATTACTGCTGGTTTATTAATTTCATTAATTTCTCTCTGGTTTCGTTTAAACGCCCCTCGGCATTCGTTGCAATATCCAGAATGCAAATCACGTGATCGTTCTCATAAACCGTATTTGTTTCAATGATTTGCAAGTTGACAGCCTAAACACGTACGATTTGGCATCTTTTACTCCCCCATGTTTCATGATAAACACCCTGTTTTCTTCAGTAGTTCCAACTCTTCTGCCCGTTACCTTTATGTAAAATGGAGCAACTGCCGACAGTAAACTGCTTTATGTCATTTTATACTACTATTTGAAGCTTGGGGGCTAGAATCAATCTGGCCTGGACCATTGAATAGATGGTACTTGCATTGTACAGATGGAACTAGTATTGTATAATGGAAAACAAGGAAAACGAAATGATATTTTTGTTTTCCGCGCTAATGTATAAAGAAAGGAGCTCAAATCATTGGGAAAAACATTGAAGACAGCCATGCTGGTCACCGATCTGGGATTCGTCGTGTACTGGCTTATCGTATTTCTTCAGCTGCTGCCGAAGGAGTTTCTCTACAAGGATTACGATAATGAAATGATGGTGGCATGGAATTTATCGTTTATTCCGCTGGACTTGTTGATCTCTTTTACCGGGTTAACGAGCATTTATGTTTATCAGAAGCGGCGGCAATTTGGAATTTCCTTGGGGATCATATCGTTAACGCTCACGTTTTGTTCTGGCTTGCAAGCCATCGCGTTCTGGGGACTGCGGCATGATTTTGATGTGTCATGGTGGATACCGAATTTGTTCTTAATGATTTACCCACTGTTCTTCCTGCCTCGATTAATTCGGAAAATAAGCTAGGATTGGATGTGAGCCTTTTATGAAGCAGAGAATCATGGAAGCTGTAAGAGAAGAAATCATGAAGCGGGGGCTGAAGTTTTCGCTTCGGGATATCGCTGCCAGTCTCGGGATGAGCACGAAGACGATCTACCAATTCTATGAATCAAAGGAGCAAATGATAAGCTATCTGATCGATCAATCCATTGCGGATATGCGGGAAGCCGAGCAGGAAGTGATGAACGATGCTTCGTTGACTGACGTAGAGAAACTGAGAAGGGCATTAGTCATTTTGCCTCAAGGATTCGTAATTAAAGACGTTCGTGTTCTTCATGAATTAAAACAACGCTATCCGCAATTGTGGCATGAGGTGGATACATACTTAAACCATGGATGGGATAACATTCGGATCTTGATCCGGGAAGGAGTCGCGGCAGGAAGCCTCCGGCCATTTCATGTCGAGCTATTCATTCAGACTTACATCGGGGCTTTAAACCAGCTTATGGACATACATGTCGCGAACAAAATCGGATTGTCCCTGGATAAGGTATTGGCGCAAATGGTCGAGTTCTTGATGCAGGGGATTTTAAATGAGGGGAATGGATCGGAATGAAGCCGTACCTTTTTTTGCTTGTGGCTATTGTTGGCGAACTGCTGGGTACATCGATGCTGAAATTATCGAACGGATTTACGAAATTATATCCAAGTATTGCGGTGGTCATCTGTTTTGGGCTGGCTTTCTATATGCTTTCCTTGAGTTTGCAACACATTTCCCTAGGCATCGCTTACGCGATATGGTCGGGGGTAGGAACGCTGGCTACGGTGATCATCGGGATTCTGATCTGGAAGGAAAAGGTGGGTTTAATAACGGTTCTTGGTATTGCGCTCGTTATTGCAGGCGTTGTATTGATCAATCTTGGCTCTTCTCCTATGGAACAGGAAGCTTAACAAAAGAGAGCATCGTCGCCGCGATTTGAAGACATCTTCCAAAACGGAGCGCTTTAAAGCCCACCCGTTGGTTAAACTAAAGCAGCCGATCTTTTGGGGCCGGCTGCCGAGTCATCGTTATTTCAAAACATCAGCACAATACCCATTTTATTTTAGTATGTTGCCTACTGACCTTGCAATCCAATAAAAGATTTCGCCGATTGTTATTACTTTTTCAGCATTATTAATTTTATCATCAATTTCGTCTTTGCTATTTTTATCAGTGAGCATTTTAAATCTATCCCCTTTTCAGTTGATTCAATCCTGTTCTTATCGCAACAAGTACAGACACAGCTAAAACCAGCCAAAATTCGTTATACTCTCCCAAGTAACGGATGTAAAAAATGGTATAACGAATAGTATCCCCCTATAAGTAAATTCACTGATTCTTATATTAAAGCAACCGGTTAAACACCTGTTAAATCCATTCTTAACATCACCTTAATTCAGGTTGATTAATCATTTCAGTACACGGATTTCATCTAAGTTAAGCTTCAATCTTATACCCCACACCCCATACGGTTTGAATGAGCTTATAGCCTAATATCTTGTCTACTTTCTCTCTTAGATTACTGATGTGCACCATCACCGTATTATTGCCCTCATAAGACTTTTCCTTCCATACCTTTTGAAAAATGTCTTCGGCAGCAAATACCTGACCCGGATGACTTGCAAGTAAATATAGAATATCAAACTCTTTTGCGGTGAGAACGATTTTTTCTTCATTGTACCTTACTTCGTAACGTCTATGATCAATGGTGAGTGGTCCGTACTTCAAAACGGAAGGATCTTCATACGTACTTTTATTTGCTGGGTAAGCCCGTCTCAATAATCCTTTTACTCTAATTACTAACTCCAGTAGATGAAACGGCTTGGTCATGTAATCATCCGCACCGATCAATAAACCTTCTATTCTATCCATATCCTCTGACTTGGCGCTGAGCATGAGAATCGGAATATCCTCACTCCTCTTCCTTACTTCCTTAGAGAAGGTGAGTCCGTCCATCTCGGGCATCATCACATCTACAATCATCAGATTTATTTCCTGTTCCTCAATGAATTGCAAAGCTTCCCGTCCATTAGATGCAGTCAATACAGTATAACCCTCTTGTCGAAGTGCAAGCGCCACAAGTCTTACAATTTCAAGATCATCGTCTACCACCAATATATTAGCATTCATCCTTATTCTCCTTTATCAAAAACAACGTAAAGAAAGCTGTCCCGCTCACATCACTTTCCACCCAAATTTCCCCTTGATGAAGTTCAACAATATTTTTTGCAATAGCTAGACCAAGCCCTGAACCTGCCTCGGTACGTGCTTGATCCGCTCGATAAAACCGCTCGAAAACATAAGGAATTGCATACGGAGGAATTGGTTTCCCATAATTTCTTACTTCGATACGGATCCCACTTGTATCCTCCTGAAGCTGTATGTCAATCCATTTTCCATCCGCACCGTATTGTAGAGCGTTATTTATAAGATTTTCGTAAACTCGTACTAATTTCTCAGCATCTGCATGTAGCCAAACTTCACTATCTGGTAAGAATAAGCGATACTCCATATGCCTTGCTTTAAACTCAGGAATAAACTGTGCAGCAAGCTGTTGAAGCATTCTGGTCAAATTTACCTGTTCTTTATGAAGCGAAAGTTTTGGACTTTTAGTACGAACATACTCAAAAAGTTCATTAACAAGACGATCTAAATTTTTGCTTTTCTCATAGATTATAGACGTATAGTATCGCATCTCCACTTCATCTTGGTAACGATCTTGTTCAATAATATAGAGATAACCAAGAATTGATGTTAGAGGCGTACGTAGATCATGGGATACCGAAGTAATAAGCTCATTCTTAGATTCTTCTGCTGCTCTTTCCTGCTGAAGGGAAAGCTCTAGCTGCTCAACGAGTTTATTGATGTTCTGTGCCAGACCTCCAAAAACCGAATCCTGTTCGCTAACAGGCAATTTTAAGTTTCGATTTCCTTCTACCATGGATTGAAGGGTTTGGGATAACTCCGCATAGTAACGAAAAGACCGCCGAGACACTATGAATAGATTGAATATGAAGGTAAAGAAAAAAACAAGGAACATAATAGAAAACACCTTGGGCAGCAATCCGTTAAGTTCATAAATTAAACTCATTATGAAGTTATATAATCCCTCTGAAATAGCTCTTACAATCAAGATAACAGCCATAAGTAAAAAACAAATTATTAACGCAAATACTGCGTTGAGACTAACAAATCTCGCCAGTTCCAAACGCATTCTCTTGTATTTCGTTTCCATCCAATCCACTCCACCCCGTACTTCAATTTATGAATATATTATTGTACGCAAATAACCATTTTATAAACATACCATATAACTTATATACGACATGCCCGGCATTTTCCACTGCTTCAGCTCACCCTAAAAATAAAAACTTTAGAATTCTTTATTTTCAATTTAAGCTTTCTAAATGTTCTCCTTGTAAACTGGTTACAAATCAGCTGATACAACAAAGGAGAGAGTTTAATGGATTTGTTATACACTATTCCACCAATAGCCGTGTTAATCCCATTAGCACTGCTATATATCATTTTTAGAGTGATCACTCATAAAAAAAATAAGATAACATTACTTGAAGTTTTATTTTTTTGCTATGCGTTGGGTGTCATTTATTTTGTATTTTTACCTATAGAGCTAACCTTCGGCATTCACCGTAATCAAGCTCCTTGGTACAGTTCAATTAATTTTATCCCCATTTTAACAATTGATATGACAAGTTTTATATTAAATATCATTCTATTTATGCCATTGGGTGTTTTCGTATGGCTTGCGCCTCGCGGCATCTTTTCCTTAAAACAAGCAATACGAATAGGACTGACCGTATCATTCGGCATTGAGTTTATGCAGCTGATCCTTAAATTAATTCTAGGCAGTTCAAGAAGTATTGACATCAATGACCTTATAGCTAACACGATAGGGTGTGTTGTAGGTTACCTCATAATCCAACAAGTTATCAAAATAGGACCGATCAAGAACCTTTTACGTTGGATTTCCCCTAACAATCAACAACTATCTTAGAGAAATAGATAAAAACAAAAAAGACAAGGCATCGAACCGAGGGATCTCTTTAAACAGTTCATGCCTTGTATTAATCTGAGGCTCAGTTTGCTCACCTTATCCAGATAACTGCCAATAACTTAAGAAACATTCAAATAAGTATTATTGGGAACTGTTAGACTAACCTGCTTCGTTAATTGAACAAAAGCAGCCGATTCCATTTCGGCTGCTTTCGGTCCCATGCAGGCATGAACCAGGGAACAAGCCGCGCAGCCCGCTTTCTCCCTGGTCCCTTTAGTCTGCCTGATCTCATTCATGAATTTTCCTCACTCACCTCTAGAAACGGAAGTCGAGGTAGTTCGCATGTTTTATGCAATGACATCGTTTACACTCCTACTGAAGTTGCCTCTTTAAGTACACGTATATTGTAAGCGGAACAAGGAGGACGATTAACAGCAGGCAGACCCCGATGCCCGCCGCAAGGTCGGCTGCGCCTCTCATAGGCATTCCTCCTCTCGGTCAGTGATGTGTGGGTATCTGCTGCTATTCTAAACTAATAATCCTGACAACATCGTTGTCAGGATTTCAACGTAATACATATCTTTTTCTACCTCTTGTAGAATATTAAAATGGTCTATGCTCGGATATTTTCCTTACTGCAAACCATAGCTCAACGAAATGAAGCCCATCTTTACCTCCTGTAATTTCAAATTCCATTCCATCGACCTGTTCGTATCCAGCAGTAGGCAGCCATTCGGAGAAAAATCGTTTATACAATGTCTCAATCGTTTCATCAAATTGGTCCCATGTGAACGGATCCGAAGAAAATATCGCCCACGTTTGAGCTGGTATGGTTATGCTTGTGTACCCATCCGTTTTACTTGAATTACCTTTAAATGCGCACAACATGTACGGAAAAGTATCCTCATCGGTTTTTTTGTAGCTGCAAACGGCATGTACCTTATGATAGTTCTGATTTAAAAAGGCGGGGAGGTCGCCTGCATTGGCCGCAAGCCTTTCAACCTCGCCGTTCGCATGGCTTTGCTTCCATAATTCTGCCGGGGTGTCTACGCCGTTTAATGGAAACATTTTTTCGATCCCGAATACTTGAAAGGATTCTTTCGTCTCGATCCGATAGTTCATGGCCTCTTCTCCTTTAATGGAAATGAAGAAGGATAGTCGAGGATAGGCTTTGAGAGCAGTCCCTTCTTGACGGGCCATTGCCGGATTAACACCATGCAGCGCTTGAAAAGCCCTTGCAAATGAAACCGGTGATTCATAGCCATACTTTATGGCAACCTCAACAACTTTTATATCGCTATTCTGCAATTCAATGGCCGCCAGAGTAAGCCGTCTTCGCCTTATATATTCCGCAAGCGATACGTTAGTAATAAACGAGAACATCTTCTGGAACTGATGTGACGAACAGCACGCACAACGAGCCACTTCGCTTAATTCGATTTCTCCGGTTAAATTCATTTCGATATGGTCCAATGCCCGATTCATTCTCATAAGCCAATCCATCTAACCCCTCCTCTTCATAGAAGTATAGTGATGTCATGGCTTCGTATCGCAACTTTTTGTGCATAAATAAGTTTCCTGTCCGCCAGTCTCGATCTGTGACACAAACTTATGCTTCCAGTTACGTTGAAGAAAGCGAACACACCTTACTATGACCAAAATCGCCACACCTAAGGGTTAAGTCTTATCAATGGATTCAGAGGAAACTATAGAAACCGCATTAATCAACCACACAAGGCCACTGCGAGTGCAGTACCATCTTCCGATCGCTGTTATCCCCAGATTTTATGAACTCCCTTTTTCAAAGGGAAAACTCCGGTGATAAACGCGAACGCTTCGCTTCTCCAGATTGGTTCTGCCTCTCCGTTAACGTGTGTATGTTTTTTGCGGTTTATATAGTATCAATGGATTCAGCTTCCGATACAACACGATTGATAAACTCCGTCTTCGCATCTGCATACGCCAACTTATCGGTCGAATTTGCCTTTGCCAATGCCTCTTTAAGCTTTTGATATGCTGTTCTTGCTTCGACATTGGATATTAAATAGTCCCTGAACAACAACTGCTTATGTAGATATTCACTCCCGGACGGGTACATATGAATTTGGTGAGTTCTAGGTTCGCCTTTACTGAAATAGTGCCGATCCGGTAATATATTGGTGCCTTTATAGGAGTAACCCACCCTCTCCAGCCCAGGGATGCAACGCTCTCCTTTTTCAAAAGACTCTACTTCAATGGCAATGTCAATGATCGGCTTGGCACGTAGTCCTTTGATGGCAGTGCTTCCGATGTGATGAATCGATTGAATATCGCCCTTCAGTTCATTACGAATCTTCATCGCTTCCTCAGTGAATTCAACTTCCCATTGTTCAGTCCATGGAACAAGAAACACCTGACCTTTGGGCAAGCCGAGCATCTGAATCACCTCTTTGGATTTTATATGTATTTGGATATTTACCTGCAGAAACATGGTTTTTAAACCACCTGTTTTCGTTCAGTTCTTAAATGCATAAATCACTGAGGTCCTTTTTTCTAAGAAAAAATAAAGTTCAATACCTCTTTCGTGTATTTCTCTGGCTCCTCAAGCCTCGGAAAATGAGCACTTCGATCAAACATGACGAGCCTACCGTCCTGCACCTTCTCCAAATAAACCCGTTGCTGCTCATCACAACAAACAGGATCATAGGCCCCTGCTAATAATAGGGTGGGTTGTGTTAACCCGGATAGCTTGGGCAGCAGATTTTCAAAAAACAATCCTTCTTCTTGCAGCTTTTGACTATGTACTTGATTCTTACTCCACATATCATTTGAGGATGCCTGGCTTTGCATGATTTCATCATATTGATGGGTAGTTAATTGCCGAAAATATAAAAGATTCTTATCCTCGCCTAATAATTGAAAAACATCCCCTAAAGCATTCCATAATTCATTTGGCTTGTAATTTCCATGGAGATACTCATTCGACGCTTCAAGACCAGGTTGATTCTGAACATGAATAAAATGTTCTTTGGCTTTCGAAATGATGGATCTGGTTGCCCTTTTCACATCAAAGCAAGGCGTTTCAAAAATCACTTTATGGATCGATTCTGGATAACTTAATGCATATTTAACCGCCAAGTATCCACCGAACGAATGCCCTAATACACTCCACCTGCGTATTCCCATTTGTTTTCGTAGTTCCTCGAGATCTTCAATAATATCGTTTAATCCAAAATGTTCATTCGCTTGGATGGGGTCAGAGCGTAACACGCCTCTTTGGTCGATCGCAATCACTCTTAACGAGTCAGATAAAGCTTCAGCTTGAAAATAACAAAAATCCACACAGCTTGCCCCGGGTCCCCCATGCAAATAAAGGAGCACTTCTTCACATGGTTCATTGTACTGTTCAACAAATAATCGAGTGCCTCTGATTGAAAATAAGGATGAACTCATACTGTCCTCCAATCTTCATACTACAGTTATCCAATATAGATGATGATTTTCTCATCACTAAATGCTTCTCCGATCTTCTCTAGAAGGAAATTAATTCGATTTATTAAATGAGCAGAATCATTTTCATCCAAGTTTCTCCGACCCCATTCCCTTAACACATGGAATTCACCCGTTAATTTGGGAAGATCATGAATATTGATATCTATGCCAGGATCAGCAAATCGAGAAATCAAATCCAATTCCAATGCGATGATTCCAGGCACCCAGCATCTTTGGAAAAAAGCTTCCGTTGACACCGGGACATAAAAATGATCCTGATCTTTTGGCTCTATGATAATTGCAGCAATGGTCAGATGAATCACCTACATCCGTTATGTTATAGTGCCTCGTTCGATGCATAAGGCTTAACAGTTCGTCACCTTCATTTATAAATCTCTCCTTAAACCCACGTTCTTCCGCACCTTAACGATAACTTGTCCCTTGGAAGTATGATAGACCAAGGTTTTATCCCGGCTATTTAATAATTCTCGGGTTGCCTCTTCGTCGCGTACAGGTCCGATTACAGCGACCTCATCTATAACTTCTTGATCCTCCGTCTCTTCAGAATGATTCAAACTTCACAAATTGATTCGGAAAAATCCGTTGAACCTCTTGCCACTTCATACTCATCCCTCCTGTCAATCAGCTGATTTAGCTCAGGAGTGATCTGGAATCATCCCATTTACTCGTTACAGCCCGAAAAGTCCTCCAAAACCTTGGATTTGTCGCCATAAACTTTGTCCAGATGATCCTCTCCCCAATAACACAAAAAATCAAGGGCAGGCTTTAATCCCCAGCCATAGTCCGTTAACTCATACTCCACTTTAGGGGGAACCTCGGAATACACCTTCCGTTTCACAATCTCATCCTTTTCCAGGCCTCTTAGTTGAGTCGTCAGCATTTTCTGCGTAATGTCCGGGATCAACCGCCTGAGCTCCGACGTGCGTTTCCGTCCTGTCATCAAGTGATAGATGATCAACGGCTTCCATTTTCCGCCCATCACCTCCAAGGCCGCCTCTACGCCTACTTTATATTTCTTGGGAGCGCTCGTTTTGCGATGCTCAGTCATCTTTTATCCCTCCGTGATCAGGCTGTATTCAGGCTGCAACCATTACCTCCATTCTTATCTTCAGTCCAAGACCCGAGCCCATTTCCATGGCATTTATATAGGGCACTTTCATGTTCCTATGGCACTTCATTCTTCCTATAGAACTTGAAAGTGCGTTCTTCCAGAATATTTCATTCCTCGTTTATAATAGCATCAGCCATGGAGCATGGCTACAAGTCAGCGATGGAGAAAGGTTGTGAAATACAAGTATGAACGTATTGGTTATCGTTTCGCACCCGAGAAAAGATTCCTTGACCTTCCAGGTTGCCGATCGTTTCGTGCAAGGTCTTGCCGAGGCTGGCCACGATTATGAAATATTGGATTTGCACGAAATTGGCTTTGACCCTGTTCTTCAAGGCGTCGATGAACCTGACTGGTCTCTGGAGCATCAGCTCTTCTCCCCTGAGATCGAAACGGAGATCCAACGGTTGAAGAGGCATGATGCCGTGGCTTTTATTTTTCCCATCTGGTGGTGGCATCTGCCGGCCATGTTGAAAGGGTATGTTGATCGTGTATTGAACAACGGGTTTGCCTACGGTTCGAACAAGCTTCATCATCAGCATATGCTGTGGATTGGGCTTGCGGGCGTTTCGAAAGAACAGATGCAAAAGCGCAACTACGATGAATCGATCACGCATCTGCTTAATGTAGGCATTGCAGATTATTGCGGTGTGCCCCATTCCAAGGTTGAATTTTTATATGAGACTTTGGATTCCAAGCCGGAACATTATGAAATGCTGCTTGATCGGGCTCATCATTTAGGAGTGAATTACGCCAAGGACAGCACGCTCTGAAGACCGCTTATAAGTCCAAACGGAAAACAGCCATCTCCTCCCCAGTGGACGGAAATGGCTGTTTTGACGGTACAGGGCCATGCCTTTGTAGTCAGTTGACCTTTGCGAGTTTCGCACCGCGAACGGATGCGGCAGCATATACGACAAGCGCTGTCCAGATGAGCGCAAAGCCGATGAGAAGAACCGGCGAGACCGATTCCTTGAACACGAATACGCTCAGCAACAGCATGATCGTCGGCCCGATGTATTGGACGAAGCCGAGCGTGGACAGCGCCATCCGGGCGGCCGCCCGCGCAAAGAAGAGCAGCGGCAGCGCGGTGACCACGCCGGAAAGAAGCAGCTCGACGAACGTGGACGCAGGCAGCGTCCATGCCGTCGTTTTTCCTACGGCAGCCAAATAGATCCAGTAGCCGAGCGCGACAGGCAGGACTACAGCCGTCTCTGACAGCAAGCCTACCGAAGCGTCTTGTCCGATCTTTTTCTTCGCGAGGCCGTACAAGCCAAACGTTGCGGCCAGGGAGATCGAGATCCACGGGAACCGCCCGTAGTCGACGGCGATGATGAGCACCGCGGCGCTAGCGATGGCAATCGCGAGCCATTGGCCGCGGTTCGGCTTCTCACGAAGGAAGACAACTGCCAGCAGCACGTTCAGCAGCGGGTTCAAATAATAGCCAAGGCTTGTCTCAACGACGTGGTCGTTGTTGACCGCCCAGATGAAGATGAGCCAATTCGCAGCGATCAGCAGCCCGCTGGCGGCGAGCGACAGCAGGAGCGAACGGCTGGCCGCTATCCGTTTCATGTCACCCCAGCGGCGCTGGACGGCGACGAGAATACCCATGAAGACGAACGACCAGACAACCCGATGGGACAGAATTTCGCCTGCCGGCACATCGTTAAACAACTTCCAATAAAGCGGGAGAACCCCCCACATGATATACGCGATAATCGCATTGACCAAACCGTTATTCATAATCTACTTCCCTCTTCTCACTCCGATGTCTTTACGGATTATACGCCTCCATCCTCGTTTAAGTAAAGGGATGAATCATTCCACTCTCGGAACGCCGCGCTGTTGTTAGGCTGCTTCTGTGTTTGGAGCCATCGTTTTCCGTCAGCTAAAGCCCATCACTCTTTCCCTACAGTTTATATAAAACGCTACTGACATACTGTTGTCAGCAGCGCTTTTGTATCATTGGATCGTAAGGGCATAGGAAATCAATGCGAAGTATCTTTGGCCCAAAATAATATGTTCAAGGTATTGTATTACCTATTATGGGAAGGATGGTATATCATGAATTTTGCTTCTGTACGCATCATTACCGACGACGTAGATCGTCTCGTCGAGTTCTATGAGAAAATCTTGGGTGTTTCGGCGGAACGCCCCGCGCCCGTCTTTGCCGAATTCGTGATGCCGTCGTGCACCTTGGCCATCGGCCACTCCCAGACGGTGCAGCTGTTCGGTGCGGGTTCCGCAGTGGCGGCCGACAATCACACGGTCATCATCGAGTTCCGCGTCCATGATGTCGATGCCGAATACGAGCGTTTGAAGCCGCTTGTGAGCGAGTGGGTAAAGGAACCGACCACGATGCCGTGGGGGAACCGTGCCATGCTGTTTCGCGATCCCGACGGCAACCTTGTTAACCTCTTCGCGCCGGTGACCAAGGAAGCCATCCAACGGTTCGACGGCAGGCGTTGACGGTTGTTGAGGCAATGGGCGATTGTGCCGCCTGATTCTCTTCAAGTGCTCGCTGCGGGTCATGATATAATGGAGCAATCAACGAGCAGGAAGGAGCATGATTTCATGGAAGCAACCGCACAGGAAGTCGCGGAATGGATGGTCAAGGAAATCAGGTTCACGGGGACGCTGACCCAGAGCGATGCGATCGAATATGCAAAGACCCATTTCGGTGAACAATTCGTATTCATCAATGAGAATGGAAATGCATCGTTATCCAAAGAGGTGAAAAAGGCTTTCCGCAAGCTCCACGGCGGCAGAATTGCCTGGGACCGCGACCGGTTCCTGTGGGCCTGGACCTGATCGAACGTTTCGTATCCTACGTAATAATTCGGAATGAATGTAAACATGAAAAAACACATCCTAAATGAGGACATCGCATTCTCCTAGATTAACCGCAAAAAACATCCACACGTTAACGGAGAGGCAGAACCAATCTGAAGAAGCGAAGCGTTCGCTTAAAAGCTTTCTGAAAGAAAGCTGCATCGGAAGCATAGGCTTATCACCGGATTTTCCCCTTAGAAAAGGGGATTCAAAAAATCTGGGGATAACAGCGATCGGAAGATGGTCCTGCACTCGCAGTGGCTAGTGTGATCGATTATTGCGGTTTATATGGATAAACCCTTTCATGAATTGAAGGACTCACATGAGGTTTATCACTAGGAGGAAGCTTATTTACCCAAAAGGATGTGTTTTCCTGTCTTACTATAAGGTTTGAATACGTTCTACATTATGAAGCTTTTGCTGCAACCGCTTTTTGAATTAAAGCTTTTGCCTCGTCAGCAGACAACGTTTGCTTAGGTTGAAGCAGGTTTTTCTCTGCGGCGCCAAAAATACCTTGGTCAATCAATGCTGCCATGGCTTCAACGGCATATTTGGAAACGGTTTTCCCATCTTCGAAACCTGCGATGATCGCAGCCGCATTTTTATCGGCATCTTGATTGTCCAGCAGTTTAGCAAGAATCGTAGCCGCTTCTTCACGAGTAATATCACGATCCGGGCTGAAGTTACCGCCGTACCCTTGAATGAATCCGGCATGAGCGGCTTCAGCGATCGCATCAGCATATGCAGCATCGGCAGCCACATCCTTGAATGCAGGCGCTGCAGTTACTTCGTTCAGTTTCAACATGTCTACCAGCGCACTTACGAATTCAGCACGGGAAATGACTTCTGTTGTTACAGGAGTTTCCGGTTGTTCCGTAGATGCAGCGACGTTCGTGATCCGTCCTTCCGTTTTAGCTTGAATCGCGCCACCTTTATACGTATCTACAATGTATTGGTAGAACACATCCAGATCGATCGGACCTGCCAAGGATGACTTGGCATCCACCAGCACTTTATAGTTATCTCCGCCTGCTGCCATAAAGTTGTTAACGACAGCCGTATATGTTTTTGCAGGATCAATAGGTGTGCCATCTTCAAGGCTAAGACTCGTCACCCGTTCTGCTACTGGCTTATTGAAATCTGCCGTATATTTCAGGCCGGAAATTTGTAATGTTTTGGTGTTTGGTGTGCCGTCCGCATTCGTACCCCATTGCTGCTCCAGCAAGGTTTGAATTTGTTCACCCGTCAGCTCTAATTTCACCAGAGTATTGCCGAAAGGTTGGATTTTGGCAAGATCCGCAAAGGTTACATCGCCTTCTGGCAGATCGGCACGAATACCGCCTGGATTCATGAATGCAAAGTCAGCATCGCTTGCGTTATCGCCAAAGTCTGCTTGACGCATGGCATCTGCAATAAGGTTGCCCAGAGGTGCTTCGTTATTATAGGCATCGGTGCGAGTGACCGAACCATCCGTTGTGCCTACCGGCTTCGTAAGCTCAGGATGCTTGTCCAATGATTTTTTAATGATTGCCAAAGATTCAGGGTCTTCCTTTACACCCTCTTGGAACGTCGTTGTCACTGTAGCTGATTTTTCGGTGACATCCCCGGTCGCAGGGTCAATCATCAACTTGATGTCTTCAAATGCCGTACCATATGAATAAGCTTGAACGATCAATTTTCCATTCACTTCACCGTTTGCCAAAGCATGATTGTCGCCTGCAACGATCACGTCAACAGGGGAATCTGCGGGTAAAGCCTTTGCTAAATCGGCCGCTTCGCCAGTGGTTACGCCTTCTTTGGTTGATGCTGGATCATGCGCCAGGACGATGATCGTTTCTACGCCTTGATCTTGCAATTCTTTTGCATATTTATTAACGGCTTCCACTTCTTCTTCTGCGCTTAAGAAACGCACGCCTGCTGTACCGGATGGAGATACTTTAGCAGGTGTAGCTTTCGTCACTAATCCGATAAATCCGATTTTGACTCCGCCCACTTCTTTAATCACATAGGGCTTAATCAATGGTTTGCCCGTGGAGGTTTCAATGACGTTTGCGTTTACATAATCAAATTTTGCGCCGGCATGAGTGACCTTGCCTTCTTTGGGATCAAGGCCGCCGAAGATTTGTGCTTTTAATGCAGCGATGCCTTGGTCGAATTCATGATTGCCCAAAGAACCTACATCAAAGCCCATCATATTCATCCATTCCATCGTAGGCTCATCCCGATCCAGAGACGAGACAGGAGCGGATGCGCCCACAGAGTCTCCATTATGGAAGAGCAGGGAATGTTCATATTTGGCTTGAGCTTCTTTTAGATATGTAGCCAGAATAGGAGCTGTTCCTACTTTTTTATCATTAACCAACGATGTCGTATCCAACTGACCGTGCAGGTCATTGATTCCGATCAAGTGTACTTCGACGTCATTGCTTGCAGCAGAGACTGGACCGACCGCGCCCAATAATTGAGAAAGCAATAGTGCAGTGGCAGCCACACGAATTGTGCTTTTACCCAACATTTTTTTCCATAACATAAGTTACAAAACCCCTCTCCAATTTCTGATCCTGAAACAGATTAGCATGGTTAAATTCATATAAATCGTAGGTTGTATGAAATCTATGTAAAAAAGTTGACAAATAAATAGAGAAGAAGCCTACCTAGGTCAGGCTCTACATCAAAATCAGCGCTTGAGGTACCGGTAGAAAGCCCTAGCCCTCCCTTATCTTATTTCCATAGACTTGTTAATTCTCCTTCTATAAAAACTGAAAAAAACATGTACACGTTAACGATAAAAACTGAAAGTTCATTAAACAAAGCAGTCACGTGGATCGGCTAACGAACTTCGTAATGGAATGACGAAAATGCTTCATTTTTCGGGATATTTTTACGATATATAATGTACCGATTCATTTAAAATTTTAACTATTATATCGGTTGAACTAGACATTTACACGATAACAGCGATCGGAAGCTGGTTCTGACCACGTAGTGACTTCGTGTAAAAATCATTGGTTCAATGTAGACAAGGTAGAATTCAATCTGTAAATGGCTATATCCAAGGGGGAAATGCAGTGAAAACAAAGTTAGCATCTTTACTAAAAATAAAATCTTTAAGAGCAAAACTAGTCTCTTTGTGCCTGGCCATCCTTATTGTGCCGACAATCGTCATCGGGTTTAGCTCTTATACCGTTTCGAAAAATGAAATGAATGAATCCGGCAAAGCAGCGCTCGAAAATAACGTGAGTATGGTTATTGGCATGATTAACCTTCTTAATGAGCAAGTCGAAAGCGGAGATTTAACATTGGAGCAAGCACAGGAAAAACTTCGCGTCGAACTGCTCGGCGAGAAAAATGCCGATAATAAGCGCACGATCAAAAGCGAATATACGGTAGGAGAAACGGGATATCCGTGGGCGGTTACCAAAGATGCCCGTTCAGTAATGAACCCTTCCAACGAAGGCCAGGATTTGACGGATGTCGTCACAGAAGATGGTGTCTATTTGGGAAAAGAGCTCGTTAAAGTAGGTACAAGCGGCGGCGGATTCGTCTCGTATAAATGGGCTCTCCCCGGGACAGGTGAAGTGGAAACGAAAGTGTCCTATGTTCAAATGGACCCGCATTGGGGTTGGATCATCGGTTCGGGTGCATATCTAAGCGAGTTCAACAGCGGTGCCACGAAAGTCCTTTATCTTGTTCTCATTGTTGCGGCCGTTGCGGTCGTTCTCGGAACAGTGATCGTCAGCATGATCTCGGGCCGTTTAACGAACCCTATCCTACAGGTCGCGAAGCGGCTTAAAGCGGTTGCGGACGGCGACCTGACCGTAGAAGAAGTTAAAAATAAGTCCAGCGATGAGATCGGAGAGCTTTCGAAGGACTTTAACCATATGATCCAAAACATGAGACATCTTATTCGCCAAGTCGATCTCTCCACCAAGCAGGTAGCTTCATCCTCCAAAGAATTGACTCTTGGAGCAGAGCACACAAGCCAGGCCACCGAAAACATCACCATGTCGATTCAAGAATCAGCAGCCGGTGCACAGGATCAACAAACCATGCTTCAGAGGACAACCAATGCGCTCCAGGAAATTTCAGTGGGTATTCAGCGCATAGCAGAAAGCTCTTCAACGATTGCGGACTCTTCTGTGGATGCGATGGAATTGGCTAACATCGGTGGTACGGCTGTCGAGCATACGGCGAAGCAAATGAACCTGATTAACCGTTCCGTGAACCAAACGGATGCCATGATGAGAATGCTGGATGAACGCAGCCAGCAAATTGATGCGATGGTATATGCGATTACAAATATCGCAAAACAGACTAACCTCCTTGCATTGAACGCTTCAATTGAAGCTGCCCGTGCAGGCGAAGAAGGACGCGGTTTCTCCGTAGTTGCTGCTGAAGTAAGGAAGCTTGCCGAGCAGTCTAACCAGTCATCCGGCCAGATTTCCACATTGATTCAGGAGATGCGGACAGATATTGAACAATCGCTTAAAACATTGGAACAAGTCAAACTGGAGGTCGACTCAGGTATACAGATTGCTAATGAGACAGAGGAGCAGTTTAACAAAATCGTAGGCTCTACCAACCTGATCGCGCAGCAAACGGAAGAACTCGCCAGCATTACGCAACAAATCACCGCAAGTGTCCAGGAAATCACAGCAGGCCAAGAGCAAGTATCGGATTTGGCGCTTCGAGCCGCAGATAACTCGCAGAATATTGCAGCTTCATCCGAGGAGCAGCTGGCTTCCATGGAGCAAATCACGACCCTGGCTGCAACCTTGTCGGATATGTCGCAGAAGCTGGAAAACCTTACGATCAAGTTTAAATATTAAGTTTCAACTTTTACGATATGGACTCATTTTTAAGCCAAGACCTTCTTAACGGGAGAGGATAACTCTCCATAAGAAGGTCTTTTTATTCTAATATGCACAGGATCTGTCCGATAAGGGTGTTGAACATCAACTTGCAGTCTTAATTTTGTACATTAGGAATAATATACTTTATCTACTTTGTATAAAGTATGCTCAATCGTTGGACAGAGATCGGTATCTACGTTGTGAAACTTTATTCGAAAGTATAAACTCTTTAAAAAGTTCTTTATATTATTCTTTTGTTTAAAGGCAGGCAGAAATTCTGGTTCTTTCTCCACATCACCAAAACGTTGAATCCATTGCTCCACATAAGTTGGACGAAGTATTTTTCGATTGAGAACACTAACTACGGGCGTTACCAGTCTCTCGTCTTCTCCATCGGAGTAAACTCGCTCTGTTATGGTCATCTTTTCGTAAACCAAATTAAGAATGGTTATGAGGTCGTTTTGATCCAATTCGGAACATTGAGCCAAATCGTCCAAAGCATCTGCTGCATGAGCTATGGCGTGGGCCCAGCCCTTCTCTTCATCATAACCGCGATAATCTCGCTCTTTATGTATAGTGTAAAACACCTTCTCTTTGATCTGATGGATCTGCTCTTTTGAAAGAAAAGGGGTTTGCCTGTGCCTAATGAGCAGGAGCGGTATAACCAGCATCGAGAACGATCGAGTGAAGACGGAGTCTGTATTGGTTTCACCCAGCTGATATAGCAAATGCTTTTCGTCCAAAACAACAGGTACAAGTTGTTCCAGTTCGTTTGCCGTTAGAGTGTTGCCAGCAATCCAATGGGATAAGGTTGTGTAAATTAACTCATCCCGCAGCTGGGCATCCAAAGATCCGATGTTATCCATCATTTCTTGTACCAACTGGAATGGTTCGGGTGGCGCTTGGTAACCATTTTCTTTGATTACTATTAACTTTTCTTTTAAATTCATATTACACACTCCTACTCTATTCCGATTCATTTTTAATCATCTCTATATCAGTAACAATCCAAGCCAGATCATCGATCAATTGAACATTATACTTTTGAGCGCCTTTGTACTCTTCATTTTTAAAGTCACATTCGCACTCCATGGTATATGTACGCGTTCTAAACTTTTCTTCTTTTAAAGTGACATTGATGATCTTATATTCATGAGTTTCGTAGTTTAAATATTCTTCAATTGCAGCTTGGGGGTCAGAATCAATCTGAGCCCCATCAATGAACAATTTCATGTAGGTGACCAAATAAAAAGTTAGAATCGACAGAACTATAATTAAGAATGCGACTGAGAATATTAAGTTAAGCTTTGTTAGCTTCATTAGGTACACCTCTTGCTCTTCCTGCATGCGGAACAGATGCTCAATACGTCGCTTTTGGAGCAAACTGACCTTGATCCTTGAGAGCGTCGTCAAAAAAACGAAGGATAAGTTCATTTTGAGTTTCAATCGCGTAATATTTATCGATATTTGCTTTTCTGCCTTCATGCAACAGGTTTGCCAATATAGGCGAGAATAAAGGTAGATCGGTTAAACTCAAATGTTTTGCGCCTTTAAAATGAACGTTGTATGCATCTTTAAAATATGGATTCGAAATGCGATTCGAAATATACGGAGGACTGCTGTCGAGCTGTATCCACACATCATCCGAATAAACGTTAAGAAGCGGGATGGTGAAAGCTTCGGATTTTGCAGTTAATTCGTTCGTAACTTTATCGTATACAAGCTCGCTATAGAACGGACCATCTATATTTACTACGGCGTCAATATCATCGCGCTCCCTGCTCAGTGCTACGCTTGCCGCTCCCCCCATAGAATGACCGAACACGCCTATTTTCTGTATATCGATGCATTCATATAGAGAGTCTTTTTTTTGCTCGGCTTGTTCCAGGATCGTATCTATGACAAAATCCATATCATCCGTTCGTAATTTCATCCATTTTTGAGTAAGCTCGAAATACTCCCCAAGCGAATAAACCCCTTTATTTGCATTGTTGAATTCTTGCATGTACTCGGGATTAATGGTCACGACCTTCCCATCCTCGGAAACCGTATAAAATGAATGATAGGGATGGTCGATCGAAACGACGACGTAACCGTGGCTCGCAAGCTCTGTAAAGGTAGACGTGTTGCTGGTTTTAATACCGAATGCTCCATGGGAGAATACAAGCAAAGGATACGTTCCGTCTGCCTGTTCAGGATACCAAAATTCCACGTTAACAGCTCGATGCTCTCCCTGATCCGAAAATTCTTCGATACGATTCTTATCCACATAGCTGTAAGTGGCGGTCGCCACTGCATACGGACCTGTCACTTGCGGCAGCCTATGCTGTGGAAAAAGTAAAACAGGAACAAGGGTAACGACGACGGTCAGTGCTAACAAAAGAAATTTCCATACCGTAGAGAACGTTTTGTAACGCGGGGGATGTGTTTGTTTGCGCAGGAGCACAACCATTTCCTTGAACGCTAGCAGAAAGAGCAAGCCTGTAAAAAGCCCCCAAGTGAACTCCCATACGACAACGTTCCCCAAGCTCAGCATGATGAATCCGATAAACATTGCGATTCTCGTCCAACTCTTTATCTTGTGATGGCTTTGCTTCGTTACCATGGAATAAACGGCAATGGCCAGTTCGAAGACCAACGTAACAACAAGGATTAACATCTCCATAAGACTTCTCTGCTCCTCCTCCAGCTTTTTATGAGTTCATCATAAGAAATGGCAGAGCAGGTGTATACGCATAAACGATAAGCTGTCGCTGAGAGCCAATAAGTTGTAAAAAAACAACGTAAAGCTGTGTACTTACGCGCTGCGAATACGACTTTATTGGGGAGCGATTTTTGTATATCCTCTAAATCTCGTTTTTAAATGTTTTTAGTCTTTCATTGATCTTTTGAGCTTCCTTTTTGTCATTCTTATACGTCAGTAGGCGAACGATCACGTATACTGCGGCAATTTCCAAAGCCAATAATAGTATATCGAATGTACTGTATACGAGATTCAATAGGACAGCAAGAGAAATTAATAGAGCTTCCAGAAACAAGAAATGAAAAATGACTCGAAGGCGCATTTTATTCTCGCCAATGGCATGCGGCGTATATAAAATGATTCCAGTCAAGGCACCCAAAAAAGAGAAAACCATAATTATAAAAATCGTCTTTAATTCGAAATTTGCATCAGGAGCAAAGATTTGCCGCAAAATAGTGATGATTATAATGATGGAGGCGAATATAATTAAGAAATCTCTGATCATTCCTTTAATGAGCTCGGAATATTTCATATAGGTCCCCCTTTTATAATCCAAGTATGTGTTTAAGCATGGGTACATACTGTCGTGATATGACAACCTTCTCCCCGTTATCCAATAAGGCTTGAAATCGTCCGCTGATGGACGGATGAATACTGGAAATTTTAGCTATATTTAGAATGGTGGATTTGGAAGCGCGAAAACAATATTTCTCTTTGCAAAGTTCCTCCAGTTCATATAGCTTTTGTTTGACTTCATGAACGTTGTTCTTACAGTATGCAAACACTTTTCCGTCAACAGCTTCAAAATAATAAATATCACTCATTTTGATGCGGCTGATCTGATCCTCATGATAACCAAGTATAATGAGCGTTTCGGTTTTTAGTTTATTCACGAGCTCATGTATTTCTTCGTCTACTTGGTGACACCTGATGCGGATCTCCTCTTCTTCTGTATGGTCTATTACTTCGATGGAAATGTTGATAACAATCACCCTCGGAAATTCGAATCAAAACTTGTTATATAAGTTGAACCAATGATTTTTACACAGAGTCACTACGTGGTCAGAACCATCTTCCGATCGCTATTATCCCCAGATTTTTTGATTCCCTTTTCAAAGGGAAAATCCGGTCATAAACGCGACCGCTTCGCTTCTCCAGATTCTTTCTGCCCCCTCCGTTTTCGTGTAAATATCTAGTTCAACCTATATAGCGTTTATAACGAATCATAGAACGACAACGCGTAAGCATCATCAGTAACAAAAGGTTGTTAAAAGAAATCCACTTTTGATTATTCCCCCTGTTTCCCTTCACCCGTATTACGCAGCGATGGATATTCAAACTATACCGCCGATCCAGCATATTGACAGCCTCGTACCATTATATCCCACATTCAATTTACTTCGTAGTCCTCTGGGACTCCGATTTCTTATGTATATTCAAGTATAATTCCAGGTTTATTCTTCACTTCCCCCTCCTATTTTACGATAAATAGTATGGAGCTATATTAAAAAACGACGATGTTGTTTTAGGTTTTAACTACTTCTAAGGGGGAACAGATCGTGAGACAGGCTCGCAATAAAAAGACGGATTTAAGGTTTAAACTGTATTTGATCATTCTGGTTCCGCTATTGGCCATGGGTGGTCTAATCATATGGGCCACGATGGATTCCAGTGAAAATGCATCATTAATGACCATGCAGCATAACAACCAGCAGCTGGCAATGAACACGGCCTCTCAATTAGGCCAGGAATCGGAAATTATCAAAACATTATATGCTACTGCTTCGGAGGAGAGCAACGAATACAAAAGTCTTAGAGACGAACTCGTTAAAGTCAGGCTTCAATCTGGAGCCCTATATGTTTATATGTATAACAAAACTTCGGACGGATGGATCTACACCGTGGATGGAGCGGATTGGGACGATTCGGAATATAGCCCTTACGGGACTGCCATGGAATTCAATCCCCAGATTCAGGAGCGCTTGTTAAACGGTGAAGTCGTCACAACAGGCATCGTTGAAGATCCGACCTGGGGGCAGCTATTGTCCTCCTTTACGCCAATCAAGGATTCGCAAGGTACTGTAATCGGCTACCTGGGCATCGATATTTCCGCTGCAGCCGTGAATCAAATGTCCAAGGCATCCGTAAATGATGCGTATCGGACCATCATCCCGATTTTTGCGGTTGTGCTGATTCTATCTTTGGTCATGATGTTATTTGTGGTAAGAGGCATTCTCAGACAAGTACGCGATATTAAGCTAAGCCTCGAACAGGTCGCCGATGGGAATCTCAAAGTCGTATCCACACCTATGACAAACGACCAGCTCGGTGATATCAGTCATTTGATTAATGTCATGGTTGCCCAATTGACGAATATTTTGATGGGAATACAGCAAGGATCCAATACGCTCCAGCAGTCCTCAAACCATATTGCCGAAACGGCTCAGACAAACCTGCGTCAGACCGAAGAACTTTCCAGAGCGATCGAGGAAATAGCCACAGGCTCCATGAAACAAGCTGAAGAGACGGAACACTCCGTCCAGCACTCCGAGAATCTGGGCAAAATCATGGATGAAGTAGGTTCATATGTGCAGCAGTTCACCGATACTTCAGAACAGCTATCTGCCGTACAAGCACAAGTTACGCGAGAACATGAGGCTCTGCTTGAGAAGGGCCGGGAGAATGCCAAGCGTGTCGAGCATCAGCAGGAAATCTCTAAGTCCCTGACGACTCAGTCGGAACTCGCCTCTACCATTAGCGGACAAATTCACGGCATTTTAAAACAAACTCAAATTCTATCGCTGAATGCTTCCATCGAGGCAG
Source organism: Paenibacillus hubeiensis (assembly GCF_032334105.1). Classification (NCBI taxonomy): domain Bacteria; kingdom Bacillati; phylum Bacillota; class Bacilli; order Caryophanales; family Paenibacillaceae; genus Paenibacillus; species Paenibacillus hubeiensis. The sequence continues at coordinate 1,127,842 of NZ_JAVYAE020000001.1, forward strand.
CCCGGGCTGGCGAAGCGGGGAAAGGCTTTGCTGTCGTTGCTGGTGAAATGGGACACCTCGCTCAGCAATCCGAACGTTCGATTCAGGAGATTGATGAAATTCTGAGTTCATTCGTTCAAGAGATACAACGTATGAGTAGTCATTTTGATACGAATATGGCTGCAGCCAAGGAACAGGAAGAACAGATCGCTGAGTGCCTCCAGACGTTTAGGCAGGTTAGCCGCTTATCGAACGAAGTCCAGGAGCTGGCTAAACGTTTGGAAAGCCGGACGGCGGATATGCACTCCATTCGTCAGGAGGTGGAACAGCACTTGAGTTATATTGCTTCCGCAACCGAGGAAACATCGGCCATGACTGAAGAAGTCGCGGCAAGTGCTGAAGAGCAGCAACGTTCGGCCAACGAACTGTCGAACATCTCCGGACAGCTTGCCAGCCTTGCAGGCAACCTCAAGTCGTATTCCGATCAATTTCAGATCGAAGTGCGCAGATCCGATCGTTTAGAATAATGAAAAACCCCGTTACCTGTTGAATCAGATAACGGGGTTCTTGCTATAGATCCATTCCGAAAAACAGCCATACCTCTCTTTGCTTTACTAGAACGATCTCCTACTAATAAGAGCAACAAGCCAGCGATGATTACCATAAATGGCGGACCTGCATGAGCTTCGAGCGCGCACCTCAATCCTCCGTATTTGAGTGAGAAAACTAGTTCATATTTGAGGGAGTTCAATGGGTGTTTTAACCTGAACCTCAATATGTGAAGAAAAATATTCAACGTCTACATCAGTTCCATCCAAAAAAGGCGTAAACGTAGGTGATACAGTAAATTTATTAGTATAGTATTGGTTAATCTGTTCCTGTATTTTTGGAGCTAACAAAGTCAGCACAAGCCGTTTCAATGGTTCATCGTTTGGCTCTGCACAAACAGGCTGTATTGTTATCCAGAAAATGATGACCGTTAGCAATGATCCGATAAATCTCTTCATGTCTGAAACCCTCATCCCCAGCATTTTTAAGGATAGTTTTCTCATCATATCCAATAAGAATACGAGATGAATGAATTGGCCACCAAAAAGAAGCACCCTGAGCGTGATGGGCTCATTCAGCGGATAGCAGATCCCGATGATCGACGTGCGACTTTACTGCAACTTACAGAGGATGCCCTTTAATGGAAAAGACAAAAGAAGCTCCATATTAGTGGTATTGGACGCATGAACTCACAATAAGGGAGCTCCACAGCAATACGGGCTCCCTTCGTATCATGGTTTTATATTGATTGTGTTTACTCAACATATCCAAATGGATGTAAGACCTTACGGTACTATCTAGTTACAGATTTTATAGAGAGGATGGATATACCACCGATGATTGCAAGAATAAATGACATTACAAAAATGGATGAAAACCCTATTTGTGAAATCATAAATGCTGCAATTACGGGGGCTATTGCTTGTGTTACCGTATTTCCCAAGTTGTATATCCCTAAAAACAATCCCACTCGTTCCTTATCAGGAATAACTCTTAAATTCAATAAATTATCCAAGGAGTTCCATATTCCCATACCCAGACCAGCCAAAAACCCATAAACCATGATACCCACATCATTTTGCAGGAAGAACAGACTCAGTGCTCCAATTCCTAATGAAATGGTAGATAAACCAACAGGTAATTTTAAGATATTAAACTTATCCGAGATCGGGCCAGCAATAAACCCCATGGCAATTCCAAATATTAACATGATGATATTGATTAACTGTATCGATTGTTGTGTTGCTGTTGTATCTTTATGCAAAAAGTCCGTCATGATAAACAGCAGATACCCTGTTATTGCAAAGTTCCCAATGCCTTGAGAGAGTTTTCCAATGAGAGCCAAATAGTAGTCACGACCGATAGACCATTTAGGGAACACTGTAACCAATTCTTTGAATGAAAACGCGTTCTTCGTTGGTGATGATGATTGATCCATCTTCTCATCCAAATTGGATGGTTCACGTACAATATACGCTGCGATCAGTGTACCAATGAATGTAATGATGCCAAAGATGACAAACCCTAAACGATATTGCCCCAAAAAAACGGCGGCTAGAATCGTAAAACCATTGTTTCCAAGCGCCATACCTAGCCCGCCATAAGCGGACGAAGCCGTCCCTTTGCCATGATCGGGTGCTAAATCTAACCAAGCGACCATTGGAGCCACAATAAAATTCAATGCAACCTGGCCAAGCATCCAACTGATCAACAAAACAGGTATGGAAGTAGCCATTGAGGCGAAGATCATCGCCAACATAAATACAAAAGCTCCAGAGACAAGCCAAGGCGTCCGCTTACCAAAACGCGATTGGGTACGGTCAGAGACATATCCGGCGATCATATTAGAAACGGCTGCCACGACCATCCCTAATGCGGAGAACAAGGCTACGATATTAATTTTGTTTTCAGCATCCAAATGTTGTATCATCGCAGGCAAAAATAAACTTGCTGTTGCAATATATGGTCCCAGCCAGGAGGCAGGTCCAATGATTAATCCGGGCACTAATCGTTTAAGCGGTATCGTTTTCATGTGTAATTTCCTCTCTGAACGTCTAAAAATTCTTTACGGAGTAGAAGTCAAAGTCTGCGTATGAGTCATGTTGATGTGCGTCAACCGAACCTATGAAGTTAAACAGTCCTGTGAATCCACCGATTTCACCTGGTTCGCCGTTTACGCCTTCATCCGATAAATACATAGCATTGATATCGTTTTTTAATAATTGCCACTCCTGGTTTATTTTCAACCGATAAAATATATCCACCATACCCGACTTATAGATAACTTTTAAGTCAACTACATTGTCAAGAACCGGGATCGTCTGTTGAACCAATTCTTTACGTTTACCTAGATTAGCCTGCAATAAGCTCAACACCGTTCCATTTGATGATTCTGAATACGTTAAGTGCGCATAGATCCAATTATTTGAATCATAGTAGAGTCCCATACCGGCAGTTTCGGAGTAATGGTCAGGGAGAAATTCAATTCTGGTCTGAAACTCATAATGGAATGATGTCGCGCGAGTTGCCATGATTGCAGGATTCATTTGCGAAAAAAGAGAGTTTTCTCCGTAAATGCGCAGATATCCGGAACGTTCGATTGTATTTACCCAACTTGCTTCCTGCTTTCGATAGGGAGTCATAAAGCGAATATCATAGGTTATATCATCAAAATGATCATGGATGTCATGGGATCCTACAGGCGATAACTGGACTCCCTCCATCCCCTTTACTTCCATTTTGGCCAGGTTTGATCCATCTTCCATTTCGAGCCACCCATCCTGTGACCATTTCATTTTTTGAATCGATGTTTCCCGACCTAACGGATTTAAGAGAGTTCCTTCCAGAGGGCGTGACATCAGATGTGCAATATACCACTCGCCCGTATGGGTTTGAACTAATGAACCGTGACCTGCTTTTTGCATCAATGAATGTGGATTGTACATTTCAAAATGTCCCGCATCCGGATCGCCAAGTGAAAAAAGATGCCGCGGTGAAGACGTGATGATCGGTTCTTTCGATGGATGCGGTTCATAGGGGCCAAAGATAGTTGTGGAGCGTCCAATCTCCACACCATGAGCATAGCCTGTTCCGCCGGCAGCAATAATAAGATAATAATAGTCTTTATGTTTATAAATTTGCGGTGCTTCTGCGCACCCACGACTGGTAAACCCTTGTGTTACTCGCTGCCAAGCACCGATGACTTCACCTTTTTCCAAGTCATACTCGGCGATGACAATATGCCCGGGCGCTTGATAGCCTTCTCTTGTTTCCCATTCAAGGATGGAAATGTAGTGTTTTCCGTCGTCATCATGGAAAATGGCTGGATCAAAACCGATGGAGGTTAGATACATCGGCGCTGACCATGGCCCGTGTATATCTTCTGCCCACATCGCGTATGAATCCGCATTAAATTCACGACCGGCCATATTGATCATATGGGAGTAGGCTAACCAGTATTTCTTTGTGAAAGCATCATAGGATAAATGCGGTGCCCAGATTCCGGCGGGTGTATGTGTTCCCCTTAAATCAACCTCCCCTTTTTTTAATGCAAAGTTAATAAGTTCCCAGTTGGCTAAATCTGATGATTTAAAGATCTGGATCCCTGGATTCCAATGAAACGTAGACGTTGCGATATAATATTCATCATCCACCCGAATAATCGATGGGTCTGGTGCCATTCCAGGTATTATCGGATTATTAATCATTGTCATTTCTTCTTTCCCTTTCAATCGCATTTTTAAGCGCTTTCTATTTCCCGGCATGCAGCTTACCCTTTTTTTTCATTACCAAGCAACATGTTGATACCGTTTTCTTTTTTGACTATAATAAACATGCGTCTGCTAAATATCGATAATAGAACATAAATCATGGTCATTTTCGAAAGCGTTTCCTGCTGCTCACTTATATTATAATAACGATTAAACTTGAAATTCGATTGCACAATGAAGGTTTAATTTACCCAAATCAAGGTGGGATCTCAAAATGGAAAACGATATACAACGATTTATTGGAGATACAACACAGCTGCTTCCGCGTATTGATTGGAACATACGTTTTTTCGGTGCCCATAAGCAGACCGTTCCTTCACACTGGTCCATGACGAAAGAATTCCATCATGCTTTTGAGATATTAATTGTATTAGATGGCACTCAGGAGACATGTCTTGAAAAAGACCGTTATGTCATCCAAAAGAACGAAATTCTTCTTATTCCTCCTGGCTTTGAACATACCAATCATTGCATCTCTTCTGGTTCAATGACTTATTTTTGTGCTCATTTCGATATTGATGAACCTTCTTTGCGAATGAAGATCATGAAAAACTGCGATTGGGTCTATACGCCTGATAATCCGTATTACAGCAGGTTAAGGAGCTGTCTTCAAAAATGGATTGACATTTTAGAAGATCAAGAGATTTCATTTTCAACAGCAAAATTAAGAGCACAGGTTATCCTCTTTGAATTATTAGAAATACTTGTGGATCTGCAGCCAACAAACTCGAATGTAAGAACAAATCAATCCATGACCACTGCAAAATACGCCAAGGAAATTGCAGAGGCCATCAAGTGGACCTTCAAAAAAAAATGCATAGAAACAAACGGTAAAGTAGACTTTACCGTTCACATACAGCCGATTATTGCATCTCTTGGGATCAGCCCCAATTATGGTTTAGAAGTCTTTCAAAAGATTTACCAAATGTCACCTCGAAAATATTTATCCGAGCTAAAATTACAAGAAGCAAAAATCTTATTGCAGCAACCAGAGTTATCTTTGAATGAAATCGCAAATCGATTAGGGTATAAAAATCTTTCTCACTTCAGCAGACAATTTAAGAGATGGACTGGCATAAACCCGTCCGCATTTCGTAAAAAGACAAGTATTTAATCATTTTTCTTTATCCAGGAACGCAGCTTGTCCGCATAGAAAGCGCGTTCATCCGGATCGGACGGTGAACCCTTTGACAGGTAAAGTTGATCGTCCGCATACCTAGGGTACACATGGAGATGATAGTGCCACACGTCTTGATTGCCGGCAGGCTCATTATGCTGCCGCGTAGAAATCCCGTCGCATCCATATGTATTTTTCATTGCAAATGCTGTAAGCTGTGCCGCACGGTGAATTTCAACAGCGTAATCCGCAGGGAGTTCATAGATATTCTCGAAATGTTGATTCGGAATAACAAGAACATGTCCTTTATTGTTTGGCCACCATTTACCCGCTATAAATGCTGTTACCTTTTCATTTTGATAGATGATATCCCTTTGTTTGGTTCCCTGATTGGGTCGCTCGATCCCCCAAATACAACAAAATGGACATTCGTACCCTTCAGGCTGATGTGAAAATGATGCTGTCATCGTTCTCATTCAACTCCTTTTATGTTTTTATTGCCGCCGTTTCCGCTAGTTTAATGGCTTGGTCAGGATAATTTCCAATGGTTGTGTATCCAGTAATAGGCATCCAGCATCTTGATAGCCCAGCTTCCTATAGAAATGTTGTGCGCCTTCATCAGCCTGGGTAGATGTCATGACCATGTTGAAGCCCTTTTGTTTCATTTGCTCCTCCCAGAAGAGAACAACTTTATTCCCTACACCCTTGCCCCGAAATGGTTCATCGATCCAAATGATGTTCATAAACGGGATGTTGTCCCAAAAATAACCATACCTCATCCATCCGATGTTACTTCCATCCAGGTTTCTTATGATGTAGATTTCTTTCCCCTTTATTTTGGCGGATATGAGGTTCTCTGAAATATGACGGTCCCTGCCTTTGATGTATTCGTAATCCGAATCATTTGCAAAAGCGATGTTCATTGTAACTCCCCCTAATATCACAATTAAGATTTTATACCATTATATCCCATAATCTTTCCTTCCCGTTAGCCATTCATATCGTAACTTTTCTTTAAATTCTTAAGTCTCTTTTGGAACAATCCGTTAAGTTCCTGAATATAGACAAATACCCTTTCAATTTTCGGGAGTTGGATTTCCTGTTCAATGGCTGCTATGAAGACATCTTGATCCTGTTTATTTTCTAAAATATCCTTTTCAAATTCATCTTTATAGTGTTGCAAAAATGCTTCTTCGGTCTTGTAGCTTGGCAGCCATTCAAATAGATAAAGCTCTCTAAGTTGTACATAAAGAGCTAAGAACTCTTTTATGTTTTTTGCAACAGGTTTGTACGGGTCACTAAAACTCATCGGCTGTATAAAGAAAATTGGGGCTTCTTCTAATGAGTCTACGGTGTCCCCATCAGTAAGAAAAACAAAGTGATCCCCATCTGCCCCCGTCCATAAGAAGACAATGGCGTCATCCGGAGTACAATCGTAACCCTCCTCTTCAAAGGTTAACCTGGCCCCAAAAAAATCATCAAACTTTTTACCGTACTTTTTGACTAATTGCTCGTCTAACCGAAACAATCGTTGTAGAGTCTCAGGAATTTGATATCCTCTAACCATCTCTTTCCCCCAAATCTGGTAGTTGGCAATCTCGAATAATTCCATATTTTTTATACCTCATATTATAATGTAACTCCGATTGATAGCATATTAGCGTAAACTTGATAAAGGTAGCCGATAACGTAGATCGGCTACCTTCTTGGATTTATTCAGTTACCGTTTCCAGATAGCGTAATAAAAAAGCAGGAAGTCTGGCTGCCTCTGCTCAAATGGGCTTATCTGACTTTCTGACCAGGAATGGCTTACTACATGGTCAGATTATTTTAGCAATACCTAACAAGCCTCAAGAATATCATGGGTGCCCGAAGGTTCTCTCATATGACAAATATGTAAGGTGAAAACGGCAAATGTAAGGTAAATCGATCGAGCGAAGCAATGAATCAGTGCTATTGTAAATATGCGAGTTCATTAACATGGCAGGAGTGAAACGGGTGTGCAAAAGAAAGGTACAAAATCTATTTCGATGTTTGGTATGTCTTGTCGTGATCTTGGTTTCAGTTGGGGAGTATGTGAAGACGGTTGAAGCAGCCCCCCTCTCTCAGACGCCACGAAAAATAGAGGAATTCAAGCACCTATTAGATGAACAGGTTCCGGTATGGCAGGATAAATATGATGTACCCGGATTGACCGTCGGCATAGTTCACGAAGGTCGTGTCGCTTATCTTCTCAACTATGGTTATGCCGATAAGAAAAACAAGATCGAACTGACCGATCAAACCTTGTTCCAGGCGGGCTCGATATCCAAAAGCGTTACAGCATGGGGAGTCCTAAAATTGGTAGAAAAGGGGCTCGTTTCGCTCGACGACCCTGTTGAAAAGTACTTGACCTCGTGGAAATTACCTGACGCCAAGTTTAATCCTGATGAGGTCACCATAAAACGATTGTTAAGTCATACGGCAGGCTTATCTGCCCATAAAGGGTATCTCGGTACGGCACCGCAAAGCCGGCTTTCCAGTATAGAAGATTCGTTGAACGGAAAAGGCCTATTTAATGAACCTGTGAGGATTACCGATACGCCCGGGGAAAAAGAGGTTTACTCTGGTGGGGGCTATACCATTCTACAGCTCGTGATTGAGGAGGTTACTGGAATGGCATTTGAACGTTATATGGAGGAAGAAGTCCTTAAGCCGCTAGGCATGGACTCGAGTTCATTCCATCAAGATCCCAACGATCCCCGGATGTCAAAAGCATACGGTTATTTCGGACAGGAGCTTCCGAACTACCAATTTACCGAGCAGGCAGCGGCTGGACTTAAGACGAACTCCACGGATATGATGAAACTGATTCTGGCCAGCATGGACCATTTGAATCGGATGCAAGGGAATGGACTTCTCGAAAACGAGCTTGTAGAGGAGATGCAGCAGCCAGTAATAGGTGAGAGTGGATTGGGCGTATTTATCAGAAAGCTATCCAAAGAGCAGACGTTCATTTACCATTCTGGCGACAATCGAGGCTGGCATGCATTGTACGGTTTTGTCCCGGAAACCAAAGAAGGTTTGGTCATTCTTACGAACAGCGATAATGGAATCGATCTGAGACAGGATATTTACCATGCATGGATTGAATATGTAACCGGTTCGTTACCGGAGGGCCATTCTTCGTTGACTCAATCGAGAACGAATAATTTCATTCTATCCATTTCGATCGGGACCTTGTTTGGCATTTACGTGATAATGTTTGGTATAAGAATGGCTACCGGTAGAAGAGTCTTTTTCACCAGGCTTAAGGATAAATATGTTGTAAAATTAGGATGTAGGACATTACTTTTAGTAGCTGCCGGTGCCCTCTTATTCTATGCTTCATATGTTTGGCAAATACTAAATTTAAGTTCCGGACGTAAAGATTATGTGATGCTGATCATGGCGTGGCTATTCGTTCTTGTCATCACGGGTTTTTACCCCAAAAAACGTAAATTGAAGTCGCCAGAGCGTCCATTTAATAATCCCATTCCGTTAAATCCTGAATGAACTTACTCGCAAAAACAAGCTCATCAGCAGTGTACTTATCTAGAAAATTCATGAATCGCTCTTCAATTTCTTGATGGATCCGATGATGGATCACATAAATTTTTTGGCCTTTCGAGGTCAAAGCGTAATAGACTTCTTTTTTATTGTCATTCATCTGCTGTCTTTTGATTAACGCCAGTTTCAGAAGTTTTTTGCTGATTCTTGTGATGGAGCCTTTGGTTAATCCGGTTTTTTCCGCAATGGAGGTGACATTAATCGGTGAGAAATCTCCAATACATGCGATGAGGTGAATCTCCGACAAGGTCAAATTTCCCTTTTCACCAAATTCCTTTTCGAATTTATGTATTTCCTCACTCATGCGGACGGATAACTTGCTTTCCCTTATGTCCTGCTGACTCATAAGATGGATGAAGCTTTTAAAAATCCATTGTTTCGAAAGATCCATGGGCTGCATTTTCTTCGTTCTCCTCTATTCGCGTATCTTTCCTCATTATACATGATTGTTTCGCAAAAAACATTTGATGCGCTTATATTTCGGACAATAAAAAAGCCCGGAAAACGATGAATCAGAGGCTTCCGGGCCTATTTTTGTTTTCCTCAAAACAATAAGGTTAAAAAAAAGCGTTACCCTTTGCTGATACTCCTAATTCCTTCCTCAATGCATCGTTCCAATGGACGTTCTTGATCGGAAATGGCCCATGCGATATATCCATCCGGACGGATCATGGCGGTGTGCACATTGTTCCAGTCCAGAGCCGGTTCCGCCAACGTCGCGCTGACCAATGTGAAATGCTGATCGGGCAGACGACGAATGATGCCTTCCACGAGTTGATCATGAACGAGATTAAGCAATACATATTTGCCTTCCCGGAAAAGTTCGTAACTGCTGAAGACATCGCCGTTTTCCTTACGCAGTTTGATCTCTGCAAGCCTGCGACCATTTAACGGATGTGCAGAAACTGCATCTGGCACATTATAGCTAACATCCACGGCTGCAATTTGACTCGCTAAACGATAGTTCGCTTCCGGACTTTCCAATAAATCCGATATCATTCTCCGCAGATGGATCATAGTCGACGAAAAATCGGTACCAAATAGCAGGGTTTGGACACGTGTATTGCTGAGCAATGCTGAATTGACGGGAAAACGCTCTTCATGGTAAGTATCGAGCAACCCCTCGGGCGCCCATCCTTTCACTTGCGCAGCCAATTTCCACCCCAAATTCATCGCCTCTTGCAGTCCCACGTTCATCCCTTGTCCTCCGGCAGGGAAATGAATATGAGCAGCATCCCCTGCAAGGAAAAGCCTTCCCTCCCTGTAACGGTCAGCTTGTCGAGTAGCATTGCCAAAGCGAGTCATCCAGTACGGATCTGAAATCCCGTAGTCGTCCCCTAACATGCGGAGCATTCCCGAGCGTAGTTCTTCCAGTGTGACGGGTGTATCTTTTGGAACGGATGTTCGATCCGGATCGATAAAGACTACGCGGTGCAGCTCTTCAGTCACAGGAACGATCATGATCATCCCGTTCTCGTCAAAGCGGGAAACGACACTCGTTGCAGGCGGGCGTTTAAACACAACGTCGCCTTGGACCGCAGTAAGCGTTGCATCCGTTCCGTTAAAGGGAATGTTCGCCTGTTTACGTACAATGCTTCCGGCTCCGTCCGCACCAACAACATATGCTGCTGTTAATGTCATTTCGCCCTCTGTTCCAGCGGCCATCACTTCGACATATTCAGAATTCGGTGAGATGGACGTTACTTCCATTCCTCGCCGGATCTCTGCACCCAGCTCTCTGGCTCTGCGTTCCAGTACCTTTTCGGTTTCCGATTGGGCGATAAACAATGAATAATTGGATGAAGAGTCGATGACCGTAAAGTCCAACCGTGTTTCCAAGCCTGCAAAATGCCCGGTCGGCAGCGGTTTACCGATCTTCAACAATTCCGCTTTCAAACCTCGCAAGTCCAAAATTTCTAATGTACGAGGATGGATGCTAAGCGCTCTAGAGTATGGGGTGGTATCTTTCAATTTCTCCAAAACACAAACCTTCACGTCCGCCAAAGCGAGCTCCCCGGCCAACATCATACCGACAGGTCCCCCGCCGATGATAATAACATCATAATTCATTTTTAGAGTTCTCCTCTCTTAGTTGGAAATCGCTGCAATGGCATCCACTTCAATTAACCATTCCTCAAAGGCAAGCGCCTGAACACCGATAAAGGTACTAGCCGTTTGGGGCCATCCGTCTCCGAATACTTCAAAGCCGGCTTGAAAAATCGACTCAACCAACTCAGGCTTATGGTTTACGACATATATCCTCATTTGAACAATGCTCTCCGCTTCGGTATCGATGGCCTCCAAAGCTAATTTCAGATTGGCAAAGACTTGCTTGGCCTGAAGCAGATAGTCATCCTTTCCGACCAACTCGCCTTTTTCGTTTAACGCAACTTGTCCGGAAATAAAAGCTAAAGGAGAAGCGGGTGCAATGACGATTTGTGAAATGAGATTGGTCACTGTTTGGGTAAGGGTACTCGGATTGATTTTTTGCATGCGCTTCCTCCTTAGGGATTGTTTTGCTCAAAATAAAAACAATTTATTGTTTCCTAGGAAACAAATTTATAGTAGCATTATATCGAAATAAATACAATAATATTTTATTTAATTGTTTTGTTAAAAACAATAGGCGCTAACTTTGTTAAGTAGTTCTCTCGCTTTGACGCGCGTTCGTTGAGTGAATCAAAAAACAGCCGACGAATTAGCCGGCTTTCTTCTTGAATTATCAATCTGCGCTTTACTTGGCTGGGTCCATGCCACACTAACCCATCTGGAGAAGCGAGACGTGCGCCTAAAGGCTTTCGGAAAGAAAGCTGCATCGGAAGCATAGGCTGTTCACTGGAGTTTCTCCTCAGACAGGGGAGTTCAAAAAAAACCGGGGATAACAGCGATGAAGATGGTACTGTACTCACAATGGCCTTGTGGGATTGATTAGTTCTGTTGAAGAACGTACCTGGTTCCGAAATCAAGTCTACCCGATTCCGGCAGGTCCAGACGGCAAAATCGGCACGAAGTGGCAAAGCTCTGGTGTCAACGCAAGTATCATGATCAACAACGATGCAAAGCATCCGGAAGCCATTTTCCTGTATTGTAACTACCTGCTCGACAACCAAGCTAACCCGGCCGCAGACAGTGAATACGAATACGGCTTTGCCAAAGGGTACGACTGGGACATCGTGGACGGAGAACCAACCAGCATAAAGACAAGATCAAAGACTTCTCCAACGAGTTCCCGTTCCTGACTGGCCCTGCCCGTATCCCGGATCTGTACATGAAAACCCTCGTGAAGCTGGCTGACGGCGAGAAACCAGAAACGCCATACGAAAAACAAATGGCCGAGTTCCGCAAACCCGAAAACTGGGCTGCTACCAAAGTCGTGATGTCGCAGCTCGACATCCGCAAACAAAACTACTTCACCAGAGCAGCAACGCCAACGATGGTCTCCAAATGGAACCTGCTCCGCCAGTCCGAAATGGAAACCTTCAACAAAATCATCTACGGCAAGCTGCCGATCGACGCCTTCGACCAATTCGTCGCCAACTGGAAATCCAATGGCAGAGATCAGATCACGCAAGAAGTGAATGATTGGTTTAAGTCGGTGAGCGGGAAGTAAGGATTTGGATTTTGGAAAAGTAGAGCAATAAAAAAACAGCCGAAGCGAAATATACACGCTTCAGCTGTTTTTTTAGGAAGGAATCGAAGTAGCTTCCCCCCTGATTTATGGGTTCGCTTGGATGGACTAAAACTTTTCAGAACCTCATAGACGTTTTGCCGTCCTCAACTCTTCGCCCTTCTTATAATGATCCCAGATATTCAAACAATCAGGCATCCGTTCTATCATTCCCCCTGTCAGTCAACATCGACTGACCCAGCAAGAAAACTGAAAGCTGAATTCCATCTCTGAGCCCTTGCATGTATAACTGTCTATTCTCTATTCCTTTGCCGACAATGTAACGATTCTCCCACTCAGCATATTCAGGTGTCTGCTCGACATCCTCGCCTGCAAATAAAGCTTCAAACGCTTCGTCTGTTTCCCCACGTATGCGGTTCAGTTCAGGATCATGTTCGATCCGGGCAGAGACCTCATCCAGTCTAGCTTGAATTGCTTGTTGCAACCACGGTGGAAAATCCATTGCTCATCCTCCCATATGCATTATGTACCTCACTCATCATCGTACAATTTGGTTATGTCTCGCCTTCATTTCACCCACTCGGGCCACCAGTTCATCTACCCTTCGGCTCTGATCCTGAACTTCGGGATTATCCCACAACGGAATCGCTTGCTTCAAGGATGCCTCTCCAAGCTGATTAAGCTTGCGCCGTTCCTCTTCCAATAAGTCAAGCAACCGGCTCATACATCCACCTCTCTGATGGGTCTAAACTGCATCATGTCTTGTAATGCTTGATATGAACAGTCCCTTATGATGAGTTTATCTATACTTCATGGTATACACTCTCACTTCATCAAAATTGTACAAGAAAATGTGATCTTTATAATGCGGATATCGAATCAAAACAAAATAAACCGATTGATCCCCCGAGTAAAAAAAGTACCAAATTCCAATTTTCCCTATTTTTTAACACTGCCTTATTGAATCGCTCGAGTAATTATCCTGTTTAACGGATTTACACTCTCAAGAAAAAACGGCTGCGCTGAAGTTCAGAACAACCGTTTTTCTCAGAGAGCATCTCTGTAAGTAGAAACTTAATTATGGCACTACCTTGGATACTCTATTTAAAATGAAGGATAGATATATGAATTTTGAAGTTTATGTACTTCGATCTCGAAAATCAGATCGTTAACAGTAGAATTAAAGTTACGAGAAAATCCAAGGGTTTCAAGTATTTCTGTCATTTTTTTATCCTTAATGATTTTTTTATCTTCATCATCAAAGTCAATATCCTGAGCAATGAAAAATACCATTCCGTTTACATGGGGGAGAAAATTTTCAAAAGTGTATCGAAGTAAATTCTTTTCTATATCTTGATTACTGAACGAATTATGTACAGTAAAATTCTTAATATAATACAAACTACCTCCATCAAATGGCATGTCGTATAAATCCCTTTCTATTATTTCATCCGCTCTCAAACCTACAACCATATGATCCCCATCTACTGCATCGAGCCAATATGACCAATTTACATCCATTCGATCTCTCCATAGTTCTGGAAACTCCGATATTATCATTTCCGCAATTACTAAATGATCCTTCTCCTCATCAATCCAGTAATTCTCTTTAAGAAGCTCCTCAAGCCTCTCCGTATTCCTATTTTCATCTAATATAAATTCTAAAGAAGAAATCAGTCTGATTGAATGAATAATCGGAGATACATCAGAGTTAAATTCGATCTCAGGGAAATCAATTTGTTCATTATATGTTTTATGAATAACGGAAGGAGATAATTCAATCTCCAAATTTCCATCTGTTGTTGATAAATTGATAATCACTCTACCCACTCCTTAAAAGTAATACATACATCTTTTAAAAGTTTCTCTATGTCTGTCAACTCCCCATAGACATACCAAGAAGTCAATAAAGCTACGGGAATATATTTTTAACCAGTGAGAAGCTAAATATTATTCTCAAAATATGAATGCTCGCGCATTAATGTATAATAACTTTTGTAGTCATGCATGTTCAGTGCAAGTTTTTTATAGTGCATGAACCTTCTTGTATATTCATCACCTTTTGTATCATAATAAAAACGATGATGTTGTCCGTGAGAGATAGCCATTACATAAGCAAGCAAATCGACAAGTAATACCATCTTAATTGCATTATTTCTTGTATAAAAATTTCCTTCTCCCATAAGATGAGATATATAATGCCTATTAAAAAATAAGTTTCCCTTTGCAGTCTGATGCTTATTAAAAATAGTTTGCTCCCATATATCTATGAAAGCCCTAATATATTCGTCAAACATAAAAGAATGGGGAAACTGTTTCGAATCGTGATTATATTCTAATTCCGCCCATTTATTTAAAAGCTGATTCTCATTTGGTTTGTTACTACTAGAATCATATCCATATAACGATAATAATACTCCTTCAATCACAGGCATGAGTATCATTATCGTTGAGAT
This sequence comes from Paenibacillus hubeiensis, assembly GCF_032334105.1. NCBI lineage: Bacteria > Bacillati > Bacillota > Bacilli > Caryophanales > Paenibacillaceae > Paenibacillus > Paenibacillus hubeiensis. Next base: position 1,142,929 of record NZ_JAVYAE020000001.1, read on the forward strand.
AAATTCACCACGAAACAGGCTCATATAAGCTTGATCTACTAAATGTGAAAACTTCTTTATATGCTCGGCTTTCATTATTAGGGAGTTCATATTCAAAGCCCTGTTGGCCGGATTCATAACATACTTACTAAAAACATTTGCTAGTTTATCGTCAATTTCATATCTCTCGGATTCTTTTAACTTGTTTACATCAATTGAAGTATAAATAGCCTCTATTACACTCATATCTTGCTTAGTTACCTCATCAGCAATAATTGTAAAACCTAGTCTGGTAAGTACTTGGTTAGCTTTAAACACTCGTATTTGAACATTTTGAAAATACTGTTGATCTTCAATAGCCCTGGGTTCAATTGATTTAGCCTTCAAGTTTTCTCTAACTTTATCAAAAACATCTCTAATAGCTCTTCCCTTACTATCCGATTTTGTGATCATATTCAAATGTGGGACTTCTACAATATATTGTTTCCCTGTCTTCTTTATTTCCATTGGAATTCCAAAAATTGTCCTCGGATATATCCTTTCCATTGCAGTGATCCTCACTTATTTATATTTACTTGCATTAGTACCGGCTAACTTTTAAACCCTAAACGAAGTATGCCGGAATAATTCTTTGATTAGCAGAGACTATGCTTTTAACGATGTCCTTTGTCCTTTTGATCCATTTATATATAAATCTAAGGTATGATATGACTATTCTCTAATTCTTTATCGTAACCACAAGTTTAAACTTCATTTAAATTGACCTCTCGTTTCTGATTACGCCCAACATTCCTATATTCACTCCCCAGCGTGTACAGGGTGTCCGGCAACTTCAAACCTAGAGCGTATGCCCACAGCGTGAATATTATGTTATATGAAGGACTATACTACTTTAAAATGCAATTCTCGCAAGTCATTAGCTATAGTTTTATATCTTTGATAGTCTCCATTAATAAACTCGTCATAAATAAATCTAAAAAAAGAAGCATAGATAAACACAAGTAAAATAACTCCCAAAATGATTAGAAATATTGTCAAAACAGTAGTTAAGTCATCAGTATATTTATTTAAAATATTTGTATAAGTAGCTGAAACAATGGGTAAAAGGACGGTTAAAAGAATTCCTCTCCCTACAAAGAATGGAACTTTCTGTTCTTCAGCTTGCTTTTCTACTAGCTTTATCAACAAATCTATCTTTTTAGGATCTGTATCAATGCCCTCATTTCTCAAAAATTTTCTTAATCCCTCAATTCTAACTTGGTAATAGTTTTTTCCATTATTCTCAAATTTAATTATTCGATCTCGTTCTAAGGTCAAGTCTCTCAAGGAGACAACAAAACAAATTATTAAAGAGATAAAAGAAGCATTGCTCCAATCAGATTTTAGATTGTACTTTAATGCTATGATTAAGATGATACTTGAAAGTATAGCAATAATGGATCTGTAAAAGCCTTGCCACTTCATTTTTTTAAACATGATTTGTAACAAGCTCAAATCCTTCTTATAAAGTCTTAGAAGTTTGTCTGCCATTGTTTTCTCCTTTAGTCTTTCAGATAACGTTCCTGGGTTCACACCCCGCGTATGCTTGGTGTCCGGCAAATGCCGGACATAGGGCGAAGGCCCATAGCGTGAATATTATGTTGGATGTTTGACTTGCTTTGAATCATTACCATATAATCTCTTTAAATGCGTCTCCCAATGATCTAGAACTGATTTAAAAGATGCCAGATATTTAAGGTAATTCACTCAGGAAAGAAGCTGTGCCTATATTAGTTGCGTTATCTAAATAATTAATTATAAATTTATCCATTACCTCCTTATACTTCTATTGAAATCCTTTTATAATCGTTCACAAATTTATTTATACGTTCTGAATGTTCTATAAAATACTCAAACTCTAACTCAGAAATATTCTTAAGGTTTGTTAATGTCTCTCCATCAAAAACTTGCTATACTTTTCATAAAATAATCCTTTCCTATTGAATTTCAGCTAACGTTCCTATATTCTACGACCCAGCGGTATCCAGCGAATGCCGGATCGAGAATGAATGCCCATAGCGTGAATGTTATGTTAGCTGATTTTAGTGCTCTTCTGATCTAACCTTCATCATTTCAAGATTTTGAAAATATCCTAAACGCTTCATTTTCCTTAAAAAACCTCTATATTCACCTATCACTTTTCTCGATCCAACAACTGTCCACTGAGCTTCATATTCAGTTAATACTGTTACTTCAGATTTAATTTCAATGAATTTGTAAGTGTTTGAAAAACCGAACTGGAAATCATCATTCAACAGGTTTTTGAGATTATCTCTTATAAAAAAAGAAGCTTTATATGCTTCTTCAATAATTACTTCATCATCCGACTCTCTTGGACTTTTTACCTTCCTATCTTTTACTTTCTTTGGAACCAAACTAAATTGATTATCAAGCCCTGAATAAATAAACTTAGACAATTTATTTAAAATACTTATTGTCTCAAGTAATAGTTCTTCTGTTATGATAATTTTTTTAGATTTATCCTGATATGAATGTTTGTGAATAAAGTAATCATCTACTACCCCATTATTATGGATTAGCAAGTTCCTAATATCATATAGATATCCAAGCTGCTTTAAATTCACTCCTGAGTTAGAAAAAATGATATTTAACTTCGAAAAAAATCGATCTATTTCTTTGAACCCTTGAGAGACTATTGATCTTATTTCAGTATTTATTATTTCTTTCTTTATGACCTGAATATCGTCGATTGAAAGTAACTCTCCGACTTTATAATTTATATCTTTGTTATTTCTGAAAGGTAAATTAGTTATTTGAGATAGCTCACCAAGTGTTTCGTAGAAGAAAGTTTCTAATAAAGACATCAATCTAATAAATAGAAATTCTCTTAAAATCGAAGGATATCTACTTGTCAATTTAGTATTTATCTCATAAGGAGAACGTGCAATTAACTCACCCTTAAAGTGAAATTCTGAAGATCCATTTATCTTCAAATCCAGCTTATCTTGAATAATTTGCTGTGCCTTTTCTTCATACGAGTATATTGTAATGAAGTACAACCTCTTAACTGCCCTACACTCTCTACGAAACTTATAATAGCTGGCCAGCCTGCCCTTAAATTGATCTTATTCCATTTATTTCGCACCTCTTCTTTAAACAAATTTCGGCTAACGTGTTCACGACCCAGCGTATGCTTGGTGTCCGGCGAATACCGGACCAAGGACGAATGTTCTAGCATGAATATTATGTTAGGTGATGTTAATAAATATGCAAGAGAGCATTTTACCAATTTATTTATTGCTCCATTTCGTTCTTTGGAGTGTAAGTTTAATGACTATTAAGGGTTATTGATGTTTTTTACTGATTCGGTATCTATATACTTAAATCTCTTTGTCCTATCTATTAATAATTTTAATTTTTCATCGTTAGTAACAATCATATTTGATTTAGTTAAGTACAATAGATGAAGCAGATCCATTAAATCATTTGTTCCATATTCATTACCTTTAATGATACTCTCTATTGATTTAAAAGATTGCACAAAGCAATAGTCATCTAAATTTCTATCATACTTTTTGATAAGTTGAAAATAATCTCCTGTTAGCCCTTCAATTTTAATTATTTCTTCTAAATTGCTTCTGATGAGTATTTCACTTTCTACATGTGCTTGAGCAAAAATATAATCAGTATTTAAAAGGTGATTTTTAATTTCCTTTCTTGTATCTTTCGGGTAGGCATTCGAAAACCTGATAATGTCTTCTTTCGAAAAATCAATACCAGCTTTAGATATTTCTTCATCATATTGAACAAAATATTCTAGTTTGCATTCTTCATTGATATTGTCTGAATATTTTTTCAATTTATTATAACTTTCAGATGATAAAATCCGGTCAAACATAGTACGAGCAATTTTAATATCAAAAGTATCATCACAACATAATTCATATGACTCATAAATAATTTGTCTAGGAGTTTTCCAAACAATTTTCATGTTAGACTTTCGAACATTTTGCAGTATTGATTTACGCTTTAAAAATTTTTCTTCAGAGTCTATACCAGAAATTAATTCTAAAATCGAAAGATAAGAGGTATATATTGTATTATTACTTTCTACTAACTCTTTCAACACATTTGAAAGTCCTGTTAAAGCATTGGTTTCAAAATAGTACATTTCTTCATCCCCATTTTTTCATTCACTTCACATAACATCTAATTTATGCACTTCGTAAAAACAACAATTCCGTCCATTAACTGAACTACGTATATGATAACCCATGTTGTGAAATTAGCGAAGAAAAATTTGGCGAAAAAGGGAGAATATTCGGAGGGCTCAATCTCCCATGTCCATACGATCTAATGGACTTTGAATACGCTGAATATTTTTGGTGCTAACATCAGTATATCGCTGGATTGTTCGTGCACTCGTATGACCAAGTAACTCCTGTAAGTAGCGAAAGTCTTTCCCATTTTCCAGCAAATGAGTGGCAAAGGAATGCCTCAGCGCACGTATAATAACCTTTTTTCCCAATACCTGCGCGTCGTCGAGCTTCTTCAAAAACCTTCTGCACGGTCCGCTTAGTAAGATGTCGATCAGAAGATTGACCTGGAAACAGCCAACGACTTGATCTATATTCAGCAATGTATTTCTGTACCACTCCCCAGGCGAGACTTGAAAGAAGTGTCCTCCGATCCTTTTGCCCCTTTCCCTGTCTCACTATGAGTGTCTGCCTTTCAATATCCAAATCACTGCAACGCAGACACACAACTTCACCTACTCGAAGTCCAGAAGAATAGGTCAAAACAAAATTGCTCTATGTTTAGGATTGGTTGAGCAACTTCCATTTCAGACATAACATGTGGAAGCTTGGTCTGCTTTTTGGGACGAATATACTGGACATCCGTAGAGTGACGAAGCACATGTTCACAATAGAAACGGATCGCGCTAATGGTCTGGTTTACGCTTGAATGGGAAATCCTTCGCTCAAGCAAACTTAAACAATATACCTGAACATTGGATGTAATCACATCCTTATTTCCAAGGGGAAGACTGCTCAGAAAACGTTCGACCTGTTTACAATACGCTTTAATCGTTTTGTGACTGTATCCTCGTAACTTTAGTGCAGCAATAGTGTAGGGGATGATTCCCACTTTTCCCCTTTAATCTGACGAATGTGCTGAATATATACAGGATTATATGGGATATAAATGTGCAGTGACTCTGTAAAACCTTTAGTTATGGTAATAAAAACAAAAAAGGAAGGCTCTTCTTCCTCCCATAGGGAGTCAAGTGACCTTCCGATGCCTTCTTAATTATAATGGTAAGCCCCCTCACTGTAGCAGGTTTTATCAATACACTGCCTACCGAAAAAGGGGACAAATCTATTCCTTACCTCTGCTCAGCTTAGAAGCTATGAGCTATTTCATGGTTAACCCAGCAATTGATCTATCGTGGGATTCTCTCTCAGTATGCGCATGATCACCGTTAACGCTTCCGCCCTCGTGAGGTTGGCGTCCGGTTCAAACCTATTTTGGCTCTTGCCCTCGAGTAATCCAGCCCTTGCAGCCGCTTCTATGATCTCCTTCGCCCAATGCTTGGGTGCTACATCAACGAATGTTGGGGCATCGCCAGATGGACTATCCTGAAAAATCAGAATTTTCGAAATCATAGCAACCATCTCGGCTCGTGTAATCCTCTGATCAGCACGGAACGTTCCGTCAGAGTACCCGTTGATAACTCCATTAGAAGCAAGAATTTCTATAGATTCTCGCGCCCAGGAGGTCTGGATATCCCGTAACTCAATCCTTCCGCTTCCTGAACGTAGGGCAAATGCTTTAACAAGAAGTGTGCTGAACTCTGCTCTCGTAATAGAAGCATCGGGTCTGAATCTGCCGTCTGGGTAGCCATTGATTATACCTATCTTGGCAGCGGATAAAATATCTTTGGAAGCCCAATGGGACGCCACATCCTGGAACGTTACAGAGTTACCCGCCAATGCCTCTCGTATAAAAGCTAAGAGCCGATCGGTTTCAACAAGAGCGTGAAAATACTTGGTCTCCTGAGCAGGAGGCGTTGAAGGGTCCGATTTAGCCGGAGTGCTCGTATCGATTGAAGTGCTTGTATTGGTTGAACTGCTCGTAGAGGATTCTGGCCCCGAAACTGGCGCGCCGGTTACTGTTACGTTTATATCTACCGATTGGGTTCCATAGACAGCACTGACGACAGTACTGCCTGTCGTTTTACCTGTAACTCTCCCACTGATAACATTAGCAATTGACGGATTGCGAACAGTCCAGGTTACCGATGAGGTCACATCCATATGCGCCTGATCTGAAAAAATAGCTGTAATCGCCACCGATGCCGTCTGCCCGGTCAGTACGCTTAACATATTTGGAGTAGCCCTTAAGCTGCTTAATGCCTGCAAGGTAACGCTCTTCGTTGCCATGCTGCTAACTTTGGTACCATCGCTTACAGTGAAGCTGATCGTGCGCGTCGCCGCATCGGGAGAGACGGATGTATTATTGTAAGTAACTGCTTGCAATGCGTTCTGCCACTGTGCCAACGTTGCGGTTCCACCTGCGGACGTCAGCGTCAGCACGCCCATGAGAGCATCATAAGTCGCCGTAATATTTCCCATCGTCGCCCCATCATTGATGTAAGCCAGTACATCTTTTCCCGCGTCGAAGTGGCTCGTGATGCTAACCGTTGCGCTGGCCAAGGTTGCATTGTCCAGGTCTGATACCGTCAGACCGCCGTCAATAGCGACCGGAGTCGAAGCTGTACTATTCCCTGAAATGTAATTGGTCGAACCACCACTCGTGGTCACAATTGGTGACTGGTCGGTGGCCGTCACCATCACCGTTCGTGTCGCTGTATTGCTCATATTGACGCCGTCCGTTACCGTGAAGCTAACCGTACGTGTCGCCGTATTTGGCTTGATCGCCGTATCTGTATAAGTAATTGATCTCAAAGCGGCTTGCCACTGCGCCAATGTTGCAGTTCCGCCCGCGGATGTCAGCGTCAGCTCACCAGTAGATGCATTATAACTGGCTGTTATATTTCCCATGGTCCGCTCGTCAGTGATGAAACTCAGCACATCCTCTCCAGCATAAAAATTACCTGTGATCGCCACTGTTGCGCTTGCAAGCGTAGTGCTGCTATCTGCGCTTACCGTTATGCCAGGGTCGATAACGACCGGAGTGGAGGGCTCATTATCCCCAGCCACGAATGAAGCCGAACCGCTACTTGTGGTCAGACTCGGAGGCATCATCACAGTTACTTCTACTGTATGTGTAGCAGCAGCGCTGGTCTTCGTTCCGTCGCTTACAGCGTAGCTAATAATGCGCTGCCCTGGCGTGGCGCTCGTGCTCGAGAACGAAATTCCCCTCAACGCACTCTGCCACTGCTCCAACGTTGCGGTTGCGCCTGATGATATCAGCGTCATCACGCCAGTAGATGCATTATAAGTCGCCGTAATATTTCCCATGGTCGCCCCATCATTGATGTAAGCCAATACATCTTTTCCCGCGTCGAAGTGGCTCGTGATGCTAACCGTTGCGCTGCTCAATGTCGTATTGTCCAGATCTGATATCGTCAGACCGTTGTCCATAGCCACCGGAGTCGAAGCTCCAGAAATGTAATTGGTCGAACCACCACTCGTGGTCACGATCGGTGTCTGGTCCGTAGCCGTCACCGTCACCGTTCGCGTAGCCGCACTGCTTGTATTAACGCCGTCCGTCACCGTGAAGCTAACCGTACGCGTCGCCGTAATTGGCGTGATCGCTGTATCTGTATAAGTAATTGATCTCAAAGCGGCTTGCCACTGCGCCAATGTTGCAGTTCCGCCCGCGGATGTCAACGTCAGCACACCAGTAGATGCATTATAACTGGCCGTAATGTTCCCCATGGTCAGCCTGTCATGGATGAAACTCAGTACATCTTCTCCAGCATGAAGATTGCCTGTAATCGCCACTGTTGCGCTTGCAAGCGTAATACTGCTATCTGCGGTTAACATTATGCCCGAGTCGATAACGACCGGAGTGGAGGGCGCATTATCCCCAGCCACGAATGAAGCCGAACCGCTGCTTGTAGTCAGACTCAGAGGCGCGATCACTGTTACTTCCATAGTATGTGTAGCAGCAGCGCTGGTCTTTGTTCCGTCGCTTACAGCGTAGCTAATGATGCGCTGCCCTGGCGTGGCGCTCGTGCTTGAGAACGAAATTCCCCTTAACGCACTCTGCCACTGCGCCAACGTTGCGGTTGCGCCTGATGATATCAGTGTCAGCACACCGGTAGATAAATTATAACTCGCCGTAATATTTCCCATGGTCGCCCCATCATTGATGTAAGCCAGTACATCTTTTCCCACGTCGAAGTGGCTCGTGATGCTAACCGTTGCGCTGCTCAAGGTTGCATTGTCCAGGTCTGATACCGTCAGACCGCCGTCAATAGCGACCGAAGTCGAAGTTCCAGAGATGTAATTGGTCGAACCACCACTCGTGGTCACGATCGGTGTCTGGTCCGTAGCCGTCACCGTCACCGTTCGCGTAGCCGCACTGCTTGTATTGACGCCGTCCGTCACCGTGAAGCTAACCGTACGCGTCGCCGTATTTGGCGTGATCGCCGTATTTGTATAAGTTATTGATCTCAAAGCGGCTTGCCACTGCTCCAACGTTGCAGTTCCGCCCGATGATGTCAACGTCAGCATGCCAGTAGATGCATCATAACTGGCCGTAATGTTCCCCTTGGTCCGCCCGTCATTGATGAAAATCAGTACATCTTCTCTAGCATAAAAATTGCCTGTAATCGCCACTGTTGCGCTTGCAAGGGTAGTGCTGCTATCTGCAGTTATGGTTACGCCAGAGTCGATAGCAACCGGAGTGGAGGGCGCATTATCTCCAGCCACGAATGAAGCCGAACCTCCAGTTATAGTTAACACAGGACCCGTAGCTGCGAAGGTGGTCGGCGTAATATAATTACCGAGTCCCGTCTGGAAGGTTAATGCAATGGTAAGCAGGACCATCAATTTACGTATTACGTTCTTCATTGACTATTTCCCCTGTCATTTAAATTTAATCCTGAATGTGCAACCATTGCTGTAAGGTAAGCAGCAGACTATATTTAGTCAATGTGTTCTCATATTCGATGGATACTATATCTCCTTTTCTACTTAGATAAAACCCATTTTGCGACATTCTCGAAGAGAATTCCTGTGCTTTATGAACTATTTTTAGGACTTTAAGCATATTTTTTCGATTTTCTTTAGTGTAATATGGATCTAGCCTTCATAACGTCTGCATTGTGAATGTTGACTATATTACATCGTATGAAACATACCGTTCCGATAACGAAACTTACTCTTCTTTTATCTGTACCTCGCTAAAAACTAAAAAACAGGCCACTTTTCCCCCTCCTGAGACAAAAGATGACCTGTCTATACGTCTGGTTAGATAATTCACTAGCCTCTCTATAGGTGGCACAGGATTTACCCTCACCCCAACAACGCCTGCTCAATCTGATCCACAATCCCATGGATACCCATCAGCCCATAACAACCAATCCACATCGCGGCATCAACTGAATGCACCTGCTGTCCCTCAGCCCCACCAACCATTCCCAGGACCCGTTGCTCTGTGGTCGATACCCCATCCTGCATAAGCTGATTACTCAGCAAGAAGTAATGACTCGCTTGTACAGCCGGTAATCTCTCAACCGAGATAAGATAGGCCGTGTCAGAGGTGTCTGCTACAAATAACGGAACGCGCAGACCTAGATCACAGTACAGCACTGCGCCTGTCCGATGACCCGCCGAATGGACGCGCACGAGAGAATCCAGTGGAGGGATCAGAGCTACGCTTTTTCCTGCCAATACCGTAGCCAGTTCTTCCTGCTCAGGACATATAGGCAATAGTCCCTATGGTGTGATCTGAGGCATTCACCTTCTATAAAACACTAACCTCTCTTCTGCTTAACTTCTTAAATGCAGAGTATTCCTGCTCAGACTTCATATAGCTTAATATCTTTTCTGCACATGCAGCCGAACTGAGTTCTTCCGTATTCACTTCCAGATCATATTCATCATAGGCGTAGATGTAGTCGAACTGGGAATGGGCAAGTCCAATCTCGCGATCTCCCCTGCTCTGCTCTCTTCTGGCGAGTTCTTCTTTGGAGCAGTGTACGCCTACAAACAATATCGGATAATCTTAAAGCAAATCATAAAAATCATTAAACCACTTGTCATTGCTGATGACCGTATCCATGATGACATTCAAACCCATTTCCGAAAACAGTTTAATGGTTGCATAGTACAATGAGCCAATCGGGCCGAAAAGGGTATCTGACATCACATTGGCTTCCAATTCTCTTGTTGGTTTCATATCTGGATATGTAGTATCGATGAACTGATCATAATTATGGAGAAATTGATCTATAGATAGATGATGGAATGGAATCTCTCCCTGCTTTTTCATTTCCATCGCGATGCTCGTCTTACCCGAACTTGATGTTCCGTTCAAAAATATAATGAGTCCTCGTTCCACATCAATCACCCTTATCTTTTAAATTGGCTTATCTTTAAGAGTACGTTCTTTTGCATCACTAATTTGGAGCTGTTTCAAGCGCATAATCCAAGGGTTCATTCAACTTGTATAGGAAGCTTCCTTGGTCTCCCCCTTATTTTCAGTTTAGCTTTGATTCATCTTTTCTCTCATGTGTTATCATAAATTTAAAGAAAGACCAAGTGCGTCAACACTTAGCCTATACCATTGGCTGGGATAGTTTATTCCCTTCTTTCCTGACACCTTTACCTCGCTCCATCTGATGCTCCTCTCTCTTTCATAATATATTGTTTAAAATACTCCCTAAATACATCATACATGGCCTGCATTTCAATAATCTCGTTCCGAAACTTATCCTGTATCTCTTCTCTTTGTTTATACTCAAGCTCAATATTGAATTCTTCAGCTTCATATTCATTTAATAATTCAAAGAAGTATTCACAAGGCTCTTTCACAGCCTCACAACTGTCTGCATACTGTCCTGACCCCAGCAAAAAGCTGGCCCAGGATATTTCTCTTCTATCGTACTTTATGTACAAACAAGCAATGTATTGATCGAATAATGAGTTACGGTAATCATCAACAAAAGGTTCTGAGAGAATGTATTTGTTAACGATTTCAATAGCACTGCCTTGATAACGCACCGCAGCTAATTCTATGATCCAGTACGGCGGTTTCGTGTATGCAAGGATAATGTCATCACAAAAAGGCTGAAAGTGTTTGTACCAGATCAGTTTACTCTCGAGCATAATGCTTAGCTTACAAGCAAACTCTTTCGTAGGTTCGATCTTCATACCGATAACTCCTTGTTCAGCAAAATATTCAACATGACTTGGAGGCTTAGAATATCTCCGTTTAACATATCAATGTCTCTCCAGGTGTTCTACTTCAAGAGTAAACGTACGATTCTACTCCACTTTCATTCTTCTTTTTCTTGTCCTCTGTTTTGGCTATGGGACGTTCTGCCGCTAATTCCCAGCCCCAACGCTCTTTAACGCTTGCCAATGAATAGCTTCGTTTGAGTCCAGTGAAGGTTATAGCCATAGCGGTATAGCTCAAAGTAAGGATACAGGCAGTCTTCCGCCTCCTGCAAACCTTGATAACGGGGCCATTGCAAATAATAGGCTACCCAATAATCGCAAGCGATAGAATAGTATGCTTCGCTCAAGATTTCGATGTTTTCATCGTAATCGCTGCGTGAGCTGAGAAGTTCTCCAAGTGCTTCGTAAACGGTATCGCGATCTTCCTCATCCGTGCCTTGAATCGCTCTTTGCTCTAACTTGCCAATTTCCCCTTGCGGCAGCACGACGACTTCCGTCAGACAGGCCAAATCCTGTAATGCTTCCTTAGCCATGTCCGCTGCTTCGTCATCCTCCGGTACCATGGAGAACAGGCCTTTCAATCCTCGAATTAACTCCTCCCCCAGGCCACGCAGCGTTGCCTCCGAAGCATCCTCACGTCCACCGTTGAAATAACCTGGTACATATTCGCCGGTGAAGTCTTCGGGATTCAACATCTCGTAGATCGGACGTATTCTGTCCAAGAAACGCTGGCCGTCTGGAATCGGCTCAAACACACGTTCAACACCTACTCCCGATGGCACAAACCACTGGAAAAATCCGTAAAGATGGTCTGCTTCAACCTGCTCATCATCTTCCGGCTCAAACTCTTCACCGCCCATCGCTAACAAATAGCGGCCATATTCCTGTTGATCCATGAATATCCCCCCTTCTTCTCGGTCCGATCGCACGACCACTCTCTCCATTTTTCTGTAATATCTTCATCCTCTCCAATGTCCAATCCAGCCAGCCTAGCCGCCTTGTCGATAAAACCAGCCAATTCTTCACGTTCCATGTCTCAATAAATCACCCCCTCCATATTCAATGATATCTATATTTTACCTGCATCCACATTTACAAACAAGTGTTCTCATGCATTATAATTGCCCTATTCTTCCCACAGCCTTGTCACTTTCTCTAGCTCCATCTCTTCAAATTGTAACTGGTAGATATCCGGTTTGCTGGTCTGATTCATAAAATCCAATCCGTAAATTGAATCAAAGTAATTCATCATCAACGTCATCACATGTCCGTGTGTGCCGATCGCTATTTTTTTCCCCTTATCATCTTCTAAAATCTGCTTCAATACACCTACAGCTCTACTCTGGCAAACCTTGTTCGACTCGCCTCCCGGTAATGCATAATCAGGATCTTCAAACATCCTTTTCGCAGCAGGCTCAAATTCTTCATCAGCAATCATATCATCTGAAAAATGCCTTTCCCGAAGATCCTCCATAACCTGAATATCTAATTCCAACTCTGCTGCCAGCCCCTCCAAGGTTAGAATAGCCCTGGCATAAGGACTTGAGATCATAGACTGTATTCCTTCATCCTTTAATATTTCTGTGATTTGGGCCGCCTTCACCTTACCCTCCAAGGTAAGTCCCCTCGTTCTCTCCGTGCCTTCCGTGTATGGTGACTCCGCATGCCTAACCATGTAAACGATGGTCTTCATAGGATCCTCCTTGCATAGCAAAGTGTGAAATCGAATTGCAAACTATCCTTACCTCACTCAACCAAGTGTCTGTGCCAATCAACGCAGCATACCAAATTATAAACAGGTTTAGGCTGAGGACATATCTACAACACACACAGCTGGTATACAGCATGAACATATAGAGTAATGTGAGCCAGCCATGAAGCTACTTACAAGTAAAGGTTTGATACCTCTTCTCATTATCCATTCTAATTTTTACTTCACCTTCTGAAACTTCTTCTATTACCTTATCCCAGAACTTCTGTGCTGGTACATTCTTTAATAGCTGATAAAGCTCCCATTCTCCACTAGATTTCTTCAAAATGTGTTCTGCAGCCTTTCTCCCAACACCCAATCTCCTATATTTACGAAGAACAAAAAAGTGAGCTAAATAATTGTACTTCCTAACATCATCAATTTCCTTAGTCAAAATAAAACCAGCGATCTCTCCGTTCACCACTTCGAGTGCAGTACCATCTTCCGATCGCTGTTATCCCCAGTTTGATCCCTTATTTCAAGGGGAAAATCCGGTGATCAGTCTATGCTTCCGATGCTTTCTTTCAGAAAGCTTTTATGCGAACGCTTTGCTTCTCCAGATTGGTTCTGCCTTTCCGTTGCCATAAAAAATTCATTGAATTTTTCGACTATATCAGCGCTCTTTGTCATACGACCGACACCTATCCTATTTTAGTAAAATCAGACTATTACCCTGCTCTATTTGTCTACACCATTCCTAAAAACCGCAATACACTATATCAACCTTAGAAAAGGAGTGATTTAGTTGGCAAATAGTGATGTACGTCTTTCACTTTGGTCTCGTAACAATTTTTCTGGTCGTCGGATCCTCTTCAGACGTGGAGGGGTTGCGGTTCGTGATCTTGGAGCATTTCGGTTTGACAATGCGCTTTCAAGCTTTCGACTCAGAAATGTTGTGCAAAGCACTCAAGTAACACTTGTACTGTTTTCGGGAATTAACTTTCAGGGGTCATTCCGGGTGTTCCGTGGCAGTCAAAATGTGGCTAACTTGGGTAATTTCAATTTCAACAACGTCACATCTTCGTTAATTTTGGTAGGCCGCAATCTTACTAACACGGAAATATCTCAAATTCAAAGCACTGGAAGAGCACCTCGAGACATTCTTATTATAAGACAATAACACTAAATAATATTGGGATAGGAAAACGACAGTCTACTATACCAGCGGCAATCTAGGGCTTATTTATCGTCCAAGGCTTACGATTTTATTGAACGCAACAAAGGCTCAGGGTTGCTTATTCTACGCCCTGAGTCTTTTTTCAAATTGAATTTGGTTATTTTTTAACCATCTTTCTCTAACTGCTGAGTAAAAGTAGTTTTACCAGAGCCCGCTACGCCACACATCATTACCACCAATGAAACAGTTGGATCTTTCTAAAGAATCATATCTTTTTTTTCAGAATTCTCATACATCAGTATTCTCCTTTCATCTTTGGTTTAGCTATGTTTATATTTTTGTTTTGCGCTGATTTCCTATAACGTTTCTGTATTCATGAACCCGAAGAGTTGTCTGCTGAAATGCCCCCTCGAAATCCACCCCACAGACCCAGGCTCCATAGGAGCCGCTGCTTGAATATTATGTTATGAGATGTCATTGGCTTCTTCGATTTTATCCCCAGAACAGTCCGTTATGCCCTTCTTCCACGATCTTTAACTGTTTTTCAAAATCTTCATTCGGTTCTATGTCATCTATGAAATGCCATTTCCCCTTGCTGTCTTGCCAATATATTTCCCATTCGTTTTCATCTAATCTGAACTGAGCTACAGGCATCTGCACCCATTGATCAATTTTGTATCCTTGTCTTTCTTCAATTAATGTCACTTGATTTCCTCTGATCTTATAACTGATTTTAATCTGGTTTTTCACATGTTCTGGTGCTGCATTTTGTGTATATTTGTCCATGATTTTCATAATCCGCTTCTTTGTAAAGTCATCCATGGATTTTGTTTCTCCTGCCCTGATTCGTTTTGCCATGATTATATCACGATGATGTCGCATAATGTTCCTGTATTCACGACCCGACGCATGTCGGGTATCAGGCGACTGCCGGATAAGGGCGGATGCCCGCAGTGTGAATATTATGTTAAGCGTTGCTTCTGTGTTTCTAAGTTCACTTCATCATTCCTACAACGTTTTAATCTTTAATTCTTTTTTCATGGCATACCAATTTAAAATTTCTTTATGTGTTCGATCAATCTTTGTGTGATATCTTTCTTTATATTCTTCTTTAATATCATTCGGATCATATCCGTACCATCTCTCACAATTAATCAAAAGATCACGAACTTCATCGAGCGACTCTTTAAAAAGAAGTTCTAATAGGGCTGTAGTTAAATCGTCATGCTCATTATCTGGAGCGCCATTTTCTACTAAACTTACAGGATCAAATCGGTTAACGATTTCTCTCAGTTCCAAAAACATCTTTGAATCTTTGGAGATTTTTATTTCATTATTCTCGTTAGCCTTGTCCTCGAATTTCATTCCTTCTCTCCTTACTCAATGTTTACATTATACTCATATGCTACGTCTGATTTACTCTCGCCGCGCGTGCTCCGTTTCCGAATCTGCTTCGTCGGTTTAATCAGACTTCAACCATTCTCTGCTCTTAACTTGATCCTAATCAGCCCTTCAGAAGTTACGCTTAACGTTCCTGTATTCACGACTCAGCGTATGCTGAGTGTCCGGCGTATGCCGGACCCAGGACGAATGTCCGCAGCGTGAATATTATGTTATATGTTGTCCCTGTCTTCTCTGAATCCGCTAATGATCCTATTCTTCTTACTTACATATATTTACTCAAATTCATTATTCCCACATTTACTGATGTTTCGATATATCCTTTGATCTGTATAAAACTAAAGACATTCAGTGCTCCATCTGCGTCTTGTTCTTCATATTCCATATCTCCTAATACATAAGGAACGAATTCGAGTGCATCACGATATTTTACTTCATCCAAATCCATAACTTCACTAGCTTTATTCAGGATTGCATTTCTCATTTCATCCGTACATCCATAATGCTCTAACAGCTTTCCATTCAGTAATTTAAAATCATTATGGTAAAGTGGATAAACTCCCGGATCTTCCTCCATTCGATTTCTCAGCCAAGGCATATAAAATCCCTTCATCCACTGTTCATCTGCAATTAAATGGGCAAAATAACCAAGCACATACTTGTTATTTGAATATGAGTTGTACTTGTCTAAAAATTCTTGATAGTCTATGTGTCTTGTAAAGTTCTGATGTTCACCTCTGTAGAAGTGAGACTCGTCTTTTGTAGCAACAGCATCTGGAGCAACGCTACCTAGTAAAAACGAAGTTCTATCTTCAATATTCAATCTTTCGGCAATTTTATGACCGATAATCAAATGCATGATTCTGGATCCCATAATATAAATCACTCCATGGTAATTTGATCTTTATGCTCTTACAGGGATTACATATAACATCTAATTTATGTACTTCGTAAATACCACACATCCTGTACGTTATCCGAACTACGTATATGATAACCCAAAATGTTACATTTGCGTAGAAAAGTTTGGAGAATAAGGGAGACTTCGAGTGGCCCTCAATCCCCAAAATCCATCCGATCCAGCGGGCTTTGAATACGCTGGATATTCTTCGAACTAACATGCGTATATCGCTGAGTTGTACGTGCGCTCGTATGACCAAGCAGCTCCTGAATGTAGCGCAGGTCTGTCCCGTTTTCCAACAAATGAGTGGCAAAGGAATGCCTCAGTGCATGAATACTTCCTTTTTCTCAATACCTGCACGTCGTCTTGCTTCTTCAAAAACCTTCTGCACGCTCCGCTCGGTAAGATGTCGATCAGAAGATTGCCCCGGAAACAGCCAACGATTAGGTCTATATTCAGCCATGTATTTCTGCACGATATCCCAGGCAAGATTTGAAAGAAGCGTCTTCCGATCCTTGTGCCCCTTCCCCTGTCTCACGATGATTGTTTTCCTTTCAATATCCAGATCACTGCAACGCAGACGCAACCTTATTTGCATAGTTATGTTTTCTCCGAAATTCTGAAAAACAAAAAAGGAAGGCCCTTTATCATCCCATAGGGAATCAGACGACCTTCCGATGCTTTCGAAACATTTATGATGTTGTAAAAGTAGAGGATAAGCATAGCAAGTTCAATGACAAACCTCTACTCCATAGCATCTACTCAAGCCTGCACTACTGATCAATTTGTCCTGATGAATAACAGTAGACGATTAAACCAGCAGATATTTCGTCAGGGGATATCTCTTCCCCAAACATATACCGATATTCTTCTTGTCGGCTATAGAATGATTAATTTGAGTAGAATCAACTTCAAATATTTGTTCTTCCCCATCCGTTTTTTTTAATGATTATCTGTGCACCGATTATCTCTTTGATTGTTGAAGGAAGTAGTCCATCTAACTCTGCATTGGCACCCATAACGACGGTTCCGAATTCAGGTGTTTCAAAGACTAAACCAACGTCAAACAACATTTTAGCTTCCATTCTTTGACCACCTTATCCTTGATCTATGAATAACTTACCTTTGACATCCTGCATCCTGTGATCGGCATTACGAAGTCTAACCATGGCATCTCTCCATATGCTTAAGTCATCCATTTATCAATTCCTACTTTTCTAAACATACAAATTCCATCCGACGATAAAAACAGCCAATATAAAAGCCGAGATGCCAGACATGATGTACATCACCTTTTGCTTTTTGCCGTAACTGCTCTTCCGCAGTTTATAAATAAGCAAGCCAAGATACGCCACGGCCAGAACTACATATAGTAGGTTAAACCCTAAATGAATGCGTAACGAAGAATAAGCGGGATAACTTGGAAGTCTGGTAAAGATGATAAAAAGATTCAGAAGCAGCAACACACCTGCGAAATGAATGGCAAAATAATATGTATCAAAATGAGTTGGAGGATTTCCTCGTTTTTTAAATTTGTAAAGAAGCATCCGGATTAAATAGCCGATCAAAGCACCTAAGCTGAAAATGATAGCTAGCGCTACAGGAATAAAAGATATTTTAATCAAGTTTACCTTTAAACTCGAAACAGGCAAGTAATCCAGGTAAGGAGTGTAGGAAATTTTCTCAACAACGCCATTATGCTCGACCACATTATAAAGACTACTTAACTCCGCTTTTGAAAATTTGGTTATATCCAGCTGCCTAAATAAATCGGTAAATCTAGAGGCAGGCCGTCGTGCGGATTGAAAATATCCTCCTCCCTCAGAAGTAACCGAATTAACGTATGTGCTGTTACCGAAGATTTTGCTAATAAGCCCATAATAATAAATTTCCTCAAACGCAATGTTCGTCATGACCACCATTCCAAATTTGGATTTGGGATCAAAGACAACTTTACTTGAAAATCCCTTTAAATTCCCCTCGTGTAACAGTGTAGGTACCCCGTATTCCATCTCAACGAACCCATGCGCAAATCGCGGTATCGAAGTCCCATCATAATATAGACTTGTTGACAACATTTCGTCTAACGTATCCCTCTTCGCAAATAATACATGGCTATCATCAACAGGCATCAGCGCTGCAAGGAATTCCCCTAAATCTTCTGCTGTCCCCATGGCTGCCCCAGTAGGATAAAAGGTTACATATACTCTGTTCTCAGGGATCCGTTTCAACTCTTTCGTATACCCTTCAATCTCATTCCTTCTTTGCACGAGGTCTGGACGATTTTGCCCCGTTGGATGAATCGTAGTGTCGTTCATATGAAGCGGTTCAAAAATATGTTGATTAACATATTCATAGAAAGGTTGGCCACTTACCAATTCCACGATGTAACCGGCTAGTCCAACGCCATAGTTTGAATAACCAACGACGCTATTCGGTTTGTAGATCTGTTTCGGCTCATTTTTACGCAACGTCTCTCCTAAATCATACGTTTCATTCTCGGCGTAATAATACACTTCGGTCGCCGTTTGATCTTCCCAACCCGCATTGTGATGCATCAGGTTCATTAGGGTAATCGGTTCATCGTATTTGAGCTTTTTGAAAAATCCCTCTGGCAGATATTCTCTGATATCCGTCTCCAAATCAAGCTTTCCTTGTTCGACAAGCTGCATCACACTTGTATAGACCAACAGTTTAGAGATCGAAGCCCATTCAAAAACAGTGGACGTGTCTGCCTTTCGCTGATTCTCAATATCCGCAAAGCCATATGCCTTATTCACAATGGTTTCACCATCTTTGATCGCCACAACGGAAACGGCAGCCGTATACTTCTCATAAGAGGCAACATAAGCATCAATCGTTTCCTCTAACTCGGATAAAGGAATCCTGGATGGTGTAGTCTCAACCTGTTCTTGTTCAGCGTAGGCAGGTACTGTTATTGCCATAATGACGAATATGAATGACAGAACGCAAGCGATGACTTTGTTTACGATGTAACACCTTCGACTGATTTGCATGAGCTACACTCCTTTTTATTTAAAATAACCGCTACATATAACCCGTTCATGTCCTTCATACTTTAATGATCCTCCATTCGATCAGATATGGCCGCTATTTCGTATACGCTTTCATATGAGTTTATATGGATCTCATCCACGAAATCTAATGTGTTCAGCTACCTCTACTTCCCCGAATTTCATCGGCCGGATCGAGGGCCGAATGGCCCTGAAGCGTAAATATGGTGTCATGCACCGTTTGTCTTCGAACCATCACCTAAAAACCTTTGATCAAGATTCCAACTCTATTTTTTACTTCGGTATACAAACTCAACTTCACCATCTAGCAAATATCGATATTCAAATAATTGCATTGTTCTTTCCCTAATTCTCTCCCGTATAATCGTGCCTAGGCTTACCGATCCTTGTGATCCAAGGTAACCATTATCAATAAATGTCTTCTCTACAAATTTTGTTTCCCTTAAGTGATACTGTAACCATTCTTTCTGCGATTCAATTAATGCTTCTCTTGGTTCTCTATCCAACTTAGAAAGAAGCTTTTTATATATTTGATTCAACTCTTTATCCCAGATCTCTGTATATTTGCTTTCCAACGCCCCCCATTCCAATGTTGTAATAATCTCTTTGGAATTTTGAAATTCATTTAATTCCACTTCATAATCATGATCTATAGGATTTCGAAGCATTTCATCATAAAATTCCCCACTCAAATCGTAGGTCCCAATGCTCATGGATAACACTTCATTATTAGAAGGATCCGATCGACCTTCAGTTATTTCTTTCGATTCTGTTCCATTACCTGTACTCACTGCATCAGGAGGCAGTTTAGAATTCATTATTGATTTAGTTTCGCTGTTTAAGGTAGTCGATTGACTACTATTTTGACAAGATGAAAACACGATCGTCATAAAAAATAATAAGAGTATCTTTCCTTTCATAAATTATCCCCTTAAATATTTTCTTTTATATTTACCGGTAATGGCGCATAACGTTGTTGTATTCACGAACCCGAGAGGCTTTAAAGGACCATCAGCGACAGGGTTAAAGACTTAGCCTCGTAGGAGTTGTCTGCCTGTTACGACTTCCTCGAAATACCTTTGGCAGACCAAGGGGAGTCAGGTTCGCAGCGTGAATATGTTGTTATATGATGTATCCACCCCCTTGAACTACCTATAAAGTCTTTCCACATTCATTAAGTACTTTATTTACAAATTCGGTCTTCCCATTCGTATAAGACTGGCGAATTTCTCTATATTTAATAACCAGCTCTTTCTTTAGATTGGTATATTCGACTACAAATTCGGGATTGCTAATTAATGGGCATACTTATAGTTGTGAGGCTTGCCGAACACCTATGCAGTGACGTCCCGACGGGCTTAGGGGGCTGGATGTGGTCACTCTCTTCTCAGAGTGACCCGGAACGTCAATATGGTGTTAGTCAAGGGAAGTTCCGGAAGCAGCCATGGCATTTAACGCGTTCTCAAAATAGCTATATATTTCATCTGCAATTCCCAGAAACTCTTCAACAAGTACATTATTACTATCCAAGTAACAAGCATACAGATAATCAACTAAACCGGAGTCAATCTCGCAATAGTTTAATATGGCATTCTTCATCTCAATAATGTCATCTTGCCATACACCTGTATCTACTAAAACCAAAGAGTATAATGCACGAATTAATCTTTTCGAATACCCTTTAATATATCTAGTTTTCATCGTGTGATCACTAGCAGTAGAAAGTGAACGACGTACACGACCTACTTCTTCCGTGGTCTCTGTATTTAAGTCTAGAATGAACTCTGGAGAAATAATGATCGGTGGTACTTTTTCACCAATGTCATCACCATACATGCAAACACAAATAATCTTAACCCAAAAACCCCACTCATTCGGTTTACTTAATACATCGTCAATCGAGCAAATGATCGTATCAATCTTAGTGACTATTGGATATTCTTTCAAAAGCCTGTCTTTAATATTTGTCAATCTTTCGTAATCAATATCTTTGGGATTTACACAGACAATAGTAAAGTCCGCATCTGACTTAAAAGGTTTAGCAGTTCCTTTTGGAATCGAGCCACACATATATATGCTATGAATCTTACCTTTAAATTCGGTAAGTATATTTTCTATATACTTATCAACCAAATCCTTATATTCACTTTGTATTTCAATTCTATTTATAACTTTTTCTAATATCATATAGACTCCTCCTAAACTAAGAACTTCTTTCAGCTAACATCTAATTTATGTACTTCGTAAATACAACACATTTCGCCGATTATCTGAACTACGTTTATGATAACCCATGTTGTGACATTTCCAAAGAAAAATATGGAGAAAGAGGGGATTTAGCACAGTGATCACTCCCCCATATCCAGACGGTCCAGCTAACTTTGAATACGCTGAATATTTTCAGTCTAACATGCGTATATCGCTAAATCGCTGCAACGCAGACGCACAACTTCACTTACACGAAGCCCGGAAAAATAAGTCAGAAACAATATGGCCTTATGTTTAGGGTTGGTTACGGATTTGAGTAATTGTGCAACTTCCTTTTCGGACAACACTTGTGTAAGCTTCGTCTGCTTCTTGGAATGAATTACTGGACTTGCGTTGGGTGATGAAGTACATGTTTGCAATAGAAACTGATCGCGCTGATGGTCTGGTTCACGCTTAAGAATGGGAAATCCTTCGCTCAAGCAAATTTAAACAATGCGCCTGAACATTGGATGTAGTCACATCCCTTTTCAAATCCTTCACGAGGCGTCCATATCTCTCATTTTCCGCAAATTTCGCATATATGAATGAACTTTCTATTCGTACTCTCTACAATTTACAATGTTTGAAAGTTTCGTTTCTTTAAAATTCATTTCCATATCGCTGCATCACTTCCCACACATATCGTCTAGCCATTATTTATGATGATAATAATTTCTTTGGGTCATAAGCAGTAAGAAATTGACCAAATCCATCCTCAAGCAAAAACCTTGAGAACTGCCGCATACACTGTCCCTTTCGTTCAGGATTAGGTAGTGGCTTTTCGGTTTTAAGAGTGATAAATATTTCACCGTTCACAAATGAAATTTCCAAATATTTCTTAAGGCTGACCTGTCGCTTCGTTGCATTCTGGTAATAAGAATTCAATCGAGTAACTACTGCTTGAATCTGCTTTTGAACAACTGAATCACTAAGCTTGGATCTATACTGAGGGTTCTTGAATGTCATAGTTAACTTGTAAACGTTCTGATACATACGATCTATTCCTCCCATTCCAGTAAGTTATTCTTGATCTACTCAATAATCAATGCATCTACATCCCTGTTTAATAGACGAATCTGAACCAGCCTTTTTACCATTTCCGGGCCTGTGAGGTCATCCTATCCCATCACTTCATTATGTTCTTCGATTAGTTGAAAAACTTCAATGTCCTGAAACTTCTCTTGAATCTTGTGAGCCAGTGACCTTACTCCGAATATCTCAGTAAATGTATGGCTTCCAACAATAATATTCATATTTATAAATTTTGCATATTGAATAGAATATAATGACTTTTCACCAGTTATATACACATCACAATTGCTTTCTAGAGCTTCCCTTATTTGGTTCGTTCCATTTCCTGCACCTGTAACCATACCTATTCTTTTAATTTCTCTGTTGTTATATTGTTGAAAATAGATTTTCTCACCTAATAGATTTTTCATTGCCTCGACTAGTTTGTCCATTGTAAGTGGAGTGTCGATCTCTCCAATTCCAATCGTGCTTTGACCTTGTACGTGACGAGACTGTTGAATAATATTACTGGCTCCTAATACTCTAAGCAATGAATTACATGTACCGAACTCTGCATAATCCAATGGCAAATGAATATAAAAGTGTGCGATATTATGTTCTTTTAATAGCTGTACGCATCGTTCTTTCATTCCATAAACAAAATCCCACGCATCGTGGTGGGTAACTATTAAGTCAATATTCTTTTCGGCAGCCTGTAACACGATTTCAGGAGTAATGTTTGTTGTGTAGCCTATTTTTTTATAATTTCCTGATGAAAAATTACAATAACCGTACTCTTCATCTTCTTTAAAATCCTTGAGTAAATGACCAAATAACTCATCCATATGCGATCTGAATCGTTGAATGTTCATCCGTGTGTTCCCCCCAGGATCATTATTTTAAGCGGTCTTGCCTAACGTTTGGCTTCCTGACGTTCAAGCAGGTTTAAGTACTATATGGAAAGGTCCTCAGACTTAGCTGGTTGAATGCATCGTATACTTCCACTTCTTAAAGATCCGATTTTCAACCTATACTTATCCATTGTTTCTTAAGCATCATGATCTGACCAATGTGATACGCATTATGAATACTTAAATTGGATACCACGCCCCACCAAGGAGCATTGAAATAGGAAGGAATCTCTTTGATAAGTTTGAGATCATCACTTTCCTCAAGGGCTTTATTCCAACCATTAAAGACTGTTTCAAGTCGCTCTAAGGTCTTTTTCCACTCAAAATCATTTATCGTATGTGGATTCACGTAAAAAGTATCATCATTGTTTATTGAACTTTCTAATTCAAATTGTCCGACGTTATACCTCTCAAGCCACTTCTCATTCCAAAAAATAAGATGATTTACGATCGACCAAATGGATTGTTTACTTTCATTTTCCCATGCAGCTTGTGCAGCATTTAAATCTTTTAAAATGTCATGGAGCGGAATGAACCAACTCTTATCGTTATAACAGGCGTTTAATTGGTCTATAAGAATAGATTTATAACTCATCCTTGTACCTCACTTTTCGATTTATCTATAACGCTCCCCGTATTCACGACCTCGAAAGCCTTAAGGAATCAGTGACTGGGTCAGAGACTGAGCCTTGCAGAGGTGGTTGCCTGAGTCCGTTACTATTCGTCTTTCAAAAACCATTGAAGCATTTTCTGTTTCATTCGATCCGCTATTTCTTCATCTCTTGCCATGATCCATTGATATAAAGGTTCGTTTATAAATTCTAGTAAATCATTTTTGCATTTCTCAAGACCATCTAACAGCTCTTTATAGGTAAACCTGATACAAAATAATTCTTCCTTCTGTGTTACTGGATCATCTGACCACACTAAGACATAATCTTCATAATATATAATTCCAGGTGACGGATCATGCCCTAACCATGGACTTTGTTTTGCTTTAATTGAATTAATTATTGTTTGTAGCTCTTCAAGTCCGCAACAACAGCCAGGCATAATAAACGTTTCTTCATCCTGTATAAATGTAACCCCGCCTAAAATAGCAACTTCATCTTTCTCCAAAAGCTCTTTGAAAGATTCTTCAAAAGACATCGATGCATCTATACTGTTGTATCCAAATAAATGCAATAAAAACAATTCAACTTCATTTTCACTGCTATTCGAGGATAAGAAAGCAAACTCCTTCCGAGCCACTTCATTCTCAATCCATACAGGCTTATCATAATAAGGTTCTCGAATTACAGGTTTCATATAAGGCATCTTTGATTCCACCTACTTGGGTTGTTTATAAAAATGTCAATAATGTCTGCAGGAGCCGCAGCCTTAATTCAGCTTCCATTATTGCAAAGTATACACCCATGGCAATTTAAATAGATACTGTGTTTTTCGCATTTAGGGTATCCCCTCTTCTAAGCGGAAAATCCGGTGATAAACCTATGCTTCCGATGCAGCTTTCTTTCAGAAAGCTTTTTGGCGAACCGCTTCGCTTCTTCATATGTTCGGATCACTTCATCTAATTCGTTCTTCAGTTCTCTATGTTCTTCCCAATATCTTTGTCCTACCTTAAGTACCGAACAAAATAAATTTCCCATATACAGATCCCCTGAACTCAATGGGTTCTCCATTAATTTCTCTAAGGCTAAAGGTAAAAGAAAATCCAGACTCATTTGTTGCCCGATCGAAAGCCTTAAATCTTCATTATTCCATTCACAGAGAGGTTTCTTTCTTAATTCATATCCTTGGAGAACCAACCGAGAAGCAAAATTCGGTTCGTTCCACTTTTCGCCTTCTAACTCTTCAAGAGTTTTGGTTAAATCCACTTGCTGCATGGTTTCACCCGCTTAAATAAATGGTTTCCAGTATGTCATATAACGTTTCAGTATCCACGACGCCCCAATTTCATCACGATCGTTGAGTTGACTAATACATTTTTAGTAATATGTATCTCTTAAATCTTTCATTTAGTATAACAGTAATTATCGCTATCGATTTCTGAAGGGATGTTGTTACTATATGATTCCATGGTCTGATTGAATGATTCTTTGATTTGTGCAGAAATAGGACAAGATTGGACTGACAATATCTGCTGTAACCAATTCTACCACTCCTTAGGCATTATGATCTCTATATTATAAAAGAGTACGGGACAATGTCCTCTGCCACGGCTCATATCATAGAACCATGTTTGACGGAGGATCATTATCCCGAAGCGTCAGTACGTTGTTTTTTCCAAGTCTCTTATCCATATCTCCAACGCCTTATATAACGCTTGCTATGGTATTACAGTGTTATTTCCCGCTGCGCTCATACCAATAACCAGGAATACCATGCGCAAGACGCATTAACGCTTCCAGGTAGAAATAATCGCCCCAGATCATATAATCATCAGGGGATAAGCCGCCATGGACATGGTATGAGCCATGCTTAAGAAAGCCTTCCGCTTCATCGTCACCGATCGTGGCATAGTTATTAATTAGCGATTCCATGCTTGTTGCCAGCATCTGCTCGAAATATAGACGATCTGGATCAGCCGCAGCCAAATGGGAGATGAGCTCCGCCAGTCCGGCAGCAACGATCGCTGAGGCTGAACTGTCCCGGTAAGTATCCTCAGCTATAGGAGCATTGAAGTCCCAATAAGCAACACTGTCCTCGGGCAAATGCTCAAGGAAGTAGCGGGCCATACGCTTGGAAGTCTCCAGAAATGCCTTATTTCCAGTATAACGATAGGATAGCGCGAACCCATATACTCCCCAAGCTTGCCCTCGCGTCCAGGTCGAACCATTGTTGTAGCCTTGATGTGTCGCGCCGCCGATGGGAACCCCCGTCTTCGCATCCAAGAAAAACGTATGATACGAACTATCATCACCTCTTACGATATAACGCCGTGTTTTCTCTGCTTGGATCTGTGCTATTTCACCATACGCTGGATCACCCGTCTGTTCACTTGCCCAGTACAATAACGGCAGATTAAGCAGGCAATCGATAATAATCCTCCCCGCTTCTTGCTCGTTATCTGGTGCTCCCCACGCTTGAATATAACCGCTGCCATCACTCGTAGTCCGCCAACGTTTCATTAATACATCAGCTGCAGCAAGTGCCAGCTCCCGAGCGCCTTCATCGCCAGTTACAATCCACTGGGCTTTGGCCGATAAGCTGTACAGAAATCCGATATCGTGGTGATCCAGGGAGACATGCTGCTCGAGCCGCTGACGAAAACTTGCTACGGCCCCTTCTGCTGCCTTTCGGTAGCGTTCATCGTTTGAATATTCATAGCACAACCACAATATCCCCGGCCAGAATCCATCTGTCCAGTCGTCGTTAGCATTCAACATATAGGTTCCATTCAGACTGACATGGGGAAACCGGGTCCCAAACTTATCCATATTGTTTAGCGTTTTCGATAGAGTGTCCTCAATGGCTTGTATATAAAGTTTTTTCTCTTCCGAGTCCGTTGTTTGCATTCCCTCGGTAGACATCGCACTTCAGTCCTCTCTTCATCTATTAGGAGAAATGATCCAGAGAATGACAGCAAACAAGGGATCATCAACCGAGCTCGGTCAATTCGCCTGCCGCAAGCTCTACGACGTCAGTTTCCATGCTTACCCATACACTTTGTGCAGATGGATTATGGACGATCCGGTAATCTGCCGAGAATCGGAGCTGCCGCAATGCATGCATATACGAAACGATTTCAGCATTCGTAGCAAACCAAATATTTTCGTTTCCGGCAACGAGTTCTCCAAACCGATCGATCAGCTCCCAGTTGTTGTCGTTCTCAAATTCATAGCTGTGCCCCCACACATACAGCAAAGCCATCTTGGTATGCCTCTGCTTTAAAGCAAGTAACTGCTGCGCGTACTCCACCATTTGCCGATAATGGCAGGTCGGATGCCATCTCAGGAAATCTGAAGGCATATTGAACCCGAACTCGTTTGCTGCTGTCCGGGCATACTCTATCCCTAGCGAAGGCAGCAGCGAGACAAGCTGGTCGTTATATGTACCAAAAGGATAGCTCATCCCACGCACAGGATAACCAACCAGAGCCTCCAGTCCCTTTCGATCCTCCGTGATTTCCTGAACCATTTGTTCGACCGGCGACTGTTCGAGAAAAGGATGGCTGACGGTATGGGCAGATACTTCATGCCCTGTGAACAGGGGACGTATCTCGTCCCGTGTAAGAAATCCCTCTTTTCCGAGCGTACCGCTGTTTAGGTGAAACGTGCCTTTGAGACCATATTCATTAAACTTCTCGACCAGTCTCCTGTCATGAATCTGACCATCATCAAAACTCAGAGTGATGGCCTTATGCAGGCCACCCGGAAAGCGATCATATCGAATTCTCATGCCAATTCCTCCTAACGATGGTTCAAGCAAGCGTATACGAGATTTCTCAAACGTGGATGCACATAGGGCTCTTGATTGTTCAACATATGCTGCGCATACATGACGGTCAGCTGAGAAGACGGGTCCATGATCGCCAGAGCACCGGCTGCGCCGCTCCAGCCGAATTCACCAAGTGGACTGAGCGACCCGCTGGTCTGCTTGGAACAATGGGTGCGAACACCGAGCCCGTAACCATACCCCGCAAGCTGCGACCACGTGAAATGACTGCGAGTGGCCTCCGTCAGATGATCTGTTCTCATGAGATTCACCGTGTCGGCTGCGAGGATTCGAACGCCTTTGGGGCTTGTTCCTTGATGGGTAAGTGCATTCAGAAAGACGGCGTAGTCATCCACCGTAGAGAATAACCCGGCACCGCCGCTCTCATATTCCGTACCGATCCGGTAATCGTTCCCCTCCTTGTGAATAGGTTTACCTAAAGACTCGCTATATTCATACTGTGGAGCTAAACGGCTCCGTTTCTCTTCCGATACATCGAAGCCGGTATCACACATCCCGAGTGGGCCGGTAATTTCATCCCGAACATAGGCGCCGAACCGTCTTCCATCGACAACTTCGACCACAGCGGCAAGAACATCATGGCTTAAACTGTAGCTCCACCTCGCCCCCGGTTCGAACAACAGCGGTTCTTCGGCGATGGCCGCCGCTACTTCGCGGGTTGGTGCTCTTCCGCTTGTGCGTCTTACGACTTCCAGGATTGAAGGGGAACGGATATCATAAGAGAGCCCGGCCGACATGGTAAAGAGATCCCGTACCCGGATCGCTCTCTGGGCTTTCTCCAATACCATTTCACCGCTCGGCAAGGTCACCTTCACCGCCATCTCGGTATATTCGGGAAGATAATCCGACAACGGGTCATTTAACAGGAGTGCTCCCTTTTCTACCAGCTGAAGGGCTGCCGTACAGGTCAGAATTTTGGTCAGTGAATACAGCCGAATGATGTGCCTGTCGTGGATGGGAATACGTTGTTCCAAGTCAGCATAACCGCTGCGGTAGCGGAAGACCTCTTGATTGCGGTGCAAAACCAAAACCTCCGCCCATGGAATACGCCAATCCGTCAAGCGGTCGATAAATATGGATAGCGGTTTGAAGTCCATCGCTTTGCTTCCTTCCTGTCTCAATATCACTCGTAATCGATAACCACCATCTGATGGCATTCCAGCTTCGGAACGGTGTAGCTAACCGAACCCTTCTCCCACTTAAAGGGAATGGACTGCACTTGCGGTGCCAAATACACATCCTTCACTTGATGGGGAGTCCGGATGGACACCTCAACATCATATAGGGGGATGATATCCTCAATCACTTCGATCTGTTTGCCACGGCGAACAGGGGACGCATACAGCAGATGATGAACCAGCCTTTTCTCTTGCTTTTGCTTCTGCAGGGTGGTCACCCCCTGGGCAGGTAGATCGGTGTTCAGCGTTTTATTAGGCATGAGGCGGTTCAGCGCATACAGGATCGTCTCCTTCAGGATCAGACTTCCTTGGTTCGCATAATCCTCGAACACGTTCCAGGCCAGATAGATGCCGCTGCCGCTCTCTACCATGCCCGGTCCGCCATAGACATCGCTGCTTGGCGTGTGCTGGTGCGAACAGAAGGTAAAGACATCGCGGTTGAAATACGGGTCTTTCCTGCTTCCAAGCTCCGTTCCGCCGGCAAGTTCAAGCTTCTGGCCTTCCGTATACATGACAAAGGAAGCTTCCCCCAGGCTCGCAGGCTTGAACAACGGATGAAAAAAGTCCGGACGGTATGGATTCACTCCCACATATCTCACTCCGAAATCAATGGCGAAGGACGTGCCCTCCTGATCCAGACCCGACCAGCCTGTGGCAAGAACCTTACCTCCCTGCTGCAAAAACAAATCCAGCTTACCCTTCAGCTCGTCATTCACCGCCACATAATCCGGTAAAATCAGCACCTGATAATTCGAAAAATCATGTTCCGTATCAATCACATCAAATAGGATATTGCCCTCCAGCAGCATGCGTACAGCCCCTGCATCCGAATCGTTCCGACTTGCCTCTTCTTGGGCTTTAGGGTGCACGCCCGCTGCTTCCAAGGACAACAACGCTACATCCGCAACGTTCACGGCATTCACGCACCAAGCTTCCTTTCTTTCGACTTCACGGTAGGCCGTACCGATCAATTCATAGGTTGCCGGATCCATGCGGCCGTCAGGCTGAAGCTGATCCCCAATCGAACATTTTGCGCCATTGGAAAGACTGAGAGCGGTTTCATAGCGAAGTGCGTTTGGATGTTTATATCCGCCGAATTCTCCCCACGCCGTATGAAATTTGCCGGTCATGCCAAGAAATTCGAATCCGAGCGTTTGTACGTACCTGGCCGATAGAGGAAAATGGTCATACCCCCATCCGCCGGTAGGCAGCGACTCCAGTTCCAAATGGGTATTCATTGCAGCCAGGTCACGACGACCGCGCTTGATATGCCCACCGTTATGGAAAATGGGCAGACCTGGTTTGATCGATTCCACCGTCTCCTTCACCCTGGCTGTGTAATTGGCATATGTGCTCTCCCAGAGGCTCTTCATCGCTTCCTCGTTGCGGGGGTCATCCCCCTTATGCCTTATGGTATCCACACAGTTATGACAGTAACATTTGCGTATACCCACAATATCGAGAAACAATCCGTCTACATCATATCGGAGCAACACTTCCCTAATCTGTTCGATCAGGATATCGAGATAAGGAGAGTTCATGCAAAATTGATGATAGCCTGGCTGCATGAAGCCTTCGGCCCAATTCGTTCGATCATTCTTGTCACGGATCAGCCACTCGGGATGACGCCGGGCTAGCTTTTCATCCAAACCGGCCGAAAGGTACACTGGTGTTTTTACGTTGATTTCATGGGCTGCCTCAATCTGTGCCGCAAGCAAATCGAAGCTTAACCCCGGATGAATCTCATTAGCCTCCGAAGGATGATACGCCCAGCCATGATGGCACTTGGAGAACACCGTAATCGAGTCGACATGCCCAAGCTTCAACATGTCCTGAAACTGCCTTTTGTCAAAGCGGTCCCCAATGGGGACAATGGCTTCCGAGGTGTGAAAATCCAGATGGACTTGACGGAATCGCATGATTTCGCTTCCTTTCTCGTTCATATACCCCTAATATATTCTTTCCAGCATTGAACGAATAGGTGTAAAGACGACTTTTTATAGCACAATTTCGACCATTCGCAGTTCAGTCCATGATACAATAGGTGCACCAAGAAGTAATGGAAAGGGCTGGCCTTATGAATTGTCTTGAGCTAACCATCCCCCCACTTCCGCAATTAGTAACGATCGGTCACTCCATCTGGAACCCGGGGCAGCAGCACCTGAGTCGTTCGTTTAACTTGTATGACATGCTGTTTGTGATGAAAGGTACCTTGTACATGACCGAAGATGATATGCCATTCGAAATCACAGCAGGTTCCTTGCTTGTGCTTGAGCCGAACCGTCTGCATGTCGGGCATCGCCCTTGCGAGGAAGAAACTGAAATATATTGGCTCCACTTGGCCCACCCTGAGCCTGTCCGAACGATGGACAGCGGACAAATTCCATGGTCGACTCCCTTCACGAAAGGCTCCAACCTGGATGTCACTCCGCACCGGCAGGTCATGTACATTCCCAAATTCACAAGCCTCCACACACCAAGCATTCTTCCCTTCCTGCAGCGAATGATGGAGCTTCACCAAAGCTTGTCGCCCGCAACCTCCTTGCCGCTGCAGGGTCAGCTCGCTGGCTTGTTGACCGAACTGCAGTCGGCTATGCGCCTGCAGTATGCTCCACGTTCGAGAATACTGTGCGATCAAACGATAAGCTATCTCGAAGAGCATATCACCCGTCCCTTTGATGCGAAGCATATGGAAGAAACGCTTCATTTCCATGTGGACTATCTCTCCCGCTGCCTGAAGAAATACACGGGACTGAGTCCACTTCAATACCTGCACGAGCTGCAGATGAGTAAAGCTAAATCTCTTTTGGAAAATACGAGCCTTCCCGTATCCGAGATCGGTGTGCTGATCGGGATCGAGAATGCCAATTATTTTATTCGCTTATTCCGAAAAAAGCTGGGAATGACACCCGGTCAATATCGCAGCACCCGCTTGGGCCGCACATGACAAAAACAGCAGGAACGTAATCGTTCCTGCTGTTTTCTTATGAGTTCCTATTGTTTTGTTATCAGTTTCTGTTGTTTTCTCATCAAAACGTTTAGGTGTATTTGTCCCGGTATTCCGTGGGCGTACACAGGTAAATCTTCTTGAACTGGCGGGCGTAATAATTCTGGTCCCGGAATCCGCTCTCCTGAGCCACTTGCAAAATAGACAGGTTAGGATTACGCAGCAACGTACAGGAATAGTCCAGCCTCCGCCGGATCACATAGTCCATGGGCGTCGTTTGGAAGTTCCTTGCGAATTCGCGAAGAAACTGCCTTTTGGACAAATAAGCCCTTTCCGCGAGCATATCCAGATTGAGAGGCTCCTGAAAGTGTTCCTCCAAGTACGTAATGGACTCGGCGATTCGCAGCGCCTTATTCTGAGGCCACCCGTTGTTCGCCACATAATAGCGGGAGAGCACACCCATGAGTGCCGTAAAGTAGGAGCGGATCAGCATTCGGTAACCTTCTGGCCGCTGATCATGCTCACTCAGAATGACATCAAGCAGACCGGTGACCTGCCGCAGCTGTTCATCATTCAGAGTAAGCATCCCTTTGAAGTTCATTTCCTTCCGGTAGAACGGCTCGAAATAAAATAATGCCTGGAAGCCAGCCATCAGCTTCAGTTCCTGCAGCTGAGTCATCTGGTCAGGATGAAACATGACGTTGACGTACTCGATATGATCCACGTCTTTATAGCCGTGAGACACATTGCCATGGATGAAGAACACCTGCCCGGCAGAGATCGGATACTCCCTTCCTTCGATAATGTGAGTTGCGGTACCTCCAAGAATGACAACGAGCTCGGAATAGTCATGCTGGTGGACATCAAAGTCATGAGTTAGAGGGCACTTCTCGATGCGAAAAATAAAATCCGGTTCAAGCCCCAGGTCCAGATAATGGCTTTTTCTATTCATGTCGCTATTATGCTAAAGAAGGTCATTATCGTCAAGGAATTATGAAGCCAATTACAGTAACATGGGGATAACCGACATGAAACTGAGGTGGCTTATGTACCGCTATCATTTCCGTTCACAGTGCCGCGAGAATTCGAATCTTAAACAATTGTTCAGCGAAGCTTTACCCGTACTTCAAACCCGGATGAAGGAACTCGGCGCCCGTCAACTTAGTCTGTTCCATTTCGGAACACAGCTGTTTCTTTATTATGAAAGTCCAGCCCAGTCGGTTGACCCTCATGAACTCTTCGCTCACTGCGAACACGCTTTGGAAATCTGGCCCGGAACGAGCAGTGCTAGAAGGTGGGTACCGATGATCGATATTTTCCACTATCACAAGCCAGTCAGCGAGCAGCAATGGTCAAGACAAAACGCTTCGGCCCGGCCTTATGCCAGAATCGCCCATCTCAAGCCGGATCAAGTCGCCAGTTATGTTTTTTACCATTACCAGTATCAGGAGGAGAAGCCGGGGGATGGCGATAAGTACGGGATAATTGCCCTGCATGAAAATCTGATGTTCTTCTACTCGGAAGATCCGGCAACCATCGAGAAGCCGTCCTATTCAGGGAAGCTCTCCACATCCCATACGCCATCCGACTGGGCGGGAACGATGGAGCCCCACTTTATACCCTGGGATTTGTCCGATGGGAGCTCCCGGATCTGGCTGGAAATTCCGCTCGTGATCCGGGCATAACGAATGTCAAACGAAAGGAGCATTCTTATCATGCGAACTGAATACTGCTTAAACGGTGAATGGAATTTTATGCCCTTGTACAAGCGGGACACTGGCTTCGGCCTTCCTGCAGAGCTGGTTTACGAAGAGCAGAAGGTTCAAGTACCCTCCAGCTGGAGAAGCTCCTACGAAAGGCCTCCGGGAAAGAACTTCGGGATCATTCCTGAGTACGAATATGCGCCATATGATGTATTTCAATATCCGAAGGAGTGGGCGCAAGCCGAAGCGGGAGTTCTTCACCGGTCATTCCGGGTGCCTCTATCCATGAAAGAACCAGGGACACGCATCTTCCTCCGTATGGACGGGATCATGCAAAAGGCTGCCGTGTATCTCGATCATCATCTCGTAGCCATGTGGGAGGATGGTTACCTGCCTCTTCTCGTGGAGATTACCGAACTGGTCAGAAAGGATACGGAGCACAAACTTCATGTAGTCTGCGGCAGCTTTGACAAGGTCGAGATTCCTTCTGGTCAACAAAAAATCACGGGCCTTGCAGGCTCGTGGTTCGGTTCGATTGCCAGAGGGATATGGCAGGACGTATATCTGGAAAGTCGGCCCGAGATTTCGCTTGCGGATGTAACAATCCGAACGTCGGTACGGGAGAATCGGCTGGACGTAGATGCTGCGGTAATCCATCCCTTGGCTTCCTCCTTGAAGACATCCCACAAGGCTATTCTTCATGTGAGCGAAAACGGTGATTCGGCGTCCTCCCCCATTCTTCAGGCTGAAGCTGATGTGTTAGCCGTGAGCGGCCAAGGGGATTCAAGCCGGCTCACGTTCCGACTGGATTGGGAGGACGCCAAGTACTGGAATCCGGAGCAGCCTTTCTTGTACAGCTTGGAGCTTTTGCTTCTGGACGGTGAGCGGGTTATCGACCGGGTGGAACAGCCATTCGGCTTCCGTGAGATCTGGACCGAGGGTTCGCAGTTTATCCTTAACGGTACGCCCATAAACTTGCGCGGTGACTCCTGGCATTTCCAGGGTGCCATTCAACAAACACAGGAGTACGTACGCACCTGGTATGGCATGTGCAAGGAGGCCGGAGTGAACTGTGTTCGTCTGCATGCCGCGCCTCATCCGACCTATTATCTGGATATCGCCGATGAGATGGGCATGCTGATTGTGGATGAAACAGCCATCTACGGTTCGAGCAAATCGATGCCTGCGGATCATCCCGCTTATATCGCGAACTGCACAGCCCATGTCCGCAGACTGGTAGAGCGGGACCGCAATCATCCATCCATTATCCTGTGGAGCTTGCAGAACGAGATGCGCTGGGTGGACGGCCGCGATATATTCAAGCAGCATATGCCTTCCATGATGAACCTCATTCGCGAGTTAGATCCTACCCGCCCGATCATTGCAGAAGGCGATAACCGTCTCCTCCCCCAAGAACTCACGGAGGTGGAGAGCAGGCACTATAACATAGACGGCACCATCGACGCGTGGGATCGGAAGAAGCCTCTCGTGTTCGGCGAGCATGGCGGCTGGTGGTATGTCTGCCCCCAGAACAGCAGCATGTACGTAGGCTTGGCTGCGTATCGAAACACGGATGAATGTATCCGAGGTCTTGCCGAGAAGGAGCGGCTGTTCGTGGAGTATGCGAGGCGGCAAGGCGTTTCGGGAATCTCCACCTTCAACTTCGCCCATTATTTCATGCGGGCCATGCCGGAACGCGATATTGTGCTTCCTCCATCCGTTCCAGATACGCCGGGGCCGAAACCAAAAGTCATTCCGAAATACGCGCTAACGCTGAATAACGGTCTTCTTCCGAAGGAATATCCGCTTTATATGAAGAACCCGTCCTTCCCGATCATGGAAGCCTCTTTCAAGCCCGCTACCATGATACCGGCAGAATACAATCGTTCCTTTTTCGATGATGAGCCGATTTCCAGAAGCTTCGATGTTTATAACGATACGTTCCATTCAAGTAAGACTCGGATTGAATTCGAAGTACGCCAGGAGGACAGACTCCTTCACCAGGAGCTCTTCCTGTTCAACCAAGAACCGGCAAATCATGAAATCATAACCGTATCCTGGAAGCCTGAGCCTGTTAAGGATGTAACCGATATACACGTTCATGCCGTAATGTTTCACGATGACAAGCTCGTTCATGAGCTGGATTTGCAGTACAAACTGTATCCCTCACATTATAAAACAACCCCTGTCTCTATAGATCGACCTGTGGCCTTCATAGGTCGGGACGAAGACTTCGATCGAATAAACGTCCTTGTCCCGGAATGCAGACGAATCCGGCTTGAACAGCTTGGCGAGCTTTCACCCAACCACCTCGTCGTTGCAGGCAGCGGGCTGGAGGATGAGGACGGTCAACTGGAGATGGCGCTCCAAAATTATGTACGAAGGGGCGGGCGTCTTCTGCTGTTGGAGCAGCTCCATCTGTCTCTGGGTCATTTGACAATTTCGCGGCAGGATTTCATCCGCGCCCACGCGGGCAGCTATACCCATCCCATCCTTCAAGGCTTGGACGATGATGATTTGATGTATTGGGACGAAAGGATACGCGAGGATGGTCCCCCTCCTATCATCCACGCCGCTTTCGAGAAACCGATCAAGGGCAACTTCAATATGATCTTGGAATGCAGCGCAGGGGATTTTGGAGATGGCGGGGATCTGTGGTCACCTCTTCTGGAATACCGGAACGGCAGCGGCCTCTTCATCGCTAATCAATTGCAGCTCATGGAGCATTTCGACAGCGTTCCTGCGGCCTGCTGCTTGCTGCGCAACATGCTCGCTTATGCAGGAAACGTCGAAACGATATCGATTCGAACGGGTGCATGGGTTGATTCGGGAGGAACAGCAGAGCATTTCCTGCGGTCCCTTGGCCTTTCCTTCGACGTGCTCAAGAATATCACGAGCAGCCTTCTTGCAACATATCAACTGCTTGTTGTGGAGCCAAACCTCCTGTTGGGTACGGATTCCGTAGCCCGGTTAAATGAATATGTTCGGCATGGCGGTCAACTCGTCATCCTTCCCGCTGCTCCAGGTCATGAAGCCGCCCTGTCTGCTCTATTGAAGCGCCCTGTCTCGATCCTGAAGCATGAAACGTACCACTTGCAGGCGAATTACGATAGGCCTGTGGTCCAAGGATTAAGTCCGGTTGACCTGTTCGGTTTCGACAAGGTTTTTCTCTCGCCCAGAGAAGTTGTTAATCGTCCCTTGGCCTCTTACAGTCTGGATACGACCGATGCAGCGGTACTATGCGCAAGCGTAGAAGGGACAGCGTGGAAGGATTATTTTGTGCATGGGCATACGTCGGAATACAGCAGGCTGGCATTGGTGGAGTTAAACCGGGATCATCAGTATCCTGCCGGGAGTTTCGTACTGCAAGTGGAACAGGAACAAGGATGTATCATTTTATCTCAACTGCTCCTTGAACCGGATTCCGCCAAATCCATACGCTTATATAGCCGACTTTTGGCCAATCTGGGGGCCGCCATAGACGACGGTCTTCTTCACAGCTCCAAAACAGACGCGCACTGGTCTGTTGAAAAGGCCATGGCACTGCCTTGCAAGCCGTGGATCAATTACGAGGAAATGAAGGCCTATTATACGGATCCGGAATTCTCGCTGAACAATCTGGGCGAGGGGCTCTACGGCTGGATGCTCAAGAAAGAGCGAAGCTCTTCAGACGGTGCCTTTCTTATCCAGGATCCTGGGGATGAGCGCTGGTTCCTGAGCTGTTTCGTTCATGTATTGGACCCTTCATGCAATCCAGTCGATGGTATCCTTCGAGGTAAGCTTCAAGTCAACACGAAATCCGAATATGAGATTTATCTAAACGGGAGTCACGTTCCCGATCCAGAGAGACATATCGAGCTGCGTGCCGGTATTAATCGTCTGATCGCCATCGTGCAAGGATCCGGGGAGAACATCCGGTTTGGTATGGTATTTAGGAACGCAGCCGGTTCATATATGAGGCATCTTCAATATCGTCTGACCTTGGATGATGTGGAGCCCAAGTAAGTTTACTTTTCCGTATCTGTTACTGCGACAAGGATATTAATGAATCATTCCATTTCAAAAGAGGTGGGCTGCATGCATATGAATCATCCGACTGCACTTGAAGTTCTTCTTGATCAAGCAAACGAGAGTCTATCTGCGAACAGCCATGCGATTGCCACTTGGGGGATTCCCGGATTTTACCAGGATACTGAGGGGCACACGCTCGCGAAGCGGCGAATGGAAAAGGACGCCCAGACGGCCTATACGACTGCACTGGCCTACCGGCTGTCAGGAACAGCTGCTTATGCAAGCAAAGCGAAGGAAATCATCATGGGGTGGGCAGTGGTCAATCGGGAGATTACAGGTGCGGATGGACCGTTGGTATCTGCCTATTTGGGCGTTGGACTCATTCTGGCCGCGAATGAAATCAAAGAATACGTGGAGTGGGGCAAAGAGGAACGGGATATGTTCACCCAATGGATGACCCGGGTGTGTCTGCCGGAGTGGGATCAAATCCCTCTCCGCAACAACTGGTGGAGCTGGAGTCTGTATGCCCAGCTAGCGCTGTATCGTTTTATGGAGGATAAGCTTCATTTGGCAGAAGAGGTGACCGCTCTCAAAGAACATCTCGACCACTCCCTCTCCATCGAAGGATTCATTCCGGAAGAAGCGTCCAGAGGCAAGCATTCCCTGTGGTATCATTATTTCGCTCTCGCTCCGGTAACGGCCGCCGCCAAGCTCGTCCTGGACACGACGGGAGAGGATTTGTTCCGCTGGGTCTCACCGGGCGGCAAAAGCCTCCAGTATGCCGTCGAACAATTCTTCTATTATGTCAACGGGCATCTAAAGGAATGGCCATATGACGATAATCCGATCTTCCCGGCACAGCTATCTGGCAGCACATGGCCCCTTGATCTGGTTGAGGCGATGGCGAACATCTACAAGAATCCGGACTTTGAACGTTTTGTCGCCCCTTACCGTCCGATCACAGGCAATATTAATATCAACAGCGGCCTTTATCATGCTTATGCCTGGATCTATCCCGAGCTGCAATTTCAACGTTAGCTCTAAGAAAGAAGCCTTTCCGAATATGATCGGAAAGGCTTCTTTTCTGTGGTCTATTCTGTTGTTACAGCCTGCCCGTCCCGAAGCAGGTAGACTGCTGCTTCCTCCGTAATATGTTTGCCGCTCTGGGCTTGAACCTCATGGAGGAACGCTTCCGTATTCCCATTATCCAGCTTCTTGAGCAGGCTGTTAGCGATCCCGCCATTATCAATCCAGGACTTCTCCCGAAAGAGGGTTACCAGCGCTTTCAGTGAGCTGACATCTGCATAAGTGGAGAACGTCACAACCGCTTCCTGTTCATTTCCCGCTTCGTCTGTGGCGGTTACTGTGAAGGTGTGAGCTCCCAGGGGCAGCGTATAGAGAAGCACCGCCGCTCCCTGCTCGATCTGATGATCATCGAGCCTTGCTGTACTCTTCAATTCATTAACCCCGGACACCTCATCGACAGCTGTCCATGACAGATTCAGGGACTCTGCGCTTGTATAATCTCTAGCTAGCGGCTCTGCCACCGAAATCATGGGTGCCGAGGCATCCAGATTAAACTCCAGCGATTTCGCTTCCTCCGCGTTTCCGGATGAATCCAGTGAACGGTATAGAATGGAATAACGACCATCCTGACTGAAGGTCAGGGAGTCCTGATAGTCCAGCCAGGTATCCCCTCCATCCAGACTATATTCTGTCGATGCGGATTCAGAAGAGCCTTCAGAAGAGTGCAAGGCAAGGGTTACAGGCTGTGTATACCATCCATTCATGCCGTCCGGTTCTGCCGGACTCATCACGGCCGTGGTCTCAGGAGCAGTTCGATCCATATCGATCAGGGAAAATTGGATGTCATCGAACCACATTTCGCTGAACCCGCCAACATAGAAACCTACCGTTCCAGATGGATTGTGCTTGGTATCCGAACCTTCAAGCCTAAGTTCCCCGTTTACGTACACGCGGATGTCGGCACCTTCGACCCGGATGCGGATGGTGTACTCGGTATTAGGCTGCAGGTCCTCATCAGGCAGATTCGTCGTTTTCAGAGCTGTCCATGCTCCATTATAAAGAATCCATTGTGAAGTGCCATCCGCCAGCTTCTTGTACGCAATTTTCCCGGATGTGCTGGAGACGGAACGATCATATACATATAGTGTTCCCGTATCCGGCATGACCGCCGGCGTCTTCAGCGTGAAGGTAAGGTCATAGTCGGTATATGTCTTCGGATGAAGAGCCGAGGCACCTTTGAGAATTTTATACTTTTTGTTGCCATCCACAGTTACGATACTGCGGTTCGGGTCCACCGGCCATCCGTTCGCTCCCGAATCGAAATCCGTAAAGTGCATCACATCAGATACCTGAATGCGCACGGATGCTGATGCTTCCGGGTTGGCGACTGATGTTACGGTGATATCTGCCTCGCCTTCCGCCAAAGCGGTTACCAATCCATGTTCATCCACAGCCGCAATTCCCGGTTGGGAGGTATGAAAGAGGACCTCCTTATTCTCGGCATCAAGCGGATCAAATTGAACTTGCAGCTGCTTTTGTTCCCCCTTGACCATGTTGACATGGCTCTCACCCAGCAGCAAACCGGATACTTCCCTGCTTGGAACGGTAAATTTGATGTCATCAAACAGGAGCTCACTGAAGCCGCCGGCATAAAATCCAACCTGGCCGGACGCATTGAATGTCGAATCACTTGCCTTTAGCTTCAATTTGTTATCCACGTAAACACTAATCTCCGGACCCTTAACGATAACTTTCATGTTATAGACCGTATCCGGCTGCAGATCAGGTGCAGCCAGCGTATTCTGCTTCACTGCAGCCCAGGCCGCATTGTACAAAAGCCAGGCAGATGTTCCGTTTGCATACTTCCGGTAACCAATCCTACCGCCGCTTCCGCCAGAGTTCAGCCGGTCAAACACATAGAATGTGGCATCATCTGCGATGACTTTCGGCGTCTTCATCTTAAAAGTCAGCTCGTAATGGTTGAATTCATTCTCGTTTAGCGTCGTTGCTCCTTTAACGAGCTTATACATATGGTTGCCGCCTTCCACCTCGACAATGCTTCGATTCGGGTCCGTCGGCCAGCTGTTCCTGCCGTTTTCGAAATCGGTATAATCGATAATGCCATCCCCAACTTCAACAGTAACCTGAACCTCATCCTTTAAGGTCGGGTTGTCAGCAGAAACGGCTGTAATCGTGGCATTCCCTATGCTAACACCCTTCAGCTTGCCGCCTTGATCCACCTTAACAATCGAAGGGTCGCTCGACGTGTACTGAATAGCGGGGTTCGTTGCGTTCCAGGGAATGACTGCGGAATACAGAGCGTATGACTTCCCGATGCCGATGGTTACGCTTTCGTCATACAATTGGATCCGATCCACAGCAATGTGATCCGGAGCCAGATATGGACCGACTTTTCCCTGGACTCCCATCTCGCTGAAAGGGATGGCCGGGAAGCCAGGGATCTTTTGGAACACTTCCGCATCCGCCTTCAAATTCAAATCCCCGTTCGCCAGATTAACGAAGCCGGGATCATGATCCGTAATCCAGTTGTTTGCATACTGGAGCAGATTGCGCTTGTCACTTGCTCCCTGATTATTCGTGCCGCTTAATTTCCTCGTCGGGTTATAGATCACATTGTTCTGAAACGTGTTCGTATCCGGATAATACCGGTTCTCCGTGAAGAAATCCGCCAGTTCCGGGTATTTCTCCATATGCGGCGTGCCTTCGAAATGGTTGTTCTTTTCAAACAACGCCTTCCATTTAGGCATATAATTTTTGGAGATTTGCTGATCCGGTTGATCGCCTAGATACATGTCCGAATATTCATACGGTACCTTTGCATCAATAAAAATATTGTTCCGGGTCTTGATATGAGCACCGCCGTTATTGAGAATGGCATCGTTACCCATGCCGTTAAATATGTTCTCTTCAATGGTAATGCCCATAGTAAAGTTATCCGGATATACCCCTTGAACCCCTGCTTTGCCTTCCCCGATATTGTGGAAATAATTCCTGCGGATTACCGATCCCCGTTCCTGAGGCGACTCGCCCAGATTCATATAGATGGCACCGAGATCCGAGAAGGTTTTGCAGACGTCATAAATGTTGTTGTATTCCACGAGATGGTCATTTCCAAAGATCAGCATTCCCGGATGGGGAGCGTCATGAATTTCGTTGTGGGAAACCTTGTTCCCCGCACCGGTCAGGAAGATGCTCGGATTATAGGCTTTATGGTAATAAGCAAAATCATGAATATGGCTGTTCTCCACGACATTGTTTCCTGGCTCAAGCGTCTTCTTATCTCCACCATTCAGAATCACCCCGGTCCCGCCGATGTGATGAATATGGGAGCTGCTCACCGCATGATTCACTCCGTCCACTTTGGCAAAGTCGTTATACAACCAGCGGCTCTGCGTATTAATCAGTACGCCCCCATTGGAGAAATTCCGTATTTCGCAGTGCTCCAATCGGACGCTGTCACCGCCCATAATGACTGCTGCGGAGTCCCGGCCATTCTCCAGGATCAGGTCCTCAAAGGTCACATGCGAAAGATTATTCGCGTTAATCATCGGTGTTTTAAGCATTGTAACCATGATCTCAGGATGATCCCTTTCAAAGGCAGCCGTAGGCATGAAGTAGAGTTTGCCCTGCTTCCGGTCAATATAATATTCACCTGGCATATCGATCTCCTCAAGCAGGTTCTGGGCAAAATGGAAGTCCGGGTACCAGTTGGTAAACAGACCGCTCATCTCTCCGTATGCCAAGGTAATCGTCTTGTTGCTTGTATCGATGGATGCCACTTTATTGTACGACCATTCCCAGCTGTAACCGAATATACCATCCAACCAGATGTCATCCGCCTCTTCCCAGAGATCCGGTCTTTCGTAATTGTAGGTAAAGGTCCCGCCGCGTGTCTGCAAATCCGGGTCACTGCGGGTTGGTCCGGGATCGGTGATGGTGCCCATCTGGACCGTTCCATTGTTGGGCCAGCGGGCAAGGGTCATGCCTTGACCTTCGACATACAGCTCCATCGGAGGAACCTGACTGACGTCATTGGCTTTATAATAACCATGCCGGCTCATTACACCGTAATCGGTGATGCCTTGAGCTTTCAGATCTACCTGAAGAACCTTCGTTCTGGCATCCGCACTGATGATTCGGTCCAGGACACTCGTGTCTGTTACCGGAGAGAACCAGCTTTTCTGAAGTTCCAGACCGCCGTTTAACCGCACGCTTTCTCCTGGATAAGCCTTGTAGGTTATCCGCTTATTCTCCGTACCGGAGTCCTGCTCCTCCAGAAGAAAACTTTCGCTTCGATTATAGATGCCGCCCCTTAAATAGACCGTCACACCGCCTTCAGGCAGCCCGGAACCCGTCTTCAATTGCCGGATTGCATCCCTGGCCTTTTCAAGTGTACGGAATGGAGCGGCTTCCGTTCCCGGATTCGAATCATCACCATCATTTGAAATATAAAGGACAGCACCAGGGTTCACCATATCTTCCGCATTTGCTCCCGTAACCGGCAGACAGCCCACCAACAAGACCAGGATTAATGCAATAATGATCCGTCTCCTCATCATCTTTGGAAATACCTCCCTTTTATGATCAATCAGATAAAACGCACATGATCACTAGCCTTTTA
Source organism: Paenibacillus hubeiensis (assembly GCF_032334105.1). NCBI lineage: Bacteria > Bacillati > Bacillota > Bacilli > Caryophanales > Paenibacillaceae > Paenibacillus > Paenibacillus hubeiensis. The sequence goes on from NZ_JAVYAE020000001.1 coordinate 1,186,621, forward strand.
CAGACCCAATCATGGTTCCTTTTTCGAAATATCGAAGCAGGAAAGGATACATGACGATCACCGGCAAAGAGCTGACAATGACAGCCGCCATTTTCAAGCTCTCCGGAGCAGGCGGGGTTGCAAGCGTCGCCGTAGTAAACGGGTCCAGCTTGCTCTCGATGAGGATCTGGCGGACAACCTGCTGCAGCACGAATTTGGATGAATCGGTGACGTAAAGCAGGTTATCCATAAACGCATTAATGTGGTAAACCAGATTCCAGAGCCCGATCGTCACAAGAGACGGAATGGACAGCGGGAGCAGAATACGGAACAGAATTCGCAAGTCCCTTGCCCCGTCGATACGAGCTGCTTCGATCAGCGCATCCGGAACGGAGCGGAAAAACGAGATCATCACAAGCACATGAAAAGCATTGGCAGCGGATGGCAGCACATAGACCCAGTGCGTGTTAAGCAGATGCAGTTCTTTGATTAATAGATATTGCGGGACAATTCCGCCATCGAAGATCATCGTGAACAACAGCAGCATGATCAGCAGCCGCTTCATGGGCAGATCGGGACGGGAGAGCGGATAAGCGGCGCAGACGGTAACGAGAAGTGTTAAGGTCGTGCCTACGACCATCCGAAACAGCGTATTCGCATATCCTGACCAGATTAAAGGATAGTCCAGCAGCCCGCGGTATGCTTCCCACTCGAAATCCCGAGGATAAAAATGAAATCCGCTTCGAAGTGCTTCTCCCCTACCGCTGAAGGAGACGGACAGGACATGAATGAACGGGTACACAACGATGAGTGCCAGGATGGACAAAATAAGATAAATCATGGCGGGTGCAATAAGCTCTTGCCATCTTTTTATTTTCATGACTGTCTTCCTCCTGCCTTTACCATAGACCGCTCTCGCCGCGGCTCAATTTTCGCACGGTCAGATTAGCCCCCAGAATCAGCAGGAGCCCTACCAGCGATTTAAACAAGCCAATGGCCGCCGTGTAGCTGTACTGAAACTGCTGCAGACCTACCCGGTAGACATAAGTATCGATGACGTCACCCGTTTCGTAATTGACCGGGTTTAACAGATTGATGATTTGTTCGAAGTTTGCGCTTAGGAAACCACCAAGACTCAGAATGAACATAATAGCGACCGTGGGCATAATGGAGGGGATATTAATTCGAATGATTCGCTGCCACCGATTGGCTCCGTCAATGACGGCCGATTCATGCAGCTCCGGGTTGATCGCCGCCAAAGCAGCAAAGTAGATAATCGAGCCCCACCCGATATCCTTAAGAATCGAAGAGATGACTACAATCGGACGGAAATATTCCTTCTTTCCCATATAAAAGACAGGTTCCCCTCCAAACCATTTCACAATTTCCCCTACAACGCCGGACGTTGGAGAGAGAAAATAAATAATCAGCCCGGACATGACGACCCACGATACAAAATGAGGCAAGTACATGGTCGTCTGGATAAACCGCTGGAAATACCTTGACCTCACCTCGTTAAGCAAAATCGCCAGTATGATTGGTGCGGGAAAAGCAAAGATCATCTGATATAAATTCAGGAGCAGGGTATTTTTAAGTAATCGATAAAAATCCCCATTCTGAAATAATTCCTGAAAATGGCGGAATCCGACCCACGGACTTCCCCATATCCCGTCGACGACCCGGAAATCCTTGAAGGCAATGACCACTCCATATAAAGGGCCGTATTTAAATACGACGAAGAATGCGAAGGCGAACAGAAATAATAAAAGCAGCTCTCCGTGTTTTTTTATCGTTTTCATGGCGCACTTCCTTGTAAACCGAACCGCCAGCCCTCCCGCAAGGGATGATTAAGCCCTCACGGGTGGCTGGGCCAAGTCAGGGTTATTTTTTGAATTGAGCATGGTACATTTCATTGGCTTCCTTCGTTAATTCATCGCCGCCTTTTGCCTTCCATTCCGTTACGAATGTATCAAAATCAGTCAGAGGAATTTCGCCGCTGATGATTTGTGCAAAATATTTTTGCATGAGTGACGTCAATTCCTGTTTGTATTTTCCGTCCGAAGGCAGCACAGAGAATAACAGCGCATCGGTCCATCTTGGAGCAGATGAATACGTTTTGACCGCCTCATTCAGCTTCGGATCGGAATATTTGTCCCGATAAGCCTGGGTGGTAATGTTACCAAAAGAGAACAGACGGATTCCCAGTTGATCCCGCTGCTCCTGCTTATCGAATCCAGGCAGGAATGTAGTCGCCCCCGAGGTAGCACCGTTCTCAGCAAAATCCCATTGCTCCCCCTTTACCCCAAGGCTGGTCATATTGATGGTCTCTTCATCACTGCTCTGTGCCCGTAGAATTTCGAACAGCTTCTCAAGCTTCTCAGGCTGATCCTTTACTTTGCTGCCGATAACCAGGAAATTGCTCTTGATTCCCCAATCCCATGAGCCGTCACCGCCAGGTCCCTTCGGATTTTTGGAAAATGCCATCTTGGCATCCGGATTTAGTGCCAGCATTTCCTTGACTGTTGCCGATTCCGGCAGAGCGCCTTTGCTGATCTGCTCTTCAATGACGCCGATCCGGTTGTTATACAGTTTCTTACGATATGAATCCTGTGTATCTGTAATAAATTCCGGATCGATGACACCATCCGCATACCATTTGCGCAGCTTCGCCAAGGCTTCCTTGGTCTCAGGCATGATCGATCCGTTTACAATCTGACCATCCCTCTCCATCCACATGGTCGGCTCCACACCGAATGCCCCGAAGATGGAATAGAATCCGGATGACCACGTGGACGTAGCCGTTCCTGTCAACCCGTACGTATCCTTCACACCGTTACCGTCCGGATCCTTTTGTGCAAAGGCATAAACGGCTTCCTCGAATTCATCCAACGTCTCCGGGACTTTCTGAATGCCGACCTGATCCAGCCAGTCCTTACGCCACAACATCCCCAGATCGTAAGGCTTCAAATCGATAAACATCGGGATAGCCCACAGCTCGTTATTGACGGTAACGGTCTGAAAAAGCTCTTTCTTTTTCTCAATATCCGCGTAATATTCAGGCATTTTCTCCTTCAACATGTTCTGATCAATGCTCATTAACACGCCCTGATTCTGGTAAGCGATTACATTGGAAGGATCACCGAGCATGAATATGTCCGGTATTTCCCCGGAAGCGATACTGGCGTCCGTTACCTTCACGGGTTTGATCTTTACATTAAACTTCTGCTCCAGCCACTTCTGGACCTCCGAGTCATTGACAACTCCATCTGCGGCAAAATGAATGCCCCAGGAGATTTCGATCGGATTGGAGTTTGCTCCCGGCGTTTCTCCTGCATTTGGACTCGGGCTTGAGGTGTTCGTCTCGGAAGTGCATCCGGTAAGCAAGCTTGTCGCCAAACTTACAGCCAACAAGATAACGCTTACAATTTTGATTCTTTTACTCAAAAGAACCTACCCCCTGTTGTTGGATTGGTTTTGGATTCGAGAATCCCGCATCCTGCATAACGACCCGGCCGGGTATTGGAAACGGTTTTTACATACTTAAAATTTAAGCTTTAACCCTTCCGGCGCACAATCCTCTCATTCCATTTTTTTTATGTTTTTGGCTTCAGAAGCCGCGTAGAGCCACTGACGTTATTCCGTTTTTTGTATGTTTTTCAATTTCGATCTGTTCTAATTCCGTTGGTGTGATATATAATGGACTGCACACAACTGTTGAGATCATCGAATTTTATTGTAAGCGCTACCACATCTGAGGTAAGGAGGGGATTGCCATGAGGGGACTTTTAGACATAAAAAATAACTCCATGTTCGTGAAACTGCTCCTATCGATGACTGCCATAGCTTTGATCACTGTTGTTCTCATTTCTTCGGTCACTTACATGATTTCGGCTGATAACAGTGTCCGTAATGCCATCAGTTATAATGAATCTGTCTTGACTCAGCAGAAGGAGCTGATTCATAAGGAGCTGACCACCATCGGAAATGCGGCCAATAGTCTGCTGATGGCTCAATCCTATGTGTACCATACCATCGGAGGCAAGCTCTCTGTAAGTTCATTAATTGATCTGTCCACTCTCGTAGAAGAGCAAAAAAAGCTCAGTCCCTACATCGATTCCATTTATCTGTACTATGCCCCGCTCGAACTTGTCCTGACATCACGTCCGGAGGTAAAGACATCTCCTATATCCGACTTTGCTGACCAATCCTGGCTGGATACCTTAAATCAAGACTCAGCATCTCGTACCGTCTGGTTAACAGGAAGATCGAATGGATTTTCTCCGGATCATCCTGCGACCTCCCTGATTCAGAAGATGCCGCTGATTGGCCAAGTGGAGGGCGCCATCATCATTAATCTGAATCTGGATCGACTCTTCGCCGACTACTTAAGTCATTACAATAGCAAGAAAGGCACCATCATGGTCATTGGTCCACAAGGTGAACTCCTCTACTCCGATGCTCACGACAGAGAAGCGCTCCTTCAGCAATGGGATGCCGAACAGGTAACATCGGACAGCGGCTATTATATTGGCGATTCTGATCAGATCGTATCCTACACTGCATCAAATATGACAGGCTGGCGATTCGTCGATATCACCGAACGATCTGTCCTTCTGCAAGGCATGAACCGAATTAAAGTCCTCATTTGGACAGTCGCCATGCTATATATAACGGCTGCTGTTGCTATTTCCTATGTTTTATCGAGAAGATTATATCGCCCGCTGCAAAGTGTGATTTCCTATATTGTGAGCTCTGAAGAGTCCGAACGACGCGACAAATCGGGCGGCCCAAGCAGCACGGATGAAGCCGGCTTTATCCGTCATTCATTTGAGCAGATGACACGTAACCGCGATATTTTAATCAAAGAAAAGCGAAAAGTAGATGAACTCCTCACCGGAAATCGCACGGCCATTAAGGAAAAGTATTTGAACGATTTAATCCAGGGCAACGTTCCAGAAGAAGCACCAAACAGACCGGACCATGCGGCAGAACTGCTTGGATTGCAGCTTGATTTCAATCGTTTTGCCGTCCTGACCCTTGAACTCGAGGAGCATCAGCCAATGAGGGGATCGGAGGATATATTCCATTCCCATCTGCTCCAGTACGGTTTGATGGAAGAACTGGGAAAAGATATCGACGGAGAAATTTTTGTCAAAGACAGCAGGCACACGGTCATCCTTCTCTCCTTACATTCGGATGCCGATGATACCTTTCCTGTGGAACAAGCCAGAAGCCTCAAATCATATTTTCTCAGTCGTTATGGGATCTCTGTGACCATCGCTGTCAGCCGTATTCACTCCGGAGAACAAGCCGTGCGTACAGCTTACAACGAGACACAGGAGGCACTAAATATGAAAATCTATATTGGGAAGGGCGAAATTCTGCCCTATTCGATCCTTGATGAGTGGAAATCGGAAGAAGGTACCTACTATTATCCGTACGAACTCGAAACGAAGCTGCAGCAATCCCTGCTGAAGACGGATAAAGAGGAATGTACTGCCGTGATCCGGGCCATCACCCGGGAGGTGCTGAAGCAAAGGCTGGGTAAAGCCAATATTCATCAGCTGTATGTCCAATTGAGCGGGGAGTTGGTCAAAACACTCGTTCAGACTGGCGGCGAGGTGACCGCTGTTATCGGTGAAGGATCGTCTTATACCGATGCACTGGCGCGGGCCGAAACCGTTCAGGATATGGAAGAATGTGTCTTAACGATATGCAGCAAGATTATCGACTACCACCGGGAGAAGCGCTCCAAAATGACGGATGTGACCCTTCAGCTGGCAACGGAATTCATGGACAACCATTATAATAAGAATATATCTGTGGATAACGTGGCAGAACATGTAAAACGCAGCTCGTCCTACTTGGGTCGCATCTTCAAGGAGTCAACGGGCATGACGGTTAATGACTATCTCATCCAGCTGCGCATCAAGCGCGCCATGGAGCTGTTGAAGCAGACAGATGCCTCCGTTGAGGAGGTCTGCCGGGAGATTGGATACGCGAACGTCAGCTATTTCAATAAAATCTTCAAAGCCAGAACAGGACTTACCCCGGGTCAATTTCGGCACCAACAAGCGGCAGATCAACGATTAACGCAGGGAAAGGGTCCCAAAACCTCCTAATTCGGTCCATTCGCGAACCAAGAACCGAACAGCCTGCCGCGTAGATACTTTCCCTAATTTCAACATATTCTGTGATCTCATGAAATTTAATTCCTAGGGTCTGATGATTCGATTCGAAAAAAGGTTGACCCAACCTCCATATTCCGGTGTTCGTGGCATTCCATGCTCAGCGATATATCACTGGGACGATTCACCTTGTAAGGTGATATAGATAGAAACCGCCCCTTAGATATATGGTTGCGCCCACTTCCATTTTCCAAGGAACGGTTTCTTTTCGTTTTATAATGTTCAGAATGGCTTTCAAGCCAACAGTGCCTGAGCAATCTGATCGATAATACCATTGATGCCCGTTGGTCCATAACAGCCGATCCATGTCGCGGCATCTACCGAGTATATTCGCTGTCGGTCATCCGTATCCAACATCCCCCAGACACTTTGCTCTGTCGCTGACATTCCCTCCTGCATGATTTCATTGCTCAGCAAAAAGTAGTGGCTGGCATGTACAGCCGGCAGTCTGTCGACTGAAATATGATAAGCCGTGTCGGAGGGATCGGCTACAAATAACGGGGCAGGCAGACCTAGGTCTCGATAGAGCACAGCGCCTGTACGATGTGAGGCTGTATGTACGCGAACCATAGACTCAAACGGACGAATCAGTGCCACGCTCTTGCCTGCCAGCACTGGGGCAAGTTCTTCTGACAGCAATGCGGTTCGTCGATGATAGTCCGCAAGTATTTGCTGTGCCTCTGCTCGCTTGCCTGTCAATTCACCGAACAAGCTCAGAATGGTCTGCCAGCTCTCATTGCGCTTAAACATGAGGACTGGAGCGATTCGGCTTAACCGTTCATAATGCGGATCATGCACCTCGGTACAAATAATGAGATCCGGAGCCAATCGTTCCACTGCGGCCAGATCGGGGTACTCATAGGTTCCGAGCAATTCGGTTCCCTGGAGTTTCGCCCGAATATATTGAGGAAAATTAAACGCCGCACTCCCCGATCCTACGCTCCCTGCCGGGGACAACCCAAGCGCAAGCAAATGATCCGCATATTGAACATCGAGCACGGCGATACGCCGTGGAGATGCGGTAACCTCATATTCACCTCGCATATGGCAAATCACCGGGCCTTGGGACGACTCATACCAAGAAGCCATGCGGGTTTGCAGCAAGGAATACGCAGAGAGCGCACCTGTTCTGGAAGAGGCATTACGCCGATAGAGCTGCGGAGGGACACCATAATATTTCTTAAACGCCCTACTGAAATAATACGTGTCGCGATACCCCATTCTCTCAGCGATTTCGCCGATGGGAGCATCCGTATGACGCAGCATTCGCGACGCGCTCTCCATCCGCAGCTGGATGACGTATTCCATCGGTCCGAGCTGCTTCTCTTGTTTGAACCGTCGCTGCAGCTGTCTTACGCTGCATCCGGCAAGTGCCGCCAGCTCTTTAAGCTCCAGATTCTGACGATAATGCCCTGCTATATACGCAGCGACAACATCCACCATGTCTGATTCCGCTCCGCCCTGACCACGTTCATACTCCATAATGAGTTCGTAGAGCATCCCCTGCATCAGCGCATTGGCGTGAAAACGTTCCAGCCCTTCGCCCCGACTCCATTTGGCCGCGATTTTCTCCGCCATCTGAACCCATTCCGCCTGGGTTCCAGGGTGCTGAACAAACGAATTGCGCAGCGGGTGTTTGCGATGCGAGGGCAAAACAAGGGAGGCTCCCTCCATGGAGGATGCCTTGTACATGATCACGATATAATCCATGTTGTCTGAGCTGGCAGTCAGCGTAAAGGATGATCCTTTAACCACATGAGCAGCAAAAGAAGCCCCAATGCGGCAAACTTCACCATTCATTGAGAGCTCCCCTTCTCCGCCTCCTGCCAGCAGCAACAGATTCGATGTCAATTCGGTTTCGCTAAGCACACTGCCTGTCTGTAAAATACCGCTATACACGTCAAGCACCTTGATCGTCGTATCACTCCATAGACTTGTCTGTTCTTGCAGCGGCATACTTCTCTCATCTCCTGACAATAGCATCCTTGGCTAACTTAATCCCACCTGACTAGACTTACGACTATTAAAATACAAGCGAGCCCGTTAGCAAAGGTAAAGTTGTTGCTGCTGTCATTTTAATTGAGATTCATTCTCATTGTCAATTTTCGGACATTTTCTGCAATATTCCCCGGACATCTGGTAGTAAAAACAACAGGTGAGGCGCTTGTTCTTCGCAACCGGAACGTTGTCCTTCTTTTCGGTGAATCGAGTAAACGGATTCTTTCTTAGGCCAAAGGTTTGTCCAGACGCTATTTGAGTCAGATATGAAAAATCGGCTTGAATATGCTGGCTTCCTGGCCCAACATCGTCTACATCAGGAATATACAGCGGAGCAATACGCACCATCATATTTTCCCAGAGGACACTCATCGAAAGAGGGCCAACGGTAGCAAGCGTCTGTAACAGCGGCGAAAGCCGTACCGCAAACAACTCCTCGATCATCTCTTTCCGCCAAACTTCCCTGTCTTCCGTTAGCGTTTCTGCCCGAAGCCCGTTCACGGCGAGAAAAGGAAAACGTGTTCCGCCTTCAGTAGCGGTAAGAGTCGAATGGTAGAGGTAGCTGTTGTCCAGCGAGAAGGACATTTTCTGATGATGAAAGGTCATCGCGGTCAGCAACGGGGCAATCCACAGATAGCCGATTCGTTTAGCCAGCATAGAAGCGGCAACCCTCATGTCAGGTGCACCGATATACTCCGTAAGCCAGCTTATATACTCGCGGCATGCAGCTTCTTCATGCAACTGGCTTAGAGCAATGGTACGGAGACTATCTTCAGGTGGATCGCCAATCCTGAGTGAGTAGTCTTTCACCGTTTGCTGCCATACGTCCGTCGACAGATAATGGTCCATTTTAATTCGATCCCAACAGCGCTTCCGATGCCTGATCTGCAATAATATTAATGGCAATTGGACCATAGTAAGCGATCCAGAGCGTTGCATTCACGTTATATGCGCGGTTATTTTTGACGGCATCCAGAGATTTCCATACCGAACTGTTCTCCAAAACCTCAACCTCTGCAGCAAACAACTCATCGGATAGCAGGAAATAATGATCTGCCCCAATATCAGGGACCTTCTCCATCGAAATTTCAACAGAGGTGTCGTCTTTGATCTCCTGGACGAGCGCAGGGGCCTTTAAGCCCAAGTCCTCATACAGAATGCCGCCTGTCCGATGCTCAAGACCATGTACACGAATTCCTTCCTTTCTCGGGCGAATCAGCGCTACCGTTTCATCTCCCAGCTTCTCCGACAGCTTCGCCCGCAGGCCGACGATTTTGTCCTCATAAGCCTGACGCACAGCCTCAGCCTCTGCCTTCTTGCCTGTGATCGTACCGATCGTGGCTAACGTATCCCGCCAATCCTCGTAGAAGTCGAGTACGATCGTCGGCGCAATTTTGCTGACATTCTCATACTCTTTCTCTTGAAAGTCGGTCATTAAAATAAGATCCGGATTCAATGCTACAATTGCCTCCAGGTTGGGCTCGTCCCGTGTACCCAGAACCTCTATATTCCCTAGCTGATCACTCAAATATTCCGGAAATGTAGTATTCCCTCCAGCGATAACGCTACCTGCGGGCTGCTCGCCAACGGCCAGCAATTGATCTACGAATTTCACGTCAAGCACAGCAATGGTCTTCGGCTTCTCGGTTAGCGTATATTCACCTTTCATGTGCGAGATCGTAACCGGGTAGGCTGCATTCGTCTGAGAACCTGAGTTCGAAGGTGTCTCCGTTGGCGTTGCAGCAGACTCATTGCCCCCATTCGTACCTGCTTCGGCACCACAAGCCGTCAGCACAAGTACAAGTGCCAGCAGCAAGCCCATTAATAATCGTGATTTTTGGGCGGCAAATACCTTGCTTCCGGTTGCTCGCCCCTTTGTCCCTTTATTCATGATGACTCCCCCTTATATATGATAATGATTTTCATTATCGAATATAAGGCGAGTATAAACGATCTCCACATCGCGTTGCCATGTACTTTTGCGACATTTCAGCCGGACTAATGCGACATGGTACTCCCACTTCTCTAATTCTCCATTTCAAACCTGGTTTGAAGCTCTTTAACAAATACTTCGATGGGTCTGTTATAGTCGATGGGTTTGTAAATTATTCTATTATTCCACTTGTGCCGTATGTCTTGATCTCTATAATCATTATCTTCAGTTTCAACCGACTTCATCACAAGCATAATTTCATTCATCGTACTTATAACACTTCGGCTATCCGTTTTGGTTATCGTCTTCTCGTTACATTGTTCTAAATAATATTTCGCGAGGTGATCAGGAACTTCCTCAACAGCCAAATAAGCCTCCAAATTCTCTTTAAAGACTCCTGCCAGTTTACTGGCCTGATTCGTTCTAATCCCAGTAACCGTTAAGCTTAATCTGGAACAATCATTCATAAACACATAATGTTTTCTGCCATATAACGTAAAAAAGTTCACATGCCAACTAAAGAAAGAATCCGTATCTTCGATGGTTTCTGGTTTGACATTTAGATCTTTTAATGTTAATTGGGTTGCTTTGAATATAATCATGCACTAATCCCCCCTTTGTGCCCTCTGCAGTATTCATTGTACCCTACTCCTATGACTGTTCCATGCAGCTAAACTAAGGCCGCTGCGCCTACCACGGTATAGCATTCAATTCCGGCCATATTCTTTTCCACTTCTTGTGTTTTGTTATATAAAGTGGCTGTTGTAGGCCACGAGTCAATTGCTTCCTCTAATGATAAATATGGCTTAAGATCAATTCCGAATTTATCTTTGTACCATAAATGAACCCTTGCTTGATTTTTTACATCAGCTTTAATGGGCAGCTTACAATATACCTCTTTACATTTATTTATTATTCGATCTTCTTTTTCATAGGAAAGGTCAGTATCAAAATAAATAATATCAATGTCATCAATGCCGTATCCTAAAGGATTCCCTAACGAGTAGTTCCAAACGGTCTGTGCAATACAGCCAGCACCAATATAATATTCTGTTAACTCCGTTTTTCGAGTTTAAGGTACACAACGTAGATTCTATGTTATCGGATGTTCTTGCCTTCTTCGAACGACTAAACCAAGTCCTTCAATTCATTATAAGCGTCTCTAAGCCACGGATGAATAACTCTTAGGTTTTCTCGCTGTTTCCATAAAAAATGAATATATTCGAATGCTGCATGGTTCAACGAATCATCTAGCTTCTGCGTAATCTGATGTAAATATGGAGGTTCACCAGCTTGATCCCACTCTATCTTATCTGCAACAAACAAAACCTTGTCTAAAATAGTTGAATTTTTCTTGAGTGTCGTGTGACATCCAACTGCATCAAGAACTTCCTGATCCTTAATGTTAAAAATATCTCTAGCCATTTCTTTCGATATCTTCTGATGGATGATCATTGGAAAAGTCTCTTCTTCAGGCAGCACCTCAATACCCAGATCATAAGAAACTTGAATCCTTACATCATTAGAATATACCGCACTTATATCATGTAAATATCCAGCGATTTCGGCTGAATCCTTATCAGCATGATATCGATCAGCTATCTTTCTCGCTTCTTTGCCTACCCTGACACAATGTTCCGCAGTTTTGGGGCAGCCATTATCCACTAAAAAGTTATATATATCATCCTTGAGATTTCCCGACAAGGTATTTATAACAAGATTATTATATACTGACTTCATGGAGTCCCCCCTAAAAGATGCATTGATCATACCGTATGAATTTCCGATAACATTCCCGTATCTACGACGTCCGACGGAGTCGGGTATGTCCGGCTGTTCCGGCGTTTGTTGTGCCATATAAATCTTTGAACTACAATCCCTAATGTAATTGTCCCTAATACTTCGGTTTGTATCGTTCGTTTAAAATCGTTTTGATCTAATCCAATTAGTAGATAGAAAAATCGATGGTGTAGTAATTCAATAAGTGCTAGTGAATTTTCTATTGGTAATCCCTTATAGTCATTTAATTCTGCCCATAGATCTTCTCGATAGGTAGTTGCTAATGGGTTTTCTTCCGTTAGTCCTCTTTTGAATCGTAGATATGCGTTCATATCATTATCAGCTATATGATGAACGATTTGTTTTATGGTCCAGCCATTCATTCGATATGGAGTATTTAGTGTGTAATCTTTACGTCCATTTAGCAATGCTTTTAGTTTTATTATTAGTTCTGGAATTTGATGAATGAGATTACATAATTGTTCACCTGATAGATTCTTTTGGGGCTGAAAATGTCCAATGGGATATCTAATTGGATCCATTGAGTTTCTCCCTTCCTCTTAATTTGCAGTAATTACGCATAACGTTTTTGTATTCACTACGCCTCACTGACTTAAGGTTGCGCAGCAGCCGGCTGCGATGCGGTTAGTCCGTGCAGGTGTGTCCTCCTGTTTCCTCTCCCTGCTATTCCCGTTCGGGCGACCGAGGAGCTCCCCATGCTCCGAAGCGTGGATATGATATTACAATACCTCCCTTGAGCCACATTCAAAGTAATCCCTTTTTACCTTCATTAAAATACGTACTTTCATTTCCATGAATTAAGTTTTTAAATCCGCCTTTATAATAAGGTATCAATTCATCTGCCTGTTCTATGTCCAACCAAGCTATTTCTGAGATTTCATCTGGTCTAATTATTTGTTCTTTACCGCCTATTATTTCTGCCCTAAAAGTAATAAAAATGGCATGTTCATTTATGTTTTCAAATTTGCACTCGTTGATTGCCACAATTCCATAGACTTTAACTTCAAGTCCCGTTTCTTCTTTTACCTCGCGAATAGCAGCTTGATCTAATGTTTCATTTAATTCAACAGCTCCCCCAGGAAGAGACCAACTTGATCGACCAGAATTCTTAACTGCTAGAACTTTAGTTTGGACTGGTCTGTTATTAGTGAGTACACTACATCGACTCGTTTCATTGAGATCATATCCCTTCTACACTGCATATCTTACATATACCGTTCCTGTATTTACGATCTCAGCGAATGCTAAGGTGTTTGGCCCCTGCAGGACCAAGGGCTAATGCGCTGTTATGAATATTATGTTATGCGATGCCTCTGCCCTCTTCGAAACATTTCAAAATTCCTTATTCTTATTCCAAGCATTAGAAAATTCTCTAACAGACTGATACCTTTTTTTGCTTGTCATCATTAATTGCATTGCAAACCACATAATAAAGTTTTTGGTTGGCTTCCCATTTCTCTTAGGATCGATCAAGTTCTCCACCCAATAGCCCAAATGCAATGGCTCCCATATTATAAACATTAGTTCGACTATCAATTTCTGCTCCTACTTGAAACTCCTCAGCAGACATGAATCGTGATGATATCCCCAAAGCCTCCCCATAATATTGTAAAATGGTTTCCTTTGATAACTTAAGCCGGGGCGTGTATTGTCTGAATAAACTTCTACGTCTAACTTCCGACAATCAAGGGCCGTATGCCTCGCAGCGTAGATGCATTGTTATATGATTGGACAGGCCTCCTGAACTACTTACTATCCCTATTTCTATTTTTGATACTTTCTTGCCATCTTTCTATTAACTTGTCGTAGCTCAAGTACCAACTTTTTTTTAATTTCAAAATTAAAATCATCAAATATTATAATGTAATTATTTCGGTACTGTTTATTTAATTGTTTCACATCAAAGACTATGCAGTTCTCCTCCGATTCAATAATCTCTTCATTCAGACAACTTAGATATTCTTCTTTTGTCGGCATTCTTATAAATTCTGTAGGAATAAATCTACTACAATTTATATATGAAACTCCTTTAAAACAAACTATCAATTCGTCATAATATATACTTTGAGAGCCTGTTAATACTAAATTTCAGATTTCATTACTGTCCTTTCTCATAATGTTCTTTTATTTACGAAACGCCCCAGCTTTAGATAGCTCTTATCTTAAGCTGGGGCGTTTGTTGTCTGAGTCTCTTCCATGATTATACATCTGGCAACCAAGGGGCGGTAGCCTCGAACCGTGAATACTATGTTATAGGATGTACCCGACTTCTTGAACATCTATCAAAATGTCTTATAATAAATGTTTTTTAAATATTTTTGATTTCCATAACGAATCTCTTTTGGATAGTCTACGCTGCATATGTCCAATTTCAGTAAATCATCATTACTCTCTTTTATTTTGCTTTTGATTTCCGCCCTTGAGTGAATACTCCAGATTTTATCTCTTATCTGCCTTCCAAAATTAACTTCACAACGAACTCCTAATTTCACCATATTATACTGATCGGTAAAGTCTTGAAACAAATCTATTAATATAAAACTTTCCCCATCATTTTTATTTAAAAATACAAAGACATCTCCTTTTCCAGCCCTACATGTTCCTTTGCCATAAGATAAATATTGGTTATATAATTCCGCTAAATCATAATTTATATTAAACGTTTTCATCAATTCTTCTAGACTGGATGCTTCATCTACATCATCTATCAAATCAAAAAATGATAAATAAAAAGAATATTCAATATATTCCTTCATAGCTTACTCCTCTTCGATTTATTCAAAATGATTTTTCGGACATTTCCTATAACGTTGTTTGTTCACGAGCCCGAAAGGCTTAAGCTGCCCATCAATCAAGCACAGCGATTGATTCTTGCCGGGCGGCTCCACCACTTAGCCTTGCAGGGCTGTCCGGCTGAATCTACTTCTTGGCTTCCCAACTTCTGCCGGACCGAGGAGCGAATGCGACGATGCGTGAACATGTTGTTAGATAATGATTCCTCTTTTTCGAGATTACTTCCAAATTGCCCTTCACATGTTTATAATAAATCCTGTTTTCTTTCCTTTAACAAATCCTGTTCTTTCATAAAAATTATGTACTTCATCTCTCTGAGATCCCGTCATTAGCATCAGTTTATAACAATTCATTTCTTGGCCAATTTTTTTGGCCTTTTCTATAGCCATCTGACCAAAACCTTGTCTCCTAAAATCCTTATGTGTTATTACATTCTCGATTAATCCGTACGGTCTTGCATTCCTTGTAAGATTTTTAATGATTACAAGTACACAAGATGCAACAATTATACCATCATGTTCGACAACTATTATGTTCATGTTCTTATCATCTAAAATTTCATTCCAGTAATTATACAATTCTTGACCTCTAATCAGTTCTGGATCATCTGGTTGCAGGAACTTATAAAGTAATAAAAGATTTTCTAATTCATCAACATGGATTAATCTAACTTCAGTCACTGCAATGCACCTGCTTTCAAATTTGGTTTTAGGCAGTTTCACCTAACGTTTCCGTGTTCACGACGTCCCACCACCTTAAGGACCCGTAGGATCCGGCCGCGGTGCGGATGTGTCCCGGCAACAACTTCCTTGACTTTATCTTCCGGGAATCGAGATGGCTTGACTGTCGATACGTGAACACATTGTTATATGATGTATAGACCCTTTTTCGAAACTCCCGGAAATCAATTTACATTTTTTTCTCACATGATAAAGAACATGTTTTTCTAAAGGATTATTCTTTTCAACTTTTGGATGATGGAATGTATTAATATAACTCATGCAAACTTGATCATTACTCTTTTTGAGGGTTCATTAATATCAGCTGTAAAACAATATACTTCCTCAAACCCCAAGTTGTTAAAGCCATATTGCAAACATGCTGTAGCACCTTCAGTTGCATATCCGTAACCCCACGCATCTTTTTTGAGTCTCTAACCAATTTCGATACATGGAGTAAAACTGGCTTCAAATGTTGCTCTGTGAAATCCAATAAACCCAATGAAGTCATCATTTCCCTTTACTTCGACAGCATACAATCCAAAGCCAGTTTCCTTAAATTCCGATTCAATTAATTTATAAAAGTCTTTTGTTTCTTCAGTTGATAAGGTCTTAGGAAAATACTTCATTACTTCTTTATCTGCATTAAGAAGACTAAATGGATCTAGTCGGTTTCTCTCCAATCACGAAAACGTAACCTCAGCGTTTCAAAATAGATCATATCACTCATCTCCAATTTAAGTGATTGGTTGTTTTGCTTTAATAGTCTGTTAAATCAATAAAGAGGTATATGCTATACCGAGAGATAATGATTTGTATATGATTTTATCCATCTTGCGCTGATTTCACTATAACGTTTTTGTGTTCTTGACGTCGTTTCCCCTTAGATAGCTCTTATCTTAAGGAAATCGATGTGTCTGTCTGAATCTGCTTCAATGAAAAATTCCTCAGGCAGACCGGGCGACGACAGTCGAGAAGTTGGAACACTTTGTTATCGGATGTCTTCGTCTTCCTGAAATACTCTACAAAACATCTTTGTACTCATTCATTATCCTCGTAACAAATTCTGTCTTTCCTTCAGTATAGGCTTTGCGATTGTTTCTGAATTTACTTGACAGTTGGATCTTCAAATTTGTGTACTCAGATACCAATAAGGGATACTTTCTTAATATGTCTCGAAACATGATATGTCTTTTTAGTTCATTACTTTCTCTATTGCATACGTATAGATGATGTTCGTGCTTCACATAGCCTTCACTACTGTAAGGTACATAAACGTCCTTTCTTGCAAATGCCTCTCTGTTCTTAATTCCTAAATCACCTTCGTGTACATATCCCAGTTCGTCTAACCTCTTGATTACCCCTGGTAGGTACTCCATAGATTCAATTACTACATCAATATCAATGATTGGCTTGGCTGCAAGATGCGGTACCGCTGTACTTCCAACATGCTCAATTCGTAATGCTAGACCACTAAGTTTATTGGATAAAATTGATTCTATTATATTGAATGCTTTTGGCCATTCTTCATTATATTCTTCTATAATTACTGGTTTTTGATTCTTCATCGAATTCCCCTTGAGTTTATTTGATTTATATTTACGAATATTTCCGATAACATCTGATTGACGCACTTCGTCACTACCACTCATTCCATCTATGATCTGAATTACGTATATGATAACTCATGTTGTGACATTTGCGAAAAATAATTTGGTGAAAAAAGGAAATTTAGTTCAGCAATCAATTCCCCCTGTCCATACAATCTTCCAGACTCTGAATACCTGAATATTTTTCGTACTAAACATATGTATATCGCTGGATTGTTCGCTCGACTCGTATGACCAAGCAGCTCCTGAATGTAGCACAGGTCTGTCCCGTTTACCAGCAAATCAGTGGTAAAGGGATGCCCTTAGGCGCATGAACGCTAACCTTTTTCACAATTCCAGCGCGTTGTCTGCCTTTGCAAAAACCTTCTGCATGGTCAACTCGGTAAGATCGATCAGAAGATTGCACCGGAAACAGCCAACGATATGGTCTATATTTAGCGATATCTCCACCATTCTGAAAAACAAAAAAAGGAAGGCCCTTCTTCATCCCCAATAGGGAATCCAATGACCTTCCGATGTTGAATGAAACATTTTTGATGTTGTAAAAGACAGCACGGAACGCGGCTTGTGCAATGCTAGCCGCGTCGGGGTGAGGTGCTGCGCCCGATTCGGGCAGCACCTCACGAGGGATGCACCGCGTCAATGATCTCGCGGTGCTTTCCTCAGGCCGCTGCGCCCTACATGGCAGCGGCTTCTTCTCCCAGCGGCAGCATGTAATACTGCGCCTGCTGCCCTTCATGCTGCTGGTACACCACGACCAGCAGCGTCCGGCCTTTCGCGGCAAGCGGGCTGGCGCCAGCAAGCACCCGCTCAAGCCGGAACGGAAGCACGTCCAGTACGGCGTGCTTCTGCAGCTCTTTTTCGCCGAGTCCCAGATCGGCGAAAGAGCGTGCGCCCATGACCGTCTGTGCGGTCATGGCCGAGGTCATCGGCAGCGCACGCGAAGCGCTGCCGTCCCCTCCGTCCGCCGCTCCATCCCCGGCGGACACAAGCTCGCTGCCGTTCACACCCGCCGCATCCGCGGCAGTGTCTTCCCCGGCAGCAGCCGGACTGGCCGCAGCGGCAGGCGCACTCGTGCCGCTGCTTTCAAGCCATGCCGTGCCTGCGGCGCCGGCAATGCGCGGCAAACGAACGTCTTCCGGACGTTCAGCCAGCATTTTCATATAACCCGCCCACTGATCCTTCTCCAGCGCATCGTCCCACCAGATTTTGCGCGGTTTGTATTTGTGGCCAAGGAAATAGTCCAGCTTCATCAGGCCAAGCACGACATCCATATGGGGCGTGTTCCGCGACTCCAGGAAGCTGTACAATCGGGTGAACAAATCCTCCAACTGATGCCCGATCTTCTGCCAGCCCTGACCTTCCCAGTAGTCCCCGAACGCCTGGAAGAAATCAAACGGCGAATCGAATTCCTGCTCCATCAAATACTTCAACGTATGGTCCATCCGGTGTGCGTTCCAGTATTTCTCCAGCACGTCCTCCAGACGCTTCAAACGTACGATGTCGCTGAACGGCAGCACATGGCTGCCCAGAATTTCGTACGGCGCGTGATCCATATACGTGTAGTTGTACTTTTCCGCATCGAGACGCAGTCCGGTACCGCGCAGCATTTTCAGAAAGCCGAGCTGAAGCTCCTCCGGTCCCAGCGCAAACACGTCGTTAAACGTTTTGCGGAACGTATTGTAATCCTCTTCCGGCAGTCCTGCGATGAGATCCAAATGCTGGTCGATCTTGCCGCTGGCTTTGACCTTGTTGACCGTGCGGCTCAGCTTCGCAAAGTTCTGGCGGCGTTTCACCAGTTCGTTCGTCGGGTCATTCGTCGACTGTACGCCGATTTCGAACCGGAAAATGCCCGGCGGCGCATGCTCTGCCAAATAATCCAGCACCTCGGGACGCATAATGTCCGCCGTGATTTCGAACTGGAACACCGTGCCCTGATGGTTCTCGATCAGGAATTTGAACATCTCCATCGCATAATCGCGCTTGATGTTGAACGTGCGGTCCACGAACTTGATCAGCTTCGCGCCCTTTTCGATCAAATACAGAATATCCGCCTTCGTCCGCTCGATATCGTAATACCGCACGCCGACCTCGATGCTCGACAAACAGAACTGGCAGCTGAACGGACAGCCCCGGCTCGTCTCAAAATAAACCACCCGTTTCCCCAAATGCGGAATATCCTCGTCAAACCGGTGCGGCGACGGCAGATCGTTCAGGTCTGCTTTCGGGCGACCTGGCATCACGATGACTTCTTCCCCTTTGCGATACGCCACGCCATAAACGAAATGATACTTCTGCGTCGTCGAAATTTCGGTCAGCAGCTGATGGAACGTCTCTTCGCCTTCGCCCATGACGATGAAATCGACGTTCTGGATGCGGTTCATCCAATATTCCGTGTCATACGATACCTCAGGACCGCCGAGCACGATTTTCACTTCAGGCATAACCTTTTTCAAAATATCGATAACCTTGATCGTCTCCTCGATATTCCAGATGTAACACGAAAACCCGATCACATCCGCACCGCGCTGGTACAGATCGGACACGATGTTCATAACCGGGTCCTTGATCGTATACTCGGCCAGTTCGATATCAAAATCCTTCTCGCTATACGCCTTCAGACAGCGAATCGCCAGCGAGGTATGGATATACTTTGCATTTAACGTCGAAAGAATAACCTTCATGCTTCACAACCTTTGCCTGGATCACCAGACCCTATTTTTCATTGCCAAAAGGAAAAGATTATCCGCCATCTTGCCTCAGATTCGCTCATTTCCAAGCCTTGCTTTACCATTCTTCAATCATCATTTTTCAAATCATTCATCAATCATCATTCATTCCACATATCACGGACATTTCGCCATTTCGTCCACCAAACAGTGGACACTATTTTCAAAAAGACATCCACTCGCCCGGCCCTTCAAACCGCTATATCTGGGCAAACAACCACTTTACCCATCTACATGTTGTGCTCCTTGGAAACAGCTCGCTCCACTCCCGAATGTCCACCTTCTGAAAAGACAATCCAACTCAGTTTGTCCACTCCCAAAAGACATTCCGTGCACCCGGCGGCTAGGTCACCCCATACTCAGTTTGCTCCACGTTCCGACGTCCTTTTCCCATCGAAATCATACTGATCCAACTCCGAACTAATTCGAGCTAATCAAACCTAATCCGAAAACACCCGAACTCATCCGATCCGATCTAAACTTATAACTATAGAAACCGCATTAATCAATCACACAAGGTCACTGCGAGTGCAGTACCATCTTCCGATCGCTGTTATCCCAGATTTTTTGTTTCCCCCTTTCTAAGGGGACAATCCGGTGATAAGCCTATGCTTCCGATGCAGCTTTCTTTCAGAAAGCTTTTAAGCGAACGCTTCGCTTCTCCAGATTGATTCTGCCTCTCCGTTAACGTGTGTATGTTTTTTGCGGTTTATATACAGGTAATCTTATCCGTTGCAGCTCTAACCACAGCAACCGATAAACCAAATCGTCATGTTCGACCGTACCCTCATTTATATCCAAATGTCCCAACTGATTTCCCCTAGTTCATCCGTCGATCCGACCTCTCATTCATATTCGTAAAAGAGATCGTCATCCAATCCCGCATCTTCGCCCTTCTGCTTTTGGAAAAATTCAAGAAACGGCTGTCCGTACTTGCGGTACTTCACCTCGCCGACCCCTTTGACGGTCAGCATGTCGCGTTCCGTCGCAGGGCAGACCACGCTCATCTCGCGCAGCGTGGCATCGTTGAAAATAATGTACGAAGGTACATGCTCCTTCGCCGCCAGATCGCGCCGGATCAGGCGCAGCTGCTCAAAGATCGTTTCGTTGACCGCCGAAGGCATCGCATCGCGGCCGCGACGGCCGCCGTAGTTCGTGCCCGAGGCGGTGGCCGCCGTTTTGCGCACGACCCGCTGCATCACTTCGCGCTGGCCTTTCAGCACCTCTACCGCCAAGGGCTGCAGCCGCACGACCGGATACTGTCCCTCGGACAGCATCAGATAACCTTCCGATACCATAACGTTGATGATCTCGGCAATCTCCCGTTCCGTACGGTTGCCCATCACGCCGTAGGTCGGGAGGGAGTCGAAGCCGTAATCCAGCACTTTTTTCGCTCGTGATCCCTTAAGCACGGACGCCACCAGCGATACACCGTACCGCTCGCGCATGCGGTGAATGCAGCTGAAGATTTTTTGCGCGTCGATCGTCATGTCCACCAGTTCGCGGTCATCCGTGCAGGAGCTGCACATGCCGCACGGCTTGTCCTCATGCACTTCGCCGAAATAATCGAGCTGCGCGCTGCGCAGGCATCGCGTCGTATAACAATAATCGACCATCTGCTGCAGCTTGCGGTAATCGTTCGCCTTGCGGTCGCCCTCCATCGGGTTCTGCTCGATCAGGAATTTCTGCGTAATGATGTCCTGCGCCCCGAACAGCAAAATGCACTGGCTCGGCTCGCCGTCCCGGCCTGCGCGTCCCGCTTCCTGCACGTATGCTTCCATGTTTTTCGGCATATTGTAATGCAGCACGTAACGCACGTTGGACTTGTCGATCCCCATGCCGAAGGCATTTGTCGCGACCATCACCCGGATGTCGTCGTACAAAAACTGCTCCTGACTCTCGGCCCGTTCCTCGTCCGTCATGCCTGCATGGTAACGCCCTGCAGCAAGTCCCGCATGCAGCAGGCGTTGATGCAGATCGTCGACGTCCTTGCGGGTCGCGGCATACACGATGCCCGGCTCGTTCGCATGCTCGCGGGCATAGTTCAGGACGAAGTCCTTTTTGTTCTCGCCACGCAGCACGCTGAACGCCAGATTGTCGCGCCCGAGTCCGGTCACGAACGTCTGCGGCTCATGCAATTGCAGCAGCCGCAGAATGTCCTGCATGACCTCGGGCGTCGCCGTTGCGGTAAACGCGGCCACCACCGGCCGCTCCGGCAAACTATCCACGAACGGCGCTACCGCCAGGTAGCTCGTCCGGAAATCATGGCCCCACTGCGATACGCAGTGCGCCTCATCCACGGCCACGCAGGAGATGGGCAGCTGCGCCATCTCGTCGCGGAACCAATCCAGCTCCAGCCGCTCCGGCGCGACGTAGAGCAGCTTAAGCTCCCCGCGCTGCGCCGCGCGGATACGGTCGTTCACCTCGCGACCGCTCAGCGTGCTGTTGATGTATGCCGCGGCAATGCCCGCCGTCGTCAGCGCATCGACCTGGTCCTTCATCAACGAGATCAGCGGGGAGACCACCAGGGTCAGTCCCGGGTACAAGAGGGCAGGGATCTGATAACAGATCGACTTTCCGCCCCCGGTCGGCATGATGCCCAGCGTGTCCGCCTGTTCAAGCAGGCTCGCCACAATCTTTTTTTGACCCTCGCGGAAATCGGGGTATCCATAATATTTTTGCAGAAGACCCTGCGCTTCTTCCAAGGTCGCCATGTGCACGCTCATCTAAAGACTCCTAACTGTGTCACCGGCGTTCATTGCCGGCTTCGTTCATCCGATTCTGACATCCGATCACGGCATAAATGCCGTATCCTTGACAACAAAATGGCGTTCTCATGACTTGTCCGTCAAGCAAACGCCGCTTCTTCTAGTTTAACGTTCCACGCCCGAATGAGCAACCGTGTTTTGCAGTTCCGGGCAAGTGAGACAAATCCGGCGCAGGACATCCGCCAGATTACCATTCACTCTATTCTATCCTCTTCGTTCTGTCACAAAGTCGAAGCAAGTACCTATGGCCCCCTTCGCCAAATATGGTATTATATGTAATATATTTCTTTTTACGGAGGCCTCTGCTGCATGGATCATAACGTTAACGACCAGACCGGCAAAACTTCGCGTCAGCCCTGGATCCACCGTAATCCGCTTTTTTCCGCGTTCACTTTTTTGTTGATCGGACTCGTTGTCGCAACGATGCTGTACATTAACCTGCGTCCCTACTTTTCCACCTTTGACCGCTCCCGCCAGGGAGACCTCGTCTACTCCATGCCTTCGCCAAGCGGTGAACTTGTCGCCGAAATGTACGGCGTGCCATACGGCGGCGCCCCGGGCGGCGTAACCCAGTGGGTCGATGTAAAAAGGCGGGGCTCTGATGACCTTTGGACCACCAAGACGATCTACCGTGCGGAATATCAAGGAAATAACCATTTGCAATGGGAAAACGAGCATACGCTCCGGATCGAAAATTGGAGCGAGTTCCGCGATGACAGCGTGACGCTGAACATCGAGGAAGACATTTACGACGGCTGGGGCTTTGCCTGCAAAAGCCTGGGCATGAAGGATGAATACGTCCGCTGCTACGGACCGGACGAATAAACCATAAACCAAAGGGACGGCGCACATGCTTGCCGTCCCTTTTCCATTCTTGATCCATTTTTTAGGAGATGATACAGGTTGATCCGACACTTGGTTGTACTGTATAAACCACACTAGTCAATCACACTAGGGCACTGCTCCAGCCGCCGTAATATCAAGGCTTTCCGTTCTGGCTTTGGCTCAGTATGGCTTCCAGTTTGGCTCTGTTGCTCAGCAAACCGGGGTCATCGGGTACATACTCCAACGCCTTGCCGTTATGCAGCAAAGCCTGCCCGATGTGTCCCGTATGGGCGTAACAAAACGATAAGCCCGCATGAGGCAGCCAGGTCCGGCAAGCAACGGGCACCGGGCGCAGCCCCGGATCGCGACTGCCGACGTCCAGCGCCTGCATATACCAATAGATGGCGGCTATCCACTCCTGCCTGTCTTGGAAACAAGCGGCGATGGCGCAGCAGAAATCGGGATGCGGCAGGTCGTACTGAAACGACTGCAGCAGACTGCCCAGCTTCATGCCGGGATCGCCCAGCCGCCCGTAGCAATCCGCCAGCCGGGCGCAGGCGATGAGCCGGTCTTCGGCATGCCCTTCCGGCCGCCTTAGCAGCTCGGCGTACGCCCGCGCCGCAGCCGCGTAACGCTGGCGGTCATAACATTCGCCTGCATAATAATACAGCAGGCGTCCATGCCCTATCCCTTTTTCGGCGACCCATTTGCGCAGAATGCGCACGTTTCGCGCCGAATGATGGTCCGCTTCGCGGCGATGCGTGACGGCAATGTCTGCCGTCACCGTGCCACGCGGCGGGAAAGTCAACTGCTCGTGCAGCCGCCCATGCCAGCGGCAGCCTGCGTCGCGCCTGACCAGGCGCAGGCGGCGGTCCGATACGAGCGGACCGCCATCCGGGCCCTCGGCCAGCGTGTAGTTCAAGATCACGCCTGCCGTCTCCCCCCCTGACGGCAGGCGTTCCTTCAAAGCGAGCAGCTTTGCCCGTTCCGCGGGCAGCAGCACATCGTCCGCATCCAGCCACAGGATATACTCCTGCGTGGCTCGGGCGAACGAAGCATTGCGTGCCGCGGCAAAATCGTCCTCCCAGGCAAACGCATAGATCCGGTCGGTATACCGCGCGGCCACTTCCGTCGTGCGATCGGATGATCCGGTATCCACGATGACGATCTCGTCGGCGATGCCATTCACCGAATCGAGACAACGCGCCAGCGTTCGTTCCTCGTTCTTCACAATCATGCACAGGCTGATGGTGATCACGTTTCTAGCTCCTTCCTTATCCTTACGCGTATTGCCGTGAGGTGTCTTCTGTACTTTTTTTCTAAATCTATTCCCCGAAATCCATCCTGCTTCGTTCAGACTGCATGGCTCCACCTTTTTGCTTCCGGTTGACGCTCACGGTCTTTGTACTCTCTCACCGCTTTGAAACTTCCTGCCCATCCGACATTTCAACCGTGCCGGTCACGTTCCGTCCTGCCCCTGCTTCAGCTTCCTGAGCTGCTCCACCGCGCTGTCCAGCGCCTTTTTGCGCTGATTCATCTGCTGCTGGTGCCTCTGCTCGATCGCGGCGAATTCGGCATGATCCATGCTCATCCATGCCGCCAGTTGGCTGGCGGTCGGCTGGACGTGCATTTCGGTTTCCCGACGTCTGCGCGCCGCGCAACATAGATATTTATGATGGATCTCGATCTTGTATACATCGAAATACGGCATTAAACAAGTCGCCAGATTGCCCGCATAGAACGTTTGCTTGTGGTCATGGAAGGGATGGTATCCGTACGGCACGGTTACCACCAATGTCCCGTCGATGCGAAGCAGCCGGTGCAATTGCAGAAGCAGCACCTCGGGATGGGAGAAGTGCTCCAGCACCTCCCCGAGCAGCACGGTATCGAACACCGTCCTGACCCGCCACTGCGTAATGTCCGCCAGCAGGAAATCGACCTTGCTCCGCACGGGCCGGGATTCCTTGGCGAGTTCCTCGCGCGCATACCGGATGCTCTCGTCCTCCAAATCTATGCCGGTCACCCGAAATCCCTCCCGCCCGAGCAGGATGGAGGCAATGCCCTGGCTGCAGCCCACGTCCAAAATGCGCTGTCCCGTCGCTTGGCGGCACATCCAGTGGATACGGGCACGCGTCGCTTCATGCGAAGCCTCCGCATTGACGGTTCCGTAGTAGCGCTCGCTCACCCGATCATGATTCGCCATCGCGCCCACCCGCGGACATCCCCGGCTGCCCAAGCACGACGATTCGCCCGCCTGCGACGCCTGCAGTGGCATTGCGCGTGTCGTAGACCAGACGGGCATGCGCCGCCAGTTCTTCGTAGTCGAAGCCGCTGTGATCGGTCGTAACGATCACCAGGTCGGCCCATGCCCACGTTTGCGGCGAAGCTGGGCGAGCTTGAGCCATCGTGCCGTCATGCTTGAGGAACGTGGACACAAGCGGATCGGCGAACGCCACCTCTGCCCCGGCCTCCTCCAGCAGCCGGAATACGTCCAAGGCCGGCGATTCGCGCAGGTCATCGATGTCCTTTTTGTAGGCTATGCCCGCCAGCACGATCCGTGCGCCAGCGATGGGCACGCCGTCCTTGGCCAGCAGCTCCGCCGCGCGTTCGGCAATGCGCTTCGGCACGTGCCGATGGGTCTCGTCTGCGAGCGTAATGAAACGCAAGGCTGCCCCTTTCCGCTCCGCCGCCCAGGATAAATAAATCGGATCAATCGGGATGCAGTGGCCGCCGATGCCTGGACCCGGATAGAAGGGCATGTACCCAAACGGCTTTGTCGCCGCCGCATCCAGCACCTCCCATATATCCACGCCCATCTGCTCACATGCAGGCGTCAGCTCGTTCACCAGCGCGATGTTGACGCTGCGAAACGTATTTTCGAACAGTTTCGCCGTCTCGGCCACGGTCGTCGAGCTGACCGGCACGATTTCGTTCAGGAACGAACCGTAGAACCGCTCTCCATACGACAGGCAGGCGGGCGTCGAACCGCCGATGATTTTGGGCGTGTTTTTCACCCCGTAATGCACACTGCCCGGGTCCACCCGCTCGGGGGAATAGCAGACATGGAACTGAAGGCCTGCTTTCCACCCCTTGGCCGCTTCGATCGGCAGCTTGACGCATTCCTCCGTCGTGCCCGGATACGTCGTGCTCTCCAAAATAACGAGACTGCCTTCCTGCAGGTAAGGCAGCATGCCGTCAACGGCTGCCGTAATGAACGAAATATCCGGCTCATGCTCCGTCGTGAGCGGCGTCGGCACGCAAATGACGATGACGTCAGCCTGCGACACCACCCGGTAATCGGTTCCCGCCTCGAAGCGCCCCGATTCGTTCATCGCCTCCACCAACGCGGCGTCGATGCCGATGACGTACGAATCGCCGGCGCGCAGCCGGGATACCTTGCGGGCGTCGATGTCGATGCCATGCACGCGATAGCCCGCCTGAGCCATCTCCATCGCCATCGGCAAGCCCACGTAGCCGAGGCCGATCACCGCCGCTTGAAGCGACCGCTCCCTAATGCCGCGCATGATCCGGTCCGCATCGATCGAGGCAATCGTGCCGGTGGCAACACTCTGTCCGCTCCCTGTATCAGACGCTGCCGAGATCTTCGATCCGACCGGATTTCCCCCATCGATCTCGCTCGCCTTCGGGATCATGAAGCGTTGATGAGTCTCCCCGACCCAAGGTCGACCACCGGCACGGGAAACATGACCTGCTGCCGTTTCCTTTTGTTTCTGCGTTTCTTCCATCCCATCCGTTTCCATGGGTCCTCCTCCCTTCCGTTAGTCGATGAAGCCGCCGTCGCGCAAAAACCGTAAAATCCCTTTGCGTTCCATCATTTCGCTGTCTGAACGATATTCGGCAAAAGCGACCGGGGCGAGTCCGGCGTATTGGTCCCTCAGCCGTTTATCCGGATCCTGCGGCAAAATAACGTAGTACTGCTCGTCATATTTGTACGTGCGCGGCGCTTCGAACGGCGAGACCAGCACCTCATGCAGCTTCTCTCCGGGCCGGATGCCGGTCACCTTGTAATCGCTGGCCGGGCGCCCCGCCTGTTCCAGCATGACGATGGCCAGATCGGTCATTTTGCACGCCTTCATTTTCATCACGAACGTCTCTCCGCCGACTGCCGCTTCGGCCGCTTTGAGCAGCAAACGAATGGCTTCCGTGCGGGTCAGGAAGAACCGGGTCATGCCTTCGTCCGTGATCGTGAGCATTTGGCCATCATCGAGCTGGCGACGAAACAACGGCACAACGCTGCCGCTCGTGCCAAGCACGTTCCCCCCGCGAATGCAAACGAAACGCGTATGCTCGCTCAAACCGTTCGCACGAATCATCATTTTTTCGCCAAGCGCTTTGGTCATGCCATACACGTTGATCGGGTCAACCGCCTTGTCCGTCGATACGTCGATCACCTTCGGAATCCGGTGATAGATGGCTGCCCGGATGATGTTTTGCGTTCCGATCACATTCGTTTTGAATGCTTCATCCGGCTGGTCTTCGCAGACAGGCACATGCTTGAGCGCGGCCAGATGGAAGAGCACCTGTATCCCCTGGCTGGCTTCTTCCACGGCGGTGTAATCCCGGATATCCCCGATGACGAAGCGCAGGCGCGGATCATGGCCAAACTCCCGCTGCATCGCGATCTGCGCGTATTCGTTGCGCGACAGGATGCGAATCTCGGCCGGGTCCTGCTCCAGCAGCACCTCAGTCAGCTTCTGTCCCCAGGACCCCGTGCCGCCCGTTATCAGAATCTTTTTTCCCTTAATCATGCTGCATCCTCCAATCAGATCATGAATTCCCGAAGTACGCTTGCCATTCCCCCCAGCTCAGGCGGTCTTTGAATTCGTACTTCCATGTCACTGCTGCTAACCCTTGCGTGGATCAAAAATACTATTTTTATGAAACTAATCTCTATAACGTATGAGAAGCAGTCCAAACCGGAACGGACACTCGTACCGATTTCATAGAAATAGACTGATATGTACCCTGTTCATTCGTCGTATCCGGCAAACGCGCAACAACCTTACCACAGCAACGACATAGAATAGAGCAGTTGAAATTTCAAAGGAGGGATGGGTTCACATGAAGTCACGCTATCTTGAATTGGACGCCGTGCTCCTTGAGCTGGAAACGGCGCTGCGGAAACGATCGCCCTTCTCCCTTGTGCGAGTTGGCGATGGGGAAAATATCGTCATGGCCCAGGAAACGGTCTGGACCATGGAAGAGGTTCTGCAGGAGCGTTGGTCGATCAAGGCCAATAAGGGACAAAAAGGGCTTACCCTGCCCAATCTAGTATTGCGGGACTTGGTTGCCGCTTCCCTGCAGCGCGCCACGATCGTCGG
Organism: Paenibacillus hubeiensis; assembly: GCF_032334105.1. NCBI lineage: Bacteria > Bacillati > Bacillota > Bacilli > Caryophanales > Paenibacillaceae > Paenibacillus > Paenibacillus hubeiensis. Next base: position 1,215,305 of record NZ_JAVYAE020000001.1, read on the forward strand.
CATTCTCCCGCCGGACGATCAAACGATCAAAGCGCCGGATTATCTAAAAAGGACCTTGACCGACAAGTTGTTCGCCTATTACGGCATCGAGCCGGCATTGACCTGCCATGCCTGCGTCAATCGGGACTTGGCCCGGACGCCGCGCTTCTGGCAATTGCTTGCAGGCAAACGCGTGCTGCTCGTCACGCGGCAGATCCAGGAGCTTCAGGACGCACTTGTCCAAGATCCTTATAACCTGAACATTGCGGCAGCGTTGCCATTTGACGGTTGGGATGATTTGCCGGAGACGCTGCAATGGATCGCGGCGCATCCGAATGAATTCGATGTGGCGCTCTTCTCCTGCGGCGTCAATGCTGTTGTCCTTGCCGAGCAAGCCGCAGCCCTTTCCGGGAAGGTCGCCATCGATTTCGGCAAGGCGAACAATATCATTTTGAAAGGTTCACCCAACTGAATCTGCTTTTTTCATTAAACGCCAAAAAACCATTGATGACTATGAGGTCACCAATGGTTTTTTGACATACATGGAATGGCCTGTCGATCATATCATTCTCCATCTGCAGCATGTATTTTGGAGAAAGTCGTTACTAGAGCAAAACAAAGAACCGTCATGCGAAAGTTCATCTTCGCAAGGCAACTTGTTCTACACCGTCGATGCAATGCCATAAAATACTTCCGGTCCGGAACGAACAGTCGTAGACACTCCTGAAATATAGGAAGAATATACGGTTAGCAAGGCCGGCGGTGCCAACAGATCCTGTGCTGTAAAGGAATGGAACTCGTGCCCGCCACTTTGCGATACGGTTCCTACCGCATGGTAAATGATATTCGCCGGATCGAATACACTTCCCCGGACAACCACGACCTCAAATGTATCCCCTACTTCGCCTGTCACCCCAACCGTGCCGTTCAGGGTAATGACCGTACCGACTGTTTGCATCGTATCCAATCCAATGAGGCCGAACAATGCTGGAGTTGGACTCAAAGCTACGTTAGGCGCACCTGTGCCTGACGAGTTCATCGAACTCTTCATATCAAGAAAGGTTCCCAAAAAGTCACACCTCCAATCCTGTTTGATAGGTTATACTATGAAACTTCCTCTGCCCCCGCTTGGATGAATTAAGGAAGGCAACCTCCCATTTTTCATTCATGCCCTTTAATGGTATATTGGACAGCATGGAAGAAACGAACGGATCCGTATCGCACACCCGATACAGCTGTCCTAAAGGAGAATGAATAATAATGAATAACAAACGCAACGGCACCAAGCCCAATCCCGCGGCAAAGCGCGGAAATGATGCAAAGAAACCGAATAAGCACAAACCTCGCCAACGGCCGGCGCATATCCCCGCTCGCAAACCGGAGCCTCCCCGCCAGTATCAGGTGAATGAAGCGGACGAGCTGCTTTCGTTTTTGCTCCAGCATGTCAATTCCGGACGGAACGCCGTCAAATCCATGCTGAGCCGCGGCCAAATTTCGGTCGGGAATGAGATCGTGACCCAATATAACCACGCCCTCGTTCCTGGACAAGTCGTGTCGGTAAGCAAAGAAGGCGTGACCGAAGCTGAGCCCATGGCAGGGCTGACGATCTTGCATGAGGATGACGACATCATCGTCATCTCCAAAGAATCCGGACTGTTGTCCATTGCCGCAGACCGAAGCGATGAAACTACCGCCTATCGCCAGCTGACCGAGCATGTCCGCCGTACCGATTCGCGCAACCGGATCTTTGTTGTACATCGTCTGGACCGCGATACATCGGGTGTCATGATGTTTGCCAAAAGCGAAGAAGTGCAGCAGAAGCTGCAAAACAACTGGAAAGACCAGGTGCAAGAACGGATCTACGTGGCTCTGGTTGAAGGCAAGGTAGCCAAAGAAGCCGGCACGATCTCGTCCTGGCTGAAGGAAAGCAAAACGCTGAAGATGTATTCCAGTCCGCGTCCGGGTGATGGACAGCATGCCATCACGCACTACAAACGGCTGCAGTCAAACCGCGAGTTCTCCCTGCTTGAAGTTCGTCTGGAAACGGGACGCAAAAACCAGATTCGCGTGCATATGGAAGAGCTTGGCCATCCCGTTGCAGGCGACAAAAAATACGGTGCGCGAACGAGAACGCTGGGGCGTCTCGGCCTTCATGCACGGGTGCTTTCGTTCATCCATCCGACCACGGGTGAGCTCATGAAATTTGAGACAGACATACCCAAACCATTTTTGTACCCGTTCCGCAAAGACGCCCCGCCGGCGAAGTAACTGGACCATTCGGAAACCGAGCTGTCTGATAGGAGGAACCGATGCTGAAGAACTTGTTGATTACCGGATACCGGGCGCATGAGCTGCAAATTTTCGGACAGAAGCACGAAGGCATTCCGTTTATCAAAAAAACCATTGCCTCCCGCCTAGTCCCGTTGGTCGAGGATGGATTGGAATGGGTATTAACGCCCGGCCAGTATGGCGTCGACCTGTGGGCATGCGAAGTCGTTATGGAGCTCAAAAAAGAATATCCTCATTTGAAGCTGTCGATCATTACCGCTTTTCTGAACCCGGAGGAACAATGGAAGGAAGACAAGCAGGAGTATTACCGCTCCATTCTGACGGGCGTGGATTATTACGGAGCGGTCAGCCGCCAGCCGTATGTCGGACCGTGGCAGTTCACGGCGCGCGATGACCTGCTGCTGCGCAAGAGCGACGGGCTGCTGCTTGTATATGATGAGGATGCCGGAGAAGGAAGCCCGCGCTTCATTAAGGAAAAGGCGCTGAAGAGGCAGCAAAACGGGGAATACCGTCTCATCACGATTACGTCTGAGGACATTCAGTCGATCGCCGACGATGAGCGCATGAATGACGCAAATACGTACGAAGACTACGCTTTTTAGACGCAAACATGGTATAATTTAGACGCAATGGAAAGGCTGATATGGGCGGTCGGCTAATCTCCCGGAAGGGAGGTGATGCCTGGTGACAGTATTTGAAGCACTTATGCTGATGCTTACCTTCGGTTTGCTAATCGCAGCGCTGCTGTCCGACAAACACAAATAGACCGCCCCGGTCGAAGGTTGCGGTCTATAAGTCTGCATCTCGCCTGTAAAGCCCACCGCCCTTAATAGCGGCTATTGCGCAGAGAGTCGTGTGTCCAGCACGGCTCTTTTTGCAGTATAAGCTCTTTCTTCCCCCATTATAACATCTGGATCAGGCTTTTCAATCCGTGGTTCTGCTCTTTTTTATCGCGCAATGCCGTCGTGGATCCCCGCCTTTCAACCGATTATTCGCAGGGACCCCATGTTTATTTGGCATGGATTAGGGTATACGTAGTAATAATACTGCGATCATTGCGTCGTATGCATAAAGGGGATTGGCCGCCATGAGCTTAACGCCAGAGCAGCGCATTCAGCTGCATGGATTCAACAACCTGACCAAGTCGCTGAGCTTCAATATGTACGATATCTGTTACACCCAAACGCGAAAAGAGCGAGAGGCTTACATTGAATATATTGACGAGCAGTACAATGCGGAGCGGCTAAGCAGCATTCTGCACCACGTTGCCGACATCATCGGAGCGCATGTGCTCAACGTCGCCAAACAGGATTATGTGCCGCAAGGCGCCAGCGTCACGATGCTGGTCTCCGAAGGCCCGATCGTTGAGGTACCGGAGGAATCATTCGAAGAATCGCCGGGCCCTTTGCCGGACAATGTCGTCATGCAGCTCGACAAAAGCCATATTACCGTGCACACGTATCCGGAATTTCATCCGGGCGAGGGCATCAGCACGTTCCGTGCGGATATCGACGTCTCCACCTGCGGCGAAATTTCGCCGCTCAAAGCGCTCAACTACCTGATTCACTCGTTCGATACGGACATTATGATCATGGACTACCGGGTGCGCGGATTCACGCGCGATACGAGCGGACGCAAGCTGTTCATCGACCATGACATCGGTTCCATCCAAAATTACATTCCGGACGAGATCAAACGGAACTTCGACATGATCGACGTCAACGTGTATCAGGAAAACATTTTCCATACCAAGTGCAAGCTGAAGGCATTCGACTTGGACAACTACCTGTTCGGGTATACGAAAAATAAGCTGAGCGAGTCCGAGCAGCAGACCATCACAGAGTGGCTGAAGCTGGAGATGGACGAAATCTATTATGGAAAAAACATACAGCGCCCTTGAATCCACAAGAAAGAATGAGCATTGATGAAGGTGTGGTCCTGAACGAAGGATGGCTCCGGCATAAGCTTGTTCTTCTTTTTCGTTTATGGGGGAATTGGCTTGGTTGACACTCTTCGCTAAAGCGGACCACCGCAGCACCGGGAACGGCTGCTGTCGTATGTACTGCGGCACAGCCTCTTTCTTCTTATACGGCATTTCGTAGTATAATGAAGGCACTTAGCAATACATTTTCTGGACAAAAGAGGTGCCTTATGGGTTATAACGACAGGGATTTGTTTCAGGGCACCAAAGTCAGGCTAACGGCTCCATGCCCCGAGGACTGCCTGCGAATCGCCCGATTTACCGATAATTACGACTACCTTCGCAACGTGGATACCGATGCTGCCGTCCCCCTGACACCGGACGAAGCGGGAACGTCATCCGTGCGCCGGGACGGCGGTTTCGAATTTGCGCTGCGCACGCTGAAGGACAACCGATTCGTCGGCTTCACAGCCTTGTACCGGATCGAATGGAACAACCGTTCCGCTCGTCTGGCGGTCGGCATTGGCGATCCGCAAGATCGCGGCAAAGGCTTCGGCAGCGACGCCCTCGCCCTTATTCTCCGCTATGCCTTTCACGAGCTGAACCTGAACCGGGTTGCACTTGAAGTCATTTCCTACAATGATGCAGCCATTCATGCATACCGAAAGGCAGGATTCCGCGTGGAGGGCCGTCAACGTTCCGCCGTATTGCGCGGCGGAGCACATTACGACCTGATTTCCATGGCTCTGCTGGCCGAGGAATGGGCTGAACGGACAGGACTTCCGCTTTCCATGCGCCCGGCTTTGCCACATGAAATCGACCTTGGCAACGCAGAGGTTACCTGCGTGCCTTCTGAGCCGGAACCTGTGCAGCCCCGCATCGGCGTAGGTGCCGTCATTGTCAACGAACGCAATGAAGTACTGCTCGTTTGGCGCAACCGACAACCCGAGCAGCACACCTGGAGCATTCCCGGCGGCAAAATCGATCCTTACGAATCCGCCGAAGACTCGGTTATCCGCGAAATCAAGGAAGAGGTCGGCCTGGATATTGAGGTGGAGCAACTGCTCTGCACCGCCGAGACGATTCGGCCCGAGAAGCAGGAGCATTGGATCTCCCTCCTCTACGCGACCCGGATTGTCGGCGGCTCTGCCCGCAACATGGAGGAAGGCGGCGCGATCGGGGAGGTCGCGTGGTTTCCGCTGAACGACCTGCCTTCCCCGCTGGCCTGCTTCGCCATTCCCGCACTGGATGCCGTTAAGCGAACCAAGGATGGCTTGGGATGAACGGCGGGAACTCGGAACCTGCAAGGCTGCTCCCCTTCATCCTGCATGAATCAAGAGCAAGCTTTGCATGGAAGGGCAGCGGTGCCCTCTCGCTCAAAACGTTCCGTGGAGGAACCACCCTGTATGAAGCCGGGCGAGGATACTTTTCCGTCGACGATCATCGTTTCCTCGTGCTGAACGCCGGACAAGAGTATGCTTTACATATCGATTCCCCCACGGAAGTGGAGTCTTTCTGCATCTTTTTCCCCGACGGATTCGTTGAAAGGATCGGCCAAAACCTCATGCAGAGCGAGGGACAGCGGCTGGACGACCCGTTCGGTTCACGGTCCACGAAAAGCTTCGAATGGGTTGAACGCACGCACTCCATGCAAAGCAGCCTTGGGGAAACCCTGCGCCAACTGCGGCATCTTCATCGCCTTAAAGTGCTGGATGCCTGGGGATGGGAAGAACGGATGCATGACTTGGCTCTGCGCTTACTCCGCTTGCACCAGGATGTACGCAAGGAAATGGACAACCTCTCGGCCGCCAAGCTCTCTACGAGGGAAGAACTGTATCGCAGGGCTTATCTGGGACACGAATACTTGACCGCCTATTACGACCAGTCCCCGTCACTCGCCGACACGGCAGCCGTCGCCCAATTGTCGGTCAACCATTTTTTGCGCAGTTACAAAGCCGTCTTCGGCATCTCGCCCCACCGTTACTTGACAGAATGCAGGCTTCAGGCCGCCATGCGGTTATTGCAAACGACGGACCGTTCGGTGACGGACATCTGCTTCGCCGTCGGATTCGAAAGCCTGGGCACGTTCAGCTCGTTGTTTGCCAGACGATTCGGCGAGCCGCCCTCGCAAGCGCGATTAAACAGGTGAGAATGAAGAAGCGGACGTTTACCCGCATCGTTATAATCAGGGAAGGACGGACGATGCACAATGGATTGCATGCTGCTTCAAAAGCTTGGAGCAGCATCAAACGCCGTGCTTCGTTACACCTTATCTTTTTTTGCGAATGGAGGCCTTTGCTTATGACTCAAGACGCACAATCCTTGGAAAAATGGTTCGCAGCTGCCCAGCATGGCGATACAGCCACGTTAGCTGCCCTGTTAACCGCACATCCGGAGCTGGCCAATGCCGAAAACGGGGATGGACTGACGCTGCTCGGGTACGCTGCCCATTTTGGCCAAAGCGAAGCCGTCGCGCTCCTGTTGGACCACGGAGCCGATGTCAACGCCGTCTCCCACTCCAAAGTTTCGTATATCCCTTCCAACACGGCGCTGCACGCGGCGCTTGCCGGCGAACGCTCCACCGCCGTAATCCGGCTGCTGCTGGGGCGCGGTGCGGCGACAAACATCGCTGACAGCGACGGACAATTCGCCCTGCATTCGGCTGCCTACCATACGGATCAGGCCGAGATCATCGAGCTGCTGCTCCAGCATGGCGCCGACCCGTCAGCCATGAATGCGGACGGCCGGAATGCACTGGAGATCGCGCTGGAGCGCGGCCATGAAACCGCCGCTGCCTGTTTGAGAGAAGCGCTCGGAGCACGATGATTTTGCAGCAGGGATCATGCTCCTTGCGCGCCTGCCTCTCTTGATCGTGAAAATGAAAAGCTGCCGATCCATTCCGAAACCCGCCGACCGGCAGCCCTGCGACGACAAACCGCCCGCCTCTTTAGCGAGAGACTGGCGGTTTTTGGCTTGGGCTCACATCCTCATCGTCCATGGCCGCCAGGCAAGAGCAATATTTTTTTCATAACCAAGAACCGTTTGCCCCCTCTCGCCGTCTAATACGCAACACATCCACGAAAGGAGGAGAGCCTGTGCCCCCTTCCGAATTGACCGTCGCCGCACAGAGAGGGGATGCCGAGGCTTTTTCGGCCTTAATGGACTTGCATCGGAACCGGCTGTACCGGATCGCTTATGCCTATCTCCATAATGAAGGGGACGCACTCGAGGCGATCCAGGAATGTACCTACAGAGCCTTTCGCAAGTTAAAAAAATTAAAGGAACCTGCCTTCTTCAGCACATGGCTGGTCCGGATTCTGCTGAACTACTGCGCGGACGAGCGTAAACGCAAGCATCGTTTCAGCCCGTTTGCCGCCCTCGCGGCTGAACCAAGCAGCTGGGATACGCCGCAGGACCCCGACCTCGCCGCAGCCATCGAAGCGCTGGAACCGGGCTGTAAGGATATCATTATTTTAAGCTATTTTGAGGGTTTTCCCCTGAGGGAGGTTGCGGATATTCTGGACATTCCGGTCGGTACGGTGAAATCGCGCCTGCATCGGGCGCTGGGCCAACTGCGCAATCATTTGGAGACGAAAGGAGATGCCTCGTTATGACCGATGAAAATAAAACGTTCGATGCGTTGGAACGGCGGCTGCATGCTCGCAAAGCGGAGTATGACGCGATCCCTGTACCCGATGAGGCGGCGCGCCTTGCCGTGCAGTCCGGCATCCGCCAGGCTGCACGACACCGCAAGTCCAGGCTTCGCTGGGGCCTGAGCGGGCTTTCGGCAGCATGTATTATACTGCTGTTTACGGGCTGTATTCGCGTGTCGCCCGCATTCGCCTCGTTTGTGGAGCAGCTGCCGGGCATGGAAGGGATCGTGAACCTGATTCGCCAAGACAAAGGTTTGCAGTTGGCCGTGGATCAGTCATTGTTACAGACGGTGAATATCACCGACGAGCATGACGGGGTCTCCGTGACCGTAAACGGCGTGATCACCGATGACTCACGCATGGTTATTTTTTACACGATGCAGGGCCAGATTGAGCCAGAGAGAGGGATGTACAATATCAATTTGTTGGATGAACATGGAGAGGAATTGCCCGTAGCATACAGCTACTCATCTCCCAAACAAACAAAGGAAAACGAAGATATTTACGAGGACTACATTGATGTAATTTTTACCGAAGAAATGATCAAACCCAAAAAACTAACGATACAATTCCAACCCAAGCAAAAACCTTCTTCACAGCTCTGGAGCGTGACCTTTCCCATCGACTACAGTTTGACCGAAGGCATGCAAAAGGTTATTCCACTTCATCAAACCATTACAGTAGATGGGCAGCATATTGAATTTGGTAAAGCTACGTTATATCCAACCCGTCTCGTGCTTGATGTAACCTATGATCCAAAAAACACTAAAGAGATTTTCGGTCTTCGCAACTTACAGCTTGTTGATGATCAAGGGCGCGCTTGGAGAACAAATACCTCCTCATTAAGCGGCACTCAGCAATCCATCTTTTTTGAGAGCATGTACTTTGCGATTCCGAAGACATTGACGCTTCAGGGTTCGGGGTTATCCGCGCTGGACAAAACGGATTTGGATGTCACGATTGATCTGAAAACAGGACGCCTCGAAGGCGGGCCGAAAGGTTTGACGTTTGCGGATAGCGAAGTCAAAGGCAGAGATCGCGTTCTTGAATTCCATCTTTCCCATTTCCAGAACGGCGTCTCTCCCCTGACGTTTAGCACAGCTGCCGACGAACAAGGGAAACACTACGTCATACCCAACACGAGCTGGGAAGCCCCCGATCAAGGGGAAGCCGCGGCATGGTATACCATTGAAAACGGTGCTTCCATCAAGGGCAAGCTAACCCTGCGCATCGGATCATATCCGATGAAAACAGTTCCCCGTTTTCGCTGGATATTCCACTGGAATAACAAAACTTACACAATGTACGCCCAATCACCTTTATATAGGCGAATGCATATGCTGAAGCAGGAACCCATTACGAGGAAGAGGTGTGCATTATGTCCGAAACGCCATCCACGCCGACAGCAGTCATTGTGTATCAGGCCCATACGCCATTGCTTCAATCGGTTCAACAGACGCGAAATGCGCTTCATCAGACCGTTCGCCAGTATACCGGTCGGAAGGTTCAAGTCCAGAACATTGACGGGCAAGTCTGGGAAGGCGTCATTGTCAGCGCCGACCGCGGCATCCTTTACCTTCAGGTTACGCCCATGCATGGATATCCGGAGCCGCGCGCGTTGTTCGGTCCAACCATCCTGCCTCTGGTGCTGTATGAGCTGCTGGTCATTACGTTGCTGATGTAATTGATGTGACGCCGTTTCTCCCCGACACGCCAGTCCGATCGCTCCGTCTCCGAAATGCAGCATTTCGGAGACGGGGCTTTTGGGGATGTAACAGCTGCTCAATCCTTCGGACAATCCCCAAGGATCAAACAAGGGGATGCAAAGCAGGCGCACGCATTCTTGGTTCACGCTTGAAATATGGTACAATAAGGTCGGCAACAGCCTCCTTATCCTATCCAGAAACGGAGCTTGATCCCGTTGAAATATATGCAATCAAAGCCTGAAACGTCTCTTTCAAATCCAAGGGAATCTACTCCCCCTGCTAATCATGCTGCAGAGCAGTCGCGCGTTATCGCCATATGCCTGCTTGCGGGCAAAATCATGCTGCAAAGCGGAGGCGAAACCTACCGGGTGGAAGATACGATGAAACGTATGGCGGCGGCACTGGGACTGCCCCATTCCCATAGTTATGTCGTGCCGACAGGCATTTTTTTCTCGGCGGACGCCACCGAACCGGCCAAGCTGATTCGCATTTCGGAACGGACGACCAACCTGTACAAAGTGTCTGAAGTGAATGCCGTCTCCCGCCGCATCGGCCAAGGGGAATTGACAGTGGAGGAAGCCTATGAGCTGCTGCAGCGGATCGAAGGACAACCTTCTTCTTATTCCACGGCCGTACAGTTAGCTGCTGCAGCGTTTTCCAGCGGTTGTTTTACAATTATGTTCGGCGGCACATGGGGCGATTTCCTGCCTGCCCTCTTGTGCGGCGGCGTCGGTTATGCCGCAGTCATCGCCTTTCATCGGCTCGTATTGGTCAAATTTTTCGCCGAGCTTAGCGCCTCGTTTGTCGTTGGCTTGCTCGCCTTTCTGCTGGTGTACATCGGCGCCGGACATGAGCGGGACAAAATCATTATCGGTTCGGTCATGCCGCTGGTACCGGGTCTACTCATTACAAATGCCGTGCGCGATCTGATGGCCGGACATCTCGTATCGGGATTGTCCAAAGGGGCCGAGGCGTTCCTGACCGCCTTTGCCATCGGCACGGGCATCGCAGTCGTATTTTCATTTTGGGCGTAACACGGAGGAATGCACGTATGCTTCAAGTTTTGGAACAAGCGCTGACCAGTTTTATCGCGTCCGCTGCGTTCGGCATCATTTTCAATGCGCCACGGCGCATGCTTCTCCACGGCGGCTTCGTCGGCATGATCGGCTGGCTAATCTATGTTGCGCTGGAATATGCCGCAGATGCCGTACCCGCAACGCTTGCGGCCACCATCGCGGTCGGCGTCATCAGCCAATGGTTTGCCCGGATGTTCCGGTCTCCCGTCATTATTTTCAGCGTCGCAGGCATCATCCCGCTCGTCCCAGGGGGGCTTGCCTACAACGCCATGCGCAATTTCGTGCAAAACGACTACAACACGGCCATGGAGATGGCCGCCAAAGCGTTGATGTTGTCAGGAGCGATTGCGGTAGGACTCGTATTATCCGAGGTGCTGAATCAAACCATCCGGCGGTTGTCCTCCAGGTCTGCGCACGCCAAACGATAATGTTTTTTTCGAAGCTTCACGCATGTCGAACAGCCCATACGAACAGATTGCCTTTCTGTTCGTATGGGCTGTTGTTGCAGCGGAATCTGTACAACAGGTTCAACACGGCACGAGAATCTCCTAATTTATGAAAAACGCGTTTTACGGCAGCGCACGCTTCATGACTGCCGCGAAGAGCTCTGCCGCATCGCCGCTGCCGGCCGTCATGTAATGGTCGCGATCCGTATGATCAAACCCCATCCATACAGCGGCTGTCCAACGATCCGTATAACCCGCAAACCACAAGTCCCGGTTCGCTCCCTGCCCGGCTCCGGAAACCCCCGCCTGAGTCGTTCCCGTTTTGCCTGCAACCGGATGACCGATTAGCCGGGCCCGTTTCCCTGTGCCCTGGCTGACTACGCGTTGCAGCATCTTCGTCATTTCCGCAGCAGTTCGGGAAGAGATCACCGATTTGTTTTCAGGCCGGTACTCAACCACTTTCTTTCCCTGAGCATCCGTAATATCGCGAATCAGATGCGCCGTATTGAATTTGCCTCCATTGGCAAATACGGCATAAGCTTGGGCCATCTTCAACGGTGATACCCCCTTATGGAGTCCACCGAGTGCAATGGACAGGTTCCGGTCCTCATTTCCCAGTGCGATGCCTAGCCGTTCAGCGAACTGTCGCGATTCATCCAGCCCGTTTTCGTTGACCAGCCATACTGCCGTACTGTTGATCGACTTCTCCACCGCTTGCATCATGGTCACGCTCCCGCGATAATGCCCTCCCGGGTTGCGGGGCTGGTAGCCGCCGTAACGAAGAGGTTTATCGGGCAGCATGCTGTTCGGCGAATACCTCCCGGATTCGAGCGCTGGACCGTACGCAATCACGGGTTTGAAAACAGAACCTGGTTGCCTGACATCCGCCGTGGCACGGTTGATGCCCCCTGCGACCGGATCGCGGCCCCCCATCATGGCTTTTACTTCCCCATTATGTTGATCCACGATAACCATACCCGCTTGCACCTGTTCATCCGCCCGGTCGTCCCGAAAACGGGACGAGTCCTGAAACACGCTTTCCATCGCAAGTTGGGCCGTATCGTCCAGGCCTGTGCGAATCGTCCATCCGGCATTCTGAATCTGTTCCTTGCTTTTGCCCGTCAACTGCGATGCTTCCTCCAATACCGCATCCAGAGCAGATATGTAGGCCGGTTCCCCATCCTCGTCCATTGCCGCCTTCGATGACGACGTTTCGTATTCGGCACGCTTTGCTTCTTCCATCTCTCTCCTTGTAATCAGGCCTTGCTCGTGCATAATGGTCAAAACGACGTCCCTTCTTTGCTCCGATCGCCGAGGGTCATCGACAGGATTGTAAATCGAAGGACCTTTGGGCATTCCAGCCAACGAGGCAATCTGTCCGATGCTGAGCTCGTTCAAATCCCTTACCCCGAAATATCTCCAGGCAGCAGCCTTCACGCCGTACTGCTGGCGACCCATATAAATGCGGTTCAGGTACATTTCCAGAATGTCATCCTTGGCATACCTCTTTTCGAGCGCAAAGGCAATGGACGCTTCATTCACTTTGCGAATGAGCGTTTTGTTGCCATTCAAATATAGGTTCCTGGCCAGTTGTTGGGTAATGGAACTCCCGCCCTGACTCATATCCATATGCAGCGTATTTTGCAGCAGCGCCCTGCCAATTCCGATGACGTCCATTCCATGATGACTATAGAAGCGCCGATCCTCCGTGGCAAGGAACGCATCGATGAGCAGTTTCGGCATTTCCTCCAAACGGGCATACTCCGCATATCCCTTATAGCCGGTACGCAGCTTCGCTACTTCTTCATCCTCCGCGTTAAGGATCGTCGTTGAAGAAACCTTGGATAATGCGGGCGGATTGCCGCGCACCACCACCTCACCGTAAATCAACATATAGGCGCAAGCCATCGCCATCAAAAACACGATTAGAACGGATACATCATAAATCCGGTACAACCAACGCTTGTGCATTCGTTTCAACATCCCGTGTCCCGATGCAGCGATCGTTCGCGAGCCATATCGTCTGCCCCCTGCCGCTCCGCGTCTTCCAGCGCATGTTGAAGCAGCACGCTCTGCTCATAGGCCAGCCGGACCCAATGCTGGATCTCCGCCTCATCACGACAACGTCCTTCCAACACTTCGGAGAGAGATGATCGAATTCCGTACAACGTAAGCTGCACAGGGACATTTGTCGTAGGGCCTGCATCCGCTACCGCGTCAACATGTTCAATTGGAGATGTATCCTCTGCATGAAAAGCTCCTTGCTCCTCTTGCAACCGATAAGCCACTTCATTCAGATCGGCGGCGATTTGCCGAAGCTCTCCTCCGCTCATCACTTCGATCGTCTTGGGCATCCTGCCGTGCGCCATATCGTGCGTGCCCCGGGCAATTTGCTCCAGATCGGCGCTAACCTTCTGGGAACGAATCCAAAAAAACAGCATAAACAGAACTGCCCCGCCTACAAAAAGAAACGGAGTTCTCCCGATGTGATTGATCACCCAGTGAACGATGCGGGACAACGATCCGTCCCCGACAAGTACATGACGATAAATGAATTCAAACGTTTGAGCCATGACAAACAGGAGCGCCGCACTGAGAAGTGCACTCGCTCCGCAAATGTATGCATACCTGCTCCTTACGCTGTCCATCCGTCTGTTCATTCAGGTATCCTCCTCCATAGCGTAGTCATTTACAACTCATGGATATAAAGATACCGGATGTTTCTTAACGAAGAAGCGGGGAACTTCTTATCATTTTCTTAAAACGAGCGGAAAACGGGTAACAAAATCCGTTCGACCGTTCTCGCTTGTCGCCATAATCGTGCCATGATGCAGCTCGACCATCGATTTGGCAATCGCGAGCCCAAGTCCTGTCCCACCCGTTTCACGCGAGCGGGATTTGTCCACCCGATAGAACCGTTCAAACAGACGAGGCAAGTCCTGGGCAGGAATCGGATCGCCATAATTGCTGATTCGCACCACGGCTTCGTTCTCTTTGGCAGCAATCGCGATCTCCACAAGTTTCCCTCTTGCCCCGTAACGTATCGCATTGCTGAGCAAATTCTCATATGCGCGCACCAACTCTCCCGGGGCCGCCTCAATCCATACCTCTTGCTGGTCGCCAACAAAGCTATAGGTCATGCCCGCCTCTTCCAGCATTGGCGCGAATTCTTCCGCAAGCTGCATCAAAAAAGGCCAAAGGTTAAGCGGAACAAAGGATAACGGCAATCCTCCCCCGCTTACGCGAGTATACTCGAACAAATCGTCAATCAACTTGCGCAGCGTCAACGATTTGTCGTATGCAATGCTGACGTAGTGACGAAGCTCAATTTCGTCCCGATAACGATCCTTCTCAATATACTCCAAAAATCCGAGAATGGACGTCAGCGGTGTCCGCAGGTCATGGGAAATGCCAGTAATCAGCTCATTTTTGGCAGCAACGGCGCTGCGTTCCTCCTGCAGCGACTTTTCCAGCCGCTCAGCCATCTGATTGATACTTGCAGCAACCACGCCGAACTCATCCGACGTCTTCACCTCAATCCGGTGGGCCAATTCTCCCTTGGCGACTTCCTGAATGCCTTCCGTAATCTCGTCCAGCACAAGCATAATTCTGCGCGTCAACAGAAAGAAAAACAACACAAAGCCGAGAACGCCAACCACAATCATGAGCGGGACGGACCCGATGTAGTTGATCAACCACCGAATTCCCCGTGCGGGGGCAGAATAGTTCGGATATGTTTGCGCTGCAAGTATGGATTGCACAATCAGGTTTCCCCCGTACAAAATGGCTGCTGTTAGAATGCCGCTCAGCAAAAAGGCATAGATGAACTTCCAGCGTACCGTATTTATCAACTTTGAATTCATGATGCAACTCCCTGCGCGTACCATTCACGCAACATTATACAAGCGACGGACGTGCCATTGTTTTATTGTGGTTTGATCATTTTATAGCCGACGCCCCACACCGTCTGGATGAATTTCGGATTTTTTTTGTCCGGTTCAATCTTTTCGCGAATTTTGCGGATATGTACCATCACCGTATTGCTTGATTCCATGTATTCTTCTTTCCAGACCTGTTGGTATATTTGCTCCATGCTGAGCACAGAGCCTTGGTGACGGGCCAACAATTCGAGTACCGCAAACTCGCGCGGCGTAAGATGAACCGGCTGTTCATCGACCCACACTTCATGCGTATCGGTATTGATGACCAATTCGTCGATGGTGAGCTCATGCTTCCTTTTTTCCCGGCCTTCATTAAATTGGTAGTATCTGCGCAGCTGCGATTTTGCCCGAGCCACGAGTTCCAACGGATTAAACGGCTTCGTGACATAATCGTCAGCTCCGATGCTCAGCCCCATGATTTTATCCATATCCATGCTTTTGGCGGAAAGCATGATGATCGGCATTTTTTGTTCCTCGCGGATCTTCATGCAGGCTTCAATACCGTCCATGTTGGGCATCATCACGTCCAGAACGATAAGATCCACCCGCTCTTTTCTTAGTTGCTCAAGCGCTTCGACCCCGTCATGGGCCGTAAGAATGCGGTACCCTTCGTTACCGAAATAAATTTCCATCAATTTGATGATTTCATGCTCGTCATCCACGAGCAAAATGGTTGCTGGCTCTGCCACGTCACTATTCCTTTCGTTCCACGATTCATGATGATTCATTATACCACCGGGGAACGATTCTGCGAAAATCGTCATGTTCCTCGCGAACCCGCTCGATCTTGGCCATCATGTCATCTGTTTCCTCCGGCTTCACTTGTTGAATCCAGACCACCGAGGAGACAAGCGCCATCGCCAAGTACAACGAATACAACGCCCAGAACGTCTCATCATGCCGGTTCCCCCCACAATAACCTTGCACTTGTCCAATGGCATAGGGAATGCTGGCTTCTACCCCGAACAATCCCAGTTTCAAAAACTCGTGTATCGGGTCGCCTTGATCAAAACGGCTAAAGTCGATGATCCCGGCTAATCTGCCATCCTTTACGATCAGGTTTCCAGGATGAAAATCATCGTGCTGAAACCGATCCGGACGATGTTTCATCAAATGCAAGCGGCTGTCAATAAAGGCCAGGATGGATTCATCCCGTTTCATCACGATGGGGCATTGAACATACTTCTCCATATAGCGTCGATGCTTTTTGCTTTTGCGGACAAACCATGATTCGGGCTGATCCCGAACCTGAAGGCGATGGAGCATTCTCAACTGCGCGCCGGCCTGCATTCCGATATCCCGTTGTACTTTCTCCGATAACCGGGGGAGTACGTCAGAAGCATCCTCGCCTTCAATATAGCTCAGTACCATATACCCTTGTCCCTCATCCAGCCTCCCCATCGCTACGGGTAACTGACTCATCACACCTATCTGCCTGGCACCGTGCATCCATTGAAATTCGGCCTGTTTCTTCGACTCTTGGCTCGAATCATAGGTACGTACAAGATACTGGCCCTGCGAGGGAACAGTCACTTTGAACTTCCGGTCCGGCGAGTACCCTTTCAAAATCGGCTCAATCGCCGTGGCCTGCCGTAATTCCGGCACAACCCTTAGCGCATCCAGCAATCGGTCATGTGAATTGCCCAGTTCCAAATCGATTTCCTCCCAACTCCGTTATGGTTCATTCAAACCCAATATATCTGCATCCTTGCCTATATAAACCGCAATAATGAATCACATCAAGGCACTGCGAGTGCAGTACCATTTCCGATCGTTGTTATCCCTGGATTTTCCAATCCCCTTTTTCTAAGGGAAAATCCGGTGAAAAGCCTACGCTTCCGAAGCAGCTTTCTTTCAGAAAGCTTTTAGACCGCTCCGCTTCTTCAGATTGGTTCTGCCTCTCCGTTAACGTGTGTATGTTTTTTGCGGTTTATATATGTACCAAATGATGTACCAACGTTATGTATTTACCTTTTCAAAATGAACGAATTCCCCTTTTCCGGAAGACCGAGAACTCCATTCCTCAAAAGACCAAGTTATTCATTGAAGAACCGCCACTTTCTGTTCCTTGCCGGTCAAAGCAAGCATGGTGTACAGCTGCCCCCTATGATGATAAAGGTGGCCCATGATTTCAAGCAGCCACTCCAGACGGCTATACGAGGCTCCCCAATACGATTCTGTGACCTTTAACAGGTCTTCGGTCGTAAATCGGCAGTATCTCAAGTGCAAATATGTCCTGTTATGCAAAAACGCCTTCTTGATCTCGTCGATTGTACGCGGGGAATTCGTTTCATAAAACGATTGCATCTGCGCAAGGGAGGCCCCTTCGGATATGTATAAGTCTGCTCGGCAGATCAAGGACATATGCGACAACAGCTCTCCCAAAGACCGCTTTCCTTCGATCGGAGTCATGGCCAGCTCTTCCTCTGACAGTTGATCGCAGATGTCAAGCAGCGAGTCTATTGCAGCATCAATATGTTTGAACACGGATTCTATCAACGCAAACACTTCCTTTTGTTACATTATACAGAACATACGATCGCATAACAATCAAAAATATCCCTCCTTTTTATATAAACAAAATCGCTTCGTTAAACACAAAGCCGGCAAAAAAAGCACCCCTCTCCCGTTAGACGGGATTAGGGGCGCTTTTGTTTCTCATTTCCGCTACGCCGCTGCACATCAGCTGGAATAAATCGAACAGTACGTACGTTCAAAACGGCCTGCCAGCAAATCTTCCTTGCGAATATAGAATTGAAGCTCGCCGCAGTCCCACCACTGAAAGCCGATGCCGTCATGGGTATCCATCTTCAGCAGCAGCAGCGTATCGTCCAACTCGCGTGCTACGCGCTGTTCGTCTCCATCAAAATGCGCCTTCAGCTTGCGCATGCATTCCTGCTCGTTATAATCGTACTCTTCTCCCAACAAAATTTGCAGCAGCGCCTGATGCTCCGCATCCGGATGCTGTCCGTCAGGATACCCGAACATGCCTCCCCAAGTCTGGTCGCTCGGGTGGTTCCAGTCGGATTCGAATTCAATGTACCTGTTAAACAGCTCCTCGCCCGCATCATCCTGACCGGATGACGGAACCGCAAGCGCGTTCAGCGCTTTCGTATCCACATAGGCATATGTAGGTAGTTCAAGATTAGGCAGCACGGTGACGCAGTGGGGCTCGAATTCAGTGTCCAGCGCGGTTTTCCCTTCCGGTGTGCGCCGATTCAAATCTTGAGTATTCGGCTCGTAAATGACACGATGCTCGATATTGTATGCCGGCTCATCCACGCCGATAAAAAAGTATAGCATCCCGCGCTCCGGCAAGCTCCCCCGCCCGTTATTCGGCGTATAGGGTGTAAGATCCACCAGATTCAACTGGGCCAAAAAAGTCATCGGAATTCCATCCTTGGTCACCGGCCACTCCATATCGTCCGGCAAATCAGGGTCACCTCCGGCACGCGAGTTCCCGGTTCTCCGGTACTCGTCCGGCGCGTTTGCATCGAGGCGAATTCCCCAACGTCCAGCGGACAACAAAAGATCAGCAGCGGCATCAAGACCGTAGTCCCCCAGCACTTGACGTGCTTTGCGGTTCAGACGCTCACATTGTTCAGGTTTAATCATTATGCTCCTCCTCCTCAGACTCAGACAAAGACATCCCTGGTGAGACGTATTCGGATTCCTACATGTATATTCTGGAGATTGCGTTTTTTTCCCTGCCTGGAGCAAAAAAAAGACCAACATCTATGAACTTCTCTATATACGCAGATGTGCCACAAGATTGGTCTTCTGTCAGAGAGCTCATTCGGACATTGGTCTTGGTTTCATTTCATGTATGTTCGGGCGCTATGTCTCGTCTTCAATCGGTCCGCCCGTTCCGATAACCGATAATATGTTCCTCTCCGTCCAGGAATTCATGCGACTGGTGAGCAGCCATGACGCCATGGTAGCTGATGTCCAGTCCAAGCTCCTCCTCCTCCTCGGTCGAGCGAACGGGAACAAGTTTACCGATCAGCTTCAGTCCAAGCCAGGTCATGATGAATCCCCATAACACCAAGGCGACTAGACCCAATGCCTGTACGCCAAGAAGCTTCCAGCCTCCGCCTGTAAAAAGGCCGCCTTCCGTGGCAAACAATCCGACGGCAATCGTGCCCCACATGCCTGAAACGGCATGGACCGGAAAAGCGCCCACCGGATCGTCGATCTTTCGCCGATCCAGCCAACTCGTGGCCGCCATCATAAGCAGGCCGGAGACCGCGCCGATCAGAATGGCGGCCAGATCGCCAACGAAAGCGCACCCTGCGGTTATGCCGACCAGCCCGGCAAGGGAGCCGTTGATGACCGAGGGGGCATCCGAACGGTTATAGCGGAACAGCGTGTAGAGCAGCGTTGACGCCCCGCCTGCCGCTGCGGACAGCATCGTCACGATGGCAATATGGCCGATGCGCACGTCCGTGGCGCTCAGCGTGCTGCCGGCATTGAAGCCGAACCAGCCGAACCACAGCAGAAACGCGCCGACGGAAGCCAGCGGCAAATTGCTCGGCAGCGCGATGGCACTTACGCCCTGTGCCGTATATTTGCCTTTGCGCGGGCCGATGATCATTGCTGCCGCCAGTGCCGAGAACCCGCCCAAGGCATGGATGACCGCCGAACCCGCAAAATCCTGCATGCCGAGGCTGCTCAGCCAGCCTCCGCCCCAGGCCCAATGACCGCCGATCGGATAGATCACTGCGGTCATCAGAATGATGTACAGCAGATATGCCCTGAAATGGATCCGTTCAGCCACCGCACCGGACACGATGGAAATGACTGCAATCGTGAATGCCGCCTGAAACAGCCAAAATGTCTCCAGCGATACAGGAACTTCCAGGTGAGAAAGATCGCCGTTCAGGAAAAAACCGGTGATACCCACAATGCCTCCGGCATCCGAGCCGTACATCAACCCGAACCCGATCGCATAGAACAGCAGCGTGCCGATCGTAATGTCAGCAAACACCTTCATAATAATGTTCACGCTGTTTTTATATCGGACAAAACCTGCCTCAAGCAGGGCAAACCCGCCCTCCATAAGCAGTATCATGGCCGCGCTGAGCACGACCCAAATCGTATTAAGGCCCGAGCCCAATATCTCTATCGTCATGCCTGTGCATCCTCCGTTTCCCTAAGCTGCAGAATTTCTCGGATCAAGTCGGGAGCAAGCTCGATTTCGTCCCGCTCGATGATGTCCGGATGCGCAATTTGCCCGGCAATTCGATCCAGTTCGCGGATACGCCGTTTGATTTGTTCCATCTTGCGGAACCGTTCCTTCACCTGTACCATATATTCGACAGCCTGGTGATGGGAGGCCGGCCTGCCCGTAAACCACTTGCGCACAGGAGAGAGGGATTGGTAAGCTATTTCCTCGGCCCGCCGTTTCTGTTCGAATTGCTCGATTTTAAGCTTGAGTGAGTCAATCTCATTTTCCTTTTTGACCTTAAGCCTTTCGATAAGGTACAATAAATCGGACGATGATATTTGCAATGCTGTATGGTGGTATACCTCATCAATTACTAACATGTCATGTCAGAACTCCTCACATATCAAGTCACTTGCTACCGATTATAAAATGCATAGACCTTACCGTCAATCTTTTTTTAGAGATGGTTTTTTTGTCGTTCCATGATTTTCTTGGATTTTTATATATCAAGCAGCACTCACTACAGGTAACAAGGTGAAATCGATGCTATATTGCTTTTCGTTTTGAGATTGCCCATAACTGCTCAAAATCTTCCACTTCAGACCGACCGCATAAAAGCTGACATACCTTCTCCCCTGTACTCTGTTTAAAGGCCTGAAAAACTCCAACATAACTTGCCTGTGATTCGGTAGGAACGGACGCATCTAACCTGTTTAACAAAGCAAATTCAGTACACGCAAAAAAGGCCACCGATCTCGGCGACCCTTCTTCCATGTTTATTTATCAACACCCCTCAGCGAGGGTGTCCTGCTTAAATCTTTTTGCCTAGAATCGCCAGATCCCGCTTCACGCCGTCCAGCACCGCAACCTCGGGATAATAGCCCCACTGCTCAAAACCATACTTGCGAAGCAGTCCCAGGCTTGGCTCATTATGACCAAAAACAAAACCGAGAATCGTTGTAATGCCCAATCCAGGGCACGCATCAAAAACCGTATTCAACAACCTGCCGCCAGCACCCAGACCACGGCTTTTCTCGTCCACATATATGCTAACCTCAACCGTACCATCATACGCCGGGCGTCCGTAAAACGAACTCAGGCTTGCCCATGCGACGACTTCACCATTGTGCTTCATTACCCATAGGGGGCGACGATCAGGGGTATGCTCCTCGAACCAAGGAATGCGCTGTTCTACCGTTACCGGCTCCAAATCGGCCGTGACCATACGGCTCTCAATGGTCGAATTATAAATCTCCACGATCCTCGGCAAGTCCTCAAGGCGCGCATATTCAATCTGCGCATGTTCCAGCTTCATCTCTACTCCTCCATCGTTCCAAATCAAACCTCTGATTATAGAGGATATTATAACGGAGAAAAGAAGCCGACGTCACCCTTAATCATCGGGACAGTGAACAAACGAATTTATCGAATTTACTCGGGCAGCCCCTGCACTGTGTTTCCCCGGGTCATCTGCTGACTCTGGTCTGCCCAACGAATGTTGATTGAACGAGAGGTAAACAGATCCGGACCGTCCGATACCTGAAAATGCAGATGAGCTTCACTGGAGTTGCCCGAGTTGCCAAGCTCGCCAATCTGGTCTCCCTGCTTGAGCTTATCTCCTTTTTTGACCGATATGCTGCCTTCCTTGATGTGTGCGGTGATGCTGTATTCTCCATGTCCATGGTCGATGACCACATAATTGCCCGCAGGCTCCTCAGCATTCATCACGCCCGGCGAGTTATCGGGAATATCGTTCTTGACTTCAACGACAGTACCGTCTGCAGCCGCGTACAGCGGCTCACCAAAAGCATAGTAGTTCTCGTTTACCGCTGCATCGCCTTGATAACTTAATTGATCTTTCATGCGCACAACGTCCAGCGCGTAGCGCTGTGTTTCATGCTCATAGTGGTAGTTGGACAAAACGTTGCTGCCTCCCCAGAAAACAAACCACTCCCCCTTTAACGGGAATTGAAACACAGTTTTGGTAAATTTAACGTCGGTATCCTCATGGGTTTCCAGCGGCAGAATGACCAAGCCAGCAATCTGGTTGTCCGCTGTAAAACTCACCTGTACCCCTTTGACCCCTGCCTTGTCCATCCAGGCACACTCCGTTAAATGGTCTATTTTTGCATCGACTACCTGATCCCAAGATGTCACCCCCTCCAGAAAGCTTTCGGCAGACGCCTTGAACTGCTCCAAGGTTACGACTTCCTTCATTTCAGGGGTAAACTGGTTATAAATTGCGTCCTTCGAACCGTTCATCAATAGTTCTATGAAATTGTCTGGCGTTACCATGGCGTCCCCTCCCGGATTTGCAGTCTGTTCCTGATTGATTTTTTCACTTGATTCATTCGGCCTGGATGTCTGTTCAACTGTTGGCTGCTCCGCCTGTTCGACCTGTTCGGACGTTACCGAATGACCGCAGGCAGACAAAATCAAACAACCTCCAAGCGCTATGGCAACCAACCCCCGGCTCTTGCCGTTCTTAGGGTACCCTTTGCACAACATGTTCATTGAGCTTGCAACCTTCCTTTCCGCTAATCAATCTACGTTTACGTTAAGTGTACAAAATGAATCTTATCCTTCGTCTAACTCTTCCTTACATCCAGCTAAACTCGTCATGCTTCCGACGTTTCATAATTAAGGTTCCGTTAAGACAGGAGGCAGCCCAAGAGGTCTTCCGAATGGTATGATTAGCAGTAAACGTCTTGAAAGTACGAGGAGGTCATTCATTCCATGATGAATCATGTCTCATTACTGCTTGTGGATGACGAACAAGCTATTCTGCATATGCTCAAAACCGTTCTGCTTAAAGAGCAGTTTCTGGATATCGATACCGTAACGACAGGCGAAGCCGCATTGGAAGCATGCAGCAGCAAGACCTATCATTGCATCGTGCTGGACATCATGCTCCCCGGCAAAAGCGGGCTGGAAATCTGTCCTTTTCTGCGGCAGGTCACCGATGCTCCCATCCTGTTTCTAACAGCCAAAACCACCGATTATGACAAATTAACCGGGTTCGCCGTCGGGGGCGATGATTACGTCATCAAACCGTTTAACCCTCTCGAAGTGGTGGCCCGAATCAAATCATTATTGAAGCGATACTTGCCTTCAAAAACAGCAGCAATTCCGGAACAAGGCGATTCTGACGTAATTGCGTCGTCTCCCGATATTCCAGAGGGGGTATATGACTTTGGACGATTTCAGGTGCTCGAACTGGCTGGCGAGCTTCAGGTTGAAGGACAAGCGGTATCCTGTCCGGCACTTGTTTTTCAACTGCTGCTCTTTTTTTGCAAACATCCCAACCGCATCTTCACCAAATCGGAACTATATGAACGGGTATGGGGCTCGGAAGCCATAAGCGATGATAACACCGTTATGGTTCATATCCACCGCATTCGGGAACGGATCGAAGCCGACCCTTCCAATCCTGTGTTTCTCGTCAATGTCCGCGGCCTGGGTTACAAACTGATTCAGCCGGACAATGGATCTCGTCCATGAGCATTCGCCGCAGGTTAATGACCCGATTTATCGGGATGCTTGCCGGGACGGTCGTTCTTATTATCCTGCTTGGTTCATTGGCCACGTACTGGGTCGTGCAGAAGGTAAATGAAGTGAATCTGGCGGATGATTTTGCATACAGCGGTCTTGACCAGTTGATCGACACCGCAGAGTTCATGCCGGATGGTACGATAAAGTATGATCCCAAGCTGCTGGAGCAGGTCGACAAAAATCAAGGATGGCTGCAAGTCCTGGACGAACAGGGCTACGCCATTGACGATTACCACACCCCGTCCGACGTGCCTGCTCACTATAAACCGGGAGAATTGATTGCATATTGGGAAGCCGAAAAACCGTTTCCTTATCAGCTCACCATCCTGATCCGTGAAAAAAACGGAAAGAACTTCACCCTGTTATACGGCGAACGGAATTCGGCCAGAGCCTTGCTGGATCAAATACGGCCAGATCATTCCTACACTAGCGGGAAGCTGGTTCTCAAACCCGATGCGCAGGAACTCATTTATTCCGCTAACGCTTACCTTCAAGTATTGGACGCGAGCGGACGCGAGCTCGTCTCCTATAACAAACCGGCCATGGGCGTGCCCAGCCAATACAGCCTTCAGCAATTGATTCTGCTTGTCCGTTATCCCGGTCGATCAGGCATATCCATGGCAACCTGGTACGATGAACAGAATGAAACCACCTGGCTGATCGGCGTACCCGGCGACCCATCATTGCCAGGCGACCAGAACCCCTACAATTTCATATTGGAGCCCACTTTGATCGTCTTGATCCTGTCCGTCATCGTTTTACTCATGTTGCTTGCCTTTTGGTATGCAAATCGTTTCGGTTCCCCCATGCTGCATATGCTCCAATGGCTGCAGCGCCTGGAGCGGGGACATTACGAAGAACCCACTGGAGCCTTGGGAGTGCCCCGGAGCCAACGCCGCAACGGAAAGTGGAAACGAAAATACCACGTGTATGCTGAAGTGCTTCACTCCATGCAGGCTTTGTCCCATACGTTGAAGCAAGATGAAGAACTTCGCAAACAGACCGAGTCGCTGCGGGAGGAATGGATTGCCGGCATCACGCACGATCTCAAGACCCCCCTCTCCTCCATTCAGGGGTATGCCCATATGCTTGAGGCAGAAAAGTATAACTGGACCGAGGAGGAAGTCAAGGAATTTGCGGGGATCATGCTGGATAAATCCATGTATATGGACAGGCTTGTGAATGACCTTGCAATGACCTATCGATTGCGCAGTGGGGGGTACCAACCTGACGTGGAGAATACTGACGTAAATACGTTGCTTCATGATCTCATCCAGCGCGCTGAACAAAACCCGGCATACGGGGAGGATCGTATCACATTCCAACCTTCCGAAGTGCCTGTGCATGGCCTTGTGCATATCCCTTCGTTTGAACGAATCGTGGATAATCTGACTGCCAACGCCCTTCTCCATAATCCGCCCGAGACCAAGCTCGTCGTTACTGTGCATCCCGGGGAACATACAGGTGCATTCAGCATCCAGTTTGCCGATAATGGACGAGGCATGAACCCGGAGACGGTATGGAAGCTGTTTGAACGTTATTATCGCGGTACGGACACAGGTACATCGGATGTCGGATCAGGTCTTGGCATGGCGGTAACCAAAGGGTTGATCGAAGCAATGAAAGGCCGGATCGAGGTACAGTCCGCTCCTGGTGAGGGAACGATCATTTGGTTAATATGGGACGAAAAATCAAAAAACAAATCGAACATTGCCCCTTGACCTTTCCATTTTCAGTCTATATAATCGACACTCAATAACACCTGTTCCAAAAAATTGAACCACATTCATCCCATGACCGACTTCGTCATGACCTGAATATATGGCAATGACCGGAGACATGATTTCGATTGCGTGCTGCCCAGAGAGAGAAGGGATTGGTGAAACCTTCTTCAGCGAACGGATCGAAGTTACCCCTCCGCAGCCGCGAGCTTGAACCCCGGCCTTTCTTCCGGAGCCTTCCGCAAGATCCAGCCGGCCGCCAGTAGAGTTCGCCGTCTGATCCCCGATAACGGATCCAATGAGGGTGATGAATAGACCTTGCTTGCGGCGGCTGGCCGCGGCGGGAGTTCATTGCCGAATCAGGGTGGAACCACGAGCCGAGCGCACTCGTCCCTTTTTCCGGGACGGGTGTTTTTTTGCGCTTCCAATTCTAATAAAATGGAGTGTGTTTCCACATGAGTCATTCACAAAAACAAGGCAATTCCGCCAGCCATTCACCGTCTTCGCTTTCTTCCAGCCCATCAGAGGGCCGCATCGAAATATATCTCAACCAGGCCGAGAGTCGCGTCTTTGAAGCAGGCGTTTCCGTCGGGGGCGTGGCCGCTTCCATCAGCACAAGCCTGGGCAAACAAGCCATCGGCGGGATCGTCAATGGTCAACATGTCGACCTGGACTATGTCTTGGCGCACCAGGATCGACTTGAAATCGTAACCTTGGACAGCGAAGAAGGACTTCGCCGGTATCGCCACACTACAGCCCACGTTCTCGCTCAGGCGTTGAAACGCCTTTATGGCGCAAGCCAAGTTAAATTGGGTATCGGTCCGGTAATTGAAGACGGATTTTATTATGACATTGATCTGGATCAAACGTTGTCCGTAAGGGATCTGGCCGATATCGAAAAGGAAATGCACGCCATTGTCCGGGAAAACCTGGACATCAAGCGCCGCGTGATGGATCGGGAACAGGCCCTCCGCTTGTTCGAGGAACATGATGAGCCTTATAAACTGGAGCTGATTCGTGACTTGCCCGCAGATATAGAGCTGTCGATTTACGAACAGGGAGAATTTTCGGATCTGTGCCGGGGACCGCATCTGCCTTCGACTGGCCGGATCAAAGCCTTCAAATTGCTGAGCGTGGCGGGGGCATACTGGCGGGGCAGCTCGGACAACAAAATGCTGCAGCGCATTTACGGCACTGCTTTTCCGAGCAAGGCCGCGCTGGAGGCCCATTTGGAAATGCTGGAGGAAGCCAAGAAGCGGGATCACCGCAAGCTCGGCAAAGAGCTGGAGTTGTTCATGTTCTCCGAGGAAGCGCCGGGGATGCCCTTCTACCTGCCCAAAGGCATGACGATCCGTACTGAATTAGAGCAATTCTCGCGCGAACTGCAGCTGCAGGCCGGATATCAGGAAGTTCGCACGCCATTGATGATGAACAACAGGCTTTGGGAACAATCCGGCCACTGGGATCATTATAAAGACAACATGTATTTCGCGGATGTGGACGATGACACATTTGCCCTGAAACCGATGAACTGTCCGGGTCATATGCTCATTTTTAAAAATCAACTGCACTCGTACCGCGAATTGCCCATTCGCCTGATGGAATTCGGCCAGGTGCATCGCCACGAATTCTCGGGAGCGCTGAACGGCATGATGAGGGTGCGCACATTCTGTCAGGATGACGCCCACCTCTACGTCCTGCCGGAGCAGATTGAAGACGAGATCAACCAGGCGATTTCGCTGATCGGGCGGATGTACGACATTTTCGGCTTCGATTACGCGATCGAGCTGTCCACAAGGCCCGAAGATTTCATGGGATCGCCCGAGCTGTGGGATCAAGCCGAACAAGCACTGCGAAACGTATTGGAACGCCGCGGCGTGAAGTACCGCCTGAACGAAGGAGACGGCGCCTTCTACGGCCCCAAAATCGATTTCCACATCCTCGATGCGCTGAAGCGCAGCTGGCAATGCGGGACGATCCAACTGGATTTCCAGATGCCCGAAAAATTCGACCTGAGCTATGTCGGCGAAGACGGCCAGAAGCATCGTCCAGTGGTCATCCACCGTGCGATCTACGGCTCCATCGACCGCTTCATCGGCATACTGACAGAACATTATGCCGGCGCGTTCCCGCTGTGGCTGGCTCCCGTTCAGGTAAAGCTGCTCCCGGTGTCCGACCATTATGCAGGCTATGCCATGGAAGTGCTGCAGCGGCTGCGGGGAGCCGGCATTCGGGCCGATGCGGATTTGCGCAGCGAGAAGCTGGGTTACAAACTGCGCGAAGCGCAGCTGCAAAAAGTGCCTTATTCGCTTATCGTAGGTGAGCAGGAAAAGCTGGCATCGGCGGCCTCCGTCCGTATTCACGGCCAAGGCGATCAAGGCATGCAAGACATCGAAGCCGTCATTCAGCAGATTCAGGCAGCCGTTCGCGCCAAAGCCTGATACGCCGCCGCACGGTTACAGCCGTTCTTCCGGCCCAAGGCCAACTTGCTGCTCGCTCCATGTCCAGAAGCGTTCGGCTTCCGCATCATTTAGGACGTGGGGCTTCAGCTCCTGTTCCTTTTCGCGGTAGAAATAAGCGCCAGAAATGCCCTGGACATCCAGGCTTGTTGCCAGATAGATCGCCGTTCTGGCCCCCTCTGCTGGCGTAAGGAAAAAGGGCAGTTTGCCCATAAAAGCCATGATGCGTGTGCCGAATCCGGTGTTCCGATTCACGCCGATGCGTGTGCCTACCGCGCCGGGATGCAGGCTGTTCGCCGTAATCCGGGTATGCGACAGCTTCCTGGCCAGGATGCGCGTGAACAGAATGTTCGCCAGTTTGGACTGGGCGTAACTTTTAATTGGATTAAACCCTTGGAGCAGATGAGGATCGTCCCAATGGATTTTGCCCGCCTTATAGGCACCGGAGGAAACATTGACGATCCTTCCCTGTTCCGCGGCCTTAAGCGGTTCGATGAACAGCAAGGTCAGCAGAAAATGCCCTAAATGGTTGATGCCGATGCATCGTTCGAAGCCATCCTTCGTTTCTTCGCGCTTCATCATGACTATGCCCGCGTTGTTCACCAGCACGTCAAGGGTGTCGTAGCGTTCGCGGAAGCCTCGGGCAAACCGACGAATGCTATCCAGCGATCCCAGATCGCACAGCATCAGCTCAATGTGGGTGGAGCCGGATTCGCGCAATGCTTCCTGAAGCGCCTGTCGGCCCCGCTCTTCGCTGCGGCAAGCCATGACAACGCGGTAGTTTTGTTTGGCCAGTTCAATCGTGGTCGCGAGTCCCATGCCGGAATTGGCACCGGTGACGATCGCCGCTTTTATGGACATGATTCGTGTACCTCCTGACCCCGAAGGTCTTATCGATTTGGCATAGCTTTATGCGGGATAGGCATTCGTAAGAACAATATGAGATAATGGAAGCATCGCATCCGGTTCATATGGGAGGACATGACATGCTGAGCAAAGAACAATTCAAAAAAATCAAAAAAGAAGCCAAGCTTGAGTTGAAACGACTGGAAAAGGAATACGCAAACCTGCGGCATACGGCCGAATCCCCCTTGCCTGCACGACAAGACGATTGGACGAACGAAGAGCTCCGGGAAATGGCCCGAAGACGTTTGCATCGCAGATATGCTTCCATCACCATCGAGTGCTGTACCATTGTCGAACACATGCTGCATGAGTTGTACCAGCAATCGTACCAACAGCCTTTCAATTCGGTCCAATTGATGAAAACTCCTGCCTACCGTTCCCGATCCAACATCGAGATCCTTCAGGCCGAATTGAAAAAGCAGCATATCTCCCCGGTACCGAAGCAGGAGTCGGAACGGCCGGATGAAGCCATCGTCCAGGTGTTTCAGTTGAGAAACAAGCTGATGCTTGAACATTTTGAATTCGATGCCGTCATGAAAGATGACCACGATGCCTCCCGAACCCTGGAGTGGATTCTCGATACGATGAAGGCATACAGGAAACAATTGAAATACCGGCCGGCATAACCGACGGCAGACTATAAACCTAACCAAGGAGGTGTGCCGGACCCCGCTCCGGAGAATCAATGAACAAACCCATTCCATCCCTGACCGTGCTTCAACTTCATATTCCTACTCCGGCAGGCCTCAATCCGATCCATCCTGTCCTGCTGCGCGACAATGACGGAATTACGCTCATCGATACGGGCATGATCGGACAATTCGCGGAGCTGCAAGCTGCGCTGGAACTGGAAGGCGTGCAGCTGTCGGATATCAAACGCGTTATCATTACCCATCAGGACATCGATCACATCGGCAACCTTGGCGCTCTGCTGGACGCCGTTCCCGGCTTGGAAGTGTTGGCACATGCGGAAGAAGTCCCTTACCTGAACGACGAATTGCCGTTGATCAAATTCACGCCGGAACGCATAGCACTGCTGCCTGCACCGATAGCCGAACTCGCTGATCAGCTGCTTGCGCAGCTGCCCGAAATTCAAATCTCCCGCGTCCTGCAGGACGGGGACATACTGCCGCTTCAGGGCGAGGACGGGATTCAGGTCATCCATACGCCAGGACATACGCCAGGGCACATCTGCCTGTATGTTCGCGATCAACATCTCCTTCTGGCGGCCGACGAACTCCGGGTGGTGGACGACGAACTGGTCGGCCCTGCGCCGACGGTTACCCCGGACATGCCTGAAGCGCTGCGCAGCTTGAACCGCCTGACTGGCCTCAAGCTGGACAAGGTACTGTGTTATCACGGCGGGGAATATACCCAAGACCCAAGCGGGCGCATCAAAGCTCTGGCCGAGGAAGCGCGGTAATCATCGCTTCGGCCAGACGATTTTATACGAATCGATCTGCGCATCTGCCGAAGAAGCCAAGTCCTCTATGGAGGGCTTGGCTTCTTCGCATAGTGCCGCCGCGCATAGGCAATAAAAATCCTACGTCGATCTGTCCCTGAAGGCGCAAATTCCGAAACTACAAGTCGTCCAGCGGCCCCTCTTCAGAATGTTCATCATCTTTGGCAAACTCGTCGTGAATTTCAATCAATTGTTTACCCAGTTCACTTTCTGCCCAATCCTCTCCCTTCTGCTCAACATATGTGTTATAAGCCCGGGTATACAGATCAGGGTTTTCCTGAATAAGTTTCATAATATTATTCCGGTAATGTTCTTTTGGCTTTTCCACCTCTGCAGCAATAATGTCCTCCAGAGCATCCTTCTGTCTGCCCAAGTATTGATAGAGCAAAGCCCGGTTATAGTAATTTACATCTTTTTTATTCTTTTTCATTTCAATAGACTTGCTAAATGCTTCCAGCGTCCTCTGAACCAAATAGTAGCGGTCTTCTTTGGAATCCTCGACATATTGGAGTTGTCTAATCAACGCAAGTCCCAGCATATTGTAGTCAGTGCCTCTAAGCTCACTTTTACCATTTTGAACGGTGTATTCGGCGGTATGAAGCATTTTTTTGGAAAGGCGCCGCTTCATTTGGGCATCTTCGCTTTGCGAATAAAGTCGTAACAAAGCCCTAGACCAATTTCTGCGGTACTCCATACATAACTGATCGGTCAAGTTAAAGCCTTTTTCGTAATATTCCGAAGCCTGCAAATACTTGCCCGTCTCAAACCACGCCTCCGCTGGAACGAAATAACAATCCGGATCGATTTCTATCGATTCCGAGGCTTGCTGCAATTTGGAGTCATAGGTTCGGACCTGGTCATCCCCCACTCTCAAATCAAGGATATCGTCGGCATAAGCCCGCACGAACTGTCTGAGCGATCTTTCCGTAACAGGTTCGGGAATAAGATCCACGAGACCGTCTTCTGAAATGATGGCAATAATGCATCCTGAATCCTTATGTTCCTTTTTCAAATGTTCAAGGTAGCGGTATGCCGAATTAAAACGCGCTCCCCGGCTGGAGTCACCTATATTTTCGTTGGCCACACCATCCAGAATAACGCCGATTGCATGACAGTAGGCTTCCGTATCACAATAAATGGCTCCATCAATCGCGCTCAAGTATTTAATGTATGCAGGCTCAAGTTCGGTTCGTAGAATGGGCGTAGATTGCTTTCTCAGACGTTTGACTTCCAATGTTGCAACAGCAGGCGCGGTAATCACAATCATCGTGCCGCTCTGCTGCTGCGTAGCTTCCAGGATGATACTGCCAAGTTTATCGATGCGCTCATCGTTGTGCTCAAATCTCTCATTCGGAAACACCGAGCGCACGATTCGCTCGAACGATTCAGGATCAAACTTTTCTTGCCGAAGCTCCGGATTTTTAAAGGATACACTTAGCAGTTTGACCGGAGTGACATGGTAATCCTGAGTCCGTTTAAACGTTTGGACCTTATGATCAAATACCAGATCATGATCCGTTGTGTCTCCCTTGCCAAGACGAAGCAACGAAAGCTCGTAGCTTGAAAGACCCTTGAACTCCAGTTTATATACCATATCCCTTAATTTTTTATCAGCATAAGCGCCCCAATTCACCCTGCCGATGCCATATATTCCTTCTCCATCCGATATCAAGTATAAGTCTTCTTCCTGGTTGGTGATCTCAAGCAACTTTCGAATGCGTCTGCCATCCTGCAGCGATATGCCCGTTTCCTCTTTAAACCGAATAACATAATTGATCAGTCCGGCATGTTGGCCCAACATCGAAGCCCTTAGCAGAAGCATGCAGCCGAAAGGGCTCTCACCCTCGTAAGTTTTATTGGAAATCTCCTCTATTCGGTCGATAAGCGTATTCATATAATACAACGGGTTGGGGACATCTTCCTCCAAAGAGGCGTCAGCATCATCTTCTCCCCCCTGAATTGCATTAAATATCTTCCCGATATACACTCGGCTCATTCTATGCAAAAACGAGATGACATTTTCGTTGTATTTCGATTGCAGCATGTCATTGTTCTTATACGGAATGGATACATTATAATAATCCGCAAAAAAATACTTCAGGGTCATATGCAGCATGGACTTCTTGGGAAAGTCGTAAAAAGACTCCCAAAGATGTCGACTGACATAATGGATGCTGGCTACGTAGATAAATCTGTAGAGTACCCCTTCCCATTGAAAATAAAGCTGTCCTGGATATAATATACGATTTGATGGATGGGAAGCATATGTCACCGGATCGGGGTTCGAATCTCCTTGTTCATCCATGGCAACTGACAGCAATTCCTCTTGCTCCAATTCCAGCAATTGATGTTGCCCGTCTTGAACGCAGACGGATTCCAAAAGCCACTGGAATAAATCTTCATTCTCATCCCAGGCCGTTACATTGTGCCCCAGTTTAGAGATCAACCCATCAATCCCGCCCAAGTCTTCCACCGACACTTTAGCATTATAATTTCTTTTAACCCGGCTAAAGTTCCATGCACTCTCTTCATCCTTCTGCACCATGGCGAATAATTTCAGTTCCAGATTGCTGTCCAACTTCTGCAAGATTTGTTCTAACTCTACATAAACCTTCTCGTGGATTCCGACTGTAAACGTTTTTCGCATATGTACTCCTTCACGCTTGTTATAGGCTCAACTCTAGTTTACCATAATATTTTTGCGCCCTTTCCCCATTGAAAGCAACTATTTGGGAATTTTGCGAACATCTCTTATAATAAAACGATGTACATATGAAAGGTGGACGTTCTAATCATGACATCAACCCCATTATCCCGCCTGGAAGCTGACCTGTCGGCGAACGGCCTTGATGCTGTCCTGATCACTGATCCGAAGCATATTTATTATTTGACCGGCTTTGCAAGCAATCCGCATGAACGCTTTCTCGGCCTGGTGCTCGCCCGCGGCGAGGAGCCGCTGCTGATCGTGCCTGCCCTGGATGCGGATGCCGCATCAGCCGCTTCTTCGGTCAAAAACATTGTAACGCACTCGGACACGGACAATCCATATCACCTGCTGCAACGTTATCAAGGCAGGCTGGAACGGATCGGTCTCGAAAAAGAATACATGACGGTATCCCGTTACGAGCAGTTGGCCGCCGCTCTCGGCTCGACCCGCTTCGAAGACGTCGGTTCGCTGCTGCGTGCGCTGCGCGTGAAGAAATCGCCGGAAGAAGTGGCCCGGATGCGCCATGCCATTCATCTGATCGAAGAGGTGCTGCGCCAAGGTCTCTCCCACGTACGTGCGGGCGTTACCGAAATCGAGCTGGTCGCCGAGATGGAATATCAAATGAAGAAACTGGGCGCCGACGGCCCATCCTTCGACACGATGGTATTGACCGGTCCCAAAACGGGACTGCCGCACGGCACGCCAGGTGACCGTAAACTCCAGCACGGAGACCTGCTGATGTTCGATATGGGCGTATATGCCGGGGGTTATGCATCCGATATTACCCGTACTTTTGCCTTTGGCGACATCTCGCCGGAGCTGAAAACCATCTATAATACGGTGCTTGCAGCCAACGAAGCGGCCATTCGTGCCGTGAAACCCGGCATTACCTGCGCAGAAGTGGACTGTGCCGCCCGCCAAGTCATCGAAGAAGCAGGATACGGCGAACGGTTTATGCACCGCGTAGGACACGGTCTCGGCATCGACGTACACGAATATCCATCCCTGCATGGACAGAACCAGGACATTCTGCAGGAAGGAACGGTGTTTACGATCGAGCCTGGCATTTATGTCAGCGCTGGCGGCGTGCGCATTGAAGATGACGTGCTCGTGACCGATACGGGGATTGAGGTGCTGACCAGCTATCCGAAAGAACTGCAGGTGCTCACGGACTAAAGCCTGATCGGCCCTTGACTCACTGGCGCAATCTGCATGCATTTCGCGTCAAATTGAAAAAGTGCCGCCAAACGACCGAATGCGTGGCATTCATCGTCTTGCGGCACTTTTTATGTTTTAGAACATGCGCGTGTCGTTCATGTCCTTGGTTTGAACCGGTGCAACCGGCTCGTCCTTGAACACGAAATTTCTGGCAACGTACAAGAACGGCGTCCCCACGGCGGTCAGCACGAATTTGATGACATACGTCGTCAGGAAAATCTCGATCCATACGTCCCATGTATAGATAAACGCAAACGCGATGGTGCAGAACACCAGCGTATCCACGAAAGAGCTGATGATCGAACTTCCGTTGTTGCGAATCCACAGCTGATTCCGTCCCGGAAACAGCTTGCGCAGCCAGGTATAAAGCCGCACGTCCAGGAATTGGCTGATAAAGTAGGCCGTCAGGCTTCCAAGCGCCAATCGCGGCAGCAATCCGAACAGGATCTCCATCGGTTTCTGGGCAAAATCCGTCGATGCCGGATCAAAGAACAATACCATTTGCATCAATACCGTGGTCATGATCAGCGTAAAAAATCCGAACCACACCGCTTTGCGCGCCTCGCCCGGACCATACCTCTCATTCAACAGGTCGCTGGTCAGGTACATGCTGACATACATCGTATTGCCTAAGGTCAGCACGATCCCCATAATATCAATCGTCTTCGTCACCTGAATGTTGGCAATGACCGTCGCTACGCCGATCCAGGCATACAGCCCTTTTTTGCCGAACAAACGATAACATAACAGGAAAAATCCATAAGTCACGAGAACGAACAGCGCTCCCCACCCTAAATTAAACATACTATTTACACTGCCTTCCTAGTTTTGATTACGCGGGATGGTTACGAACCGCGGCCCTGACCCCTTTGGCCAAAACATGAATTACTCTAACACATTTCTCCCGACTTGAACAGACTTAAATTCAACCAGCCCTTCCCTGCCGAACATCCTTGCGAAAAAAGCCGCCCTTCGGGACGAGTCCGAAAGACGGCTTGCTAACCTTGCATTCATGCAGCTGCGGTTTAACCTGAAGAATGGACTTGCCGATGATGCAGGCCTTCTTTATCGATTGATCCGGATCAGGCCTGAACGGCCGTGTCCAGATCTTGACCGCGATCGTTGTACGTGTTCTGATCGTTCTCTTTCAGAATTTTGCTGGATACGAGACCGGCGGTCATCGAATCGTTCACGTTCAGCGCCGTACGGCCCATATCGATCAGCGGCTCTACGGAGATGAGCAGGCCTGCGAGTGCAACAGGCAGATTCATCGTTGACAGCACGATCAGGGAAGCGAAGGTGGCTCCGCCGCCTACGCCGGCTACCCCGAAGGAGCTGATGACAACGACGAGAATCAATGTAAGGATGAAATCCCAGCTCATCGGGTTAATGTTCATCGTAGGCGCGATCATGACGGCAAGCATCGCCGGATAGATCCCGGCGCAACCGTTCTGTCCGATCGTTGCTCCGAAGGTCGCCGACAGGTTGGCGATGCCGTCCGATACGCCAAGTTTCTTCGTTTGAGTTTCCACGTTCAGCGGAATCGTTGCCGCGCTGGAACGGGACGTAAACGCAAATACAAGCGTTGGCAGCACTTTTTTCACATACGTGACAGGGTTGAAACCGAAGAGCGAAATAATGATGAGATGAATGATAAACATCACGATCAACGCCACGTAAGATGCGATGACGAACTTGAGCAGCTTCAAAATTTCATCCGGGTTCGTCGTCGCCGTCACCTTTGTGATCAACGCCAAAATGCCGTACGGCGTCAATCGGAGCACCAGCGTAACGATCCGCATGACCACGGCATACACCGCGTTGACCATGCTGCGGAACGTTTCCGCCTGCTCCGGTTTTTTGCGATCCAGCCCAAGCACCGCCACCCCGATAAACGCGGAGAAGATGACGACAGCCAGCGTCGATGAACGGCGGGCTCCCGTCATATCCGCGAACGGATTGGACGGAATGAACTCCAGCACTTGCTGCGGAATCGTCTGGTCCTGCACATCCACCAGTCGTTCTTCCATCTTCTGGCCTTGAGCAATCTCTTTCTCGCCGCCCTGAATGTCGATCGCCTTCAGATCAAAGGTGAGGCTGGTCACGATGCTGACGCTGGCCGCGATCGCCGTCGTGATCAATAGAATCGCGATGATGGAAAAGCTCATTTTGCCCAGGTTCTGCTTGCCCTTCAAATTCATGATGGCCGAGATGATCGACACCATGATCAGCGGGATAACGACCATTTGCAGCAATCGAACATAACCCGAGCCGACCAGATTGAACCAATCGACCGATTTGGCGATGACGTCAGAACCGGAAGGGTAGATCAACTGCAGCGCTACGCCGAATACGACCCCGAGCCCAAGTCCCGCAAAGACCCGCTTGGTGAAGGAAATATGTTTCTTTTGCATCCAGATCAGGACGCCCAGAAGAACGAGCATAACCGCTACGTTCAGAATGATTTGAAAAGTATTCATGGCTTGAATCCTCCCTTGAAAAATAATTCATTGCCGGGCAACCCGGCTAAGCTTCATGAAGCGGCGTAATCCATCATACTACAAAACAAACTATTCTGGTAGGTTTTTATTATTTAAATGTAACATGTATGTAATTAATCCCGTTATTTCTGAAAAAAAGTTGATCGATGATGAAAATTAGTATATTCAACCTCCGGTTAATTATGTAATATAGGTATATCCGCTTATTCCCATGATGTCCCAACTCAAACTTTAGGCCTTTTTTTATTAGGAAGAAGGTCTTGACCATACGGAAGAGCGTTTGTGTCAAAGAACATGACGTGAAAGGATGATCTTATGTTTCGAAATCGCACCGTTGCCGGGAAAATAAGAAGTACCCTGTTCCTTGTATTGCTGGTTGCTTCTTTGTTGTTCAGCATCAGTTTTTATTTTGTTTCCATGAACATTATCCAAAGCTACGTGATGCCTCAGTTCGACAAGGTGCTGGATACGTCGGTCCATGATATATATAAAAACACGTCGGCCTCCAAACTGTCGCAAATCCAAAGCGGGGGCTCGGGCTCGGACGGCGCAGCGTTAACGGTCGAATCATTCCTGACCCAAAAAGCCAAAGAGCATAATCTGGACGCGGCCTACGTCGTTGCCTTGAAAGATGGCACGGCAACGGTCGTTATCGCCAATACGGCATCGGGTATGAAAACAGGGGATTCGGTCAACGTCGTCAATGCCATGGAAGAGGCGGTGCAGAACAAGGACGTTGCCATCAGCTCCGTATATAACGATGCCTTTGGCGTACATAAAGCAGCATTCATTCCGATCTCGGGCGGTAATATGGTCATGGCCGTCAGTATGGATGCCGAGTTTATCCAGAGCAAGATCTCCCAAATTTTCTGGCTGTGCCTGGGCATTACCGCACTTGTCATCGTTCTGGGATGGCTCATTTCCAGCAGCCTGATCAAAAGAATCACGACGCCGATCATCAAGCTCGTTCAGCACAGCAAACAGGTAGCGCAAGGCGATCTTACGACAGAGCTCAACATCAAAGGCAGAGATGAAATTGCCCAATTGGCTGCAAGCTTCCAGGTGATGACCCATAATCTGAAAGAAATGATCAGCCATGCGCTTGCGACTTCCTCCGAAGTCGTCGACGGCTCCAACGACCTGCTGCAGCGGGTCGAGTCCATGTCAGGCATGGTCAAAAACTCCAGCCGCTCTGCGGTGGAAGCCGAGAAAGGCAGTGAGAGCATCGCTTCCAGCGCCTCCGAAAATGCACGGGCCATGGAAGAAATCACGCAAGGCATCATGTATATCGCATCATCGTCTGCCGAGGTTTCCGAACAGATCGGCGATGCGGCCGGCGAAGCCGTCAACGGAAACCGGCTGGCTCAGGATGCGGTCGAGCAAATGGAGCGCGTAGGCCAGACCGCTACCGAATCGCTTCGTTACGTCGAAACCGTGAATGAACGTTCCATCGCAATCGGTACGATCGTTACCTCGATCTCGGTCATTACGAAACAGATTCAGATGCTGGCCCTCAACGCTTCCATCGAAGCGGCGCGCGCAGGCGAGCACGGGCGCGGATTCGCCGTCGTTGCCGGCGAGGTCCGCAAGCTTGCCGAGCAATCGAAACAAGCCACGGAGGAAATTTCGGATTACCTGGCTACCATTCGGGAAGATGCCGAGCGTTCGGTGAATGCCATGAATCGCGTGACGGAAGAAGTCGGATCGGGAACGCAAGTCGTGCAGCAGGCAGGGGCCGCATTCAAACAACTGAACGAATTGATCCAAAACGTCAATTTGACCATCCAGAACGTTTCTTCCTCTACCCAACAGGTATCTGCAGGAGCTGAAGAAGTCAGCGCCTCCGTGGAAGAAACGGCACAAATTACGTCGAGAGCCCGTCAGAGCATGCAGCAGATCGCTGCCACGGCGGAAACCCAGCTCAGCGAGATGGATTCCCATGCCAATACGGTTCGTCATCTGCATGAACAGGCTGTCGAACTGCAGGCTGCCATGAAGAAATTCAAAATCGACTAACTCTCTATAACTCACCCTGTCGGTTCATTGCTGAATCATATGAACCAGTATAGTCGGATATGCAACTATAAACACCCCCATGGGAGGCGCTTGCCTGCAAGGCAGCGCCACCTATGGGGGTGTTTTTTTCATTAAGATTTATATACTTCCGTGCATTTCACATTAAATACCGTTATGATTGCGAGAAAATGATCATGCCCGATCTTCAACCAGTCAGACCTTCTCTCCCATGCCCATGATTTCATAAACCCGCTTCATGTCCAAAGCCGAACGCACCGAGTCTGCGACCCGATCAAATTCCTTTTCCTTCTGCTCCCTGGCGCTATAGGTCTTCTCCAGCGATTCGAGCCCTTTGGCTTCGCGCAGCCCGTTCAGCCAGGCTCGCCGGAAGCGGTCGCTCTCGAACAGGCCGTGAAGATACGTTCCCCACACTCTGCCGTCCTTCGTACCCCAGCCCTCCATGAATGGTTGACCGTCGGCATGTTGGATTTCAAACAATGCGGTGACCTGATCAGGCCGGTTGCATTCAGTGACACCCATATGGATCTCATACCCCTCAACCGGCAATGCGGTATCCGTACTTTCATGGCTCGCAAGTCGAATGGGATGCTGTTCCAGCACCTGTCCCGCTGCCCTTACCGTCTGTTTCCGCTGGAGGAACGTGGTCGACAACGGCAACCATCCGAGTCCCTTTGCTTCCTGTACCTGCCCCGCTTCAACGGCGAACGGGTCCTTGAGATGCTCACCCAGCATCTGGTACCCGCCGCATATGCCTACAAGCTGTCCATGCTCGCGCGTTACGTGACGGGCAATGGCTTGCTCCAAACCCGATTCGCGCAAAAACTCCAGATCGCCAATCGTGTCTTTGGTGCCTGGCAACAAGATCGCGTCAGGCTGTCCAAGTTCCTCCGGAGAAGTCACGAACCTGACATTGACGTCCGGCTCTTTCGACAAGGCATCAAAATCGGTAAAGTTGGAAATGCGCGGATAACGGATCACTGCAAGATCCAGTTCCTTGTGCTCCGATTTGCCGTGGCGCAGCGAATCGAGCACCACCGAATCCTCGGCCTCGATCTGAATGTCCCTGACGTAAGGCAGCACGCCGAGCACCGGAATGCCTGTCCGCTCTTCCAGCCAGTCCAGTCCCGGCTGCAGCAGGGACAAATCGCCGCGGAACTTGTTGATGATAAAGCCTTTGATGCGCTGAACTTCGTGAGGCTCGAGCAATTCCAGCGTGCCCACGATCGAAGCAAACACGCCGCCGCGGTCGATATCCGAGATCAGAATGACCGGGGCATCCGCCCAACCTGCCAGATTCATGTTGACGATATCCCGGTCCTTCAGGTTGATTTCCGCCGGGCTGCCTGCGCCTTCCATCACGACAATGTCGTAAGCCGAACGCAAACGATCAAGTGCCTCCAGCACCGTCCGCTTGGCTTCCGGCAAAAAGTGCTGCCGATAATCCGAAGCGCTCATCTGCGCAAAAGGCACGCCATGAACCACGATCTGGGAATGCATGTCCCGAACCGGCTTGATCAGAATCGGATTCATGTCGGTTGTAGCTTCGATTCCGCAAGCCTCGGCCTGCGCCCCCTGCGCCCGCCCGATCTCTTTGCCGTCGTGCGTGACGTAAGAGTTCAGCGCCATATTCTGCGACTTGAACGGTGCCGGACGGAAACCGTCCTGCTTGAAAATGCGGCACAATGCCGTCGTAATGACGCTTTTGCCCACATCCGAGGCCGTTCCCTGCAGCATGATGACCGGCGCTGTATGTACCTCTTTTTCTACCATCTTTCCCACCCCGGCTTTCATCTTGATCAATCAGTTTGCAAGCGAAGCCCAGAACAAGCCCTGCAGCAGGCTTAATACAATCAAAAGCGCCGTCTCCAGCAATTCGTTCATCGCTCCGTACGTATCCCCGGTCAAACCGCCCAACCGATCGCTGATCCGCCCGGCAACCCATCTTCCGAGCAGATGACACGCCAGTGGCAACAGCATGGCGGCGAGCACCGGATAAAGCCACCACGAATGTCCCGACATGCCGCCACCGATCAGGCCATGATGAGGCTGAGTATACCACGCGGCGACAAGCGCAATTAAACCTGCCACAACGGTTAGCCAAGCAGCACGCGCCGTTGCCCGCCGAAGTTCTCTCCGTTCGCCCAAGCCGGCAAACAATGCGGCCAAGCCGTCATCAGCTCTGGCATTCGGCCAGCCCGATATCGCACATACCATGAACCAACGGCTCCAAATCATGGGCAAAATCAATAGCGGCACGTATGCCCAGCGGCCTTGGGCAATGAAATCGGCCAGCAGCGCCGCTTTCATCATCAACAGCAGCACGCAGGCAATGACACCCATGGCACCGACGCGGCTGTCCTTCATGATCTCCAGCATGCGTTCGCGGCTGCGATAACTGAGCAGCCCGTCCGCCGTATCCATCCAGCCGTCCAGATGCAATCCGCCAGTGAGCCACACCCACAGCGTCAAGGTCAGCACAGCGGCGGGCAGGGCCGGCAGCACTGTGCCGAACAAGGCTCCGCCAAGCCAGACGGCAAGGCCGATCGCCGCCCCGACGAGCGGGTAATACACCACGCTTTCCCTTAACAAAGGAGGAGCAAAATCAAGCTGCATCCGGACGGGAAAACGGGACAGAAACTGAAAAGCGGCG
The DNA here is from genome assembly GCF_032334105.1 of Paenibacillus hubeiensis. NCBI lineage: Bacteria > Bacillati > Bacillota > Bacilli > Caryophanales > Paenibacillaceae > Paenibacillus > Paenibacillus hubeiensis. The sequence continues at coordinate 1,256,696 of NZ_JAVYAE020000001.1, forward strand.
GCGGCCGCCTGTTTTTTGCCATATGGATTGGCGCTGCTGCCTTTGCTCATAATCGGTACTCCTTGCTTTTCAACTCAACGGCAATACCTACGGTAACCAGGAACACCTCGCGGCAAATTGCGGCAACCCGCTGATTCAATATGCCCGCCAGATCCCGGTATCTTCGCCCCAAGGGATACTCCGGCACGATGCCGTCGCCGACTTCGTTGGTTACCAGCACAAGCAAGCCGGGATACGCGCGAATCGCCTCTACCAGGGCATCCATTCGTGCCTGCAGCACTTGTTCGGGTTCATGCTCATGAGCAAGCAGCTCGTTCGAAAGCCACAACGTCAGGCAATCCACCAACACAGTTGGCGCGGAAGTACCTGCACGGGACTGGCCCATCTGAGAGATCCATTCGGGCAAATCCAGAGGCGCCTCCACCGTATGCCATAAATACCCGGCAGCCTCGCGTTGCTTCTGATGCATGCGGATGCGTTCCCGCATCTCGTCATCATAGGCTTGGGCCGTGGCGACATACCAAGCTTCCGAAGAGCGGTGCATGACGAGACGCTCCGCAAACGAGCTTTTGCCACTTCTTGCGCCGCCTGTCACAAGAACGCTCATCGTGTTCCCTCTCCTTGAGCTGAAGATCCGTCCGAGACGCCTGCGCTTGCAAAGGTAGCCATCTCATTGAGGATACGGCACGCCGCATCGATCAGATGCAGGCTGAGCACCCCGCCGGTGCCTTCGCCGAGCCGCATGTCCAGGTCCAGCATCGGCTTCAGATCCAATTCGCGCAGCAGTGCCGCATGCCCGTTCTCGTGGGATGTATGGGAGGCGATCATGTACTCCTTGCTCAGCGGAGCCAACCGGCTTGCGATCAGCGCGGCTGCCGTAGAAATGAAGCCATCCACGACGACCGGACAGCCATGGGCGGCTGCCGCAAGAATCACGCCGACAAGTCCGGCGATTTCCAAACCGCCTACTTTGGAGAGCACGTCGAGCGGATCGTCGCCGTTCGGCGCATTCACGCTCAGCGCTTGCCCGACCACGGCCGCCTTGCGCAGTACGCCCGCATCATCCATGCCCGTTCCGCGCCCTACCGCCGCAGCAGGTGCAATGCCGGTCAAGGCACATACAACGGCCGCGCTGGCCGTTGTGTTCCCGATGCCCATCTCGCCGGTAACGAAAAGACGCGAGCCTTTTTCAACCTCCGCATGGACCACGTCCACGCCCGTAATGATGGCCTGAATGGCCTGTTCGCGGGTCATCGCTGCCCCTTTGGCCATATTGGCCGTGCCTTTGCGAATGTTCCGCGAAACGAGACCCGGATGTTTCAGGTCTGCATTCACGCCAATGTCAACACACACGACTTCCGCACCGGCATGGCGCGAGAGCACGTTCACCGCCGCTCCGCCCGCCAAAAAATTCATCACCATCTGCGGCGTCACCTCTGCCGGAAACGCACTGATGCCTTCCTCGACAACGCCATGATCGGCAGCCATAACGATGACGGATCTGCGTTCAAACGAAGGGCGCACCTCACCTGTCATGCCAGCGAGCCGAATGACCAGTTCCTCCAGTTTGCCCAAGCTTCCCGGCGGCTTCGTCAGCATATCCACGTGAGCTGATGCTTTTGCGGCCGCTTGAGCGTCGATCCCTTTGATGTTATTGATGAGCTGCATCAGCAGCTGTTCGTTTTCCATTCCATCCAGCACTTCCTTCTATACTAGAATTAGGACCATGACAGCCCGACTATGATTGCAATGATGCTACTCTGGCTTACGACGCAGCAGCAATTGAGGCAGACCGCTGTCAGGATGCCGGACCATCGCCGGATCGACCCTAAACAGCTTCCGGATGTGATCTTCCGTCATCAGCGCTTCAGGCGTTCCTGCTCCGGCACATGCTCCATCACGCAATGCCAGCATATGATCGCAAAACTGTGCCGCCAGATTCAAATCGTGCAGCACGGCCACGATGGTAATGCGATTCCGTTTACGCCATGCAGACAGCAATTCCATGAATTGCAGCTGGTACTGGATATCCAGAAATGTCGTCGGTTCGTCCAGCAGCAGCAGCCGCGGTTCCTGTGCCATCACTTTGGCCAGCGCTACCCGCTGCCGCTGGCCCCCGCTGAGTGCGTTCAGCGGACGATCCGCCAGTTCCGTCAGCTCCAGCTCAGCAAGCACGCGTTCCACGATAGCATCCCCATCCGCCGAATCGCGTCCCATCCAGTTCTGGTAGGGGTACCGTCCCATCTCCACCACGTCCCTTACAGGATACGAGATCGAGGGCAGCCCGTCCTGCTGCAATACCGCAATCATGCGCGACAGCTCTTTGCGACCGTAAGAGGCAATGTTCTTCCCTTCTAACAGGATGCTGCCCGTATTCGCTTGCTCGGTTCCAGCCACCAGCTGCAGCAGGGTGGATTTGCCGCTGCCGTTCGGACCGACCACTCCCCACCATTCCCCTTCCTGGACGCTCCAGTTCACGTCATGCAGGGCATGATGGGAGCCATAGCTTTTGCTTGCGCCCTTCACTTCGATCAGAGGTTGGTTCCCGCTCACGGCATCATCCCCTTTTGCAGCTTTTTGTTGCGGTGCAGCAGGTAGGCGAAGAACGGTGCTCCCACAAATGCCGTGACGACGCCGAGGGGAATCTCGGTCGGTGCCAGCAAGGAACGGGCAATCGTGTCGGCCCATACCATGAAGATCGCACCGCCTATGGCGGAGAGCGGCACCAGCAGACGGTAATCCGGGCCGACGATCAGCCGCAGCATATGCGGAATGACCAAACCGACAAAACCGATCACGCCCGACACCGAGACGGCCCCAGCCGTCAGCAGCGTACCCACGCCGAGCACCGTCAGCTTCAAACGGTCGACGCGAACGCCGATGTGGGCAGCCTGTCTTTCGCCCAGCGCCAAAATGTTCAATGAACGCGCTTGGCTCCACAGCACGAGCAAACCAAGCAGGAAATATGGGAAAAGGATGGCCGTATACGACCATCCACGCAGTGCCAGACTTCCCATCGTCCAATATATAATTTCGTTAATCGTTTGTTTGGACATGGTGGACAGGAAGGATACGACCGCTCCCAGGAAACTTTGCATCACCACGCCGGCAAGAATGAGGCTGTGCGTCGGGATTTTGCGGCCTTCGCGCGCCAAAGCCAGCACAAACCACAAGGTCAGCACTCCGGTCACGAAAGCAACCAACGGCAGCGTCCAGACGCCGATCAGCGCATATTGCAGGCCGAAAAAGATCAACACGGCTGCCCCCACCGACGCTCCGGACGATACGCCAAGGGTGAACGGGTCGGCCAGCGGGTTGCGCAGTACGCCCTGAAATCCAGCGCCGGCCACGGCCAATGCTGCGCCGACGAGAACAGCGAGCAGTACCCTCGGAAGGCGTACCTTCCATATGATCTGTTCCGCTGCAGTCGTCCAATCCGGAACGATCCGGTCACCCAACCATGGAACGTGATGCAGAATAATACCTGCAATATGCCGGATCGGCAGCGAGACCGAGCCGATGCCGGTGCAGATCAGCACGGTCAGGACAAGCAGCACCATGCCTGCTGTGCCGTACACTGCAAGTTTGCGGCTCATTGGAACAAGTCAGGATAGACCGCCTTGGCCACTTCCTTCAAGCCTTGGGTCACGCGAGGACCTGGACGAGTCAGCAGATTGGCATCCAAACCGATGACCTGATCGTTTTTGACGGCTGTAATTTGATCCCAACCGCTGCGGGCCTTGATGATTTGATCCAGTGTTTTGGAGTCTTCCACCACGTCGTCCGCGTACAAAATCACATCCGGATTGGCGGCGATGATGTTTTCTTCGTTGATTTCATTCCAGCCTGTCATGTCGGAAGCGACGTTCGTAGCACCGGAAAGCGTGATGATTTCATCCATGAACTCGCCCTTGCCCACAGTCCAGCCTGGGGAGAACTCCACATAAACTTTTTTCTTGTCTTCCGGTTTCACCGATTTGACCGCTTCCGTCACGTCAGCCACATCTTGTTTCATCTGTGCGGCCAATTTCTGGGCTTCTGCCTGACGGTCCGTAATTTTGCCGAACGTTTCGATGTTTTTGATTACGTCATCGACCGATTTCGGGTCTGTTTTGAAAATGGTGATACCCAAGTCGCGCAGCTTTTTCACGGCTTCCTCGCTCATCGAAATCCCCGTTACCACGAGATCGGCATCCGCTGCAATGATCGACTCTTCGTTCGGCTTGGACACGCCGCCCATCTTCGGTTTTGTCGTCGCTGCTTCCGGATAATCGTCGAAATCGGATACGCCCACGATCTGCTCGTCCAATCCGAGCGCGAACAGCGATTCCGTTTCGGCTGGCGATACGGAGACGATCTTTGTCGGCGCCTTTTCAAACGTAAACGACTCGCCCGTTGCATCGGTCACCGTGAGCGGATACTGCGTTTTAAGGTCCGTCTGCTCCTGTTCCTGGGATTGCCCCTGTGCCGGCTGCTGCGTGCCTGCGCCTCCTTCGTTGTTCGTTGTTGCCGCTCCGCATCCTGCGAGAGCGAATGTCAGCATCGCTGCGCTCAGCAGGGACGCCATGCCTTTCCATGTCGTGAATCTCATGATTGGATTCTCCCCTTTTTCTGTGTTTGGTAGATCGAAGACTGTGCTTCCGCCCGTGTCTGTCCCTTGAATGGCCGTTTCTTGAAAAAAAATCCCCGATCCTTGCGATCAGGATCAGGGATAACGTCTCGCATATGGCGATCCGCGCACGACAGCACAAGGCCGCATGCATGGAGCATTGCCCGAAACGCTGTCCTTTCCTCGAAGGAACACCGATGGTTAAACGCCCTGGGCAGGCAACCTGACTTTCCACGCCGAATCGGCTGGATTACAGTGGCGGGACCGTGCCGGATTTGCACCGGCTTCCCCTGTTTTACCCGTTTGCCCTCTCCGGATCGTCCGCACGGACGCCGTGATTTTCGGGACTAACGGGTCCCATGGTCGTTAATATTGCATCCCCATTCAAGTGGGTGTGCATCTGCTGCCGAACGCCTTCGCCAGCTCTTGAAACGATGCTTGTACCGAAGCCACACTTCTGTTGTGATTATAGGTGATATCGACCGTGCTTACAACCCGATTTCGGGAAAAGGAAGGCGGATTGCCTTCCGTCCGTTCCGCGAACATTCCAATTGAAGCCGGATCGCTTGCCCCGGAATGACCGAAACGTCCCAGAACGCCTGACCTGGCAGCAGGCGAGTCAGCATGTATCGAATGACCCCGCCATGCGCAATGACCAGATCTTTCGTCTGCGCTGTTGTCGAATCACCAGTTCTCTCATGCCGGGGTTCCGCCCATATTACTTCATTCAAAAAATCATCGATCCGGGCCGCAAACGATGACCACGGTTCCCCGCCGGGCGGAGTTACCGTTTGCGGTGAATCGATCCATTCCCGGTAACGGGCCAAATGCTTCAGTTCCTCATAGGTCCGCCCTTCCCATTCGCCAAAATGGATTTCTCTCAGCCGGGAGTCCATGTGGGCTTGCCCTGCGTGCAAGGGGGCGACCCATTCCAGCGTCTGGCGGCAGCGAAGCAGATCGCTGCTATGGACCGATCTCCACTCGATGCCGACCAAATGCTCGCGCAGTGAGGCCAGTTCCTGCTCCGCTTCAGGCAGCAAACCGATATCGGTATGGCCGAGGTACCTCTTTTCCGTGTTCCACGCCGTCGTGCCGTGACGAACCAACCATAATTCTTTTTCCCATCCATCGTATGTCCCTTGCTGATCTTGTTGTTCTCCCCGTCTTGTCATCATGTCCATAACAACGAGCCTCCGTAGAACCAGATCAGCAGGTTGACCAAAATGCAGAGCAGTACGAACGATCCGGCCGACCAGAACATCAGGCGCGACGTGCGCACGATGTCTTCGGCCTCCATTGGACGAGTGGGCTCACCCATATATGCACGAAACGAAGCTACGCCATGGTAAACATTGTGCCCGCCAAGCCGAATGCCCAGCGCTCCGGCAACAGCCGACTCAGGAAACCCGCTGTTCGGACTTGGATGCAATCGTGCATCCCTGGAGACCATGCGTGCCGACTGCCTTGCGTCCAGCTTCATGACCCAGGCGCCCGCGATGAGCAATAAGGCCGTGATCCGCGCCGGAATCCAGTTGGCCCAGTCGTCAAGGCGTGCCGAGGCCCAGCCGAGATGCATGTACTTTTCGTTTTTGTAACCAACCATCGAATCCAAGGTGTTAACGGCACGATAGGCCATGGCCAGCGGAGCTCCTCCGATCAGCGCGTAGAACAGCGGGGAGACGATGGCATCGACGATGTTTTCGGCCACCGTTTCCACTGTCCCGCGCACGATCTCCGGTTCCTCCAGATGCTCGGTATCCCTGCCCACGATCATGCCGAGCGAACGTCTGGCTCCCGGAAGGTCGCCTTGCGCCAAATGGCGATAAACCTCCATGCCTGCATCCTTCAGTCCTTTGGAGGCAATGGTGGTCGCAATCAACAGGATTTCGGCCAAAATGGCAAGCAGCGGATGAATCAGGCCCAGCACGATGAGCAGCAACCAGGTCAGAATAAAAGCACCGCCGGCAATCACGATCGGGAACCATAATCCGGCCATTTTGAGCCCTTGATCGGAATGAACCTTGGCACGGATCCATCGTTCCAACGCCGTAATGCCCTTGCCCATGCCGATGACCGGATGAGGAATCCAGCGGGGATCACCGATGCAGCGATCGACGATGTATGCCGCCAGCAGCACCCCGGCACCCGTCATGCCGGTCCATACCGGCCAAGAAGCGAACGCGAATATGTTTGTCATCGCGGTTCCCCCTCCTGCCGCCGGTTCCATTTCCCTGCCTCAAGGCTCTCTTTCACCGTGTCATATACCAGTCTGCCGATGGCTGCGCCCATGACCGTTGCCGTACCCGCGTATTGGACCAAAGGTTTGTCTGCATGATCCTGCCGGACGGCGAGCACGATGGCATCCGTCGTTGTCCCCGTCGCCGACAGTCCGTTGTCGGCGTCCCGCACGCCGCAATCGGCCAGCGCCGCAGCTTTTGCTTCCACAGCAGTCTGTACGGCATTGACCATTGCTCCCGGCGTCATGCGCCCGTTCACCCACAACATGATGTTGATGGTGCCCGGCACATAAACGGCGTACCGGATCGAATTCTCCTCCGCTTCGTTACCGCACGCATCAAAGACGAGCCGGTCCGAACCGGCACGGGCAGCATTGGACACACCTGCGGTTGTGCAGCACAGCAGTCCGAAATCCGATCCGTCCCATTCCTGAATGGACGTATGCTGCAGCTTGACCGCTGTCAGCAAACCGGAACACAGATCACGCGGCTCCTGCCATTCGGCCAGCAGCCGTTCGATGTCCCTCAGAGGATCATCACAGCGGTAGTGCTTGTCGACGTAAATGTTGAACACGCGGTCCAGCTCCGTCATGCCTCCGCCAACGATCGCGCTGGACAGGGCCGGCACGGGAGAAGGCACGGACGCTTTGACATGACGCTCATGAATCGTAACGCGGAGGCCCGGCCAAGTCACGGAATCATACGAGGTCCCCTCCGCGGCAAGGTTACCCTCCACATCGCGAAACGGCAATGTCATTGGACGCCCCCCCCCCCCCCCGATTTTTGAACCGGGTCGGGTCCATCTTCGATCTGCTCATCCGTCCCGACCGGTTCCCCCGTTTTCGAAGTTTGGGCGGTTATTATGCAGCCCAGCGCTTCGATCAACCGTTTGTTGGACGGCTCGTCTTTAACCGCAATGCGGACATGACGCTCCGTCAGACCCGGATACATCGCACAACTGCGGATGAGGATGCCCTGCCCGCCAAGCGTCGCCTGCATGGTGGCAGCAGTCCACGGATCGGGCAAACGGACGAGCAGGAAGTTAGCCTCTCCAGGCGTTATCTCACAGCCATATCCTTGCAAAGCATCACTCAGCCGCCTGCGTTCCAGCGCAATCTGCCGCAACGTTTCCCGTTCGAACGACTCTCCGCTGCGCAGGCAGGCTTCCCCGGCAATCAGCGCAAGGCCGTTGACGCTCCACGTCACCTGCTTGGCTGTCATTGCCTCGATCAGTTCAGGCCGTCCCAAGGCATAACCCAAACGCAGTCCGGGTATGGCATAAAACTTGGTCATGGAGCGGATGATGATGACCTGCGGAAAATCATGCAGCCTTGCCGCAAGCGAGTGACGCTTCTCCGCCGGAATAAAGTCCATGAAGGCTTCGTCCACGACGAGCACCGCACCCGTATGCCCAGCCTTGAGAGCCAAACGTTCAAGTACGGCCACCGGATACTGCACGCCGTTCGGGTTGTTCGGCTGGCCCAGGAAGAGCATGTCCACTTGTTCCAGCAATCGTTCGATGTCCTCCGTCTCGGCCCGCCAATCCAGCTCTTGCCGTCCACGAACGCTGATCACTTCTGCTCCGAATTGCCGGGATAGAGCGGCATACTCCGAAAAGCCCGGTTCCACGGTTCCCACCCTGCGGGGAGCCAGTCCAAGCAGCAATAAGGCCATGTTCTCCGCCGCGCCGTTGCCTACGGATATACAATCCGGAGCGACCCCCAGCCTGCTGCCCAAAGCGGATTTCAACGCGCGATGTCCCGGATCGGGATAGCGCAGCACCGCATTCAAACCCTGTTCCAATGCACGGAGCACTTCCGGCGGCGGACCCAGGGGATTGATGTTTGCGCTAAAATCGAGAAAATCGGCGGGATCTCCCCCGAAACGGGATGCGGCCGTCTCCACGTCCCCGCCATGTCCGAAAACTTCAATGATATCGGTCATTCTGTCCGTCATCCTTTCTATGTATCCAGTTTATTATGGCGTCCGGGCAAGGTGTGGTCAACGCCGAATTGTCCGATCTGAGCCTGCTTCTTTGTGTGTTTTTACATGATTCAGTGTAAAATAACAAAATATGATATCTCCGTTCCTCTTCTTTTCGTATGGACCGATGAAGCCGTAAAGAGTATGGCGATTCTTATCGCAACGGCTGTTCAAGAGAAGTTTTCCGGTAATTTCTGAAAGCCATGCGCGGTTTACCATACTTTCTGATATGATAGTAGAGGAGCTTCGGTTCCGCGAGAATCACTACATAAGGGAGATTTCTCCCTCACATACATTAATGGAGGAATGACCATGCTGTTTGTCGACAACCAGGGCATCACGGATCCTTCGGTAAACCTCGCCATCGAGGAATACATCCTGAAGCATTTGCCGATGGACGACAGTTATTTGCTGTTCTACATCAACCGCCCTTCCATCATCATCGGAAAACACCAGAACACGATCGAGGAAATCAACATCGAGTACGTTCAGGATAACAACGTTCAAGTCGTGAGACGTCTGTCGGGTGGCGGTGCCGTTTACCATGATCTCGGCAATCTTAACTTCAGCTTCATCACGAAGGATGACGGCCAGTCCTTCCACAATTTCCGCAAATTCACCCAGCCTGTCGTCGAAGCGCTCCATGAACTTGGCGTCAACGCCGAATTGACCGGACGGAACGACCTGCAGGTGGGCGAACGCAAAATTTCGGGCAATGCCCAGTTCTCCACCCGCGGCCGCATGTTCAGTCACGGCACGCTGATGTTCGACTTGAACCTGGATCACGTACAGGCTTCCCTGAACGTCAATCCCGAGAAGTTCAAATCCAAAAGCACCAAGTCGGTCCGCAGCCGCGTCGCCAACATTCGCGAGTTGATGAGCAGCGACATGACGATCGAAGCGTTCCGCGGCGAATTGCTGCGCCACATTTTCGGTATGGAGCCTAACGAAGTTCCGCAATACCATTTGACCGAGAAGGACTGGGAGAAAATCAACGAAATCTCTGCCGAGCGCTACAAAAACTGGGACTGGAACTACGGCCAATCGCCGGAAAGCAATGTGAAGCATTCCCGCAAATTCCCTGTCGGCATCATCGATCTGCGCATGAACATCAAGGACGGACGCATCGAAGACATTAAAATCTTCGGCGATTTCTTCGGCGTAGGCGACGTGGCGGACATTGAGGACATGCTGCGCGGCAAGCGTTACGAGGAAAGCGACGTGCGGGAAGCTCTCAAGGACCTTGACGTCAAGCATTACTTCGGCAACCTGGAGCTGGAAGATTTCATCGGCCTGATTTTCCTGGAAGAGTAGCACGGAGCAACATTACCCTGCAAAATAAAACGGAATTAACAGATTCGATTCACCTCATCATGCACAGATAAAAAGGAGAGAAACCGGATGACTTACAAACTGATCGCCATCGACATCGATGACACCCTGATCAACGACGACAAAGAAGTGACCCCTGCCACGCAAACCGCATTGGAGCAAGCCGTTGCTCACGGCGTGGTGGTTACGCTGGCCACCGGCCGCGCTTACGCCTCCGCTCAAGCGTTGGCACGCCAAACGAAGCTGAACGTGCCGATCATCACGTATCAAGGCGCACTGGTCAAAAACCTGCTGGATGAGCATGTGCTCTATGAGCGCTATGTTCCGCAAGACGCTTCCCGCAAGCTGTTCGACTACTGCCTGGAGCATAACCTGCACCTGCAAACGTACATCGACGACAAGCTGTATGCCCGCGAAGAGAACGACAAGCTGCGCGATTATGCCAAACTGAATGGCACGCAGTACCACATCGAACCGGACTTCATCAAAGTGATCGAGCAGAAAACGCCGAAGCTGTTGATCATCGACGAGCCGGATTATTTGGATAAGGTGGCCGCAGATCTACGCGAACTGCTCGGACCCGAGGTGCACATCACCAAGTCCAAACCGTACTTCCTGGAAATCATGCATCGCGAAGGAACCAAGGGACATGCCTTGACCTTCCTGGCCGAGCATTTCGGCCACAAGCTCAGTGAGTGCATCGCCATCGGCGACTCGTGGAACGACCACGAAATGCTTGAAGTTGCCGGATTAGGCGTGGCCATGGGCAATGCGATTCCTGCACTGAAAGAACTGGCCGATTACATCACGCTGAGCAACAACGAAGACGGCGTAAAACACGTTATCGAGAAGTTTGTGCTGAACGCGGAATAATTGCCTGGCAGAACATCTTCCCTTTCATGGCCCCGATTGTTTACAGCAATCGGGGCCATTTACTTCATCCAACAAAAACAGCCTGAAATGCGCAGCGGCGCATCAGGCTGTTTCCCCTTTGTAGAGATCTTTTCGGGCCTTATCGATAAAACACGGCGGTCGTAATGACCTGACTGGAATTCAGAATTTCGGAAGGCAGGATATAGGTAAGCCGATCTACGCTTGTACCGCCCCATAGAAGTTCTTTTCCTGTGCCGATTGAACATGTATGATTTATCCATAGAGGTGATAGAGTCATGAAAATCAGCAAAGGAAAATTAGTTATCTTCCTGTTGTTTGCTTTGATTCTCGGAATATTTTCATTTTTATGGAATGTCCAAAGAAGTAGGGAAGCAGAAGTACAAGCCTATCTCGTTGACGTCAAGGGATACAGCAAGGCAGACATTCTAGCCAGTGACACCCATTTCGGCAAAGCGCCGCTCGTTAACACCGAGGTCATATTCAAAGATGAACCAAACGCAAGATATTTCTATAAAAAAGAGAATGGTGCTATATTTCAATATAATAGCGCACCCGTAAATGGGGTAAATCCCGATTATTCATATAAACACCTTGAACCAGTTCAACCTTAGTCAAGCATTGCACCGGAAACGCAGAAGCCCTCTCCTATCTTTGTGAACAAATAGGAGAGGGCTTTTCTACGCGGACAAAAGCTTATAAGGGTTTAACTATCATCCAACCCGTGCTTTGAATTGTACTTTTTGAATCCCTACTCGCAATGCGGACATCACCTTGTCGTTCATGGCAAGCAGGCCGGAAACGATCAGCACGACGCCCGTCCACGTCATCCAGCTGACATGCTCGTTATAGAGCACCGCGCCCAGAACAACGGCGATTGGCGGGGAGATATACAGCCAGGTCGCCGGGAACAGCGGATTGGTGCGCGACATGATCCAGTAGAACAGACTATGCCCCACCATTGAACCGATCACCGTTAAATATAACAGGGACAGGATTGCAGGCTGCCAATCCAATGTGCTTATGCTCATCTTCCAAGGCTCGGTTACAGCCGAGAGTCCCAAAAGCAGCACGCCCCCGTACATCATTTGCACGGCATTGATGGCCACCGGATCGCTGTCACTGAACTGGTTAATGACCTTTTTCGAATATAACGCCCCTGCCGAATAACATAATTCTCCCACCAAAACGGCAATGCAGCCCAAGAGCCACAATGCACCTCCCCCGAACGATATGCCTGGCAGAACGACCAGCACCACCCCGCCAAAGCCGACTAAGTACCCCGCCACGATGCGAAGCGATGTTTTTTGCCGTAACAGCGCGGTTTGCATAATCATGATCATGAGCGGCCCCGTCGCCGACAAAATGGCACCTACGCCGGAACTGACATATTGTTCAGCCCAATACAGCGTCGCAAATGTGCCAAAGGTCAATCCCATGCCTGTTAACAGCATTTCTTTCCGCCACAACAGGGAGAGCTTCACGCGTCCTTTCAGCCACATCCATGCAAACATCAGCGCCCCGGCGGCCACAAACCGCAGTCCTGCGGACAGAAAAGGCGGAAGCCCTGCCTCCACGCCAATTTTGATCGCCAAAAACGTCGTACCGAAAATCAAACACATTATCGCAAATGCTGCCGCTACCATGCCAGCCCCTCCTTCAACTTGTTCACCATCATACCTTACCGTCAACAGAACAGAATGAAGAAAACAGAACAGTGACCTGCCGTTTGGTGTTACAATGGACTGCAAAAGGAGCGTGGGCGGGTTGGGCAAAGCCATTTTGATGTCTGATAACAGTCTGAAACTGTATGAGCAAGTCATGCATTATCTTGTTGTACGCATCGAAGCCGGTGAATGGGCGGAACATGAAAAGATGCCTTCCGTACGCAGCTTGTCCGAACAGCTCGGCGTTCACCGGCTGACCGTGTTCAAAGCCTATCAGGAGCTAAAGGAGCGCGGACATGTATATGTCAAAGACAAAGCGGGTTATTTCGTCAGCCCGACCGATCCCGCTCCGGTGACCGACCAGGCGGATGACCCTGCCGTTTCGGCGTGGCTGCATTGGGATTCGCTGGCACGGGTACAGTCGCTTGAAGCCGACTTCCAGTTTTCCAAATCGCTGATCGATCCGGCCCTTCTCCCTAATCTCTACTGGGGAGAGCTGATGCGGGAGCTGCTGGACCAATATCCGCGGCTGCTCGGAACCTACTCGACCATTCAGGGAGATCTGGAGCTGCGAAGCGCGCTCGCCGCTCATTTGACGGCAAAGGAACGATTCTATGTCTCGGCGGATGAAGTGCTGATTGCGACAGGCGCGCAGCAAGCCATCGACCTGATTGCGCGCAGCCTCATCCGGCCCGGCGACCGTGTCATGGTGGAACGGCCGACCTACGGCCCCGCCATGGAAATTTTTCGCAAGCAAGGGGCGCGGCTGGTTTTTGCGGACATGCATGACGAGGGTTATGATATGGAACAGATCGAACGGCTGATGCGCCAAGAGAAACCCCGGCTGTTCTACCTGACGCCGACGTTCCAGAATCCGACGGGATTGAACATCGGGGCCGAGCAGCGCAAACAGCTGCCGGAATTGGCAGAACAGTACGGCTGTTTCCTGTTGGAGGACGACAGCACCTACGACATCTATTTCGGCGAAAAACCGCCGCCGCCCATTTTCACCTACGATACGACCGGACATACGCTGTACATTCGCAGCTACAGCAAATATGTCGTACCGGGCCTGCGCATCGCGGCCATCATGTGCCGGCCGCGCTTCATGCCCGGGCTGCTGGCCATCAAAACGCTGGCGGATAACGGCTCCCCGCTGCTCAACCAGAAGCTGTTTCTCCGCTATTTCCAATCGCCGCGCATGCACCAGCATCTCTCCAAGCTGCGGACCGCGATCCAGATGCGCATGGAAGTGATGGAGCAATGCCTGCTGGAAACGGATTGGGTATGGACCAAACCGGAAGGCGGGCTTAATATTTGGGCAGAGCTGCCGGAAGGCATCGATACGGGCCGTTTGCTGCACCGATGCATGGAGCATTCGGTGGCATTCGTGCCAGGCACGGTGTTCGACCCTTCTGACGCAAGCGCAAGCCGCAAGCTGCGGCTCTCCTTCTCCTACGCGCACGAACAGCAAATCCGCGAAGGCATGGGTCGGCTCATCGAGCTTGCCCGGAAAGCATGAAACGTCCTGCTTGCGCTGCACGATAAACAAATAACCCGAATGGTCCGGTTATCGCGACCCCTCGGGTTATTGTTATGGTTGAAGCGTCTCCGTTCCTTGATCAGGTTCCGGAAATCACCTTGTCAATCAATCCATACTCCACCGCTTCCGCCGAAGTCAGGAAGTAGTCCCGGTCCGAATCCTTCTCGATGCGATCCAGCGGCTGGCCCGTGCGATCTGCCAGCAGTTGGTTCAAACGCTGGCGGTGCTGGATGATCCGGTTCGCATGAATCAGCATATCCGACGCCTGGCCCCGCGTGCCGCCATGTGGCTGGTGGATCATGATCTCGCTGTTCGGCAAAGCCATCCGTTTGCCTTTGGTGCCTCCGACGAGCAATATCGTGCCAAAGCTGGCCGCCATGCCTGTGCAGATCGTGGAAATATCGGGTTTCACAAACTGCATCGTATCATAAATCGAGAACCCGGCTGTAACCGAGCCTCCCGGACTGTTGATGTACATCTGGATATCTTTGTCTGGATCCTCTGCGGTCAGAAACAACAGCTGTGCCACGATGGCATTCGCCATCTGGTCCTCGATTTCCCCGGACACCATAATAATGCGATCTTTCAACAATCGGGAGTAAATATCATAGCTGCGCTCTCCGCGGGCTGTCTGCTCCACTACATATGGTACTACGTTCATGCCTGTCGCCTCCTCGGTTTATGCAACCATGCAGACGGCCGAGCCTGCCCCAAACATGCGCGGAGCATCCTGGCCATGCAGCACAGGCTGCATCGTTTGAGACGGCAGAGCCTGCAAAATCGTGCCGGCGACGGCCATCGGGTCATCGCTCCGGTTCAGGCACAGATCGATTAGCGCCACAGCATCGCCGGTGCGGAACGCCCTCAAATAGCTGCGCAGCTGCTCTGCGCCTTGCTCATTTTCCCGCAATCCATAACCCGGGCCGGCCGACGGATCGTCGGAACCCGAATCATGCAGCCTTTGCCTGATCTTTGCAAGCGCGGCTCGAGCCCGGCTCAGGGCAGCTTTGACCGCTCCCTCCGTCGTATCCAGCAAATCCGCTGTCTCTGCCGCCGTATATCCCAACAGATCCCTTAACATATAAATGACCCTTTGCCATGGCGGCAGACCGTTTACCAGTAAACGAACCGCCAGCTCCAGGTCTTCAAATCGTTCTTCGTGCTCCGTGTCCGCAAGCAGCGGTTTCAGGCTGTCCAGCTTCCGTGACAAACGTGCACGCTTGCGAAGCTGATCAATCCATGTATTTCGCGCCGTGCGGACCAGATAGGCCTCCCAGTTCATTTCCGGGTTCGCATCCTTCTGCCCGGCATATGGGGAGGACCATGCTTTAAGACACGTTTCCTGCACCAGATCTTCCGTCTCCCAGACGGAACCCGTCAGCGTCATGCAATAGGCATACAATGAACCAAGCGATTCGGTCAGACTTGCCGCTGGCGCTTGGTTTATGCCTGTCTCCTGCTGCGCATTCCCGGTCGAAATTCCCGGATCGCCAGAAAATGCAGACATTGTGACCGGTTTGGTGCCGTGGTTCATATTTCGGTTGGCATTTCGCTTTTGTTCATCAAGTGGTCTGTTGATTCTGCAATCGACGGACTTCACAAAGGCCATGTAAGGGGCCCCCCTTTGTTGGTTCCTGATTGGTCTTACATCTTGTAAACGAACAGCGGTCCGCAAAGGATACGCAGATTAGCGATTTTTTTTCAACAAGGTTCCGTTCCCTTATCCAACGTTATGGTCATTCCTGCACGAGCCAGCGTAATACCGCCAGGCAAGCCGTAATCTTTCCTTAGATCCACATCATGGGACATGTGGGTGAAATAAGCATGCCCCGGCTTTACCTCGCCGAGCAGCTCTTGCGCTTCGCGCATATCGTACACCGAGCGTGTGGAGAATTCCGCCTGCTCATGCACAAAGCTCGTTCCAAGCACCAGCACGTCCAGATCGTGCAGCGGTTCCTTTTCGTTCGGCTTCAAATCGATGGCATCGGAGCAATAGGCCCAGCGGTACCCTTCCCGTTCCAATCGATATGCATAAGAATATCCGTTTTTGCCGTGGCACACTTTCCATGAAAAAATCTTCCATCCACCCAGCTCAATGCCCTCATCCGTTTCCAGAAAGTCCATATGCCTGGACAGCCACGGAAATTGACCTTGAATGACCGCAATAACTTCGCGCGGTGCATACAACCGTCCTTTAACCCCAAGCCAGCGGCATGCATCGGCCCATTCCGGCAAACCTCCGATATGATCAAAATGCGCATGGGTGACCAGCAGCGTATGCACCATTCGGAGATCCAACCCTTCCATCTGGGACCGCCAGTCCGGTCCGCAATCGATCAGGATCCTGCTCTCATCATCTGTACCGTGAAGCAGCACGGAAGATCGCCTGCGTCGGTTGATGCCTGTGCTCCGGGCTTCCATGCAAATCTCGCACTCGCAGTATACGCGCGGAACGCCCATCGCATCACCTGTGCCTATAAATGTCAGCCGATTCATCCAACTCATTCGTATTCCCCTCTCGTCACGTCCATCTTAACTACTGTTGATTATATGTCATCCTCGCTTTTTTGCAAAAAAAGACCACCCTGATGCGGTACCGCTTCCGCATCGGGATGATCCTCTGACTCTTCGCGAATAACCTTGCTATGTATTGCTGCTTGCCGTTACCTGAGACTATGCCAAGGCGCGCAGTTTCAGCGTAAGCTCCTTTCCTGCGGGCACGTCCACGGATTCCGCGACGATCCAATTGCTTGCCAATCGCCGTGCCAGTATTTCGGCTTGTTCCGGCTTCAGGCGCAAACCGGTCACGATGCCTTCTCCTACGGTGAAGTCTTGATCGGCCTTCAAACCAAAGGCTTTCTCCAGCCAAATGCCGAGTCCACCACGAGTATTAAAGGTCATTCGGTACCCGTCCTTCACGGCTTCTTCCAGACGCTCGCCATGCTCTGCAGCATAGGACAGAAACTCGTCGTACACGTAATAATCGTCAGCCACTGTATCGAAGCCGGACGCGTTCTGCGTCCGAATCGCCTCCAGTATGGCCGCATCCGACATGCCGTTGATGCGTGCATGCTCCACGCGGATCGCCGTGCTTTGTGATAATTTGACTTCAGTATTCATTCCATTCACACCTTCCTGTAATAACGCTATGTTCATCGTCCCGATTCATTATAGCCTGTTCGTTCCGTCAGGTACAAAAAATGCCCCGACCGCAGCCAAACGACAAAACCTCCAGCGAGGTGCTGGAGGCTCCATGATGATCCGGTATGATCCGACTGCCGCTTCTATAGGCCTGCCAGCACCTGGTACCATACGCCGCGTTTGGAATACAGCGTATTCCGAACCTCATCCCATCCGCCAAGGTAGTCGATGTCGAACAAACCTTCGGGAACCGGGAATTCGGATGCCGTCTCCGCAAAAACGTCAGGGTCGACCGCACGAAAACCGTGCTTGGCGAAAATGCGCTGCGCTTCTGGTGTACGCAGATAGGCCACAAAAGCTTCCGCCAACTCGCGTTTTCCGTTTTTGTCCGCGTATTTGTCCACGACGACCGCCGGATTTTCGATCAGGATCGTATCTTTCGGCACCACGATATCATACTTTACTCCTTTGGCAATCCGGGCGAGCAGCTCATTCTCGTATGTTACGATGACGTCGCCCACGCCGTATTCGAAGGCTGCCATCGACGACCGGCCGCTCTTGTCCAGCGATTCCACATTTCGATGTACCTTCTCCAGAAACGCCTTCGCGGCCGCCGGGTCTTTCTTGCCTTCCTGCTCCTCCGACTGTTTCAATCCAGCGCCGTAAATGGCATTGATGTCCCACTGGGCTCCGCCTGACGTTTTGGGGTTAGGATACAGCACCTTGACGCCGGGTTTCGTCAAATCTTCAAAGTCCTGAATGCCGAGCGGATTTCCTTCGCGCGTGCCCAACACCACGATGGAACGCGTGATCATGCCGTTGTAAGGTGACTGCTTCCATTCAGGCTCCACCAGATCCGCTTTGACCAGCTTGTCAACGTCGCCTTCCATGGCCAAAAGCGCGACATCCGCCTCGAATCCGCCCACGATGGCTCTCGCCTGTGTGCCCGAAGCCTCGTAGGATTCCTGGAAATGAACGGTTTTGCCCGTCTTGGCCTTCCATTCCTCCTGAAACTTCGGCAGCAATTCCGCCATAGCATCTTTGACGACGCTGTATGCCCCAATGACCAGCGTATCCGATTTCGCTTCTGCGGAGGAGCCATCCGCTGCTTCGCCTGTTTCCTGCCGGTTGCTGCAACCTGCCAGCGCGCAGACCAACAACAATAACAATGCGGCATATACCAGAGCGATGCTTTTTTTCCTGGTCTGCATGTACAGTCCCTCTTTTCAAAATTCAGCTTAGTTGACTGCTCGCAATCACATATGGTTGTCGATCGGTTACTTGAACCGAGCAATCATTCATCCCTAAATCATGACCGGCATCGGATCTTCCTTGAGCGCATTTTCCACAACCCAGCTGTCCGAATCGTTGAACAGATAGGCCCGATGCACCAGCACCCGGATCTCCTGCCCGATCTCCAGCGTTGTTTTCTCCAACGAGCGGTACGTAATGAGCTTGTGGCCTCGCACTTCCACTTCAACCATCCATTCGCTGCCACGGAAATGAAGATGCTTTACGGTACCTTTTTCCGTTGCCGACAGCATCGTGAATTCGTTCTCGAGACCGATCTCGATATATTCCGGACGAATCAGTGCCCGGGTAGCTTCTCCTTGCGCCGCTCGTTCAAAACCTTTAAGCTCGGCAGCATTCTCAACCACGGTCGATTCGCCGATAAACGTAGCCACAAAAGGGGTCTGCGGGTTTTTGTAAATGTCCCACGGCGTGCCCTTCTGCTCGACCCGTCCCTGACTGATGATCATGATCTCGTCCGCCACCTCGATGGCCTCATCCTGGTCATGGGTAACAAAGATGGACGTAATGCCTACGCGCTCGATCAGCTCTCTCAGCCAAGAGCGCAGCTCCTGGCGGATCTTGGCATCGATGGCGGCGAACGGCTCATCCAGCAGAAGCAGCTGCGGCTCCGGCGCCAACGCTCTCGCAAACGCCACGCGCTGGCGTTGTCCGCCGGACAGCTGGTGCGGATAACGCTGCTCGAACCCTTTGAGTCCGGTCAGCTCGACCAGTTCCATGACCCGATCGCGAATTTGCGCTTTGGGCGTCTTTTTGACCTTGAGCCCGAAAGCGATGTTATCGAATACGGTCATATGCTTGAATAACGCGTAATTCTGGAATACGAATCCGATGCCGCGCTCCTGTGGAGGCAAATGATTCACCACGTTTCCGTGAAAACGGATCTCTCCGGAGTCCGGGCTTTCGAGGCCGGCCAGCATGCGCAAAATCGACGTTTTGCCTCCGCCGCTCGGACCGAGCAGGCCGATCAAGTGACCTTTGGCAATATCGAACGAGACATCCTTGACCGCATGAAACTGACCGAAATGTTTGTTCAGATTCCGAACCTCAACATGCATCTCAATGCACTTCCTTTCGCTTCTTGGCCCATTCCATGATGAGCAGTAGTAATGCGGAAAACGTTACGAGAACCAATGCCACCCCGTTGGCGGCCGAAACGTTGAAGTTTTCGACGTCCTGATAGACAAGCGTTGTTGCGGTTTGCGTTTTGTTCATGATATTGCCGGATACGACAAGCACGGCCCCGAACTCGCCGAGAGAACGGGCCACGGTCAACACCAGCCCATAAATGACGGCCCAGCGGATCGAAGGCCAGGTCACGCTCCAGAAGGTTCGCCAGCTGTATGCCCCCAGGGTAGATGCAGCCTCTTCCTGTTGAGAACCCAATTCCTGCAGCACAGGCATCACCTCGCGGACCATGAGCGGAAACGTGACGAACAGCGTCGCAATGACCATTCCGGGGAAAGCGTAGACCACGTTGAAACCGATCCCCTCAAAAAAACCGCCCATGATGCTGTTCGGTCCGAGCAGCAATACAATCATCAATCCGCCGATGACAGGCGATACGGCATATGGCAGGTCCACGATGCTGTTCAGCAAACCTTTGATCCGATCGCTGAGCCATCCTGCACGAACCAGATAGATCGCCATCATGATGCCGAACAACGTGTTCAGCATCGTGACAACGAGCACGACCAGCCCTGTCATCATTAGCGCATGCAGCGCTTCAGGCCGCAGCAGCCCATCCAGCAATCCTCCGAAACCATCTTCGAATGCACCGATGATAATCCGTCCAAGCGGAATAATCAGCAAAATAATGAATACCAGAAAGGTAAGTCCGATCAACAGTCTTCTCATCTTCTTCTCCCCCGCATCTGCACCAGATTGATCAGCCAGAGGATCAGAAATGACAGTGTTAACAGCAGCACCGAGACGGCTGCCGCTCCGGTCGGATTATCGCTCTCGATTTCCCCGTAAATAAATACGGAGGCGGTCAGCGTTCTGCCCGGGATGTTTCCCGCCACGAGTACGACGGCCCCGAATTCGGCAAGGGCTCTGGAGAAAGCGAGCATGCCTCCGCTAATCATGCCCGGCAGCATCGATGGCAGAATCACCTGCATAAAGGTACGGGCCTTGGATGCTCCCATCGTATAGGACGCTTCTTCTTCAGAAGGATCGATTTCCTCCAGCAAAGGCTGGACCGCACGGATGACAAAAGGAAAGGTCACAAACGTCATCGCGATGACGATGGCCGGCTGATGAAATACGATTTGGAACCCGAGCGATTCGGCCAACTTGCCGATGGCGCTTACCGGACCGAGCAGCAGCATGATCATTAATCCGCCCACCGCCGTCGGGAGTGCAAAAGGCAGGTCCACCAGACTGTTAAGCAGCGATCTGCCCCAGAAACGGTAACGCGTGAGCACCCAGGCAACCATCGTGCCGATAACCACGTTGATCAGCGTAGCAATCACCGCCAGCCGTATAGTCAACAGCACGGCTTTCCAGGCAATCGGGTCCATCACGCTTTCCGCAAAATTGGCCCATCCCTCAGAGAATGAGTTCACGTAGACGCCAATGATCGGAAGCACGATCAACACTATGAAATACAACAATACGGTACTGCGGAATCCCCAAGTCCATCCTTTATGACGAAGAACGGTATTCATTACTGCATTCCCTCCCAGCCTCCGGCTTACTCCGGTCGGCGCTCTTTCCGCTGAATACAACGATTTCCCTTAGTTGGTTTTTATTCCTTTAATATTATTCCCATTAGTCTACTTGGTTTTGACTTATCTGATACTTTACCAGTTTACAGTACAGGTCGTCAATGCTTTTTCGAGAAGAATTGCTGGGGTTCAGCGGTTTGTTTCAACGCTCTGGATTAAGGTACAATTTGAGTATGTAATAAAGATGATCTGTCTTATAAGCAAAACCATTTCAAATCGTGGATATGTAAATGAAAAGGAGTGTCACCACCATGCTGCAAACGATGAATCTGTCCACAACAAGACGGGACGAAATGAAGGATATTACGCGCGAGGTTGAGCAGGTTGTCCGCAGAAGCGGCGTGCAGTACGGCACCGTGCTCGTCTACTGCCCGCACACGACGGCAGGCATTGCCATCAACGAAAATGCGGATCCTGACGTAAAACACGACGTGCTGCTGCGCCTGGATGAAGTCTACCCTTGGGAGCATCCGCAATACCTGCATGCTGAAGGAAACACCGCTTCCCATCTTAAATCCATAACGACCGGACCTTCACAAACGATCATCATTCATGAAGGGCGGTTGCTGCTGGGTCGCTGGCAAGGCATTTACTTTTGCGAATTCGACGGACCTCGTTCCAGGGAATATTTTATCAAAATCATGGAGGGCTGAACAAACACGAACAGGCGGTCCGCCCTCATTCGGGCCATAAACCGCCTGCTCTTTTCTTTTCTGCATATTAACTTTCGTAAGATAACGTAATAAAGAATTAATGTTATGACAATTCACCGCCCTGAAGTATGAAGTGTGACGAAAGCGCCATTATTGGACGCCAGGCTGGTGTTGAAGATTGCGGCATAACACTTTTACATGTGTCAGAGCTGCTGCTTCGATCTCGGCAAACGTCAATCGGTCTTGTATATAGTAAGAGATAAATCCATGCATCGACAGAAACAATGTCCTTGGCACACATTGAATGTCTTCCTCCGGGCAGCCTTCCTCTTTCATGTATTGGCGCACAATGGAGGCAAACAATTCGAAGCAGCGTCCCTGCTCCGTCCTGCAATAAGACAATAATTCCTCATCCCGAATCATAAACATGATCTCATACTGATACGGATTTTCCAGCGCAAAACGAATGAACTCCATCATGATCTGCTCCACTTTGGTCAACTCGCTCGTTCTAGGCCTGACCATGGCTTGCAGCAGCAGATGTCCCAAGTGGTTGAAATCTTCAACCACGATGGCATAAAACAGTTCTGCCTTTTCCTTGAAATGGTAATACAGCGACCCATGACTATAGCCCAGATGCTGGCCGATGCTCCGCATCGAAATGGCGCGGTATCCTTTGGTTATAAAAAGATGCCTCGCCGCCTCCAGTATCCGCTCCCTCGACAACTCCTGTTCGACTGCTCTTCTAGCCATATATTTTATTCCCCTTCAATAAAATAAAGCCGCTGTCCCTCCGTGACCCGGGATTGCCCTTGCGTCAAATCCGTGATCCAGGCGATGAATGCCTCGGTCTCACTATCCGGCGGAAGACAAGTCAACGTAACCTTATCGGTAAAACTCGTTTCACCTGTACGGACTTCCCGGCTCCTTAATTCATTCTCCACTTTGCCCAGCCACGTGTAATCCAGCTCTACGAATACTTCGCGATGCAGAACCCGCGTAATTCCTTCTCCTGCTTCGATGGCTGCAACCGCACCATCCGTGTATGCACGGATGAGCCCACCGGCGCCGAGCATGATTCCCCCGAAATAACGCGTGACAACGATGGCCACATTTTTCAATTGCTGGTTCCGGATGACTTCAAGAATCGGCTTGCCCGCCGTACCGCTCGGTTCGCCGTCATCGGACTGCTTCTGAATCTCATCCCGCTCGCCAATCATGTAGGCTGAACAGTTATGCGTGGCATTCCAATGCTTTTTCTTGATTTCATCGATAAAAGCAATGGCCTGTTCTTCAGTCTCCACCGGCATGATATGCCCGATGAAACGCGACTTCTTTATGACGATTTCCTTGTTTCCCGGTCCGCGGACCGTACGATAACGTTCAAGCATGTCGTTCCAACTTTCTGATTTGATCCATTTTACAACAAAGCAGTTCCCCGCGTAAACGCGGACGAACTGCCCTGTGTTCACAACATCGGACCTCGGCAGCCGAAGCTGCCTAAATCCGGAATGCTGTTCCATCCTTTATAACCAATCTATATGAGCAAAACGATGAATTATTCGGAAAGTCTCGCTTCCAGCGCTGCTTTCTCTTCTTCATAGCCTGGTTTGCCCAGCAATGCAAACATGTTTTTCTTGTAAGCTTCAACGCCCGGTTGGTCAAAAGGATTGACACCCAGCAGATATCCGCTAATGCCGCATGCTTTTTCAAAGAAGTATACCAGATAACCGAACGAATATGGAGTCATATCCGGAATGTTGACGATCAGGTTTGGCACTTGGCCGTCCGTATGCGCCAGCAACGTTCCTTGGAATGCTTTTTTGTTGACGAAATCCATCGTTTTTCCTTCCAGGAAATTCAGTCCGTCCAGATCGTCCGGATCGGCTGCGATAGAGATGTGTTCCGCCACTTCAGCAACCTGGATTACGGTTTCGAAGATATTGCGGCTGCCTTCCTGGATAAATTGTCCCATGGAGTGCAGGTCTGTCGAGAAGTCGACGGAGGCAGGATAGATGCCTTTGAAGTCTTTACCTTCGCTCTCGCCGTACAGCTGTTTCCACCACTCGGACACGAAATGCAAGGATGGCTCATAGTTTACGAGAATTTCCGTGCCTTTGCCTTTGCGATACAACGCATTACGAACGGCTGCATATTGGTAGGCTTGGTTTTCGGCTACGTTCGGGTTGCTGTATTCTTTGGAAGCGTCAGCCGCGCCCTGCATCATTTCTTCGATGTTGATGCCTGCAGTCGCGATTGGCAGCAATCCGACAGCCGTCAGCACGGAATAGCGTCCGCCCACGTCATCCGGAATGATGAAGGACTCATAACCTTCTTCATTAGCCAATTTTTTGAGAGCGCCGCGCTCTTTGTCCGTTGTTGCATAAATGCGTTTACGAGCTTCTTCTTTGCCGTATTTTTTCTCCAGTTCAGCGCGGAAGATCCGGAAAGCAATTGCTGGCTCCGTTGTTGTACCGGATTTGGAAATGACGTTCACGGAGAAGTCTTTGCCTTCGATCAGGTCCAGCAGATGGCTCACATAAGTGGAGCTGATGTTGTTGCCTGCAAAATAAACTTCTGGCGTTTTGCGTTTTTCTTTTGGCAAATTGTTGTAGAAGGAGTGTGTCAGCATTTCGATCGCTGCGCGTGCACCAAGGTAAGAACCACCGATACCGATTACGATCAGTACATCGGAGTCGCTTTGGATTTTGGCGGCTGCCTTCTGGATGCGGGAGAACTCTTCTTTGTCGTAAGCGGTTGGCAGGTCGATCCATCCCAGATAGTCGGAACCCGTTCCTGTACCGTTATGAAGCTGCTCATGTGCCAGGCGGATCGGTTCAGCAAAATAATCCACTTCATGCTGGCCTACAAATTGCAGGGCAGTGCTGTAGTCAAAGGTCACTTTTTTAGCCATGATATTAAACCCTCCTGATTATATGTGTTTGGTCCGTTTCAATGAATCAACTTAGCATTAGGATACTGCAAATCCACGGGGCTGACAAGCTTGCGAAACCAACTTTGTCATCCGGCAAACGAAGTAAAAAGGGTAAACCGGACCTTGCTCGCAAGGCCCTGCTTACCCTTATTGTGTTATTCCGCCGGGTACGAGCAGCAATAATCGGTAACGCTGCGTATCTCCAGTTTGAATTTGGAATTGGCAGGCACATGGAATGTGGCTTCGCCTTGAATCTCCAGCCAGTTTTCCTCGCCCGGGAGCAACACTCTCAGGTCGCCGGACAGAATCTCCATGATTTCGCGGGAATCCGTACCGAACTCGTAGCTGCCTGGAAGCATGATGCCCAGAGTGACTTTGCTGCCATCTCCCAAAATTACCGTTCTGCTGGTTACTTGGCCTTCATAATAAATGTTGGCCTTTTTAACAACGCTGACTTGATCAAACTGTGACATTCGTACCCGCTCCCCCTGAAGTTAAATAGACGTTATCTTAAGCGCTGTGGTTATTACAGCAATGCTTTTACGCGGCTAACCACGTTTTCCACAGTGAAGCCGTATTCTGCGATGACGCGGTCTCCAGGCGCGGATGCACCAAATGTGCTGATTCCGAGAATGTCGCCTTGGTCGCCAACGTATTTTTCCCAACCCATCGGGTGAGCCATTTCAATCGCCAGACGTGCTTTGACATCAGGCAGCAGGACGGATTCTTTGTATGCTTTGTCTTGTTTGTCGAACAAATCCCAGCTCGGCATGCTGATGACACGAACTTGAATGCCTTCTTCAGCCAGCGCGGCTTGAGCTTTGACAGCCAGCTGCACTTCGGAACCTGTAGCGATGATTTGAGCAACGGCTTTGCCGTCTTTCGCATCAGACACAACATAAGCACCGCGTTTTACGTTCTCGCGTGCGCCTTCTACCGTTCCTTCGAGGATCGGCAGGTTTTGACGAGTCAGCACCAGCGCAACCGGGTTGTTTTTGTTTTCGAGCGCATAAGCCCATGCTGCGGAAGTTTCATTGCCGTCAGCCGGACGGATGACCGTCAGGTTAGGAATGATGCGCAAGGAAGCCAATTGCTCGATTGGTTCGTGAGTCGGTCCGTCTTCACCAACAGCGATACTGTCGTGAGTCAGAACGTACGTTACAGGCAGACCCATCAGAGCTGCAAGGCGTACAGCCGGACGCAGGTAGTCGGTAAATACGAAGAACGTACCTCCGAATACTTTTACGCCGCTGTGCAATGCCATACCGTTCATCGCAGCAGCCATGCCGAACTCGCGGATACCGAAGTAGATGTTGCGACCGGAGTAATCTTCTGGCGTGAAGTTGGCGATGTTGTTCAGGTGTGTCATTGTGGAGCTTTCCAGGTCGGCAGAACCGCCTGTCAGATAAGGCAGGTTAGGTGCCAGACCGTTCAGGGCGTTACCGGATGCCACGCGTGTGGATACCGCTTTGTCTGTGGCCGCGTATTTAGGCAGATCGCGATCCCAGCCTTCAGGAAGTTCGCCGCTGATTGCCGATTCGAACTGAGCTGCCAGCTCAGGGTATGCTTTTTTGTACTCGGCGAATTTCTCGTCCCAAGCTTTGTTTGCCGCGATGCCGCGCTCTTTCACTTGCGCGAAATGGTCGCGAACTTCAGCAGGCACGTAGAAGTCCTCTTCGTATACCCATTTATAGAATTCTTTGGTCAGTTTGGCTTCTTCCGCACCCAGTGGGGATCCGTGCGTACCGCCGTGGCCGCCTTTACCTTGTTTGTTCGGGCTGCCGTAACCGATCACGGTTTTCACTTCGATCAGTGTAGGACGAATGCTTTCCGCTTGTCCTTCCTGGATTGCTTTTTCAATTGCAGGCAGGTCGTTGCCGTCTTCAACGCGCAGCACTTGCCAGCCGTATGCTTCGAAACGCTTCGCGATGCTTTCGGAAGAAGACAGGTTCAATTCGCCGTCCAGCGTGATGTCGTTGGAGTCGAACAATACGATCAGTTTGCCGAGGTGCAGGCGTCCGGCAAGCGAAGCCGCTTCATGGGATACGCCTTCCATCAGGTCGCCGTCGCCGCAGATCGCATACGTATAATGGTTAACTACATCAAAATTGTCTTTGTTGTAGGTTGCGCCGAGTTGTGCTTCAGCCATAGCCATACCTACAGCCATTGCAATCCCTTGGCCGAGTGGTCCTGTCGTAGCATCAACACCCGCAGTGTGCCCGAATTCCGGGTGACCAGGCGTTTTGCTTCCCCATTGGCGGAATTGTTTCAGTTCTTCCATAGGCAGGTCGTAACCGCTCAGGTGCAGCAAGCTGTACAGCAGCATGGAACCATGTCCTGCGGACAGCACAAAACGGTCCCGATTTACCCATGTCGGGTGAGCCGGGTTATGTGTCATCGTTTTAGCAAAGAGCTGGTATCCCATCGGAGCGGAACCCATCGGCATGCCCGGGTGTCCGGATTTTGCCTTTTCGATGGCGTCAATCGCCAGTGTACGAACCGTCGTGATCGACAGGTTGTCGATTGTGCTGTTTACGTCCTTTTGAATCGCTTCGTTCTTGTCAGTCATGGTTTGTCCTCCTCATGTCTTTAGATAAGTCGGGTGCGCAAGCGAATCCCTCTCATCATACAAGCAAACCGTATATAACAATAAGTAAATCCGCTTGAGTGTTTCATTTTGACTTATTCACTTTTGTATTGTATCACTTGGCGAGGCGCTTTTCCATAACCTCTTTTCGGCGAACAGGGAAATTCGGTCGTTGGAGATCGTGAAAGTGGCTTCCGCTCAGCTTTGGGGCGCAAATTGCCCGCCATATACCAAATTTGCCCAGACCATGCCGATCCCCTTACATTCCTCCACAACTCGGATCGCCCCATGCTTCCATCGGATGAAGTATAACCCGAAACCGGAAAACCATACTCTTTGTGGAACAATGCCATAAAAAAAGACGAACTCCCCTCTCAATGAACGGGAGCCGCCTTCAACAGCCATTATGCATGGCTTTACAATTGCAGATTAATCCTGCACAGCACTAAACTATAAGGTTAAAAAACGACCGTTTTATTTTCGTGAACCAGCACCCGGTCCTCCACATGCCACTTCACTGCCCGTGCCAGCACGACGCGTTCAATGGTGCGTCCGATGCGTTTCAATTCGTTCACGTCGTCACCATGGCTTACACGCTGCACATCCTGCTCGATAATCGGTCCGCCATCCAACTCTTCGGTAACATAATGCGCCGTCGCTCCGATGATTTTTACGCCGCGCTTGTATGCCTGAGCATACGGTTTGCCGCCGACGAACGCCGGAAGGAACGAATGATGAATGTTAATGATCCGGTTGCGATAATGTTCAATGAACGTTGGCGAGATGATTTGCATATAACGCGCAAGAATGATCACGTCGATATCGTCGCCGATGACTTCCAGCTGGCGTTTTTCCGCCTCGGGCTTGGTCTCTGCGGTAACCGGAATGTGATGGTACGGGATACCGAAAGATTCCACGTAATCTTTCATATCCAAATGGTTGCTTACGACCAAGGCGATATCGGCATCCAGGTCCCCGGCCTGCCATTGCCATAACAGCTCCACCAGGCAGTGGTCTTCCTTGGATACAAAAATGGCGAGTTTCTTTTTGCGGCTCACCGCCGTCAACGTCCATTCCATCCGGAACTTGCCTGCCACTTCGGCGAAGTCTGTCTCAAGCTTGTTCAAATTGTCAGACAATTGCGGCAGATCGAACTCGACGCGCATGAAAAACATGCCTCCGGCCGGGTCCATCGTATATTGGTCGGACTGAACGATGTTTGCACCGTGCTGGTGCAGGAAATGCGATACGGCTGCTACGATTCCGGGTCCATCCGGACAGGAAATGAGCATCCGCGCCCGGTCGGCGCGGTTTTGTTGATCAGGACGTAATTGTTTGGCATGAATCTCCATCGGGTACTTTTCCTCCTTAAATTAAGCCGTGACGAGCAGCTCTTTGCCGGCCAGCCAGGCGATCAAACGATGATTCAGTTGTTCCTCGCTCAAATCCGGGAACAGGGCAGATTCCGTCACCATGTCGTACAGGCGCTCCAGCGGCTCGCGCGGATCGGCCTTCTTAGCTTTGGCATCATTTTTGAGCAAGTTCCATACATCGAGAATATAAGAGCGCGGATTGATTTCCTTGCCTTCGAAGAAGTGATGCAGCTGCTCGACTTCAGCCAAAAATGACTGGCCGAAACGGCCGGCAACATCACCGCGCAGCAAAGCGATTTCCACCTCATACATCGGGCGCTGCGTCTTGGCATCTTTGCCGATCCACGGGGTTTCCAGAATGAACGGACGCCCCTGAAGCTTCTCGTGATGCACAACCCGGTTAATCGCTTCGAACCCGATCCATCCCGAGCCGATCGGGGTGTGGCGGTCCTTGCGTGCGCCCACCGGATTTTTGCTGTCATTGATATGCATGACGGCAATGCGATCCAGTCCGACGATGCTGTCGAATTGTTCGAGCACGCCGTCCAAATCTCCCACGATATCGTAGCCTGCATCGTGAATATGGCATGTATCCATGCAGATCGTCAATCGTTCGTTATGCTTGACCTTTTCGATAATCTGTGCGATCTCTTCGAAGCTGCGTCCCATCTCCGTGCCTTTGCCGGCCATCGTTTCCAGAGCGATATTGACATCCGTCTCCTTCACGCCGTCCAACACCTCGTTCAGGCCTTGAGCAATGCGCTCAATGCCGTAATGCGCATCCTTGTCGGTGAAAGCACCGGGATGCAGCACGATATTTTTCACGCCGATGGCATGCGTCCGCCGAATTTCTTCCTGCAGGAAGCTGACGGCCAGCTCGTACGTATTTTCTTTGT
Source organism: Paenibacillus hubeiensis (assembly GCF_032334105.1). NCBI lineage: Bacteria > Bacillati > Bacillota > Bacilli > Caryophanales > Paenibacillaceae > Paenibacillus > Paenibacillus hubeiensis. Next base: position 1,286,583 of record NZ_JAVYAE020000001.1, read on the forward strand.
AAGAGCCCAGGTTAATGATATACGGCGCATGCACTACGATTTCATCCATGCCCGCAGCCTGCATGGCCTGTTTGCCTTCTTCGATGAACATGGATTCAATGGGCTTGCGGCGCGTATTCTGCGGAGCACCCGTATATATCATAAACGAACTTGAGCCGTACGAGGACGCCTCATTCGTTGCACTCAATAATCCCTTGTCCGAAAAGGACACGTGAGAGCCTATTTTAAGCATCATTCATCCCCCTTTGTTTGAGTTATCCCCTATTCTAACGCGATTATCGAAATAAATCTAGAAATGCGATATAATTCGGAATACAGGCTATTTTTAACAGCATTCCGGAACATGGGTAGCGGAGGGTTTCTTTCGCAAAATTCAATGAACCGAGGTGACCTTTTACAGTGATGTTCGATCCACTTGTTTTGACGCTGGCTAGCAGCTCGCCCAGCAACTGGTTTATGAACACGATCGCATTTTGGACAGTTATCCTGTTAGGCAGCATGTGTATCGGCGGTTTTTTTATGATGCGCAAATTTCTGAAGGTATTGCCCAAAGCGGACGGCAAGTCCAAGCTGGATTGGCAAAATCACTGGGTCGAAACCAGCCGGCATTTATGGACGGACGACGCCAAAGCCTTTTTGGATCAGCTGGTGGAGCCGGTGCCCGGACCGTTCAGGGACATCGCGAAGCATTCCATTGCGGCTGAAATCGGCAGAATCGCCATCGAAAGCAAAGCTTCCGAAGTCACCCGCGACCATTGCATCAAGGGATATATTATCGCCACGCCCAAGCGGGACAATAAGTTTCTTGTCCGTTTTTTGCAAAAAAACGAAATTGATTATTCGCGTTACGAACATTTGATGAACAAATGAAAAAGGATAAGGTTTTAAGAACGTCGCTTTTTGGTGACTCCTCATGATAAACGAATAGAATCCCACACAGGCTCCGGCAGGTCAAGTTTCAGTTCATTCTTACCGATCGGGGCTTTTTTCCAATGATCGTTGTTGTTGAATACCTGCGATAGATACGCAAAAGGGAGTGCCCACTATGAAAATTGCCATCTGCGGCGGAACCGGATTTATTGGAAGCGCATTGACGGATTACTGGCTGAAGTCCAATCACCATATCATGATCATCACTCGAAAGCTGCCGGAAAATAAACGAGCGGCATATCCGAATCTGGAATATGTATCCTGGGAACAGCTTGAAGTTCAGCCGGAACGTATGGAGGGCTTCGATGCATTGGTTAATCTTGCGGGAGAAACGTTGAATCAACGCTGGACGGGCAGCGCCAAGATGCGGATTCTGGAGTCGCGCGTAACGACCGCAGCCAAGGTGGCCCGCCTCGTGTCTTCGCTTGAACGCAAACCGGAGGTGGTCGTGCAGGCTTCTGCCATGGCGATCTATGGAACATCGGCAACGGAAACCTTTGACGAGGACAGTCCCCTTCATGCAGCGGATTTTCCGGCACGCGTTTCGGAACGCTGGGAAGCCGCCTCCAAGGAAATTAAAGGCACAAGGCTTGCCTTCATCCGGATCAGTCTGGTGTTGGGTCACAAAGGGGCTTTTCCACTCATGAAGCTGCCCTACTTGGTTGGATTTGGCGGCAAACTGGGCAGCGGCAAGCAGTGGACGAGCTGGATTCATATTCACGATATGGTGAGGCTTATTGATTTCACGGTGCAAAACAAAGCCATTTTCGGTCCGGTAAACGCGGCTGCACCGCATCCGGTAACGAATGACGAATTTGGAAAAACCATCGGAAAGGTCTTTCGCAGGCCTCATTGGTTTCCGGTACCGGGCTTCCTGATCCAGGCACTGGTAGGGGAAATGTCTATGCTTGTGCTGCAAGGGCAGCGTGTCATTCCCCAAAAGGCGCTGGATCAGGGTTTCCTGTTCACTTATCCGACGCTGCAAGAAGCGTTGGAAGACCTTAAATTACACTGATTGGACCGCTCGGTAGGTGTAGACGGACTCTGCCAAAATGAAGGAATCTCCGTCATGGAGCGGATATTCCTTGTAAGGGGCAAGCAGCTGCCCCTGAAGGACCGTTCCGTTCACGGAACCGAGATCTTTAATGGCATAACCGGTTTTGTTCCTGCTCAGTTCAACATGCGCACGGGATACTCCGACCGCTGCGTCAACCCACTGTACCATGTCTGTCGACCTTCCAATAACAAACGAGGCTCCCCTTATGTCCATCCGCTCGCCCGGCTCCCCTGCAGGGGATCTACGCTCCAAATAATACAGGGGCAGTCCCGTGTCTGCGCCTTTGAAGCCGCCGGCTTCTTTCATGGATTGCAAATTGACGGTAGCTTCTCTGGACACGTCAAAACGCATGCTGTTCTCTGTGGATGCTGCCGAATCCTGTAACTGTTCTTTGTCCGAAAAATGCGGGTGCGGCAAATCCTGTACCATGCTTCCCTGCCGACGATTATACGGCATATCCATGCGATGAACATTCGTGTTCAGATGCGGACCTTCCGGGGCGGCGTCTGACCCCGGCAATGGATCTTGCAACTTGCTGGGGTCATCGCTTCGGCGGGCTGTAAACGGACCTGCATGGCCTGCTTGATTGTTCCAACGCCAGCTTTCCTGAAACATCTCTTCTTCGCCGCCGCTTTCCCGTTGGCGTTTACCCAGGGCAGGAAACGAAAACCTCCCTCGCCCTTTCCACGCCCATACTGCTGCCCCAAGCAGGATGATGCTCAGAGCGGAAGATACCATCATTTCCATCTGTCCGGGCTGTTCCATGTAAATGAATCTCCATATCAAAGCCATGCCTACCATGCAGCCCAAAGCGATGTATGTCACTTTGGCAGACCCCGCATCTTTACTTTCGTCATCCACGTCCGTCTCAAGGTTCTGGTCCTCACCTGAATCCACAGAGCTTCGCTTGAACATCCTCTTCTTCGAGTCATGGTTGGATGGCTTCTCCGATTCTACGGCAGAACGCTCGCCGGATCGCGGCAAAAAGGGCTGCGGCTGTCCCGTTTCCAAAGCTGAAGACATTATGCCTTTGCGTTTGAACAGGAAAGACTCCGGCTCCGATTCCAAACCTTGATGCGTGCCATGGGACACAACATGAAGCTTCGCCTCCATTCCGGACACGGCAGCCGGATGAACGGAGGACGCAGTTGTCTTCTCTGGATCATCCTCGCTTTTTTGCCCGTTCGCATACAATTCCAGCAACAGCTCCCGAAGGTGCCTGATATCCCAGCTCTCTTCATGGCATAACTGGAGCACGCGCTGAATCCCTTCACCCTGCAATTGCTGCACATGGGCCATCAAACGGATAACAAGCTCCCGAAATTGCTGAGGTATATCTGTCTGGACTGCATCCTGGATCGGAACGTAAATCATGCCGATTCCCCCTTGATCGAGCGACCCGTTAACGAACAAATAATCCTCCTGCAGAATAAACTTGCATGACTCCAGCATATATTGCCTGCTCTCCAATAGCGTGTCTGCGATCTGGAACAACAATCCGTACAGCACGTGAAGTTTGATCTTTTCCGTCTTCAACGCATGGGAGAGCATCTTGAATCCCGCGATATCATATTGAAGAGTCACCTTAAGATCCACTTCGCGGATATGGACCGGCAACACTCTTGCAATGCGATTGGAGGCCAGCATTCCGACCTGCACGCTGCTTAACTCGTCCATCCGCAACCCATTGGGCCTCTCCAGCACCATGAACACACCGCCGTTGCGAACAAAATCCCTCGTCAATCCAAACATCGTTCTATTCCTTCCTCCTTCCTCAGCCGATCTACATCAAATATAAATAAGTGCTGACAAATCCGGGCAATACCGCCAGCATAAACGGAAATTTCAGCGTTTTCCCCTTGCCGACCAGCCTGATCGAACCCAATAGGAAGAAGCCGGCCAGGCCGCCAACGATGCTGCGAAATCGCCTTGCCGCATCTTTTCGGAACAACACAATGACAAGCCCGATCGCGCCCGCATACAACACGGAATAAACGACGACATGAATGCCGAACAACAGCCCGGTCCAGGACCCGATTGCTCCGAATAGCTTCACATCCCCCGCGCCCACGGCACCGATGGCATACATCACAAACAGAACTGCAAAACATACGGCAAATCCCGCGGCCGAGAAGAGCAAGCCATCCCAGCCGCCCCAAGCGGCATGTGCCGCCGTCCCCACCAACATCGCAGGCAAGGTGAGACGATTCGGAATCTTCATCGACCGAATATCGGTGACGAAGGCTGCCATTACGACCAGGCCGCAAACCAGATAAAACCATTCCATGCTCCGCCCTCCCTTCAATCATTTGGATGCCACGTCAAAACTGGTTTCGGTCACTGCGCCATCGGCCGTCTCGACCACAAACGTCCATGTGCCTTCCGTCGTCCGGGTGCCGACGAACCAGTTCCATTCGATGACACCATTCTCGTCCGCCGTGGCCCAACCGATGTGTTTGGCCGTGCTCTGGCCGGATTTGTAAAAAATCGTAAGGTTCGCGCTTATCCCGGGGTCCACCTTGACTTTCACCGTGGCTTTGTTGCCAACGTACGCCGGCTCCGGTTTGGACAATACAACCGCTGCTGAACTTGCCGAATTAGCCCCCTCACCGGAGCCGCCAGAGCCTTCTCCCGTATCTCCAATCCATGCACGTTCGGCCGCGGCAGCCTGGATACGTAACGATTTGCCCAAAAAAGGAACCTTAACGGGAAGCTCATAACTCAATTCCACCATAAAATAAGGATTCTGCTTATTGCGAAGATCGGGAAGGGAAATACCGTTCACGTGAATTCGTTCATAATCAAGGACACGTTCATTAATGAAAGGTTTAAGCATCGGTTTTACCGTTGGATCAAGCACCGATTCCAAAACGGAAGTTTTGATTTCCTGTAAAGGCTGTTCGCCGCGGGCGGCTGCCGCTCGAACCCAGTCGTTGAGAGGCTCGGGAAGTGAAGAAGCGTATTTTTCCGCCCACTCCTCCAGAGACAGCCCTGGCAGTTTCCAGCCTCCCCCTTCATCCCCACCTCCGGCCGAATCGCCGGGCGAGAACGCGAGCGAGACCGGATAGATCTGGGCAGCCAATTGCTTCACCGCCTCGCCCGCCGTACTTTGCAATGAAGTGGAAATAAGCGTCATCTGCACGATATATATAAGGAACATGACGAAGAAGAGAAATACCGGCAGCACCAACGAAGCCTCCAAAACGATGCTCCCCTGCTCTTGGGGCAACGGAGCCATTGGCATGTTTGCCCGTAATGATTTCCTTTGATCCTTCTTCCGCCAAATCGTAAGAGTCCAGCGCAAGTGCAGCTTCCCTCTCATTCGCCATGCCTTGCCCGACTGCTGAAATTGCTGCTTTCGATGGAGTTGCTTGTCCATGTTCCCTCCATGGAATCATCATTAAATTTAATAGGAATAATCCGCTCGGCGTTCCACGAACAATCGTCCGTCTTCCACCTGTTCCTCACTGCCCATTACGGCCCCTATGCTTCGCACAACGCCAGGCAAAAACCATAATCTGATACTGCTGCGCGTCGATCCCGCTGCATAGGTTTGCTTTTCCTCCGGATTCACCCCGGTATTCCATCGGATCAAAGCGAGCATTCTGGACATTTTGCGTTCATTGTTGCTATGCATCAACAAAAACAGGCGAAGATGATCCCGGTATGTAAGTTTGATCTTGATCATTTTGGACAACTCTACGCTGCCTTCCTTGGCCAATGTGAGCATGTCTTTGATGGCATGAGTAATGCCATGCAGTATGGCGGCAGACAATACAAGCAGCGGATTCCCAAGCTTGCTGTTTTCGATCAATCCCTCTGCCGTACGAATGGCAAGCCTTATACCGAATATTTCCGCGTATGCCGCAGCGATGTTGCCTGAAGAGTTGTGAAAGCCGTAGATGATATATTCCAACTCCTGATTTTTCAAGTCAAATACGTCGCCCGCTCCTCCATCCCCTTCGGTCCATCCGAGCAATTGCCCGAAATCCGTCGAATTAAAGTAAGCCAAAGCATATTCATTCTGGAACAGCTCATCTCCCAGATTGTCGAGCAAGCCTGACATGCCCCCGAACAAGCTGTCCATGCCGCTCATCGCATTGCCGCCGGACTCGTACGGATCACCTGCGATTTCCGCCTTTTCCGAGGTACTGGCGCCCGCCTGATTAAATGCAATGTTGGCATTGTAAAACTTCTCCAACGATTTGAAAGCCTCCGACGAAGCCGAACCGCCGTTTTCGATCCGCGCCAACACGCGCCGGACCTCCTTCAATTTGCCTTTGGACTCCTTGTCATTGGCTTTGCGCTGCGCATCGGACCCGCGACCGCTCTCCAGCTCGCGTTTGCTCTGGAGAATGACATTGGAAGCGCCATTGCGCACAAAGCTGTCCATATAACGCTCCGTCGCTTGGCTGGCTTGTCTGACTGCCTGTTTAATCGGAACACCGTGCTGGGAAGTCACGTTGCGAAGCTGGTTGTTAAGTTCTACGCCAGCCTGTCTTACTTGAGTAAAGTCAGATGTCTGCGCGCTGACACGCTCACCCAATCGGTCAAACAGACCTTCCTCCCTTACCAGTTCGGAAGCAAGGGAACGTGTATCTCGCGCCTCGTTCCCGTTTCCGGTGGAGCCGGGACTCTGGCCCGGCAAATCGGAATTGCCCACTTTGTCATATTCGGCATTCTGCAGACGATTCTGCCCTTCGGCAATGACCCGTTTCATTTCTTCATTGATGCTGCGGGCCTCTTCGATTTTGGTGATCGCCTCCGGCAAGTTCGTCTGATGCGCTTGGGTCGAGGACTGCAAGCTAGCACTAATCCCCATCACTACATTGTTCACGCCCGAACGATATCGCCCCAACTCCGAGATATATTGCTGTTCCAGAAGCGGCAGCCCTTCATCTGCTGTTTTTTTGCTCCAGAAGTCGGTATAACGTGCTGCTGCCTCGGCGGCAGTAACAGGCGCTTCCTCAAGCATTTCGTCGTAAATGGCCCCGTTTGGCGGATTCATGACAAGTTCCGGCAGGCCCTTCAGCTTCGCCGCGGATTGTTCCTGTATTTCGATGGCCTCGTCCAGCAGTGCCTCTCGCTTGTCGTACAGCTTCTGCAGTTTTTTGAGCAAATCCACCGTATGAGCCGCTTCCTTCATCTCTCCCGACATCGGTTTGAAGCGGTTGATCACTTCGAGGGTAAAGTCGACGGGAGCCCGGTACTTCATGTCTTCCTGGATTTGTCGATTGAAGATGGCATACTTGCCCAATTCTCGTTCCATGCCAAGAGAAGTGGTGTCCCACTGAATATCAAGAATGGGAAAGGCGTCCTTCACCGCCGAAGGTTTCACGCTATCGTTCAGCACTTTGGCCATCATATTTTCCCCGCTGCTATCTCCGTATCCGAATAGCCCGTATTCCCGAAGCGCAGGGTCATATGCCGACATTACAGACCTCATCGCAGCATGCGTCATCCGTTCAACCTGTACCTTGAAAGCCGCAATGCGCGCATAATCGATAAATACCGCCATGAACATATACACCCCCGCCAGAATCAATATTAAAAACAGGGTGACTGCCCCTGATTCGCCATCTCTTTTTCTGAACAGCAGAGCCTCCTCCTTTGCTACTTTTTGCCGTTCCCGAAATGCTGAATGACTTGCCCCGCTTCTGTTGCTGCTTCTGCGGCCGCTCCGCCCCTGCTTTTAAACTTAGCAGCGTAATAGCGGGCCAAATCCACCGTTCGAATAAACTCGACAGGCTCAACCACGGCGGAAGCACCTTCGGTTTGTACCTCATCGCCCGAATCAAAGAGAAAAGAGGGCAACGGCAATGAAATAACCTGGTTAAGACGGACCGTGACTTTCCGCTGCAGCAGCGAATTCGCGTATTCGATCGTGCCGGTCATGCCAGAGGGCATGCTCTGTACGGCTTGAGCCAATTTTTGCTCGGCAAGCCCTTCCCCCTCGCTGGATGGTATGGAAACCTTCGTCACGTTGTCGGCTCCCGCCCAGCCGAATAAAGCGCCCAATAACTGATCATCTTTCAAACGCCAATACAAACCGTCAACATCTGAAACAGCATACTCGCCTGTCAAGGCTTTTTTGTGGCTGTTGTCCCAACTGTAGGCCGCACGCTCCGAAGCGGCATAGGCATGCTGATTCAGAAACGTTCTTTGGTACATGTACATGCCAAAAAACAAGATCAATGCCAACACAAAGAGCAGCACAGGAAAGACCAGGGAGGCTTCGATGGTGAAGCTCCCCTCATCGTTCCTGAATCGTCTATTCGAAAAATTCATTGCTTTTATCGCTGACTTGACCAAGCAGCCTCGTTACCAAAGCTTTGATCTGATCCTTGAAAATCAGAGCGATGATAATAATGACGCCAATAATCAGGATCAGTTCCAACGTCCCCAAACCATCTTCTTCCTTCCAAAATCCTTCGATTTTTCCTCGTGTCCATTCCAGCATGCCGATTCCTCCTACATATTCATCATCATAAAAGCAGGTGCCCCGATCATGACCACGATCGCGAAAAAGATCACCACCATCGGAAACACCAGTTTGGAAGAGGCCTGCTCTCCCCTTGCCCGACTGACTGCCTTACGCTTCTCCCACAGTACGTGTGAAAGATCACGCAGCGCCAACACAAAGTCACCTCCTCCACGCCGGAAATTCAGCAGTACGGTCGTCGTAAAAATCGTGACCTCCTGAACCCCGCAGCGTCGGCTGAACTGCTCGAAAGCCTGGTGAAACGAATATCCGTTATTCCAATCCGCAACGGTTCTGCGCAGTTCGTTATATAAAGGATGATCCCGATTGCCCTGACTGGCTGCGCAATGTACGATGGATCGCTGAACCGTTTCTCCCGCGCCGACCAATAACACGATCCGGTTCAACAGTTCCGGCAGCTCCATCAGCATGTCTTGGTCCCTGCGCTGCACTTTCGCATTCAGGTCTCTGTAGAGCGCAAAGGGCAGCAGCATTGCCATAATCAGTCCACATGCCATTCCCCCGATTCCGATGCCTTCAATCAATGACAACAGGCACCCCAATATGAGCATCAGCCATGCATACGCCAGCATTTCGGCACAATAAAGCATTGTTTTCTCGCCGCTGTGCTGGACGCCGTATATTTTCTGAATGGCATGCTGCATGCGAAACATCAACACAGGCAATCTTCGTACCGCATCGAATCGTTCCAGCAAAAAAAGAAACGGACCATGCAGCTGCTTCAGCCTGATTCCGGGCATGTCCAGCTTGCGCAAATGTCGATACGCCCTTCCCCGGGCACGATCGAGCACGATCCATCCCAAACACAGCGCTCCGCCTGCAAATACGGGTATCAACATTTCGATCTCACCCCTATACCTTGATATCCATAATGCGCGTGATCCACAAATAACAGCCGGCAAGCATCACCAAAGCTCCGGTAGAGATCAGATACCCCATGCCGCTGTAGAGCGGTGCCATAAAGTCCTTGGCGGTGAAATTCAAAAAAAGGAGGAAAATGAACGGTGCGGCGAACATTGCCTTGGATTCAAACCGTTTCTGGGCCACCGCAACCATGATATCCTGCTGGATATCCAGCTTCTCCCCGATCACGGCCGACGTGCGTCTCACCACCTCGACCAGATCGCCGCCTGTCCGCTTGCAAGTAATGAACACGTCCGCAAAATTGGTGATATCCTCGATCCGGGCACGATCGGCAAAGTCCTGCAGCGCTTCTTCGATCGGTTGGCCGTACTCCATCCGGGTGCGCAATATCGTGAATTCCCGAATCAAATCCGTATCCGTTTCCGGATTGAGCATGCGCAAATCTTCGACGGATTCCCGGAAGCCGTTCTCTACCGATTTTCCCGCCGCAAGCGCGGACGACAACGCATACAGCGCTTGTTTAAAGTGCAGGCCGAGCGTCGTTCTTCTGCGGTCCAGCAGCACTTTGGTCCAATAACGGGGCACCCCGAGAGCCCCGACTGCCAGCACAATCCCGGCAATCCAGTGATGATAGAACAACAGACCTACCCCAAAGAACAACAGTCCGCTGATCCCAATACAGCTCCAGCGCTGCCTTCGAGATAACACCAATGTCGTATAATCCGTAAGTGTTTGTTTGGCTTCATCCACCGAAACCACCTCTGATTAGTAGTTTATTTACGTTGTTATATGATCTGTTCAGCCAGGAATCGGGTTTCGCTGTGCGTACTCCTCCAACCATTCTCCATAACCCGCCATCTGCACTTTATGTACTTGCTTTAACTTCCCCACTTGAACAAGACCACCGACAATCTTTCCATCCTGCTCTCCTTTCTCCTGGAAACGGAACAACGGATGAAGCATCACTTCCCCCTCATGCATGCCTGCAACTTCACTGATTTCCGTTACGCGGCGGGAACGGTCGCGAAGCCGGGACAAATGAACAAAAATATCGATGGCCGAGCTGATTTGCTGCCGCACAACGGAAATAGGCAGATCGGCGCCGCTAAGCACCATCGTCTCCAGTCTGCTGATCATGTCAGCCACATTATTCGCATGGGCGGTACTTAAAGATCCGTCATGCCCTGTGTTCATAGCCTGCAGCATATCCAACGCTTCCGCTCCCCGAACCTCCCCAATCACGATCCGGTTGGGACGCATGCGCAGCGACGACTTGATCAAGTCGCGAATCGAAATTTCCCCTTTGCCTTCCGTATTGGCATTGCGCGTTTCAAGCGATACCAGGTTGGGCACGGTCACGATCCGCAGCTCGGCAGAATCTTCGATCGTAATAATGCGCTCATCGGCAGGGATGAACTGGGACAGCGCATTAAGAAACGTCGTTTTTCCCGAGCCCGTTCCGCCGCCGATGAAAATGTTATATTTGCTGCGGACCAATTGCTGCAGCAGTTCTGCGGCTTCTTCATGCAATGCTCCTTTATCGATCAGGTCCGACATGCTCATCGGCTCGCTCGGGAATTTCCGGATCGTCATGGTTGGCCCTTTAAGTGCGATTGGGGGCAAAACGATATTGACCCTTGATCCGTCCTTCAATCTGGCGTCAACAATGGGAGACGATTCATTCACGATCCGGTTGACGCCTGCAACGATCATCTGGATGATATCCTCAAGCCGCTCCGTGGATTCGAATTCCAATGGCACGCGCTCTACCTCTCCGGCTTTTTCCACAAAGATCTCCCTATGGCTGTTAATCATGATTTCCGTGATCTCCGGAGAATCGACCAGCGGCTGCAAAATGTCCAGTCCGCGAAACGAATCATACAGCCGCTTGACCAAGGCATGTTTTTCCCCTGAAGTCAGTTCTTCCAATTGAGCGTCGGACAGCACCCTGCGTTCAATGGATTGCCACAGCTCCTCGTCTCCGGCAGCGGAAGTCAGGTTCAAACCTGCCCTGACTTCATTGCGCATGGCCTGGAACAGGTCTTCACGTTCCGGGACGATCATTTTAACCATGGCGTACCTCCGCCATTGAAGGAGCGAGTCCTTTGATCCGCGAATGGTCATCCTCGTCAGGCAGCAGCATGGCGCATACCTGCCTGATTTCACGCTGGAAGATTGGAGAGCTGAGCAGCACTTCCTCTTGACTGAGCTGTTTCCAGGAAGGAATCCACGGAAGAATCGCGTCCAGTCGTAGATCAGCACGGGGAAGGGCATTTATCATGCGGCCCTGGACCTTGTTGGCAATAAACCTGGCACGTTCCATCACGCTCTCGTAACGTTCCGGATGAATTCGTTCCATATGTCTCATCCATTCTCCCCAGCGGTACAAGGAGGCAAGTTCGTCCTCAACGAGCCATACAAGCGTGTCCGCCGCTTCAAATACAGCCTCGCTGCGCCCATCCCAACCCGAGTCGCCATCCGTGACGATCACGTCATACCGACCGCAATCCACGGCATGCTGCATCAGCGCTTTGGCGTCCTCGCAGGACATTTGCAGCAGTTCTTTGCGGTTGTTCGGCGGCCAAAACATGTCTGCCTTCAATGCGTCATGGCGAAACACATAATCGTCCAGAGCCCCTCCCTGTTTGGCTGAAGCATTCTGCTTCTCCCCTCTAGCCCCGGAATGCTTCTTGCCAGCCTTCAGGTCGTATAACAGCCGCGACAAACCCGATTCCGCTTCGGCATACCGAGGATGGCTCCGCAACAAGCCTTTCTCCAGAAACGGCATGGTGCTGTCCAGCGTCTCCAGATTGAGATACAGCACCGCATATCCCGCAACACCCAATTGTTTGACCAAATGCATCGCTACCGTTGTTTTGCCGCAGCCTCCGGAAGCCGATACCACTCCTGCCAAAAGGGTGCCGCGACCCGCCTTCAGCTGTTTCTTCCGCCGTGGTTGGCGGCAGGCATTCAAGGCCGTATCCAGCAGTGCAGGCAAAGGTTGATACTTTGCCAGAAGCTTCTCTTCCTGTACCCCTTCCTTTCCTTCCCCAAGCATCAACCATGGGATTTCTCGATCATGTTTCGCCCGTTCCAGCCAGGGCTGCAGAAATGCAGGCTCCGCAATGACCAGATCAGGCATCTCCCTGTCTACCTGCTCGTACATGTACTCCCTGAAAGCTTCCTCATTCGAAAACGCCGTAAAACGGATATCCGCGGCATATGCGCTTTCCCGCACATAATCCAGCCAGGCGTCAATATACTCTTTGTCCCCGGAAGCAAGAACCGCCTTCAGAACACCCAATATGCCTTCCCTCCCCGAAAAGCACAAAAAACACCGCCCATACAATTGCACAAACCGCATGCAATGTAAGGACGGTGCTTCCGTCACGTGCTATGAATTTATCGATAATATATCATACAATTTCTGGATGATCAAGTGATTTGTGAAAAACCGGAAATTACGCTTCCCTTTTACGAGCCGTAAGGAGCGCCGAACTCGATAATGTTTCGATCCGGGTCCAATATGAAAATTTGCGCAAATCCGGCAACGCTGTCCGGCCTGGCCTCGTATTCGACCCCCTGTTTCTCAAGCCACTCCAACGTTTCCTTGTGGCTCTTCACCCAAATCGCGAAATGGCCATCCGTCGTATCGATGCCGCCCTCCCGCAGCGTATGCCCCTGCGGATGCTGCAATAGATGAAGCTGCTGGCTGCCGATGGCATACCAAGTGCCCGTTGAACGGAAAGGCGGACGCTCGATCTCCTGCAGTCCAAGCACCTCCGAGTAAAACCGCTTTGCAACCTCCAGGTCGCGCACGGCCAAACTGACGTGGTGAATATGCGAAAAATGAATCATTCCCGTTTCCCCCTCCTCTTTCTTTCCCTTGCCGGATCTCCCTCGGGTTATGCAAACATGATGTTCAAGCCGATACACGAATATACCATAGCATAACATAATGATTCTTCGCCAGAACCGAGGTTTGCTCAAACAACACCAAACACCCCCTGCTGATTGAATAAGTTTCCTTTTTCTTTGTTATAACCTGTAGTTCGATAACCTTCTTTTTGGTAAAATAGCTTTGTAATTCACTTAAACGATGAAGGGAGTATATGAAGGATGAAAAAGAAATTGGTCTTTACCGTGTTAGCTGCTATTCTGGTTGCCAATGTTTCAGTCCAAGCTATGCCTAAAGTTGAAGCGAAAAAAGTGTACTACAAAAACTGTGCTGCCGTGAGGAAAGCCGGGAAAGCACCGCTTTATAAAGGAGAGCCAGGATACCGTAAAGCCCTGGATCGAGACGGAGACGGCGTAGCTTGTGAAAAGAAATAAGTAAACAAGGTCCTAAGTATCCGTCCCCGTTTTTCAGCCTAAAGTTGAAAAACACAAAGAACAAAGCTGGCTTAAGGTTGCACCTGAATACATAGCTGGTCTCAAGCAAGGATAGAAAAACCTCGAACAACTTGTATACTTCTCTAGACGGATCATCGAACGAGAAGCATATACCATATATAGCACTCCGGATCGGGGTGCTTTTTATGTCCGCAAACCATCCGGAACGTTGCAGGCAGAAAGCATTGAAAATACGAAAAACACCCCTCGCAGAGCAGCGCAAAAACGTACATTTCCTTGCGCTTTCTCCTTAAAGGGATGCATCTCTAAACCTTCCGGATTGATTCAACTCGTTACTTCGCGCTGTCCAGCACTTCCTGAGGAACCTCGATGTTCTCCACGGTGTTGTGGTTGCTGAACGTGCTGGTCATTTTCATGTCCATCTTCATCTTCTGACCCTCTTGCTCCATGTTCATGACCATGTTGAGGTCTGTTCCCGTTGGCAAATATGTTTCTTGGTTGACCATGTATTTCATGGTCATGCTGGTGATGTCCATTTGATCGATCATCGTTTGCATTTGCGGGTCTGTCCCGTTTTGCTGCAGAACCGATTTGGCCAGCTCCTTCACATTGTCCCCGGACACCGTAGCGTTGATGACATAGTTGTCGCCCTCGGCCGTAATTTTCGTGTCTTCCGTGATCGATTTGAACTGCTCCAGCTCCTGTTCCGGATTGACGCTTGCTTTCATTTGCTCGATCAGCGGCTGGGTTTGCTCTTCCGGAATGGTCACCCACTGTTCGCCCACCTGCGAATAGATGCCATCGTTAGTAAAATACTGCTTGATGGTCTGCGCTTCCTGACCGGGCATTTCCACCTTCATTTCCTGGTAAGCCGTCAATGGATCTTTGATGACGTCCATCTTGATGCTTGTCGTTAACTGCTGCTCCTGGCTCTGTTCGCCGGCTTCGACGCTAATGTTCTGCTGAATGCTTGCTTCGGAGGAAAAGCTCTTTAATGTCTTCGAAGCTTCGCTCGATTTTGCAATCAATTCGTCCAACGTAGGAACCGCCGCTTCCTGTTCATTTACTGCGGCATTATTGCTCGTTGGATCGTTGTTTGCCGCTGTTTCTGATGCATCATTGCTTCCCGCCTGACCTCCGCATGCAGCCAAGCTTAGTGCCATCCATGCCCCGATAAGTACTGTCGTCCATTTCTTCAAATGATTATACCTCCAAAATGTATGATTTCCCCAATCATTACCCTGTCTTTCCTCATTTCAAACCCATTTCACAGAAAACGATCCTTGATGTCCGGTGAAGGAAGCATGCACGTCTCATCCTTGCCGAACCAGCGGTACCGATTGCGGGCAATGACGCCATATACCGCATCACGCAGCGGCCTTGGTATGATCACGAATCCATACAGCAGCGGGTAAGGAAACTTCAGGCCTTTGGCAAGCTTCAGCGCGGCAGTAGAACGCGTGTAATACTTCCCGTCTTCAATCAGCACGAATGTATCCATGCGATCGACCGGAAGCCTTCCTTGTTCAAGCAATCTTTTGGCCACATCCGATTGAAGCGAGGCGAAATGGTACTTTCCTTTCGGGTCGCGCTTGATGATCCATTTGGTGACTCCCTGACAAAAGTGGCATACGCCGTCCACAAGCACGATGGGATGCTCCTGTCGTTTTTTCGATTCATGTTCGGACATTTCCTCAACCTCCTCCAGCTATTATAGAAGCTGTGCACCGCTCGCGATGCATTTAAAGGTACATGTTCTTCCGTTCATATAGAAAAAGAGCGCAGGCTTGCGCCCACGCTCGTATCTGCCCGGCAATTACTCGGCAATTGCCTTTTCTACCCACTGGTCATCCATCATTTGTTGATGGAGGTCTGCTGCATACTGGTCCATGCATTTGCAAATGAAATCTTTGCGGCATACTGGACAAGGCGTTTTCTGCAGACGGCTGATGTTGGTCAATTTCCATTCCGGAGTACGGGAATAGAACACGCGGCAATGGGTGCCGTCCACCAATTTCATCGTAAACTCGTACAATCCGTCTTTTTCGTTTTTGCTCGCGATTTGCAATGTTGCAATGCTCGGTCTATAAGACATGGAGATCACCTGTCAATTCAAATTTGTTCCTGCATTAGCTTTCTCAGTACTCAAACATATTAAAGAAATTTTAGCTTAATGTCAACTCGCCTGCCATGCCGCATTGCCGGGATCTCCATATCAGAAACGCGGGCGCACCGGATCTCTTCACGGGAAGCCTCATTAACCCCCGAACAAAATATCCAGAATCGTCCCGACCTGGCCTTGCTTTTTGCCTTTCAACACGCTTGGGTCAAACACCTCGACATAACCGCAGGAAGAACAAGAGACGAACAAATAATGGTTGTGCTGGATATCGAACACTTTGCTGAGTCCTGCTCCCGACATGGACACTTCCTTGATGTCGCAATCCGTCCCCCGACATTTCGAACATACGAACCGGCGCTCAATCATTTCTTCAATACTCATCAAGCGTTCCCCCTCTTCTTTTCTGGACGTCGGATCAGACAGGTTTGGGTTTATGTAAAAAAGTACGATATGCATCATGCCATTTCCTGCTATGAAATGCTTATTGTTGAAAAACAGGACCCTGCCGGATTGCGGCAGAGCCCCCGATTCGGATCCGATGTTAAAGTTCGCCCAGCGTTATACCACGTTCAACACAACGTCGATATTGCCCCGGGTCGCCTTGGAATACGGACAAAATTCATGCGCTTTGCGAGCCAGCTCCTCCGCTTGGCTGCGTTCGATTCCTTCCATATTGACGTCGAGGCGGACCGCCAGCTTGAAACCGTCGTCTTCCGGGTCTTTGCCGATCGAAACGTTGCTGGTGACGACGACGTCCCCAAGCTTCACTCCTGCCTTACGGGCCACATTGGCCAGCGCACTCTCGTAACAGGCTCCGTAACCTGCTGCAAACAACTGCTCCGGATTCGTACCTTCACCGCCTGATCCGCCCAATTCCTTAGGCATGGCGAGCTCATGTTTGAGCACTCCGTCCGAAGAAGCTACCGAACCCGTGCGTCCGCCTTTAACTGTTGCCGTTGCCGTATATAAAGCCTGCATCGATGATCTCTCCTTTAATATGGTTAGTATTATCGCTTATGTTCCAATTAAACCGCTGAGTCGTTTTGAAACGTTATTCATCGCTATTCCGGTTCTGACAGCATCGAATGGGTTAACCTATCGTCTGAAACACCGCCCGCCTTCTTTGCAAGCCGCCAACTATTCCTATCCATTCTTTTTTGTTTGGCGCCACCCCAGAAAAATTGTCCTTTTACACAAAAGTTGCACTAGACAAAAATATTTGAAGGTGTACAATGTAAACAACGACATATCTTTTCGGACATAAGCTTCTCGTCATTCCAAACCTTCATTTCATCGAAACTATAGATAATCGTTATTAAATCCATTAAAAGTCAGGTGATGATTCCATGAGCAAAAGAAATCCATTCCACACCTCTTCAGCCGAACAGCTTGCAGCAGCAGGCGCGATGCCTTCCCTCGGGGAAGCCCATAGTTCCATGAGAGTGCCCAAAAACGCGGCCTGGTGGAAAAAATTCCTCGCCTTCGTCGGCCCGGGTTACATGGTTGCCGTCGGATATATGGACCCCGGCAACTGGGCGACCGACATATCGGGAGGCTCGCAATTCGGGTATACGCTCCTGTCGGTAATCCTCATTTCGAATCTGATGGCGGTTGTGCTGCAAGCACTCGCAGGCAAACTCGGCATCGTTACCGGACGCGACCTTGCCCAGGCTTGCCGCGAACGGTTCAGCATGCCTGTAGTCATCATGCTGTGGTTGTTATGCGAACTCGCGATCGCTGCAACCGATCTCGCCGAAGTGATCGGGTCGGCCATCGCCCTGAAACTGTTGTTTAACATTCCGATGCTGTATGGCGTCATCATTACCGCAGTGGACGTGCTGCTGGTCCTGCTTTTGCAAAACAAAGGTTTTCGGGCCCTTGAAACGCTCGTCATCGTGCTGATGGCCACCATTGCCCTCTGTTTCGGCATCGATCTGTTTCTCGCCAAACCGGACATGGGCGGAGTGCTGCACGGCTTTGTACCCAGCGCGGAAATTTTGCAAAACCCAGCCATGTTATACATCGCGATCGGCATCATCGGGGCTACCGTTATGCCCCATAACCTGTATCTGCATTCGTCCATCGTACAGACCCGCCAGATCGAGCAGACATCCCGTGGCAAAAGAGAAGCAATCCGTTACTCCACCATGGATTCCACGATCGCTTTGACGCTGGCCCTGTTCATCAATGCCGCCATTTTGATCGTGTCGGCGGCCGTTTTCCACAGTGCAGGCATGACGCAGGTCGCCGAAATCGCCGATGCCTATCACCTGCTGACGCCGCTGCTGGGCACAACGATCGCAAGCGTTCTGTTCGGCGTTGCCCTGCTTGCTTCCGGCCAGAATTCCACGCTGACAGGAACCCTGTCCGGACAGATCGTCATGGAAGGTTTCCTGAACATCCGGATTCCCGCCTGGCTGCGCAGGCTGGTTACACGGCTTATTGCCATCATCCCGGCCGTCATCGTTACCGCCATTGCCGGCGAACACGGTACCGAGGAACTGCTCATTCTGAGCCAGGTCATTTTGTCTTTGCAGCTGCCGTTTGCCGTCATCCCGCTGGTCATGTTTACGAGCGATAAAAAAAGCATGGGCGAGTTTGCCAACAAATCATGGCTGAAAATAGCATCCTGGTTTATTGCTGGTATCATCGTCGTCCTGAACGTGTACCTCATTATCCAGACTTTCGCACTCCTCTAAAAAAATAAGGCTGATCGTCGCAAGCACCGGAGTGCCTGCACGATCAGCCTTTTCTTCGATGAAACGGAGGATGAACACAGCATTATAATGTAACTATTAATGAAACCTAATCCTCGCCAGGCAAAAACAGCGGCAGCAGCTGCTCCAGCGATTCAACCGTCCAGTCCGGCTGCTCGTCCGCCGAGCGTTCAGGCTGAAACCTTCCGTAACCTTGCAATATGCGTACAGTGCGCATGCCCAGTTTGCTTGCCGGAACGATGTCGTTATCGATTCGGTCCCCAATCATAACAGCCTCATCAGGCTCGCATTCCGCCTGCTTCAACGCTACCGCGTATAATCCGGGATCCGGTTTGGATACGCCCTCTTCTGCCGAGCATGCCAGGACGTCCACGTATTTGCGCAAGCCATACCTTTCAAGCCGCTCTTCCGTGCCCAGGCTTTGATTGGCAATGATGCCGATCCGATAACGGCCGGATAACGCATGCAGCACACGCTCCGCAGCAGCAAAAGGATGCTCCAGCTCCTTCCGGAACTTCAGTTTTTCCTGAATCCGTGCCCGGTGCTCCTCATGATCGATCAAGGTACGAATAGCTACCCGCATCGGCCACTGCTCGTACTTGCTGTAACATTCGACAAAGATCTCGCGCACCTTTTCGATGTTCACATGATACCCGAGCATTCGGGCTTCCCGCACAAACTGGCCGATGATGTCGTCCACCGGCTCCCACTCATCCACCAACGTATCCCCAACATCAAAAAACAACCATTTGATACCACCAATATCCGGCACGTTACTCCTCCTTGCTCACCTTGAACGCATCCTCCCAATCATCAACGCGAGCCTCATCCCGCGAATCTTTTACCATTCAAAAGGTCGCTGTTTTCAGGCCCGTCTTCCAACATTAAAAAAAGAAGACCCGTATCCAGAAAGAGTCTTCTTGGTTTTTCACACATATAATTAAGCTAATTATAACAGCCGCCCAACATCGGATCAATCACCAACAGCCCGCCCTTATCCGTTGAGCAGAAATCCGACCTCTCCATTCATCGAATACACGATCCGATCGGCACCCATACCGCGATAAATGCCTTTGGGATGGCTCTGTTCCGTAATGACGCACAACGTCTTGGATGTCCACGATCTGCAGATTTGCAGATAGCGGCAGGTGAGATTAAGGCTGTTCTCAAAAATAAAAACATTGCCCACATTTCCCTGCGGCAGAAACCACTTTTGCGCCGATGCCGTATTCATGCGAATGACGTTCTCTACGCCGATCCGCCGCAATTTGCGTTCTTCGCCCGCACTGTTTGTCAGCACGGCAAAAGGTACCTTTTTGTACATCAACAGCTTCACAAATTTGCGCCCTGCTTCATTCGGGGCCGTGACCAAAACCATCTCGTTATCCATTATTCGTTCCTCCCTCTGACGTGAAAAGACAACAAAAAAGAAGCGTGGGGGACCAAGGCCGCCCGAACGCTTCTTCAATCCATGACAAATAACATTCGCCACGAATAACGTACGGCTTGTTGCCTCTCCCTTTAACGCTTACGAGGTTAGCTGACGGATTCGGGCGCGAGAGTCGCCCTATTTCCGGCATAGCCGGAAAATTCACCCCATAGATGCATCGCATCCGATTGGTTCCCCCGTTTTCCATTCCGACCGGAACGGAAACTCAGCGATTAAAAACATCGTTCATGTTATCGATATGAATCATACACCCCTGACAAGTCGGTGTAAAGTCGGTGCAGCTCTCCGAAAAGGCGGATTTATGGCACTTTGCTTTAATGAGATCGCTTACATATATACTAATCTCCACCTTTCTCGTTTAAACTATCTAATTCTCGCTCTGGTAGAAATTCCACATGATAACGGAAAGGAAGAAACAAGACACTGGCATCCCAAATGATTCCAATTATAATTTTGCATTAATTAATTGCATCAAATATAATAGAGATATAAAAAGATCACCGCATCGATACTACTCATTTGGAGGCGAATATTATGTCCATCTACGATTACAAAGTGAACACGCTTCGTGGCCAGGAAGTCGAAATGTCCCAATACCGCAACAAGGTCCTGCTGATCGTCAACACTGCGAGCAAATGCGGCCTAACCCCGCAATACGAAGGCTTGCAAAAGCTGTATGACAAGTTCCAGAACAGCGATTTCGAAGTATTGGGGTTTCCAAGCAACCAGTTTGCTCAGGAAAAGGGCTCTTCCGACGACATCGCCGAATTTTGCCAGATGAACTATGGCGTCAGCTTCCCGATGTTCGAGAAGATCGACGTGAACGGCAGCAGCGCCCACCCTCTTTTTCAGCATTTGACCAAAGAAGCGCCAGGCCTGCTAGGATCGAAGGCCATCAAATGGAATTTCACTAAATTTCTGGTCGACCGGGACGGCCGCGTGCTCAAACGTTATGCTCCCCAAACGACGCCTGATCAGATTGAAGCCGATATTGCGGAGCTGCTGCATCAATAACAACATTTCAACAGAGATGGATTGATGTCACGATGCATTCATTTTTCATAAGGTCATCCCCTTGAAGAACCGTGTTGCAGCCCGGAAAGGCTTTTCGAAAAATCGGTGATGCAGCACGGCTTTTTTATGCCTTTTTGCAGAAAACAAAAAAAAGAAGCATTCCGATGATCGGAATGCTTCTTTTGTTCTACTTCATTATAATGCGGTCGAGAGGACTCGAACCTCCACGGGCGTACGCCCACTACCCCCTCAAGATAGCGTGTCTGCCATTCCACCACGACCGCATGTCGTATTAGCGGCAACAAAAATGATTATACAGGGTTTCAAAGGAAAAGTAAAGCTATTTTTAACATTAAATTTTGGTGCCGAATGTATCGTCATTTTCCAACATCATATTGCATAAGATGGTATCTGATTTGAACATTTCGCCATCATTTTATTTTCGGTTCTGAAGCAATTCCGAACAATTACATAACATAATATTAACACGGTAAGGATAATAAAATAACATATTTTATTTCACAAATCAAAAATACAGCTTACCATTGACAAAACGCAGACATTTGTGTAAATATATATATCATATAATTCGGATTTTTACCGATATAAGTGATTTAAAACCTGCAACAAAGTCATATTATATGACACAAAACGAACATAGGAGGCGAAAATGGTGAACCGAGGAAATAAGCTGCTCGATTATGTCAAACTGCTTGATTCCTCTATCCAGGTCGGAGGCTTCACCCATTTCTTCGGCATGGATACGCACATCCAGGATGGGAACATTCGCAATGCCGCTGATCTCGAATCGTTCATGCGTTGTCAGATGCATCCCAGCATCACCCGCCTTGAAGGGATGGCCATCAAAGGCATCTATAGTGCCGCCGACCAAAACGACACCTGGCGGCTGGCACTAATCGACAAACTCGTACATGTACAGCGCACCCCTGCCAACCAACGAGAGCAAGCGAGCTCCATGGGCAAAAGGCTGATCAAACTCGCACACGCCCTCCATCCATGGATTGATTTTTCTCCGCTTGAAGACACTTTAGCCAAATACGAATCCGTCGGCTGCCTCTCGACAGTCCACGCATGGGTCAATCACCACCTCGGCATTCCCGTCGAGGACGCTGTACAAGGTTATCTCCACTCAGCCATGAGCGCGTGCATAACCGAAGCCGCCAGAACTCTTGCCCTGGACGGCGATGCAAGCCAACAACTGTCTGCACGCCTGGCCGCAGACCTTGACCAGGAATGGGCACTGGTCAGCGCTTCCTCTACCGATGGACTTTCCCCTTCCGTCCCGACGTCCATCAAATCGCTTTTTCCCAGCTTCCACATGCTTGGAGCAGGCCTCCACGCTTTCAGGGCATAAACTCGCCTTCTTTTCTCCTCCAACTTCATCCACATGCCAAAAAAAGCACGCCGTCCCCAGCCGGCGTGCTTTTACCTTTCTTTCATAAAGACTAAAAAATACGCAAGTTCGTCATAAAACACTAAAAATAGAACTTTTTTACGTCTTTTTTAATTGTTACATGACGCAAATACGTATATAATTATCCATACAGCTCGCATTTACATCCATTCTACAACACAACAAGCCTGCTGAAAACTATGTTGAACTGAAGGTGAACCCTTTTGAACAAAAAGAAACCGGTGACGCCGTTTGGTTGGGCAATTAAACGAAGGCTGACCGAACTGCAAATGGATCAGAAAACATTTTGCGAAATACACGGTATCCCGCCATACCGCCTGTCCAATCTCATTCACGGAACGCGAAAAGCAACCCGATTCCGCCATCAGGTCGCAGACATTTTGCAAATTCCGGACGAGCTGCGCTGACCTTATCGACCTTTTTCTCCAATCAATGCCATTATCCTATATTACAAGGAGGGTCTTATCCCATGAGTTTTACCGTCACCGAACTGGAAAGATTGTCTTTCCAGTCCATGCGCCATCAGCTTGTCATCGTGGACCAACATTGGAACATTCGAAGCTGCAACGAAGCGTGGCTTCAAGACCTCGGACAACACCGAAACGGACCCAAGCCGCATTCATCCACCAACCGGATGCATCCCGAGAAGCTCCCGCACTACCTTCAATGGTTAAGGTCTTCGGTCCCTCAGGAAGAATCGATACGCATAACGGCCATCATTCGGCATTTGCAGCACATTCGCCAGCCTGCGGAAAGCAGCATCGCTTACGAGATCCCCGTACATCGGGACGCAAAGAAGAGGTGGTTTCGCATGGAACTCACCCCTCTCATTCTGACATCTGTTTCACGCTGCCTCGATCTCTCCCTGATCGCACACACAGACATCACTGAACATAAACAGACGGAATTGCAATTGAAGCAAGCCTTGGCGGAAGTACGTACACTGCGAGGGATGTTGCCCATCTGTGCCGTTTGCAAGCAAATCAAGGATGATCAGGACCATTGGAACTCCATTGAGAGTTATTTGGAGAAGCACACCCACGCCGAATTCACCCACGACATTTGCCCCGACTGCATCCGGCGGCTATATCCGGAGTACATGAACAGACTCAACAGACTCTCCTGACACCCGGGATTCCCCAACCCTCAGCCTATACCGACAGATGGTGCTCGAATTGGGACATATCCAGCTCGTTCGGAGAACCCTGCAGCGCAATCATGCCTTTGTCCATGACGTAAATATAATCCGCGGCGCCTCGGACAAAGTCGATGCTCTGTTCGACCAACAACACGGATATGTCACCTTTCTCCCTGATCCCCAGTATAGCCTGGCGGATATCTTCCACAATGGAAGGCTGAATGCCTTCGGTCGGTTCATCCAACAGCAGCAAGCCCGGCCTGGATGCCAACGCTCTGGCGAATGCCAATTGCTGCTGCTGGCCTCCACTCAGGTCGCCGCCCTGGCGGCCATACATCGTTTCCAGCACAGGAAACATGGCCAGTACATCTTCCGGGAACTCCTTCCTTCTGCCAGGGGCCGATTCAAGCCCCAGCAGCAGATTCTCCCTAACGGTCAATTGCGGAAAAATGTCGCGCCCCTGAGGCACATAGCCGATGCCAGCCTTCGCCCTTTTCGCAGAATCCAAAGAGGTCACGTCCCTCCCTTGCCAAAGGATATTGCCCTTCCGCGTTTTGAGCAAGCCCATCAACGTTTTCATCAGCGTGGTTTTGCCCACCCCGTTCCGCCCCATGAGACACACGACCTGTCCGGGTCGAACCTCAAGATTCACCCCTCGCAATACATTCGACTCGCCATAGCCGGATTCAATGCGTTGCAGAGACAGCATGCTCATCCCTCCTTTTGCCCAGGTAGACTTCAGCCACGATCGGGTCTGCCTGCACCTCCTCCATCGTGCCTTCCTTGAGCAGCTTGCCTTCATGCATGACCGTCACCTTCGCCGCATAATTCCGCACAAACTCCATGTCATGCTCGACCACGACCACTGAACGCTCGCGTGCAATCCCCCTCAGAAGTTGACCCGTTTTATCCGTTTCTTCATCCGTCATGCCGGCAACAGGCTCATCCAACAACAACACCCGAGGCTCCTGCAGCAATAACATGCCAATTTCCAGCCATTGCTTTTCTCCGTGGGACAGCGCTCCGGCACGGGCATGGACACGATCCTGCAGCCCTACCTGCAAGATGACTCGTTCCATCGCCGGTTTCATCTTCCCATGGCGCCGAATCCCCAAAGCCTGTAACGGTGAACGACGCACTTCAGCCGCCAGCGCCAGATTTTCCTGAACCGTCAACCCCGCGAAAACGGACGGTGCTTGGAATTTGCGTCCGACGCCTTTGCGGACGATCTGATGTTCTTTCAACCGCGTCAATTCCGTACCGTCATGCATGGTGACACCTCCGGAAACCGGCTTGGTTTTGCCGCAGATGACATCAAGCATCGTCGTTTTACCCGCCCCGTTCGGTCCGATCAAGAAATGCAAATCCTGCTCATGCAGCTTCAAATTCATGCCGTTAACCGCCACGAAACCTCCAAACGCAACGGTGACATCTTTGGCTTCCAGCACGGCTGCCGGTTCAATAGACTTCCGGCTTTTCCTGACTGACAGGGACATGAGCAACCTCTCCTCTCCGCTTCATCATTCGGGCCAGGCGGCGATATACGCCCACCAACCCATTCGGCATGAACAGAACAACAGTGACGAATAATCCACCGAGAACAAATAACCAACCTTCCGGATAAGCCTCGCTGATCCCGGTTTTGGCCGCATTCAGCACCACTGCCCCGATAACAGCTCCGATCAGCGTCCCCCGTCCGCCAAGAGCTACCCATAGCACCATTTCAATGGAAGGAACAATGCCCATCATGGAAGGCGAGATAATGCCTACCTGAAGCACAAACAGCATTCCGGCGATGCCAGCCAGCGCCCCTGACAACACAAAAGATAATGTCTTGTAACCCGCGGGATCATATCCCAAAAAACGCACCCGGTTCTCTCCGTCCCTCGCCGCCTCCAGCACTTGGCCAAAACGGCTGTTGACCACGCGTCTGCAAAGCACGTAGGCCAGCACCAGCACCGCAAGCGTGACATAATACAACACGATCGTCGTTCCTGGCGAGTGCAGCGCGAACCCAAAGATCGAGTAAAATCCGGTAATGCCGTTCGTGCCTCCCGTCCACTCCTGTTTGCCCACAAAAAGAGTAACCGTGATCAATACCAACGCTTGAGTAAGAATCGTAAAATAGACACCCGAAATCCGGTTGCGAAACGTGAACCAGCCGAGCACAAAGGCAAGCAAGGCCGGGAGCAAAATCCCTAGCGCAACCGCCGCCGGAAATGACCGGAACGGTTCCCAAAACCAAGGCAGCTCGCGCAGCCCGCTCCACCCCATGAAGTCAGGCAGCGACGTGCCGCTCGCCTGAAGTTTAAGGTGCATGGCCATCGCGTATCCGCCAAGCCCGAAAAACACCCCATGCCCCAGACTTAACACTCCGCCATATCCCCAGATCAGGTCAAGCCCTATGGCCAAAATGGCGAGCGCCAGAAACTTAGCCAGCAGGCTAAGCCGAAATTCGGTTGAAATGAGCGGTGCAAGACACATCAGGAGCAATGCGACCGCCCAGACGATCTTCATTTTCGCGTTGCCTGACTTGAGAAGTACCTGCATAAGTTAACCCCCTTTTCGCATCAATCCAAGCTCCGGGTTCTCACTGCAACAAAGCCGCGTGGTTTCCATTGAAGGAAAGCAACAATACATGCAAAGACAAGCACTTTGCCGATCGAAGCCGAAGTATACGTCTCGAACAGCGTATTGAACACCCCGATCCCCAGCGCGCCGAGTACGGTGCCGACCAATTTGCCCACGCCACCCAACACGACGACCATAAAAGCATCGACGATGTAATAGGTGCCCAGCGAAGGTCCGATCGGACCGATCAGCGTCAATGCGCAGCCTGCAACGCCCGCAATTCCAGAGCCTATGGCGAACGTCAATCCATCCACGCGTCTGGTCGATATGCCCAGGCAGCCCGCCATGCTTCGATTTTGCATCACCGCTCTCATGCGCCGCCCCGACGAAGTGTGGTAAATATAAAGATACATACAGAGCAACACAACGATCACCAACGCAATGATAAACAGCCGTTTGTACGGAAATACGATACCTTCCGAGACAACCCACCCGCCATTCAGCCAGGATGGGCTTGACACCCCGACATTAGGCGCTCCAAAAATCGTTCGGGCAAGCTGCTGCAGCATCATGCCCACGCCCCAGGTCGCCAGCAAACTATCCAGAGGCCGCCCGTACAAGTGGCGAATCAGCACCGCTTCAAGCAGCCAGCCGACGAAGGCGGCAGCGCCGAACGCCAAAGGCAGTGCCACGATAAAGTACGCCTCGAACCACCCTGCAGGGGCATAGGACACAAACAAATTTTGCGTCACGTACGTGGCGTAGGCACCAATCATGATCAATTCGCCATGCGCCATGTTAATGACGTTCATGAGCCCGAATGTAACCGCCAGCCCGAGCGCAATCAACAGCAGGATCGAACTCACGCTCAGGCCGTTGAACAGTTGCAAAATAAACATATCCATGCTTCTCACTCCCCATGCGATAAGGCTTTCCATAATGGCTGTGAACCGCTCTTGAATAACGCGACACCGCTTTAATTCGATGCGGAATAAGGGTGTATTTATCACCCTCATCCACACTAAAGAAGGCAATAATCAGTTACTCTAATGTTATTGGCTGCTGAGCGAAGCTCCCCATTCATACGTTTTCAGGTATGGATCCGGTTTGACAGGATCACCCGAATTCCACAGTTCCTTGAACTGTCCATCTTCCTGCACTTCTCCGATGCGCACCGTTTTGTAAATATGCTGATTCTCGCCATCCACCGTCACTTTCCCTTCCGGTGCATCGAATTCCAGCCCTTTGGCAGCTTCTCTGACTTTCTCCACATCCGTACTTCCGGCTTTTTCAACGGCGGCTTTCCACAAATAAACGGCAACGTAACCCGCTTCGATCGGATCTGCGGTGACCCGGTCCTGTCCGTACTTCTCTTTGTATTTCTGCACAAACGCTGCATTTTCCGGCGTATCGGTCGTTTGATAATAGTTCCATGACGCCAAGTGACCTTTCAGCACATCCGCGCCGATGCCGCGAATTTCCTCTTCAGCCACGCTCACGGACAACGTTGTCATCTTGTCGGCCGTCATTCCGGCATCTTTCCATTGTTTGAAGAACGCCACATTGCTATCGCCATTCAGCGTGTTATATACAATGTCAGGTTGTGCCGCTTTGATTTTGCTAATGATGGTGCTGTAGTCGGTGTGCCCCAGCGGCGTGTACTCCTCACCCACTACTTCACCGCCTTCGGCTTCAAGCTGGGCTTTAATGATTTGATTGGCCGTTTTCGGGAATACGTAATCCGAGCCTAACAGATAAAACTTCTTGCCCCGGTTCTCAAGCAACCACGTAACCGAAGGAACGATCTGCTGATTGGTTGTGGCCCCCGTATAAAAGATGTTAGGGGAAGATTCCAAACCTTCGTATTGCACGGGATAAAACAGCAAGCCGTTGTTCTGTTCAAATACCGGAAGCATAGCCTTGCGACTGGCGGAAGTCCACCCTCCGAACACGGCAGCCACCTTATCCTGCTGCAGCAGCTTTCCGGCTTTCTCCGCAAACGTCGGCCAATCCGAAGCGCCATCTTCCACGACCGGCTCGATCTGCTTTCCAAGCACGCCGCCTGCCGCATTGATTTCTTCGATGGCCAGCATCTCGGCATCCTTCACCGACACCTCGCTGATCGCCATCGTTCCGCTTAAAGAATGAAGAATGCCTACTTTGATCGTATCCTCCGCGGATACCGCTTCGCCTGTTCCGGAAGTCGCTGCCGACTGCGGAGGTTCTCCCCCTTCTACACATCCCGTCAAAGCAATGACCATCCCTAGCAACATGCCCCACCATTTGAACGAACTCTTTTTCAATAGCCTGCACTCCCTTTTTTGGTCTATTGACGAACATTACGGACTCACAGCTCTAAAATGTTCGTTGCTCCAAATTATGGTTGCTCCGACTTAGTATGTCAATAAATCTAACATAATTTTATTTCAACCGTTCCATTTCATGCATATTTCTAAGATTTCCAGAAGGTTATTGACAAAAAACACCACCTGTGTGAGTATATTTAACACGATATCATTTCGTTCACATCAGAAATAATCAAGGGAAAGGTCGGATTGCCTTGCACTGGACAGAACAGGAAAAAGAAAAACTCCTGATAACCGTAGCTGCCAACCTCGCCCGCGAACGCAAAACCCGCGGCTTGAAGCTGAACGTGCCGGAAGCCATTGCACTGCTCACTTCCGAGCTGATGGAACGCGCTCGGGACGGGATGAGCGTAGCCGAGTTGATGCGGTATGGCGGAACGATCCTGACTCGCGAGGATTGCATGGAAGGCGTCCCCGACATGGTTCCCGAGGTACAGGTCGAAGCTACATTCCCCGACGGAACCAAGCTGGTTACCGTGCATGAACCCATACGTTGAGAAAGGCAGGAGAATGCCATGATTCCTGGTGAATACCGATTGAAACAGGACGACATCGTGTGTCATCCCGACCGCCCGACGCTCCAACTTATCGTATTGAACCGTGGCGACCGGCCCGTTCAAGTGGGCTCGCATGTACACTTCTATGAAGTGAATGCCTCCCTGGACTTCGACCGCGCAACAGCCTTCGGGCATCGGCTTCACATTCCGGCGGGTACGGCAGTCCGGTTTGAACCCGGAGAAGAAAAACCCGTCGAACTCACTACCTTTGGCGGCACACGGCATATTCACGGCTTTAACGGGTTGACCGAAGGCTCCTTGGCGTGTCCCCCCGATCCCGGGAAGCTCAACGCTTTCCTGCAAACCTTTGCCGACCCTGCGAACAACGGAGGCGATCCCTCTTGAAAAAAATGAGCCGGGAACAATACGCCTCCATGTTCGGCCCCACAACAGGGGATGCCATCCGTCTGGCGGATACGGAGCTTTGGGCCGAGATTGAACACGATTACGCCGTTTATGGCGACGAGAGCAAATTCGGCGGCGGCAAAGTGATCCGCGACGGCATGGGGCAGTCCGCCTCGGCACTGCGCACTGACGGCACGCCGGATACCGTCATTACCAATGCCGTCATTATCGACCATTGGGGCATCGTCAAGGCCGATATCGGCATTCGGGACGGCCTGATTTGCGCCATCGGCAAATCAGGCAATCCAGATACGATGGACGGCGTCCATCCGTCCCTGATGATCGGGGCCTCCACGGAAATCATTGCCGGAGAAGGCCTCATCGTGACGGCAGGAGGCATCGATACCCACATCCATTTCATCTGCCCCCAGCAAATCCAAACCGCCCTCTCTTCGGGAGTAACCACGATGATCGGCGGCGGGACGGGGCCGGCAACCGGCACAAAAGCGACAACGTGCACGCCTGGAGCATGGCATATTCATCGCATGCTCGAATCCGCAGAAGCTTTTCCGATGAATATCGGCTTTCTGGGCAAAGGAAACAGCTCCAGCATCGCACCGCTCGTTGAACAGATCGAAGCCGGGGTCATCGGGCTCAAGCTGCATGAGGACTGGGGAACGACGCCAAGCGCCATCGACGCCTGCCTTACGGCCGCAGACAAGCACGACGTGCAAGTCGCTATCCATACGGATACGTTGAACGAGACCGGTTTCCTGGAAAACACGCTGGCAGCCATCAAAGGCAGAACCATTCATACCTACCACACAGAAGGCGCCGGCGGCGGGCACGCACCGGATATCATCCGGGCAGCGGGAGAGTCTTATGTCATCCCCTCTTCAACCAATCCAACACGTCCCTACACACGCAATACGGTAGAGGAACACCTCGACATGCTGATGGTCTGCCACCATC
The DNA here is from genome assembly GCF_032334105.1 of Paenibacillus hubeiensis. Classification (NCBI taxonomy): domain Bacteria; kingdom Bacillati; phylum Bacillota; class Bacilli; order Caryophanales; family Paenibacillaceae; genus Paenibacillus; species Paenibacillus hubeiensis. The sequence continues at coordinate 1,316,976 of NZ_JAVYAE020000001.1, forward strand.
TGGACCCGTCGATTCCGGAAGACGTTGCTTTCGCGGACTCGCGGATTCGTCCGGAAACGATCGCTGCAGAGGATATTCTGCATGACCTCGGCGTGTTCAGCATCATCAGTTCGGACTCCCAAGCCATGGGACGTGTCGGAGAAGTCATTATTCGCACCTGGCAAACCGCGGACAAAATGAAGAAACAACGCGGCAAGCTGGAATTATCCGCAGGCTCGCCTTCCGACAACGACCGAATCAAAAGGTACGTGGCCAAATATACGATCAACCCGGCCATTGCCCACGGCATCAGCCACCTTGTCGGTTCCGTCGAAGCCGGAAAACTGGCCGATCTCACCCTTTGGAGCCCTGCCTATTTCGGAGTCAAACCGGAAATGGTCATTAAGGGCGGCATGATCGCTTTTGCCCAAATGGGCGACCCGAACGCTTCCATTCCGACACCGCAGCCCGTATTCGGGCGGCCGATGTTCGGTTCCTACGGCGGCGCTCTGGCCAAAGGCTCGATCACGTTCGTCTCCCAAGCAGCAGCAGAGGCCGGCATCAAAGAAGCCCTAGGATTAAACAAACGCGTGGAAGCGGTCAAAGGCTGCCGCTCGGTCAGCAAAAAGGACATGATCCACAACGATGTGACCCCGGTCATCGAAGTGGACCCCGAAACCTATGAGGTACGGGCCGACGGGGTGCTGCTGACATGCGAACCGGCGGAAGAACTGCCCATGGCACAGCGATATTTCATGTTCTGATTCTCACGCGCATACACGGAGGTTGGCGGGATCAATAGATGAAACGTTACTTTCGGGGAGGGCATCGACTTATGATGCATCACGGCACCAAACTGTTGCGTTATGTGCAACTGCTGGATTCCGCATTGCCCATCGGTGGTTTTTCCCACTCGTTCGGCCTGGAAGCATATACTCATGACGGCACCATTCAAACGACGGCCCAGCTGGAACAATTCATTCGCAGCCAGCTGCATTCCAGCCTCGTCAGGTTTGACGGACTTGCCATCAAAGGCGTATATCAGGCGATCGATCTGGAGGATTCCGGCTTGCTCGCCCTGATCGACAAACAAGTTCACGCCCAACGCGCACCGCGCGAGATACGAGAAAGCGGGCATAAAATGGGCAAACGCTTGCTGAAGCTGGCGCGATCCTTATACCCGTGGATGGACTTTTCCCTGATCGACGAAGCGGTGCGGGACCATGGCGCCTATTGCGGATTCACAACGATTCACGGATACATTAACCATCGATTGGAAATCGGGTTGGACGAGGCAGTGACGGGGCATTTGTACACCAGTGTCAACGCATACGTTAACAGCGCCTTGCGCCTCCTGCCGATCGGCCAGACCGAAGCGCAGACGCTCATTCACAAGCTGTTGAACGACATTGAATCCGAATGGAGCAAGCTCCGGCACGAGGCTCCAGAGCAGATGCACAGCTTCGGCATCGCCCAGGAAATTTACGCCATGCAGCATGAAACACTGCCTGCCCGTCTGTTCATGTCCTGAAATCTTTTATCCATATCCATTATCCAAGGAGGAGTCAGTTATGTGTGGAGGAGCAAATCATACGCACCATCCGGAGTGGGAGCGCAAAGCTTTTGATCGCAGCCGTCCCATGCGAATCGGAATCGGAGGTCCTGTAGGATCGGGCAAAACCGCGCTTGTGGAAAAACTGTCCAAGGCGCTTCGCACCCGTTACAGCATCGCCGTCATCACGAACGACATCTACACGAAGGAAGACGCGGAAATTTTGCTGCGTCAGAACGCTTTGGCACCCGAGCGCATTATCGGCGTCGAAACAGGCGGCTGCCCGCATACCGCGATCCGCGAAGATGCTTCCATGAATTTCGAGGCGGTGGATGAACTGATCGAACGTTTTCCCGACCTGCAGTTGATTTTCATCGAGAGCGGCGGAGATAACCTGTCGGCTGCATTCAGTCCGGAACTGGCCGACGTATTCATTTACATCATCGATGTGGCGCAAGGGGAAAAACTGCCTCGCAAAGGCGGTCCGGGCATTACCCGTTCCGATCTGCTATTGATCAACAAAACAGACCTCGCTCCTTACGTCGGCGCCAGTCTCGAAGTGATGAAAGAGGATACCGAACGCGTCCGTGAAGGCCGCCCTTATGTCATGTCCAATCTGATGAGCGGCGAAGGCGTATCCGAGATCGTGCATTGGCTCGAACACCAATACATGGATGACGATGCTGCCGCTGCGCATCTGCATTCGCACAGCCATGACCACGGTTCGGCACACACTCATTGATCCCGTTCCGGAGATGCAGGCAACCGAGCCCGAACCAGCGCAGCCGATAACAGGCGCCATCACGCGCCGCAGCGAGCTCCGGGCCGGCTTTGCTCTTCAGGGCGGGAGAACGGTCATGATCGACCGCTATTACAGCGCCCCGCTCCGGTTCAGCCGCTCCTTCCGCCCTCACGGAGGCGGAAACGGGTTATGCGTGTATACATCGGATGTCTCGCCTGGCGTTTTGAACGGGGACGTATACCATTCGGAATGGCATCTCGGGGAAGGTACCCACGTCATGTTAAGCAGCACGTCCGCAACCCGATTGCACCCCACGCCTTCATTGCCATCCTCCGTGAAGCATCATTTCACGCTGGAACAAGGGGCCGTTCTGGAATACTTTCCGGAAGGCGTCATTCCGTTCAAAGGTAGTTCTTCCACACTTACCACCAGGTTCGATCTGCGAGAAAACGCCGTTCTGGCGTATGCGGATATTTGGGCTGCCGGGCGCGTTCATCGCGGGGAACTGTTCCAATTCCAACGTTACGACAGCCTGACCGATATCCGGTTGGGCAAGCAGATCGTCGTCTGGGACCGATTCGGCCTCGCCCCGGAGCGGGACGATCCAACCGAGTCCGCCGCATTGATGCATTACACCCATACGGCCGCATTGTGGATGATCGCTCCCGGACTCGGCTCTGCTGAATTAGAACTGGTTAGGCAGAGATTGCCGCACGGAAGCCGCATCCTGGCCGGTGCGAGCATGCTTGCCGCCGGCGGAATCGGCGTCCGCATGCTTGGCATGGCCGCCTGGGAATTGCAGGAGCAATGCCTGCTTCTCTGGAATGCGGTTCGCCCGGCACTGCTCGGCAGCGAAATGCCTCCTTTCCGCAAATAACTCGGATGATAGGATGCGACAGGCAGATACGCATCCGGGCATGAACAGCGAAAAAAACCTCTGAACAGCATCAACGTCGTGTTGACCTGTTCAGAGGTTTTTATGATTCAGATCGATTCATCTTCCGTTCGATCCTCTTTCTTTTCAAGGAAGCCATCCCCGGAATGACGACCTTCTTTGGCCTTGCGATACCGGGTAAATTCAATATATTCGCTGATGAAAGACTGTTCTTCAGTCGATAATTCGTTGTCCTGGCAATCCAGTTGCCGCAATACGTCAAAAAAATAATCCTCCCGCTTCTCCCGCACCATCGCTTCCTTCGACGGCCGTCCGATCATAAGCCAATCCAGGCTCACATCGAAAAACGACGCGATCTCGATCAACTTGTTCGTACTCGGAATAGACTTGCCGCGCTTCCAATCCCCCAGATTGCCCGTGCTGATCTTCAGCTGCTGACAGAACGCCTTCTTGGTCATTCCCCTTTCGGCAATCAGTTGTTCAATTCGTTCATAGATCGACTGCATACAAGACCGCCTTCCAACCTTAGTAATCATGAATCCCTCTGCTCTGCTTTCCATCATCTCATGGGCCACACATTAAACAATATTATACCACAATCTGCCTGATCACTCAGCCCACCCCTAAGCATGTTGTACAAAAATAAAAAAGACAGGCTCTCATGTATACACATGAAAACCTGTCTTCGTTAATACTTATGTATGCGGTCGAGAGGACTCGAACCTCCACGGGCGTACGCCCACTACCCCCTCAAGATAGCGTGTCTGCCATTCCACCACGACCGCATATTCAAATGTAAAACTGGTGAGCCATGAAGGACTCGAACCTTCGACACCCTGATTAAAAGTCAGGTGCTCTACCAACTGAGCTAATGGCTCTTGCTGTAAAACTTCACCGAATGCGCCATATCACTTATGGAAAAGCAATGACCTTTTGTGAAGCAATGACCCGTAGGGGATACTCTCACTTCGTTCGAGACTGCGAAGTCTGTGCTAACGAGGCTTATCCTCCGACGAACCTTTGGGGTTCTCACCCCTTGTGTTGCAATGGAATTGCAATGACCCGTAGGGGATTCGAACCCCTGTTACCTCCGTGAAAGGGAGGTGTCTTAACCCCTTGACCAACGGGCCTTGTTAAACTCTGTCGTTCTTGGCGACAAGATAGAGTATATCATAGAATTCCAGAGGTGTGCAACACTTTTTTTGAAAAATAAATTTTAATGCCATAAAACAAACAGATTCGCTCTACTTCAATCCACATTAGTGTTATCCGCAACCACTGAATATGTAAAAACCTTATTAAAAAACCTTACAATCACTTATAATAGCTTATAACATTGCAAATATCATTACGAAAACTTATAATTGAGCTATCATATAAATTAGTCATCCCCATTAAGGAGGCATCTTGTTTGTTTCAAGAAGAACGCCTGCAGCTCATTATCGAGCATCTTCGCAAGCATAGCCGAATTTCCGCGGACGAGATCGTAACCCTGTTCGACGTTTCCCGAGATACGGCCCGCAGGGATCTGATCAAGCTTGAAGAGCAGGAGGCCATCATCCGCACGCGCGGCGGCGCAATTCTTCCCTCGCCTCCACTCGAATTCAAATCTTACAAGGAACGCCTGCTCCATGTTTCCGAGGATAAACGCGCCATCGGCAAACTCGCGGCAGCGCTTGTGCGCGAAGGCGAAATTATCATTCTGGATTCTTCAACCACGGTTCAGGCCTGTGCGGAGAATCTGAACGGCAAATCCTGCACGGTCATCACCAACTCCATGCACTCGGCCGATCTGCTCTCCAACCATGCCGCAGTGGATATCCGCCTGCTCGGCGGCAAGATCAACAAGGACCAACGCTATGTTTATGGCGCCTCCGTGATCGAAACGTTATCCCGCTATTATGTAGATAAAGCTTTCATCGGCATTGGCGGCCTTACCATGCAGGGCTTCAGCGCCTCTGAAGAAGAAGGCAAAATCAAATACCAAATGATGCAGGCAGCCAAACAGGTGATCGTGCTTGCCGATCATTCGAAATTTGACAGGCAATACGGATACCGCTTTGCCGACTGGTCCCTCGTGGACGTGCTGATCACGAATCAATGGCCTTCCGCAGACTGGCTGGCTTTCCTCGAAGAACAACAAGTCGAGATTCTCATTCCTGAACCCATCAAAGAAAAGGAGCTGTAAGTATGATCAAATTGTTTGCAACCGACCTGGACGGAACGTTATTGAACCGCAATAGCCAGGTGAGTCCCGAAAATGCGGCTGCGATTCAGCGCGCCAAGCAAGAAGGGCTTGAAGTTACGATTGCCACCGGCCGCGTCTATTCCGACGTGATCAACATTAGCCGTGATGGCGGCATCAAAACCCCTGTCATCGGATCCAACGGCGCCACCATCCATGACGAGAACGGCGAGCGCATTTTCCATCTTCCGCTGGACCGCGAAACGGCAGCATCGGTCATGAAATGGCTGGAGGAGAACGAAATTTATTACGAAGCCTCTACCCAACAGGGCATCTACGCCCCTTCCAACCACCATGCGCAAATCATGGCCGACATGGAACGCCTGCTCGACACGACTCCTGACGAAAACCTTAAACATATGATTTCCGGCATTAAAAAACACTATGCCAAAAAGGACCATTTCCGCGTCAATTCTCATCAGGACATTCCGGCTGAGGCTTTCATTTACAACATCATGGCCTTCTCGCTTGACCCGCTTCAATTGAAAAAAGGACGCGAGCACTTCGCCTCCCGATCGGACGTAGCCATGGTTGTGTCGGCCGAACACAACTTCGAAATGCAGCATCCCGACGTTTCCAAAGGAAATGCCTTGGCAAAGCTCGCCGAGCACTTCGGCGTTTCCATGAGCGACACGGCAGCCATCGGCGACAACTTCAACGATGTGTCCATGATCGAAATGGCCGGGCTTGGCATTGCCATGGGCAATGCCGTGGCCGAAGTTCAGGATCTGGCCGATGCCATTACGTTAACCAACGTGGAAAACGGCGTTGCGCATGCAATTCACTGCGTGCTTGACGGCAAAACGATTTCCCGTCCCGAAACCGTCATTTAACCTTTAACCCCGGCTATTTCAGCTCGATGGAACGCACATGCGGCACATCGGAAAGCAATGCAAGCAGCCGTTCTCCCTGATAAGGACCCGGCAGTTTAACGACAAACTCAAGCGTAGTCTCTCCAAGGAGACCTGCGCTTGTTTCTTTTTCTGCCCGGAAACCCGTCACCGCAATCCCCTCTTGCCCCAGCAGGGACAAGACGCTCTGGAGCGCAGCCCCTTCCTGATCCAAACGGATCGTCAACGTTTCCGACCTGGCGGATACGAGCCAGCGCGCTTGCCGATGGAGCAGCATTTGCGCAATGATGATGAGCAGCGTCACTCCGGCACCCGTCCAATATAATCCCGCACCCATGGCCAGACCCATGCCAGCCGTTGCCCAAATGCCTGCGGCCGTGGTGAGTCCACGCACCGTTTGGCGCTGCGTAAAAATCATGCCGGCGCCGATGAATCCGACCCCACTTACTACCTGTGCCGCAATCCGGGAAGGATCCAGCGACAGGTTGGTCCAGCCGGATTGATCCTGGAATCCGTATTTGGATACAACCATCATCAGCGCTGCACCTACAGCAACGACAAAATGCGTGCGGATCCCCGCTTCTTTCATCCGATTTTTCCGTTCATATCCAATGAACACACCGCACAGACCGGCGAGGACCACGCGCATCAAATATTCCCATTCCATCGCCATCCATCCTTTCGTATCATCTCGAAACAACGCCAACAAGGCGGACATCCCATCTCAAGTATGTATATGCTTACATTCATCATCCTTTACTAATTACCCCATTTTCAAAATACTTAAAAGACGAGGACCTTCGTCGGCCCCCGCCCTCTCTTCTTTCTTACGTCCGATCACTTCCTCGCCCTAAAGCTCTCTCCATGCTTCTCCCCGAGTCCGTAGTAGTGCCGAAAATTATAAATAAGCGGATTCCATCTTTCCGGATCAATATGGTCATGAGCAGAGATGATCCCCGGATGGGCATGTACCATTAGCGCCTTAGCTTCAACAATCGCCATAAACGGCGTATGTTGGGGTATGCGAATATGCTGCACCGAGGCTTCGATTTGGAGCGCGCATTCGGCGATCCGATCAGGACGAACTTCTGCCGAACGCTGTGACGTAAACCCCGCAGCCTCGAACTTGTCCGAGCAGAATCGATATCCCATTTCCGCTTTTTCCTCAGGAACCGGACTTTTGCCTGTATACTTTCCCAAAAGCTCAACCTGTCTCCATAAGGTGGCATCCGGCAAATTAATAACACATTCCTTATGCCTGCTCAAGTTATCGAAAGCCTGCCCTTGAACGCCTAACCCAAGCACGACGCAATCTCCCAGAGCCCATGACGACGATAACGGGGATATGTTGGTTGACCCGTCCTCATTCAGCGTGCTGAGCAGCAGCACGGGTGTGCCATAATATAAAATATTCGGGCGGATCACTTCATGAAGCTCCACCGATTTTTCATGAAAAGTCCTGGTTTCACAGCTGTTGTTATGCTCCATATGCTCCTTCAGGTAGCGATGTCCCATGTATCCTTCCTCCATTCCATCCTTCAAAAACGACTTCTTTCATAGCGACGACATGCATCCGACCTTCGGGGCAGATTTTTCGTGCCTGATTGCATTGTAATACGGCAATTGTTCAGTTATCATCGAAGTATGAATGCATACCCTAATATTTCAGCGATTGCATCATTAATCGCGGACCCCAGTCGTGCCGTATTTATGGAAGCCTTGCTGGACGGGAGAGCATTGCCTGCCGGCGAACTCGCTTATATGGCGGGGGTGACTCCCCAAACCGCAAGCAACCACCTGGCCAAATTGGTAGAAGGCGGATTACTCGTTGTGGAACGTCAGGGAAGGCATCGGTATTATCGCCTGGCCAGTCATGACATTGCCTTTTTGATCGAAACGATGGCAAGCATCGCCCCCCCTGTCTCCGTACGTTCCCTCAAACAATCCGATCAGCTGCAACAGCTTAGTTCCGCCCGCACCTGTTACAATCATCTGGCCGGAAAGTTGGGTATCGCCCTCTGCGACGCCTTGTTGCAGAAAGGCTATATCGTGGACGATGGCCAGAACAAGGATTATCACATTCCAACGAAAGGATATGAATGGTTTGAGTCGTTCGGAATCGACCTTTCGCATCGATCCGGAACGCGCAGAGCAATCGCACGCAAGTGCCTGGATTGGAGCGAACGCAGGTTCCATATCTCCGGCTTGCTCGGTGATCAACTGGAACGGCGACTGGCGGAGCTTGGATGGACGCGCCGCAAAACAGGCAGCCGTGCCGTCGAAGTGACGGAAGAAGGCAAACAAGGCTTGTCAAACGTGCTCGGAATCATATGGTGAATCAAAAATAAGAAACTAAAAAATCCTCTTCACGTGAATCGTTAACCGATTCACGTGAAGAGGATTTGTATTTTGTATATTCAGTACGGAGAGAGAGGGATTCGAACCCTCGCACCGCTTACGCAGTCTAACCCCTTAGCAGAGGGTCCCCTTATAGCCACTTGGGTATCTCTCCAAAGAAATGGCTCCCCGAACAGGACTCGAACCTGTGACAACTCGATTAACAGTCGAGTGCTCTACCAACTGAGCTATCAGGGAATATTTTTAGTGGATAAAAATAATTTAACATGATTGGCTTGCCAAGTCAATAACGTTGACACTGTTTTAAACATTTTTTTGTAGCATTTTTCTCTTATGAGACAACTTCCGCTTCTTCTTGTGTCCGTATCCGCGCTCTGCAATCATGACGGCATGTCGCGCAGCTCCAACTTTCCCGTGCAGCGTCCGCAGCGATAACGCTTCGGGTCCATTTTGCGTTTACGCAAGTATTCGGTGCCACAGCTTTTGCAAACCAGTTTATAGCGATAAGGCAGCGTCTTTCTCCCCATCCCGTCCGGCAGGGACTGGCAGAACCGGGAACCTCCCACTTTTTGCAGCAATGCCTTGAACTCCGGATCCCGATGACGATAACCGCGCCCCCGGATATGCAAATGGTAGTGACACAGCTCATGCTTGATAATTTTTTCGACCTCTTCCCGTCCGTGCACTTCAAGCTGACGAGGATTGATCTCGATCCGGTGGCTTTTCAGCATGTATCGTCCGCCCGTCGTCGACAAACGAGGATTGAATAGCGCCTCATGCGTAAACGGGACTCCAAAGTGCTCCAGAGACACCTGCTCGATCCATTGCTGCAATTCGTCATTCTCCACTGATTTCCTCTCCTTTGGTGCAGGCCAATCTTTTTGTTTGCAAGCATACCCTTGAATTGTAACCGTTTCGTGGGCTACACTGTCAAGTAGAATGTATGAGGGGAGCTACGACTCGTTATGCCGAAAATGCGTTACGTCATTTTGCAACAGGCAGGGCACCTGCAATTTGTGGAGATGCCGGCCGATTATGCCTATCAATTGAGTGCGCTCAATCTGCGCCTGCACAAGGAAATCGACAAACTCACGGCTGCAGATGTACCCGAACTGCCTCGGGCCGTTGCGGAATGCGACAATCTTGATTTGCTGAGCGAGCAATGGGTGATCGTTTCCGGGATGGATTACATCAACGCGCTGGAGCAGAGTTTTGCCAGTCTGAAAGAGAACCATTACCCGTTGATTGCGCTTCTCACCGAAATTCGTGCGCTGCAAGCTCAATTGGAGCAATGGTACGAGGAAGAAGCCGAAGCGCTCTGATCGACTCGTATACACCCATAGGCAGAATACCCAACCTGAAAGTGCATTTTCCCCAACCGGAGGATGCGCTTTTTTGCGCTGTATGGCCCAACGTCGCTCATCTTGTATGCATGAACTCCAAGAAAAGCTTTCACCTGAACCGAGCAGCTATGAGGAGCTATGCTGGCATTGAATTTTCCAACGTTCATGCCCGGGTTATTCCGCACGGGTCAGGCTATAGCCACATATGCTAACGTACAGATGAAAACGCAAGAGGAGGAGATACCCTTGCCCCAATGGCTTTGCAATCAACTGATGCGGGCATTCCACAAAAAGGATAGCCGCCAGATCAAACTCCTGAACGAATGCTGGTTCTTTTATCGGAACAAACCGAGCAATAGCGTATCTCGCAGCGCAGACAGTGAAATGTGACGAGCCCTTCACGGGCGCAGCCCGCTTTTTCGTTCGGACCGGTCGCGGAACACAACGAAGCCCATACATGACAAAAACAGCCTCCCCGGAAAGGGAAGGCTGTTCTCTGTGCGTGGTGTGCCGATCATGAGGACTGCTGAACCGAAGCCGGCTTTTTCATGGTCAGTCCAACGCGGCCTTTTTTGACATCCACGTGAAGTACCCACACCGTCACATTATCGCCTACGGATACGACATCCATCGGATGTTTGACATACCCGTTGCTAAGCTGCGAAATGTGGACAAGCCCATCGCTCTTAATGCCGATGTCTACGAAAGCGCCAAAATCGATCACGTTGCGCACCGTACCTTGCAGCTCCATGCCTGGCACCAGATCTTCGATTTTCAGGACGTCCGTGCGGAAAATCGGCAGCGGCATCTCTTCGCGCGGATCGCGGCCCGGACGCTGCAGGCTGTCCAAAATGTCGCGCAGCGTAGGCACGCCAACGCCCAGCTTGGCAGCCAATTGCTCCGGATTTTGCCGGGAGAGCAATTCCGACAATTCTTTGCTGCCCAGCTTGTCCAGACCGATGTTCAGCTCGGCGAACAACTGGTCGACCACCTTGTAGGACTCAGGATGAATCGGGGTGCGGTCCAGCGGATTGTCTCCTTCGCCGATGCGCATGAAGCCGACGCACTGCTCATACGTTTTCGCGCCCAGACGCGGCACTTTCTGCAGCTGGCGGCGGTTCGAGAAGCGCCCGTTCTCTTCACGGAACTTCACGATGTTTTTCGCGATGGTCGCATTCACGCCAGCCACGTAGGACAACAGCGAAGGCGAAGCCGTATTGACGTCGACCCCGACATGGTTGACCGCCGATTCGACGACAGCTTTCAAGCTCTCCTCCAGTACTTTCTGGGAAACATCATGCTGATACTGTCCGACGCCGATCGCTTTGGGATCGATTTTGACCAGTTCAGCCAGCGGATCCTGTACCCGGCGAGCGATGGAGGCCGCGCTCCGTTCTGCCACGTCCAGATCCGGGAACTCCTCCTGGGCGAGTTTGGAAGCGGAGTATACGCTCGCTCCAGCCTCGTTGACGATCAGGTATACCAGGTTGTCGTCCCCGTTCTCTTGAATGATCTCGGCAACGAACTGTTCCGTTTCGCGCGATGCCGTACCATTGCCGATGACGATCAGACCGATGTCGTACTGTTTAATGATGCGATGGAAGACTTCCGCAGCTTCGCGTTTTTTGTTGTTCGGCGGCGTCGGGTACGTGACGGCAACCTCAAGCAGTTTGCCCGTATCGTCCACAACGGCCAGCTTGCAGCCGGTCCGGTATGCCGGGTCCACGCCCAGCACGCTTTTGCCGTGGATCGGCGGTTGCAGCAGCAGGTTGCGCAGGTTGGCCGAGAAGACGGAAATCGCCTGGGCCTCGCCCTTCTCCGTCAGCTCTGCCCGGACTTCGCGTTCGATTGAAGGAGCAATCAGCCGTTTGTAGGCATCTTCGATGACGGCGCGCAAAATATCCTGCACGGCGGAAGCGCCTTTAATGATCTGGCCTTCCATGTGACGATGGGCCGACTCCGGCTGGACTTCAAGCCCGACCTTGAGAATGCCTTCGCGCTCTCCGCGGTTAATGGCCAGAATCCGGTGCGGCGGCATTTTTTTGGCCAGCTCGCGATAGCTATAGTAGTTCTCGTACACGGATTCCTGTTCCGCATCTTTCGCTTCGGAAGTCAACATGCCATGATCAAGCGTATATCTGCGAATCCAGGCGCGAATTGCTGCATCGTCGGCCACGTTCTCGGCAAGGATATCCTTGGCTCCCTGGAGTGCGGCATCCGCATCGTCCACCCCAAGCTCGGCATTCACGTAACGTGCGGCTTCCTCCGCCACGTTCCCTTGTTTCGGTTGAGCCCAGATCCAGGCCGCGAGCGGCTCCAAACCTTTCTCCTTCGCCACGCTGGCACGTGTCTTGCGTTTCTGGCGATAAGGGCGGTACAGGTCTTCCACTTCCTGCAATTTGACCGCCTTCGTGATGGACGTTTTCAATTCCTCGGTCAGTTTGCCCTGTTCTTCGATGATGCGGATGACTTCGACTTTTCGGTCTTCGAGGTTGCGCAGGTATACGATGCGTTCTTCAATCTGCCGCAGCTGGTTTTCGTCGAGCTCGCCCGTCATTTCTTTGCGGTAACGGGCAATAAACGGAATCGTATTCCCCTCATCCAGCAGCTCCGTGGTTGTACGGATCTGTTTGAGCGATAACGACAGTTCCTTCGCAACTTGTTTTACAATACGTTCATGGCGTTCAGCCTTTATTTTCTCTTCATTCATTTCCATAACCGTTTCCTGTTCAGACAAATCCAATCCCTCTTTCCTTCCTGAATCGTACAGATCAGGCTATGTTCGGGGCAGCCGCGCTGCTGTAATCCCATATGTAACCTGCCACTTGAACAGGTTTCCCTTTTTTATATTATCACAAAATTCCGTGCAGATTTCCAGCAATCGTGCGCATAGCAAGTTCTTACAGCTCAGAACCAACCCCAATCCCTTTCCCGGCGACCGCAAAGAAGGGCCGAAACACATCTTCCAATGCATTTCGGCCCTGTTAGGATCGGATGGTTTAATTTAAGCCTCAAACACGTTCGAAGCGGAACATTTCGCTCAGGTAATCTCCTTTGGCTGCACCAACCGCAATGCCGCCATACATCAGCGCATCTCCGGTGAACGTTTCGGACCCGCCTTTCAAGCGATAATCCGCTTCCGGATCAAGCCCTTTCAGCTTCAGGCGCTGCAGCGGCGCATTCGGCTCGGACAGCACGCGGAAGTAAAAGACGACAACCTCGCTTCCGTCCGGCGACGTGAACATCCAGGCCGTTTCGTTGCCTTCGAACGGGCTGAGGAGACGACGGAACGTACCGAACTGGATCGTTCCGCGAATTTCCTTGTACAACTCGACCTGTGCCTTCACGATTTCATTCTCTTCTTCGGTGAAGCGAGTCAGGTCGAGTTCGTATCCGAAGTTGCCGGACATGGCTACATGCCCGCGGATTTCCAGGGAAGTGATCCGGTTCACCTGGTGATTCGGAACAGCAGAAATATGGGATCCCATCGAGCTTACCGGATATACGAGGCTCGTTCCGTACTGGATGCGCAAACGCGAGATGGCATCCGTGTTGTCGCTGGTCCATGTTTGCGGCATGTAATACAACATGCCCGGATCGAAACGGCCGCCGCCGCCCGAACAGCTTTCGAACAAAATGTGCGGGAACGAAGACGTGACGCGTTCCATAACGTCGTACAATCCAAGCATGTAGCGGTGAGCCGTCTCGCGCTGGCGATCCGCTGGCAGCAATGCGGAACCCACTTCGGTCATGTTGCGGTTCATATCCCATTTCACGTAGGAAATCGGGGCAGAGCCCAGAACGTCGCTGAGCATGCGAACAATTTCGTCACGCACGTCCTGGCGGGAGAAATCCAGCACGAGCTGCTGTCGGCCTTCGGTGCGGCGACGGTCAGGAACATGCAGGCACCAATCCGGATGCGCCTTATACAGCTCACTGTCCGGCGATACCATTTCCGGTTCGAACCAGAGCCCGAACTGCATGTCCAATCCGGTTACCCTGTTGGCCAGATCCTCCAGGCCGGCGGGCAGCTTGCTTTTATCCACGAACCAGTCACCCAGCGAGGAATTGTCGCTGTCGCGATGGCCGAACCAACCGTCATCCAAGACGAACAACTCAATGCCGAGCTTCTTGCCCGCTCGGGCGATCTGCTCAATCTTGTCCGCATTGAAAGCGAAATAAGTCGCTTCCCAGTTGTTGACGAGCACCGGGCGCTCCGCATTGCGGAACCGGCCGCGCGCCAGTCGTTCGCGATAAAGCTCATGAAAGGACTGAGACATGCCGTCCAAACCGGTATCCGAATATACCATCACCGTTTCCGGCGTCTGGAACGCTTCCCCGGAGTCCAGCTTCCAGCTGAAATCGAACGGGTTGATGCCCATGGACAGGCGGGTGGTTTTGAACTGATCCACTTCAGCCTGCGCCGTGAAGCTTCCGCTGTAGACAAGGCTGAAGCCGTACACCTCGCCATGATCCTCGTCGGTGCCCGGCGTCAGCAGCGCCAAGAACGGGTTCTGCTGATGGCCGCTCGCACCGCGGCGGCTCTCCACGCCTTGCATGCCGGAAGCCAGCGCTCTGCGCACCACGTCGCGCTCGCGCGTCCACGCACCGGATAGGTGAAGCAGTTCGTATTGGTCATGCGGAAAGTCAACGGACATGCTGAGCGCGCGCACGAGGTTTACCGCGGTAGCGCTGTCATTAATGACCCGCATGGAACGCGTAATCGCGTTGAACTTGTCGAATGCCGTGTAAGAAAGCTCGATGCGCACGCCTGCCACGCGATCTTCCAACTCGATCACAAGCGTATCGGCTTCATCGGCCGATTCCACGTAAGTCGCTGGCAAGCCTTCCAGCACGGGTTTGCCTTGCTCCAATCGATGACCGACATAAGTAAACTCGGTAATCATCGATCCGTTGGCCAGCTGCAGCTGCACGGACGGGTGGCGGAAATCGCTCGTTCCATATACCGGCAGTTCCTGCGCCAATGTATCGAATGAAATGGTGCGATCTTCCGGCACGGGGTTAGGGCTGAACGATGCCCGTTCCGTGCGAACGTGAAGCCAGCCCAGATCGGTGTCTCGCAATTTTTTGCCGTAATACAGATGCACTAAATGCCCCGAAGGCATGACCTGAAATACGTAGCTTGCCTTGCGGGTCTGCAGATGAAACTGAAGCTTGTCCGGATTGATCAAAATGCTCATATGCTTCCTCCACTCTGTATATCTTTCTCGTAAACGGTTTCTCCGGTACCATTATAGCGAAAACCCTTTAATTGTTCTACGCTTTCACAACGCTTGATGAAGCTGGACATGCAAAGAGCGCACAGCCCTCTCTAAGACGGCCGTACGCTCCCTTAACAAACTGCGGTTATGATAGTGTTCTTCCTGGGAACCGCATTTCAAAAATCGATCAGCCCTATGCTGATCTGCAATGCCTCATTGACCAGCTTCATGGTCTCCTCGTCAAGATGGGTAATCTTGTCGGTCAGCCTTTGCTTGTCAATGGTCCGTATTTGTTCGAGCAAAATCACCGAGTCCCGATCAAACCCATGTGCCTCCGCATCAATCTCGACGTGCGTCGGCAGCTTCGCCTTCTGAATCTGGGCGGTAATGGCCGCCACGATGCAGGTTGGACTGAATCGGTTGCCGATATCGTTCTGGATCACCAGAACCGGTCTGACCCCGCCTTGCTCGGAACCAACAACGGGAGAAAGATCCGCAAAAAAAACGTCACCGCGTTTTACGATCAATGTCTACACCCCGCTAACTAAGCGGTCCAGAGTGCTGTCCGCATCTTCCTCCGCGTGAAAGGCCTCGCATGCCATGGTTAGATTAATCTTCGCCATCTCCATGTACCCGCGCTGCATCGACTCGCGAATATAACGCTTTTTCCGCTCTGTCAAATACAGCTTCATGGCCTGCCTGATCAATTCGCTGCGGTTGGAATTCTCCATCGCGACGATGCCATCCACTTCCTGCAGAAGATGATCAGGCAGACTGATCATGATCCGCTTGGTGTTTTGCAAGTTGGCCACCTTTCTTCCACCCCCAAAAACCATTCGCCATTGTGTTCCAGTATTGCGTTTTTCCAGAACTTTTATACAAAGGAATATATATGCCCCCAGTATATCAAGTATGCTGTACTCCATTATAAACCGGGCAGGCATTATTCGTACAGGTCAGACATCCTTTTACAGGATTTACATCCTCGGATCGTTCCAAAGATAAGATTTCGGGACGGGATGACATTATTCCTGCCGATTCGGAAAAAACTTTGCTGGAAATATAAACCTTGCGAATGATTAGGTTGTCAAAAGGGGGTTGATGCTGGCAACTTCTGTTCCACCGCGTGTATATACGCGCGGAACGCGATGCGCGAGCATGCAAATCACCTCGTAGTTGAGGGTACCGAGTTGGGAAGCGACCTCCTCTGCGGAAATGGTCTCCCCATGCTGATGGCCGATGAGAACAACCTCTTCGCCGGCTTGAATGTCTTCCGCTTCTTCCGCGAAAGCTTGCAGCGACACCATGCATTGGTCCATGCAGATCGTGCCGACAACGGGAACGCGGCGACCGCGTATAAGCACCTGCGCCTTGCCCGTCAGCATTCGGGAGAATCCGTCTGCATAACCGATCGGCAGTGTCGCTATTCGTTCATTGTCCTGCGTTACATAACGGGTTCCATAGCTGATGCCCCAATGGGACGGCAGCGTTTTGACCAGAACCGTTTTGGTTTTCAGCGTCAATACCGGCGAAAGTTTCACGGCCTGATGATTCACCTCGGCGGATGGATACAGCCCATAGAGACTGATTCCGACCCGTACCATGTCATAAGACAATCCGGGAGAATCGATCGCGGCCGCGCTATTCGCCGTATGTAAGATCGGGATGGTGCATCCCTGATTTCGCAGCGCATCCACCACGCCTTGAAACCGTCGATACTGCTCCAGGGTATACGTTTTGTCTTCTTCGTCTGCTTTGGCATAATGGGTAAACATGCCCTCCAGCTCTGCCTGCGGCAAATCGGCCACTTCCTGGACGAAAGCCACCGCTTCTTCCCCAGGCAGCAAGCCCAATCGGCCCATGCCGCTATCGATCTTGATGTGCACTTTGAGCCTGCGGTCGCTCAGGCCCGGGTCCAGACTGCGAATGGCCTCGAGCACCTCCCTGCTGAACAGGGTGATGGTCACGTTATGCTTCCAGGCCTCCACGATGCCTTCCGGCGGAGTATATCCCAATACAAGAATCGGCAATGTAATGCCATGCTGCCTTAATTCAAGCGCTTCGTCCAGAAAAGCAACGCTCAGATAATCAGCGCCGATTCGTTCCAGTTCTTTGGCCGTCTCCACTGCACCATGGCCATAGGCATTTGCCTTGACGCATGCGAGCAGCTTCATGCCTTGCGGCAATGCCGCGCGGAAAGCTTCTACGTTGCTGCCCAGATGGTCCAAGTTAATTTCCGCTTGGGTCGGCCGATATTGTCGTTGCACGTTCTTTCACCTTCTCCAATCTTCTTAATCCGCCTCATGTCAGTTTCCATCGTAATGCCCAAGCATGTGACTGTCAAATCAACGACGGAATACGAAGGCAGCACGGCTGAAAACGGGTGGGGTTTCACAGGAAGGGCGCCTCTCGCCTGCTTGCATTTTATCCGCCCTCTCCCTTATACACATACCCGTTTCTGGCTGCTCGTAAGCGTGCCTGCTTCAATGTGGAGCGGCCCTTCCTTTTTCCAGAGCATGTTCATGTTTCCCTAATTGCATTTAACCGGGATGCTGGTTTCAATACACCCATACTTTCAATTATATGCGGGTTTCGGATCGCGAGTGTGGCCTGCAGGAAAAAATAGCGCCGATTTCTGTCCTAAGCGGATGAATACCTTTTCTCCATCACGTCACACTTTCAAAAATCCGGACGAAGTCTATATTATGAACCCAAAAAAAGCACCGGAGAACCACTCCCCGATGCTTCTTAGCATGCCTAATGACAAATCTCCTATACCCTCAGACCTATTTACCCGACTGGTCCTGCATCGACGTGGCGATCTTCACCATCTCAGGAACAGGCAGGTCACTGCTCGTAATCCGGTATTCAATGCCGTCATTCATCCATGTAAGCGTCTGCAGCGCATCTCCGCTTAACATGCCGACGGTGAATCCGAGATCAATAAGCGTCGATGGCGCGAGCGATACGGCCCGGTCCTGCGGTCTTGCTTCAAAAATGGTGTAATTGTACATTCCTTCGTAACGCAGCATGACCGAGTAATTTTCCGATTCATCCAAAATTTGATCGTCCTTGAACTTGACGCCTTCCGGAGCATATGTCGGCTCGATGACACCGAAGCTTCCCGCGTCTTCCGGTAAGGCAGTGGTCGTTTCTTCCGCGCCTTCATTGCCGGTAGACGGCTGCTGTTGGGCTCCTGCCTGATTTCCTTCGGAGACGCCGGTTTGACCATTCACGGACGTTCCTCCCGATTCGGATGCCGCACCTTCGCCAGGTGCCGTTTGCGGATTAGCCTGCTCGTTACCTGCGTTCTGGCCATCCTGCGTCTTACCGTTTTCCGTTTCTGTTGTGCCGCCGGTGCTGGTACCGTTCTGTCCTTTCTCTCCCGTGGCAGCCGTCATGTTGCGCTGCATGTCGAACGCGTCCTTGCCGAACTCGGCTCCGAATTTGAAACTGTCGAATTTGACGTCTACGACGACGTTCGCACTGGCATCCGATACTTCCACCTGCTGTGGCGCGTAATCGCCTTTATGGAGCCATATTTTTTGACGGACGAGCGCAGGGGTGTTGTAGCTGGCCGCCACATCAAAAACATAGCTTTCTTTTTCATCGGAGAACTGACGGGTCGAATCTCCCGTAATGCTGCGAATCAACGTTTCATACAGATAGACTTGTCCCTGGTTGTCCGGCCAATTGCTCTGGAAACGGAAGCTTTTGTTCTGGCTTGGCGTCAGCACGAAGACACCTTCGTCGTTGCGGAGCACGATCTGGGTAATATCCTTTTTGGCGTTGGTGAGCGCGATGCGATAATAAGACGGTTTCTGATGCCATACCTCGACCTTGTACTGCTGCGGCGTGTCTCCGGTATGTAGCGTCATGACGCCTGATCCCTGATAACTTTTCATCTCACCCACGACTTCATTCAAATCTTTGACCACGGCTGCCGCATCCTTTTTCCCGCAAGCGGCAAGCAAGACCGAGAAAACCAATACCATGGCAAGCATCCATGATATTCGGCGCATGACATCATCCCCTTTAGCACATGTTTTCACTTCGGGATTGTGCGTTCGGCAGAACCCCTACTTGATTAGTACATGTCTATGAGGGACTTGTTCGATTTATGCGGACTGGTTTGACAAGCCTTCATCCCTTTTCGTATTGTCGGTGATCAGGCACAAATCGGTCTCGGGAAGGATGCAATTTCCAATGGGAAGAGGCATAGTGGACGTGGGGAACAAATTCATGTAAACGGAGGGATTCGAGATGTCTATCGCAACGAACTCCACATTGCTCGACGGATTGGACGAATATATCATCCAACAGCTGCAGGAATGGAAAACGGCCGGTTTGGCCTTAGCCGTCATACATAACGATGAAATCATTTGGAAAAAAGGCTACGGTTACCGCGACGTAGAATCCAAAAGTGAGGTTACACCTGAAACACTCTTTGCCATCGGTTCAAGCACCAAAGCATTCACCGCAGCTACGGCAGCCCAGCTTGTCGATCAGGAGCTGCTGAAATGGGATACCCCCGTTAAAACGTATATGGAAGAATTCCAAATGTTTGATACCATGGCTGCGGAACGTATGACCATCCGAGATATGTTGTGCCACCGCTCCGGCCTGCCGAGACATGAAATGGCTTGGTACAATTCGGGCCGTACGAGAGAAGAGCTTATCTACGCTTTGCGGTATCTGGAACCCAATGAAGATTTCAGAAACAAATGGCAGTACCAGAACCTGATCTATATGGCGGCTGGCTATCTCGTGGGACACATCAAAGAAACCGAATGGGAACAGTTCGCTCAGCAGTACTTGTTGGATCCGTTAGGCATGGCGTCCAGCGTATTTTCGGTTCAGGACATGCAGCAAAAGGAAGACTACGCCTATCCGTATATAGAGAAAGACGGGAAGTTAGAGCGCATGCCGTTCCGCAACATCGACGCTATTGGCCCTGCAGGCTCCATCAACAGCAACCTGAGCGACATGATCGCCTGGCTGCGATTCCAGCTGAACCAGGGACAATTCGACGGCCAGTCCTTAATTTCCAAAGAGCAATTTGCCGTCATGCACACGCCGCACATGCCATGCGACTCTCCATTCCAAGGCACCGAAATGCCTGTATGTACCTATGGTCTCGGCTGGTTCATCGAGCCTTATCGCGGACATATGATGATTCATCACGGCGGAGCCATTGACGGCTTTGCTTCCCAAGTGGCCTTTCTGCCGGAACAAAACATCGGAATTGTTGCGCTCAGCAATACGCAAGGCAGCGTGGTGCCTTACACGGCGTCGTTCCGCGTCGTGGATTTACTGCTTCAACTGGATGTCGTGGATTGGAGCGGCAAAATGCGAAAAATCATGGGCGGCGAACCGGCCGAACAGGATACGGATGCCATCGCTCCTAGTGCCATCACTTCCACAAGCAAGGAGCCGGAACAAACCGACAAAGAGGAGACGCCAACATCGTTCACCCTTGAACGGCATGGATCTGCCTATGAAGGCGTTTATGTTAACCCCGGGTATGGCGAGCTATTCGTTCGCCGTCGGGAAGACGGACTGGAAACCTATTTTAACCAACTGGAAATGCCGATGACCTATTCCG
The DNA here is from genome assembly GCF_032334105.1 of Paenibacillus hubeiensis. Classification (NCBI taxonomy): domain Bacteria; kingdom Bacillati; phylum Bacillota; class Bacilli; order Caryophanales; family Paenibacillaceae; genus Paenibacillus; species Paenibacillus hubeiensis. The sequence goes on from NZ_JAVYAE020000001.1 coordinate 1,337,768, forward strand.
GAAACGAAACATTTTCGGTGGAGCTTCCGTTATTGGGGTTAACGGTGACAGCGACGTTCGAAGTGAGCGAGGACGGGCATGTACAATCGGTTTCTATTCCCTTGCTGATGGAACCCGGCACGAAGCCGATTGTATTTGTCAAACAGCCTAAGCAATCCTGAACCGCGAAAAACGATGGGGCTCTGGCCGAGCCCCTTTTTGATGCCCAAAATCATCCATGTATGTACTTCCGGTTTCATATTTCAAATAAACCACAACCGAAATCACAAGCGGGGTATCCATCCAGTGATTCATTACCATAACGGGATATACGCCGGATAGCTCTCCTGCCTGCTTTCGGCATCCGGGCTGCGCTTCACCCATAATCGCCTCAGGTCCGGCATCCCGTAACCGACCACCCTGTAATCTCGCAAGGATGCATGGTGGGTGTGCTCTTCCCGGAAACTGTACATGGGCAGCAGCAGTGCCTCGCGGATCAGCATTTCTTCCAGCTCGATCCATCCTTGCATTCGCTCGTCCTCGTCCCGAATGCCGACGACCCTGCTGCATTGAAGCGCCAGTGCTGCCCGCCACGCATCGTCCATCGCAATCAGGAACAACGTGTTTCGAAACGTGTACATGGTCAGCAGGCTTAACATGACATGTTCATCAAACAACTCCCCCGTGTAGATCAGGTCATGCTCTCCGAAATCGTGGTGGTAGACCGCCTTGACCACATCGCCGGGCTCGATGTTTATCTTTAGTCCGACGCGTTCGCACCGATCGGCAAACCAAGCCATGTCGATTTGCAATTTATGGCCGTCCTCCACCCAGACGCTCACCGTTTCCCCCGCATACCCGCTGTCACGCAGCAACGTTGCCGCCCTCGCCAAAGATCCATCCACACCTTCATCATCCATGGGACTCATTGCGGACTGTTCCCCCAAGCGACCGCGAAACAGGCTATAGGCAAGCCGGGTATTCTTGTCCTCCATCTCGTTATCCAACGCTTGCCGGCTTAACAAATATCTGATCGCAAGCCTGAATCTGCGGTCCTGCTGCGGCCCGGGCTTGCGCATGTTAAACGTCATAAAAACTCCGCCCTGCGCTTCATACTGCACGGCTCTCCCCTGACCATCGGGAAACATGTCCCGCTTAATGGCCGATTCCACCAACGGCTCCCCTGAAGGAAGCCGAGGAAGCTGCCATAACTCAACCCGATCTATGTAAGCACGCCCTTTGAAATACCAAGGATTCACATCTAACGCCAGCAGCTGCGGATCGTTGCGAACCAAACGGTACGGACCGGTTCCAACCGGATTTAACGGATCGAAATCCACGTCTCTCGGCAAAATGGAGGCAGCGATGCTGCTCATCAAGTCCGGAAACATGAAATGGGGCCTGCTTAACCGGAATCGTACCGTGAGCTCGTCGTAGGCAACAATGCCGGCAATATCCCCGAACAACCATCTGCACGGATTACTGCGGTCTGCCGCAATCCGCTCGAACGTATATTTTACGTCCTCCGCATCCAATGACTTGCCATGGTGAAAGCGCACGCCCTTGTGCAAATAAAAGGTCCATTCCGTCCCATCCGCATTGCTCTCCCAGGCAATGGCCAGGCTCGGTTCGCAGCGCTCGCGTTCGGCATTGTAACGTACCAGCCTGTCAAACACTTCTCCCACGATTCCGGCTTCCGCCCACATGGCCACTTGCGTTGGATCAAGCGTCACGAACGGCGTTTCTTGGGGAATGCGCAGCGTATCCATTCTGCCTTCGCTACCCACCGCAGACCGAAAGCCAAAGTGATCGCCGAGTCGCTGCAGCACATCGTTTCGAATCGCAAAAGGCAGACGCGACGCCAGCTCATAGGCTTCATCGAGCCTGTTGCCCTGCATGAGTTGCTCAAACCTCTCTCCCGCGGCCGCCCGCAGAGGATAGCGGAACACAAGCTTTGATTTCTTGCCTCTCCCTCGCTCCGGGCTCCACTCGACCCATCCTTCCCGCATGAACCTGTTCATGATCAAGTTCATATTGCGCATCGTGCAGCACAAGCAATCGGCAAGCTCTCCAGTCGTACTCGCACAACTCTCCCCATCCGCTACATTCGAAAACTTCAAACGCAACCGAAGATAATGATCGATCATGTCCACTGAACGTTTCCTGCCTTTCCCCTGACTCAAATAAAATACGAAATTAAACTCGATGCTTTTACGGTTTTTCTTCAGGTTTTCATCCATTATACTCGGGAAATCAATATGACCCAAGGAAGGAACGCATACCATGAAGTACTCCGATTTGCATCGCAACATCCGAATTCGCATCATCACCGACTTTTTTACCGATCTGACGCAAAAATCCATCCTGCCGTTCATGGCCATATACCTGAGCGTTCGACTGGGAGCGAGTTGGGCCGGGCTATTGCTCACCGCCAATATTTTGCTATCCATGCTGGTGAGCCTGGGGGCTGGGTACTGGTCCGACCGGATCGGACGTAAAAAACTGATGGTTTCCGCCCAATGCATACAGGTTTTCGCCCTGTTCTGGATGGCGGCGGCCAACTCGCCTTGGCTGGACTCCGTCTGGTTGACATGCATCATGTTTACATTCAGCAGCGTAAGTTCGGGCGTTAGCATTCCCGTTGCCAATGCCATGATCGTGGATGTCAGCAGCGAACGGGAACGCCAGTATGTTTACGGCCTTCAATATTGGACCACGAACGTGGCTATCACGTTCGGCGCCTTGATGGGCGGCCTGCTGTTCGAAACCAACCGATTCCTGCTGTTCGGCCTGGTACTCGCCGAAAGCGTGGCAACGCTGGCCATTCTTGTCACCTTGATTCACGAAACGATGGAAACACACTCCCATTCCAATGTTCCCGTTTCGCGCAAACGGAGCAGCATGTTCTCCACGTATGGAGATGTGCTCCGCAATCGGCGTTTCATGACATTCTTTGCTGCAACCGTACTGGCCGTAGCCCTTGAATTTCAATTGGATAAGTATATCGCCGTGCGCCTGAAAAATGAATTCAGCGCCCAGCTGTTTCACTGGGACATCACGGGACTGCAAATGTTCAGCTTCGTTTTGGCCATCAACACCGTCCTTGTAGCGCTCATCGCCCTGCCCTTTTCCAAGTGGATGCATCGCTATTCTTCCCGGTCTGTCATGACGGTTGGCATGGTGCTGTATACGTCGGGCTTCGCCTTGCTCGCCGTCAGCAACTGGGCGATGCTTCTTATTGCGGCTGCGGTGGTTTACACGATCGGCGAACTGATGTATTCGCCCGTCCAAAAAGTCCTTTTGGCCGGCATGATCCCCGATACGAACCGTGCAGCCTATATGGCCGCCGACAGCATGAGTTACAACGCTGCCGCCTTAATGGGAAGCATCGGTTTGTCCATCGGCGCGATTCTGCCCTCATACGCGATGGCTTGCTTGTATCTACTGATGGGACTGGGAGCGCTCTGCTTATTCCGAAGTTCGCTGGATCGCCAAACGTTCACTTCAGGCAATTCAGGCAATTCATCGTCCGGAACGATGGCGTCATAAACGCAAAAAAGAATCACGCTGTGGACGCCAGCCGCGCACTCTTGCACAACGATTGATTTTCTCCCGAGAAATTTACGTGAACCAATCCAGGCATTTGGACGTAATACACATGAAGGAACAATTTCCCAAACCAATTCAAGGGAGTGTTTACATGCATCAATCCACACGAAGGAATCGCTTCAAAGCCACTACACTGACCAGCGCGCTCATGGCTGCAATGCTTTCATTCAGCTTATGGACGCCGGCGGTTCATGCGGAAACCGCGCAAACGCCGGGACAGGCTGCCACCGCAGCGTCCCAGCAAAACAAAGCCACCGCGCTGACGGCGGAATCGGCAACCTCGTTTTTAGACAAGTTTTTTGCATCGCCTGAAGCACAGGCCCAATACGTCGGAGCATCCGTCGTTGTTGTCAAGGACGGCAAGATTCTGGCTGAAAAAGGGTATGGTTACGCCGATGCCGAGAACCAGACGGCCGTTAATCCCAAGAGCACGCTTTTCCGGATTGCCTCCGTCTCCAAAACCTTTACGGCTGCAGCGGTAATGCAGCTGGCGGAACAAGGGAAAGTCGATTTGCAGGCCGATTTTCAGACTTACGTTAAAGGGCTGGAGTTCAAAAATCCGTTCGACAAACCCGTAACCGTCGAACATCTGCTCACCCATACAACAGGTTTCGAGATTCGCGATCCTCAGCAGGAAGACCTTCACGCGGACTTCGAGAAAATCGTATCGATGGAGGATTACGCCAAAGAGCACATGCCCCCTGTCGTTCGCGAACCGGGGAGCTCCTACATGTACGACAACTTTTCGTTCCTGCTGCTCGGCATGATCGTGGAGAATGTGAGCGGCGAACCGTTCGAGACCTATATGCAAAAGCATATTTTCGAGCCGCTCGGCATGGATCACAGCAGCTTCCTGCTGAATGGCGAACGCCAGAAACAACTGGCGACGGGCTATGACGCGACAAGCAAGCCGCTTGACATATACACGCTCTCCCCGACGCCGATGCCGCAAGGCGGCATGCTGTCCACGGCCGAGGATATCGGCAGCTTCATGATCGCCTTCCTGAATGGCGGGATCAAGGATGATCAGCGCGTATGGAAAGAATCCACCATCAACAGTATGGAGCAATACCGCTCATCGATTCATCCGCTGCTGCCCAATACGACCTACGGATTCGAAGCGCCATTTCAGCTTCCGGGAGCAGGGAGCAGTTCCAAAATCATCACCAAGGCAGGAGACCTGCCCGGCTTCAGCTCTTATCTCTTCTTTATTCCTGAGCAAAATACGGGTGTCTTCCTGACTTACAATCAAACCGGAGCTTTGCGCAACCTGTTCTACCCGGCCTTTATCCAAACGTTCTTCCCGCAGTACGCAGAAACGGCCAAGCTTGAACCGTTCACGCCGCAATCGGGCGAAGAGCTGCAGCGCTTTACCGGTCTGTATGCCGACCTGCGTCTCAGCACGATCGTCAGCAAATTGAACGGCGGGGGCGAAGAGGCTGGAAAACTGAGCATCTCGGATGCATTCCTCGGGCCGCGCACGCTGATTCAGGTCGGAGACCATCTGTTCAAGGACGAGATCACCGGTCAATTTACCGCTTTCAAGGAGAATGCTGACGGTACCGTATATATGAAAGAGCCTTACCTCAACCCGATGGGTTATGAGAAAAAAGGCGAAAAAGCCCAAGGATTCCGGGATGTCCGTCCGGACAGCCCTTACGCCGAGGCAATCTATGGCCTGCAATCCCTCGGACATTACGAAAATGACAAAAACGCGGCTTTCCAACCGAAAAATACGGTGACCCGCGCCGAATTCATCGAAGACGTGCTGAAAATGAGCGGCTTGTCTGCCAGCAAAACGGCCCCTCCTGCAGACAGCGATTGGGCTGCCCATCCGGCAGCAGGTTACATTCAGCTTGGTTATGAGGCCGGCATGATCACCGGAGCCGATTCGAAGCAATTCAAGCCGGACCAGGCCATTACCCGTCAGGAAGCGATGGTCATGGTATGGCGCTCGCTGCAAAAGCAATATCCTGCCGAACTGTTTGAAGATATCCGACTGGCCGGACATATCGACGAATGGGCTGCGCCTGCCATCCGCATGATGGTTGCGCTGGGCCTTCACGGACCGGAAGTGAAGGTTCTGGAGGATGGATCGGTCGATGTCCTTCCCCGCAAGCCGTTGATCCGTCAGGAAGAAGCGGCGATCATGTACCAGCTGTTCACGCAGCCGACCGACAAGATCGTGTCCGAGTTGATGAAACAGCAGCAGCCGGCCGAAGAGGCCGCTGCTTCCTGATTCCAGGAAGCAGATGCTGCGTGCCAGCTCTTAGCAATAGAAATGGGAACAAACGATTTATAGAACATGACCAAACAGGCTTGTTCGAAGGGCGAAACCGTCGTCCTTCGACAAGCCTGTTCTCTTGTATGATCAGGGCATACGCTGCCCGCCGCTCGAGGGTAAAATTAAATGTTGGCGATCAATGCGGATACATGCCGGTTTCCGTTCCGTTGATTCAATTTGTCCGCAATGGTCTCCGCTTCCTTGGCGAATACGTCAGCCAATCCTTGCAAATCGGAGGCATCGCCATCGTAATGGAACGATGTCGGAAGGCGCAGGCGATAGCCTTGGGATTCATCGGCCCAACGCTTCAGCAGCGCTGCGGCATTGGCGTAAAATATCATTCTGGCCGTCGGATCTTCGTGATCCACCGCCAGTGGCGCCGTCTGTTCCAGCACGTCGATGCCTGCCGCAGGATTGGTACGTGCCAGGTATCCCATTTGCTCGCCAAAACACTTCACGAAATCCTTGTTTCCTTTGGTCAGACGATAGCCTTTTTTCTGGTGTTTGTCCGCTTCTCCCTGCCGGTTCAGGCGATACAGCGGCATCAACAGGCGCGACAATGTAAGATGCGGAATCTCGGCACAAGACATTCTGCCCGACAGAATCGGCTTCGCCGCTTCGATTGCCTTTTCGTCGTCACCCATCAAATTCCAATAGCGTACGATTTCGTTCTGTTCGCAGGCCGCGCAATCGCTCATGTAATCACTGTCGGCCGCCGTGAATTTGGAAAGACATCGCGTAGCTTCTTCCAAGTCGCCCAAATCCATGGACAACATGAACCGATAGTACAGGTACGATCGTTCGCTGTAACCGAAAGACCGGAAACGGCGACCGAAATCCTCCAGAAGCTCCATGATTTTTTCGCGCGATATTTCAGGGAAGTTGGAGATCGTTCCGAGAATCCATTTGTAGGACCACATCAGTTCTTCCTCGTCGTAACGCTCCGGGTCGCCGTCGAACTTGCCCAGCTGCCAGGAAAAGGCGATCAGCGCCTTCATCGGATAACCGCAGAACGTAGCCGTCTCCACGATTTCCGCTCGCGCTTCGTATGCCTCTTCTTCCATGCCGTTGATATCCGCGATCCTCGCCGCTTCCTCCAACAGCCCAAGCTTGGCCGCACCGTTCGGCAAACCGTGCGCCTCCATCATCAAATCTTCGAAATCCATGTCCATTTCCAGACTCATCGCCGACTCACTCTCCCTTATCTTTCGTGTTGGCCTGCAAACCCCAATCGATGAAGCGAATGATGCCTTGGTTAAGCACGGCATGCTCTTGCCGGTTCATCGCGTAGTGGCCCATCATGAGCGCATTCACGTACAACATCTCAATGGCCAGCGGTGTCATCTGGGGATCAGGCGACGTAAGCACACGCTGGATGACCGGATTGCTCACGTTCAAGTAGAGCGTGGAGTACCCCGCCGAATTCATCGCTGTAGACAATGAGCCCAGCACCGAAGAGAACAAGTCCGTGCTCTCCTCGCTCGCCTTTTCCAATGCGCGGAGCGTTGAAGTTTCCTTGGACAGCGTGAACAGGACGGGAAGGTCGCTCGGTTTGAAGCCTTTGACTTCTGCCCGGCACCGGAAACGCTGCAAAGCGGCATCGGCAAGACGCAAAGCGTCGTAATATCGGTCCCGCTCATGCGGAGGCACGTCGATGAATTTCATCGATACCTCGTCCGGTTGAAGCTGTTCCGTGTGCGCGGAAGGTACCGCTAAAGGCAGGGCCGCCATCAGGTCGCTGTCATAGATATAACCACCGTTCACGACCAGCATGGATTGTGCTGCCGCCACATGATGGATCTGGCGATATTCATCCACGGACCCGGTATAATACAACGTCTCTTCCTCGTCCAACAGTTCACCGAGTTCCCGGTGTCCCCTTGTTGTCTCGAATGGCAGCCAGCGATGGACCATGGCGTAAAATTGTTGATCCTGCACCGCCAACGCCTTCATGGACAATGCATGCAAACGAATAAGCTTCTGCAGCCGTTCCGGATGGTTCGCAGCCATGTTCGCAAGGCCTGCCCGAATCGCGTCACCGAGTTCCGAACGCACCTGTTCCAATTGATCGTTCTCGTAGAAATGCTCCCTGGAAGCGGTGGGCTGCAATTCATCCGTCCAGATCAGGCATTTGACGAAAAAGGCCCAATCCGGCAAAATGTTCTCCGCCTTCTCCGATACCAGCATTCGTTTCAGGTACACACGGTGCGAACGTTTGGCGTTCAGATTTACGGCATGCGGCAGTACGTATGCAATGCCGGCTGTGCGTCCGGACGCTGTTGTCAGCGGAATGAATTCCTCGAACCGTTCCCCCAGCAAACGTTGGCCAAATGCAAGCACCTCGGATTTGCGTCCTGCAGCGAGTTCGGGGTTCGCCAGCCATGCGGGCGATTCGGCGTTGATCACATGCCGCTGCCCTTCATGCTGCAAGGTAACCGGGTAAGGCAGCAATGCCCCATAATAAAATAGCGACTCCTTGACGTACTCTGCATCGAAATACGCTGCCCCTTCGGGAGTGCACCGAAGATACACTTTCGTCCCTGGCGACAATGACGTGTCTAACCGGCGAATCGTGTACGTGCCGTCCGGCTTGCCGCGCCATTCCATGGAAGGCCCGCCCTTTGCGGACTGGGTCAGCATCACGATTTCGTTGCTCACCATGAAGCATGACAACAGTCCGATGCCGAAACGGCCGATAAAGGACGTTTCCCCGTCCAGCAGCGCTTGGCGGCCACGCTTCGACGACTGCCCGATCATGGCCAGAAATTCGTGAATGTCGGCCTCGGTCAACCCGATTCCGTTATCCTGCACCGTCATCGTCAGCTCCGTTCCCGTTCCGGTCAGTTCCACGCTGACTTCGCCCCGATGGCCCGGCTCCGCCTCGCTTCGTGCCGTAATCGCATCGGTCGCATTTTGCATGAGTTCGCGCAGAAACACTTTGGGGCTGCTGTATAAATGATTCGATAAAATCTGGATCATGCCGCTCAGATTGACCTGAAAGCGGTACTCATTGGATGATGCCATACGATTCACCTTCCCGAATCCTCCACACCGATGCATCCATGTTTAAACCGATGTGTTAGACGAAATAATTCGTTTTGAGACGTCTCTTATGCTCATGAAGCGCTCAAAGCAAATGGATGCCCACCAACATGAAGAATGCCTCTTATAACAAGGATACATGGTACGGCACCCGTATAAAACGAACTTGAGACCCGATTTCGCGCCGGAAAATACGTGCAAATGTTCGCTTTTTGGGGACTATAGAAGGACAAAGTCGATCTTTTTTTCCATTTGAACGAAAATCGGGTCCTAAACGTACTATTTTAAAATTCAGATCATACCCGATTATGTTCTTGCAAAACCAACACAACCATCGGGCAGGTCGGGAAGACGGCGGTGACATCATGATCGAGGTATGCAATATTTCCAAACAATTCGAGATCCATCGGGCGCTGAACGATGTCAGCTTCACGATCAAGCAGGGCAGCGTGACAGGGCTCATCGGTCCCAACGGATCGGGTAAAACTACGCTGATTCGCATTATGAACGGGGTGCTCGGCGCATCCGCAGGCAAAATCAAGATTGGCGGTTTGGACCCGTCAACCGATGCGGAGAAGGTGCTGGCCATGTGCGGCACGCTGACGGAACAGAGCGGATTGTACGAAAATATGAGCGGCCGGGATAATCTGCTTTTTTTTGCGGAGGTTTTCGGCGTCAAACAGGCCGCCGCACGTATCGATGAACTTGTTGCTCTTTTCGAGCTTTCGGAATATGTAGATCGGAAAGTAGGCACGTACAGCACAGGCATGAAAAAACGGCTGGGACTGGCCCGAGTGCTGCTCCACTCCCCCTCCATTCTGTTTCTCGACGAACCGACGAACGGTCTCGATCCGGATGGAATTCAGATGGTGCTGGGCATCATCCGGCGCCTCAATCGGGAGGAAGGCATCACGATCCTTGTGTCTTCCCATGTACTGTCCCAATTGTCGGCCGTATGCGATCATTACATTTTCATGGAGAACGGCTGTAAAGTAGAGGAAGGCACCGAGGAAGACATCGTAAACCGTTATCTGGGGCGGCCCAAAGTGGAAATCGAAGCCGACCTGCCAGGCGGGTGGCAAGCATTCAACTTGCCGGGGTACTCTCTGGAAATCCTGACGCCTCGTAAAGCCATATTCCAATTGGAGTCACGCGAACAAATACCGCGATTGCTGCGAACGTTAACCGGAATTGGCGAGGTTTATCAGTCCCGGATTATGGACAGCGACCTTGAGAGTGTTTATTTTTCCATAAGGGAGGCTCACCGTCATGAATAGGAACGCTCACCAAAACCGGGCGCTTCGCGCACTGGTCCGTAAAGACATACGCGCCATTACCGCCAGTGTACAACTGTGGCTGCCGATGCTGATCGTGCCTCTCATCATTGGAGTAGCGATGCCCGCAGCTTTATTATGGCTGGCTTCACGCCTGGATCTGCGCGAGATGGGTAATATGGGGGCGGTCCTGGACACGCTCGATGCCTTGACCGCTTCGGGACAGATCCCTCAGCTCGCGCATATGGCGACCGATAATCAACGGATCGTCTATTATTTGGCCCTTTATATGTTTGCCCCGCTGTTTCTCATCATTCCGGTAATGGCGTCCAGCATTCTGACGGCGAACAGCTTTGCCGGCGAGAAGGAGCGTAAAACGCTGGAAGGACTTCTATTCACGCCTGTGAGCATGAACACGTTATTTACGGCAAAGGTGCTGGCTGCTCTGATTCCTTCTATTGTTTTATCATGGGCAACCTTTCTGATCTTCGGCGTGATCGCCAATGTGATCATGTATCCGATGTTTGGACAAATCATGTTCCCCAACCTGAATTGGATCCTCCTGATCTTATGGGTGATTCCGCTGTGCAGCCTGGTCGTCATTTTGCTCAATGTGCTGATTTCGGCCAAAGTACGAGGGTTCCAGGAGGCTTACCAATTGGGGGGCGTCGTCGTTCTCCCCTTGCTCGCCCTGATCGGTGCCCAGGCTACGGGCATGCTGCTGCTTCGTCCCTGGCTGCTCGCCGTCATCGGTGCGGTATTGCTGTGCCTTTGCTTCGTGCTGCTGCGCCTTGTCTCAATGTGGAATCGTCGCCAGCAGCTTGCAGAGAGCCAGATCTGACTTCGGGACCGACATGTCCCGCGCCTGGACTTGATTGAGAAACTGTATGAGGCGCGGTATGATAAGGGGACATGAAGCTGGAGACGGCAAGACGACGGAGAGGATTGGAACCCATGTTACTTCTTCAAATGAAATACGCGCAGCATTTAACGACACAGGAAAAGCACATCGTGGATTATATCCTCCAGCATCCCGAAGCCGTCTTCCATTCCACGGCCCAGGAGCTGGCTCATTTAACCTTTACAAGCTCATCGACCATTGTCCGCTTATGCAAAAAACTGGGTACCAAAGGGTACCCGGACTTTCAGTTGAAGCTGGCGCTCGAAACCGTGCAGGCCCCTTCCGCCATCGCATCGCCAGAGGTGCAGACGCCGGAGTTCGGGAACGTGCAAACCGCGATCGAATCCGTGCCATACCTGTATCAGCAAGCCGTCGCCGAGACGCGGCGGATGTTGAACGGCGCCGTGATCGAGCGCATCGTGGGGACGCTGAAACAGTCCAGCCGGATCGATATTTACGGAAGCGACGTGAACTATGACGTGGCGCGGCAGGCCTGTACCAAATGGAATGAACTCGGCCTGCCTGCCATTGCCCACAATACGCCGAACAGGCACTATTTGAATACCGTGCACGCCGGATCGGCTACGGTATCCTTTGTCATCTCCCACACCGGCGAGAATCCTGCCATGATTGAAGCGGCGAGCCTTCTGAGCGGCAAACGGATGAACGTCATTGCCGTGACCGGCAACAATGATTCGACGTTGGCAAAGCAATGTGATGAAACGCTGCTTACTTACGCATACAGCGACCAACTGCGGCTTAGCAAGATGTCCTCCATGCTTTCCGTCATGTACATCTTCGACATCCTGTACATGTGCAGCATCGACGAGTCCGATAATCAGGCCTGATCGGCTGCAAATCGAATGCCTGCGTCCTTGCGCGCACTCGTCAGCACGCTCATGACGGATCGGCTGTGCGCCAGCAGTTCATGGCAGCGCTGTTGATCTCCGCTTTCGTAAATGTCCCGGAACGTCTCCCACTCGTAGTAAAACCAGTTCTTCCGGTTTTGGCGGTTCAGCTCTTCGGTTTTCTCGCCGATCTGCACCTTGATTTCCCGGCACCCATTGGCGCCGCCGACGACCTGGATATATCCCTTCTCGCCCTGAATCAGCACGAAATTCATGCTGCTCGTATCCTTGCAGCCCACGCATTCCGCAATGAAGTCGGGATATTGAAGCACGGCTACGCCTGACGTGTCGATCCCGTTGGCGTGTTTGTTCGCCGTATAGGTCACGGATTCCGGAGCACCGAACATTTTCATGACGAAATGAATGTTGTAGATGTTGATGTCCATGATCGCCCCGCCGGAAAATTGCGGATTGAATACGTTCGGCGTCTCGCCTGCCAACAGCTGGTCGTATTTTCGGGAATATTGGCTGTAGTTGCATTGAATGAATTTGATATGGCCCAGCTTGGGCAATTGTTCCTGCACCGCCGCGTAGTTCGGCAAATGGATGTTGGAGATCGCTTCGAAAAGGAACAGGTTTTTCTGTTTGGCAAGGGCGATGAGCGATTCCGTTTCGGCCAGGTTGGACGCAAACGGTTTCTCGCAAATGACGTGTTTGCCATGCTCCATTGCCCGGTATGCTTGTTCATAATGAAGGCTGTTCGGCGAAGCGATGTATACGGCATCCACATTTGTATCAGCAAACAGCGCCTCCAGATCGGTATAAACAGAATCCACCCCGTACTTGTCGGCCAGAGGCTGAGCCGTCTCCCGCTTGCGCGAATACATCGCGGTACAAGTTACTCTCTCCACTTCGCTGATCGCTGCCAACATGGCATCCACGATGCTTCCGGTGCCGATCGTTGCAATGTTCATCATGTTCTCTTCACTCCTGATCATTCATAATAATTTATGCTTGAGCCTGTTTGGCCACTTTTACCCCTTGCTGCAAAATGTCCAGGACGTACAGAACCTCGTCATCCTTGACCGGCTTGTCTGTCCCATGCCGTATTGCCACGAGAAGCTGTTCATACAGGATGCCGTAATCCGTTACTTCCGACGGAACCTTTTCCGTGCGGGAATTCCCATCATCGTCGACATAACGGAGCGTTCCCCAATTGGCTTCGTCCTCCGGCTCAAACGAAACGACGGTCGGTCCATGCTCGTTCTTGTGCTGGTGGCCGCTGCTGTATTTGACGAAGCTGCCCCGGTCGCCGTGAACGACGAACTTGGGATGCTCGATGCTGACGAGCATGCTGCACTTGACGGTCATTTTGGCTTTGCCGTAGCGAAAATCAATGTCCACGTAATCATCGGACTCGCCCGGATAAGCAAGGCTGCGGACATCGTAATCGATCCGGTCTGCCCTGCCGAACAGGGAGATCAGCTGATCGATGGGATGCACGGCCAATCCGTGCAGCATCGTGAATCCCGGTTTGACCCAGGCTGGCCTGAAATAATCGTAGTGCGATTGAATTTCAACGATGCTGCCAAGTTTGCCGCTCTCCATAACTTTTTTCAACGTGAGAAAATCCCCATCGAATCTGCGGTTCTGATTGGCCATGGCAATCAGGTTTTTCCGTTCTGCAAGCTCAAAAATACGGCGCGCTTCTCCCGAGGTGGAGGCAAAAGGCTTCTCCACAAGCACATGCTTGCCATGTTCAAGCGCCAGTCTGGCATATTCGAAATGGCTGTCCACATGGGTCGCCACAACGATCAATTCGATGTCCTGATCCGACAATACGGCGTTCAAGTCGCTCGTGAATGCAATATCCGGATAATACGCTTCACGCTCCATATCCCCGACGCGGTCCTCCTCCCGGCGGAAGATCGTTTTTACTTTAATCCCTTCTCTCCCTGCCAAGTAAGGCAAATGGTAGTTTACGACCGCGTTTCCGAACCCAATCATGGCGATATTCATCATTCGCTTTACTCCTTATTCGCTTGATATCGCCATGGTACCAGCACGGGGTCGGTTCGGGGAATGCTTTCGGAAGGTATTGGCCGCAGCGTGCATAGATTCTCTATATGTGTCCAACAGAATGAAATCGAATTTCATTCCAAAAACATTTCCCGCGTTGCTCTAACATTTTTTCCATAGATTACCGATATATTTTAAGGTATTATATACATACATTGCGAACGAAGGGTGAAGATGGGTCTATGAAAAAATGGTCTTTGCGACTGCAACGAACGATGTGTGCCGTGCTGATGGTTTCCCTGTTTGCCACAGCAGCACTGGTAAGTGGAGGTAAAGCGCAAGCGGCATCCCTTAGCCAATCAACGGTATATTACGATTCGGACGGCGTGCTCTACAAAGTATCCGGAGACGGTTCCGGCACGACGGAAGTATTGCTCGACTTTAAAGGATCTGGGCTTCAAGCAGCCGGCTCCTACCTCTATTACACGGAAACCGCAACGTCCACGACGCTGCACCGGGTGAAAAATGACGGCTCACAGGACGAGAGCGAAACTTTTGCTGAAGACGTACTCGACTACGCTACGGATAACGGCTTCATTTATTATCTTGATTCCAAGGGTGCCATCTACCGTACCAACGGAAACAGCGCTCCATCCACGGTCCAAAAAATCGCCGACCGGGCGAATACGGACTTCCCTCTGCTATATGTAAGCAAAGGCAGAGTCTACTACAATGCAGTAATTAACGGCAAAACGTACGTTGCTTCCAAAGCTACAAACGGCAGCGGTTCCGTTCAATCCATTGCAGCGGGCGCCGTGGAAGACAGCTATTTCATCAACTCAACCAAAAACGCACTGCTTATGATGGTCAATACCGATGAGTACGAAACGGTCTACTCGACCAACGCCGTCGTTATGTATTCCGTCAACTACAGCACCGGCAAAGGCAAAGCCGTCAATCCGAAGGCGAAGCTGGACGTTAATGCCGCTTATTCCGGCGGTTGGGCAGGCAATCTTTACGTTTACAACAAAGGCATCAAGCTGGACAGCAACAAGGATTACAACTATGCTACAGGCAAAGCCTTTGCACTGACCACGGCGGGTAAAACGATGCAGCTTCACAGCAAAAGCGTGCGTGAAACAACGATGGTCGGTACGGACAAAGTCATCATTATCGATGCGGACAAAAAAGCCTACGGCAAAACGGTATCGGCCAGCAAAGTCACCAAAACGGCCAACCTCAACCTCAGCGGCGTGAACTCTCTCGGTTCACAACTGACGAACGCTTCGCCAACGCTGGCCTACATCTCCAACTATAATGGCATTTACGCCGTAAATACGGCGCTCAAAGTCACCAAGCTGGCCGGGGAAGAATGGGATTATTATCAATTCGGCAACGAAGTTCCAGGCGTATTTTACTTGAATGCCGATGATCAGTTCCGCCTTTACCATGTGCAAGCGAACGGCACTGGCAAAAAAGTGCTCAGCGAAGTGTACGCCGACCGCATTTTGTTGGCAACGCCTAACTAAAGAAGACTGATCTCGATCCATGAAGGATACCCTGAACCATCCGTGTTCAGGGTATTTTTGTTTTTCCGGGGCTAAGTTCGGCAATAAAACTAAAAAACGCCTTCCATTTGAGAATGATAATTGTTATCATTAAGAAAATGAAATCAAAGGATGGTCCGTATGACTGAACAGCTTCCCTTCATTTCCAAAACCTCATCACTGCCGCTTCTCTCATCCATGTGCCGTGTACGCCGTGGGGAGAATTTCCGTTTGCACGAACAAGCCGTAACCCGGCCCATGCTTTGTCTTGTTTTGCAAGGAGAAGGTATTCTGGTATTGAATGATAAGGTACATGCGGCTCGGGCCAACCATTTATTTTTCCTGGAAAGAGGCACAACGCTCGAGGCGGCTTCCCGTACTCCGATAGAGTGCATTTTGCTGAGCATGAACACCGTAAGGCTGAAGCAGGTACGCGGTGAATGGCACATGCTCCCCCATCCCGAGTTTCCGCTTCACTGGCCGACCGGGAGGCTGCGCGTGCGTCATGAGTCCCAATCCGTGCAGCGTTTCATTCGGCTCCATGAAGCTTATCGCGGGACACGGCAACAAGAGCACTGCATCAGCGTCCACAGCCAACTGCATGAATTGCTGCAGCACTTGTCGGAACACCGTTTGGAAGACAACCTTGAGAAGGTTGATCTTTCCTTGGAACACAGCATTGCATATATGCAACGATATATGAGCGAAGGAATCAGCATGGAACAACTGGCCAAAATGGCAGGATTGACCGCCAGCTCCTATTCACGCAGCTTCAAGAAGGCCAAAGGCATTTCTCCCACCGACTACCTGAACCGGATGCGGATCGACGAGGCCAAACGATTATTGAGCCAGGACAAACAGACCATCAAGGACGTGGCCGAGTCCGTAGGCTATGGCAATGAATATTATTTCAGCCGCAAATTCAAGCAGAGCTTCGGCATGGCACCAAGTTTATATATGAAGAGGAGACAATTGAAGATAGCCACGGTCTCCACCATCCATCTCCAGGATCATCTTTCCTCCCTTGGACTGGAAGCGGCAGCAGCCCTCGGCGTCTCAAAGGAACGGGAACAAGGCGACGTCGATCAATCTCGTCAGCTTATTGGGCTGCTTGATCGATTGCGTCGGACCAAACCCGATCTGATCATCGCAGACCATAACCACAGCTTCTTTCGGGATCGACTGAAAATGATCGCGCCTACCGTGTTCATCGACCCGGCACTGGATTGGAAGGAAACCCACTGGCGTGTCGCCGAATTGGCGGGGCAAGAAGAACGAGCCCTGCAAAATCTCAAACAATTGGAATTTCGCGCACTGGATGTGAGCAAAAGGCTCCGCCAGCATTTCGGCAGGGAACGTGTAACGTTGCTGCAAATCACGCCCTATTGCATTCGTATCCAAGGCGGCCTGGAGCACCCGCTGAACGAACTGCTGTATCATCGTCTTTGCCTGCAGCCTGCAAGCTTAACCCAGCCCAACATTCATGCATGGGTTGAATACACGGCCGACAGTATTCCTTTGCTGGACACAGATCATTTGCTGCTGCTCCGCTCTCCTGAACAGGCGGGCAGCGAGAAAATGCTCAGACGCCTAAAACAAACTGCGGCCTGGAACCGATCTCCAGCCGTTCTTCAGGGAAGCGTACACGAGATCCAGGACTGGATGCGAATGAGCCGAACCCCTTCGGGCCGCCAGCAAATTCTAAACGAACTTGAACAATTGGCTGACCGACATGTAGCACTCTTTCAGGCCTATTAAATGAAAAAAGGCACTCTCCTTTGAACGGAAAGTGCCTTTTTCGTGTGCGCTAGGACCGATCTTTGACTTCCTCACGCGGAACCAGCTTATATATCTCTTCATCCTCCATGGCATCAATCAGGCGATCCAACCATTTATAATAAGCTTCCGCTTGCAGCATTTTGCCCCTGTCCTGTTCCAGAATACGCAGAAGCTCCGCATCCGTCTCTTCGTTCAGCGTATCCGCGAGCCGGTTCAATTCCTCGATCGACTTGCGAAACACCTGCAGGTTGCTCTCGACCGCTTTTCTCCATTTAATGACGAAATAATCCGTAAATGTTTGATACCAATCATATTCGACCTCATACAAATCTTTTCGCGAACCTTTGCTCCACACTTTGTTTACCATTTTCAGATCCAGCAGATTCCGTACGCCGGTGCTCATGCTCGTTTTGCTCATTTCCATTTCCCGGCCCATATCATCAAGGGTCATCGGTTTGTCTGCAAAAAAAAGCAATCCATACAAGTGTCCCGTGGACAGCGTAACGCCGTATAAATCCATGTTGCGCCCGATGGCTTCAATGACGCGCTTACGAATTTTAAGAACGGTTGCCTGCTGTTCTTCTTGCAAATGGTCCAAGCTCATGCTTGCAACCTCCATTCTGAACATTCCAGTCTTGGCAAAATCAATGCAATGTCGGAAATCATCCAGCTTACATGGGAATGCATTCGACAGGACATTCTATATGCCAGAAGCAACAATACCGAATGCATGTTAAGGGCAGATTTCCATATTGCTGTGCCCATGACTATTGTATAACCCCAAAAAAAGCTTAGATTCAGCTCATTGTCTATTGTAGGAGTTGCCTTATCAAATGTAAAGAAGCCTTATTTGCCATAATAATGAGCATCAGGGAGCATTTCGGAGAGAAACTTTGTACAGTTTTTACTGTACAAACATTATGTACTGTTTGTTCGTTTGATATACAGTTTGTTTATTTGTTAGAATATTAACGTTACCCAGAAAGACGGGAAGCCAAAGCAAAACCGGATTTCGTGGCTAGGCTCGCAAGTGTATGGGCTTGCGTATAGCTGCAGGCCATTCGAAGTGCACAACACATCAGAAGGGGTGAAGGCAATTGACCATACTTGAAGTAAGGAACGTAAGCAAACTGTTTGGTCCCCACACCGAACAAGGATTGCAACTGCTTGAACAAGGTTGGGGCAAGGAAAAGTTGGCTAAAGAGAAACAAATTACGGTTGGTGTCAACCGGGTCAACATGGAGATTAACCAAGGAGAGATTTTCGTCATTATGGGACTGTCCGGGAGTGGTAAATCCACCCTGGTTCGCATGTTTAACCGTCTGATCGAACCGACGTCGGGAGAGATTCTCGTTCATGGCAAGGATTTGCGCAAAATGAACAAGGAACAGCTTCGCGAAGTACGCCGGAAGACGATCAGCATGGTATTTCAGAAATTCGCGCTCTTCCCTCATCGCACCGTGCTGGAAAACGTGGAGTACGGTCTTGAAGTCCAAAAGGTGGACAAAAGCGTACGCCGCGAGAAAGCCAAAACCTCATTGGAGCTGGTTGGCCTTAAGGGCTGGGAAGACAAAATGCCCGATGAGTTGAGCGGCGGCATGCAGCAGCGTGTCGGTCTGGCTCGCGCACTCGCTAACGATCCGGAAGTACTGCTCATGGACGAAGCGTTCAGTGCACTCGATCCATTGATTCGCCGGGATATGCAGGATGAATTGATTGAGCTTCAGGATAAAATGAAAAAAACGATCATCTTTATCACCCATGACTTGGACGAAGCGCTGCGCATCGGCGATCGGATTGCCCTCATGAAAGACGGCGCCGTCGTACAGATCGGTACTCCGGAAGAAATCATGATTCAACCGGCCAACTCGTATGTGGCCCGCTTCGTCGAAGACGTGGATCTGTCCAAAGTCCTCACGGCTGCCCACGTCATGCGCAGGCCCGAAACGATTACGCCGGACCGCGGTCCGCGCGTTGCACTCGAATTGATGCGCGAACGAGGCATTTCCAACCTGTTCGTCATTGACCGAGCGAAAAAGCTGCTCGGCGTCATTACCGCGGAGGACGCTTCGCGTGCCATGCGCGAAAACAAAACGCTCAATGATATTCTGATTACCGACGGGCCGCAGGTTGCGCCGGAAACGTTGATTCACGAGCTGTTTGAAATTACAAGCTCTTCCCAGGTGCCTCTTGCCGTCGTGAACGAAAACGGCCGCTTGCAAGGCGTCATCGTTCGGGGAGCCCTGCTTGGTGCGTTGAGCGGTGAAGTAACGAAAGAGGAGGTGCCCGGAGAATGATACCGAAAATTCCACTGGCATCGTGGATTGAAGCCATTGTCGACTGGATGAGCGATTCGCTCTCCGGCCTGTTCAATGTCATATCGACGGTGATCGGAGCGGTTGTCGATTTCTTTTCGGGATTGTTTTTGCTCCCGCATCCGCTGCTGTTCATTGCCATCTTGGCCGTATTGGCCTATCTGGTAGGCCGTCTGCCGCTTACCCTTTTCACCATCATCGGTTTCTTGCTGATCGAAAACCTCGGGTATTGGACCCAATCGATGGACACTCTGGGGCTTGTCATTACCTCGGGCCTGATCTCGATCCTGTTGGGCGTTCCGATCGGAATATGGCTGGCATACAGCAAAACGGCGGCACGCATCATCACTCCGCTGCTGGATTTCATGCAAACGATGCCTGCCTTCGTTTACCTGCTGCCTGCTGTTACGTTCTTTAGCCTGGGCGTCGTTCCAGGGGTTATCGCTTCAGTCATTTTCGCCATTCCGCCAACGATTCGTTTGACCCATCTGGGGATCAACCAAGTATCTGGCGAACTGGTGGAAGCGGCCGATGCGTTCGGTTCCACCTCCGGGCAAAAGCTGTTCAAGGTGCAGCTTCCGCTGGCACTGCCTACGCTGATGTCGGGGGTCAACCAAACGATCATGCTGTCGCTGTCCATGGTCGTGATCGCCTCGATGATCGGTGCGCAAGGCATCGGTGCAGAGGTATACCGGGCCGTGACGCAGCTTCAGATCGGTAAAGGTTTCGAAGCCGGGCTTGCCGTCGTGGTGCTGGCCATCGTGCTGGACCGATTTACACAAAACCTGTTTATGCCTGGCCGGAAGAAGTCTTCCCGCGTATCGTCGAAGCAAAAAGCGTGGATTACGGTAGCTGCCGCAGCGGTCGTGCTCATTGCCGGATTCTCCCAATATTTCGTTGGTGGAAATACGTCTGACGGGGGGAACACATCGGCTAACACGGTTGGTAACGAGGTTAATTACCAAATTATCGGTATCGACCCTGGGGCAGGCATCATGAAATCCGCGAACAAAGCGATCGATGATTACCACTTGTCCGACTGGACGCTGGTTGAGGGATCGGGTGCTGCCATGACGGCCACGCTCGACAAAGCGTACAAAAACAAAGAACCGCTCATTATTACCGGTTGGACGCCGCACTGGATGTTCAACAAATACGACCTGAAGTACTTGGAAGATCCGAAAAAATCGTTTGGCGATGCCGAGGAAATTCATACCATTGCCCGCAAAGGCCTGAAGGATGATCATCCGGTTGCCTATGAATTCCTGACCCGCTTCAATTGGACCTCGGACCAAATGGGCGAAATGATGATTGCCATTCAGAATGGCACATCTCCCGAGCAAGCGGCGCAAGATTATGCAGAGAAACATGCCGATCAAATTAATGAGTGGACGAAAGGCCTTGCTCCGGTAAATGGAGATTCGTTCAAACTGAGTTACGTCGCTTGGGATTCCGAAATCGCGAGCACCAATTTGCTGAAATACGTCATGGAAAACAAACTCGGCTATAAAGTCAATGCGCTTCAAGTCGAAGCAGGACCGATGTGGACCGGCGTTGCTTCCGGAGATGTCGACGCTTCGCCTGCCGCATGGCTGCCGCTCACCCATGCCGATTATTGGGCGCGTTACAAAGACCAGGTCGACGACCTTGGCGCCAATATGACTGGCGTCCGTACCGGCCTTGTCGTCCCATCGTATATGACCGATGTCAATTCGATTGAAGATCTGGAGACAGGAGCCGCTTCGTCCGGCTCCGCCTCCGCTCCTGCCAATGCGGACATAGCAGCGAATGTAGGAGATGCAGTCAGCCATCAGATTATCGGTATCGATCCGGGAGCAGGCATCATGAAGTCTACCGCCAGCGCGATCGAAACGTACGGGCTGACCGGTTGGAATCTGGTTGAAGGCTCCGGTGCCGCTATGACGGCGACGCTGGATAAAGCCTACAAAAACGAGGAGCCGATTATCGTTACCGGTTGGACGCCGCACTGGATGTTCAATCAATATGATCTGAAATATTTGGATGATCCGGATAAAGTGTACGGGGATGCTGAAGAAATTCATACGATTGCCCGCAAAGGCCTGAAGGACGATCATCCGGTTGCCTACGAATTCCTGTCCCGCTTCAATTGGACGTCAGACCAAATGGGCGAAATGATGATCGCGATCCAGGACGGCACCACACCTGAGCAAGCAGCAAAGGATTATGCCGGCAAACATCCCGAGCAAATCGCCGAATGGACCAAAGGGTTGACTCCCGTCAAGGGGGATACGTTCCGCCTTGGATATGTTGCATGGGATTCGGAAATCGCCAGCACCAATCTGTTGAAATACGTTTTGGAAAATGATCTGGGCTATAAAGTCACCGCGCTGCAAGTAGAGCCCGGACCTTTGTGGACCGGGGTTGCCACCGGGGACGTGGACGCTTCCCCGGCAGCCTGGCTGCCGCTGACGCATGCCGATTACTGGGCCAAGTACAAAGACCAGTTGGACGATCTCGGCACCAACATGACCGGCGTCCGTACGGGCCTCGTCGTTCCAAGCTATATGAACATCAGTTCCATTGAAGATTTGAAGCAATAATCCGCTATGCAAAAAGCCATTATGCATATGTCCTTCTATGTTCTTCATTCATTACGCAAACAAGCTGCTCCTATCCAGGAGCAGCTTGTTTTGCATCGTTCGACATTTTATCGGTACATTCTAAATTCACTTACGGTTAATTCTGCATTTCTGCTGCAGACATCAGCAGCGTAACCACTTCCGCACGCGTTGCCTCCGCAAACGGATTAAACCTGTTGTTGCCTGCCACATCCATCCTTCTTTTCAACCTGCTTATTTTTTCACCGTTGCGTTGTACTGTGCAATCTTCTCCGTAATCTGCTTCGCCGCCGTATCCAATGCTTCCTGAGGTGTGCCTTGACCGTTCAACACGGCTTCGATCGCGCCTTCGACAATTTGACGGGCTTCGGGGAAAACGCCCATCACCGCGCCGGAAGTTGCCGTCGAATCCACGGAAGCGTGAAGTTGGTCGACTGCTGTCTGGAATTGCGGGTACTTCGCCATATTATCCTTTAATACTTGCTGGTCGTAGGCTGCTGTCGTAATGGGGAAGTATCCTGTCGCCACGCTCCAGTTCGCTTGCACTTCAGGTGTTGCCAAATACTTGATGAACTCCCATGCCGCTTGCTGCTGGGCTTCGGATTTGTTGTTCATGATGTACAGGCTGGCTCCGCCAACGACAACGCCGCCTTCTTTTACATCAGATGGACGCGGCAGGAAGCCTGTTCCCAGTTCAAATTTGCCTCCAACCTTCTCCACAATACCACGCAAGGAAGCCGTTGAGTCCAGCGTCATGCCGATCTGCTCCGCGGCAAAGGCCGCTGACGTATCATCCGTGCTGCGTCCGAGGTTGGCCAGCGTTTTATCGTCGATCATTTTTTTCCACCAAGTCAATGTTTTTACACCAGCTTCGGAATTCAGCAAAGATTCGGTTGCAGCTTCGCTTCTTCCGTTGCCGTTGTTAACATAATCTGCATTCTGGTTGGCAAAATACTGCTCCATGAACCAGCCGTAGATCGCCATGGAAGCTCCGGGCTTGCCGTTCTGGGACAGCGCTTTGGCCGCCTGTTCGAACTCTTCGTATGTTTTTGGAGGATTTTCCGGGTCCAGTCCGGCTGCTTTGAAGGCATCCTTGTTGTAATACAGAATCGGGTTGGACGTATTAAACGGCATCGCATTCAACTTGCCATCAATGGTGTAATAGCGAATGATATTGGGTTCCAGCTTGGACAGATCGAAGTTTTCCTTGTCGATGAACTGCTGCACCGGCGTGATCATGCCGGAATCGATCATGAATTTGCTGCCGATCTCATACACCTGGATAATGTCCGGACCGCTGTCCGACCCCATCGACGCTTTGAGTTTGTTCAAGCTTTCATCGTATTTGCCCTGATAAATCGCTTTGACCTGAATGTCCGGATGGCTGGCGTTGAAATCGGAGGCAAGCTGGTTGATCGCCTTCTCCCCTGAACCCGACATGGAATGCCACCAAGTCAATTGAATCGGATCGTTGTTAGATGCCGCAACCGTATCCACTTGGGCACCTCCGGAGGTGGTGGCTGTATCCGTTTTTCCTCCGCATGCGGAAATGACCAACATGAGTGCTGCAAGCATGAGTGCAAACGTTCCTCTTTTTTTCATACGTACGTTCTTGTTCATGTTCTCTCTCCTTTTGGGCCCGTTCAAAATCAAAGCTTGGAAGCCAGCACGAGTAGACGTTCCGAATCGAAATCGTTCTTCCGATCGCTGTTGTCTCCAGATTTCCCTGATTTATTTTCTGCTTCGGCATGAAATTCGGAGACAAAGGCGAACGCTCGCGCTTCTTCAGAATCGATCTCGTTTTCTCCACTACTCCTGGCTTATAGCCGCACCTTGTTGAACGTCCCATTTTTTTATTTTTATTAACCCTTGAGCGCACCGGCGGCCATTCCGCGTACCAGCTGCTTCAAGCCAAAAATCAACAGCAATAACGATGGGAGAATGACCAATGCCGTTCCTGCAAACACCAGATTCCATGACGTCGATTCCTGAAATTCCAGCATGGAGATCCCGATTTGCGCGGTGCGCATTTCCGGAGTGTTCGTGACAAGCAATGGCCACAAATATGAGTTATACATGTTCAGAAACGAGTAGATCGCCAGGGTGCCAAGTGCCGGACGCGATAAGGGAAGCACATGGGAAATGAAATAACGAACATGGCCGCATCCATCCATTCTGGCCGCTTCGAACAATTCTTTCGGCAGCTGCATGAAAAACTGTCTGAGAAGAAACGTGCCAAACGCCGTAGCCAGAAACGGCACGGTCAATCCTTGGTACGAATCCAGCCAGCCCCAGCTGCGGACCGTCAGATAGTTGGGGATCATCGTCACTTCCCACGGAATCATCATGGTGGCCACGAACAGGCTGAACATGATGTTTTTGCCCCTGAATTGCATTTTGGCAAAAGCATAAGCCGCCATGCTCGCCGTAACGAGCTGTCCCAGCATCGTAACGCCGGAGACGAGAAACGTGTTTCCGATAAACGAACCGATCGGCACGATCTCGAACACTTCGGCGAAATTGGACAAATCCACAGATTGCGGAATGATGTGCGGCGGATACGCACTGGCATCCTCCGGGCTCATGATGGCCATGAAAAAGGTGTACATGACGGGATACAGCACCAACGCAGCGCAGATGGTCAACACGATGTACAGCAGCGTTCTGGTCGTCCACGACGCTTTCATTGGTAATGCACCTTCCTTTCCACCCACTTGAATTGGATCAGCGTCAGCAGCATGATCACGGCAAACAAAATGAGCGCTTGAGCACTGCCTGTCCCGAAACGGAAATTGATAAAGGCTTCTTGATAAATCGAATATACGAATACGTTGGTACTGTCCATCGGACCGCCACGGGTCAGAATGTTGATCTGGCCAAACGACTGGAACGCACCGATCATCGATACCACAGTCACGAAAAACAGAGTGGGCGACAGCAGCGGCATCGTTATTTTTCGAAACGTGAGCAGCGCTCCGGCCCCATCGATTTTGGCGCTTTCGTAGATCTCGTCCGGAATGCCCTGCAATCCGCTGGAAATGATAATGTAGTTGAAGCCCAGGTTCATCCAGATGGTCATGATGGAAATGGAAAACAAAGCCCAATCCGGGCTGGTTAACCACGGAATCGGTTCGATGCCTGCCTTGCCAAGAAGGTAGTTAAGCATGCCAAGCGTCGGGTGAAACAGGAACTTCCAGATGACCGCAGACGAACCTACGGACAGGACCACCGGGAGCGAAAAAACGAATTGAAACATGCGCATGCCCTTAAAGCGGTTGTGCGTAAGAGCTGCCAGAACAAGTGCAGCAAAAATGCCTGTCGGTACAGTCAACAGAACAAACAACAGCGTTACTTTCATTCCTTGAAAGAACAATCCCGACTGAAACACGGCCTTGAAGTTGTCCAACCCGACAAATGCTGCAATCTGCCCGGTCGGATCCGTGGAATGAAGGCTCAAATACACGGACTTGAACATCGGATAAAACAGAAACACCGCAAACAGAAGCAGCGATGGCGCCAAGAAACCATAAGCCAGCAGGTTCTCACGCAGTCGTTGCACGCGGAGCGAAGCCGTGCGCCGCTGTTCTGCTGCCTCGGAAACGCGTGCTCTGGACGTTGGCAAGCTGATCCGTTTGTCAAGCTCACTCATCGGATGGTCTTCCCCCTTGATTTACCTTTCGATATGAAGTTAAGCTCTTAACCCTGCTTTTTAGTCTAAAAGGAAAATGTCACCGGACAATTTCTCCTAAATCAAGTTCATGTTAACGATCAACTGTAACATTTACTAAATCATGGATAAAATAAGGACATATGTGTTCTGCGGACATGAACAAAAAAACCGCGCCAGCTCTGAATAAGCAGAGCCGGAGCGGTTTTGCATTGTAAATGGAAGATAAATCAGCAAGGTCGAATCCGAATGAACCGTTTTTACAAACTACGACATCACTCATGTTTATCGATGAAGATGATATGGCACTGTCGTTACGATCACATCCTTGTAATTAATCAGGTATGCGCGAATCATGAAACTGGTCTGGTTGTGAAGCACGTTTTGCCACCAATGCTTTGTAATGAATTGCGGGATCAGAATGGTGATGTGGTCCGTTTCTGCCGTTTTCCATTCCACCGTATCAATGAATTTTTTAAGCGGGCCCATGATGCTGCGATATCTGGATTTGACCACGACCAACCGTACGCCGGGGTTCCATTCTTCCCACTTCCGCTCCATTTTGCGAATCGCTTCATCGTCAAAGCCAATGTACAGCGCCACCACGTTATCCGACATCGTCTTTGCGTAACTAATCGTGTTCATGACCACGCGCGTAATGCCGGCTACCGGAATCACGATGGTGTTACCTTTCGGGATCGGTTTCTCCTCCGCAATGTTGATTCGCAATTCGTCCGCAATGTTGCAATAGTGGCGATGAATGCGCATGAACACGTACACCACCAGAGGCAGGAAAATGAAGATGAACCACGTTTGCGTGAATTTGGTAAAAATAAAAATCAGCGTGATGGAAAGCGTGGTCAGCATGCCGATCGTATTGACCAACAGTTTGACTCCCCAGCCCTTTGGTTTGACTTTGATCCAGCGGATCATCATGCCAAGCTGCGACAGCGTAAACGGAATGAATACGCCGACCGCATACAGCGGAATCAGGCTTTCCGTATTGCCTTTGAACCCAACGACGAGCAAGGCGGACATGACGCTGAGAAAAATGATGCCGTTCGAAAAGCCCAACCGGTCGCCCCGGACCATGAACGCATGCGGCATATATTTATCCTTGGCCATCATGAAGGACAGCAGCGGAAAAGCGGAATATGCCGTATTCGCCGCCAGGAACAAGATGAGCGCAGTCACACCCTGAATGATAAAATACATCGTTCCCCGTCCAAATGTAGATTCGGCGATTTGGGAAATAACCGTTGCTTTGGGGTCAGGCTTCACTCCGTAAGCAAAAGCTAGCAAGGTGATGCCAATGAACATGGCCCCCAGTATACATCCCATAAGCATAAGCGTGCCGGCGGCGTTCTTCTCGGCAGGCTGTTTGAAGTTCGGGATGGCATTGCTGACTGCCTCCACGCCGGTCAAGGCTGAGCAGCCCGAGCTGAACGCCTTCAGCAGCAGAAACAGGCTCACATGGGATAACGTGTTTCCAAACTCGGGAGCGGCCGCATGAACCCCGCCCGTAAAATATTTGATGCCCCCCGAGATGATCAATATCGCGATGGAGAAAATAAACAGATAGATCGGGATCGCCAGTACCGAGGCCGATTCCGTAACCCCGCGCAAATTCATGATCGTCAAAAACAAAATCATGACCAGCGCGATGATCACGCTGTAATCATGCAGCGCAGGAAATGCCGACGTAATGGCGTCCGTGCCTGCGGACGAGCTGACGGCCACCGTCAGGATGTAATCGACAAGCAGCGATCCCCCTGCAATCAGGCTCGGCGTTGTGCCCAGATTATCCTTGGCCACAATATAGGCGCCGCCGCCCGTTGGATATGCAAATATGGTTTGGCGATATGAAAAAATCAATATGACGAGCAGTCCGAGAACAGCCAGGGAAATAGGCACCGAATACCATAAGGCGGCGAATCCGGCCGCAATCAACACCAGCAAAATCTGTTCCGTGCCGTAGGCTACGGAAGACAGCGCATCGGAGGAAAGGATGGCGAGCGCCTTCCATTTCCCGAGCTTTTCCGCATCCAATTCAGTGGATTTCATCGGTTTGCCGATCAGGACTCTTTTCATTTTGCCAAACATAATCATGACTTCCTTCCGTCTTTCATGTGTGGAGCATTGTTATTATGCAAAATCGCCGTGCCGATGACAATATGTCATTTCACCCGGGATTCGCCAGCGCGCGATAATGCATTCTACGATTCAATAATGAATAACAAAGCCGATCTTTATGCACAAATCAGAGTTTTTTGGTCCAAAACGACGTTTGCTTGCCTGAAAATGAAAAATAGCCTTCGGCTTTTGCGTTCACCGAAGACCATCCTAGCGTATTGTTTGCCATTCTGGAAAAACCTATGCTGTTCAAGTGCTGAAGAACGCCTGTATTTTCGTTCAGACGAGTTCCTCGAGGATTACAGGGCCACATTCAAAATGCCCGGCCGAGGCGTAACCCCAAAAGCCTTCGCAAGGTTGGCAAGCTGTTCATCCGTGATGCGTTGTTTGATCTCATGGCCTGCGACAAGCATGTATACCTGTGCCGCCTTCTCGATCGTTTCAATCAAACCAAACGCCTCGTCAATCGTTGTGCCTGTACCGAAGATGCCGTGCTGCGGCCAAATGACGGCGTGAAATTGTTTCATTTTTTCCGCAGTCGCCTGGCCGATCTCGTTCGAACCAGGTACCATCCAAGGGATGATGCCGACGCCATCCGGGAATACCACCACACATTCGGTACACATCTGCCAAAGCGTTCTGGTGAATCGGCTCTCGTCAAGCTCATGGATGAAAGTCATTGCAAGCACGTTGGTTGCATGGTTGTGCATGACGACCCGATGATTCGGGTCTGCCTTCAATCTCTCGATATGGCTCATAAAGTGCGTCGGCAATTCGCTCGTCGGGTTTGCTCCTGACTTGAAGCCCCACAGCACTTCCAGCTGCTGTCCATCCTGCGATACGCGCAGCAGTCCAAGATTGCTTTCGGGATCGGCAAGCACGTTTTTGAAATATTTGCCCGAAGCGGTAACGATAAAATATTTTCCTGCCAATTCTTCGACCGAAAAAGCCGGTTTGATCGTGCGAAGCACCTGATGGATATCGACATACCTGGCTACTTCTTCCTCATCAAGCAAATAGCTGACATTGCCCCCATTGCGTTCATCCCAGCCGTTTTTCCACATATGCTGCGTAATTTCCGCCATTTCGCGGACAAATGGAATGTCCCAGCCGGCAACTTGCGCGGGGTCATGCTTAAAGATCATGTTCATGATCGTTCTCTCCTTTATTTGTTCATCGAATGAAAGTTCACGGCACTTCACGGACGAATACGTTCCTTTTTTCACATTCATTATACCTTTGTTTATCTTTATAAGTCAATCGATTTATTATTTATTTCGTTTTATTTATCTTTGTTTATTTTTGTTTTTGACGTTTTTTTGAAAAACGGATAAAAAAATACCTCATCGGCATCCGACGAGGTCAGTCACACATCTATCTAACACGAGAAGGGGTTTACAAAATCTATCTTACCCCCGCTACCTTAATAGAAGCTGAAAACGACATAAAAAAAGCATAAAAACAATGTTAACTATAACCCAACCGGCCACGATCTCCAACCCGTTCAGATTGCTTATCGCTGTTCAACAAGATGTATGAAGGGTGCATCTTGCCCGTCGGCTCATAAAATTCCTCGCCCTGGTAAGTGAAGCCAAGTTTGCGAAGTACCTTCCCGGAACCGTCGTTAGCCGGATGATGACCGGCAAATAACGCTTCTGCCCCCTTTTGCGTGAAGGCATAGTCAATCACCGCCCTGGCCGCTTCCGTGGCGTAGCCTTTTCCCCATTGATCCCGGGTTAGATGAAAACCAAGCTCGAATACCCGCTCTCGATCTTCATACGGACGAAGGCCGCAGCACCCTACGAACTGGCCTGATTCTTTCTCGAAGATGGGCCAATATTGTATCCCCAGCTCCTGTTCGCGTTTTACTTCCTGTTCGAGGCGTGCCTCCACCTCATCCTCGCTTAAATAACCTTTGCTGCTGATCCATTTGCCCACTTCCGGATCTTCCCATAACGATGCGGCGAGCGCATAATCCTCTCTCGTCCAGGTCGAGAACGCCAAGCGTTCCGTTTCAAGAAAAACAGTACGTTCCATAATGAATCCCTCCTACTATTTCGGCAGCCGTGAACGGCTGTCTATACCAAAAATTACGTCGATTCCAGGCAGAATAAACAGTGGTTCATCAACAATTCGATTGGCGCATGCCATCAGGACGGCCCTTCACGTTTTACAATGATCTTGCCAATTTTTCAAATCGATCAATGACGGGTTTGATTTCTTTTTCGATGGTTTTAATGAAAGCGGCAAATTGTTTTTGGTCAAACTCATCGCCAACGCCCACATCCTTATAGATCTTGCCTTTCTGATAAGTAAAAGCGAAGAAGTAGCCTTCCTTTAATCCTGTAAGAATGCCTTCGGCGCCGCCCATCACTCGAATGGTTTTATTCGGATCTTTATATGTAAAATTATAAGGGGGATCTGCCATCAAAAAATGCTCCACCTGATAACCGCTAATCCACTTGTCTTTGGCAAAGTTTCCGATTTGGAGACTCTCTCCCATCATTTCGCCCTGAACCGTGATATCTGTAGTTAATAACGTTCCTTGTCCCTCTTTTTTATCGTTCTTCCAACTGCCCTCATATTTGACCGTTGTGATTTGTTCATTATCCTTGGTTACCGATTTATACACACCCTCGCCCGAACGTTTTCCCTCTACCCAATCTCCCTTGTAGCTTTTACTGTAACCCCAGCTCATCGTTCCATAACCATGCGGCTTGCCGTTGCTCGTTTCTCCGTAGTATACAACCCCGCTGCCGTAGTCCAGCATACTCATTTTGGAAGCTGCCAGCGCTTTTTCGGGAGATGCTGACAGCGAAACAAACAGGATGACTCCCAACATGAACAGAAATAGATTTTTCAACATTCTAACCTTCCTTTTCGTCATATTCAAGGTATCTCCATTAATCTACAGACTGAAAGCCAATAGATGGAAGAGCTTTCATTATCCTTGAGCTTCAACCAAAAAAACAAGCCCCTGCCGGAACTTGTCCGTGCAGGGACTTGCTTGTCTACCTATACACCATTCAAATCAGAATTCGGCAATTGCCACTTGAATCGTGCCGGTAGCGGCGCCGAGCGCAGTCGTCAACAAACCAGCCACGAGCAACCCATTAACGGTAATCGTAAGACCGTTTCCCGCAGGGATTGCAAACGTCACACTCGGACCATCAACACGCGTAATGACCAGATTTATTGATGCAGGTCCAACGTTGTTCACGGTCACGCTGGCGTTGATACCTCCCGCCAGGCTCTCGTAATACGATCTGCCGACGTTTGCGGCAAGGGCGTAAGTTTGTTGTGGTAAAAGGATGGCCATCGAACTCACCTCCTCTTGTTTTGATAATGCATTCTATGCGCCGAATCTATAATTGCAGCGGTAAATGCACGTGTCGTTACGTCCATTTTTCATAGACCTGCTAGATTTATAATAAAATTAATAAAAAAACCACCGGCTTATCCGGTGGCTTGCAGCTATGGATAGATTGTAAATCGGCGTGCTTAGGCATACAGCATGAAGAAGTTCAATTCGTGTCCAAGCTGTTTCAAATAGTTGTACAGCTGGGAACGGTGATGAAACACATGAGTCAACGTCTCAATCTGCCATTGGGCTTGAAGGTGCCCATGCTCCATGTAGAATGCTTTCGTGGAACGATTGAGGTAATCCTCTTCGCTTAGCGAAACGATGTAATCCTTGTACGCCTCGAAATTCCCCCACAACGCCGCTTCAACCTTTTCAACGTCCTGCATACCGGACAGCCGATTCTCGACCTCTCCTACCTCGGATTCGGACTTTTCCTGCATGATTGCCAGATCGGATGCGGTGATTTGCACAAAATGGTGAACCAACTCGACCAAGGAGCGCATATTATCCTGTGGACGGTACGCCCAATCCTCGGGACGAATCAAACGAATCAGCGACGCGCCTGTTCTGATGCCTAACTCCAATTCTCGCAACAAATGATCCCTTACTTGAAACGTTCCACTCATGAACAACCTCTCCTTTTCAGGTTTAACTTGTTTTAATCAAAAGTATAGTGAATGAAAACCATTTTATTTCTCCGTTAACATGTGGAAGTTTTTGCGGTTTATATAAAATGATACCATACTGCACTCGAAGCGCGTAAACCCATAAACAAAAAAAGTGCCCTGCCGGATGATCCGACAGGGCCAATCACACATCTATTTTTCACACGAGAAGGGGTTTACAAGATATATATTAAAGCCCGAACCTTAAATGATTCTGAAATCCACATGAAATTTGGATCAAAAAAGAGGGGAGATGTGATCCATAGAACACACCAATTAGCACCATACTAGCTGTTATGATTCTTTTGCGTTAATCAATGCATTCATTATTGTTACCCCCTTCTGAATTCACAGTTTTCTTGTTCGCAGGATCGCCTGTGATTTAGGAAGGGAGGACTATATGAAGAAGTAGCTATGCATGTATCTCATCGTATTAGTCCCTTTCAGCTTTTTTGTCTAATTCTCGGATGGAGGGAAGAGATGCACATAGTATGGCAATTCCGATGATGACAACCCCCGATAACAGAAACCACATGTTAATGCCAACTCGATCCGCGAAAATACCGGACACGATCAATCCGATCGGCATGGCAAAGGATACTAGGCTACCCAGCAGGCCAAATACCCGCCCTAAATACTCAGGTTGAATCTTCTCCTGTATGAGCGCCATCTGTACACCGTTATAGAACGGACTGGATAAGCCCATCAAGACACTGCATAGAACAAAAACGAGATAGCCATTGATCGGCAATAGGCCAGAAATGAATAAGGCACTCCCCATTAATGAAATGGAAAACACGATGCTCAGCGCACGGTTTTTGAATCCGCCCCATGCCCCAAGCAACAAGCCGCCTACCAGCATGCCTACTGCGAAGGCGATTTCCACAATAGAAGCATGGGTGGCCGTGCCTTTGAAATAGCTCATGCTCATTAATGGGAACAAGGCATTGATTGGCATAAAGACAAATGCATACAGCGCACCGATCCAAAGCAATGCGAATAATCCCTTCGATTCTCTTAGTACACGATAGCCATCTTTGACTTCTTCAAAAAAGTTGCTTGTGGCACTTTCTGCTTGCAGCTTTTGATTAGGTATAGTCACGACCGCCACCGTGGTGCAAGCGATCAATGCACCCAACACATCGATGAGAATAATGGCATTCAGCTCCCATGTCGAATATAGAAAAGCTCCGATTGCAGGGCTGATAATATAGCTTGCCGACTGTACCGATTGGCTGTATCCCGCGCACTTCGTCAGTTGATCCTCTGGAACCAACAACGGCGTCACTGCACTCAAAGCAGGTGTGTGAAATGCGGTACCAATACTACGAATTAATAAGACGAGCATTACTACCCATATTGGTAGCTCGATTGTAAGTGCGACCACTGCCAAGGCCACACCTGCGGCAGCAACCATAAGGTCTGCTCCGATCATGACCAGCTTTCGATTCCAACGGTCAACCAATACTCCGATCATGGTACCCAAGATAGCTTGAGGCAAAAACCCTACCATAGTTGCAATAGCGAGCACCATTGCAGATCCTGTCGTGTCTGTAAGATACCAAATAATTGCCATTTGCAGGGCGGCGCTTGTAATGAGTGAAATGGCCTGGCCGGCCCATATCGTAAAGAAACTACGTTTCCATCTTTGTGTATTCATATTCATTCTCCCTGTATCTTTTATTGGTTATTTGTTTTCGGCAATAAAAAATACAGATCCAAACCACTATGCGGGCTTAGATCTGCATTCATCACGAATTAGGACACGGCGATACAAGGCATAGCCAAAATAAGCTATCCAGATCGTAATCTATGTCTCACCATACGTAAAAATAAGCAGCTCAAAAAAAGCCCACAATTGTGTGGAAGAAAAATCCGCTTTTTTATTGCCAGCTTATCGAATACGCATGGAATGTGTCATAGATAACGTGCCTCCTCTTATTTAATGAGTTGAATGTTACCATGGAGTTCTTTAGATGTCAACCTAAACAGATTTTGTCCCTTTTGTCGCAGAGGGAGCATCTCTTCCGACTGATGCATTAAGATCAAAGCCGGAAATATTATCCATAAAAACCCTCTAAAAATAAAAGGCACCATAGAGTAGATATCTACTCTATGGTGCCTTTTATTTAACACAATATGGGCAATCAGGGTTATCCTGAGGAGAAATCCTTGCTACGCAAGGGTTCAGTCCTCATGTTACATCATGCCGCCCATTCCGTAATAACTGTAATATCTATAACTACGTGCTAATGAAGTACCGATTTCAAGCCAGTTATCACACTTCCACTGTAATATCTTTCTGTTGCGTAGCCTCCAGTTAACTAGAGTTGGTTAACAAACGGTTAGCATGTTAACATTAACGATGATAATTTTTCCCTTCATTATATCCCTCTAAGTAAGCGAATGAACAAATCAATTCTGTCTTTTGAATATAAAGCTCCTCAATTTCGTTAAGCTCATCTCTATTAACACCAGGCAGATCCCATAGATTCTTGAGTAACAACGACAATCTTCGATGTGGTATGTCATCCTTTATCTCGCACTTCTTCATGACAACATTAACTTTTTCTGGGATTCCGTTATTAGCAGATTCAATCATGGCAACTACTCCTCTGGATGTATTGTGTAACAGTTTACCTAAATAAATGAAAATGATATAATCGCTCCGAAGTAATTAATGATTTAACTCTAAAGGAGCATCTGAAGTGAAAGTCTCCCGCGGGAGATGCCGACTGAAGATATTGCTCAAAGAACGTGACATGAAACAGATCGATCTGGCCAGGAAAACAGGGTTCAGCCGACATCTAATTTCGAACTGGGCGAATAACCATGATAAAATGTCGGCTGACGTAATGATAAATATTGCGTATGCCCTCGGATGCCAGATGGAGGAACTGTATGAGTTACACTTTGAGTGAGCCGTCGGCTCTCCTCGGGATAATTGTTTGGTTGAGCAATACATTTAGATGATGGTTCTCTCGACTATGTAGCTTGTGAAAATAATACCTTTTTCCTACGACAATAGCTGTCATATTATGTCGATCTACCCAAAGGTAAAACTTGACATCAACTGACGTCACTAAACCACGTACTCCTAATAGGTAAAGTTATACCTATTATTATAATAGGAACACCAGTTCTTGTATAGCGAACATACAATCTGTTATTTTGTCGAATATATGCACAGTATAATATGGAAGCTGCCGGATCTGCGTAGTTTATTGGGATGATTTTTGGCTGATTACAGGCAAAAGAAATCCGCTGGGATCTCTCCCTGCGGATTTGAATGGTTATATGGACGCACTGATAATGTTCTTAAAGGGGATAAAGCTGTAGTCCTCTTCACCGCGCACAAACTTGATTTCTTTTCTTTGCTGATCGATTCGATCAACCACCCCGCGCATAACCATGTCATCGAAAGGATCAAACACTGTCAACGTGACCGATACACGTTCCTGGTATGATTCCATCAGTACCTGCCCAATTAGCTGCCACTCCTGTTCATCCAGGACCGGCTTTTCCTTTCGATTGAGTTCGTGCATGTGGCCAAGATAGGCTTCACGGTGCTCAGGAAGAATCATACGTGAACCCTCAAAAATGCCATTGTCATACAGTTTTCCGCTCATATGTACCTCCTATGTAGCTGTTCTTCATAAGGAACATTCGTTCCCATTATATGCGAACTAACGTTCTTTATTCAATGGAAAATAAAAGAGCAGGAAGTTTGAGCCATTCCTGGTCGAAAAATAAGATATCAAACCACTTGCATAATGGTACTATATATGGTACTATATGTGTAGGAGGTGAGACATGGCTAGGATAGAAAAACTGGTCCAGAAAATGAAAGACCGCCCGAGTGGGATCCAGTATGGTGAGGTTGCCAAGGTACTCCGGCATCACGGTTACGAACTAGTGAGAGTTAACGGCTCACACTGTCATTTCCGAAACCAAGCAGGAGACTTAATCACCAT
The DNA here is from genome assembly GCF_032334105.1 of Paenibacillus hubeiensis. Taxonomy (NCBI): domain Bacteria; kingdom Bacillati; phylum Bacillota; class Bacilli; order Caryophanales; family Paenibacillaceae; genus Paenibacillus; species Paenibacillus hubeiensis. The sequence goes on from NZ_JAVYAE020000001.1 coordinate 1,373,768, forward strand.
CAAAAAGGATCAGCCACTCAAGGCGGTATACGTCAAAGACGTACTGGATCGGATTGGGGAGTAGCACCTCCCCTTTCCTTACCCTCATGATATCCTAGCCGATTATTAATGGCAAATCATAGCCACATGAAAGATTTAGCATATTACATGGCACTCCCGTATACGATACAGATCAGACCAATCAAGGACGAGAGCGGCGATTATTTCTATGCCACTGTCGCTGAACTGGACGGGTGCCAAAGCACCGGTGAGACGTATGCGGAAGCTTACGAAAGCGTCCGTGAAGCCATGGAAGGTTATCTGGAAGTGAAGCTGGAGCACGGCGATCCGATCCAGGAGCCTTTGAAAGATGATGAGTTTAGCGGCAAGTTTAATCTGCGGGTACCGCGTAGTCTGCATCGGCAACTCTCGGAACGAGCTGCCGCCGAAAATGTGTCATTGAACCAGTATTGCCTTTACAAGCTGAGTAAATAACAAAAAAAGGACCTCACCAGCGCTATGGCCAGTGAGGTCCTTTTACCGATTCTTTCGGATTTCCTTCATTTTACATTATGATTTAGGAGTCGTCAACGTTGCAGTTTTTGTTGCCTGATCCCAATTAATCTTGGCGCCAGGGATATTGTCGCCTGCTGCTCGCAACGGGATAAGCACTGATCCGTTGTTAAGGACTGCGCCCTCTATCTCCTTCCCATTGACAATGGCTGTGACGCTATCCTCTGTTTTGGCTGGACTCGCTTTTTTCGTTGACAACCCCAGGTATGACGCAATACCTTGGACATGGCCGTCAATGATCGCATCGATCACACTGGCCAGCTTCAAACGATCAGCGTCCGCCGTCACATCAACAAAGAGGTTTTCTGTCAGGACCGCTGGCATCTTAGATTCGCGGACCATGTGCAGGTTCTCTGTCTTCTGGCCTCGATCGATTCCGCCCAACTTGGGCATAATGGCCTTGTGTAATGCGTCCTGAAACTTAATGCTCCCCTGTGAAGCAGACGTATACCTGAAGGACTCGAAGCCCCCCTTGCCCCCGCCAGCGTTGCAATGGACGGATACCAGAATGTCAGCACCCGCTGCGTTAGCCTTTGCTGTCCGATCGCGAAGCTCCAGGAATACATCCGTGGATCTGGAGAGGAGCACCTGCACGTCCTCATAACCAGCTTCCAATCTCTCTTTGATCCCGAGCGACACTTTCAACGCGATATCTTTTTCCTGAATCCCGTTAGCCACCGCTCCGGGGTCTTTACCTCCATGGCCCGCATCAATCCATACTTTACGCATTTTTTCCATCCCCTTTATCTTTGATTTGCTCCAATGTCTCTCTGATCTTAACGGGAAACACAACGCCAAGCTTGCTCAGGTTTTCCGCAATAGACAGACCCTCACGACCACCGTAAAAGAAGATGGCGATTGTCCGAAGAACCGGCGTTTCTGGTTGCAACCATTGGTCCAGCATGACAGCCAGGCCAATTACGATCAGCACCACAATCTTTCGGATCCCACCCCAGAACATCACATCTGAATTAACCGTCTTGCTCTTGATCGCTCCGCCCAGACCCGTTACATAATCGATGGCCATCGCGAACAGAATAAATTTCAGCCCCGGGTCCCAGCCCCCTAAAAACTCAGCGATGAACAATCCTGCTGCAGCGACGACGCCTCCGAACATTGTTTCTTTCCCCGTTGTTCCCACCGCAGCCGTAGCCACATGGGTGATATAGTCTCTGATTGGATTCAACCTAATTCCCCCTCAAGTATCTTCGTTTTATATAAAAAAGCCCTCTGGTGACAGAGAGCTGAATACTTAGTTATTTGGAAGAGCCGATCGCGAAACCTCATTGCGTTTGGCAAGCAGAGGCTCGATCTGATCTCTCTTCTGCTTCGCACTCAGGTTTGGATCTGCTTCGATCGCGCGGATCTGCTTATTAATATCGCTCATTTGCTTCGTCGCATTCTCCAGCTCCTTGAGCTCGCGCTCTTTGTCAAACGGTGTGCCGTTGAGTTTGGCCGAAGATTTTTCCTTGGACAACTCGTCCTTGCGGGTATATAGCTTCTCTGTAGCCTTCGTAGACTGGAGCGGATCAACGAGAAAAGCTTTCAAGAATGGACGCTGTTCTATGCGCTTCTCAGGTGCTGCGGGTCGATCAATAGCGCCGACCCCTTTCAAAATACTGTCGATCGCTGAGGTGGCGTATGTTCCGAGTCCCGCCGTCAAACCCTGGATCGTGTTATCCATGATTCGCGGTGACGAAAAGTTTTTGAACATTCCCTTTTCCCCAGTCACTTTGGACATTATGCCTGCCAAGAGCTTTGCCACCTCCGTAGTCCGTACCGGATCATATTGGTCCTTGTATTCCAGGCCCTGTTCCCGCTGCGGGATGATGGCTCCCTCGCGGAAAAACGAGTAATTGGCCATCCCCTCAATGAATGGCCACAAAGCAGTGATCTGCATAGGCAAAGCCGCATCGCTGAATGTACGCCGAAGGAAACCGTCGAACGCTTTCGGATCCTTATCCAGGACAAACTGTGCAGCTCGTTCTGGGAGATTCGCAAAGATTGGAGCGATGTCGAACGGTTTCGGAATCCGGGCCACCATGTCTGTCCCTGGAATGGCAATCAACCAAAACGTATCCCGCATCCAATCTGGTGCATCGGCGATAGTCTGCTTCTGCGTCTCGTTAGCAAACTGACGGTTCGCCCCGATGATGGCCAACGTTGGCAGAGTTGTGGCCACAAACATCCTCGTCGTCGTGCCGATCGGGTTTTCCTTGATCGATCGGATCAGCTTACTTTTCCCCTGAATATTCGCATTGAGGAATGCAACGATCTTGTTTGCCTGGCGAACACTCGAACCAGCACGGGCAAAGTCCATCAGGTCCCGTGATCGATACGCTGCCTCCTGCTTACTCACCCCTTGCCTCAGAGCTGCCCGGTACTCGCCGACTTTTGTCGCAGATTCCGTGGTGTCCGTGATGGCTCGCAGCATGTTGATAAAAGCCTTACCCGTCAATACGTTCACAAACTTTTTGCCTGGTTTCTCCCGGAGCACGGCCTGAAGCGCCTTCTTGTGTACCTCGCGGTCCATGGAAAGCACGTTGCCATACGCGCCCAGATTATCGATCCACTCCTTGTAAAGTGGACCTTTCTTGATCGACTGGATCAACCCAGCAGTAAAGTCCGTGATCGGGTTAAAACCACTCTTACTGGTCACGTATGCCTGCAGAACGTCCCGCATGGGGTTCCGAAGCGAAAACTCAGGCGTCAGCGTTGCACCGGCACGGAGCAGGGATGCAGGCTTGGCCAGAATGTTAATGATCATAGCGGACGATTCTTTGTCCAGGTTCAGCATAGCCCGGTATACTTCGGGCTCCACCTCATACTTGACGTTTTCGCCATTTACCTTGACGTTTACCACGTTCTTGCGATCAACCTTCTCGTCTGGATCCAATTTGCGAATAAAGTTTGCCTCTGGATCCAGATCAGCCAAGCGCTTCAGCTGCTGAGCTACCTTATTTCGTTCGGCGGCATTGACACTCTGGAAGATATTTTTGACCATGTTGATCATCGGATCGTCCACTTTGCGTTCTGATCCCTTCAACGATTTGATCGGACTGGCCACATTGGCAAGCGATTCAGACATGCGACCGCCAAATCCCTCTGGTGTCTCGTCAAAGGCACGGAACAATGGAATGTAGTTTTTCCACCGATCATTGAGTACATTGGCCAGATCCTTGCTGACCACGCCGCTGTCCACAAGCTCCTGCAGCATATCGCGATTGAGCTGCACTAGCTGTTGACGTGCAGCTTCAAGCGGCGTGTTCTCATATTTCCGGATCACTGCGTTAATCTCCGCATTGGTGAATCCGGATTTATAATTCGCCGCGTTGACATCTCGCGCATGCACTGCAACAGCATAGTTCCCCAGTTCATCGGCCGTATAACCGGCTTTCTCTGCCTGGTTGATGATCGGCGCAAGCTTATCCTTAACGATCTGGTTCGCTCGCTCAGGCGTCCCTCGGAACAGACGGGCCATCTTATACAAACTGTTCTCAGCTCCAGCAACAAAACCTCTGACTCGCTTCTCTAACTCTTCCAGTGCAGAAAAGTCGTCCATGAATTGAGTCCGGACACGTTCCCATTTCTTCGCAAACGGGGTGTCTTTCTTCTTTGTGTCGCGGCTCACTTTGCGGGCAAAGGTTTCAGCGTCGCCGGATCCGGACTCGTTGAATGCTTTGGCTGCCTGCCCCTCTTTCGTGGCCAGACGCTCCTGTTTTCGAAGCTCCTCCTGGGCCAGCCGATACACACGCTCAGCCGAGGGGCGGAATTGTTCGCCCAACTCCTGGACCATTTCCTCTGTCCAGTCTGCAAATTTGATCGTCCCTTTACCCATCTTAGCTGCGCCGATGATCGCATAATCTCCCCACTCCGGTAATGGGTTGGAGTTAATATTCCCTCGGCGCTTCGCGATCCGTGCACGGGCAGCCTGTTCGGCCTCATCCAGGAAGTTGTAAACGCGGTCCCGAACACGAGATTGCTGCACGGATTCCACTACTTGAGCCGCCTCTTGTTCCACTCGCGTTGTGAGCTGCGGGTGAGTCGAAGGCTCGGCGGCACGAGGCGTACCTGCAGCACGCCCTGGGCGGCTGAAAAGGAAATCCTCGGACGATGGTGCTGGCACAGAAGAAACAGACTGTTCGGCCTGGTACTTCTTCACGGCTTCTGTACGCGGATTAGCAGAGCCCCCACCGGTGTTGATTACCTCGACATCACGGGCAGCCCCTGAGCGCTCTGGGCGCTGGAAGGCCAGACGCTCCTGGGTAACTGCAGCATCATTGGCCACGCTCGGCCGCGGCATGCGGTCCTCCAGACTCTTCACGGGTAAAGCTGTGCCGTTTTGCTCCCGGATCGCTTGTGTCTGCCTGGCTCGTTGCAGCAGATCTGGCGTTACCTCTCGACGCGTGCTGGCATGAGCCAGGTCAATCAATTCGGACAAGCTCGGGTCATTTCGATTGGCCATTGAAGCCCAAAGACCTTCCAGCTCTTCTGCTTCTTTACCAGGTGTAAAACGAGTCTCATTGGCCACGCGCATGAGGTCCTCGAACTTTTGCTTGTACGCGTTTGGCGTGCGTACCAGGCGGCCGACCGTAGGCCCCGATAATTGCCCCGCTGGAAGGCTTAGCGGCTCAGCTCCTGGCGAGGTTTGGTTACGTCTTTGTGCCGCATTCAGGCGTTCGTCACCACGGCCAAGAGGCAGCGCTAAGATTTCCTCAGCCTGCCGAACCCCTGTATTTCCCTTTAGCTTGGTCAGGGCTGTACGTAAACCTGCACCAATGCCGGCAATGAGCAAGTCACCTGCAGCGCCCAGACCTGCGCCAAGGGCTGCATTGGTTAGGACATCACTATTGCTGTGATGACCTTGCACAAGCCCCATAGCCGTGTTACTGACGGCCCCTGTCGCAGCTCCTCGCAAAGCTGTTTCAGCCACACGATTTGCCGTTGTGGGATTAACCCGTGGAAGGACTTTATTGATTCCGCTGCCCACAAGGTTCGTCAGGTTGTTCCCGGCACGCGTTGCCATTGCACCACTTGCGGCGCGCCAAGGTGCTGTAATCAGATTACCGCCGCCCGCAGGGTTAAAGCCTGCACCAAGAAATCCACCAGCGATCCCCGTAATATCCGCCACCCGGTCTGCGGCAGCGCTACCTGTGGACGCTGGAGCTGCCGAGGGCGTACCAAGCAACATCCCTCCGCCGGTGCCGACAGCCCGGGTGATAAAGGAACCTGCTTTGGTGCCATACGTTAAGTCATTCATCAGATTACTGAATGGGGCCACAAACGCAGCGAACGGACTTTCCCGAGCGCTCGCTGCAATTTTGCCCTTATTGATCTGGTATTGCGTTGGCGTTGGAGGCCCCTGGAATGGAGCCACCTCAATGCCAGTAGCCTGTTCATATGTTTTAATAGCCTGGCGATTACCACCAAGAGCACCCATCAATGTTGAATTGTTGAAGATGTCTGGTCCCGTTTGAGTGAGCGCAGGCGGCAAAGATGACTTGAGCTCGTCCATCGATTTTTGACTAGCGATGTATTGCTTAACAGCCTGTGTCCGGGGATTGACTGGAGCGCTCGGTGGTTGCAGGTTAAGTGTGCCGTTTAGGGCAGCGTCGCGGATCTCCATTGCCTTCTTGCGCTGTTCCTCTGTAAATTGTTCAAGTCTTGTCGCCATGCGACTCCCTCCTTCTACAGCATACTTAAAGCATCTTGTAATTCACGTTTAAATCGGTCGGCTACGGCAGCCTGAATTTTTTTGGATGACGACTTGAAGTATTTGGCGCCGTTGTTGGCTCCACGTTCTGCATACAAGCGCCGCAGGATCTCCTGATCAGACATCATCGGAGTAATGCCTGCGTTTTTGATCACCCTCAACGCCCCACCCTGTCCGTGCTGTACAGCCGTAGACCAAAGGGCCGCCTGCACTGCGGACGATCTTTTGTTTACATCCAGACCTGTATTTTTCAGGACCGATTTGGCCGTCGGGTCGTAAAATACTTGCTTGGCGTAATTATGCTGGTACTGCGAGAAGTTCTTATTGGACGCAGCCACCTGTTTCCACGCAACATCAAAACCAGAAGATCCCACAGGATGTGACACCAAGGTTTTATACGCTGATGGATCTACGTTTTTTAGATACTGTACGAAGCCTTTGGCCGAGCCTTGGTTCGCGGTGAACTGATAAATACCATAGCTGGCCCCGCCGTGATCGCCTTTGGTTCGAGCGACTGTACCAGCATTTCCACTTGATTCGTATTTGGATGCTAATGATCCGATAATAGCTGCTCCGGCGGCGGCACCGGAGCTAGTCAGTTTCCCGACGTCACGCCGTATTTCTTATCAAGCTCTTGGATATCCTTCTGGGTCAACCCCATAGCTAGAAGGACTTGATCATCTTGCCCGACCGGTAGGCCGAAGCCTGTAACCTGCTGATAAATTCGATCTTTTGTAGCTGAGTCTGTTGGCGGAACAAACTTGTCATTCTCATCCACGAATTGTGATTGCAGAGCACTCAATACCTGGTTCGCACTCATGCCGCTGTATTCAGCAGCCTGGCCGCCTCCCATCCCAAGCCATGCACGAGCATTTTCATCTTCGCTGATGGAGAGCATCGCGTTACGGTATGCGGCATCATCCTGCTGCTGGAGCTGGGCCAGTGCATAGTTAAGTCCAAACTGACGAGCATTCTCCTCAAATTGCGCCGACCACTGGCTGTCTGCCACGGCGTCACGCGCTTTCTGGTATGCAAATTGTTCCATCGCGAAGTTGTTTTGCCACGCCTGCTGACCTTCCGTAAAGTCCTGCTGACGGTTCTGCATGCTCTGCTGGAATGCTTGATTTTGTCCAGCGAGAGTAAGAGGCGTATTTGAATTGGCAGCCTGACGCGCCAGTCCTGTCCAGTCGTTCTGCGGCGTGATGATCCGACCGGATGCATCCATATACATACCGGCAGCCGCCAGGTTAGCTTGTCTATTCGCCAAATCCATTTGTTGGCCTTGTACTGTCCGGATACCTGGATTCACCTTAGTAGCATTGGCACGGCTAACATTAGCTCCATACTGGCTCGCATCGATGCCCATGGATGTTAACTGGTTACGAATAAAGTCCGCTTGTTTGCTCAGTGCAGCGCGATCCTCAGCCGTGATCCCTTTAGCTTCTGCTTGTTCCTTCAAGCTGAGCAAGTTGTTAATGGCGTCACGTGCTGCTGTCGGAAGATAAGTCCCTGTGACAGCAGCCTCCTGCAGAGGATTCTGGAAATACTCCTGATTCTGTAGACCGTACAAACTGCCTAAGTTGCCGATCTGGTCCTGACCTACGCCATAGTTCATTTGCTGGATCTGCAGATTACGATTAGCGTCATCGGTGTAACGTTGGTATGCCTGCTGCATCAAAGTCGGCACCAGATTATTCGCGATGCTCTCCATGGCGCTCGTCCCGATCTGGTTGGCCACGGTCTCACTCCAGGACGATTTCCCTTGCCCTGTTGCCCGGAGACCGGCATTCGTATCAGCCTGCTGGTTTGCGACGTTCTTTTTCGCCTCTGCCAGTTGAGCCTGATACGCTGGATCCGTTGCAGGGTCATAAGAAAAGGCTTCTGGCCCGGTGAACTGATACTGCCCTTGAGTGCCGATCAGACCGTTGATTCGGCTCAACGTTTCCTCCGTTCGGCTGCCTGGAATAGCAAAATTGTTCTGCTGTGATGTAAGGACAGGGGACGCCTGGACATTTGAAGCGGCTTGCGCCATAGGGGCTTGATAGCCCAGATTGACATTGAGGTACTTCTGTTGTGCTGACACGTCCAAACCTTGGTTCTGTCGGTTTGTGATCGTGGCCAAAGTCCGAGCAATCTCGCTTTGCCGATAGGCATCATCGTTCTTGATTTGAGCCTGGTTGGACGTAATGCTCTTGCGCCCTGCTGTGTTGGCTGTGGCATAGTTAATGCCGCCGTTCCCCAAATTCGGGGTGCTCGGCGCATTAGCAGCCCCGGTGACGATTGGCGTTTTGTTTAACGATTTGACACTGCCAGCCACAGAAGGGGCAAAGCTCCCTACAGTGCCGTTGACGGCGATCGGATCTTTCTTCTTTACGACGGTGCCTGTTGTCTCGTATGCCATGGTGCACCTCCTTATAAATGAAAAAGGACCCCTTCTAGGAGTCCGCAATTTATTTATTCTAACGCCTCAAGCTGTGCTTCGAGATCAGCGAGTAACGCTTGTTGTTCAACCAAAGTTGCCTGGCGCATTTTCAGGAAATTTTCTTCCCCTGCACTATCTTTTGTTGGATCATTAATCACTGACTCACTTGCTGCAATCAACTTCTTTGTATCAGATATCCGTTGTTTTATATCAACGATACGTGCCTCTAGCTTAGCCTTCTGTTCTTCCACACTCGTCCCCTTTCCAGGAGTAGTTGCAGTCGCGGCCGTTTTCTCGTCCAGGATGATCTTTTTGTTCTGCATGCTCACGTCATAGCCGGCAGCTTCCCCAATTGCACGAACCGGTGCGTAGCTTTTGCCGTCAATAATGATTGCAGTGTCCAAGGTCTGTCCATTCAGTTCCACGACCGCTTCTCCTTGAATCTTTTTACCAATCAACGACTGGATATCGTCCGCGAAAGCTGCTCCAGCAAGCGTGAATAAGGCACCAGCAAGGAAACCAGCAACATACTTTTTCATGTACATTCTCCCTTATACCATTTTCCACCAATATACCACAGCTTTCGTGGGACCATATCATATTTGCTCCATATCGTATCGTATATCAGCCGCCTTCCAGCGCTTCGATACGGTCATAGATTTCACGCAATTCAGTTCCGAGTGTACGACCAGGATTGTCGGCATAAATCTTATCCCAGTTCGTGAAATTCATTTGAGCAGCATTTACAAAAATTGTGCCGCCTGCCTGTAAGCCTAGTGCTGTATCACTTTCAAAGATCGGATATCCAATGAGATTATGAATCCTACCTCGGGCGGTTCCTGCTACAGTGAAACGTAATGCCGGCGATCCGCCGTAATCAGGTTCAATCACAACACTATTATTCGCATCATTGAAAGCCCCAAACACATTACCCGTGGCGCTCATTTCACAACGCGGATATGCATTACGCCTTGTGGCAATGTATGACCCGTAAATCTCGATCGACTCGATCAAACCTGAAATGATATGCCCCAGGTTCGCGGTGATCGCGGACAACTCATTAACGGTGATTTTATCGGCCGTCACTGCACCTGCCTGGATCTTCTCGGTCGTGATGGCCCCAGCTTGAATTTTGTCCGCCGTGATTGCCTCGGCTTTAATGTTCCGAGCCTCGATCCCTTCGGCCCGGATGTTGTTTACATCCAGCGTGCCGTTGATCATGAAGTCGATATCTTGCAGGCTGCGTGCAATTTTGTTGATGTTGTCTTTAAGATACGCCTTAACTTCCTCCAGATCACTGAATGTAGGCGGGTTCCGGAATGCTGGTGCTACGTCTTGAATTCCCATGTTTCCTCCTTAATAGAGCGGCAGTTGCCGCACCTGTCTTGTAATTTCATGCAGCCGGATCCACCCTGTGCCCTCCAGTTTAATCCGAACCGTGTTCTCCAGGGCGAACTTCCTCACAGGAATGATGATCCGCTGTGCAACAGTTGATGACGCCGTGACTGTACTCACTAGATCCCAGCTCTCTCCAGACGCCTGGCTGGATAGGCTGATATTCAGCGTACTTCCCACTGCCATCTCAGCCACAATCCACATCTTGAGCCAGCGTTGCCGTTGCGCAATAGACTGGTTAGTGAACGGCTTGGTCACTGCCTTCCAGGCAATTGCTCCTGAGATATCTGTGGTGCCGCCCAGTTTCAGCACTTGGCCTGTAGCTGTGCCGATGTACAAATCTTGGCCGATCGATGCATAACAAGTAGGCACCGGTGTAACCCAGCGTGTCCATGTTCCAATGCGTGGATCATATACCAGCGTTTCGCCGTTTTGCGTACTAAAGTATTGCCGGGATCCGTCCGACCCAGCAGCACTCGTTGTGCCGATGTTGCCATAGTACGTTCGAATGACGTCGCTGAATCCCTTGTCTGGCAGTGCCGCCGCCGAGTATTCATATATGCCTGACTTGTGCATGAAACTCAGTGATCCTTCGCGCGCCGTAACAGCGTTGTTGCTTGCTACACCTTCGTCGTCGGTGACCACACGGCTGTTAAAATCGGACGGTTGACCACCCATCAGCAGGTGAATAGATGATGGCATACCGATTGTCAGGCGGTACAGGCTGCCCGATAACATATTTATGTCTTCGCCATGCGATGACTCAATTGTCTTACGGTAGCTGTCCTGTTGGTTCCCAGCGAATGTATTCCAGTTCTCCGGCTGGTCCAGCGCAGATGACCAAAGCTCGTTGCCTACGGCGCACCACAGCCTGTTTTGATACGTGGTGATGTATTTACCATTCGAGGGCGCTCCGCTCAACACAGATACCGTAGAACCGTTGTACTTGCGCATGGAGTCAACCCCATTGCACCCGATCAGGTTTACACCGCCCAAGTTTCCATCGAAGTTGGTAAACGACCATTCAGCAGACGTATTCAATCCACTGGCAAGCGTTGTCCAGGCATTCCCGATTAACCGGCGCCACGTACCGTCGCTGAATACGGCATGCAGCTCACGTCCTCGCCATACTCCCATGCCAAGTACGCGAGTCCCAAATGCGCCTTGGATGGCGTATCCGGGTCGCGTAGAGATGGCTGGATAATCGTCAGTGGACAAATTCTGCAGTTCCGTAAAATAACTGTCCTCAATAGAGTATGGATCGTAAGTGTTCAGCCCCCGGAACTCTCGGATGGGAATAGGCTGCATCATGCCGTTAAGTGGTTGGTTCTGCGACGCCTGATACTGTATTGGCTTCATCACGATGCACCTGCCTGATAGTTCTGAGCAGCCACGTTCCACGCAGCTTTGTACTGGTTCTCGTAATTGGACGCCTTTGTCATGTCGTCCTGGCTGCTGGCCAGCATCGATGCCAGCGCAGGGATGAACGTCCAGTGGTATTCCTCCGGGGCATCCGGCGGCACAGTTAGCGCCGTAGACGTGAACAAGGTTGTGGCTATTCGCCGGTACCGCAAAAATCCTTTCAGATTACTATACGGTGCGGGGAATAGGGAAAGCGTCTTTGTCACATCATCAAAAGAATAGGCATTCTGTGCCGGCGTCACGTCGTCCCGATCCAGACTCTTGTACGGGAACATGCCGATCATCATCAGGTCAATATTTTTCTGACGTACATCAGCCGGCAGAACATAATCCCCTTGCCCTGTCACGCAATCGAATTTTGCAATCTTCGGGATCTTCACGACATTGAAGAAGTCTTGATTCAGCGCATTCAACCAGATCACTTTATCCCCGATCGGCACCTCATTCGGAACAAGCATGTCTGCTTCGGAGATAATTTCATTTATGTTCACGGGATCAGCTCCCCCTTATTTCTTAAGGTATCCCCTAATGCTTATACCTCGTATTTCTGATCAGTGATTTGCTCGAATTCGTCCGGAGTGATAACCCCGAAGGAAACATACTGCTTGAGCTGCGGCTCCTTCGCCCATTTCTTTTCATAATAATATTGGAGTCTTTCGAAATCGGAATTAAACATTTGCCTCGTCTCCCTTCGGTTGTGTTTCCATGGATAGCACCCGCAATTCCAGACCAACAATTTGCGCGCCCAAAGCTTCGTTTTGCGCCTTCAGGTCTGCACTCTCCAGTTCCCGCGTAACAATCTGCTGACCCAAGATTTCATTCTGCTGCTTCAGCTCTAACGCTTCCAGTTCGCGTTGAACCAGTTGCTCTCCGATCCTGTCCATTTCGGAAGGCCCCACAGGATGTGGCTTGGTCAGTTCGTCAATCTCTTCCTGGCTTAGCCCCTCAGACCATAGGTCAGGAAACTTTTCCTGTGGTCCATCTTTCAACGCTTCCTGGTACGCTTCCCACGCCTCCAAGTCAAAGCGTGGCCGGAACAGACCAGCAGGCGCCGGCACGCCGACCAGATAACCGGCAATCTCTCTTTCTTCTTCCTGATCCTCTTCCGGAGTTTCAGGCTCAGCATAAAAATGGACGACACCGGAAAAGGCATCGTCCACCAACTCATCCTCCAAATAGAGTCCGTCTGTATTTACTTTAGGTACGGCTTTCATGTGATCCCTCCTTTATTGTTCTGCTAAGAATGTTATCCCTTCCAACGTTAAGAACCCGTTTTTTATGTTCACAGCTGGTTGAACTTGTCCGTCAGGTAAAATGTTTAAAGTTCCTGCTGTTATCCCTGTTCCATCGGAACTTGTAGCTGAGACAGCAGGTACGGCGAGTGCTTTATCGTGAGGTCGATATCCTTTGGGAAATATGAAAATTGTCGCAGCAGAGCCTGATTTAATGAAGCCTCTGACGTGAACCACGTTGTTAGCGTCTTTGTAAAATTGTGCTGTTCTGAACATGCTTCCGAAGGCTACCCAACCGTTTAGCAGTGTCGGAGCAATCCAAGCTGGATTATCCTTCTCAGCCTTCTTGCTCTCAAGCACCGATATCCGTGTTATGTTCTCCTGAAGCGTTCGAACAGTATCCAGCAACAGTGCCTTTTCGTTCTCGGCATATGTTCCGTCAAAGGTGGTAGACGGATATTTGTCCAGCTTCAGGTATGTGACGCTGTAAGCTGCGGATGGATCGTATTCATTTGTGGGCAGATAAGCCCGATATTTTCCGTTAGCGTAAGAATCTGATACGATTTTCCATGCAGAGTCTTTTTGTCCGTTCTTATAAACGGCAAGGATTGCATTTGTTTTAAATTTCAAAAGGCTGGTCGCTGCATCAATGTTGTTTATGACTGCGTACCCGCTACTAACAAACGGCTTAACGCTCTCACGCAGGACAATCCCCGTGCCTACCTCAACCTGATTATCTCCCTCGAAGAACGTCAATTGCCCCTCAGACGTGATCGACTCGACGACTGGCGTAGCAAGCTGGTATAGGAGTTGGTATGGTGTGTAATTGGACGCCTTTGTAACTGGCAATACCGCAGTCGATCCAAAGACCATAGTTCCACCTAGGTCATCCCGCCAATATTTTGTACCACTTACATACGTATTACCGTTGGCATCGCACATACGCCATCCCATGAAATACGCTTTAATCTCATCGGCTGTAGGAGTATAGGCGTCTCCCCACCCACTATCCTCTGATTTAATCGAAATGAACAAATTACCGGTAGTTCCTACTCCTATAGCATCGGGATTTGTAGATGTAGGAATAACACTCAGCTTATTTCCGTTATACTTTGTTGCGATATAAGAAATCGGGGCATATCCTGGGATAACAGCGGTCGCACTGACATTCTTGAACCCAGAACTTGTTCCGGTGTAAATCCAACTTAATGATCCATCCAATACAACCTTACGCCACTTCGCCAATGTGAAATACTGACCGTCTCGCTCAAACACCATATCCGGGTTGGCTCCGGTGTCTGGATGGGCGTGCAGTTCCGTTTGCAGGGCAAGCATGGTGTCTTCACGCGGGAGAAACGGTAATGCTGTATTGCCAATATTGAGCACGGGATTTTTGAAAGTCACTGGCTCCAGTGCATCACTAGCACGGTACATAAGAACCTGAATGATAGCCGCACTCGCAGGTGTTGTGAACGTAATTTCATCGGCATGAGTAAATCGCCCAAACGGGGCGCCAGCCGTTGCGTCAAGCGAAGTACCATCAGCGCTAAAAGCGTTTAAACCAATTTGACCGACCCCGCCGGAATCCACTTGAATAGTATAGGTTGTGCTCGGCAAAACAGGCACTCTTACTCCAAGAGATACAGCGTTGGTGCCATTCCCCAAAAACACCAATTCATAAGGAGCATTGGACGAGTATTTCGCTGCCGTCGATGGATAACTCCACTCATAAAACGGCGGCAGCAGATTGAGGCCATATCGGATGACATACGGGTTAAGTACGCCATAGATACCGATTTGGCTTTGGTAGTTAAGCTCGGTATGGCCTTGTAGGCCAGCAAGCCGAAACGCTGCATCCTGTTCGGCACTAACGACACTAATACCCGGCTGCAGCGTAACAGCCTTACGTTCAGGGGTGTCTATTCGTTCTGTAATCTCATGAAGCAAGGACTTATCTGCCGAACTCATCAGCCCGCCTTCAGATACCGTGGCAGAGGGAATAGGATCAGCTCCATATTCAGTATGCGTAGGTCCGTGTGGCCCAGGGGCTGCACTCCCGGTGGCTGTTACTGTTAACTCTTTATTGTTGGGATTCGTGGTAATGGTAATACCAACACCACCAACAACGGACAGGGTATCAGATGGATCGCTGGCCACAACGTTATTCACTTGGGCAAATGCGTTTTGATTCACTTCTGCCCCTTCTTCAATCCCATTCAGCTTCAATTTGTCGGCAGGGGACATCAGCCCCTTGCTTGTCGTGGTGGCCTCGGTTGTTTCTGCTTTACCGTTCCAAGTTGCTTTCTCTGCATCAGTAACGAAGCGGTTTGATGCATCTTGAGCGATAATAGACGGCGGGTGTGTAACAGGGTGAACGTAATGGTTCGCCTCATTCTCAATCCCATTAAGCTTCTGCTTATCTGCAGCAGACATAAATCCAGGCGTCGTCGGTGTGGCGTTTGGATGCGTGTGATTACCAGCGGCTTTGCTGTTCCAGTTATCTTTGTCTGCCTGCGTGACATGAATAACGGTATTTTGGATATGCGCTGTAAAATCAACATTCTGCTGATCCGTGTATTCTTTGGCCTCTTCCAGCGCCTTGTCTGCTTTTTTCTGGGCTCCCTGCGGTGTCTCCCATTGGGGCGGTTGCCCCCCTGCAATGTCGGGGCTGGTATCTCTCCAAGGATATCTGCTCATGCTTTACCACCTTTCATCCACGGAATACCGTTCATAGCCATTGGAAGCCGATTGATATTCCGTATAAAGCTGAATGTACTTGTTGTTATACTCCTCTGCCTCATTGCCGCTTGTGATTTCCCTCAGCACCCCGTACACCAGGAGCATGTCGTAATCCGGATCAAAGCCGGTTTCCCCGTCCATATCCTGCAACCTCAGCGGGTACAGTACGGGAGCATGAAAGATTTTGATACCGTACGGCACGTCTGTATCAGGCGTCGGTACAATACCGATTTGTCCCGCCTGAAAATAGTGGTATGGCTTAATCGATGCGTTGTGAAACTGCCGGAGCGGCAGCCGGACATACACATCATCACGCAGCATAGTCACCTCTGTCACGGCACTTTGAGGGCATGGCAATGTGTATGCCGGCTGATCTTTAACCAGATCAATCGCAGTGCAAACCGTCTCGGATTGCTGCTGAGCTGACCCTAGGTTACGCAACAGCCGATCCCGCACTTGTGTAATCTTGCGCAGGATCGATGCCGGTGACAGTGTGTGCGGCGACTTTTCGATGATCTCCTCCACGATGTCGCTCACCTTCATGTCTAATCCTCCCTATGCGTTTTCCAATGCAGTAATACGTGCATTAAGCTCAGCGAGAATAGCCTGTACGTTCGTTGCCGTACCAGGGGCGATTGCTGTAGCTGTAATTGCCGACGCGGCGTGGACATGGTTACCCGCTGCGGCCGTTGAAGCCGTTGTGCCGATCGCTAAACTGGATGTCCCTGCTCCGATCGCTGTGCGGGCCGCAGCTGCGGATGCTGCTTTCAGAACAGCCTTACCCGTGTCTGTGGCATCAGTGATGTCGTTCGATGTGATTGGTCCGGATCCCCCACCAGATCCCAGATCGATCGGTGTTCCGGTCTCATCAACAAAGACAACGTAATCAGCTTCCCTCTTTTCGGGAAGTCTTGGCGCTTCGGCTGCGGGAATTACCTTCTGATAATTCGGCATTCTGCTGTGGTTCAATGGCACTGTCATTACCTCCAATCAATTTTTCAAGCAGCTGATTCGTGCGCTGCTGCTCCTTATAGATCGCATTGAGTGCGTCCAATTCGTCGCGAAACATGATACACCTCCAAAGTAGAAAAAGAGGGGCCGGAGCTCCCTCTTATTCCTGTACGTTATGGCCGAAAATAAACGAGTAGTTGGTGAACCCGTAAGCCCAGCGGCCGATCGCTTTGAACTTGGAAACCTCTGTATCGAAGTCGGTCAGTGTACCGTTCTCGATTCTCCGTCTCCACTGCCAGATGTTGAACTGTTTCAGACGGGCAGAGTCAGCCGCGAACCAGTTCTTACGTTTGCTCGCAGGAATGAACGGATTGACAATGACCTTGATCGTACCTTGGTACATGTTGACGTCGAAGTGATTGCTTCCTGGCTCAAACTTCGGAAGATCCGCATCTGGCAAGCCTGCAATCTTGAATGCAGGTCTCGCATTGTAAGGGGCAACGATCAGCGTATCTGGGATAACGGCCATCGTATCACCACGATCATCAACCCATTCCTGCATCTTCACTGCGGTTTCATCCCACGTGTCAATATTCAATGGGCTGTTACCCAAGTTGGACTGCACGTCCTTGCTGTTCGTCGGGCTGTATGGGTGATCTGCTGCGAACAAAGGCTTGCCGTCCGGGCCTGCATATTTATCGATGCGACCGCGCCAGTTTGGACCCGTGGTAGCAAAACCGTTATTCAGGAACTCGACCGCCTGCATCTGTTGTGTTTTATACACGGATCCAGACAGGGACTTAATTCGGCGAGTAATCTCGGAAAGCTTCAGGTCATCAATAAAGTCGCGTTCGATGATACGGCCGTCGGAGAATTTACGGTTCTTGATGATTTTCTCCCACAGCTCATCGATGTCCTCATAATGAACCTGATTATTCGAGTGGCTCCATTCTTCCATGGTTCCCTCGCTGCCGGCTCCAGTGTACGACTCCATCGATTTGTTGGAAGTTGTCACATTGTACAACAGCGGAATGAAGTCCTTTTTGTTTTTCATCTCCAAAGCGTAGAGCTCCTTATAAATCGGCTCCAGAACCTTCGGATCCCATCTCAATGCCGTTTGCATAGTTTAATCCCCTCTCTGTTCTTATCTGAATTAGGACAACTGACGATTCTTTACTTTGAACCGTGCTGTCTTTTTGTTGTCGTTGATTTCGAATACGGCAAGAGATCCACCCGTCACCGTAGCCGCATCGGCGGACAGGCCGTCAGCAGCCAGTGCAATCTCATTGGCTCCTGTAACGAAGCCTGCAGCAGCCGTGCCTGTGAATGGCCCCTCATACCAATCGCCCTCACGGGCCAGAATGAACTCCGTCTCTTGGTCTTTGCCAGCCTTCACGTTGGTTGTGAGAAAACCAGCGATGGCGTCAGTTGGGCCAGCTTTGGTTACACGGCCTGCAACGATCTTAATCGCTTCGCCAGCAAAACCTGCCTCATCATCCGTCATGAGTTGCGACGTGATCCGTGTCGGATCCTTACCATAGTCGTTGTATACGTACTTAAATCCCTGTGCCATTTCGCACTACCTCCCTATTCAAAATTCTTCGCGTATTTCTGCGCCCCCGCTGGGTCCAGCCCGAACATGGCGAATGCCGAACGCAATTCCTGCGGTGCCTGTGGTTCCAGACTGCCTGGGGGATTGGTTTCCACCTGGGATCGCTTATTCAGGCGCTGGTTCTTGATGAACGCCTGCTCGGCTTGCTTGCGGGTCTGGGCGGTCAGCGTATCCCGGTGAACAAGCTCATAGGCATCGATTGGGTCGTATCCACGCTGGATCCGTGCCTGCATGTCTGGAGTAAGCCATGGCGCCGAGGTACCATCTTCGGAAACCTCATTGGCCAAAGCGGGGTACTTCCGAAAGAAGGCTTCCCACGCCTCAACTTGCTGTTGTTGCTCGGCCTGCTGTGTTTGCAGAGCTTGCGCTTGCTCTGATTGTTGAATCAGCTCCCGAGCTTGTTGCAGAAGCGGATGCTGCTCCAGGTATTGATCCAGGGCATCCGGGTCGATCCCAGCATTCAGCGCTTCCTCTCGAAGGTTCTGCTGCAGACTGTCGAACTGGTCCTTCTGCTTCTGGGCAGCTGCCTGCTCAATTTGGTCCAGGTTAGCCATCAGATCGGCATGATCCTTGTATCCTTGCTGGCGTGCAAGGCGATCAAGAGCCGCCTCATACTGCTGGTTCCGTCCCTTAATCTTGTCGTAGTTCATGCCTTTTTCGACGTAGTCCCTGACCTGATCATCGGGGACCAGAGTTTCCTGGCCGTTATACTTCACCTGCAGGCCTTTGACTTCCGTTCCTGGGGCTGGATCTATGGCAGGATCCTCTCCCGGTTCGGGATCATCCTCATGCTCTTCTTCTAGGTCATCGCCTTTGGGATCTTCGCTTTGTGGATACTCGATCCCAAAGGCCTCGTAATATGCGCGGATCTCCTCCTCGCTGGTATGTTCCTGTTGACCTTGCTCCTCTTCGCTATGGCTGGCGTTTGGAATAGTCATGTCGTATTTCCTCCTCATCCGCTATGGCTGGCGGCAGAATAAATAGGCCAGAGGATTCTCACCTTTGGCCTGGTTGTTGCGGCTGCATGAGCTGGCTGGCTACTTTTGCCGCATCCAAATTCATCTTCTGTTGTTTCAACCCCTGTTCAAACTCCCGATCGCGTTGCTCACGCTGCGCCTGTTCTCCGGTTAGCTGACCAAGCTGTTGCTGCATCTCTTGGTTCTGCTGACTGAGCTGCTGTACCTGAGCCTGTGCTTCCTGGGCTTGCTGCTGAGCCTGCTGGAACTGTTGCTGTATTCCGTACTCTTCCTCGATGCGGCGCTTGATGACGTCCATCGGCTCCATACGCCCAGTCTGGATAACGAAACGAACCGCTTCTGCATCAACCAGGGGGAGCTGCGTAATCGGGTCACGCACGTTCATCAAGTTGAATACAAGCTGCAGCCAGTATTCGCGGTCCTGGGGTTTGTCCACGCTGATGTTGACCAGGATGTCAAACTCAGGAACAAACTCCTCGTCGACTGGAAATGCCTCTGGTTGCTCTTCTCCGGTCTCCGGATCAATCAAGGTGTTTCCAGTCTCATACTTGGTTTGGACGCGGGAAACGATAGAATTACGGCTGATCGTGACGGAACGCCCAGTCACTCTAGCAACCCGCTCCGTCGTGTAAAACTGTGCAATCAGTTCCACGTACTGAGCGAACACCTCTTCCAGCGCTTCCTGAATCATGTCAGAAGCCGTATTAAGACGCGTACCCGCTGCAGCCATGAGAGCCTTGGCTTGCTCACCGCTGGTCACCTTACTGCTGGCCTGGCCGTTGGAGCTGTCAAACTGGCCCGGGATCTTCTGCAGCATTTCGTCATAGTAGTTCAGACCATTGAATACCGTTGCCGGCACATTGACACCCTGCAGCTCCTTCACGGCATTCATCCGTCCAGGGGCGACTGGAAGCATGGCACCTGGCATTCCGCGTTGTTCCTGCCAAGTGCGGGGACGTGTGATGGCTCCTTCCTCATAAGCAATGGCAGGACCGCCCATCTTGGCCGACGTCTCGATCGCGATCTCGGCATATTTGTTCTTCATGATCTGCGGCTTGATCATGTCCCGAGCAAACCCTTTGCCCCAGGCTGAACCTTCTTCGGGGTAAAGTGTACGGGCCGTGAACGGATACTCGCCGTGATCATACACATATGACTTGTGCTCCAGCATGACGCCAGACGTGGAGATGTAGATGCAGTGAACACCTTCCATATCTCCTTTTGACTTGGCCAGTAACTCTGATGGGTCGGTACCGAGGGCAAGCGCCTCCTCAGCCAGATCCTTGAACAGCTCTTTGTCCTCTGGAGTCATCATCTTTGGCAGGCCTCGATACCAGTACTCGATCAAGCCGGACGTCTTGTCTGTGCGGTGATTCTGGCTTTCGGTGGTATCGTCAAACACGTCAATGTCGGCAGATCCGTTATCCGGCTGCACCTTGGCGCCCTGCTTTGGCCAACGCTTGCGGAAATACTCCAGCGGCTGCCGGGTATGCACGATGATGGCAGCCATCTGCTGCAGGTAAATGAAATCATGCACACGCGGATCCGGGAAAAATGTGGCCAAGTCCACCGGCAGGATATCGTTTCGGCCTGTGTATTTGTTCATGCCTCTTCCACCTTCGACCGTAGGGTCGTAGATCGTCTTATAGATCAGCGGGCCGTGGATGACCATACGCCTCACTGCGCGCATATGCTTTTGTTTGAACTTGATTTTGCGCAGCTCATATGGCATGAAGTCGTTCAGGTCTCGTGCCTTCTGTTCGTCGCCTGGTTCTGGAGCAGTGAAGTCTGGATACGGCATCCACCCCGCCAGCTTACCCACGATTGACTCGAGCTGGCTGAACACGATGTTGTCCACGGCATCCGGTCTGCGCTTGGATGCGGCCTCAGTCCGAAGACCGTGCCAGTGGTCTCCCATGTAAAACCGCTGTTCCTTGCGCCAGTGTTCCTCCACCGGCTGCCTGGCCGCTTTGAAGATTTGGTAATCCTCGTCCACCATATCCCAGATCCGCTGCTGCTCCGGCGTGTTGGGGTTCGTGGAATCCGTCGCATCCTGAGCAGTGAAGATCCCCTTCACCTTATCTATCAGATTCATTCCTTATCACCTTCGATCGGATCGTCATACCAGCTTAGTCGCTCAGGTGGATCATCATTCGGAGGCCGTTCATGCTGGACCTTCGACGCCAGATACTCGCTGTGATTACGAGCAACCAGCCGATCCGTCAGATCCTTGATGGCCTTGTCCTGCTCACGCAGCTGCAATACCAGGAAGCCCACGACCACCACAATAATAACGGCGAATACAATTTCCATTTTTCACTCTCCTGTCTGCATAATCACTGCATAAAATCCCTGCTGGTTCAAAATGTAAAATAGCGTAACCATGCGTCTTTGCGGGTCGTTGCATAAACGATGCATAAAGGGTTCAGCCACAAACACGAATAAACCCTTATGTACCAAGGGTTTGAGGTGTCGGACTATTGCACAAAATCCCGGATTTGGAACACATGTCTTGCATAAAACATGCATACGGAATTACCAGAAGCCCTCGACTTCTGGCAGATCGTCATCGTCGTCGCTGTCCGCAGAATATCGATCAGGGATGGACTCCGGGTTTGCTCCCCACGCCTCTTCACCCTTGCCTGCTGTCGGCTGGCTCATGACCCAATAGCGCAGCGCATCCGGGATATGGTCCAGTGCATGATCTGCCACGTCCTCCACCTTATGCGGATCGTGCATCATGGCCGGGATCGCTTCGATTGCTTTGACGCACGTACTGAATATCTTGAGCTTGGCCGTTTTGTAAAAGTTGCCAGTCACCCAATCCACTTCATCCGTGACGTGAAGCCATTCCCTCAGCCGTTTCCAACCGTTGACGCGTTCCTTCTTCGCCTGGATCAGAGGTACATCCTTCTGAGCGAAGATCTCAGCAGGCGTAATGTTCTCCGTCTTGGACTTATTCCAGAATGAGGTATCGGCCACGTTGTACTCATACCGTTCTCTCACTGGACTGTTCAGCCTGGTGATCTCCACCTGTTCACTGGTCAGGAGCTTGGTCTGCGCCAGCTCACGATAGAGATATCCGGTACCGTCAGGCGCCAGCGCGATCCACAGACAGACAAACGGATCAGTATAGCCTTCATCCAGGGCTCGGTACTTCTTCCACTCTCGCGGGATCTCGAACGGATCCACAACGTGAACAGCTCGGCTGAACTCACTAAAGTACTGACCAGCAAATACATCCCAATCTCCTTCAAGCAGCTGCTTCCGCTCAATGTCAGGGAGAGCCAGCAATCTTGCCAAATAGCCCGGATCCGATTGGACCAGAGCCTGGTTGTCATGAACGTTTGCGGGGATGAATATCCGGCTGCGGATGATCGGTTCGCCGGCATTGGGCGTTCCGTCTGGCCAGTACAGCGTATTTCCCTCGTCGTCGGTCTCTGTGATATGGTGAACCGTTTCAGCAGGACCGATCGAAACAAAACGCTTCTTCACCCATGTATGGCCTACGCCGCCTGGGTTCGTTGTACTCTTAACGTATCGGGGGAATGGCTTGCTACCCCGAAGCCGGGACAGCATGTACAGATACCACTTTTCCTCGAACTGGGTTAACTCCTCCCATCGGATGACGTCATACTCTGCGCCTTGATAGTTCGTATAGTTGGCGTCATTATCCCAATACGCCAGCTCGATTACGGATCCATTGATAAACGACCATTCATACTTAGACTGGTTGTACTTCCCAAGCTCTTTCGGGAACACCTGCAGCGTCCTCGCAATGATGGAACGCTTGAGATCAGGAAACGTCCGTCGGAAAATGATCTGACGGCTGCCCGGATACTGCATGGCGTATTTCAGCGCGTCCCAGATCGTCGCCTCAGACTTACCGCCGCCGGCAGCACCGCCATACAGGATCTCATCAGCTTCGGTTTGGTGGTAAACCTGCTGCCGAGGCTGCGGCTTATACGGGATGATAACCTTACTCATCTTTGCTCATCCCCGCATCAAAGATAACCTGCATGGATCCAGTCACATCGGCGTCAACCTCTTTCTTGTCACGCCACAACTCCGGCCTGCGGTTCTTGAGCCAGAAGATCTGAGCCGTAACATCCGGCTGAACTTCCTTCGTTACGCGCTTGGTCTCCACCATAACCGTCTTGTATTCGCCTGTTTCTTGGTCAAGCTCTTTAGCTGCTTCACGGGTAACCTCATCGTATCGGTAGCCCAGTGCACGTTTGAATAGGGCATTCTCGACCTCGATGTCGGCAACCTCTTGGCCTTTTTTTAAGGCTTCCGCCAATTCCGGAAATTTGTTTTTATACTCAGAAAAAGAGGACATCGCCACGCCGAGTTTGCGCGCAATGTCCTCCTGGATCATACCGTCTCGCGTCCAAGCCTCGATCTGCAGGAGCTTGGGTTCCACGTGAGAATGATATTTAGTTTTCCGCCCTCCTGCCATATCGTTCAGCTCCTTTATGTATTTTGGGCACCACGGTTGGTGCCGATTAATCTAATCACTTGATGCTACAGAAACCTTTTGCTCGTCTTCGTAATCCACATATTTCACTTGGATCCACGGGATAAACGTCTGTTTGCCGTTAAAGTTCGAAATTACGATCCCGAACTCATCCACCGTATGCAACTGCCGGTTCTCAGCCGCGTTACCGTCTTTGGTGAACACAGTAACCTTGCTCCCGATGTGATCCACGATATTTGCATGCGCCATGGTACTCACTCCCTTTTGTTTTAATTAATCCGTTAAACCGTGTGGGTCCCTTCCACGCCGCGCACTTCACGGCTCATTGTTCGTTTACGCAACCACAACAACGACTCTTCCAACTTGGTTATGGCCATGGCGTTATCTCGACAGCGATAATCACTGTTTTGGAATCCTTCCAGTCTGGCTATAACCATGGCGATCAGATCCTCGTTCATAACACCATTGATCCCCGCTTCTTTGATCGGGCCTTCCTGGAAGTTCACTTCTGCAAGCAGACCGCCCTCTACAGATCGTACCTCGAAGTGATGCGGCGCATTAAAGCTATAGTCCTTTTCGTGAAACACCTCAGTGTATTTGGTTGTGACAAGACCGTTAATCAACTGCACTTTTTCCACTTGGATCTCTCCTCAAAATCAGGACCACCCGTCCAACGGGTGGTTTGCTCTTGGGGTATAACCCCTTGTTGCCAAACTGCGCCTAAAGACGCT